>CAXASQ010000007.1:0-212228 GCA_963971675.1 uncultured Alphaproteobacteria bacterium | reverse complement strand
ACCCGCCCCGTCAGCGTGACGCGGGTTATAGGCCCACCATACAATCCAGTCAACAGCTTTATTTCAACCCTGGACAATTTTTTTGCGTCTGCGAAAAACAAACAGGCCGGTTGGAAAAATCCATCCGGCCTGGAGGGTTCCCGACAGCCGCCGCACACGCCAAATCAGTAGCTGCGCGGCAGCTCCAATTCATGCTCGGCGATGAAGGAGAGGATCAGGTTGGTCGAGATCGGCGCGATCTGATAGAGGCGCGTTTCACGGAATTTCCGCTCCACATCATATTCCTCGGCAAAGCCAAAGCCACCATGCGTCTGGATGCAGGCTTCCCCCGCTGCCCAGGAGGCTTCAGAGGCCAGCATCTTCGCCATATTGGCCTCCGCCCCGCACGGCGCGCCCGCATCATAGAGGCGATACGCCTCTTCCACCATCAGCTTGGCGGCCCGCATCTGGGCATAGCTCCGCGCGATGGGAAACTGCACCCCCTGATTCTGACCGATGGGCCGACCGAACACGGTCCGTTCGCGGGCATAATCGGAGGCGGTTTTGATGAACCATTCCGCATCGCCGATACATTCGGAGGCAATCAGGATCCGCTCCGCATTCATGCCGGTGAGAATATAGCGAAAGCCCTTCCCCTCCTCCCCGATCAGGCTGGAGGCGGGAATGCGCATATTGTCGAAAAAGACCTCGGTCGTCGCATGGTTGATCATGGTGCGGATCGGCCGGATGGTCATGCCGTTCCCCACCACCTCGCGCATATCAACGATAAAAACGGAGAGCCCCTCCGCCCGCTTGGCAACCTTGTCCTTTGCGGTGGTCCGTGCGAGCAGGATCATCAGATCGGAATATTCGGCGCGGCTGGTCCAGACCTTCTGGCCATTGACCACATACTCATCGCCATCGCGCACCGCCGTTGTCGAGATGCTGGTGGTATCGGTGCCCGCCGTCGGTTCGGTCACGCCGAAAGCCTGCAACCGCAGCTCCCCGCTTGCGATCCCCGGCAGGTACTTCCGCCGCTGGTCTTCGGAGCCATGCCGGAGCAGGGTCCCCATCGTATACATCTGCGCATGGCAGGCGGCGCCGTTGCAGCCATTGGCGTGAATCTCCTCCAGAATGGCCGAGGCCACGCTGAGCGGCAGGCCCGCCCCGCCATATTCCTCCGGAATCAGGGAGCCGAGCAGCCCCGCCTCCGTCAGCGCATTGACAAATTCCGTCGGATAGGCGCGTTCGCGGTCCTTCTCCCGCCAGTAGCTGCCGGGAAAGCTTTCGCAGAGCTGGCGGACCGTCTGGCGAATCTGGCCGGTAATATCTTCTTCCATTGCATTCTCTCTTTGGCGGCGGATCAAAAGCCGCGTAGGGTCACGAAATTCTCAAACGTCTCACGTTCCGTCACCAGCCGGTTAATCACGGCATCCTGGTCCCGATAGCCGAGCGCCATGCCGCAGAACATCATCTCATGGTCCTGGAGCACGAGATGCTGCCGCAGGGTCACCGGCCAGCGGGCCCAGGCTTCCTGCGGGCAGGTATCGAGGCCATATTCCTTCGCCAGCAGCATGATATTCTGCATGAACATGCCAACATCGGCATATTGTCCGATTTCCATCTGTTTGTGGAGAATAAAAAACAGGCCCACCGGCGCATCGAAAAAGCGGAAATTGCGCGAAAGCTGTTTCAACTTGCCCGCCGTATCCTCCCTCGGCACGCCGATCAGCTCATAGAGGGCCTGGCCGACAATGCGCCGCCGGGTTTTATAGGGATCGACCAACTCCGGCGGATAGACATGATATTCCGGCGTTTCCGACACGCCGCTTCTCAACTTGCGGTCCACATCATCGACAAGCGCCTTTAGGGGATCCCCCGTCAGAACCTGCACATTCCACGGCTGAAGATTGCCGCCCGATGGCGCGCGTTTGGAAATTTCCAGCAATTCGCGGACAATCTCGAGCGGCACGGGCTTGTCCAGAAACTGCCGCACGGTGACGCGCGATTTGATCGCTTCGGATACTTTCACGGGAAACTCCTGTTGTTTCTGTTCATCCGCCCCAGACAGGAAACCACTGCCTAAGCGGCGGATCAACTGTCAATTCTCATCAAAGCCGATAAAATGGGTGACATTGGCGACATCTTCCCGCTCACTGACCAGCGTGTTTTCAATCGCCGTGGTATCTTCATAGCCCATGGCCATGCCGGAAACGAGCACCTGGTCATCGGGAATGCCAAGGATGCGGAAGATCGGCTCCTGAAAGGTGATCCAGGCGGCCTGCGGACAGGTGTGCAGCCCCTCCCCGCGCGCGGCGAGCATGACGGTCTGCATATACAGGCCCGCATCGAACCAGCTGCCCCGCATCAGATAGGAATCGACGGTGAAAAACAGCCCGACCGGCGCATCGAAAAAGTTGAAATTACGCTTCGACTGTTTCGCTGTCCGTTCCCGGTCCCCCTTTTCAATTCCAAGCAGACCATACAGGCTCCAACCGACCCCGCGGCGGCGGTTCTGGTGAACTTCTTTCCAGCTGGCTGGATAATATTCATATTCTTCATATTTGCGGGCGGCGTTCTTCTCCACCAGCTTCAGCACCTCGCGGGCAATATCATCGCGCGCCGCGCCCGCGCAGACATAGGTGTGCCAGGGCTGGGTGTTGGTGCCGCTGGGCGCGCGTTGCGCCAGCTCCAGAACCCGTTCGATCTTCTCCCGTTCGACGGGCTGATCCGTGAAGGCACGGATGGAACGGCGGGAGCGGATTGCTTCTTCAATATCCATGGTTTTTCCTTGTTGATACAATCGGATTACGCCCCGGCTGAAACAGAAAACGGCAGAATTATATGTTTAATTCTGCCGTTTTCCATGATGCTTCGAGAGCGTCAGCCTATCTTGGCGTAGCCATTGTTGAGGACTACCAGATCCCGCTCCTTCACGCGGCAGCGGAAGGACGTGACATCGCCGTCTTTCCAGAGCTCGGTGACCAGCGTTTCGCCCGGATACACCGGAGAGGTGAAGCGCAGGTTGAACTCTTTCAGTTTTGACGGTTCATAGTTGCAGGCCTCTTTGAGGACGGCATGACCGGCCACACCGAGAGACGCAAGACCATGCAGGATCGGCGCCTTGAAACCGGCACTTGTCGCAATCCGCGGATCCGCGTGCAGCGGGTTGAAGTCCCCGCTCAAACGATAGATCAGCGCCTGTTGCAGCAGCGTCGGCAACTCGATAGAGCTGTCCGGCGCCCGGTCCGGCAGGCTGTGTGGCTGTGGCGCCCCTTCAGTCGGGCCGCCAAAACCGCCATCACCGCGCGCAAAAGTCGTCGAGTCAAGCGTCGCCAGCAGATCGCCGGAGGACTTTTCAAAGACTTCGCGGGTGGTGTAGATCAGCGCGCCTTTGCCGGCGCCCTTATCAATGATCTCGGTGATCTTGGTTTTGCCGATAACCGTGCCTTCTGCGGGCAAGGGTTTGTGGATCTTGATGCCCTGTTCCCCATGCAGGACTTTCACCCAATCCACCCCGAATTCGGGGTTTTTCAGGAAAAAGCCCGGATAGGCCAGAACAACCGCCATGGTCGGCAGGGCCAGCATATCCTCTTCATAGGTGAAGCGGAGCTGCTGCAGATCCAGCGGATCCATCGACAGACCGACGCCGAGCGCATATAGAATGCTGTCCTTTGTCGTATAGGTCTGTTCGACATCATCGAACTTCCAGTTGATCAGCTTGTCATAATCAATCGCCATAACGTTTCCTCCTTAGACCGGATCCCAGGAGAAGACGTCGCCGGAGCGTTCCAGCGGCACCAGAGAAGTCCTGACGGCCGGGCCGAAGCGTTCGGCAACGGTTTCCGGCGTCCATCCATCGGAGGTCTGCAGATTGCGAACCGGACGCGGCTGGCTCATCAGCACGATTTCATTGTTGCGGACAACGAAAATGTTGCCGGAGATGTCCTTGGCCTGATCGCTGAGCAGATAAACAGCGAGCGGCGCGATTTTTTCCGGCGTCATCTGCTGGATCTTCGCAACGCGGGCGCGTTCTGCGTCGGTACCCTGAGGAATGGTGCCAATCAGGCGCGACCATGCGAAAGGAGAGATACAGTTGGAACGCACATTGAAGCGCGACATATCAAGCGCGATGGAGCGAGACAGACCGGCGATACCGAGCTTGGCGGCAGCGTAGTTGGCCTGGCCGAAGTTGCCGATCAGACCGGAAGTCGAGGTCATATGGACCATGGAACCGCTCTGCTGTTCGCGGAAATAGGGGGCTGCGGCGCGCGAAACGTTAAAGCTGCCCTTCAGGTGAACGGCGATCACGGCGTCGAATTCTTCCTCGGTCATCTTGTGAAAGATCACATCGCGCAGGATACCGGCGTTGTTGACAATGCAGTCAATGCTGCCAAATTCCTTGCGCGCGGCTTCGATCATGGCACCGGCATCATCGGATTTCGCCACGTTGCCGAAGTTGGCGATGGCTTCCCCGCCCGCATCAGTGATGGTTTTGACGACTTCAAGGGCCGGAACCTGATCCGCGCCGTCGCCCTGCTCATTACCGCCAAGGTCATTGACGACGACTTTCGCCCCATAGGCGGCGCACATGATGGCGATACCGCGCCCGACACCACGGCCAGCGCCTGTCACAACCACGGTTTTACCAGCAAGCATATTCTTGTCCGACATCTTTTATCCTTCTTCTTATGAGATTTGAGTTGTTGCTTGTTATTTCTTTTTCTTGTTTCTTATATTTTGGTCCTGTCCGCATTGGATACAGGCCCGGTTCGCCGGGAACCATTCCGCCCGATTATAAACATCGGCATCCGCGCGTCGACAAAAAAATGCGGACGCGAAAGGCGAAGCGGTGCAAGCCCCTCATCGATACTATTTCCGCGCGCTTCTGGCAAGCGCCTGCAATGCCGAAGAAGCAACAACCCGGCGCTCATTGGCGTAAGCTTCGTGGTTTTTCTCGATATCCCGCTGGCTGTAATAATAGTTGACCAGCAGTCCCGCCGACTGTTTCAGACCGTTCGGAGAGGAATCACCGAGCCAGTTGAGCTGCTCCAGACGCGCCCCATTACCCAGATGGAAGCGCGTGACGGGATCGAGCGGGCGCTTGCCCGCTTTTTCATTGATCAGGTAATGTGCGCAAAGCTGTTCCAGGGGCTCGCGGATTTTTTCCGCCACCTCCGGCTTGTTTGGCCAGTCGGGATCGGCAAGCTCCTGCCGGATTGCCTCGATCTCGCGGAAATGCAGCCCGCCCGTCGCCTCATTGACGCCCTTCAGCCAGCGCATGAACCCGGGAATAGGCGACAGGGTAGCGAAATGCTTGAGGTTGGGCAGCTCTGCCGACAGTTCGGAGACCACCTGCTTGATCAGAAAATTGCCAAAGCTGATGCCTTTCAGCCCGTCCTGGCAGTTGCTGATGGAATAGAAGATGGCGGTGTCCGCCTTTCGCGGATCGCCCCGCTTGCCTTCCTGTGACAACAGCGGCGGAATGGCCCGCGCCAACCCTTTCACGAGCGCCACCTCGACAAAAATCAGCGGCTCATCCGGCAGCGCCGGGTGGAAAAAGGCAAAGCAGCGCCGGTCCTTGTCCAGCCGACGGCGCAGATCGTCCCAGCCATCAATTTCATGGACTGCCTCATATTCGATCAGCTTCTCCAGCACCACCGCCGGGGTTCGCCAAGAAATCCGCTCCAGCGAGAGGAAGCCCCGATTGAACCAACTGCTCAGCAGATGCTGCAAATCCGCATCAACGGATTTGAGCACCGGATGCGCCTTCAGATTTGCGACCAGAAATTTCCGCATGGCCACGATTGCCGCCGTGCCCCCCGGCGCAAAATTGATACGCCGCATCAGCTCCTGCCGCGGCGTCTCGATGGCAGCGGAGAGCAGGCTATAATTTTCCGCCGTCGGTTCCTTGTGATAGGCGGCGACCGCTTCTTCAATCTCCTCCTGATCGGGGGCCATTTCCTCATGCAGAAACAACAGGAAGTCGAGTTTTTCTTCGTCCTCCAGCCGACTCCAGGCCTCCACCACATCACGGGCGAGCGCCATGCCCGACGCCTCCCCTCTCTGGGTCAGCAGATCGCGGCAATATCCCTTGATATCGTGGCTGGTTTTCTTGCCGCCGCGCAAGTCCAGCAACTCACGCCCCGTATCGGCAATGGAATTAAAAAGTTGTGAGACAAAAGTCGGCGCCATAAACCCCTCGTTCTTCGGTTGCATCCCCGCCGGACAGCCGGTCAGGGATAGTCATATTGTCCTGTATATATAGGCATGTAATACTTTCAAAATCAGGTAAAAGTATGTTTTCACATAAATTTCGACGAAATACCCGATTGCACCGGATGCAGTGCGGAACCGCCTTGCGCAAATTAAAAGAGTATCATAAACCCGATGACAGTTCTTTTAAAACTGCGGGACAAAATATCCATGACCGACAGCAATCTCTACAACCTTTTTGATGCGCGTTTCGAGCAGCAGCCGGAGGCCATCGCCTTCGAAGGACCTTCAATCCGCACCTATCGCTTTCAGGAAGTGCGCGAGGGCGCCGGGCGCATCGCCAACCTGCTGCTTCAATCCGGCGCCGCGCCGGGCGACCGCGTGGCGGTGCAGGTCGGCAAATCAGTAGAGGCCGTACTGCTGTATCTCGCCTGCCTGCGCGCCGGGCTTGTCTATCTCCCGCTGAATACCGCCTATAAATCAGCGGAGCTGGAATATTTCATCAGTGATTCCGAACCCGCCGTTGTCGTCTGCGATCCCGCCGCCGCCGATGAGCTGCGGGCCATCGCAAACAAGGCCGGCGTGCGGGAGGTTTTCACCCTCGACAGTGACGGCAACGGCAGCCTGATGGACCGCGCCGCGGCGCTGCCCGCCGAATTTGTCACCGTCCGGCGCGCGGGCGATGACCTTGCCGCCATTCTCTATACCTCCGGCACCACCGGACGGTCCAAGGGGGCGATGCTGAGCCATGATAACCTGGCGTCCAACGCCAAAACGCTGCATCGCTACTGGCAGTTCCGGGAGGATGATATCCTGCTGCATGCGCTGCCCATCTTTCATGTGCACGGGCTGTTCGTTGCATTGCATTGCGTCTTTCTCGCCGGGGGCAAGGTGATTTTCCTTAAAAAATTCGATGCGGAGGAAGTTATTCGTCAGCTTCCCCGCGCAACCGTCTTCATGGGCGTGCCCACTTTTTATGTCCGGCTGCTCGGCGAGGCTGGCTTCACGCGCGAGGCCTGCCGCAACATGCGGCTGTTCACCGCCGGTTCCGCCCCGCTGCTGGAAGAAACCTTCAATGCCTTCGTTGAACGGACCGGGCATGTCATTCTCGAACGCTATGGCATGACGGAGGCGGGCATGATCACCTCCAACCCCTATGAGGGGGAGCGCAAAGCAGGCACGGTAGGTTTCCCGCTTGATAACGATGTGCGCATCGCCGATGAAGAGGGGAAGATTGTCAAAGATGGCGAGATAGGTATTCTGGAAATCAAGGGCCCCAATGTTTTCAGGGGATACTGGCGGATGCCGGAAAAGACGGCCGCCGAATTTCGCCCCGACGGTTATTTCATTACCGGCGACATGACCCGCAAGGGCGAAGACGGCTATTACCGCATCGTCGGCCGCGCCAAGGACCTGATCATCTCCGGTGGTTATAATGTCTATCCGAAAGAAATCGAAAGTTTTATCGACGAAATTTCGGGGGTTGAGGAAAGCGCCGTGGTCGGCCGTCCGCATCCGGATTTTGGCGAGGCCGTCGTCGCCTTCGTCGTGGCGAATGCATCGGGAGCAGCCCTTACAGCAGGCGATATCACCGCTGCAATCAAGGACCGGATCGCCAATTTCAAGGTGCCGAAAGAAGTCTATATCGTCTCGGACCTGCCGCGCAATGCCATGGGCAAGGTGCAGAAGAATCAGCTACGCGATCAGGCGATTGAGCGCGCGAAAGGCTGATAGGGCGCAATGATTTTATTGCTGGCTGAAAAGTCACGCGCGGGCGGTAAATATCTCTGCCCTGCCCGCTTATCCACTCGCCGATATCATAGGGAGAAACCTGATGCCCGGACGATATGAACACGCTGGACGCAAGAGCGCTCAGCCCTCTTCTTCCTGACGCTTCAGATAGGCATTGACCTTGGCGCGATTGCCGCAGGTGGACATGGAGCACCAGCGCCGCCGCCCGTTGCGCGAGGTATTGATAAAATAGAGATTGCAGTCTTCGCTGGCGCAGCCGCGGGTTTTCTCCACATGATCGGAGGTCAGAAAGGCCGCGATATCATGCAGGATCGGGAACATAAGCTTTTCCGGCCCGGCCTCGTCTATGACCGTTTTGAGCTCCATCCCCTCCTCCCCCGGTTCAATCCGGTGAAAACTCTTGAAGGACTGAAGCTGGCCATTGACCACCTCCATAAAATCCGGATTGAGCGGCCAGCCCTGCGACAGATCTGTCAAGATGCTGCGGAATGATTGACGCAGCGCAAGCAGCGTTTCCACAACATTCTGACAGCGCGCAGGATTCTGGAAATGAAACATATGTAGATCAGAAGCTTCATCCTCGTGCAGCAGATGATGCGACTTCATGAATGTCAACAGATCGTCGAAACTGGCAATGCCTTCCCGGTCGCGACCGATGCGTTTGTAACTATTGGCAAAATCAATGGCCAGCCGTCCGCCAAGTGTATAAAAGCCCTCCGGATTTACAACCCCTGATTTCACAAGCGCATCTATTCTCGCCACTGAACTTCCCCGCTTCCATTGCAACCGGTATCATATCCCAATAATCACCGATATTGTATATTATACTAGTTTGAAGATGGTCAATAGTTAGTTTGCCAAAAGCAACAAAGCTTATCCTCATATGAGAAAAACCTACTAACCATCTAATTTTAATCAAATATTTGTCATATAGCAAATTTTCAAAATTTGCATGGCTACAAATCCACCAACAGTCAAATCCTGCCTTCCGTCAACCACATATTACGAATTATAGAGATTAATTCCGGCAAAAATATGATCCGCCCCTGATAGGTCGCTCAATCAACCAATACTAAAGGTTGTAAGCAATCATTTTCCGCCAGAATAGCGTCAAGGTCGCGACGGTCCGTGATTGCCACCCGCTTGTTGCGCAAAGTCTGGATAGATTTCGCGGCATATTTGGAAATTTGCTGGGTAAAGTCCTGCCCTGACAAATGCGCGGTGAAAGTCTCCTCCCCGTCCGCCACCGCCTTCTCGTTGGCGAGGCTCCAGGGCAGATAAAGATTGCCGATTTCCGATTTGAGCAGGGGGCCGAGCGTTGCGGCCAAGGTTTCCCATTCTTCGAACGCGCCGTCCGCCTTCGGATCCTGCATTCGTTCCAGCCAGTCCAGCGTGTGCGGATAATGGCCACGGATCATCCGTTCCGTCGTCGGCTGCTGTAGGCAACCATTGACCTGGCCGAACAGCCCGAAATCGGCAAGCGCCGGACGGGCGCCAAACAGGTATGCACGGTTTGCAAGATGCGCCTCCAGCAGAGCAAGCAGATTGTCGAGCGAGGCTTCGATCACCGGCTTTGTCTGCTCGCTCGATCCAACAAACCGCAGACGCGGCACCATGCGGGCGCGGATGCTGACGGCCATTTCGTCGATTTTCGCGGCATCGGCCGCAGGGTTCATACCCCGCGCGAGCCCCTTGGCAACGGCGATCTGATCCTCATCCGCCCACCAGCGGTAATGAAACATCGGCTTGTTGACCCATTCATCGGCATAATCCTCGATCAAGGCAGAAAGAAAGGCCAGCGTCTCTGATGGCGGTTGCAACGCCGGATCGGCAAAGCGCCGCTCCATCTTTTCGATAATCGGGGTGGAATCCTGGAGTGCCTCCTCTCCCGGGCCGACAACCAGCGGGATCAGCGGCAGTTTGGCATATTTCTGAAACTCCGCCATATTGGCGAGGGTGCGCTGCCGCCATTCATGGGGGATATTCTTATAGCGGAAATAGGATCGCACCTTGACGGAGAAAGGCGAATATTCGGACCCGATGATGACATAGGCATTTTCTGACATTGTTATTTTTCCCTGTTTGCCTTCTCGCCCCTCGAAATGCTTCGACGGGGCGACTACCTCTGATATAACAACAGAGAATACAAAAAAGGGAAAGAGACGATATGGACGTACCGGGATTTTTCTCCGCCACCTATGCCGAAGCGCGCACGCGCTTTCTCGAATGCTGCATGAAGCGGGACATCAGGGTTGAAAACCATCTGAATGAGCGGGCAAAGGGCGCGGATGGGGAAGATCTGTATATGGATGTGGCGCGGATCGGCCCGCGGGAAGCGTCCCGGCTGCTGGTGATCTCCTCCGGCACTCATGGGGGGGAGGGTTTCTGTGGTTCCGGCATTCAGGTCGGCCTGCTGGAGACGGAAGCCTTTCAAAATCTGCCCGCCGATACCGCCGTATTGTTGATCCATGCCATCAATCCTTACGGCTTTTCCCATATCCGCCGGGTGAATGAGGACAATATCGACCTCAACCGCAATTTTCTCGATTTTACAGATGGCGTGCCGGACAATCCCGCCTATCACGAGGTCCATGAATGGCTGCTGCCTGATGATTGGGATAGACCGGCGCGGGCCAAGGCGGATGCGGCGATCCAGCACTATATTGAGGACAAGGGGCTCAAGACGTTCCAAGCGGCGGTCACCGGCGGTCAGCATATCCATGCGGACGGTCTGTTTTTCGGCGGCTTCGGCCCTTCCTGGTCCAACAAGACGCTGCGGGGCGTTATTGCAAAACATGCTAAAAATGCCCGTCATCTCGCCTTTATTGACCTGCATACGGGCCTTGGTCCCTATGGCCACGGGGAAATCATCTATGTCGGTGATCCGGCGGGATTGCCGCGCGCCACGGAATGGTATGGCGATGATGTCACCTCGCCGGAGGCCGGGACCTCCGCCTCCGCGATCGTGCGGGGCACCATTGATGCGGGCATTGCCGAAAGCGCACCGAACGCCAGCCTGACGGCCATTGCCATCGAATATGGTACCATTCCGGTGCTGGAAGTTCTGAATGCGCTGCGCGCCGATAACTGGCTCTATATCAAGGGCGATGTGGAAAGCGCACAGGGCAAGGCCATCAAGCAGCAGATGCGCGATGCCTTCTATTGCGATGCCGACGACTGGAAGGAAATGGTCTGGACGCGCGGCATTGATCTGATCAGGAAGGCCCTTGACGGGGTGAGCCGCACAGAATGAACGAAAGCCTGCGGGTGGTCCAAGACGAACTCACCTCCGATGCCATTATCGGCTTGTTGCGGGCACATCTTGCCCTGATGCGCTCCCTCTCCCCGCCGGAGAGTGTGCATGCCCTTGACCTTGACGGATTGCGCGCGGCGGAAATCACCTTCTGGCGGGCCGAGACCGCAACGGGCGAGTTGCTCGGCTGCGGCGCACTTAAAGCGCTGGATGCAGAGACCGGTGAGATCAAATCCATGCATACCGCCGCCGCCCATCGCGGCAAGGGCGTGGCCGCCGCACTTCTCGCCATGATCCTCGTCACGGCGCGGGAGCGTGGCTATACACGGCTCTATCTGGAAACGGGGTCGCAACCGGGTTTTGCCCCGGCGCGGGCCTTCTATGCCGCCCATGGCTTTAGTGAATGCCCGCCGTTTGGCGATTACACAAATGATCCGGCGAGCTTTTTCATGACGCGGACGCTTTCTTAAGAGCAGGCCGTCAGGCCTTTTCCACCTCAAGTCCTTCATGCGACAGCTTGTCAAGGCGCGGCATCAGATCCAGTAGCTCGCGGGTATAGGCGGCCTGCGGTTTTTCGAACAGATCCTCCGTCGCGGCAACCTCCACCAGCTTGCCCTGCTTCATCACGCCGACGCGATCGCACATCTGACGGATGACCGGCAGATCATGGCTGATGAAAAGCATGGTCAGGCCAAGTTGCTCCTGCAAATCCTTGAGAAGATTGAGGATCTGTGCCTGAATAGACACATCGAGCGCCGAAGTCGGTTCATCGCAAATAAGAAAGCGCGGCCGTGTCGCAAGCGCGCGGGCGATGGAAATACGCTGCCGCTGCCCACCTGAAAACTCATGAGGGAACCTGACCGCCGCCTTTGCACCAAGTCCTACATGATCCAGCAGGTCGGTGACGATCTGCTCCACCTCCCGGTTAGTGCGAGCGAGCTTGTGAAAGCGGATCGGCTCGGCAATGATATCCATCACCTTCATCCGCCCGTTGAGAGAGGAGAACGGGTCCTGAAAAATCATCTGCATCTGGCGGCGAAAATGATCCCGCTCGGATTCAGAGGCAATTTTTGTTAGGTCTGTCCCTGCGAAATTGACCTCTCCCGCCGCCGGTTTGTAAAGGCTGCACACCATGCGGGCGACGGTGGACTTGCCGCTGCCACTTTCCCCCACCAGGCCGAACACCTCACCCTCCGCGATATCGAAGGAGACATCATCCACGGCATTGAAGGTCTTGCGCTGACTTTTGATGATGGAATGCCGGGTGACAAAGGTCATCACCAGATTTTTCAGGCTGAGCAGCGGGCCAGAAACATCTTCGAAATCCCGCGATTTGCCGAGCCAGTGGGTCGCGAGATCAATATGCCGCGGACGGACGCTCTCCGCTTCGATATAATTGACCATGGGAAAGCGCTTGAGCCGGATATCGGGGCGCGGCACGGCACTGATCAGGCTCTGGGTATAGGGATGATCAGGATTTCCGAGGATTTTGGCGGTCGTCCCCTCCTCCACCAGCTTGCCATGATACATAACGGCAACGCGATCCGTAATATCGGCAATCACCCCCATGTCATGGGTAATGATGATCATGCCGACCTGTTTTTCCCGGCACAGGCGGCGCATGAGATCGAGGATCTGCGCCTGTATCGACACATCAAGCGCCGTCGTCGGCTCATCGGCGATAATAACTTCCGGTTCCGCACAAAGGGCAAGGGCGATCACGACCCGCTGCCGCATACCGCCGGAAAACTGATGCGGGTAGTTCTTGATACGGGTTTCCGGATCGGGAATACCGACCTGGCGCAACAGATCCACGGCGCGCTCCTGCGATTTCTTCTCGCCCAGCTTCAAATGCAGATCAATGGTCTCCACAAGCTGCTGCTCGATGGTTTGCAGGGGATCAAGGGAGGTCAGCGGATCCTGAAAGATCATGCCGATCCGCCGTCCGCGGATTTTCCGTTTCGCTTCCGCGCCGAGGGTATCAATCTGCTCCGACTTCAGGAATACATGCCCACCGGTCATCTCGCCGGGCGGCTCCAACAGGCCAATCACCGCATTGCCGATGGTGGATTTGCCCGCCCCAGATTCCCCGACAACGCCGAGGACTTCCCCAGGCTGCACCTTCAGCGTCACGTCATCGACGGCGACGACCGTCCCGTGACGGCTCGGGAATTCGATACGCAGGTTATTGATATTGAGAAGATCCATGGCCTGTCCCTATCGCAGCTTCGGGTTCAGCGCATCGCGCATCCAGTCGCCCAGCAAATTGACCGCCAGCACCAGAATGACCAGCGTCGCGCCCGGGAAAATGGTGATCCACCAATCGCCGGAGAAGAGATATTCATTGCCGATACGGATCAAGGTGCCAAGCGACGGCGTCGTTGGCGGCACCCCCACCCCGAGGAAGGAGAGCGTCGCCTCCGTAATGATGGCGATGGCGAGATGGATGGTGGCAATCACCATCACCGGCCCCATCACATTGGGCAGGACATGGCGGCGCAGGATGGTCAGCGGACGGATGCCGATGACGCGGGCGGCCTGCACATATTCCTTGTTTTTCTCCACCAGCGTGGAGCCGCGCACCGTCCGCGCATATTGCACCCAGCCCGATACCCCGATGGCGAAAATCAACACATAGATGGAGATATTGGCATGCAGCTCCTTTGGGATCAGGCCGCGCGCCACGCCGTCGATCAGCAGCGCAATCAGGATTGCCGGAAAAGAAAGCTGGATATCGGCAATGCGCATGATGAAGGCATCTGTCCGCCCGCCGACATAGCCGCTGATGAGGCCAAGAATGATTCCGACCACCATGGCGAAAAGAACAGAAGCAAAACCGACCACAAGCGAAATGCGCGCACCGTAGAGAATGGTGGAGAGGATATCGCGGCCCTGATCATCGGTGCCAAGGAGGAAACGCGCGTCCCCCTCCGCCTCCCAGGCGGGCGGCAGGCTGGCATCCATGATATCGAGCTTGGCGAGATCGAAGGGATCATGGGGCGCAATCAACGGGGCCAGCAGCGCGGCGAGGATCATGCCCACGGTTACGACGGCCGCGACGATGGCGACCGGATTGCGCGTGAAGCTGTGCCACACGTCACCTTCGAAGAAACGGCGAAGGCGGGATTTTTCCATATACTCCGTTGCTGACATCCCCATCCCCTCAGCTCGCGTTGTCCGCGCGCAGACGCGGGTCAACCATGTAGTAAAGAATATCGACGATCATGTTGATAATGACAAAGAAAAAGGCGATCAGCACGAGATAGGCCGCCATGATCGGGATATCCACGTCACTGATGGCCTGAATGAACAGCAGCCCCATGCCGGGCCACTGAAAGACGCTTTCGGTGATGATGGCGAAAGCGATGAGGGAGCCAAGCTGCAAGCCGGTGATGGTAATAACCGGAACCAGTGTGTTTTTCAGCGCATGGATAAAATGCACCGAGCGATCCGGCAGGCCGCGGGCACGGGCGAATTTCACGAAATCGGTGCGCAACACCTCCAGCATCTCGGCCCGCACCAGCCGCATGATCAGCGTCATCTGGAACAGCGCAAGGGTGATGGCCGGAAGGATCAGCGACTTGATTCCCGAAACGGTGAGGAAACCCGTTGTCCACCAGCCGATCGCCACCACATCGCCGCGCCCGAAGGTGGGCAGCCAGCGGAGAATGACGCCAAAGAAAAGGATCAGCAGGATGCCAATCAGGAAAGTCGGCAGCGAGACACCGACCAGCGACAAGGTCATGACGGCGCGGGACAACAGGCCCCTTGGCCGGAGCGCGGTATACACACCCGCCGGTATGCCGATGGCAAGGGCAAGAATGGCTGAAACAAAGGAAAGTTCGAGAGTCGCGGCCAATCGTTGTTCGATCAGATGGCTGACCGGTTCACGGTATTTGTAGGAAATACCGAAATCCCCCTGCGCCGCCTTCACCACAAACCGGCCAAACTGCATGAAGAACGGGTCGTTCAGGCCGAGCCTTTCGGCAAGCGCCTCCCGTTCCGCCTGCGTGGTGTCCTGCCCAACCATGTTGCTGACCGGATCCCCGATATAGCGGAACATGGAAAAGGCAATGAGCGCAACCGCCAGCATCACGAAAACGGATTGCAGCAACCGCTTGATAACAAAGGAAATCATGACTTGTCCCGCTAACGCCTGGAATGGGGGCCCGCGCGGGAAACGCGGGCCGCCCGGTTCGGTTTAATTCACGACGACGTAACGGTAGTCGAGGATATTGTCCGCCCGCTGATTGACGGTGACTTTGTCACTGACGCCCCAGGAGATCGGCTGTTCATGGATCGGCAGATAGCCCACCTCATCCTTCAGGATCGTAAAGGCCTCCTTGATCATGGCGTTGCGTTTGTCCTGATCGGTCTCGCTGCCGACGGCGGCAGTCAGTTCATCCACCCGCTTGTTGCAGTAATTGCCGATGTTGAAAAGACCCTTCTTGTTTTCCATGTCCTGGCAAACAATGAGGGAAGACAGCGTGTTTTCCGCATCCATGGTGCCAGGCGTCCAGCCGAGCATATAGAAGCTGGTGTCAAAGCCGCCGGTCTCAAGGATCTTGCCGAAATATTTCGATTTCGGCATGGCGTTCAGTGTCGCCTTAACGCCGACGCGGGCCAGCATGGAGGTAACCGCCTGACAGATTTTCTCGTCATTGAAATACCGGTCATTGGGGCAGTCGAGGGTGATTTCAAACCCGTCGGGATACCCCGCCTCGGCCAGCAGCTTCTTGGACATTTCCGGATCATAGCTGTAGGGTTCCTTCAGCTCCGGCACATAGCCGTTGATCTGCGGGGCGACCATTTGCCCGGCCGGGGAAGAGGCCCCGCGCATGATCTTGTCCTTGATGGCTTCAAGATTGATGGCATGGGCGAAGGCCGCACGCACGCGCTGGTCCTTGAACGGGTTTTTTCCTTTCACGCTGGAATAGAGCAGTTCATCGCGTCCCTGATCCATACCGAGGAAGATGGAGCGGGCTTCCGGCCCGGCGAGAGCACTCACGCCATCCGCTCCATCGAGGCGATCCCAGTCCTGCACCGGCACGGGGTAGACCATATCCACCTCGCCGGAGATCAGGGCGGCAACGCGGGTCGGCGCTTCCTTGATCGGCGTAAAGATCACTTCCGTCACATTGGAGGGGACTTCCTTCCAATATCCTTCATGACGTTTCATCACCGTTTTCACGTCCGCCTGATGGCTTTCCACCATGAAGGGACCGGTGCCGTTGGCATTCAGGTTGGCGTAATTGCCCTTGTCCGTGCCGGTGGCGCTCGTCGCATTGGTGGTGCCATGCTCTTCGGACCATTCCTTGTCCATGATATAGAGCAGCGCGATATCGCGGATCAGGATGGGGTTCGGCGCCGGAGTCTCGACAACAATAGTATAATCATCGACCTTGGTGATATTCTTCATGGAACCGCCGCGCACCTTCTGGTCGGAACCTTCGGAAAGCGAACGCTGCCAGGAGAAGATCACATCATCGGCGGTGAAATCCTGACCGCCGTGGAACTTGACCCCTTCACGCAGCTTGAATTCCCACGTTGTCGGCGTCAGCGTTTTCCAGGAAACGGCGAGACCCGGCACAATGTTCATCTGATCATCATAAAGAACGAGTCCTTCATAGATATTGCCGAGCGTGCCCAGCAAAAAGGATTCATTCAATGAATGCGGATCAAGGGAGCTTAAATCTCCCTGAAACGCGTATTTGAAAGTTTTTGCCTGCACCGGTGTGGTCGCCGCCAGGGCGACGGCCGCGACCGCTGCAAATAATCCTGTCCTTAGTTTCATGATAACTCCCTTAGTTTTTATCTGAAATGACTGTCACAAGGCGCCCGGAAAGGGGCTGTTTTCGCCGGTTTGTTATTATTTTCCCGCGGCATTTGAGATTGAGATTAGCGAATAGTTGCACCCCTGTCCATTGCATTCACTTTTCCTCATAAGCAAAGTCTGTCGATGAGTTTTGACAGAAACTGTTCGCCAGCCTTCACCTGACTTAACTCTATGTATTCATTTGGCTGATGGGCAACCGTAATGGAGCCCGGGCCGCACAGAACGGTGGAAAAACCGGCCTGCTGAAACTGCCCCGCTTCCGCCGCGTAGGAGGCCGCGCTGGTGGTGTTTAGCCCGGTCAGGGAGCGGCACAACATTTCCGCCTCACCCTGCGCCTCCGGGGCAAGGGCCGGCACATTCGCGATTATCTCGGTGACGATCGCCGCTTCGGGCGCGATTACGCGCAGCGGCGGCAACAGAACGCCTTCCCCATAGGCTTGGAAACGGGTGATGAAATCCAGTGGATTATCCTCGGGGATATGACGGATATCCCATAGAAACCGGCACTCCCGTGCGAGAATATTCCCCGCTGTTCCGCCATTGACAATGCCGCAGGTGAGCGTGCTGTAAGGCGGCCAGAACGGGCTGTCCGGCATCGCGCGGGCCTTATTTTCCGCCATCATATCGCCAATGAAGGCGATCAGCCGCGCCGCCGCCATGACCGCGCTCACTCCATCCTCTACCAGGCTTGAATGCGCCTCGCGCCCCGTAACGGTGGTTTGCAGCGTCATGATCCCCTTATGGGCCGAGACAACCTCCATCATCGTCGGCTCCCCCACAATGACGGCGCGCGGACGTGGCAGCCGCGTCGCAATCTCATCAATCATCGCCGGCGCACCAATGCAGCCCACCTCCTCGTCATAGGACAGCGCGAAATGCAGGGGATATTTGAGAGGCTTCGCCAGCATCTCCGGCACTTTGGCGAGCGCGATGGCAGAGAAGCTTTTCATATCCGCCGTGCCGCGGCCATAGAGACGACCGTCCTTTTCCGTGAGCACAAACGGATCCGTCACCCAGGGCTGACCATCAACCGGCACCACATCCGTATGACCCGAAAGGACAATGCCGCCCTCAACTTGCGGCCCGACGGTGGCATATAGATTGGCTTTCGTTTTATCCGCGTTATAGACCCGTGTCGCGGTTATACCATGGCCTGCGAGATATTCCGCGACGAAGTCGATCAGGGCAAGGTTGGAACTGCGGGAAACCGTGTCGAAGCCGACCAGCTTTTCAATCATTTCCCGACTGGAATATTGCGCCCCCAAATGCGGCCTCGTAATTGTTTGACATCCACTTATCGCCAGCATAGCTGATGATATCTCAAAACAAAAGCCGCAAACCGCAGAATTGTTTAAAAATTATGACATTACACGCGGTCGAGCAGCAACAGCAGAATACCAAGCACAATCAGCAGGATACCGCAAAGTTCGATGCGGTTGGTCCTTTCTTTGAAAAAGAAATAGGAGGCGATGAAGGAAAAGACCAACTCCACCTGTCCGACGGCTTTGACAAGGGCGGCGTTTTGTAGCGTCATGGCCGTAAACCAGCAGGCGGAGCCAAGCATTCCGGTGAGCCCGACCCAGATGGCCATTTTCCAGTTTCTGAAAACCTTGGTAATCTGTCCGGCCTCGCGCAGCGGTAGATAAAGACTCATCACCACTGTCTGGAAGATCATGACGAAGGCAAGCGTATAGGCGGCCTGAATGATCACGCCTTGCCCGCCAAGCGCCAGCGAGGCGCCACGGTAGCTGACAGCGGAAATGCCGAACAGCGCGCCGGAGAGCAGCCCGATCCCTGCCGCCCGGCTCATCCAGCCGGACAGAAAATCCTTCAATGTAAAGGCGCTCGATGACATGGAAATCAGGAGGATGCCGACAAAGCTGATAGCGATGGCAAGAATGGCACCGATCCCCACATGATCGCCCAGTAAGACCATGCCGATTAGCGCCGCCTGCACGGTTTCCGTCTTGGCGTAGGTAGTGCCAACCGCAAAATTCTTCAGGCTGAACAGGCTGACCAGCAGTCCGGTCGCAAAAATCTGCGCGAGCCCACCGACGAGAGCATAGATCAGGAACTCTCCATTGGGCCGGGGCAGCGGCAAGTCGGTCGTGAGAATAAGGCCGCCAAGATAGAGAAGCGCGAAGGGTGCGCCATAGAGAAACCGCACATAGGTGGCCCCGCCGGTGGACAGCCGTCCCTTCAGTGCCTTTTGCAGGGCCGTCCGCACATTCTGCAGAAAGGCGGCGAAAAGAGTGATGACAATCCAGGCTTCCATGGGCGGGCTTACTCGGCAGGCGGACGGGACGACTAATCTCGCCCGATCCCCCTTTTCTGTCAATCACCGCCCATGAATGGCAGCCATGCAGCGGTGGACACCCTCACCCCAGCAAGACCGCAAAGGCCGATGCAGCCGCTGCCAGCTCATCATCCGTATGGGCATAGGAAAGTTGAAAGCGCAGCCGCGCCTCTCCCTCCGGCACGACGGGATAACCAAATCCGGTGACGAAAATCCCCTTTTCCAGCAACTCGCCCGCCAGTCGGATCGCGGTTGCCGTTTCCCCAACGATGACAGGAACGACCGCGCTCTCCCCCTCAAGCGGATTGAGACCCTTTGACTTCAGAAGAATGCGAAAATCCGCCGATTTTTTCTGAAGCGCCGCAATCCGCTCAGGCGATGCATCCAGCAATTCAAGCGCCTTGCTGCCCGCCGCCGCGACCGAGGGCGGCAGCGCGTTGGAGAATAGATGTGGCCGCGATTTCTGGATCAGGGTTTCGGTCACCGCCTTCGGCCCCGCAACAAACCCGCCGGTCCCCGCCGCCAACGCCTTGCCGAGGGTGCCGGTGAAGATATCAATGCGATCCTGCACACCGAAATGCTCCGCCGTGCCGCGTCCCGTCGCGCCCATCACACCGAGGCCATGGGAATCATCCAGCACCACAAGCGCATCATATTTTTCAGCAAGGCCGGTGATTTTATCGAGCGGCGCGATATCTCCCTCCATGGAGAAAACTCCGTCCGTGACGATAATCCGGGCGGGCGCTTTCCGGTGTTGCTTCAGCTTTGCCTCCAGCTCCGCCATATCGCTATGGGCATAGACATCACGCACCACACCTTTTGCCGTCGCCCGGATACCATCGATCAAGCTGGCGTGATTGAGCGCATCGGACAGGATAACATCGCCCGGTGCGGTAATGGCCGCGAACAGCCCCGTATTCGCCGCCCAGCAGGAGGAATAGGTAAGCGCCGCCTCTGTCCCGTGGAAACGAGCAAGATCCTCTTCCAGCGTCTGATGCACGCTTTGCGTCCCGCAGATGAAACGTACCGACGCCGTGCTCGCCCCGAATTGCGTGAGCGCCGCGCGCGCCGCCTCGACAATCTCCGGATGGTTGGCAAAGCCGAGATAATCATTTGAAGACAGCAACGTCACCTCCCCCTGCCCGGCGAGCGACACCTTGTCGCCAATCGCTCCCTCGATCACTTTGAGGCGTTTGTAAGTGCCCGCGCGGTCGGCATTGAAAAGTTCTTCCGTCAGGCGGGTGATGAGTTGTTCGCTCATTGCGGCAGCCTCCCTTTCAGACTTGCAAAATCAAGGACTATCTTGCCGCAGGCGCCTTCATCCATCAACTCGAAGCCGCGGGCAAAATCGGTGGCGGGCAGGATATGCGTAATCACCTTGTCCATCAGCGCGGGGTTTTTCAGCATGAAAGCCTCCACCTGATACCAGGTTTCATACATCCGCCGCCCGGTAATGCCGAGCAGGCTGACCCCCTTCATTACCACCTTCGCCCCAAGATCAAGCGCCACCGGCCCGGCCGGAATGCCGAGCAGCGCAAACACCGCGCCCGGCGCGGCCAGATCAAGCGCCGCGTTGATGGCGGCGGCGTTGCCGCTGACTTCCAGCACCACTTCCGGCCCCTGCCCGCGTGTCAGCTCAAGGATTTTATCCGTGCAGTCCGGATCGCGCGGGCTGACCACCAGATCAAGATCAAGCGAGCGTGCAATGGCGGCGCGGGCCTGATTGGGTTCCTGCAATGCGACGGTGCGGGCGCCATGGGCCTTGGCGATGGCCGCCGCGAACAGCCCGATGGGACCGCCACCGACGATCAGCACATCCTTCGCCGTTACCTTCGCGCTTGCCACCATATGCATGGCGTTGCCGACCGGATCGAATAGCGCTGCATGGGCATCGGGGATACCCTCCGGCACATGCCAGAGGTTGCTGGCCGGCACCTCTACCTGCTCCGCAAAAGCGCCGGGGCGGTCCACGCCGATGATGCTGGTTTTCTCGCAGATATGCGCATTGCCCGTGCGGCAGAACCGGCAGGTCCCGCAGGCGATATGGCATTCGGCGGAAACGCGGTCGCCGATGGCGAAACCCGTCACACCCGCGCCAATGGCCGCGATGCGTCCGACAAATTCATGGCCGATGGTCATCGGGGTACGAACCCGCCCTGCGGACCAGGCGTCCCAGCTATAGATATGATAATCAGTGCCGCAGATACCGGCGGCAATCACATCCACCATAACCATGCCTGCCTCCGGCTCCTTCAGGGAATCTTTCAGGACGGGCCAGAGGCCGCGGGAGGCTTCGGTTTTGGCAATTGTGAACATGGATCACCTGTTTTCTGGACATTGGAAAAAAATCCGTTATACTGTATTTCGTAAAATATAGTGGATTTATTTCCAGTCAACAGGAAAATATGTCAGACGAGAAAAATACCCCGCCCGCGGTTGGCGCGACCATCAACCGCCTGCGTAAAGAGAAGCAGCTTACCCTCGATCAGCTTGCCGCTGTTTGCGGCGTCTCGAAATCCATGCTGTCGCAAATTGAACGGAACGAGACGAACCCGACGCTCGCGACCGTCTGGCGATTATCGGAGGCACTTGGCGTCACCATTGACGATATTGTGCGCGGCGATGATCCTGGCCACAGCCTGACCGTTGTCCCGGCCAACGCAACTCCGGTTCTCAATGACACCGGCAAGCAGTATGTGCTCAGAGTGTTGGGCCCAGCGAGCCTTGTCAATGAGATGGAATGGTATGAGCTGATCATGAAGCCCGGCGGGCGCATGGCGTCAAATCCGCATAACGCCCGGACGACGGAGCATCTGACGGTGTTCAGCGGCGAGATGACGGTGATCGCCGGAGAGGAAAGTGAGCGTGTGCTGCCCGGGGAAACCGCCCGCTATGCCGCCGACCAACCCCATGAAATCCGCAACAGCGGAACGGAAGAGGCGCGCGCCCTCCTCGTCGTGCTTTCCAACGGACAGGTGTGACCCCGCCCGATTTAATCAAGCGGCCACCACCTCCACCCGGCAGTCATTGAAACAGGCGCCTTCGGAGAGATCGGCCTTAAAGGTTGGCGCAAGGGCGGAAACGGTCTGATTATTCTCCGTCGTTTTAAACCAGGAACCTTTTGGCGAGTAAATTACTCCTTCGCGGACATTCTCAGTGATTTTAAGGGGCAGGAACACTTCTCCCAGTTCATTGAAAAGCCGGACCCTGATGCCATCCGCAAGACCGCGCGCCGCAGCATCAGCGGGATGCATTTCCAGCATTGGCGTATCGTCATTCGCCTTCACCCCGCCAAAGGTGGACGTGATCATCTTGTTCGATGACGGCGTGACGAGGGAGAGCGGATACTCGCTTTCGACAGGATGATAAACCGGAATTTCCTGACCAAAGGCATCCCGCAAATAAGCGGAGACAAGTTCTATTTTCCCGCTTGGGGTCGCGGGGACAGCATTTCCAAACAGAATGGTGTCCGTTTCTCCCTTCTCCATGGACAGGGCGGTGCCGAGTGGTATCTCACTCGGCCGGTAGCCTTTGAGGCGCGGATCATTGCCATCAATGGCATCGTCCATCAGCTCCTTGTCGCTCGCCCTGAAAATATCTTCATTGAAGCCGAAACGGGCCGCGAGACGGCGGAAAATCTCCGTATTGGGAAGAGACTCGCCCACCGGCTCAATCACCGGCGCCGCCCGTTGCAGATAGGGCTGCCCGTAGGCGCAGAAAATCTCGTCATGCTCGAAATGGCTGGCGGCGGGCAGGATGATATCGCAATATTTCATGCTGTCCGTCATGGCCACATCACAGCCGACGGTGAAAATATCCTCCCGTTCAAGACCGCGTCGCGTCACATTCTGATCCGGCGACACGACCACCGGATTATGGTTATAGATAAACAGCCCTTTCAGCGGGATATCAAGATCCTGCTGCGCGAGATGGTGGCCGATATCAATGATGTTAAGGGTGCGGGTGCCGGGCGGCACCAGATCGGGCCGTTGCAGCCTGTCCAGCGTTTTCGGGAACAGATTGCCCGAACCGCCGACGATGCCGCCGCCGCGCAGGCCGAACTTTCCGGCAAGGGCGGGCAGCGCAAAGATGGCGCGGATGCTATTGCCGCCATTTCTGTTCCGCTCGATCCCGTTGCCGACGGAAATGGCGGCGGGGCTGCTGTCCTTATAAAGGGCGGCGAACTTGCGGATATCGTCAACCGGGACGCCGCAAAGCCGGGAAGATTCCTCGATTGTCAATTTCCGCGCCTCAGCCATAAATTCTTCCGCGCCCTGCACATGCTGCGCGATAAAGTCATGATCAAAGCCGCCGATCCGTTCCAACTCCGCCGCGATGGCGAAAGCGAGGATAATATCCATTCCCGGCCGGACGGCGATATACATATCCGCTTGCTCGGCAATTTTGATGCGTTTCGGGTCGATGACGACAAGCTTCGCCCCCTTCGCCTTCGCCCGCTTGATAATGGGCGCGAGATGCAGGTTGGAAAAGGTGACGTTATTGCCCCAGACAACGATCAGCTTCGCCGCTTCCAGCTGCAACGGCTGCATCGCCCCGACGCCGCCGAACGTGCCTTTGTAAGCCTCCGATTTCACACCGCCGCAGAGCGGCCGCCGAGCCAGCAGCGTCGCGCCGAGGCGATGGAAAAACCGCAGATCCATGGAGCCCATCGCCAGCAGGCCATGCGGCCCGGCATAGTTATAGGGCATGATCGCCTGCGGCCCATGTTCGGCAATAATCGCGCTGAAACGGTCGTGGATGGTGTCGATTGCCTCTTCCCACGAAATGCGGGCGAAATCCTCGCCGCCCTTCGGACCCACCCGTTTCAACGGATGGCGCAGCCGGTTTTCCCCATGCACAAATTCCGGATAGTAGCGCGCCACCTTATTGCAGACGACGCCATTGGTCAGCGGATTGGCCGTGCTGCCACGGACCTTCCGGACCTCCCCCGCCTCCACCGTCACCGTAAAAGAACAGGTATCGGGGCAATCAAGGGGGCACACGCTTGGCAGTTCGACGGACATGGCAGAATTTCCTTATTTCTGACGCAGAAATCGTCAGGATAGGCTGCAGGAAAAGCGGCCTTATTAAAAGGTCCAATATCCGATAAATGAGGGGGCCAATTTGCATAAGGCAGCAAAAAGCCCCGGCGGCGACCGGGGCTTTTCATAAGTCATTCCGATAGATGCGGGATCAGCCTTCCTTGACGACATGCACCGTGCGTTGTGGATAGGGAATGGAGATTCCTTCCGCATCGAAGGTCTGCTTGATCGCCTTGGTCAGGGCAAATTTGAGCGGGAAGTAATTGCCGCTATCGCACCAGACACGCACCGTGAAATTAACCGAATTATCGGCAAGCTCGGCCACCTCGATCAGCGGCGCCGGGTCCTTGTGCGAGCGTTCGTCCGCGAGGGCCAGCCGTTCGATAATGCCGCGCGCCTTGTCGATGTCATCCTCGTAGGAAATGCCGATCAGCAGATCCATGCGCCGGGTCGGATGGAAGCTGAAATTGCGGATCGCATTGCCCCAGACGGAACCGTTCGGAATAATGACCTGAATATTGTCCACCGTCGCCAGCTCGGTCGTGAACAGGCTGATATCCTTCACCGTGCCGCCATGACCGCCGACCTCGACATACTGGCCGACCTTGATGGGCCGGAAGATCAGCAGCATCACGCCACCCGCCACATTGCTGAGCGTTCCCTGAAGCGCGAGGCCGATGGCGAGACCGGCGGCACCCAGAACCGCAATCAGGCTGGCCGTTTGAATACCGAATTGCGACAGGACCAACAGGACGGTAAAGACGAGTATGGCGAATTTCGCAATGCGGCTGAGAAATCCGCTGACCGTCGCGTCAATCCCCCGTTTGTCCATAATTTTACGCAGCAGCGCCGGTATTTTCTTTGAAAGATAATAGCCGACAATCAGAATAATCAGCGCGCCGAGGACGCTGAGGCCATATTGCGTTATGATCAGAACAACCTGATCGGATGCCTGTTGCAAATCCATTAGATACCCCTTCTGCCCTTCTTTTGCCGTGATGGATGAGGGCGTGAAACAAAATAACCGCCGCATCTTAGGAAACAAGGCCGCCAATGAAAAGGCGAAACCGGTTTTTTCTTGCTTTGCGCCCCCCGGCGGCTCCGGATATTCCTTGACATTGACGGCAAAGCCGCGCATATGTGCAGCGCACAATGCCCGGTGCATTGGCAGACGTTCGCGACGCTCTTTGGACAGGCGAACGGCAAACAGGTACATGAACAGTTTTTCCACGGCGCCCGCGCGCCGCTGACAGTCCGATCCTCTCTTTCGAAGATCATGCAGGGTCAAGGAGACACGGTTCCCGCCTTTTATTTGACCCCCTCTGTCGTCCGCAAGGCTGGCGGCAGGGACAGTATTTTTGAGGATTGATATCAGATGACCGACTTTACCGAGCTCAACCTGGTTGGGCCGCTTCTCCGTGCGATCGAGAAGCAGGGATTTACAGAACCGACCCCCGTGCAGAAACGGGCCATTCCGGCGCTGCTGGACGGCGCCGACCTGATGGGCATTGCCGAGACGGGCGGCGGCAAGACGGCGGCCTTTGTCCTGCCGCTGCTGCAACGCCTTCAGCATGAGCGGCGCAAGCCCAAGCCCAACAAACCGACCGCGATCATTCTGGCCCCGACGCGCGAACTGGCCCATCAGATTGGCCTTTGCATCCGCGTCTTCACCCGCGGGATGAAGCTGTTTCATACCGTTGTTTACGGCGGCGCGCCCTATGGCCCGCAGATTCAGCAGCTTGTCCGCGGTGTGGATATTCTGGTGGCAACACCTGGTCGCCTCCTCGATCATATGAAGCGTGGCACCGTGCAACTTGATAATGTCGAGAGTTTTATTCTCGATGAAGCGGACCGGATGCTGGACATGGGCTTTATCGAAGATGTCACCCTGATCTCGGACAAACTGCCCGAAACGCATCAGACCGTCATGTTCTCGGCCACCATGAGCCCGGCCATCCGCAAGCTGTCGGAAAAGCTTCTGACCGAACCGCAATATGTCGAAGTGAAACAGAAAACAGCCGTTGCCGAAGGGATCGACCACTCGGTCCTGATGGTCGGCGGCCAGCATAAGAAAGATCTTCTGATGCATCTTCTCGCCGATGGGGTGAAGGAACGGGTTATTGTGTTCGTTCGCACCAAGGCGACAGCCGACAGCCTGAAAGATGATATCGAAGCGGAGGTTGAGGGGCTGAAATGCGCCGCCATCCATGGCGATATGCAACAGCGCGTGCGCGAACGCACGCTGCGGTCTTTCCGGAACGGGCGCTTTTCCGTGCTGGTGGCGACAGACGTGGCCGCCCGCGGTATTGATGTCACCGGCATCACTCACGTCATCAACTATGACCTGCCGATGGAAGCGGAGAACTATATTCACCGTGTCGGCCGGACGGGCCGCGCCGGCGCAACCGGCATCGCCATGTCCATTTGTGAACCCAGGGAACGCAACCTGCTTCGCAATATCGAGCAAATTCTCAAGCAAAAGGTACGAATCGATGAAAATCATCCATTCCCCGCCCCGCAACCCAAACCGGGACAGAAAAAGCATCATCCCGGAAGAAAGCGATCTCAGGCATCCGCCGGTCGCGACCGGGTACCAACGGATGATGTTAAGGCATTTCGCAAAGGTCCGAAGAAATCCTTCAGCAAAAATAAAGGCAAACCGGGATTTAAGTCTAATAAATCCGCGGGGGCGCCTGCACATGCGCAGAATAAACCTGCGTCTGCTCGGCCGCAGAAATTCAAACGGGCCAGTTGAACCGGGCTGGCTGCAATAGCCAAAAGCAAAACAAAAAAGGGCCGGATGACCGGCCCTTTTGCATGTCAGGCATGTCCCGCCCCATAGTACAGACTAACCGTATGGCGGGCTTCGGCAAAGAAAAGCCAGCGTTCCGTTACCATGCCGAGCGCACAAAAAACAACCGCAAGGCAGAGGCAGAGACCCCCCACAGTTCCGGCGGCGAAAATACCCGGCAGCGTCAGCAGGAACGGCAGCATAAAGGCGCATAGCAATGCGATCCGCCGCAGCTTCGTTGCATGTTTTCGGGCAATGCGAAAGCCCATCTCCTGCATCAGATAGTTGGCTTCCGTATGCGGGGCCTCGAACAGGCTGACGCGGCCAAACTCGCCAAGGCCCGTCGCGCTTTCCGGGGTGGAGAGACTTTGCGTGCCATCCAGGAAGCGCCAGTAGGCGATCTTGAACACAAGGCCGAGGACAAGCGCGCCAAGTCCGATCAGCAAGAAGGGCAGGCTTGAAAAGCCGAAAAGGGCGAACAGCGCATTCACCAGCACCAGCCCGGTTATCAGCGAGAACAATAGATAGCCGACCGGCACATAGCCATTGTGCCAGCCATGCACCGGTTTCAAACTGGCATAAATCATCGCCGTGCAATAGACGGTGACCGCCGCCGCCACCATTCCGGCAAGGCCCACCAAGGGGGCCAGCACAGGAAAGGCTCCCGGCCAGAAAAGCTGATGCAGCGCAAAAAGGCCCGTCGGAATAAAGGTAAAAATTGCCATCACCCCTTCCCGGCTGAGCCAGGAAGACCGCCACTGCGTCAGCGCACGCCAGGCCCGTTCCGGATGCCCCAAGTGAAAGGTCGAGGAGAGCAACCCGCCACTGATCAGCGCGAAGCCGACGGCATACCCTGTGAAAGACAGCCAGAATGAGGCAGGCAACAGCCCCGCGAGATCGGCCGCAATCAGCAGGAAAACAAGCCCGTAGCCCGCACCGGAGGCTGTCGTGAAGAAAATAACGGATTTTGCCGGATGCATGACGCCTCTAACTTACGCGGATAAAATACGGTCCACCCAGCGGGCAAGAAGCCCGGCGGAACTGTCGGTAACGGGCGTGAGCGCCTGTGCGGGTGCCGCGCCGTCCCCTGTCTTTTTCGGCCTTGGCGGCAGATATTTATTGGTTGGCCTGCACTCCTGCTCCGGCATCAGGTCGAACCCGCCCCGGCTGGCGACCAGCCGGCTGACATCACTGTCGGGATCGCCAAGATCGCCGAACGAGCGCGCACCCGTCGGGCAGCTGGAAACACAGGCCGGGACGCGGCTTTCCTCCGGCAGGTTGGGGTTATAGATTTTATCAACGCAGAGCGTGCATTTCTTCATCACCCCGGCGTCCGCATCATATTCTCGCGCACCATAAGGGCAGGCCCAGGAACAGAGCTTGCAGCCGATGCAGTGATCCGCATTGACGAGGACAATGCCATCTTCCTCCCGCTTGTAGGACGCGCCGGTCGGGCAGACGGTGACGCACGGCGCCTCCTCGCAATGCAGGCAGCTTTTGGGAAAGTTAACCGTCCGCCCCGCGCCCTGTTCATTCGTCACCTCAAAGCTGTGAATGCGATTGAACCAGACCCCGGACGGCGCCGCGCCATAGGGATCCGTGTCGGTCAGCGGCGCACTGTGACCACCGGTATTCCATTCCTTGCAATTGACGGCGCAGGCATGGCAGCCAACGCAGATATCCAGATCAATGACAAGGCCGAGCTTTTTGCCGGATGGCTGTTTGGGAAGCGATGTCATTTATTGTCTTCCCCATCTTTTTTGTCAATCTGGTTGCCATGACCCGGGCGGATGCCCGTCCCTTTTGCGGAAAGCTCCTTCCGGTTTCCGATCCAGTCTTTTTCCTGCACGGGCGCGCGGCCGCTCGTCCCGCCCGTCAGGCTTTCCCCGTAACGGAGGATATCCGGCGCGGGCGGAAGGTAATCATGGCCCTGCGGCTTAAACATTGGCGCGGTCTCCCCGGCCTCACGGGCGCTGCATTTCTCAATCCGGACACGCAGGTCATACCACGCCGCCTGCCCCGTTACCGGATCGGAATTGGAGTAACGGTAGCCATCGGCGCGCGGCGGCAGCAGCTCGGCCATGATTTGGTTGACTAGGAAACCATTTGTTGCCTCCGGCGCGTCTTCCTTGAGGTTCCACGCCCCCTTGCGCTTGCCGATGGCGTTCCAGGTCCAGACGGTGTGAGGATTGACGCCCTGCATCAGCTTCGCTTCTGCCTTCACCCGGCCATGGGGGGAGATGACCCAGATCCAGTCGCCATCCTCCACCCCGGCGGCGGCGGCGGTTTCAGCATGTATAAACAGCGGGTTGCGCGCGGTGATCTGGCGCAGCCAGGCATTCTGACTGCCCCAGCTATGATACATATGCATTGGCCGCTGGGTCAGCGCATGCAGGGGGTAATCCGCCGCCGCATCCCCCTGTTCCAACAGCGCCGGATACCAGAGGGGAAGCGGATCAAAATACTGTTCGATCCGGGCGCGCAAATGATCGGGCGGCTGAAGCGCGCCGTGCCCGCGCGCCGCGAGGCGGAATTTCTGCAAGGTTTCGGAATAAATCTCCATCACCACCGATCCCGGCATGGCAAGCCAGCCCATACGGACAGCCTCTTCCAGATAGGCTTTGTTGGCAAATTTGTAGTAGGACTGCTCCGGTGTGAATTTCTTCTCCCAGAAACAGCCATTCTCGATATAGGCGTCGAGCTGCGAGCTGTTCGCCGCGCCGCGTCCCTGCCCGGTTCCATCCGCCCCGCGCCAGCCCGCGAGTGGTCCGATATCCGGCGTGCGTTCATGATGAACCAGATAATCGGCATAGCCGCCGGGATAGAGCGCCGTCCCCGCCTCCCCGACAAAACCGGGCAGCCCCAGCCGGACGCCGAGATCGAGCAGAACATCCTGAAACGGCCGCACGTCGCGGTCCGGCTTAAGAACCGGCTGACGAATGGCATCGGCCGCGCCATGGGCGCTCGATATCGGCCGGTCCAGCAGCGAAATGCAATCCCACCGCTCCAGATAGGTGGTATCGGGCAGCACCAGATCCGCATAGGCGACCGTTTCCGATGAATAGGCATCCGAATAGATAAACTTTGGAATACGATAGCTGCCGTCCGGGTTCTTGTCGGTGAGATAGCGCACCGTATCGGGTACATTCATCGTGCTGTTCCAGCCCATATTGGCCATATACATGAACAGCACGTCAATCTCCGCCGGGTCCTGCGCCCAGGCATTATGAATGACCGTGTGCATCAGCCCGTGCGCGGCAATCGGATATTCCCATGAATAGGCCTTGTCGATGCGCAGTGAATTACCCGCATCGTCAACCAGCAAATCCTCCGGCCCCTTGGGAAAGCCGAGCGGCATACCGCCAAGCGGCGTATTCGCCGCTGTCTCCTTCCCCGAGGGTGTCGGTCCCGGCGGACAGGGCTTCGGGAAGGGTGGCTTATGCCGAAACCCGCCCGGCACATCAACACTGCCGATCAGCATCTGCAACAAATGGATGGCGCGGCAGGTATGAAAGCCGTTGGAATGGGCGGAGATGCCCCGCATGGCATGCATGGAGACGGGCCGGCCGGTCATTTTCTCCTGACGCCGCCCGGCCCAGTCCGTCCAGGGAATATCGAGGGTAATTTCATTTTCAAATGCCGCTTCGGCAATCTCGGCGGCAATACGTCGGAGGGTGGCCGCCGGGATGCCGACGCGTTCGGCAACCGCCTCCGGCGCATAGCTCTCCGACAAATACCGCTCCGCCATCACCTGAAAGGCAGGGACCGCCGTCTGGCCAGATGGCAGCGTATAGCGCCCGACAAGCACCGGTTCCGCCTTGCGGTCACTGATCGGCAGCAGCTTGCCCTCTTTCGTCGCAATCAGGGGAATGCCGGTTGCATTGCGGGCGAATAGGCCATCTTCTGCTTCGCCGTCCGCCTCGATCACCAGCCAGGGGGCATTGGTGTAACGCTTGAGATATTCCCAATCAATCTTTTCCGCCCGCAACAGCTCGTGAATGATCGCCATGACGAACAGCCCGTCAGTGCCCGGCGTGATGCCGATCCATTCATCGGCGATGGCGGAATAGCCGCTTCGGACGGGATTGACGGAGACAAACTTCGCATTTTCACGGCTTTTCAGCTTGCCAAGACCCATCTTGATGGGGTTGGAATCATGATCCTCCGCCACGCCGAACATCAGGAAATATCGTGTCAGATCCCAGTCCGGCTCGCCAAATTCCCAGAAGGAGCCACCAATACTGTACAGCCCGGCCGCCGCCATATTGACCGAGCAGAAGCCACCATGGGCGGCAAAATTCCGGGTGCCATATTGCTTGGCCCACCAGCCGGTGAAACTCTGTGACTGATCCCGTCCGGTGAAGAAGGCAAGCCGTGACGGATCCGTCGCCCGCACATCACCGAGCCAATCTGTGGCCAGGGCAAGCGCCTCCTCCCATTCGATTTCGCGAAACTTCCCCTCGCCGCGCGGGCCCACCCGGAGCAGCGGCTTTCTCAGGCGGGCCGGGGAATTCTGTTGCATGATCCCGGCCGATCCCTTGGCGCAGAGGACGCCCTTGTTCACCGGATGGTCGGGATTACCCTCAATATAACGGAGTTTGCCATCTTTCAGATGGACCCGGATGCCACAGCGGCAGGCGCACATATAGCAGGTCGTGTATTTCACCTCGTCCGAAACAAGGGGCGAAGTGTCCGCGCGCAGATCACGCAGACCGATACCTTCTGTCATTATAAATAGCTCCCCAGCTACTTGAACCCGGCCCGAAGGCCGGAAGTACTCGCCAGCATCGTTACCGATTTAGCCGGGGCTGTCGATAGAGAATTCGAAAATTATAATGCGCGTACCGGTGGTTGGAACGCGACCTCACTCACGAAAGACCGCCAGCTTGTCGCGCAGGATGGCGCGGCCTTGCTGCACCCTTTTGCGGACATTGTCATTGGAAATGCCCAGCCGTTGGGCGATATCGTCATATTCCTCCCCCTGCACCAGCCGGAGAATAACCGGCGCGCGGAGGCGTTTTGGCAGTTCCGTAATGGCCGCGTGAAGACGCCCGCCCAGTTCCCGGTTGAGCAGCCGCCCCTCCGGCGTCAGCTGGCGTGTTTCCAGCATGGCAAACTCGATCTCGCTGATCTCCTTCACCTTGTCATAGAGATTGCCAAGCCGCCGGTTGGCGCGATGGCGGTCGATGCAGATGTTATGCAGCAACCGGGCAAACCAGGCCCGCTCGTTGCTGATTTGCGCCGCATGGGCGGCGTATTTCTCATAGGCGCGGATGGTGGCATCGGCAAAGGCATCCTCCGCATCGGCAGCGCTGATATTCATCCAGATCATGCTGAGGCGAAAAAGATACTCCTTATGCGTGTTCCACGCCGCCCAGAAATCTTCCGGATCGACGGGTACGCCAGTGGCCTGTTCAGGGTTATCCCGCACTTGCGTCAATGCCGCCTCGGGTGCGGTTTGCGCCGGTGCTGCCGGGATTGCCCTGATTTCAGTATTCAGCGTTGTCAAGGATAGGCTCCGCGGGAAAGCCCCCCCGCGCAGTACCTCTTTAGAGTTCGCAAAGATTTCAGAATTGGATGAAATATCATGCCGGAGTGGATTCATGGAGATCCCCTTGGAGATTTGAATTTTCGGAAAAACACAACACTGCAAGGGGAATTTCTGTGATCACCTCCCGCTTGATGCTTCATCATTTGGGCGTGAAAAGAAACTTTTAAAGTGTATTTTTCTATTTTAATTTATCTAATACGAGTGTATGCAATTACAAAACAAAGTATAAAAAGTAAATTTAAAATAATACTTAATAATAAATATTACTCAATAGTTGATATTATAAATATTAAATATTATTTTTATAATACTTATAATATAAATAGAGAAATTTAAAATGGAAACCGACATGCCTGATGATCAAATTAAAAATTCTATTATTTCAACTAATGAAATACTTCTGGGAAGCGCAAATGCAAAATCCATGGCGGCGATGTACTTGAATCTTGCCCATGCCGCCGGAATGGCCTCGCAAAATGCGGTCAGTAACCAGCAGCATCTGAATATTCTGGGGGCGGCGGCCGTCGCCACCGGCGCCAGCGGCCTGCTCAGAACCGGTTTCGCGTCGCAGGTGGAAAATCTGACCCCGGCGGAACGGCTCGATCTGTTGCAGAAGCTGCTGGCAATGACCAATAATAACCAACCCGCCACCAGCAATGGTGCCGCGCCAGCGGAGGATGGAAAAGCCACGGCTCCCGCCGATGCTGGAAAGGAAACCACAGATGCCGGAAAGGCACCCGCCGCCCCGGCCGCCGGTGATGCAGGATAAACACGACCTTCGTTGATTTATTACAACCATAGATATGTACTTTATTTTACACTCATTCTTTCAAAATGGATTAATCATATGCCCAGCTCATCCAATTCCGGGGGCGATGCCCCATCCAGTAAAATCGAGGATTCCGCGAAATTCGCCATGGGACTTCTCTATCAATTCGCCGCTCATTCCTCAGGGCTCGCCCTTGAGAATGCGACCGCCAACTCGAACCTGATGAACAGCGTCACCAATTCGGGCGCGGCGGCGCTGACGGCGCTTAAAAACGCCGAGGCCATCTCTATCAGTGCGCAGAAAGCGACAATCGGCGAATCCTACAACGCCCAGACTGCCGCCATCACCCAGGCGCTCAATTCCCAGACGCAAGCCGCCGTCACCAGTCTCAACGCGGTAACGAGTGCGGGCGGCACTGCCCTCGCCGCCCAGACCAGCCAGGATATTGCCGGCATTACTGCTGATGCCGTGGCGGCCACCGCCGTCGCCATGGAAAAGATTGTCAAGCAGATGGGCGGGGCGTGACCGCCTTCTGATTATGCCTGCGAAAGACAAGGCGGGGCGGCAGCCTGACGGCCGCCCTGCCCGTACCGTCCGGCTTTCTTGATGATGAAATCCGCACGGGCGCAGAGGAATATTTTCGGCCCTCCGGCCCGCACAGGTAAAGACAAATTCCAGCAAAAAACAATCTCCCCCGCTCGGCCATCCCGCCGATAATATACCGGTGATCACTCCGCTCCAAACACCGTGGCGCTATCTGCGCCGGTTTCAGAGATGACGGAAGAAATCGGCTGATTTTCGCCTTTTCGCCCGATCCTTGACCAAAAATCGATCCAGGTTTGCGCCGTTCAGACGGCCTCTCCCGTCTCGGCGGGGCGAGACAGATCGCATCGGCCCTGCGATTTTTCGCAAAAATCGGGAAGAAATTCTCATTTCCTCTGTCACAGCTTGGCAGAGCCGCCCGTCATTTCGGCATTGAACGGGCCCTGCCGCGTTCAGGCACTGACAGGAAAGAATGAGGTAATGCGATGGCAAATGATACACCGGTCAACAGCCAGATCACCGATGCCGTGACACAAACAAACCTGGCCGTCATCGATGGGGCGCCCGCCCAGTCCATGGGCACAGTCTATCAGATGATGGCGCAGGCGGTCGGTGTCTCCATGCAGAATGCCGTCGCCAACCAGCAGAATATGAACACCATCGACAATGCCATCGTCAGCCAGGGCATCGCCATGCTCTACAGCCTGGACAGCATGAGCGATGCGAAGGTGATGCAGGAGGTCATGTCCGGCAATGCGAATGCCGAAATAGTCTTGGCGCTTAAGGCTATTGTCGCCGAGTTGAAGAAAGCGCAATCCGATCAACAGTCCCAGTCTCAACCATCAGCAAACAAATAGTTTGTTCTGACATTTAAAGGAGAATACCCATGCCAGGGGATACACCAGTCAATGCCCAGATAACCGATGCCGTTACCCAGTCCAACGTCGGTGTTCTGGCCGATGCGCCCGCCGTGGCCATGGCGAATGCCTATCAGGTATTCGCCCAGGTCGTCGGCGCCAGTATGCAGAATGCAGTTTCAAACCAGCAGGGCGCCAATACCATCGACCTTGCCGTGACAACACAGGGAACGAATGTTCTCTATGCCATGGCCACCGCTGCTGACGCCAAGGCCACCTCTGAAATTCTCGGGGGTAATCCGGTCGCCGAGGCACTGTCTTCACTTCAGGCTGCGTCCCGCGCATTCTGAGCTCCTTTCAACCGATCCTTTCAATAACTGATTATAAAAGGAAATAAACAATGGCGGATAACACCTGGATGAATAGCCAAGTAACAGACGCGGTGACCCAGACCAACGTGAAGGTACTGGGCGATGCCCCCGCAGAATCCATGGGCATGCTCTATCAGATGATGGCCCAGTCTACCGGTATGTCCATGCAGAACATGGTGGCGAACCAGCAGCATAAAAACACCATCGATTCTGCGGTCGTGACCGGTGCGGTCAGCCTGCTTTACACCCTCGATGTGGCGGCGGAAGGCAAGGCAACGCAGGAAATCCTGAGCGGCAACCCGGTTGCCGAGACCATGTCCTCGTTGAAGGCCGTCCTGTCGAGCTTCCGCGAGCCGGGCGGCCCGAACACCCCGCGCTTTAACACGTAAACACAAAAACCGAGGAAGCGGCGTCTTCCCGCTCAGACATGGACTATTGCGCGCCGGGGTCGGCAACCCCGGTCCGGCGCGCAAATTCCGCCTCGCCTTAACCAACTGAACAGGATAACCCCATGACAGCGCAAAATAATTCGCAAAATGCGAGATCGGTCAACAGCCAGATCACCGATGCCATTACCCAGACCAACATGCTCACTCTCGGCCTTGCGCCTGCGCAATCCATCGGCACGCTGTATCAGACCACGGCACAGGCCGTTGGAACCGCCATGCAAAATGCCGTTGCCAACCAGCAGAATATGTACAGCCTGTCGCTGGCCTCCACCACGCAGAATTTGCAGTCCTTGCTCTCGCTCTCCTCGGCGGCCGCCTCACGCGGCACATCGAATATCCTGAGCCAGCGGCAATTGCCCATTGCGACGGCATCGTACTTCCACCCTGCACCGGCCGCTACCGTTCATCATACAGCGGCACCAGGTCCCGCCGCCACACATCCCGCCGCCAAGACGTGAACGCGGGAAGATATGACAGACGATCGTTGAATATCACAGCAGGAGAGCGGCAATGCCAACCGATTCATATGTCAACAGCCAGATAACGGGTTCTATTGCCCAGACAAACATGAGTGTGCTCGGCGATGCACCCGCGGAAGCCATGGCTATTCTGTATCAGCAGATGGCCCATACCATCGGCCTCGCGCTACAGAATGTGATCGCTCAGCAGCAGCACAGCTATTCCATTCACAACGCTATCACCATCGCCGCCTCGCGCCAGCTTCTCACCACCGACCCGGCGGCCGCCGCCAAAGCCTCGCAAGAGCTTCTGGCAGGCAGCTCCATCCCCGAGAATCTCGCCGCGCTACAGGCTGTGGTCAGCGAGCTTGGCAAAAAACAGTGAGACATCCGGCGCAGCAGCAACGGCCACGGAGGAAACCCGGGCAGATATGAGGATCGAGAAAGGTCAGTCGGATGGAACGCAAAACCCATACAGCGCAGGAAATCGGCCTAATCCTCAAGGAGCTGGCCGATGGGCGTACGGTGGAGGAGGCCGCGAAACATCACGGCATTTCCCGCGCGACCCTGTATCGTTGGAAAAAACGCGCCGAGCGAAGCGGCGAGCAGGAGATCAGCCGCCTCCGGCAGGTGGATGAGGAAAATCGCCGTCTGAAACATTTATTGGCTGAAGCAGCATTAGAAATTCAGGCGCTGAAAGAACAGCTCAAATCCCGCGGATAACATTTTGCGCCCCTCCTCTGCCTGGATTGCTCAATCCATCATTGATCCCGCCGCCGATGGCTGTATAAAGGGGGCATGTCGCGTTCCCCTGTCGAGATTCTGAAAGAGACTTTTGGCTATCCCGCCTTTCGCGGCCAGCAGGCCGAGATTATCTCCCATGTCATGGCGAAGCGTGATGCCCTGGTGCTGATGCCGACGGGCGGCGGAAAATCCCTCTGCTACCAGATCCCCGCCCTTGCCATGCCCGGCACTGCCATTGTCATTTCACCGCTGATCGCCCTGATGCAAAATCAGGTGGAGGCATTGCAGCAGCTTGGCGTTGCCGCGGCGGCACTCAATTCCAGCCATAGCCCGGAAGAACAGGCGACAGTGCGCAAACAGCTTCTGGACGGCACACTGAAGCTCCTCTATATCGCACCGGAACGACTTTTTTCGGGTGGCTTTATCGACCTGCTGGAACGGCTCGATATCTCGCTTTTCGCCATTGACGAAGCCCATTGCGTCTCCCAGTGGGGACATGATTTCCGTCCCGAATATCTGCGCCTGGCCGTACTTGCAGAAAGTTTTCCAAACGTTCCCCGCCTTGCCCTGACCGCCACAGCGGATGCGCCGACGGAAAAAGATATCATCGACCGGCTCGGCCTGTCCTTCGGCGCGGTGTTTCGGGCCGGGTTTGATCGCCCCAATATCCGCTACCGCCTTGTCCCGAAAGCAAATGGCATGTCGCAACTCCTTGATTTTATCGGGCGTGAACATGCAACGGACGCGGGCATTGTCTATTGCATGTCGCGGCGTAAAGTTGAGCAGGTGGCGGAGAAAATCGCCGCGAGCGGCCGCATCGCCCTGCCCTATCACGCCGGGCTGGACGCGGAGCTGCGCCGGGAAACCCAGTCACGCTTCCTGAAGGAGGAGGCGGTTGTCATCGTTGCCACCATCGCCTTCGGCATGGGTATCGACAAGCCGGATGTGCGCTTTGTCGCGCATCTGGATTTGCCAAAGAATATGGAAAGCTATTATCAGGAGACAGGCCGTGCCGGACGCGACGGCCTGCCCGCCAATGCCTGGCTGTCCTATGGCATTCAGGATGTGGCCAAGCTGAAATCTCTGATGCGTAATCCGGATAAGACGCTGGCGCAGCAGCAGCTTGACCGCGGCAAGCTGGAAAGCCTGCTGCAATATTGTGAGAGCGCGTTGTGCCGCCGTCACCTGATCCTGAAATATTTTGGCGAAACGCCGCCGGAAAGCTGCGGCAATTGCGACAACTGCCTGACAGCGCCCGCGCTCTTTGACGGCACGGAAGCCGCGCAAATGGCGCTGTCCACCATCTGGCGCAGCGGCGAGAATTTCGGCGCAACACATATCATCGATATCTTGCTCGGCGCCGATACGGACCGGATCCGAAAGTTCGGGCATAGTCAACTCAGCACCTACAGTCTTGGCAAGGATTACAGCCGGCATGAATGGCAATCCATCCTGCGCCAGCTCCTCGCGCTTGGATATATCAATGTGGATGCGGACGGCTATGGCACCTTTTCCCTCGACGAAAGCTGCCGTCCGGTGCTGAAGGGAGAGTGCCGGCTGGAGCTGAAACGTCCGCCCGCTGAAAAGGGCCGCAAGAGCGGCACAGCAGACACGCCCCGCCGCTTCGCCAGCAAGGAGGAAGAAGCGCTTTTCAATCTCCTGAAATCCGTTCGCCTTACCCTTGCGAAAGAGCAGAATGTCCCGCCCTATGTCATATTCCATGACAAGACATTGATTGAAATGGCGGCCGCGCGCCCGCAGACCCTCACCGCCTTCGGCGAGCTACAGGGAGTTGGTCGCAGCAAGCAGGAAAAATATGGTCCCGCCTTCCTCAAGGCAATCGATACACCCGCCCTCTGACGCGATCTGAATCCATGCGGCTCTGTCAAAACTGTTATTCCGTGTTTATCCGTCGCGCGGCATGATATAGATTTTATGATATAAACAGACCGTATGGCGATCATGCCACATTGAGATGCTGGCGGACAATCGCATTGCAGAGAGATATAGAGCCCCATGATTTCATTCGGAGAAATACAAGCCACGGCGGCCGAAAAAGCAGGCGGTGCTGCAGCCCTCGAAACGCGCATGCCGGAAATCAAACAGGCGGACGAGCTTCGCGCCATACTGGCCGATCGCTACTTTTCAGCCATGAGTTTCCGGATTTTTTCAAGCGGCCTCAACACCGCCATGGTAAAGGGCAAATGGCCTGCGTTCGAGGATGCCTTTCACGGCTTTGTCCCCGCCAAAGTCGCCTTTATGAGTGAGGATGACATCGCCGCCCTGATGGAGAATACAGCAATCATCCGCCATCTGGGCAAAATCCGCGCGACCCATCACAATGCCGCCGCCATGCTGGAAGTGGAAAAGGAATATGGCAGCTTCGGCGCCTATGTCGCCGACTGGCCGCGTGAGGATATTGCCGGGCTATATGCCGACCTGACAAAGCGTTTCAAGCAGCTCGGCGGCAACAGCGGCCCCTATTTCCTGCGCATGATGGGAAAAGACGGCTATATCCTCACCAAAGATGTCATCAGCGCCCTCAACCAGCTCGGCGTGGCGGAAGGCAAGCTTACCTCCAAGAAGGATCAAGCCATTGTGCAGGAAGCCTTCAATCGCTGGCACGCGGAAAGCAATGCCCCCTATGCCTATATCAGCCGCACTCTCGCCGCCTGGACGGGCTGACTGCAGAATTTCAATAACTCACGAAGAACGGGCAGGAAATGCCCGCCTGGCACCCTCAAGATTACATAATGATTACACAATAGAGAAAGCACCATGTCCAAACCTCTTGATGGCATCCTCGTCATCTCCCTCGAACAGGCGGTTGCCGCCCCTTATCTCTCCAGCCGTCTGGCCGACGCGGGCGCCCGCGTCATCAAGATCGAACGGCCGGAGGGTGACTTCGCCCGCGCCTATGACGATGTGGTCAACGGCCAGAGCAGCTATTTCGTCTGGCTGAACCGGGGCAAGGAATCGATCCAGCTCGACATCAAGCGGGAGGAGGATCTGGCACTGCTGAAAAACATGATCGCCAAGGCAGATGTGTTTATTCAGAATCTCGCGCCCGGCGCGGTCGGCCGCTATGGCCTTGATTGCGAAACATTGCGCACCGCCCATCCGCGGCTGATTACCGTCGATATCTCCGGATATGGAGAGGAAGGGCCGTATGCCAAGATGAAGGCCTACGACATGCTGGTGCAGAGTGAGACGGGTCTCGCCACCATTACCGGCACACCCGAAGAGCCGGGCCGCGTTGGTGTCTCCGTCTGCGATATCGCCGCCGGAATGCACGGGCTTGTCGGCGTGCTGGAAGCTCTCTATGAGCGGGACCGTACCGGCAAGGGCCGCGCTGTCAAATCAACGCTGTTCGCCGGCATGGCGGACTGGATGGCGGTACCGCTTCTGCATCATGACTATGGGGGCAAGGCGCCCGGCCGCGTCGGCCTGTCTCATCCTTCCATCGCGCCCTATGAAGCCTATGAAACATTGGACGGACCGGTTGTCATCTCTATCCAGAACCAGACGGAATGGCGTAACCTCTGTGAGCATGGCCTTGGCAACGCGGCCCTTGCCGATGATCCACGCTTCAAGACCAATATTCTTCGGGTCGAAAACCGGGCGGCTCTCAATGAGGTGATCAATGCCGTGTTCGGCAGCCTTTCGCGAGAAGAAGTCGTGAAGCGCCTGATGGCCGGCCGGATCGCATTCGGATCGCTCAACTCCGTCGCCGATCTGTCGGAACATCCGCAGCTTGAGCGCATCACCACAGACAGCCCGTCAGGCCCCGTCTCCGTCCCCGCCTCCGCGATCATGTTTGCGGGTGAGGCGCAGGAATATGGCGCGATCCCGGCCCTGGGGGAGCACAACGATACTCTCAGAAAGGAATTTGCCGGATAAATGGCGAGCGAGCGCATCGAGCGGCTGGAGGAGAAATACGGCGCGGCCTATAAATGGTTCGCCGTTTTTGCGGTGATTATCGGCCTGCTGGCGGCGATTTTCTCCTCCACCATGATCAATGTCGCGCTCACCAATATCATGGCGGACTATGACATCACGCAAGCCTCGGCGCAGTGGATGTCCACCGGCTTTCTGTGTGCCAATGCTGTCTGCATGCTGACCTCTGCCTGGCTGTTGCAAAATATCGGCGCACGCAAGACGCTGCTGTTCGCCTCCGCCCTGTTTTTCACCGGCTGCATGATTGGCCAGTTCGCACCGGCCTTCAACTTGCTGATCTTCGCGCGGGTTTTGCAGGGTGCAGGCGCCGGGATCATCCAGCCGCTGTCCATGGCGCTTGTCTTCATGTTGTTTCCTGAAAACCGGCGCGGATCGGCGCTTGGTATGTTCAGCATGGTGATCGTTCTGGGGCCTGCCGTTGGCCCGACCATCGGCGGCATCATCACCGACAGTCTCGACTGGCATTTCACCTTCACGGCGGCACTGCCTCTTTCTTTATGTGCGGCAATCATGGGCTGGATATTCCTGCCCGGTCGGGAAGACGCGCCAGGCACCGGGCCGTTCAATTTGATCAGCTTTCTGTTGATTGCGCTGACCGTCGGCACGCTCCTGACCGGCCTTTCCAACAGCCAGTTCCATTCCGTAACGGACTGGCAGGTGATTGTCCTCCTGGCCATCGCGCTTGTCGCTTTCGCGCTGTTTTTGAGCCGGGAGCTGCGCAGCAGAACGCCGCTGCTGCATCTCGCCATGTTCCGTAATCCGAAGTTTGTCTCGGCCGTGATCATCGGCGCCATAACCAGTGCGGGCATGTTTTCCAGCATCTATATGATACCCCTGTTCGCTCGGACCGTACAGATGAGCGACGCCACCCATGCCGGGCTTCTGCTCCTGCCGGGTGGGCTCGCCCTCGCCGTTGTCTCACCCATCGCCGGGCGGCTGGTTGATTTGATGCCGACGCACCGCCTGCTGCTGGTCGGCGTTACGCTGTTTGTCATTGCCGCCTATGCCCTGACCCATGCGGAACAGTCCAGTTCATATCTGATGATTGCGGGATGGGTGCTGCTGAGCCGGGTCGCGCTCGGCTTTATCCTGCCTTCTAACAGCACGCTCGGCCTGTCCAGCGTCGATACACAGCGGGTGCCGCAGGCCAGCGGCGCGCTCAATTTCTGCCGCATGCTGGGCGGGACTATCGGGGTCAATATCATCGCCCTGCTGATTACGGCCCATTCCGTCCGTTACCAAAATGAAATGATTGATCTCAACAACGGCGCGCCGCTCTCTCCCTCGCAATCTGTTGAGGCCATGACCCTGACTTTCCAGGATTGCTTTATGATCGCCTGCGTCTTTATTGCGCTGGCCCTCATTCCGGTACTGTATGTCACTTTTACCGCGCCGAAGCGGACAAAGAAAAACCCCGCAGACTGATCTGCGGGGTTTCCGGTTTTAATTAAAGCCCAGGATCAGAGGTCCTTGAAGCCCTTCTTTTCTTTCGCCAGCTTTTCCAGCAACGGCGCAGGCGTCCATTCTTCCCCGCCGAGCGCCGACTTGAAGCGCAGCATATCGTTATAGATATTCTCAACGCCGATATGATCGGCATAACGGGTCGGACCGCCGCGGTAGATCGGCCAGCCATAACCATAAACCCAGATGACATCGATATCGCTGGCGCGTGTCGCCATCCCCTCTTCGAGGATTTTCGCCGCCTCATTGATCATCGGGTAGATGCAGCGTTTGAGGATTTCCTCATCCGTGATCTTGCGGCGGGTGACGCCTGCCTCTTTCGCGGCCTTTTCGATGATTTCCTCCACTACCGGATCAGGCTGCGGCGTGCGGCTGCCCGCTTCATAGCGATAGTAACCTGCGCCGGTTTTCTGACCAAAACGGCCGAGTTCACAGATAGCGTCGGCAACCGGGCTTTTCACGCCCTTGCCCTGACGGATGCGCCAGCTGACGTCGTTGCCCGCCAGATCGCCCATGGCGAACGGTCCCATGGGGAAGCCGAAGTCATAGAGAACACGGTCCACATCTTCGATCTTCGCGCCTTCCAGGATCAGCTTCTGTGCCTGATCCGTCCGTTTGGCGAGCATCCGGTTGCCGGTAAACCCCTCACAGACGCGGACCATGACCGGCACCTTGCCGATTTTCTTGGCGAGCGCCATACAGGTCGCCATGACGGACGCGCTGGTTTTCTGCGTCCGCACTTCCTCCAGCAGTTTCATGACATTGGCGGGGCTGAAGAAATGCAGCCCGATCACATATTCAGGCCGCGTCGTCGCCGCACCGATCTCGTCGATATCGAGGGTCGAGGTGTTGGTTGCGAGAATGGCGCCCTGTTTGCAGATATTGTCGAGCTTGCCGAAGATCTCCTTCTTGACTTCCATATTCTCAAAAATTGCCTCGATAACAATATCCACATCCTTGATATCCTCAAGCTTTGTGGAGCCCGTCAGCAGGGACATGTACTTGTCCATCTTCTCCTGCGAAAGGCGGCCCTTGGAGACGGTCGCGGCATAGTTCTTCTTGATGATCTCTATACCGCGATCCAGGGCTTCCTGGCTGGTTTCAACGATGATCACCGGGATGCCCGCCTGCAGGAAATTCATGGCAATGCCGCCACCCATGGTGCCCGCGCCAATCACGCCCGCCGTCTTGATGTCGATCAGCGGGGTATCTTTCGGCACATCCGGAATTTTCGCCGCCTGCCGTTCGGAGAAGAAGAAATACTGCTGCGCCTTCGCTTGTTCCCCTGCGAGCAGTTCGGAAAACAGCTCCCGCTCGCGCACCAGCCCTTCATCGAAAGGCAGGTTGACCGCCGCCTCTATCGACTTGATGCAGTTTTCCGGCGCTTCGAAGCCGCGGAACCGCCGGGCGTTCTTTTTACGGAATTCATCGAACAGCCCCGGAGTTTTCTTCGCTTCTTCGATCTTGTCATTCTGATCGCTGATTTTTACTAGCGGACGCCCTTCCGCCACTATCTTTTTAGCAAAAGCAATTGCCCCGTCAACAAGGTCGCCCTCAATCAGTTCATCAATCAGGCCAAGCTTATGGGCTTTTGGCGCCGGCACATGCTCCCCGGAGGTAATCAGATCAAGCGCGATGGGCACCCCGACCACGCGCGGCAGGCGCTGCGTACCCCCGGCCCCCGGCAGAAGGCCCAGCTTTACTTCCGGTAGGCCGACCTTGGCCGAGGCGACCGCAACGCGGTAATGACAGCCAAGCGCCGTTTCCAGTCCGCCGCCGAGCGCGGTACCATGAATGGCGGCAATCACCGGCTTGTTGGAGGCTTCGATAATGCCGATAACCTCTTTCAGCCCGGGCTCCGTCGGCGGCTTGCCAAATTCGGTGATATCGGCGCCCGCAATAAAGGTGCGTCCGGCGCAGGTGAGGACGATGGCGGAGACATTCTTGTCCGCAACCCCGGCCTCGATCCCGCCCTTGATCCCGGCGCGTACGCCCTGGCTGAGCGCATTGACCGGCGGACTGTCAATGGTGACAACGCCGACGCCATCTCTTGCTTCATACGACACCAGATCGTTGATTGCAGTCATATTTCTAAATCCTTCCAAGCATTGAAGTTACTTTATTGATATTTTTGACGGTCCATTACCGCGTCGGATCGTCCGACACCTGCACCAGCAGCTTGCCAAAATTCTTGCCTTGCAACAGCCCGATGAACGCCTCCGGCGCATTTTCAAGGCCTTTCACGATATCTTCGCGGTATTTCAACTTACCGTCCCTGATCCAGCCGCTCACATCTTTCAAAAAAGCGGGCAGATGATGGAAATGATAGGAGATGATGAACCCCTGTATCAGAATGCGGTGGGTCAACACCGCCCGCATCAGCGCGGGAAGCATGTTCGTCCCTTGGGGTAACTCCGTCATGTTATACTGCGAAATAAGCCCGCAGACGGGCATGCGGCTATCGTCATTGAGAAGTGGCAGAACCGCCTCGAACACCTTGCCGCCGACATTTTCGAAATAAACATCAATCCCCTTCGGACAGGCTTTGGCGAGCTGCGCCGGGAAATCCGCATCCTTGTAGTTGAGACAGGCGTCAAACCCCAGCTCCTTCACCACGAAATCGCATTTCTCTGCTGATCCGGCAATACCGATGGCACGGCATCCTTTGATGCGCGCAATCTGGCCGACAACAGCACCAACCGCGCCGGAAGCGGCCGCGACGACCACAGTTTCCCCAGCCTGCGGCTTGCCGATCTCCAGCAGCCCGTAATAGGCGGTAAGCCCCGGCATACCAAGAACACCAACACCCGTCGAGATCGGGGCACTGGCGGGGTCGAGTTTCATCACGCCCGTTCCGTCAGACAGGCAATAGCTCTGCCAGCCGGTGGCGCACATCACGTAGTCTCCGGTTTTGAATTTATCATTGTTCGATGCTTCGACAACACCAACGCCGCCGCCAACCATAGGCTCGCCCAGTTCGGCGTTGGCGGCATATGTCTTCTCTGCTCCCATGCGCCCCCGCATATAGGGATCAAGAGACATATAAATGACCTTCACACGGAACTGGCCCGGTCCCGGTTCGGGTAGCGGTGTTTCCACCAGCTTGAAGTTATCCGGCGTGGGCTCTCCCACGGGACGGGATTTCAGTAGAATCTGCCTGTTTGTAACGGTCATGACATTCTCTCCCCTGATTATTAGCGCAACAGCAGAATGCCGTCTGCGCCCTGCGCCCTGTATAGTTCCTCCACCAGATCGGCGCGATTGGCAAGGACAGCCCCCTGATTGATATATTGTTTATCCGTTATCTCATTTTTATCCACCGACAGCGGCGCCGCCATGACAAGCGCTCGCCCTACCCGTCGGCTGGGTGCTGAATTCTCCTGATTATAGACATCCAGCTTTTCCTGAACAGCCTTGATCAGGATCGCATCGACAATCTTTTTGCCATCCTCCGAAACCGCGCCTGTGGCGGCAAGGCGTTTCTGCACGGCCTCCGTCAGCAGGATCAGAATACCGATTTCATCCCGGTTATGACCGGCAATGACAATATCCCGCACCAGCGGATCAAGCGCGTCGATCAGCGCCAGGCGGAGCGACCCGGTGCTCACCCAGGTGCCGTTAAGCAACTTGAAGTCCTCCGCCACCCGGCCATCAAAAATCATCCCCGCCGTCGGATTTTCCGGATCAACCCAGCGGACTGCATCACCGATACAGTAATAGCCCTCCTCATCAAAATACTGCGCGGTCAGATCAGGCCGCTTATAGTATCCCGTCAATACATTCGGGCCCTTGATGCGGATTTCCAGCTTCTCGCCCACGGGCAGGATTTTCACCTCGACCCCCGGTGTCGGCAGACCGATCAACCCAACCCGCTCCGTATTCCAGTGAACGGCAGTACCGCTGCCGGTTGTTTCCGTGGAGCCCCAACCCGTCCCGAACGCCGTGCGCAACCCCGTATGGCGAATGGATAACTGCTGCATGCGTTCAAACATTTCCTGGGACAAGGCCGCGCCGCCATACTGACAAAGACGGACACTCTCAAAAAACTTCCGTGCCAGATCGTCATCCTGTTCCAGCCGATCAGCAAGGTAACTATAGGCCGCAGGCACCGTACTGAAGCGCGAGGGTTGCACCCTGCCAAGATTTTCGATTGTCCGTTCGAACAATCCCGGTACAGGCTTGCCGTCATCCATGTACAGCGTACCGCACTGACGGGCAATGGTGAAGAAATTAACCGTTCCGCCATAAGTGTGATGCCAGGGCAGCCAGCACAGAATGCGCGCCGGATCATCGACCGGATCGGCGGGTTCGCCAATCAGCTCAAGGGTTTTTTGCGCCGCGCAGAGCATCCGGTGCGTATTAGGCACCGCCTTCGGCAGCCCGGTGGAGCCGGAAGTGAAGAGAATCATCGCCAGTGTTTCACCGGTCACCGCATCATAAGCGGCATCCACCGCCGCCCGGTCAATTGGACCCAGCAATTCCTCATAGCGGCGGCCACCATGAATTTCCCCTGAGACTGTGACGACGTCAATACCGTCAAGATCCAGAGATGACAGCGCCGCTGCATAAAGACTTCCGTCATCAGCGAAAATCATACCGGGCGTTGTCAATTCCACGGCATATTGCAATTTTGAAAAGTCGCTCCCCAGCAGCGAATAGGAGGGGGAAACGGCCGTTACAGGAATACCCGCCTGCACTCCCGCCAGTTTCAATGCTGCATGTGCGAAACTATTTCCCGACAAAATCATCACCTGTTTGTCGGGGCCAAAATCATGGGACAGCAGATAACTGCTGATCCGTTCCGCCTGTTGCAGGATATCGCGATAGGACAACTCGGCCCAGTTATCGTCCGGCGAGCAGCGGACGAGATATGGCCGGTCCGGAAATTCGTTGGCCGCACGCCGGTAATAGGAGGCGATATTTGTTTCAATTTCTCCGATCGGCGTCCGGCTTTTAAGTCGCCAACTCCCGTCATTGTTGTTTACGACCGCAATGTCCGGCAAGGGCCGGTTTAGCGGCCGGAAAGCTATCTCTGATGGCATAGGCGGAACAAACCCCGTTTTTTTTGTTCTATTTTATGCTGCGGACTGTTATTGTGATGATATTGACAAATTGTTGTAACAATTGCCAGTAGTAGAGGCGAAAAAATAAAAAATAATAAGGTGGGAAACGCATGACCGAACCAGCGGATCTTGCGGTTGCAACAGACAGAGCCAGCAAGAGAAAAGAAGAAAAGCGGCAGCGATTGCTCGCCGCGGCTAAAAAGCTTTTTATTATCAATGGATATCATGAAACCAGGCCGCAAGACATTGCCCGGGAAGCGGATGTCGCGCATGGCACATTCTACAGCCATTTCACGGATAAACGGGAAATTTTTCTCGCTTTCGCTGATTCCGCGCTGGAAGATATGATCACCTATGTCTACCCCCGCATCCCAAAGGTCGAGACATTTGAGGATTATATCCGTTTCAGTTTGATCGCCATTCAGGAATTTTCGGAGCAGAATCCGGGGCTGTTACGCTCCGCCCTGATCGATACCCGCATACTCGACCCGAAAGACACCAGCACCAAGGAAATCCGCAACCGCTTTGCAACCGGATTTATCAGCCGACTGCGCGATGCCAAGCTAAAGGGAGAGCTATATGAGGATGTCGAGCCTGAACTGATCGGCCATGCCATGATCGGCCTGATCCAGACATCGGCCCCCACCGCCTATCGCATGGGGAAAAGCCGTCAGGAATATGTGGATCACATGATCCGTTTTCTGACGCGCGCCCTTGTCAAGGAACCGAAAAACCTGTTGTAGGCGCTGACCGGATGCTGTTAGCCCCATGGGCCACGCGACGGATCGGAAGCCGAGGAGGCATCATCCCCATCCGTATAGGGGGTAGAACCGCGTGAGGAACGGGGGCGCGGCGACATATGTTGTTTCCGCTTATCCCGGCTTTGCTTAACCGGCCCGGAACGGCCACCGCCGCCCGGCATCACACTGCGGGCAATATCCATCAGTTTTGCGACGCGGTTTGCCGTTGCCGGATGGGTGGAAAATAAATTGTCCGCCCGCGCACCATGAAGCGGGTTGATGATAAACAGGCTGGCCGAGGCCGGATTGCGCTCCGCTTCCCTATTCTCTATGCCACGCGCTGAATGTTCCAGTTTCTGCAATGCAGATGCCAGCCATTCGGGATTGCCGCATATCTCTGCGCCCGTATGATCGGCCGAGTATTCCCGTGTCCGGCTGATCGCCATCTGCACCAGCATGGCGCCGAGCGGGGCAAGAATCATGATGGCGAGTGTGCCGATAATTCCCATTCGGTTATCCCGGTCGCCCCCGCCGAAGAAGAGGGCGAAATTGGCGAGCATGCTGATCGCCCCAGCCAATGTCGCTGTCACCGTCATTGTCAGGGTATCGCGGTTCTTGATATGCGCCAGCTCATGGGCGATGACACCCGCAAGTTCTTCACGAGAGAGAATTTTGAGGATTCCTTGCGTCACCGCAACTGCTGCATTTTCGGGATTTCGCCCCGTCGCGAAGGCATTGGGCTGCGGATTATCCATGATGTAGACTTTCGGCATCGGCAGATTGGCACGCCCGGCAAGCTCGGCGACAAGGCCGACAATCTCCGGCGCCTCTTGTCGGGTTATCTGCCGCGCACCATACATACGCAGCACCATCTTATCCGAATTCCAATAGGCAAAGCCATTCATGGCAATGGCGATGACAAGCGCGACCGCCATACCCGTTGTTCCGCCGATCAAAAATCCGACCGCGAGAAACAGGCCCGTAATGGCGGCAATCAGCAATCCCGTCTTGAAATAGTTCATTTCATACCCCCGCAATCAGATACATACCTTATGTATGAAAATCACGGTGGATATCAAGCAAACAGCGCAGATATTGTATCCGCAATATTGCCCCTTCCGTGCCATGTTTCGGCCCGATTCAGTCGCCACCTTAATGGTGCCGGTCACAAGCACCAGACCGGTGCCCTGACGCCAGAGACAGGGCCGTCGTTCCGCCGGACCTCCCCCCGGCTGGAACGCAAGTCGCTTGGCGAAGCCGTGCCTTCGCAGGTATACAAAAGTCGGCAGGATTGGTTCCTGCCGACTTTTTCTGTTCCCGGGATTACGAAAATGTCAGGCGGCGGCAATCGGCGCCTTCTCAAGCAACATGCGAATGGCGGCAACTGCTTCCGCTCCCTTGCTGCCGTCCGGACCGCCGGCCTGGGCCATATCAGGGCGTCCGCCACCGCCCTTACCGCCAAGCGCTTCTGATCCCGCCCGCACCAGATCAACGGCGCTGATGGAAGCGGTCAGGTCATTCGTCACACTCACAACAATAGAGGCCTTGCCTTCATTATTGGCAATCAAAACGATGACCCCACTTTTGAGGTTCTTTTTCAGCTCATCCGCCATCGGTTTCAAATCCTTCGGCGGCACATCATTCAGGAGCCGAGAGATGAAGGAGACGTCACCAATTTTTTCCGGCGCTTCCGTTGCGCCGCCCGCGCCGCCGCTCACCAGTTTCTTGCGGGTATCAGCCAATTCACGTTCGAGCCGCTTGCGTTCTTCCAGCAGACCGGCAATGCGACTGCCGAGGTCCTGCGGCGCGGATTTGAGGGTTGCCGCCGCGTCCGCCAGCAGCTTTTCGCGGGCATTGACATAGTCGAGCGCGGCTTCCCCTGCGACGGCCTCAATCCGCCGCACCCCGGCGGCAAGGCCGGTTTCCCCAATAATCTTGAGGAAGCCGATATCACCCGTGCGGCTGACATGAGTGCCGCCACAAAGCTCCGTTGAGAAGCTACGATTTACGCCCTTATTCACATCCGCGCCGCCCATGGAAACAACACGTACCTCATCGCCGTATTTTTCACCAAAGAGGGCCATGGCCCCGGCTTTGATCGCCTCCTCCGGCGTAGTCAGGTGCACGGCCACATCGGCATTGAGGCGAATGCGGTCATTGACCAGCTTTTCGACCGTCGCGATTTCCGCCTCGGTCATCGGTTTCTGATGCGAAAAGTCAAACCGCAGGCGATCTTCCGCCACCAGCGAGCCTTTCTGCGTCACATGATCACCGAGGGTCTGACGCAACGCCTCATGCAGGAGATGCGTCGCCGAGTGATGGGCACGCAAGCGGGATCGACGGCGGTTTTCCACATGTGTTTCCACCACATCCCCCGTTTTCAACTCGCCCGCATCGATCCGGCCGATGTGGATGAACAAATCCTGTTTCTTCTGCGTATCCGTCACCGTCATCCGGAATCCGCCAACCGTGCTGAGCGTCCCGTGATCGCCTTCCTGGCCGCCACTTTCGCCATAGAATGAGGTCTGGTTCAAGATCACCATGACATCCTCGCCGGAGTTGGCGCTCGCCACTTCGTCACCGCCCCGGATAATGGCCTGTACCTTGCCTTCTGCGGCTTCGGTCTGATAGCCCAGAAACTCCGTCGCCCCCAATTTTTCGCGCAGGTCAAACCACAGCGTGTCGGTTGCGGCTTCGCCCGAGCCGGACCAGGCGGCGCGCGCGGCCTCCTTCTGTTTCTGCATGGCGGCGTCAAAGCCCGCCTCGTCCAGATCACGGCTCTGGCCGCGCAGGATATCCTTCGTCAGGTCGAACGGGAAACCATAGGTGTCATAGAGCTTGAAGGCGACTTCGCCCGGCAATGGCGCACTCTCGCCCAGCTCCGCCGTGGCATCGCCGAGCAGCTTCAACCCGCGATCGAGCGTTTCCTTGAAGCGGGTTTCCTCCAGCTTCAGCGTCTCCGTGATCAGGCTTTCGGCGCGCATCAGCTCCGGGAAGGCTTCACCCATCTCGCGGACCAGCGTCGGCACTAGTTTGTAGACCATCGGCTCCTTGGCACCCAGAATATGCGCATGGCGCATGGCGCGGCGCATGATACGGCGCAGCACATAACCCCGCCCCTCGTTCGACGGCAGCACGCCATCGGCAACCAAGAAAGACGAGGAACGCAGGTGATCCGCAATCACCCGGTGGGAGACCTTGAACTCCCCATCCGGATCGACGCCGGAGACACGGGCTGAAGCTTCAATGATATGGCGCATCAGGTCGATATCGTAATTGTCATGCTTGCCTTGCAGAACCGCGGTTACCCGCTCCAGCCCCATACCGGTGTCGATGGACGGGCGCGGCAGGTTTTCGCGACGGCCGTCTGCAAACTGCTCGAACTGCATGAAGACGAGGTTCCAGATTTCGATAAAACGGTCGCCATCCTCGTCGGGGCTGCCGGGCGGTCCGCCAGGAATACCCTCGCCATGATCAAAGAAGATTTCGGAACACGGTCCGCACGGCCCCGTATCGCCCATGGACCAGAAATTGTCAGACGTGGCGATGCGGATGATTTTCTCCTCCGGCAGGCCCGCGATCTTTTTCCACAGCTCCGCCGCCTCGTCATCGTCATGATAGACAGTGACCAGCAGCTTTTCCTTCGGCAGGCCGAACTCCTTTGTCAGCAGGCCCCAGGCCAATTCAATCGCCTGATCCTTGAAATAATCGCCAAAGGAAAAATTGCCCAGCATCTCGAAAAAGGTGTGGTGACGCGCCGTATAACCAACATTTTCAAGGTCGTTATGCTTGCCGCCCGCGCGGACGCATTTCTGCGTCGTCACGGCACGGCTGTAAGGGCGCTTTTCCTGCCCGGTAAAGACGTTTTTAAACTGCACCATACCGGCATTGGTGAACAGCAATGTCGGATCATTACGCGGTACCAGCGGCGAACTTTCAACCTTATCATGACCATTCTTCGCAAAATAGTCGAGAAAGGCGCTGCGTATTTCTTTCGTCGTATTCATTTCCAGATCCATCCACCTTTGCCGGAATTTGCCGTTCGCATCACACAAATGCCGCTTTGTGTCACTTTGCGGCAAGTATTACCGCGCGGCAGGCCCGCTGTCCAGTTGGTTAGCGCTGGCAAAAGGACGCTGAGCCTGCTATTGAACAGATAATCTTTCATCAGCAATGAACAACAATAAAAACTGGAATTGTTACGTGACAATTATTGACAAAGACCCCGCCGCCGCTATCGAGGAAATTCGCGCCGGTTTCGAGACGGCTGGCTATATCTGCGACCGTCATATCGCCACTTCGATTTATCTGTCGCAAAAGCTGGACAAGCCGATCCTTGTGGAAGGACCTCCCGGCGTTGGCAAGACGGAACTGGCAAAAGCTTCCTCAGAGATTTTCTCCTCTCCCCTGATCCGTCTGCAATGCTATGAAGGGCTGGATGAATCGAAAGCGCTGTATGAATGGAAATACGGCAAGCAGCTTCTTTATACCCAGATTCTGAAGGAAAAGCTCGGCGATCTTCTGGAAGGCGCTGTGGGCCTTGAGGCATCCATGGACAAGCTGCATGAATTTGGTGACAGCTTCTATTCCGAGAAATTTCTGGAGGCCCGGCCGCTGCTCCAGGCCCTGAAATCAGAAGAAAAAACTGTCCTGTTGATCGACGAAATCGACAAGGCGGACCATGAGTTCGAGGCTTATCTGCTCGAAATTCTGTCCGACTATCAGATTTCAGTGCCGGAAATCGGCACCATCCGGGCGAAGAACAAGCCGCTCGTCTTTCTCACCAGCAACAATTCCCGCGAGATGAGCGACGCGCTGAAACGCCGCTGCCTGCATCTTTACATCCCCTTCCCCGACACCGCGCTGGAACGGCGGATCATCCAGAAACGGGTGCCGGAGATCGAGGAGGATTTACGCAACCAGCTTGTCTCTTTCGTACAGCAACTGCGTGCGCAGGATCTCAAAAAGCTTCCTGCCGTCAGCGAAACCATTGACTGGGCGCGGACACTGCTTCTGCTGCATGCGGAAAAACTGGATGTTGATCTGGTCCGCAACACGCTCAATATCCTGCTGAAATTCGAGGATGATATCGACAATATGAACAGCGACGTGCCGAAGTTTATCGCCGAGGCGCTGAAAGAAAGAGTCTGATGGACAAGGCGCTTGCCGAATTTGTGGAAATGCTGCGCTATTCCGATGTGCCTGTCACCATCAAGGAAACCGTCGATGCCGCCAATACTGTGCGGCTCATCGGCTATCAGGACCGGGGCCTGCTAAAAATCGCCCTGTCACAGGTTATGGCCAAAACCATTGAGGAGCATGAGGCGTTTGATCGCTGCTTCGATGAGTTTTTCAGCTACCGCATCAATCCCGATTTCGCCCCGGAGGAAGAAAAAACGGATCCGGAAGAAGACAGGACTGATGCGGAAAACGAGAATGGAGCGGATCCTCTTGACCGGCTGGACCAAGGCTCCGGCGGCATAAATCCAACCTCCGGCGGTGGTCAAGGCGGTGGCGGGCTCTCGGGCTCACCCAGCGGCAGCGGCTCCGGATCGCCGCTTGTCGATCTGTTGGAACGCAACGACCGGACGGAAATCACCATGGCCATGCAGTCTGCGGCCGGGGCAATCGAGCTTCAGAATATTGTTCTGATGACGCAGCGCGGCCTTTATTCCCGCCGCATTATGGAGCAAATGGGCCTCAATGATGCCAATAAGGAGCTGTTCCGCCGCGAACGCGAGGGCGATGAGACGGGAGCCCGGCGGCTGTCCGGCCGGCTCGATATCCTGTTCGAGGCTGTCCGCGATCTGGTGGATCGCCAGCTTGCCTTCACGGCCACGGGAAAATCAAAACAGTTTCGACAGGACATTCTGAAAAATGTCCGCCTCTCCAATGTGGAACAGAGGGATTTCAAGCATATGCGCGAGCTGGTCCGGCGCATGGCGAAACGGCTGACCGATCTCAATTCCCGCGTCCGCAAAGTAAAGAACCGCGGACATCTTGATATCCGCAAAACCATGCGGCGTAATGTCGCCTATGACGGGGTAATGTTCGAAACCCACTGGAAGCAGAAACAGAAGGATAGGCCGAAGGTGATGGCCGTCTGTGATGTGTCCGGTTCGGTCGCGCAGGTCGCACGTTTCCTGCTGCTGTTCCTTTACAGCCTCAATGAAGTGCTGCCGAAGGTGCGCTCCTTTGCTTTCTCCGGCACGCTCGGGGAAGTCACCGACAATTTTAACAAGATGAGCCCGGAAGACGCCATTCCGCTCGCCATCGAGAAATTCGGCGGCCGTTCCACCGACTATGGCCGCGCAATGGAGGATTTCAAGGAGCTCTGCCTTGACGAGATTGACAACCGGACGACGGTCATCTTTCTCGGCGATGGGCGTTCCAACGGGGCGGACCCGCGTATCGACATCCTGAAAGAGGTGAAGCAGCGCGCAAAAAGAGTGATCTGGCTGAACCCGGAGCGTAAATCCGCCTGGGGCTCGGGCGATTCGGAAATGCTGCGGATCGCCCCTTACTGCACGACGGCAGAAACCTGCAACACCCTTGGCAAGCTGGAGCTGATCATCCGTGATCTGCTGAAAAGCTCATGAGTTTCCTCGGCGATATCTCCCTGCCCCTGCTGCTCGGCCTGATTGCCGCCATGGGCGTGACGGGCGTGGTCGCCGGTGTTCTTGCTGGGTTGCTCGGCGTTGGCGGCGGCATCGTCATCGTTCCGGTTCTTTATAACCTGCTGCCCTTCCTCGGCGTATCAGACGACGTGCGGATACATGTGGCGGTCGGCACTTCGCTTGCAACAATTATTCCGACTTCCATTTCCTCGGCCCGCTCCCATTACAAAAAGGGCGCCGTGGACATGGCGCTGCTTAAAAGCTGGGGGCCGATCATCTTTATTGGCGTCATCATCGGCACCGCTCTTGCCTGGGTGGCAAGTGGCAACACCCTGACGCTTGTCTTTGCGATCTGCGCCCTGCTGGTCGCGGCGAATATGGCGTTCCGGCCAGAAAATGCGCATATCGCCGACCGTCTGCCGGGAACGCCGTGGAAGCATGTGATCGGGCTGTTTATCGGCAGTTTTTCGGCCATGATGGGAATTGGCGGCGGCACCTTCAGCGTGCCGATCCTGACGCTTTTCAACTATCCGATCAAAAAGGCCGTCGGAACCGCCGCAGCCATCGGGCTGATCATTGCGGTGCCAGGCACCATCGGTTTTCTGCTGTCGGGGTTGAACGCGGATAACCTGCCGCCCGGTAACCTCGGCTATGTCAATATCCTCGGTTTTCTGGTGATCTTTCCACTTGCTGCTCTCTGCGCACCTCTTGGAGCAAAAATCGCCCATCAGATCAATGCGAACATGCTGAAGAAGGCCTTCGCCTTTTTCCTGTTTCTGACATCGCTCAGAATGTTCTACAGCCTCTATGGATGACGTGCAACGCGAGAGAGATCATCTTCCCTTCGCCCTGCGGGATCTGGAATGGGTGATCTCCTCTCACTCCCTGATCTCAACCGATCCTGAACCCGATCTTGCCGCCGTCCCGGAAACGGCGGTACTGCTTCAGCAATTACGAAATAATCCCGATCCCTTGGAGGCATGGCTTGGCGATGTGACAAAGCTCAACCTCGGCCGTTATTTCGAACGGCTTGTGGCGTTCTGGCTGCATCATCTACCACAAGTCAAAATTCTTGCCCGCAATCTCGTGATCCGCAAAGAGAAGCAGACAATTGGCGAAATTGACCTGATCTTTGACGTTGATGGCGCGCTGTACCATTGGGAACTGGCCGTCAAATTCTACCTCAATACGGGCGATGGAACAGCGGAAGCCGCATTTGTCGGACCCGGATTACACGACCGGCTGGACAAAAAACTTCACAGGCTCTTTACCCATCAACTAACCCTGCCCGCGCGAGTAGAGACACAGGCCGCGCTTCCGGCTCACGCTTTAACCGCGATGCGTTCATCTCCCTATCTCAAAGGCCGTCTGTTTCAGCCCGCCGGGGAAACGGTCAAACTACGTCCTGAAACAATCTCAGCACAGGCTCCCTATTGCCTGTGGTGCCCTATATCGGAGTTACGGGAGGGGGCAGAACTGCCCGCCTTCAGCCATTTTCGCCTGCTGGAGAAAAAACGCTGGATCACGCCTGTTTTTTATCCCGATGAAGTGATCAAAGACGACGGGGACGCACTGATCCATGAAGTACGCCTTGCGCTGCAAACTTCCCGCATGCCCGTTCTGGTGGCCCTGATGCAGGGTAAGGCAGATCTTCTACCCCTTCCCGTGACCACACAACTTTTTGTCACGCCGGATAACTGGCTTTCACGCGCCCGGAAAGCGCACGATGGTCAGAAATTTGGCGAGTGAGAAGAACGCCTCCCGCATCGCGAGATCCGTCTCCGTGCGGAAATAGTGAGCCGCCGCTCCGCCACATTGCTGCAAGGCGCTGGAGCTGGCCGCTGGCGCCAGATAGTCAATAACGTAGATAACCACCCCTTGCTCTCGCAGCCGCGTACATGTCGTGAGAAATCGCGCCTCTTCCGCTGCGTCCGCGAGATTACTCCCGGCAATAAGTAAAACAGCCTTTGAGACAGCTGCATCGTCATATTCGACCGGATGAGACGGGCTCACGTTCCAAGCCTCCCGCCACCCGGGGGACAGCGATCGTTCCGCCCAGATCATGGCGCGGCCATGGGCCGCCACTCCATTACCCGAAAGACCGGACAACGCCGCGACCGTTGCCACCGGATCGGACAGGGGCAGAATCCGATCCGCCCGGCAACTTGCTGTAGTGATATTTTCAAAATGTGGCAGCCCAGTTCCCGGATCCGGCGTTGAGGTCAGGGACAGCACCAGCGGGAAAGACGCCAGGTCCGGTGGTGTATCGTCTTCCCCTGCACTTCCCGCCCGCGGAGATACGCACCAACGGTCTTCCGCCAGCTCGCCCTCCCATTCAGTGGTGCCGGGAATCTGCGGCGGAATATTGATCGGCCAGACGCCGTCCATCACCCAGTCATCATGCGGCGCGATATTAACGAATTCATTGCCGACAGGAACAACGGCAAATCGCGCCCCATCGCCAGACGAATATGCTGTTCCGAGGGCGTTCACGAAATCGGCCGCCGCCAGCGCCACTTCTTGCAGTCGCCCATCGGCGGCGAGCGCCTCTGACGCCTCAATCACAAGGGCAAGCTCGATCTCGGGCTGTTCGGCGCGCGCCGTCACCATGGAGCTGACCGTTACGTCATCAAAAAATTGCAAAGCCCGGAGCAGCGTTGTCGGGACAAGCGCCTCTCCCGTCACGGTGATTTCCGCCCCCGTTTCATTTGGCAATAAGCCGAGAGAAATGGCAGGTGGTGCATCAGTCGCATAGCTAAAAAAGGCGGCGCTGCCAAAATTCGCCGCCGCGACATCACGGGCCAGCACTAAAAGCTCGTCCTCCTCCATAAAAGGGAGGTTTTGCGCCGCCGCCACCGCCGCCATTTCCACGGCGAAAGAGAGACGTGTTTTAGCGGAGAAAAACCGCGTCAAATCGAAGGCGAATGCCATACCGCCAAGGGTCAGGAAAAGTCCGAGTGCGAAAACAAGAAAAGCCGACCCCTGTTCATTACGTGACAAGCAGCGAAACAGTATAACAATGTCCCTTGGCCACGTCATTCGGGGCTTAGGACGGCTGGACGGCGGGCAATGGTGAGCATTTGCGTGTCCGCCCGATAACCAGAGGCGGCGAGAAAGCCTGACAGATAAAATTCCGAGCCGGGCTGCACACAGAGATCAAGCTGCAACAGATGGAGAATACCCCCTCCCGCCATCACAGATGAGGCACTGCCGCCTGAAAAAGGTGGCAGAAGACAGGCAATCTCCCCGCTTCCCCGGCTCCGCTCCCATAACAGCGTCGTGCCGCCTTCTCCCTGTCGCCAGGCGCGAATATGAAAGGCAACGTCAGCCGCACCATCCGGTGCATCAATGAGATCCTCCATCACATTAAGCGCTATATCAAAATCCGCCTCTCTCAGGCGGTCGCGCTGCGCCAGATCATCGCCGATGAATGCCGCCGTCCGCTCCGTCATCCTGTTAAGCTGCGCCATCTGGATCAGCGTTACCCCGCCCAGTAACAGGAAAAGAATAGCCGGGACGCACAGAGCCATTTCCGCCGCCAGACTGCCGCGTTGATTTGAGAAAACGGAAAACCTGCTATATTCCAGCATATTAAGCGCCATTTTTAACAACAAGATAGACTGTTTCCTGCGCCGCGCCTGACGGGTAGAGATAGTCGGCAAAAGGAGTTAGAAGGGGCATATCATAGTCGAGCCGATAGCCGACCAGCATTCCCGGTGCTCCCACGCCGGGCGGAGCCCCGGGGCTGGCTGTCATCAGGGCCGCAATATCCTCATATGCTGCCAACGTCAGGGTGAGACCTTCCTCCCGGATCATCCCGCTGCCAAACACAGACGCCATCGCGACAAGCCGCGCCTCCACATCGGCAGGCGTCAGGGCGGCCCGAAGTCCGTGTGGCACGTCCCGCCGCAAATCATCGGCCAGGTTTTGTGCAAGCTGGTCCAGCAGGCTCCGCGTCAGCAGCAACCGGCTTACATCAATCACCGCAAAGATGAGCGCGAATATCAGCGGTAACAGGATCGCCATTTCCACGGCAAGGGACGCCCTTGCTTCCCGCTTCAAACGCGTAAGTAACGGTGGGAACGTACTGCGGTAATTGCTGCTGTATACCCTCATGAACCTTCGGTCTCCTGCTCCAGGGGGTTCATCAGATAACGGCGGAGACGGGACGGCTCCGCCAGACGCCGAAGCGCGGCATAAACACGCAGGTTATCGGCAACCGCCGCGGCATCAAGATCCATCCGCGCAATGCGGGCTGCTGCCGCCTCATCCCCCATGAGGCCATAGGCGAGCGCAAGATTCTGCCGGATTTGCGGCGTCGCCCCCTCCATAAAGGCAATTTTCCGCAAAACCTCCGTCGCGCCGTCGTAATCACCGGCGAGCAAGCGAGAAAGGGCGAGATTATTCTGTAATGCTGTATCGCTCGGCCTCAACTCCAAAGCCTTGAGATAATACACCTCCGCCGCCGGATAATCACCGGACATATCCTCGGCAAGGGCAAGCAGACCGAATATCTCCGCATCCTCCGGCGTAAGTGCAAGAGCATCCGTAAAATACTGCCCCGCCGCCTCTGGCCGGAAAAGCCGCAGATGCGCCCGGCCAAGGCCGACAAAGGCCACTGGATTGTCGGCATCAATCTCTAACAACCGTTCATAAACGGCAATCGCCTCCTCGCCATGGTTAGCGGCGAGATAGGTATCCCCAAGACGCGCTAGAACCTCCTCATCGGTTCCTTTTTTTGCCAGCAATGTCTGATAAATATCTATCGCCGCAGGGTAATTCCCAGTCCGAACGGCAATATCCGCAATTCTGAGCGCATGCTCACGCTCCTTTGCGGCACCGGTAAAATCGGCCATGCCGCTTTCCTGTCCGGCGGCGCAGCCTGAAAGGAGCAGCGTCAATAAACACAGAAGATATAGCGGGCGGCGCATGATCAGCCTCCTATAGCGCGCATCATCAGAACAAAACCCGGCCCGGCGGAGAGCGCGACCACCGGGGGCAGGATCAGGAGAATGAGCGGAACACTGAGCAGTGCAGGCATCCGCGCCGCCGCATTTTCAAGCTCCAGCAGTGTTGTCTTTCGCATTTCCGCGGCGACTGCCTTCAACGCGCCCGAGATGGACGTACCATAACGTTCCGACTGGCGAAGACTGAGCACCAGATATTTCAGGCTGCGCGAGGCAGTACGTTTTTCCAGATTATCGAGCGCCATGGATTTATCCGGCAGGATGCGCAATTCATTAAGCGTAAGACGCATTTCCTCCGCCACTTCCGGAGCAAAGGGTTTGAGTCCGTCAATGGCGCGGGCAATTGCGACTTCAAGGGTTAGTCCGGCCTCGATACAGAGGATCATCAGATCAATCATATCCGGCACTGCCTGCTCAATTCGCTGTTGCCGCCGGCGGATGCGCATCTTCAGCAAAAGATGCGGGATAAATGCCGCCCCTGCCCCGGCGATAATGATCAGCAACGCTCCGACAGGATAAACACCCCCTCCCGGCATCTGCCGTTCCAGCAGAGCTGCGGCCACAAGCGCCCCAAAGGCAAAGCAGGCAATCCGCAGGATTTTAAAAGGCCTCTCCAGCCGTTTCGGGTCGAGCCCGGCGCGGATAAAACGCCGATACAGCCGCTGCTGTCGCGCAGCACCCTCAAAATATGTACGCAACCTGTGTTTTCCTTGCGGATCCGGCGCCGCCTTTTCCAGCTTTTCAAAATCAAGGCGAATAGCAGGCGGATCTTTTTCAGCCGTACGATCCGATCCACCGGAAGCAAACAGCAAAAGCCGACGATCCAGCCGTTCCTGCCGCCGGGCGAGTACGGCTTTCATTAAAAACACGATCGAGACAAGCAGCGTGAAGCCTATGCCCGCGAGAACAGCCACTTGATGATAGTCCACCCCGCCCATACCCCCTGAGAGCGTCATTTCAGCCTCCCCAGCAAACGCGACATGGCGAAAAAGCCGCCAAACAGGCTGAGCGCGGAATAGACCAGCAGCCGGTTCCCAAGCGGATCATCGAGCAGGAAATCAAACTGCGTCCTGTTGGTCAGCGCAAGAATAAGCAGAATTAAGGCTGTCACGCCTGCGACAATACGCGCTGAGGTTCGGGCCTCCGCCGTCAGGGCCCGCGCCTTCAATTGGCGAGAACGACGGTCGCGAAGGACCGATGCGAGATTTTCCAGAACCTCCGCATACTGTCCACCGGTCCGTCGCTGCAAAACCAGCGTCGTCGCCATAAATTGCATCTCCCGCGCGCCGGTATTTTCAACTGCGGCAGACAACGCCCTTTCCAGATCAATACCGATGGCCAGCTTCTCCGCGAGAATACGGAACTCCCGCCCGACCGGATCTGGCATTTCACTGGCAATCACACGAAAATTTTCCTGAAGCGACATACCAACCCACGCGCCCCGGATAATAATGTCAATGGCCTCGGGTAGCTGGTCGATGAACTGACGTTGCCGCCAACGGCGCCGGTAGTGAAGGATCAACGCCGCACCGCCCGCCACCCCAACAGCTCCTGCGCTCACCAGAAGAACGATTATCGGCACATCCAAAACGACAAAACCGAGCCCGACTGCCGCCGTGATAGCGCCAAGAAGGGGCAGAAGATACCTGTCCCGGCCTTTCTCACGCCAGCTTCCCTTGCTTTTTTCATCCCGATACAGATCGGGCAGCGGCATTGGCATTTCAGCAATCTCAACCGCCCTCTTCTGCCCGGTATGACGGAGAGATTTCAAGCGTGATTTAAGCCGCCTTTCCCGCTCACCCATCCTCTGCTGCATCAGATAAAGCAGCGTCAGGCCGCTCAGCACGAAGAGGAGGAAGACCATCATCAGCGGGAGATCATTATCTGGCAGTCGCATGAAATTAAAATTCATGGATGCAGCACCTCCTGCAAGTCTTCCGTCAATCCTGCGCGGCGAATTTTTTCGTCAAAATGCGGGCGTGCGCCGCTATGACGAAAGAGCGGATCTTTCTGCTCCCGCCCCTCGTCATCTCCCCTATAGTCAAACAGTATCTGGCTGCCGATCACGCCTGCCTCAACCGCAACAATTTCGTTGATACTGCGGATGAAGCGGCGGCCATTGGCGCCCCGTTCCACATGAATGACGAGATCAAGGGCGCTAGCAATCTGTTGCCGCGCGCCATTGCTCTGATAATTGGCGAGAGTGGAAAGCATCAGATTTTCAAGCCGGAGGAGCGCATCTCGAGCGCTGTTGGCATGAATAGTGGACATGGAGCCGTCATGCCCGGTATTCATCGCCTGCAGCATGTCATGCACTTCGGCGCCCCGCACCTCGCCGATAATGATACGGTCGGGCCGCATGCGTAAAGAGTTACGCAGGAGATCGCGTTGCGTCACTTCGCCCGCGCCTTCGCTGTTGCGCTGGCGGGTTTCCAGGCTCACGACATGGGGCCGTTGCAGGGAGATTTCCGCTGCATCCTCGATGGTGACAATGCGTTCCTCCTCATGGATAAGGCCGGAAAGCGCATTGAGAAGCGTCGTCTTGCCCGATCCCGTGCCCCCGGAAATCAGGATATTGAGACGGCTTTGCGCGGCGATTTGGAGAAAGCGGCACATCTGTAGCGATAACGAACCACCCGCCGCAAGATCATCGAGGCTGAGCGGATTTTTTGCGAATTTTCGGATGGAAATGACCGTTCCATAAACCGACAGCGGCGGCGCAATAACATTGACGCGACTGCCATCCTTGAGACGGGCATCCACCATCGGGTTGGCCTCGTCAACTCGCCGCCCGACGGAAGCCGCAATGCGCCGCGCCACCTCCAATACATGCTCCTCGCTGCGGAAGCGATAGCCGGTCAACTCGAGCCGTCCGGTCCGCTCTACATAAACCGTGTCGGGGCCATTGACCAGAATGTCGCTTACCGTCGGATCGGCGAGCAAGGCCTCGATGGGACCGATGCCAACGATATCGTCAAATAGCTCCTGCGAAATAGCCGCCTGTTCAGAGCCATTGACCTGCAACTTCTCCTCATCAACGATTTTCGCGACTGCCTCGGTAATGCGCAGGATAAGCTGATCCGGGGGCAGGGCGGACGCAGCGGACGGATCAATGCGATTGAAAAATTGCCCCCTCACCTGCTCAATGAGCTCCGGCGGAATCAAAAGTTCCTTGCGTCCCGCTCCTGGTGCTGTCAGAAACCCGCTTTCTTCCTCGCCGAGGAAGCCAAAATCCTGGGTATCTGATCGTCTCCCGAACATCAGCGCGCCTTCCGGCTGAGGAACCATCGAGGACGGCGCCACTGCTCTCCATTCTGCCCGATAAGACTAGCCGCAAGCCGCAGATAAGCTCCCTGCACTGCCGTCTTTTTCTGCATCGCGGCCTCTCCGTTCAGGCTGGCCAGGGCAAGGTGGCGACGGTCGAAGGGGATAATAGTATCAACGCTGTGGCCGATGACCTCCTCTATCCTGTCTACCGGCACTTCTCCGGCGCTCACCCCCCGGCTGCGGCTCAATACGATCCGTATTTCCTTTGCCGCCTCTTCCCCTCCCAGCTCTTTTACGAGCCGCGCCGCGTCCCGCACCGCCGCCAGCGTCGCATCCATGACCAGCAGACGCACATCCGCCTTTTCCAGCAGGGCACGGGAAATGGCAGGCCTGGAACGGTCAAGATCCTGCAATATGAAATGATATCGGTGACGCAGATGTCCCATCAGGGCCGTAACTGCCGCCGCATCATAGCTGTTCGCCTCTGGCGCCCGTGCCTGTCCCGCAAGTAGTCGTAATTTTTCCCCGAGCGCAAGGGTTGCCCGGTCAACGACCACTGCATCCATGCGTTCGGGGCTGGCCAGCAGATCGGCAAGACCCGCGCTCGCCTCCTGCCCGAGATCGAGGGCAAGCGATCCATGCGCCAGATTGAGATCCGCCATGATTACATGACGATTGAAATGATTTGCCAGCAGCCAGCCCAGGCTTCCCACCGTGATGGTCGCGCCAACCCCGCCCCGCACGCCGTAAACTGCAATGGTTTTGCCGGTCCGCTGGACCATATGTCGCGCCTCCGTCTGCCCGCTGGCCCGTCGGATGGCGCGGTACAGAAGATCGCCCGGCACGGGCTTCACCAGGTAATCGGTGACGCCGATTTCCATCAGATCCCGGTACAGCCCGACATTATCACGCGCGCCGATCGCGACCACATTCACCTGCGGCGGGCAGATGTCGGCCAGCGTCTGTAAATCTGAGAGTGGCAGCGCGGTCGCCGATATATCAACAATGAGAACCGGCGGCATATCCGCGTTTGCATAATCGCGGATCGCCTCCGCTATGCCGCCTCTTGAAAGATGATCGGTCGCATAGCCCCATTTACCGAACAGACCCCGCAAATGCCGCTCCGTCTCCGCTTCCGCAAGATAGGCGGCAATCCGCAACGCCTCCCTATCGGCTTTCGGGAAAGTGACAATCTCCGGTGTCGCTTTTTTCTGCACGATTATTCCCCTCTCTATCTGCCAATAACCGGCATGGAGCGCGGCTCCGCAGCGAAATAACGGCTGGCGGCTGCCGCATCGCGCGCCGCCAGCGGCGGGGCCAGACGGCGGCCCTGATACCATTCCCCTGGATAAGCGAGGCTGAGCATACGGTTCTGCTCCACCGCGCAGCCAAACCCTGGAGAGCTGCGGGCCACATAATCAAGTTTGCGATAGGCGAGATCAGCCCCACAGTCGGCAAGACGGTAATGGTAATAGGTGATCTCTAACTCAAGCCTGCTCCGCCCCGCTGCGATTGCCGGCCGCACTTCCACAAGAGCAATATCGGCAAGAGAGGCGCTCTCTATTACTGGCATGAATTGGGCCGTCGGCATGTCTGCACCATAGGCTTGCAGCGTAACAAGGGTCGGCGGATCCTGCCGCAGCCGCAATAGCGCCGTTTCCAGGGAAAGCCCCGCAGATGTTTGCAGACGCCCATCCGCGCCAGTACGGGTAAAGGAAAGAAGCGTGCTCATAGCCGTAACGCCATTCGTGGCGGCAACGGGCGGAAGCACGCCCGGCAGCGGCTTTTCCGCACAGGCGCCGAGCAGGACAGTGATGAGCGTAATTGCTAGTATTCCTGATCCACGCATCTTCCCCTCCCTAATAGATAAAGCCTGCAGGACCCTTCAGCTTCAAATCTGAAGCGTCTTTCTCTTCGGGTATTTCGGCGTTATGAACGGGACGGGCCAAACGTCCTGTTGTCATTTTCTCAAACGTATCCGTTGGCTGATAGCGATCGACGGCAGTCCGGTAATCATCCCGATTGCGCGGGGTGACGATATTGGCCGTCGCGATGATGACCAGTTCCGTTTCCATATTGCGATAACGGCTGGAGCGGAACAGCGGACCCAGAATGGCAAGGTCAGCAAGCCAGGGCACTTCGCTTACCACGTTACGGGTCTGGTTCTGGAGCAGCCCGGCAACGGCAAAGCTCTGTCCACTCGCCAATTCTATCGTCGCTTCGGTGCGGCGTACGGCAATACCGGGAATGCGGAAATTATTGATAACCACGGCACCGAGATCGGAAATCTCGCTCACTTCGGGCCGGATATGGATGCTGATGCGGTCATTGGAGAGTACCGTCGGCGTGATGTCCAGTATCACGCCGAATTTCTTGAATTCGATGGTAATCTGCTCATCGGTGGCGGAAACGGGAATGGGAAATTCACCCCCTGCAAAAAAACTCGCCGTCTCGCCGGACCGGGAGGTGAGGTTCGGTTCCGCCAGTACGGTCAGCAGATTCTCTTCGGCAAGCGCATCAATGATGAGGGACGCAGAACCGTTACTGCCCTGATAACCAAACAGCGCACTGCCGCCAAGGCCCGTGGAGGCGAAAGACGGCAGCAATCCCCCACCGCCCAGGACAGACGGCCAGCGGTTGGTGATCAGCCCGATGGCCAGCGAACCGGGGTTGAGCAGCATGTCCCAGTTGATGCCGAGATTTTTTGATGCCTCCCGGTTCATTTCGACAATGCGGACGCGGATATTAACTTGTGAGGGAGCCGTCAGTTCCATCCGATTGACGATTTCCTCCCCTTCTCCCAGAAACCCACGGGTAACGGCGATAATCTGCTCCGCCTGTAAAGGGGAGTGCGCCTGCCCGGACAGGATAATTCGCCCCGGTGTCGCACTTACGCCAAGACGGCTTTCGGGAAATTGCCGGTTCAGCATGTCCGCTATCAGGGCGACATCGCGCAGGACGGTGACGACTCGTTCGAATAACCGCTCCCCCCGTGGCCCCAAGGCCATCACATGCGTGCGACCCGGCTGTTTACCGTAAATGAACAGGCCATTTGTCGCCGTCAGCCGGATATCCGCAATGGCCGGATCGGTCAGCAATATTTCAGAAGCCGCCGCGCCAAGAGGGAACAATTGCCCTTCATTTATGGCAAGAGAAAGGGGTGTTGCCGGTTCCGCCGCCCTGACATCGGGACAGGCAGACGGGGACATCAGCAGCAGTGTCAGAAGCAGACAAAACGCCCCGGCCTGATTTCCAAATCGTTTCATGATCCCCCCTTGCCGAGTGTGGTGGTATCCGGTGCGGCGAAGCGACTGCGCAATTGCTGGACGGATGTCTCTCCGCCCCGCATGATAATCACCTGATGCGCAGGCGACGGAGGCGGCGCAGCCTGCTTACGCACCAGATCGGGGAACAAATCGGTAACAGAATGGGAGGTATCCGTCCTCCCCATTTCTGGTGAAGACGTTGTCCCCTGGTCACTGCGGGGGGCGATGCGCAGGCTGCCAAGGTTGGCGGCCAAAGTCGCACGCGTTACCAACTCCGCCGACAGGGCGAGCGTCACCCGCCCCTCCCGCCCCCGATCGCGGGTTATATCGGAAAGCGCAGTGATGCGGATGTTTTCTGCGACCCGCCTGACCAACACCTCCCCCGCCCGTGTGGTATCGGCCGGAGCGGTAAACGTGAGGATCAAATCTACATGATCGCCGGGGCGCAGCGCTCCGAAATCACCACGATTGAGAATTGTAAAGGCTTGCGCCTGTTCACCCGCACGGAGTAACGCCTTGTCATAACCGACCGCTCCCGGGCCGATCAGGTCTGCCTGTTCCAGAAACGCGCCCTTTTCACGGGGCCTTAACAGTACGGCGCGGTCAAGCCCTGTAAGAGTTACACTTCCCTCGCGGAAAAGGGACAATTCTCGTATTTCTTCTGGCGGCACACGCCATTCCAGCAGGTGCGGCGCCAGAATATCTCCAGCCGATAACGGTTCTGTTATGCGCAAAGCAAGCCTGGGAGGTGATGCCTCATCTTTGACAGGAACAAGGGTTTTAGTAACGGCGCGCGGAAACAGAAACATGTTCCCGAGATAGGCGGCCGAGCCCAGAAACAGCGCGGCGATCAGAATAAAAATGAAACTGCGCATGTCTCCCCCTAACTTCCGGACACATATCGGCCATACAGGGCAACGCACCCCCCGGCCGCAATGGCTACGCCATAGGGCACCGTATGAGACGGGAATGGCTCCGCCCGGTCAATCAGCCGCAAGACCGGCGTCAACATCCATTGTTGCAGCAAGCGCGCCTGCGGTATGATCACAATCAGCGCAAGCAGCCCCCCCACGAATGCCATCACAATCAGAAAATCCCCGGCCGCCGCCGGTCCCGCCCACAGCATTGTCACCGTAGCCAGCTTGACATCGCCGCCGCCCACCTTGTTAAACGCAAAACCTGCGAACAAAAGCAGGAACAGCCCGCCCGCCAGCAGGATATGCCCGGTCACATCGAGGTTTATGCCCGGACTTACGGCATAGAGGACAAATAGCAGCAGGATTGCGAGAGATATCCAGTTGCGGATGATCCGTGTCGTCAAATCACTGGCAGCAGCAAAACCAAGCAGTAACAAGGTCAGCACAGGATATAACTCGCTCATAAATCTGGCTCATGGATTAACTATTGAATGCGGCCTCCCGGCGAGATAACCCCACCGGGAGTGTTAAGGCATGGTCAGTTGCTACTGCCGCCACCCGATCCGGTAAGGTCTATGGCGTTAAAAGCGGTTTCCAGCTTGGTATAAAAGGCCGCACCTGCTACGCCGACGACAGCCGCCGCCGCCGCCATCAAGGCATATTCCACAGCAGTCACGCCGCTTTCGTCATTAATCAATCTGCCAAGGAGTGTTTTCATCATTCACCTCTCTGTTTGTATGGACGCAGAAGTTCGTTTTCGAAGATTATCGAACCACTACTTTAAAGTGTTAGTTATAGCCTACAGCTGTTGAGACGCATTTTCGAAACCTTGAAATGCCTCGCATGTGCGATTCTTCAGCCGTTCTTCCAGTTTGTAATCATTGGCTTTCGGTACATAAGAAACAGAACTGTATGTATGTTATTTCAGGTTTTCTAATCATATATTTTTATTCAAATTTTCCGTCTACATGACAAAAATTATATATAAGAAAATTTAATTATTAGTCATCTAAAATTTTATGGATAAATAGTTAATTCAGCAATTAACTATAATTTTTTACTAATATTACCAATTTAAAGTTGCTATATATAACTTATATTCATCTTATTATAGTTGACTTTAAAACGAATCGCCCTCGCATTAATAGATTTCGATTCTTTATATGACGGCTTTCTCCTGCTACCACCTTTATGAATTGCCAACCCATAATGCGATATAGATTTGCAACAGTTTTCCCGCAAAAATGACGCGCCCTCCCCATTAAAAAGTTGAAACACGGCTACTATAACCGTATATCCGGGGAAACCGGTGGGGGCCGAACCATGAGCGAAAGTGAAAGCGCAAGGCGCATCCTGATTTATAGTCACGACTCATTTGGTCTCGGTCATCTGAGGCGCTGCATGGTTATGGCCAATTCGCTGGTTGAACAGAACAGCAATCTTTCTGTCCTAATTCTTTCCGGCTCCCCTATTATCGGCAGCTTTGATTTCAAGGCCCGCGTGGATTTCGTCCGCATTCCCGGTATTATCAAGTTGCGTAATGGCGAATACACGTCGCTCAGCCTGCATATCAATACAGAGCAGACGCTGGCCATGCGCGCCTCGATTATCCAGCATACGGCGGAAACGTTTGATCCGGATATTTTCATCGTTGATAAGGAGCCTTATGGCCTCAAGGGCGAAGTGACAGAAACGCTCGCCATGCTGAAGGCCCGCGGAACGCATCTTGTTCTGGGCCTGCGCGATGTTCTCGACGATCCATCCCTTCTCGGCCCCGAGTGGCGGCGCAAGAATGTCCTGCCGGCGCTTGAAAACCTGTATGACGATATCTGGGTGTTCGGGGTCAAGCAGATATATAATCCGCTGGCCGGCCTGGATATCCCCGCAAATGTAAAACGCAAGATTACCTATACGGGCTATCTGCCCCGTTCCGCCCCGTCCGTCACTGATCCGGCAATCCTCGGAGAAATGAAAGATCCTTACGTTCTGGTTACTGTCGGCGGCGGCGGCGACGGCGATGTGCTGACGGACTGGGTCCTGCGCGCCTATGAAGGCAACCGGCAGCCACCGCTCAGCGCCCTATTCGTTCTTGGCCCCTTCATGCCACCGGAAACCCGCGCCAGTTTCCGTGAACGCATCCAGAAGCTGCGCCGCGTCCGCGCTGTTACCTTCGACAGCCATATGGAAAGCCTGATGCAGGAAGCTTCCGCCGTTGTCGCTATGGGCGGCTACAACACTTTCTGCGAGGTGTTGTCCATGAATAAGCGGGCGTTGATCATTCCGCGTACCGTGCCCCGGCTGGAACAATATATCCGCGCCACCCGCGCGGCGGAAGCCGGGCTGATCGGCGTTCTTGTCGATGACGGAGTGCGTGACAGTAATACCATGCTGACCGCATTGCGCCATCTGTCACAGCAGAAAAAGCCGTCCGAGGTGGTCATCCCCGGCCTTCTCGACGGGCTGATCAACCTCAATCGCCTCGTCCGGCTGCGGTTTCGGGCAGTTGATAAACGCCGCGCGGAACAAAACGCCGGAGAAGCCTTCGTTTCCGACTGAGCGGCCATGCCTCACGCGGGCAGCCTATTTCTCTCGCCCGGAATAGAATACTCCTTCAAAGACTGAAATGGCGCAGGGCATCCTGAACCCGCGTATGCGATCATATCGCCAAAGAACGGCGTGACCGCGATTAAAAATTGCGGCGAATATCTTGCCCGCAGATTTTTCTCCCCTAGCTGAAAGGAATAACGCATCATCTGGGGGGCACATGCGCCTATTTCATTTTCTCATCTCCGGCATTCTCTGCCTTACACTTGCGACTCCCGCTGCCGCCGAAGGCCTTGCTCTCGCTCGCTGTGGATCAGAAATCGGGCAAATCCTCTCCTCGCTTGAAATTCCCGAAGCCCGCATGCGGGATGTCAACGTCCTCAATATCTACGGGGCAAGTGGCAACGGCGGACGCATTGATCATGTGGAAGGATGGGTTTCATTCAACGACTGCCGTGGCAATCTGGTTATCTCCGTGACGACGGCCTGCTATCTCAAAGACATATACACCACCTATGAATGTCGCGTGCCCGGCATCAAATCCTACTGATTTATATCTCTGGCGGAATTGAGCCGGAATTTCATCAGGTTCCCTGACGAAGGCTGGCAAAGTGGTAACAGGCCTGTATACTCGCGACTGAAGAACAACAATAACATGCAGAATGAGGGCCCCACATGCCGAAAAGCGCCACCATAAAAGACCGTTATGAGGCGGTCGCCATCCTTTATCACGCCTATTTCACGGGCGTCCTGCTAACTCTTGCAAGCCGCAAGGATCGTTTTGCCGCAGGCGATTTTACGTTCAATATCTTCCGCCGTCAGCATCATGACAAGTTCCTGTCCAGCTTTGAAAAGCTCGGGCTGGACGGCCTGCCCGATGCGGTGGCTTGCGCGCAATATCACTATCTGTCCAATGGCGTGGGCGGTGTTTCTGTCGAGTATATGTATGAAAGCGATACAAAAGCCTGGGTGCATTTCTGCCATCCGCGATGGATCTACGACGGCGCGGCCATCTGCGGGATCCCGCTTGAAGTCAATCACGGCTATCTGAAAGGCTGGTATGCCCATAATGGCGTGAGCCTGAAAAATCCGCGGCTTGGTTTCGTCTGCACCTCGCAGGATATGGACGGGCAATATGGCATGGCCGGGTATTTCAAGGAGTTCGATCATGATCTCGCACCGGAGGAACGGTTGCAATTCGCACCCGGTGAGATGGCCCCGCCGTTTGATCCCGTCGCCGCGCCGAAACTGGATACTTCCGACTGGCCGGAGGAACGGCTGCAAAAAGCCAACCGAAACTATTCAATGGAGTATGCAAAAAACGCGCTGATCGAGCTTGCCATGCTCTACGGCCCGATGGACGCCAATGTCTATGGCGGTATCACCGCGCAGCTCATCGGCAAGCAGTTTTACCGCAAGACCGCGGACCTCCTCGGCATTGCCGGAGACAGCGCCGAAGATTTCGCGCGCTACCTTGTCGGTATGGCGGAAGGGCATGATGATGAAGCGGAAATGACAACGGACGGTGAAGCGGTCATCGTCCGCCAGAAAGGCTGGCGCTTCATGCGCGGCGCCGATGCCCAGCCAACATCTGTTTTTGATAGCTGGAACCAACTCTGGCAGGGCGCGCTTGCCGTGCATAACCGCTCTCTGGTTCTGGAAGTCCTGAAACGACAGGATTATGGCGATGATTGCTTCGAGTGGCGCATCAGAAAACGTCGCTAACTGGCTTTAACAATTTTTGTTATCAAAATAAAGGCGGCCTCACCGCCGCCCTTATTTTGCGCCGCCTATCGCCCGTAGAGTGTCGCCAACCCTTTCCGCGTGGCCGGGCAGATGCCCCGCTCCGTAATCAGCGCCGTAACCAGGCGCGCGGGCGTCACATCAAACGCCGGGTTGGCCGCATTGCTGAAATCAGGAAGAATGCGTACATCCGCCATCTCCCCCGCCCCGGTCCGGCCTGTTATATATTCCACTTCCCGCCCGTCTCTGTTCTCGATCGGGATATGGCGCAGCCCATCCTCAATCTCCCAGTCGATGGTCGGCCCGGGGAGCGCCACATAGAAGGGCACGTTATTATCCTGCGCCGCGAGCGCCTTGAGATAAGTACCGATCTTGTTGCACACATCACCGGTCGCCGTCGTCCGGTCGGTGCCGGTAATACAGAGATCAACGAGCCCCTGCTGCATCAGATGTCCGCCCGCATTATCAACGACAAGAGTGTGCGGCACGCCATGCTTGCCAAGCTCCCAGCAGGTCAGATGCGCCCCCTGATTGCGCGGCCGCGTCTCATCGACCCAGACATGGACCGGAATGCCCCCATCATACGCCTTATAGATGGGCGAGAGCGCCGTTCCCCAGTCAACGGTGGCCAGCCAGCCGGCGTTGCAATGGGTGAGGATATTGAGCTTGCCCTGCTCTCCCTTCGCTTTCCATATGCGACGGAAGACCTCCAGCCCGTGATCGCCGATAGCGCTGTTGATCGCGACGTCCTCATCGCAGATTTGCGCCGCCTTCTCATAGGCCGCAGATACACGCTCGCCCTCCGGCAGCGGCAGGAGCAACTCCTGCATCGCGCGGATGGCCCATCGGAGGTTGACCGCCGTCGGTCGCGTCGCAATCAATGTCTCGCACATTTTCCGCAGGGCGCTGTCGCTGGCGTCCGTCCTGAGGCCGATACAGACGCCATAGGCCGCCGTCGCCCCGATCAGCGGCGCGCCGCGCACCAGCATCGCGCTAATCGCATGGGCCGCCTGATCCAGCGTTTCCAGTTTTACCACGCGGAATTCATGGGGCAGCCGCGTCTGGTCGATAATATCGACAGACCATCCATCCGCCGCCAGCCAGATGCTGCGATAGGCCTTTCCATCCACTTTCATGTGCCTCTCCTGCGTTTCAGAAAACGGCCCCACTTTATCGGGAAATATCTTGCGTCAACAGCCCTAAATCTGCAAACTCGCCCCTGAATAAAACACTAACCGAGGATGTGAAATATGGAAGTCAAAGCCGCTGTTGCCCACAAGGCCGGAGCTCCGCTCACGATCGAAACAGTCACACTGGATGGTCCACGCGAGGGCGAGGTTCTTGTGGAAATCAAGGCCAGCGGCCTCTGCCATACGGATGCCTTCACCCTCTCCGGGGAGGATCCGGAGGGGATTTTCCCGGCCATTCTCGGTCATGAGGGCGCAGGGATAGTCGTCGATGTGGGACCGGGTGTCACCTCCCTCAAGAAGGGCGATCATGTCATCCCGCTTTACACCCCGGAATGCCGCCAGTGCGACTATTGCACCAGCGGCAAGACCAACCTCTGTCAGGCGATCCGGGTAACCCAGGGTCAGGGCCTGATGCCGGACGGATCCAGCCGCTTCAAGATCAATGGTGAGAAAGTCTTCCATTACATGGGCTGCTCGACCTTCTCGAACTATACGGTCGTGCCGGAGATCGCGCTTGCCAAAATCCGCGAGGACGCGCCGTTCGACAAGGTCTGCTATATCGGCTGCGGCGTGACCACCGGGATCGGCGCGGTGATCAACACGGCGAAGGTGAAGCCCGGCGATAATGTGGTCGTCTTCGGTCTTGGCGGCATCGGCCTCAACGTCATTCAGGGCGCGAAGCTCGCGGGCGCCGACATGATCGTCGGTGTCGATCTCAACCCGGCCCGCAAGGCGCTGGGTGAAAAGTTCGGCATGACCCATTTCGTCAATCCGAAGGAAGTCGAGGGGGACATCGTTCCCTATCTTGTTGACCTCACCAAGGGCGGTGCGGATTATTCGTTTGAGTGCATCGGCAATGTGAATGTGATGCGTCAGGCCCTCGAATGCTGCCACAAGGGCTGGGGCGAGAGCATCATCATCGGTGTCGCGGGCGCGGGTCAGGAAATCTCCACCCGGCCGTTCCAGCTGGTCACGGGGCGCGTCTGGAAGGGTACGGCCTTCGGCGGCGCAAAAGGCCGCACGGACGTTCCGAAAATCGTCGATTGGTATATGGACGGCAAGATCAATATCGACGACCTGATCACCCATGTCATGCCGGTCGAGAAGATCAACGACGGCTTCGATCTGATGCATGAGGGTAAATCCATCCGCAGCGTCGTCACATTCTGAGCGAGATCATGGACATTATTTCTGAACAGGCATGCTTCGGCGGGACGCAGGGCTTCTATAAGCATACCTCCAGCGAGACCGGATCGGAAATGCGGTTCGCGGTGTATCAGCCGCCGCAGGCAAAAGCGGGCAAGGTGCCCGTGCTTTATTATCTTGCGGGCCTCACCTGCACCGAGGAGACGGCGACGATCAAGGCGGGCGCGCAGAAATACGCGGCGGAGCATGGGCTCATGCTTATCATGCCCGATACCAGCCCGCGTGATGTCGGCCTGCCCGGAGAGGAAGAGGACTGGGATTTCGGCACCGGCGCCGGGTTTTACCTCGACGCGGTGAAGGAGCCCTGGGCCGGAGCCTACCGGATGTACAGCTATGTGACCGATGAGTTGCGCCTACTGATCGACGGAGAGTTCAATGTCGATGTTCACCGGGTTGGCATTTTCGGCCATTCCATGGGTGGACATGGTGCTCTGACCATTGCGCTTAAAAATCCTGAGATCTACAAATCCGTTTCCGCCTTTGCGCCGATTTCCTCCCCCATGCAGTGCCCCTGGGGAGAAAAGGCGTTTCTGGGCTATCTCGGAACCGACAGGGCCAGCTGGACGGAATATGACGCGACGGAACTCGTCAAACATGGCAAGCGCACATCCCATATCTTGATCGATCAGGGCCGCGCCGATCAGTTCCTGAGCGAACAGCTAAAACCGGAGATATTCGAAGCGATCTGCAAGGAAGAAGGACAGTCCCTCACCCTCCGGATGCAGGACGGATACGATCACAGCTATTATTTCATCCAGACCTTCATGGAAGACCATATCCGCCACCATGCCGCCATCTTGGCAGAAGGCTAAACGGCGGCGGCCAGATGCTTTCGGACTTCGGCGTTGAAGATGTCCGGCTTGTCAACGGCGAGTTGATGGGCCGCATTATCGACAACCACCAGCCGTGATCCCTCAATCTGCCGGTGGATCAATTCCGAGGAGGAAACCGGCGTCCCCATATCCTCCCGCCCGACAATGACCAGCGTCGGCACCTTAATCTCGGGAATGCGGTCTTTCAAATCAATCCCCGCAATGGCGTGACAGCAGCCGACATACCCCTCGACGGAGGTCTCCAGGATCATTTTGCGAATGCGGGCCTCTATTTCCGGTCGGTCCTTGAGGGAGCCTTCAACAAACCAGCGGCTCATGCTAGCGTCCACCGTTGCGGCCAACCCTTCTTCGGCGGCGAGACGGATGCGTTCCGGCCAGAGGGCCGCGGCGCCATCCGGAAGGGCGCACATAGAGCTGGAAATGACAAGGCTTTTCACTCTGTCAAGATAACGAAGCGCAAATTCCTGCGCAATCATACCGCCAATAGATAACCCGACGATATGACTCTCTGTAATTCCATAATGCTCCTGTATGGCGGCCATATCAGCAGCCAGCAAGGCAAAATCATAGGGCCCCGGCGTGGCCGCGCTTTTACCATGACCCCGCAGGGAATAACGCAAGACACGATAATCCTTCTTGAGATCTTCCGCCAATTCGTCCCACGCGCCAAGATCGCAACAAAGCGAATGGCTCATGGTGACGACGGGGGCGTCTTTCGGCCCTTCCAGGCGCGTTTCGAACTGGTTTCCGTTAGCGGTGATCATCATCTCCCTCTCCCTTTTCTCATCGGGTTATGAGGGCATTATGACGGAAGGATCACCTTGTTGACAAGTTGTGCCCCGCGGCTCGCCATGAAATAGAGGCCCATATAGTGCGTTGGCTCCTGCGGATGGGCCGCCGCCGCGCCAATACCGATTTCCTCCGCCACACTGCGCGGCAGGTCGTATGTGGAACATCCCTTGTCATAAACATGAATGTCCTTCAGGCCCGGCAGCATGTCGTGATTGCGGGCGCTGAGCGTCGTTAGAACAAAATCCATCACGCAGATATCGGTGCAGATGCCAACCACCAGAAAATCGGTAATGCCGTTCGCTTTCACCCAGTCAACAACAGCATTGCTGCCATCGGGACGCATGGCGCCGACAAAACCGTTAATGCAGTCTTTTCTGACAAGGGTTGTCTGCTTGTCTGTTTCCAGCCATTTGAGCTCTGGGACCAGCTCCTCTTCACCCGTGCCTGCCTCGCAATGCGGCGGATAGGGCGGCTCGGGCTTGCCCGGAATATGGGTATCCAGAAAAGCGAGGATCGGCCAGCCTTGCGCGGAAAAATGCCGGGCGAGGCGCACCGTTTCCTCAACCATGACGGAAACCTGTTCATTCGGGGCAGGTGGCGCCAGTGCCCCTGCCCCGACCGTTGCAAAACCATTGACCTCATCAACAATCACAAGGCCGGTCTTCCGTCCTGCCGCCACCGGATTGTAATCGGCGAAGGCGAGCGGCATGGCCGCGCTGATCTTTTCGGTGAGGTCACTCATTGTCATGCTATCTCCTTACCCGCATTGCGGCGCAGGTTCAATAATGCCAAGTTTCTTAGCCACGTTGAGCGTGCCATTTTCGGTCTTGGCAATATACATATTCATGGCGATATGGTGATCCGCCTCCGTGATTGTGGCCGGACCTGTCGGAATATCGAAGGTCAGGCCGCCCATGGCGTCGATCATCGCTTCCCGGTCCACCTTGCCGGCCTTTTCGAGGCCTGCCTTCAGCGCCATAACGGAATTATAGTGAGTCATGACATAGAAGGAAACCACCGCATCTTCGCCATTGGTCTTGCGAATGCGCGAGACAAAATCCTGCACGCCCGGCTCGTCGGAGCTAGCGACAAACGGAACCCCGCAATACATATCCTCGCCCTTGCCTTCGCCAAAGGCGCCGAGATAGGTTTCCGCAAAACCAAGGAACGCGATTTTGACAGTCTTGGTGAGGCCAAATTCTTCCGCCTGCTTGATGAAGGTGATACCGTCAGCGCCCGGCAGGGCGAACAGCAGCACCTTGGCGCCAGAATCGGCAATCTTGCGGATAATCGGGGCAAAATCCTTGACGCCGAAGGGGGTATATTCCTCGCCCAGCGTCGTTCCGCCAATCTCGCCGATGATATTTTTGGCGGTCGCGAACATATTGCGTGGCCAGACATAATCCGCGCCGAACATATAATAGCTGTCGCCGACACCGATGTCCTTGAGGTAAGGAATCAGCGGCGCTGTATCCTGGTTCGGCACGGTGTTGAAAGAGAAAAGGTATCGGTTGCAGATACCACCTTCATAGTTGGTGGCGTAGAACAGCGGCGTCTTGCCCCGCTCCATCGTCGCGGCCATGGCATCGCGCGCCGCCGACGTAATCGGACCGGAAATTGCCGCGACCTCATCGCGTTCGATCAGCTTTTTCGCCCGCTCGACGGAGGTTTTGGGGTCTGTCTTATTGTCTTCATACAGGATTTCGACCTGATGACCAAGAATGCCACCCGCCGCATTGATTTCAGCAGCCGCAAGATCAAGACCCATCTTGGCCTGATTTCCAAACAGCTCCAGCCCACCGGAGAAAGGCTGCACCGCGCCAATCCGGATGGTCTTGCCCGATGCAATGGCCGGCATGCTGAAGGCCGATGCCGCCGCCGTCGCGCCGACAGCGCGGATAAAATGTCTTCTGGAAATGTTGATCATTGAGTCTTCCTCACTCTTTCTGTTTGCCTGAGGCATGGCCGAAGCATGCGTTTGCCCGATCATCTTGAATGTGCATGGATATGCCATTTACTCTAGAAGAATCAAATAATTACCGTTATGCTCCGGCAAAATGGCCGGATTTTGGCCAAATCGGGTGGTAATTCACGCATAATTCGGCTGTGTACATATTAAAACTTTGTTTGTGCACAATCATCATTTGTATGACCACATATGAACATGTTGGAATCACTGGTAGGCGTATGTCGTTTCTTGAACTCAGATCGCTGACAAAAAATTTCGACGGCCTGCGCGCAGTGGATGGCTTTTCGCTTTTGCTTGAAAAGGGCAGCCTCAATGCCCTTGTCGGCCCCAATGGGTGCGGTAAATCCACATTATTCAACCTGATCACCGGCGCGCTCCGGCCCGACAGTGGCAGCGTCCTGTTTGACGGACATGATATCACCGGTCTTGCGCCACACCAAATTGCCCGTCTCGGGGTCGGCCGCAAGTTTCAGGTGCCCGCCATCTTTGACGAACTAACTGTCCATGAAAATTTGATCATTGCTGCCGGCCGCAGCCCAAAACGCACTGATGTCAACTCTATCCAGTCTCTTATTAGGCTGGAGGACGCACAGGATCGGATGGCCGGAGAGCTGGCGCATGGGCAGAAACAATGGCTGGAAATCGGCATGCTGCTCGCGCAAACTCCAACTCTTATTCTACTGGACGAACCGACAGCGGGCATGACAGCAACCGAAACGCGGGCCACGGCGGAGCTTATCCGCACCATTAATCAGTCAGAAAAGCTCACGGTTCTGGTTATCGAACATGACATGGCGTTTATTGAACATCTCGCCTGCCCGCTGCATGTCATGTCCAAGGGACGCATTTTGAAATCCGGCAGCTATTCGGATATCCGTCAGGATCCGGATGTGCGCGCACTTTACTTCGGAATGCAGGAGATACCTGCAAATGCTTGAAATAGAAAAAATATCTTCTGGATATGGAGGGGCACTGGTGCTGCGCGATCTTTCCTGCCAAATCCCGGCAGGGGAAGTCAGCGCGCTCATGGGCCGCAACGGAATGGGCAAGACCACGCTGCTCAAAACCATCATGGGGCTGATCCGCGCGCGCCGCGGCACTATCAATTTTAACGGACAGCCGATCCGCGATCAGCAAACCCATTTGATTGCCCGCGCCGGTCTTGGCTATGTGCCGCAGGGACGCGAAATATTCGAAGGCTTTACGGTTGAGGAAAATCTCCGCCTCAGCCTGCTCCGCCATGGTAGCGCGGACTCCCCTCAGGCCCTTCGGCAGATTTTTAACTGGTTTCCCATTCTCGAAGAACGCCGGGAGCAGCGCGCCGGAACCTTCTCTGGCGGACAGCAGCAGATCCTCGCCATTGCGCGGGCGCTGATTGCAAAACCGAAACTTCTTCTCCTCGATGAGCCGACGGAAGGGATACAGCCCAGCATTGTCCATGACATTGGCCTGCAGCTCGCCCGCATCGCCCGGGAGACGGGCCTGGCCATCCTGATTGTCGAGCAGAATGTGGACATGATCCGCACCTTGGCCGACCGGGTGTTGTTCATGGAAAACGGGGTGATCGCCGATTCCTGTGATATTGACACGCTGCGCCGCGATGACAGCCTTATCAACCGTTATCTTTCTGTGTGAGGGAAAACATTGATGGATTTTCTCCCCATTTTTCTCGATGTCACCTCTTATATTCTCGTCCTGGTGCTGGTTGCCCTCGGGCTGATGATTGTGTTTGGTATGATGGGTGTCATCAATATGGCGCATGGAGAGCTGTTTATGATCGGCGCCTATGTGATGCTGGCCAGCCAGTCGCTGGGCCTGCCGTTTATTGCCGGTCTGCTGCTCGCCCCCCTTATCGTCGGGCTTCTCGGCCTCCTGATCGAGACATTGCTGATCCGCCATATCTATCTACGCCCGCTGGATACCATTCTTGCCACCTGGGGGCTTTCTATCGCCCTCAAACAGATCATTGTTCTCACTTTCGGCCCTGAATCTCACTCCGTAGCCGCCCCCATTGACGGGGCCTTCACACTTGGCTCCGTCAGCTACCCCCTCTATCGTCTGTTGCTAATGGCGATGTCGATATTGCTGATCGCGGGGACATTCTGGCTCTTCCTGAAAACCAGCTTCGGTCTGATGGCCCGCGCCGTTATCGCCCGCCCGACAACCGCTGCCGCTCTCGGCATTGACACCCGGCGGATGTACCGATTGAGTTTCGTCATCGGCACGGCTCTTGCCGGTCTTGCGGGCGCGCTCGTCGCTCCCATTATCAGCGTTGACCCACAGATGGGCCTCGGCTATCTGGTGCCGGGCTTCCTGTCCATTCTTGTGGGCGGGGCGGGACCGCTCGCCGGTGTGCTGGTCGGCGGCGCCGTAGTTGGCGGCACCAGCAATCTTCTGACCGTCTGGATATCCCCCGTCGCCGCCATGATCACCGTTTATATTCTCGCCATTCTCGTGATCCGCCTGAAGCCTGAAGGGCTCATGGGAGGGCGCCGTGCGAAATAGCCTTATCGCCCTCCTTGTCTTTGCGGGGCTTGCCATTGCCCCCGTCTTTGTCGGCAATTACTGGACGGGGCAGCTCACCGCCTATCTGGTATATGGACTGCTCGCCATATCCCTCTCCCTCGTCTGGGGATATGGCGGAATTCTCTGTTTTGGCCAGGCGATGTTTTTTGGCATCGGCGGCTATCTGATGGCCACCATAACCAAGGGAATGATCCTGCCAGGAATCACAAGCAGCTATATCGGCCTGATTGTGGCCATCGCCGGGGCGGCACTGTTCGCGCTTGCTCTTGGCTACTTCCTATTTGCCGGGCGCGGCGTCAGCGGCGCGTATCTCGCCATCATCACTCTGGCCATTGCCCTTGTGCTGGAACGGCTGATGAATAATTGGTATGCGCTGGGCGGCTATAACGGCCTTCTCAATGTGCCGCCAATCACCCTCAGCTTTTTCGGCGTGTCCTATGAACTTTATGACCGGCTGCCGACCTTCTATGTCATTCTCGTCATTGTCGCGGCAGTCTATGGGCTGGTCGTCCTGCTGATGAATTCCCGTTACGGCCTTCTGATGACAGCGGTGCGCAGCCACCCGGACCGGCTTTCCTTCCTTGGCTACAATGTGCTGACCCTGCGGCTGTCCATTTTTACACTTGGTGCCGCCATAGCCGGTCTCGCGGGGGCTTTGTTCGTGACGCTGGACGGTTTCGCATCGCCCACCCTGATTGGCTTCACCCTCTCGACCGAGGCACTGATCTGGGTCGCGCTCGGCGGCAAGGAAATGATGCTGGCGGCGCTGATGGGCGCCATTCTCACCCGCTGGGCGGAAAGCTGGCTGGTGGAAATATTCGGCGATTACTGGATCCTCATCCTCGGCATTGCCTTCATGATCAGCGTCGTGCTATTGCCAAAGGGATTGCTGGCGACGCCGCTACAGAAATTTGCGGGCCGCAAGCGGCTCTGACGACGGAGGGGCAATATGGGCGACATCAAACTCGAACAAAGCTGGCTTGAACAGTTGCAGGGCGAGTTCGATCAACCCTATATGACAGAGCTTGGCGACTTTCTGCGCCGCGAAAAGGCCGCCGGAAAAATCGTCTATCCCACCGGTGGCAATATCTTCGCGGCGCTCAACAGCACGCCATTTGATGCGGTGAAACTGGTTATTATCGGCCAGGACCCCTATCACGGCCCGGGGCAGGCCCATGGTCTCAGCTTTTCCGTGCCGCCCGGCGTCCCCATTCCCCCCTCCCTCCGTAATATCTATGAGGAACTCAACCGTGATCTCGGCCTCCCCCGCCCGGCTCATGGCAATCTTGCCCGGTGGGCCGAACAAGGGGTGCTGCTGCTGAACGCCGTTCTTACGGTGGAGCAGGCGCGTGCAGGATCACATCAGGGGCGCGGCTGGGAACGGTTCACAGACGCCGCCATCGCCGCCCTCAATGACAAGCGGGAAAATATTGTCTTCCTGCTTTGGGGCAGCTATGCGCAGAAGAAAGGCGCCTTTATCGACCGTGAGAAGCACCTCGTCCTGCAAAGCCCGCACCCGTCCCCTCTATCCGCCCATCGCGGATTTCTCGGCAACGGGCATTTTTCAAAGGCCAATGACTATCTGGTAAAGTGCAACAAAACACCAATCGACTGGCAGGTGGGAGAACTCGCATGAAATCGAAAGCAGAGCTTCTGCACGCCTTGCCCAAAGTCATCGGTCATCGCGGCGCGGCGGGCCATGCACCGGAGAATACCCTTGCGTCCACACGTAAGGCGGCAGGATTGGGGGTTCGCTTTGTCGAGGTGGATGCCACTCTCACCTGCGACGATGAAATTGTCATCCTACATGACTCTGATCTGGGCCGAACTACAAGCGGCCATGGTCCGGTTCTTCTGCACCGCCTTGAGGAATTGCGAAAACTCGACGCGGGAGCCTGGTTTTCAAAAGCCTATAGGGAAGAAAAAATTCCCACATTGCGCGAGCTTACATCCTTATTGAAAGAACTCGGGGTCGGCCTCAATCTGGAAATAAAACCGACCATCGGCTGGCAAATCCCGACGGCAGAGAAAATCGCCGCCGAACTTGCCGATTACTGGCCGGACGAATTACCGCTGCTTGTTTCCTCTTTCATTCCGGAGACATTGCCCGTCATTGCCCAGAGACTGCCGCATCTGCCGCTTGGCTATCTGACGGCCGCGATCCCACCGGACTGGCAGACGCGCATGCGGGGTTATGGAGCCTCCAGCCTTCACTGTGCCTGGCCTTTTGTGACGGAAGCACTTGTGCAGGACGTCCAGGCGGAGGGGTACAAATTGCTCGCCTACACAGTCAATGATACAGAAGTGGCGACCAGGCTCTATGGCTGGGGCGTCGATGGGCTGTTCAGCGATTATCCTGATCGGCTGCTTGCACTTTTTCCGGAACAAGTTTCGTGATAACAATCCGCCCCGCCGTTGCGACCGACTGCCAATCCCTAACCGAGCTGGCCCTGGCCGCAAAAGCCTTTTGGGGATATTCGGACCAGCAGATGGCGCAATTTACGCCTGCCCTTACCGTGACAGATCAAATGATTGCCAGATGGCAGAGTGGTGTTCTGCAGGAGTCACAGGGAGCAACCGGTTTTTATCTTCTCGATGACGATGGCGCGGAAGCCGAGTTGATGCTGCTCTATGTCTCGCCACTGCATATGGGAAAGGGCTATGGGCGGCAGCTTTTCACCGCGGCAATCGAGGCCGCCCGTAAGTGCGGACATTTGCATATCCGCATCGCCGCCGATCCGCACGCCGGGGGATTTTACCGGCGAATGGGCGCCCGGCAGAGCGGATGGTGCCGCAGCCACTGGAACAGCGCCGAAGAACTGCCCCTTTACCGCCTGAAACTCTGATCAGCCGTTGAGGATTTCCAGCGCCTGTTCATGCAGCTCTTTCGTGGCGGCGGCAATGATGGAGCCATCGGAATTGAAGCCGGGACGTTTGCCGGACCAGTCGGTAATCACACCTCCCGCCTCCTCGATCACCGGAACGAGGGCCATGTAATCATAGCTTTTGAGTCCAGTCTCGACAGCAAGATCTGCAAAGCCGGCGGCCACCATGGCGTAGATATAGCAATCTCCGCCATACCGGCGGATCCGCGTGGCGCCTGCAAGAGTCTGGAATTTTTCCCTGTCCGCCTGCGTAAAATATTCAAGCGAAGTGGTCATCAGGATCGCCTCCCCAAGGGAGGTGCAATCGCTTGTCCGGCAGCGAGACCCATTGAAAAAACACCCCTCTCCCTTGATGCCGATCCAGAATTCATCAAGTTCAGGCATGGAGAGAACGCCGATGATAGCGTCTTTCATCTGCGTATAGGCGATCAGCGTGCCGTAGAGTGGCAGGCCGGAGACAAAGCTTTTCGTCCCGTCAATCGGATCAATCACCCAGACATCGGATTTATCGCTGCCGTCAAAGCCATGCTCCTCACCCAATATGCCATGATCCGGATAACGCTTTGCAATGGTCTCGCGGATCAAACGTTCGCATTCCTGATCGGCAATGGTGACGGGAGAACTGTCCGCCTTGCTGATGACATCCAGAGGCTGCCGGAAATAGGGTCGCGTAACCGAGGCGGCAAGGCTTGCCAAATCGCAAGCGAATTCGGCAAGCGGCGCCAGATCGCCATTTACCGGGGCCGTCATATGGGGTGATCTTGACATATACTCACGCGCCTGTTGATCGAAAATGCTTTCATAACAGTAGAGCGGCGCCCGCGCCATTATTATCGACAGTCGGCGCTGCTCTATCCCTGTCCCATCACCTCATGCCATCCGTTGCCTGCCAAATCGTCAAACTTTGATACCGAGACCGTTTGCCGCCTTGGTCAGCATGTTGGTGGTCTGATCATTGCCGTTCATATATTCGCTCTGCGTGGCCGGATCGGCAATTTCATTCCACATCTTGGCGATATTTTCGGGGCTGCGCTCCCCTTCCGCCAGCCATTTGCCCGCCGTCTCATTGATGATGGTGCGCGCATAGGTGCCGGCCCCCGCCGTGATGATGGTGCGGTTGGGAGAATTCTCAGAAACAATGTAAAGCAGCGCGGGCGTCACCGATTCCGGCGTCAGCAATTCCAGCAGGTTTTCCGGGATCAGCCCTTCCGTCATGCGGGTCGCGGCGCAAGGAGAGAGGGCATTGACACGGATGCCATATTTCGCCCCTTCCAGCACCAGCGTATTCATCAACCCGATCAGCCCCATCTTCGCCGCCCCGTAATTGGCCTGACCGAAATTGCCGTAAAGGCCGCTTGACGATGTGGTCATGGCAATACGACCGTAATTCTGCTCACGCATGACATTCCAGACGGCCTTCGAGCAGTTGACCGATCCCATCAGATGCACATCGAGAACGAAGGAAAAATCTGCAAGGTCAATATTCGAGAAGGATTTATCCCGCAACACGCCCGCGTTGTTCACCAGAATGTCAATGCGGCCCCATTTTGCCATTGCCGCATCGACCATGGCCATGACCTGTTCCATATCGGTGACATTGGCGCCATTGGCAATGGCCTCGCCGCCCGCCGCTTCGATTTCCGCGACAACGGCCTTCGCCGCATCGGAGGAACCGCCGCTACCATCGACAGACCCGCCCAGATCATTGACCACCACTTTCGCGCCGCGGGCGGCAAGTCCGAGCGCATGACTGCGCCCGAGCCCATTGCCCGCACCTGTGACAATCGCCACGCGGCCATCAAATCGAATGCTCATAGTGTCTCCTCAATATTTCTTAAGTGTCAGGTCATGCTCATCCCGAGCCATTCGGCGATCAGCGCTGGCTTGTCTTCACCCTTGATTTCAATGGTGACTTCCGTCTTGGTCAGATATTGGCCGGGACGTTTTTCTTCGATACTTAGAATTTTGATTTTCGCCCGTATTTCACTATTCACCTTGACCGGTTGCAGGAAGCGCAGCTTGTCGAGACCATAGTTGATGCCCATTTTGATGCCGTCAATCTTCGGCTGGATCTGCGGCACCAGATAGGCCAGCAGGGATAGCGTCAGGAAGCCATGTGCAATGGTCGCGCCGAAGGGGGTTTCCTTGGCCGCCCGTTCCGGATCGACATGGATGAACTGGAAATCATCGGTCGCTTCGGCGAATTTGTTGATGCGCGCCTGATCAATCATCATCCAGTCGGTCGGACCATATTCGGCGCCGACAGAATTAAGGTAATCCTCCTTGGCCAGTCTTAGGGCATTGCTCATATGTATTCCTCCTCTTTCTTGATTTTTTATTTTCTCGTTATGGCTGATTTTTTAGCCTTTTTTAAAACGGCACGATAGTCCTTAATCGACTGACATATGCCTCTTATCCATCTTTTTGCGGCATCCCGTAGCCTTTTGCAAATTGCGCGTGAACCGCGGCCATCTGCGCTTCGGTCAGTAGCACCGGCGTGCCGGTTTGCAGGATACGCCAGTACGTATCACATAGTATCTCCACCTCCTCCGCCAGGGAGAGCGCGCGTTTGAAATTCACCTCTCCCACCAACAAACCGTGGTTCGCGAGCAAACAGGCCTTGCGATCCTGCATGGCCAGAAGGGCCTTGTCCGACAGTTCCTGCGTGCCATAGGTCGCATATTCAGCGCAGCGGATTGTATTGCCCCCCGCGACGGCGATCATATAGTGAAAGGGAGGCAGTTCGATCCGCTGACAGGCAAGTGTCATCGCCGCCTTGCCGTGGGTATGCAGGATGACGTTGAAATCGGGCCGGGCAACGAGCAGGTCATGATGAAAACGCCATTCGCTGGATGGATTCCAGCGACCCGAGACCTCGCCGTCAAAACTCATCTCAACGATATCGGCGGGCTCCAGCTCCGCATAGGCAAGGCCCGAAGGAGTAATCAGATAGCCGCCCTCAATCCGGATGCTGGCATTGCCGGACGTGCCGTGATTGATGCCAATTTCATTCATCCGCCGGACGGCGCTAATCAGCTCCTTGCGCTGTTGAAGGTGGTTCATATCCCCATTATCCGCCTATGGTCCGTCAGGAAAGATCAAGGTCAGCAAGGGAGGCCGCAATATCCTCTGACAGCCTGCCCAAAAGTCCGCTGAGGCCTTCGGCGTAAGAACCCAAATCCCCCGGCGTTCCCGGCGCTTCATAAGACTTTACAAACCGGCCGAGCACCACGTTGTCATACAGCGCCCGCACATGCCAGCGGAGGGACAGGACCGCCCGCCCATCGGAGCTTTGCGTGATATCAATGATATTGACGGCGACCTGAACCGCCTGACGGTCAGGCCGGAAATCGGCAGGATAGGGAAAGACCCGCGCCGCACCCAGAAGAGACGACACATTGCTGGTCAGCACCCGGCGGATCGCCTCCGGCAGCGGTTCCGCCCAGTGATCGAAATCATGCACTTCTATGGCGGAACCCTGATCGAAAGTGACAATCTGCGGCCGGTCGGCATAGCCTGGTATCTGCACCGGCCCCACCCCGACCGATACTCCCTCGGCAAGCGCACCGCCGGACATCTTCAGATCACCCGCCGGTTTGAGAATGTAGAAATTCGTCGGCGCCGACCCGGGCAAGGCGGCACAGGCGGCCAGCGCGAACAACAGCCATAACAGCGGAGCGACTTTGACCAGAGCGAGGTATTTTTTAAGGATCATCATGGTCTATCTTTTTCCGCTGATCAGGGCATTGGGGTTGCGTTCCAGGAAGTCGGCAAGACTGCGTACCGACCGGCTAGCCGCCGCCAGTTCCTGCATCATATTCATCAGATCATATTTGAAGGGCGAGCCATCGGCAATCAAACCATCGACGGAGGAAAACATTGCCTCCGCTGCCGCCAGGGTCGTCTCGATCCGCTTGACTGCGGCTTCCGTACTTTCCAGCGTTGCCCCGATGCCCGGCAGCGTCGTTTGCTCGAAATTCTCTGCTACCTGACGTACGGAAGATGCCAGTTGCCGGAATTCCGTGATGGCCGCCTGTAATTCGCCGGAACCGATCAGCTTGTCCAGCCCCTGCATCGTACCATCCAGATTCCTGCCGATTTCCTCAATCGGCAGACGGTCGAGCTTGGCCATCAGCCGGGTAACGGAGGTGGCAATTGCCTCCAGGTCTGCCGGGACGGTAGGAATTTCCGGCACGCGACCATTCTTGGCAATGAATACTGTTTCCTGATCGGGCAAAAGATCAAGATCGACGATTAGCTGACCGGTCAGGAAGTTGGCGATTTTAAGCTTGGCCTTCAATCCCTTGTCAATCAGGTTACTGACCAGCTTGTGCCTTGCTTCCCGCGTTTCCTCAACCGAGCGGGCGCTTCTGCCGCTGTCGGTGATACGCAGCCGCTGCGGTTCAATCTCGATCAGCACAGGAATATAATATTTCAGGTTATGCTCGTCGATCTCAAGGCCGATCCGTCGCACAGTGCCAACCTTGATGCCTTTAAATTCCACATTGGCGCCAACGGCAAGCCCGCTCACCGACCCGTCAAAATAGAGGATATAGATGATTTTTTCGGTGAAGCGTGCATCGTCGCGTGCTTTTTCGTTGTCATACAACGTGAATTTCTGACGCACCGCGGCAAGAGAGGTATCCTGATGGCGTGGCGGCGTTGCAAATTCGATCCCGCCAACGATCAGATTTTGCAGGGAGCTGGCCCCCACCTCGAACCCGGATGTCGTGACCGAAAGATTGACCCCGCCTGCGTTCCAGAACTGCGTCCCCCCGCGCACCAGCTCATCATAAGGGCTCTCCACAAAGGCATATACATCAACGGCCGTCTTATCTTCCGCCAGCCGGTAACCAAGCACACTGCCAACCGTCAGCCCCTTGTAGATAATCGGTGTGCCGCGATTGATGTTACTGAGCTTCTCAGTTGAAAGAATATATTCCGTTCCCTTTTGGGTCGAGGTGACGACCGGCGGAATTTTAAGCCCCTCAAACTCGGTTTTGCGGGCGCCGCCCTCCCCCGGATCAATTTCGATATAGGCGCCTGAAAGCAGGGTCTGAAGACCGCTGATACCCTGCAATCCGATGGAAGGAGAGACAATCCAGAAACTGGCCGTTTCAGTCAGATATTTTTCGGCGGTTGCCGTCACATCAACTTTGAGCGCCACCTCATTACTTTCGTCTAGGAATTCAATGCGTTTCAGGACACCGATTTCCACATCCTTGTAGCGGAGCTGGGTCTTGCCCGGCACCATGCCCTCCGCATCCTCAAAGACAATGGTGATTTCCGACCCTCGCTCCGCCAGTGTCTGAAAAATCAGATACAGGGCGACACCGAGCGCGATGGCAGGAACGATCCAGATGCTCATCAGGCTCGCATAACCCCGGCGCACCTTTGCCTCCGGCACGGCCTGCTGCTTATCCTCCGTCATCACTCATTCCTTCCGTATCCCAGATCAGCCGCGGATCAAATGTCATCGCCGCGAACATGGTGATAATGACCACTGCGGCAAAGGCAATCGCCCCCGGTCCCGCAGTCACCGTCGCCAGCGCCTGCAACTTCACCAGAGCGATCAGGATCGAGATCATAAAAATATCAATCATCGACCAGCGACCTATAAATTCCGTAAACCGGTAAAGCAATGTGCGCGCCCGCGGCCGGGCCTGCCATTTCAATTGCACAGAAAGCGCCAGAAAAAGTAAAGCGAGAATTTTGAAGATCGGGACGAAGACACTGGCGATGAATACGACGGCTGCAATCACCCATTGTCCACCCGCCGCCAACTCAATCACCCCGCCGATGATAGTGCTGGTGGTCGGCTGGCCGAAGGAAATCACGGTCAGAATCGGGTATACATTAGCCGGCACATAAAGGATTGCCGCCGCGATCAGCAACGCCCATGTCCGACTCATACTGTCGGGCTTGCGGCGGTGCAGGGCCGTCCCGCAGCGCGGACAGGCATTTCCATGCTCCGATCTGTAACGGTTGGATACCAGCAGGTTACAGACATGGCAGGAGACGGCTTCAATGGATGTCGCGGTCAGCCGTGCCTGTTGCCGCTCCCCACTCATACCGCCAGCTCCTCAAGCCGGGCCCAAAGCGCCCGCGTATCCAGAGTCAAATAGGCCATAACCGTGGCGATCACCATCAGGATAAAGGCGAATAATGAAAGGCCTATCCCCACATCAGCAAAATCCTGTAACTTCACAAAGGCAACAATAATGCCGAGGATGAAAATTTCCGACATCGCCCAGGGCTTCAGAAAGACAAGCAGCCGGATCTGAAGCTTCACAAACAGTGGCGCCCGACCAAGGCGGAGTGGCAATAGCAACGTCACCAGCACCAGCAGCACGGCAAGCGGTGCAAATACGCTGAAAATGAAGACAGCGATGCCCAACTCCCAATAGCCCGCCTGCCAGAAAGCAATCGCCCCATCAATCAGCCGGTTCGATTCTGTCTGTCCTTCCATCTCGAAAGTAAGCAACGGGAACAGATTAGCGAGAATAAAAAAGCTGAGACCAGTCAGCGAGAAGGCCAGCGCCCGATCAAGGCTGTTGCGATGTCGCACGAATAACAGCGCCCCACAGCGAATACAATGTCCCTGCTCTCCTTCCCGGATGTCGCTCACCAAATGCAGCAAATCGCATTCGGGACAGGCCATATGACTCTCGGTGTAGGTAAAGTGACGGTCGATCCTCATACCACTCTTTCAACTGGAGATCAGGGATGGAGGATAGTCGGACCCTTCGCCGCATTCAATTGATTTGATCATGAAGTCCGGTCGCACAGGTTAAATGCGCGCCAACCACCCCTTCTACAGCAGTACCGAAACACACGTTTCGACCCTCTGACAGCATTTATCCGATAATTTTTTGATAAAATGCTTATATCACATGATATATATGTATAATTGGCTTGTTTCTACTTGTGGCATGTCCCTATATTATGTAATCCCTTGCCCGAAGCGGTACGAAGCCTACTGCAAAAGTGGAACGGAATATATCATGAACCTGACGCGTTTAACCCATCTCAGACAGCTTGAGGCGGAGAGCATTCATATCTTCCGGGAAGTGGCGGCGGAATTTCAAAATCCCGTCATGCTCTATTCCATCGGTAAGGATTCCGCTGTTCTGCTGCATCTGGCACGCAAGGCTTTTTATCCCTCTCCGGTGCCCTTTCCGCTTCTTCATGTCGACACCACCTGGAAATTCCGCGACATGATTCATTTTCGCGATACCATCGTGAAGGAATATGGGCTGGAACTTCTGATCCATATCAATCAGGAAGGCGTGAAGCGGGGCATCGGCCCCTTCACCCACGGCTCGGCGCTGCATACGGACGTGATGAAGACGGAGGCGCTGAAACAGGCCCTCGATCATTATAAATTCGATGCGGCCTTCGGCGGCGCCCGTCGTGACGAGGAGGCCAGCCGCGCCAAGGAACGGGTTTTTTCCTTCCGCAATGAAAATCACCGTTGGGATCCGAAAAACCAGCGACCGGAGTTGTGGAATCTCTATAACGGTCGCGTTCGAAAGGGAGAGAGTATTCGCGCCTTCCCTCTCTCCAACTGGACGGAGCTGGATATCTGGCAATATATCTATATGGAGGATATTCCCATCGTGCCGCTCTATTTTGCGGAAAAGCGCCCGGTGGTGGAGCGCGATGGTATGCTAATCATGGTCGATGATGACCGGATGCCCCTCAATGAGGGGGAGACACCGACGATGAAGTCCATCCGCTTCCGCACCCTCGGCTGTTATCCTCTAACCGGCGCAATTGAATCCACCGCCGCCACATTGCCGGAGATTATTCAGGAAATGCTCGTCGCCCGCACATCCGAACGGCAGGGCCGCCTCATCGACAAGGATCAGGCTGGCTCGATGGAGAAGAAAAAGCAGGAAGGATATTTCTGATGAATGATTTGTCCATGCAGACGGCGGCCGAAATCGACGCCTATCTCAAAACACAGGAACAGAAGAACCTTCTTCGCTTCATCACCTGCGGCAGCGTGGACGATGGCAAGAGCACCTTTATCGGCCGCCTGCTGTGGGATTCGAAACTGCTGTTCGAAGACCAGCTTGCCACTCTGACGGCGGAAAGCAAGCGCATCGGCACCCAGAATGGCGAGATAGACTACGCCCTTCTCCTGGATGGATTGCAGGCGGAGCGCGAACAGGGCATTACTATTGACGTTGCCTATCGCTTCTTCGCCACCGACAAGCGCAAATTCATCGTCGCCGATACGCCGGGGCATGAGCAATATACCCGCAATATGGTGACCGGTGCCTCCACCGCCGATCTTGCCGTCATCCTGATTGACGCGCGAAAAGGTGTGCTCATCCAGACCATGCGGCACAGTTATCTGGTCTCGCTGCTCGGCATCAGGAAAGTAATCCTCGCCATTAATAAGATGGATCTGGTTGATTATGACCGGGCCGCATTCGAGAAGATCCGGGCCGATTATCTCAAATTCGCCGAGCAACTCGGTTTTGAAGATGTCACGGCGATCCCGGTCTCAGCCCTCAATGGGGATAACATGATCGGCGCGAGTGAGGCCATGTCGTGGTATGACGGCCCGGCGGTTCTGGAACATCTGGAGACCGTCGAAATTGGCCGCGACCGCCTGAAAGGCCCGTTCCGTTTCCCTGTGCAATGGGTCAACCGGCCCAACCTTGATTTTCGCGGCTTTTCCGGCACCATCGCCAGCGGGCGCATCCGGGTCGGCGACGCAATCGTCGAACCGGCCTCGGGGCAGAGCAGCAAGATATCCCGCATTGTCACCATGGATGGCGACCTGGAAGAGGCCATTGCCGGCCAGGCAGTAACCCTGACGCTTGCCGATGAAATTGATATCAGCCGCGGCGACATTCTTTGCGAGACGCAAGACCGCCCCTCCTCCGCCGATCAGTTCGAGGCTAAGATCGTCTGGATGAACAGCGAACCCATGCTGCCCGGCCGGACCTACCCCCTCAAACTCGGTACGAGTACCACGGCTGCCCGCATCAGCAGCCTGAAATACAAGGTCAATGTAAACACGATGGAGCATACGGCCTCCAAAACGCTGGAACTGAATGAAATCGGTGTCTGCAACGTCACGGTTGACAAGGCGATCACCTTTGATCCTTATGCCAAAATCCGTGAAACCGGCGCCTTTATCCTTATTGACCGCTTCAGCAATGCCACTGTTGCCGCCGGGATGATCGACTTTGCGCTGCGCCGGGCGGAAAATATCCATTGGCAGGCCGTCGATATTAACAAGTCGGCGCGGGCAACCCAGAAAGGGCAGAAGGCGTCTGTTCTCTGGTTCACCGGGCTGTCGGGATCGGGCAAATCGACCATTGCCAACCTGGTGGAAAAGAAACTTCATTCCCTTGGCAAACATACCTATCTGCTGGATGGCGACAATGTCCGTCACGGGCTCAACAAGGATCTCGGCTTTACCGATGCGGACCGGGTGGAAAACATCCGCCGTGTTGGCGAAACCTCCAAGCTGATGGTGGATGCGGGACTGATTACGCTTGTCTCCTTCATCTCCCCCTTCCGGAGCGAGCGGCAAATGGCCCGCAATCTGCTGGAGACGGACGAATTTCTGGAGGTCTTCGTTGATACACCACTTGAGATTTGCGAAGCGCGCGATATCAAGGGGCTGTACAAAAAGGCGCGCGCCGGCGAGATCAAGAATTTTACCGGCATCTCCTCCGACTACGAGCGGCCGGAAAATGCGGAAATCATCATCGACGGCGGCCGGACAAGCCCGGAAGATGCCGCCGACCAGATCATTGCCGTATTGGAACAGCGGGGCTTTATCTAACTCCCCTGTCAGACAGCAATAACAATTGAAACGGAAAAGGGCGGTATCACCGCCCTTTTTTATGCAGCCACTTTATTTCAGAAGCGTCAGCAGATAGTCTCCGTAGCCGCTCTTGCGAAGCGGTTCAGCGAGGGCGGCCAACTCCTCCGCCGTGATGAATTTCTTCTGGTAAGCGATCTCTTCGGGGCAGGCAATTTTAAGACCCTGCCGTTTCTCAATCGTCTGCACGAACTGCGAGGCTTCCAGCAAATTGTCGTGCGTTCCGGTATCGAGCCAGGCACTGCCACGACCGAGAAATTCCATTTTTAGCTGCCCCTGATCAAGATAGAGGCGGTTGAGATCGGTAATTTCCAGCTCCCCGCGGGCACTCGGTTTCAGATGCTTCGCAAAGTCGATCACCTGATTATCGTAAAAATAGAGGCCGGTAATGGCGAAGTTGGATTTGGGATTCTTCGGTTTTTCTTCGACCCCGATCACTTTGCCCGTCTCATCAAATTCCGCAACGCCATAGGCGGTCGGATCGGAGACATGATAGCCGAAGATCGTCGCGCCTGTCTCCCGCGCTCTCGCGCTTTTGAGAAGGTCACTGAAACGGCTGGCATAAAAAATATTATCGCCGAGAATCAGAGCAGAATGATCATCACCGATATGTTCTGCCCCAATAATAAAGGCCTGCGCCAGACCATCTGGCGACGGCTGCACCGCATAGGAAAGATTAAGCCCCCACTGCGAACCGTCTTTCAGGACACGCTTGAAAACTGCCTGCTCCTCCGGCGTCGTAATGATCAGAATATCCCGGATATCAGCCAGCATCAGCGTCGCCAGCGGATAATAGATCATGGGCTTATCATATATCGGCATCAGCTGTTTGCTGACCCCAAGGGTCAACGGATGAAGTCGGCTGCCGGTGCCGCCCGCAAGAATAATTCCCTTATGCGCCATAATCCTGTCTCTACCATTCATGTCAAAGCGTTGCGTTATAGCATATCATGGACGGAACAGGGTTTAAAAACTCTTAAACGGCCTCCCGTTCCTTGGCGCTTTACCTCTGCCCGAACCAGATGTTAAGGATTGGAAGACAAGCAGCGGCGGGTACGATTGGAACGGGTATGACGGATCAGGCGAACAGGGTGACGGCAGATAAGTGGCAGTTCTGGATTGACCGGGGCGGCACCTTCACCGATCTTGTTGCACAACGACCGGATGGCAGGCTTGTCACGCACAAGCTGCTCAGTGAAAATCCGGAACAATATGAAGACGCCGCCCTTCAGGGCATTCGCGATCTGCTGGGCGTGGCCAAAGGCGACCCCCTCCCCGCAGAGAAAATCGATGCGGTGAAAATGGGCACCACCGTCGCGACAAACGCCCTGCTGGAACGCAAAGGCGAACCATTGCTGCTGGTGACCACGAAGGGCTTCCGGGACGCCCTTCGCATCGGGTATCAGACACGCCCGAAACTCTTCGCGCTGAATATTGAACTGCCGGAAATGCTGTACAGCCGCGTCATCGAGGTGGAAGAGAGGATCGGCGCCCGCGGAGATCTGATCCGGCCCCTTGACGAAGCCGATACCCGCGCCAAGCTTCAGGCCGCCTTTGATGATGGTCTTCGGGCCTGCGCCATCGTCTTCCTGCATGGCTACCGCTTCACCGATCATGAGAAGCGCACGGCAGAGATTGCCCGCGAGATCGGCTTTACGCAAGTCTCCACCAGCCATGAGACCAGCCCGCTGATGAAACTGGTCAGCCGCGGCGATACCACCGTGGTGGATGCCTATCTCTCCCCCATTCTCCGCCGTTATGTCGATCGGGTGGCGTCAGAACTTGGCGATACGCGGCTGATGTTCATGCAATCCAACGGCGGCCTGACAGATGCCCATTTCTTTCAGGGCAAGGATGCCATTCTCTCCGGTCCGGCTGGCGGCGTTGTCGGGATGGTGGAAACCAGCGGTCTCGCCGGGTTTGACAAGGTGATTGGCTTCGATATGGGCGGCACCTCCACCGATGTGTCGCACTATGCCGGGGATTATGAGCGCACATTTGAGACGGAAGTTGCCGGCGTACGCATGCGCGCGCCGATGATGCTGATCCATACCGTTGCGGCGGGCGGCGGCTCCATCCTGCATTTCGATGGGGCGCGCTATCGCGTCGGGCCGGACAGCGCCGGGGCGGATCCAGGCCCCGCCTGCTACCGCAAAGGTGGTCCGCTCACAGTCACAGACTGTAACGTCATGTTGGGAAAGCTGTCCCCCGACTATTTCCCGCCCGTCTTCGGCCCTGATGCCGATGAGCCGCTGGATGTGGAAATTGTCCGCGAAAAATTCGGCGCCCTCGCGGATAAAATCAATGCCGCCACCGGTGACAACCGCAGCCCCGAGGAAGTGGCGCGCGGCTTTCTGTTCATCGCCGTGGAGAATATGGCCAATGCCATCAAAAAGATTTCCACACAGCGGGGCTATAATGTCTCTGAATATGTGCTGACCTCCTTCGGCGGCGCGGGCGGACAGCATGCCTGCCTTGTCGCCGACAGTCTCGGCATGACGAAAATCCTCCTGCATCCCTTTGCAGGTGTTCTCTCCGCCTTTGGCATGGGGCTGGCCGATCTGCGGGTCATGAAAGAGCAGGCACTGGAAATTACCTATGAAAACAATTCACTGGGCAGCATATCAAAGACACTGGATGAGCTAGCTCGCATCGGAGAAGAAGAAATGCAGGCGCAGGGCATGCCAGCAAGTCGTGTGCGCACTATCCGCCGCCTGCATATCAAATATCAGGGATCCGACACCGCCATGATCGTGGGGGATGGCTCACCGGAGGAGGTCATCCCCGCATTTCAAGCCGCCCACCGCCAGCGGTTTGGCTTCACCACACCGGAAAAACCGATGATTGTCGAGGCTGTCGCTGTGGAAGTCATTGGCGCCGCCGAAAAGAACAGCGAGGTCACTCCCCGGCCGCAAGATGACAATCTGAACCCGCTTTCCAGTCAACCTGTTTACATGGATGGAAAATGGCAGGACTGTCCCTTTTATAATCGGGATAATATGCCACTGGATACCGGGGTTGGCGGCCCTGCCGTGATTGTCGAGGCAACCGGCACAACGGTTATAGAACCCGGCTGGCAGGCCGAGAAAACGCCGCGCGGCGACCTGCTGCTGAGCCGTGTCGTACCTCTCAAACGCGATATGGCTATCGGCACGGAAGTCGATCCTGTCATGCTGGAGATATTCAACAATCTCTTTATGAATGTGGCGGAGCAAATGGGCACTGTCCTTGAAAAGACCGCCTACTCCGTCAATATCAAGGAACGGCTCGATTTTTCCTGCGCGGTGTTCGATCTGAACGGTGATCTGATTGCCAATGCCCCGCATATGCCAGTGCATCTCGGCTCCATGTCAGAGAGTATCAAGGCCGTCATCGTCAAACATGCTAGCACCATGAAGGCCGGCGATGTCTTTGCCTTAAACGCCCCTTATAACGGCGGCACTCACCTGCCCGATGTCACGGTGATCACGCCGGTTTTTGACACCGCAGGCAAGAATGTTCTCTTTTATGTGGCAAGCCGCGGGCATCATGCCGACATCGGCGGCACGACACCCGGTTCCATGCCGCCGGATAGCCGCACGGTGGCGGAGGAAGGCGTCATTCTGGATAATGTGTTACTGGTCGATGGTGGGCGACTCTGCGAGGCGGAAATCGTCAATATCCTGAAATCCGGCCCCTACCCGTCCCGCAATACGGATCAGAATATGGCCGACCTGAAGGCGCAGATCGCCTCCTGTGAAAAAGGCATACAGGAACTGCGCCGCATGGTCGATCATTTCGGCCTGGATGTGGTGCATGCCTATATGGGGCATGTTCAGGACAATGCCGAAGAATCCGTCCGCCGGGTTCTGGATGTCCTGAAAAGTGGATCCTTCACCTATGCCATGGATGACGGATATAAGATTTCCGTCAACATCACCATTGATAAGAACGCCCGCAGCGCCTGTATCGACTTCACAGGCAGCAGCGGCCAGCATCCGACCAATTATAACGCCCCGCGCGCTGTCACGACCGCGGCAGTGCTTTATGTATTTCGCTGCCTTGTCGATGGGGATATTCCCCTCAACGCCGGGTGTCTCAAACCGCTTGAAATCATTGTGCCGGAAAAGTCCCTGCTGTCCCCGGAATATCCGGCGGCCGTGGTGGCGGGCAACGTGGAAACCTCCCAATGCATTACCGATTGCCTGTTCGGCGCACTGGAAGTGATGGCCGCCGCGCAAGGCACCATGAACAACTTTACCTTCGGGAATGATCGGTATCAATATTATGAAACCATCTGCGGCGGCTCCGGCGCCGGACCTGACTTTGACGGCACCGGTGCGGTCCATACCCATATGACCAATTCCCGCCTCACAGACCCGGAGGTGTTGGAATGGCGCTTTCCTGTGCTGCTGGAAAGTTTTGAAATTCGCCATGGATCAGGCGGTAAGGGCCATCATCGGGGCGGCGCGGGCACGCTGCGCAAGATCCGTTTTCTGGAGCCGATGACCGCCTCCCTTCTTTCCAGCCACCGCCGAGTGCCGCCCTTCGGGCTGCAGGGCGGCGGTAACGGGGAAGTCGGCAGGCAATGGGTCGAACGGCATGATGGCCGCATCGAAGAACTGGATGCCCGTTCCTCCACCGAGATGGCGGCAGGCGATCTCTATGTCATCCAGACACCAACCGGCGGCGGATACGGGAAATAGAATTTATTTCCCGTAAGTTAGCTTCAAAATCTGAAGCTCAATCTAGCTTGCCCGCCGCACCCGGTCATAGGAGATATTGGAAGCGAGCAGTCTCTCCGCCGCCTCAACCGTGATGCCTTTGCGCACGGCGTAATCCTCCACCTGATCAATGCCGACATTGCCAACACCGAAATAACGGGCCTCAGGGTGTGAGAAATACAGCCCGGAGACTGAGGAGGCCGGTAACATCGCAAAGCTGTCGGTCAGCGTGATCCCGGCATTTGTCTCCACATCCAGCAGCTTAAACAGCCCGCGCTTTTCCGAATGCTCCGGACAGGCCGGATAGCCGGGCGCCGGGCGAATACCGCGATATTCCTCACGGATCAGCTCCTCATTCGTGAGGTTTTCCTCTGAGGCATAGCCCCAGAGTTCCTTGCGGACCCGCTCATGCATATATTCGGCGAAAGCTTCCGCCAGACGGTCAGCAAGCGCTTTCAGCATGATATCACTGTAATCATCATGGGTTAGCTTGAATTCTTCGAGCTTTTTCTCGATCCCAAGGCCTGATGTCACGGCAAAACCGCCGATATAATCTTGCAGCCCCGTTCCTGCGGACGCGATAAAATCGGCGAGCGAGAAGTTGGCGCGACCATTGCTTCGTTTCATCTGCTGACGCAGGAAATGAAAACGGTGCCGCTCCACCTTTCGGCTTTCATCCGTGTAAAGGATAACATCATCCCCCTCCCGCGCCGCCGGGAAGAAACCGACAACCGCCCGCGCCTGAAGCCATTTCTCTGAAATTACCTTATCCAGCATGGCCCGGGCATCATTATAAAGCTCCGTTGCCGTTTCCCCTACCACGGCATCGGTGAGGATTTTCGGATAATGCCCGGCCAATTCCCATGTCCGGAAGAAAGGGGTCCAGTCGATATAGTCAACAAGGGCGGCAAGATCGACGTTGAATTCCCGCACCCCTGTGAAACTCGGCACAGGCGGCGTGTAGCCTGACCAGTCAATGGGCGCGGCATTGGCGCGGGCTTCACGGAGCGGGCTCAGCGTATCTTTGCGGGATTTCTTGAGGTAATTTTCCCGCACCGTCTCATATTCCTCCTTGATGCTGGCGACCAGCTCCAGATTGCTGTCCTTACTGGTCAGTTTTGTCGCAATGCCGACGGCGCGGGACGCATCCGTCACATAAATAGTGGAGCCGTCATATTGGGGCGCGATTTTAAGGGCCGTGTGTACCTTCGATGTGGTCGCCCCGCCAATCAGCAGCGGCAATATGAACTGTTGTCGCTGCATTTCGGCCGCCACCGTCGCCATTTCCTCCAGCGACGGGGTGATCAACCCGGACAGACCAATAATATCCACCTTTTCCGCAATCGCTGTTTCCAGGATTTTTGGATAGGGTACCATCACGCCAAGGTCGATCACTTCAAAATTGTTACATTGCAGAACGACGCCAACGATATTCTTGCCGATGTCATGCACATCGCCTTTCACGGTAGCAAGCAGGATCTTGCCCTTGGTCTGGCTCGCGCCCGACTGTTCCTTCTCCGCTTCGATATAGGGCAGCAGATGAGCGACCGCCTGCTTCATCACACGGGCGCTTTTAACAACCTGCGGCAGGAACATCTTGCCTGAGCCGAACAGATCGCCCACCACATTCATACCGTCCATTAGCGGTCCCTCGATCACCTGAATGGGGCGCGGGAACTGCTGCCGGGCTTCTTCCGTATCCTCGATAATATAATCGGAGATGCCTTTGACAAGCGCATGGGTCAGCCTTTCACCGACGCTGCCCTCGCGCCAGGATAGATCGACAGCACTCTCACGGGACTGGCCGACAGCTTCCTCTGCCACTTCCAGTAATCGCTCCGTTGCATCTTTCCGCCGATTGAGAACCGCATCTTCAATCCGTTCCCGGATATTCTCCGGGATATCAGAATAAACGGCGAGCTGTCCTGCATTGACAATGCCCATATCCATCCCCGCCTGAATGGCGTGATAAAGAAAGACGGAATGCATGGACTCACGCATGGCATTATTCCCGCGCAGGGAAAAGGACATATTGCTGACCCCGCCACTGATATGCACATGAGGTAATGTGCGTTTTATCTCCTTCGTGGCCTCGATATAATCAACGGAGAAGTTGCGATGTTCATCAATGCCCGTTGCGATGGGAAAGATATTCGGATCAAAAATGATGTCTTCCGGAGGAAAACCAACCACTTCCGTCAAAATCCTGTAGCTGCGTGTGCAGATTTCCACCATGCGTGCCCGGTTATCCGCCTGCCCGTCCTCATCGAAAGCCATGACAACAACAGCGGCGCCGAAACGGCGAATTTCCCGTGCATGGGCAATAAACTCTTCTTCCCCCTCTTTCAGGGAGATGGAATTGACAATGCCCTTGCCCTGAACGGATTTGAGACCCGTTTGCAACACCTCCCATTTGGAGCTGTCAATCATCAGCGGCACCCGGCTGATATCCGGCTCTGAGGCAATCAGATTGAGAAAGGTCTGCATGGCCGACTTCGCGTCCAGCATCGCATCATCCATATTCACATCAACGATCTGCGCGCCATTAATCACCTGATCACGGGCAATATCAAGGGCAGTATCATACTGCCCGTCCATCACCAGCTTCTTGAATTTCGCACTGCCGGCCACATTCGTGCGCTCGCCGACATTGATAAAGCCCACCACATCATCCAGATAGAGTGGCTCCAGACCGCTCAGACGGCACATGGGGTCCAGATTTGGAATCGTGCGCGGCGGAATATTGCCGACCGCTTCGGCGATTGCCTTGATATGATCGGGCCGCGTCCCGCAGCAACCGCCGACGATGTTGACGAGACCGCTTGTCGCAAATTCCGCAAGCTGTTCCGCCATATATTCCGGCGTATCGTCATATTCGCCAAGCTCATTGGGAAGCCCGGCATTGGGATGAACGCTGACGCCCGTATTCGCAATATTAGAAACTGATTTAATATGTGGGCGCAAGTCCTTGGCACCCAAGGCACAATTAAAACCAATACTTATCGGTTCCACATGCGCCATGGACGCCCAGAAGGCCTCTGCCGTCTGACCCGACAATGTGCGGCCGGAAGCATCCGTAATCGTTCCCGACACCATCACGGGATGCCGGACGCCGGTTTCTTCAAAATAACTCAGGACAGCATAGATGGCCGCCTTACAGTTGAGGCTGTCAAAAACAGTCTCAATAAGGATAATCTGCGCGCCGCCATCCATCAGGCCGCGCAACGCCTCGTCATAAGCGGCCACAAGCTCATCAAAGGTGACATTGCGATAACCCGGATCATTAACATCAGGGGAGATGGACGCCGTGCGGTTGGTCGGGCCCAGAACCCCCGCGACAAAGCGCGGCTGTTCGGGTGTTTTCGCGCTCCAGCGATCCGCCACCTTGCGGGCCAGCGCCGCACCCTGGCGGTTCAGCTCATACACTTCGCTCTGAAGATCATAATCGGCCTGCGCAATGGAGGTGGAGTTGAAGGTATTGGTCTCCAGTATATCCGCGCCGGCCGCCAGAAACTGATCATGGATGCTCTCAATAATTTCCGGCTTGGTGAGGGTAAGAAGATCGTTGTTTCCCTTCAGATCTTTCACAGCATCCGGATATTTATCACCGCGATAGTCCTCCTCGCCAAGGCGAAACCCCTGAATCATCGTTCCCATGGCGCCATCCAGCACCATAATCCGTTTTTTCAGAATCGCTTCTATTTCGGTGAAGGCCGTTGATTTATTCACTGGTGTCCCCGCCTGTAAATATAAATATATTAGTCTGTTCAGATGCTTTTTTTATGTCGTATTCCAAGTGTATGGCACACAGAATAAACAAGATCAGCCCGGTTAAGCGTATAAAAATGGAACTGCCCCACTCCGGCCCGCTGTAATCGCAGGCACTGCTCCGTTGCCACCATCGCGGCGACCATATTGCGTGTTGCCGGATCCTCATCCAGATCTTCGAACAGATGGGCGAGCCAGGCCGGAACCTGCGCCCCGCACTGCTTACTGAACTGGCGGACCTTGGCGAAGTTCGTAACCGGCAGAATGCCCGGCACAATCGGAATGGTGATGTCATGAGCTAGCGCCCGATCGACGAAGCGCAGATAAGTCTCGGGATCGAAAAAGAACTGTGTGATCGCTCGCGTCGCCCCGGCGTCCATTTTACGTTTCAGATAGTCGATATCGGCCAGGCTGGATTTCGCATCGGGATGAATTTCCGGATAACAGCCGACGGATATTTCAAAATCATGCCGCTTTTTCAAAAATTCGATGAGCTCCACCGATCCGGCGAAGCCGTCCGGATGCGGTGTGAAGTGTCCCTGTCCCTCCGGCGGATCGCCGCGCAGTGCCACGATATGTTTAATGCCACTTTCCCAGTAAAGATCGGCAATCTCCCCGATTTCGCCCTTGCTGGCCCCGACACAGGTCAGATGCGCCGCCGGTTGCAGGTCTGTTTCATTCCGGATACGGCTGACAAGCGCATGGGTACGCTCCCGCGTCGAACCACCCGCCCCGTAAGTGACCGAGACAAAGCGCGGACCCAGCGGCGCCAGACGCGTCAATGCCTCCCAGTGCTTTTCGGCAAGCTTGTCCGTCGTCGGCGGGAAAAACTCGAAGGAAACCTCCACCTTGCTGCGTCCGCCCGCAGCGGACAGCAAGCCTGCTGTGGCGGCGCTTTCGGAAATTCCAGACATAATCATGACGCGATGGCTCCTTTTGACTGACGGCGCACGGCGGGCGCGGCCGTCCAAATATTGACGTTGAGCGGGTTACCTTCCAGCACCCGAAAATCTTTTGACTGCAATCCGGCCTCTTCACAAATACGCCAGACGGCATTTTCCGAAAATCCCATATGGAGATGGGCATGATCCGTGCACAGGCTGTCCAGTTCATGAGGCGCAAAATCAACAACGGCAAGCAGGCCACCGGGGCGCAGCAGACGGGCGGCCTCGCGGATAGCCGCCGCCGGATCCTCCGCGTAATGCAACACCTGATGGATAACGATGGCGTCTTGCGACTGGCTGGCAAAAGGCAGATTATACATATCAGCAAGGCGGACCTGACAATTACGCAAGCCCGCGTCATCAATGGCCGTGCGGGCGAAAGACAGCATCTCCCGGCTGGTATCCACGCCGATGGCATGGGTGACTGTCGGGCCGAACAATTCCAGCATCCGCCCCGTTCCCGTGCCGATATCAAGAAAGTCGGTAATCTCGGCGCTGCCCATCAGTTCCAGCAATGCCGCCTCCACCGCTTCCTCCGGCACATGCAGCGAGCGAATTTGCCGCCAGTGAGCCGCATTTTCCCGGAAATATTCTTCCGCTGCTACTGTTCGGGCCTTTTTGACCGCTTCCAACCGCTCCAGATCGCGCGAGACAGTCGCATCCGTCTCCGGCACCAGATCAACGAGGGTACGCGCCAGCAGCGCTGCCTCGCTCTTGGCGGACAATCGGTAATAAACCCAGCTTCCCTCCTGATAACGATCCAGCAATCCCGCCTCGCATAACAGTTTCAGATGACGGGAAACACGGGGTTGACTCTGCCCCAGTATCTGCGTCAGTTCACTGACTGTCAGCTCGGAATGGCCACAGAGAACCAATAGCCGAAGCCGTGTCTCCTCCCCGGCCGCACGCAGACCTTGCAGCAAATTTTCCACAGCAACCTCAAATAAATCATCATTTAAAACGATATAAACATATCCTTATATCTTTGTACAGAATTAATATCGAGCGGACAGCGACTTTTTCGCCACACCACGCAAGGATTCTGAACAGCCTGAAAATCACCGACTCGCCATACCTTGTACCTTATGCTAGGTACGTACACTAGTTGTTCCCTTCACAGGTGTTTGATTTTGCTTCAAAACTTGGCGGAGAGAAAGAAAATCGGGGGTTAAAGGCTTTGGTAACCGTTATTGAATAGAGTGACAGTCATTTCCGGTCGCGCAGGTTACTAAGGTGGAAAAGAAAAAATGGGATTGCGTATAAAATCGACATCATTGAAAGCCGGTTTGCTGGCAACGGCGCTGATGGTCACCGTCAGCGGTTGCGCCACGCCGGAACAGAAGGAAAGCAAGGCGGCGGTGGTCATGTATGACGAGATCTACGACCCGCTGGAGCCGTTGAACCGCTATTTCTTTGATGTGAATTACGCGCTTGACGCATTGCTGCTGCGTCCTGTTGCCGAAATCTATCGCGGCGTTCTTCCCGATGCCGCACAGGACAGCGTTCGTAATTTCATTACCAACCTGTGGCAGCCCGTTTATTTTATCAATAATGTCCTTCAGGGCGAAATGGATCGCGCCGGCGATAACATGGGCGCCTTTTTTACCAACACCTTCCTTGGAGTTGGCGGCCTGTTTGATGTGGCAAAGCTGGACACCCAGCCCGAAGATATGGGCCAGACGCTGGCCGTTTGGGGCGTGGACGAAGGTCCTTATCTGGTATTGCCGGTCTTTGGACCACGGACAACGCGCGCCGCCGGTGGCGCTGTGGTTGATTATTTCCTCAATCCGGTGAATTATGTCGCTCGCGAGCATGACTGGGACTATGTGCCGGTCGCGCTGTTTGCCGCAGATGGTATTGACACCCGTTCCCGCTCCATTGAGGCCCTGGATGAAATCGAACGTACATCGATTGATTTCTATGCGGCGATCCGCAGCCTCTATCGACAGAATCGTAATAATATGATTCTCAACGGTGCCAGCAATTCGACACAATTGCCGGATATGTCATTTGAGGATGATGACAAGCCGGTGCAGAAAAACTAGCTTCACCGGACTAATTTTATCATTATATATTTTGAATATCCAAACCCATCGGGGGTGTTGATATGATGTTGACCAGACGTATGTTTAGCGGGCTGATTGCCGCCGCGGCGCTTATGACCGCCCTTGCAGGAGCGCCTGTCCTAGCCGCAGACAAGGAGCAGGCAGCCCTCGCCCTTGTTAAAGGCATTGGCGAAAAGGCCGTTGCCACCCTGTCCGATACATCTCTCAGCGATGAACAGAAACAGGAACGTTTCGAACAGTTCCTGGACAGCAGCTTTGATATGGAGCGGATTGGCCGTTTCGTGCTCGGCCAGCACTGGCGGAGCGCAAGCGAGGAACAGCGCAGCGAATTTCTGAAGGTTTTCCGCGACTATATGGTTTCCAGCTATGCCGACAAGATTGGCTCCTATTCCGGCGAAAATCTGGAATTCAAGGAAACAACCTCTCTCAATGACAAGGAATCACTGGTCAATTCGCTGATTGTCCGGCCGAACGGCCCGCCCGTAAAGCTCGACTGGCGTGTGCGTCAGGGGGATGAAGGTGAAAAGATTGTCGATGTCATCGTCGAGGGCATCAGCATGGCGCAAACGCAGCGCTCTGATTTCTCATCGGTCGTCAACAAGCCTGGCGTCGGCGTGGAAGGTCTGATCACAAGGCTGAAGCAACAGACCGGTTCAGCAAGCTGATCCAGCATCGGGGACAGAATAACCCGCAGATATTGAAAATGCCGCTTCATAAAGGCGGCATTTTTTTGGTTTGCGGGCATTTCCGGTAAACAGGCTATCAGGCCCGTTCGAAACAATAACCAACGGCGCGCACGGTGCGGATCAAATCCGCTTCCCCCGCTTCATTGAGGGCCTTGCGTAGACGGCGGATATGGACATCCACCGTACGATCTTCGACATAGACATTCTGCCCCCAGACACCATCGAGAAGCTGATCGCGGGTCAGCACCCTCCCCGCCCGCTCCATAAAATAACGCAGGAGTTTGAATTCCGTCGGGCCGAGATGCAGCTCCCGGCCTCCACGACGCACCCGGTAAGCCACAAGGTCCAACTCCACATCAGAAACATTGAGTTTCTCTGCCCCGACATCCGGGTTGCGCCGCCGCAGCAACGCCCGGATGCGGGCCAGCAGTTCAGCCGGAGAAAAGGGCTTCGAGACATAATCATCCGCCCCGACATCAAGGCCGCGCACACGATCCTGCTCTTCCCCGCGGGCCGTAATCATGATGACAGGCAGGCCCGCCTGTTTCGCATCCCGTCGCACCCGGCGGCATATTTCAATACCCGAGACGCCCGGCAGCATCCAGTCTAGTAAGAGCAGATCCGGCTGCTCTTCTTCGAGAGCCAGCAACCCCTCCTCCCCGTCATGGGCAGAGACAACATCGAACCCTTCGCTTTCCAGATTATAACGCAGCAGTTCGACCATGGCCGGTTCGTCTTCAACAATCAGTATCTTCATTACTCAAATTACCTCGATCAGCCTTCTTTCGGGTCGATCATGGTGACGCTGGTCTTGTCGCCCTTCGGGCGGGGTTCCTTCGGCATGTCGCCCGTCACCTGATATATAATGATTTCCGCAATATTGGTCATATGATCGCCGATACGTTCGATATTCTTCGCCATGAAGATCAAATGCGTACAGCTCGTAATACTGCGCGGATCCTCCATCATGAAGGTCAGCAGCTCACGGAACATGCTGTTATAAAGCTGATCCACTTCCTGATCGCGCGCCCAGACATCATAGGCAAGCGTCGCATCGGCATTACTGTATGCGGTCAGCGTATCCGCAATCATGCGCCGGACCAACTCGCCCATCCGCGGGATGGATGAAATGGGTGCAATCGCAGGGGCGGAGTTGAGGGCGATGACCCGCTTGGAGATATTCGCCGCATAATCGGCGACACGCTCCAGCAAGGACGCGATCTTCAAACCGGAAATAACGATCCTGAGATCGTCCGCGACGGGGCTGCGAAGCGCCAGCATCTTGATGGCCATATCATCAATGCGATGTTCCAGCGCATCGACGGCCTTGTCGCCTTCAATGGTTTTAAGGGCAAGTTCAGTGTTCCGCTCAGCCAGGGACCTTACCGCCGCCTCAAGCTGGATCTCGGCAATTCCCCCCATCTCGACGATGGCATTCTGCACCCGCGCCAGCTCTTCATCAAAAGATTTCACTATATGTCCGCTACTCATTCTTGAGTCTCCTGTCAGTAAATGACGTATCAGCCGAACCGGCCGGTAATATATCCTTGCGTCCGTTCATCGCTCGGGCTGGTGAAAATCTGCTCTGTCGGGCCAGTTTCGACAATCTCGCCCAGATGGAAGAAGGCTGTCCGTTGCGACACACGGGCGGCCTGCTGCATGGAATGGGTCACGATGATGATGGTGTAATTCTCTTTCAACTCGTCAATCAGCTCCTCAACCTTCGCCGTTGCAATCGGGTCAAGGGCCGAACAGGGTTCGTCCATCAGGATGATCTCCGGCCGCACCGCCAGCGCCCGGGCGATACAAAGACGCTGCTGCTGTCCGCCGGAAAGACCGGTGCCGCTGGAATGCAACCGATCCTGTACTTCTTTCAGCAGTCCGGCCTTTTCAAGACTGGTGAGAACAATCTCATCCAGCTCATCCTTATTGGCGGCAAGACCATGAATGCGCGGGCCATAGGCCACATTGTCATAGATCGATTTGGGAAAGGGGTTTGGCTTCTGAAATACCATACCAACCCGTGCGCGGAGCAATACCTCATCCACTTGGGGCCCGTAAATATCAATGCCATCGAGCAGGATTTTCCCGACGACGCGGCACCCCTCAACCGTATCATTCATCCGATTGAGACAACGAAGGTAGGTGGACTTGCCACACCCGGACGGTCCGATCAGCGCCATGACCTGATGCTTCGGTATGTCCAGGGACACACCACGTAGCGCATGATTATCGCCATAAAAGACATTCACATCCTGTGTCTCGATGACAATATCTTCCGCCATGGCGGCGTCACTCATCAGATTTGTTTCTGCTTGCATTTGCACGTTCATTTCCTTTTCTACCAGCGACGTTCGAACTTCTTGCGAAGGAAGACCGCCAATGCATTCATGAGGACGAGGAAGGCGAGCAACACCATGATCGCCCCGGATGTTTTTTCGACAAAGGCCCGCTCCGGGCTATCCGCCCAGAGGAAAATCTGCACCGGCATGACCGTCGCCGGATCATTGATACCGCCCGGTATATCCGCAATAAAGGCAACCATACCAATCATCAGCAGCGGCGCCGTCTCGCCAAGAGCCTGGGCAAGACCGATGATGGTCCCCGTCAGGATACCCGGCATAGAAAGCGGCAGCACATGATGAAAGGCGGCCTGCTGTTTCGAGGCGCCAAGGCCGAGCGCTGCCTGACGGATACTGTCCGGGACGGCGCGGATCGCCGCCCTTGAGGCGATAATGATCGTCGGCAGCGTCATCAGCGCAAGGGTAAGGCCGCCAACCAGCGGGGCCGAGCGCGGCAGATGCGCCACATTCAAGAAGATGGCAAGCCCCAGCAGACCGAATACAATGGAGGGAACGGCCGCCAAATTGTTGATATTCACCTCGATCAGATCATTAAACTTATTGCGCGGGGCAAATTCCTCCAGATAGATCGCTGTCATCACGCCGATGGGAAAGGATAGCAGCATGGTAATCAGCAACGTGTAGAAAGAGCCGACCATGGCGCCCGCGATACCAGCCTTCTCCGGCTCCCGGCTGTCACCGTTTGTGAAGAATCCGGAATTAAAATGGGTGACAATCTGTCCTTCCTCTTTAAGGCTGTCGATCCAGACAAGCTCCTTGTCCTTGACGCGGCGGTTATCCTCAGCCAGGTCACGGTCGATATAGCCCTTATTCAGCATGTCCACATCATCGCCTGCCAACAGCTCGACAGACAGCGTCTGACCAATCAGGTCCGGGTTCGCCATCACCATATCGCGGAGCGTATCACTCGCATCATTGCTGAGCAGGCCGAACAGCGCGCGCAGATTGCTACGCCCCTCGACATCGGGGAAGCGGGCCCGCAGCGACTCCTGCACCAGCTTTGTATAGTTGGCGTGGCGAAGGGTCTCCGGATCGCGCGTACCGTCCTTGTCAAGGATCGCCTCATTGAACGTCACATCCAGCGAGATAGACGTCTGGATAAAGGCGGTGTAGCCCTTGCTGAAGATGCTGAACATCAGGATTGCCAGCAGGGTCAGCGCCGTCAGGATGGCCCCCAGGCCGATACGCTGAAATCGTTTCTCTGATCGTTTCCGGCGTGCAAGGTTTTTGCGGAACTGATCGGAATTCCAACCCGTCCCGCCGGTGTTGTTGCTAAGGTCAGTCATATTTTTCCCGATATTTGCGAACGACGACCAGGGCGATCACGTTCAGGCACAAGGTCACAATGAAAAGCACGAGGGCGAGCGCAAAGGCCGCCAGGGTTTTGGCACTGTCGAATTCCTGATCCCCCACCAATAGTCCGACAATCTGCACAGTCACCGTTGTCACGGCCTCCAGCGGATTGGCGGTGAGGTTGGCGGCGAAACCGGCGGCCATCACCACAATCATGGTTTCGCCAATAGCGCGGCTGACGGCCAGCAGGACGGCCCCGACGATGCCCGGCAGCGCCGCGGGCAGGATCACCTTGCGCACCGTTTCGGAACGGGTTGCGCCAAGGCCGTAGGAGCCATCGCGTAAACTCTGCGGCACCGCCATGATGATGTCATCACTGAGTGAGGAGACAAAGGGGATAATCATCATGCCCATCACAAATCCGGCAGCAAGCGCACTTTCCGACACAATATCAATGCCGATGGCACTACCGGTGTCGCGCAGGAATACGCCGACAGTTAGGGCGGCAAAGAAACCGTAGACGACCGTCGGGATACCGGCGAGGATTTCCAGCAACGGCTTCACCACCGAACGAAACCGGTCGGACGCATATTCAGTCATATAAATGGCGCTGAGCAGTCCAAGCGGCACGGCGACGCACATGGCGATAAAGGTGATCAGCAGTGTGCCGGTAAACAGCGGAATTGAGCCGAATGCCCCGCTCGACCCCACCTGATCGGCACGCAGCGCGGTCTGCGGGCTCCAGTTCAGACCGAAGAAAAACTCGCTCATCGGTACTTTTTTGAAAAACTGGATCGTCTCGAACAGCAGCGAGAAGACAATGCCGACAGTGGTCAGGATTGAAATAATGGAGGCAAGGATCAGGATACCGAAAACGACCGCCTCGATACTCTTACGAACTTTAAGATCGGGGCCGATCCGGCGAATGGCGAGGAAAAGACCGCCGGCAGCGGCAAGCAACCCCAGAACCGGGAAGAAAACCCGGTCAATCTGCTGATTTGTACCGGCATCAAGCTGTAACGGCATCACTTGAAAGACCACCCAAAACACGCCCAGCAAAAGGGGCGGAAGCAGGGCCCAGATCGCGACAAACAGGCCGAACTGATGCGGACGGGGGGGTAGAAAATTCGTCGATTGCTGAACGGCGCCGAGGGCCTTTTTTGAACCGAACCAGTATCCGGCGGCAGAGAGCAGCAGTAGCGCGATCAGAAAGGGATAGAAGCTCATGACAGTTACTTTTATGAGGCCGGCGCCCGGCAAGGAAAGTCAATTGTGAGAAAAGGCGGGGCCGAAACCCCGCCTTTCCCGGAAAATTACATCAGTTTCAGCGGCGCAAGTTCCAGTGCATCGCTGCGGACTTTTTCACGTTCCGCTTCACCGAGCGGGATCAGGCCCTTTTCGGTCAGATAACCGAATTCACCGAAGGCCTTGTCGCTCGTAAATTCAGCGAGGAATTCCTTGATGCCCGGCACCTTGCCGACATGCGCATCCTTCACATAGAAGTAGAGGGAGCGGGAAATGCCATACTTGCCATCAGCGATATTTTCAAAGGTCGGCTCGACGTCGCCCACATGGCTGCCCTGCAGCTTGTCGGCATTCTGGTCGAGAAAGCTGAACCCGAAGATACCAAGCGCATCGGGATTGGCTTCCAGCTTCTGAACAATCAGGTTGTCGTTTTCACCGGCTTCGATATAGGCGCCGTCTTCACGAACGGAATGGGCAGCCGTCTTGTAGGCATTGCTGTCGGATTTCTTCAGTGCCTTCAGCATTTCAAACTCATCCGCGCCACCTTCCATGGCCAGTTCCACAAAAGCATCGCGCGTGCCGCTCGTCGGCGGCGGGCCCAGAACTTCAATCTTGGTGTTGGGAAGTGAAGGATCGATTTCGTTCCAGGTTTTGTAAGGGTTATCCACCAGCTTGCCATCTACCGGCACCTGCTTGGCAAGCGCCATGAAAATCTGCTGCTTGGTCAAGTTGAACACCGGCGCTGACTTGGAGTTGGCAATCACAATGCCATCATAGCCGATCTTGACTTCCGTAATCTTATCAACTCCGTTTTTCGCACAGGTATCAACTTCGGACTGTTTGATCCGGCGAGAGGCATTAGTGATATCTGCTGTATCCAACCCGACGCCCGAGCAGAAGAGTTTCAGACCGCCGCCCGAACCGGTGCTTTCAACAACCGGGGTTTTAAAGCTTCCGCTGCTGCCGAAGGCTTCGGCGACGGCGGTGGAAAAAGGGAAAACCGTTGAAGAGCCGACGATCCTGATCTGATCGCGAGCCATTGCCTGACCCGAGAAGGCGGCGGTGGCAACTGTTGCGGCGATTGCCAGACCGATGGTTTTGTTTAGCACGTGTCATTCTCCGTTCATTGCATGCGACAGCATTCTCTGTCGGTGGCGGAACATTGCGCTTGTCAGGCGTCAGAATTACTACAGTTTCGTGACACTATTGTTACAACGGAAAAGGAGACAAAAAACGGCGGAAAACGGGTTTTCAGTCTGTTGCCAGCGGCAGGCGAACGGTGAAGCAAGAGCCTTTTCCAACGGTTGAGCTGATCTCAAGCTGGCCACGGTGGCGACTCACGATATGCTTGACGATGGCCAGGCCAAGGCCGGTGCCGCCAAGCTTGCGGCTGCGGTCATTATCAACACGGTAAAACCGCTCCGTCAGGCGGGAGAGATGTTCCTCGGCGATCCCTTCCCCTTCGTCAATGACAGAAAGGCGCGCCTCCTGCCCGCTGATTGTCACCCGGACGGTCACCTCGCTCTTCTCCCGCCCATATTTCAGGGCGTTGTCCACAAGGTTGGTAAACACCTGCGTGAGCTGATCGAAGTCGCCGGTGACAATCACATCACGTTCCGGCAGATCGAGCCGGATGCCCTTTTCCAGCTTCGCCGCCTTGGCCCGCAGCAGGTCGGCGACACCGGTAAGCAGACGCGCCATATCCACCCGGCCCGTCGGCCGACTATGTTCATTAATCTCGATCTGCGAAAGCGACAGCAGATCATTAACGAGCTGCGACATACGTGTCGTCTGTGTCTGCATCATGATAAAAAATCGCTCATGGGCGGCAAGATCATTCCGCGCCGGGCCCACCAAGGTTTCCAGCGCGCCCACCAGAATGGCAAGCGGGGTTCTGAGTTCATGGCTGGCATTGGCGATAAAATCCACGCGCATCTGCTGCATCCGGCGCGATTCGGTAAGGTCATGCAGCGTCAGGATGAGATCAGCCTCCGCATTTTCTTCTTCCTTCAGACTGACCAGATACCCCGCCACATGCCGGGGCACCACATCGGGCACGGTGAATTCAATCCGCTCATGCAGAGCTTGCCCCTCCTCCGCCGCGTCAACGGCTTTCAGCAGCGCCGGATGACGGATGAAACGGGTCAGTTCGCCGCCCATCTCCTCTACATGGAAGAAACGTTTCGCGGCGGCGTTAGATCGGTTGATCTGCCGGCCACGCCCCAGCACCAGCACCGGATCGGGCAGCAGGTCAAACAGCAATGCCGTCTCATCCTGCCGTCTTTGTGTCTCGCGCAGCATATGTTGCAGCACACGACGATACTGCTCCATCGCGAGCAGCAGGTTATCGACCGGCAACAGCCCGGCGCGCGCGCCGTCGGTTCCCGTCACATCCAGCGGTGACATGACCGCCGCCCGCTCCATCCGCCGCGCCACCGTGCGCAGCTCCCGCATCATGCGAAGATAGACAAATAAAGCCGGAATCGCCACTGCCGCCAGCAGCAATGCATAATCTTTGGCTCCTACTCCGCCCTGCAAATCCAGCAGCAGAAAAAGCACGCCAAGCGGGCTGATCATCAGAATGACAAACAGCAGCATTCTCCAGAAATTGCCGGGACCAGAGGACATTTCTTAACTCATCGTCGATGGAAGGGATCGGGAATAATCGCGCACAGCCAGTCCTTATGCGGCAATTTTCTTACAATTTCGTGACGGCAGCAAGCGTATCCCCTATTTCCCGGTTGAGTACCAGATCCGCGTAGCTATCAAGCGGCGTCGGTTCACGGTTCAGGATCACCAATGCCGCGCCGCCCTGCCGGGCGATCAGCGGCAATTCCGCTGCCGGGTACACCACCAGAGATGAACCAATGGCAATAAAAAGATCACAATCGAGCGCCGCCTCAGTGGCGCGACGCATTTCCTCCACCGGCATGGCCTGACCGAAAGAAATCGTTGCGGTCTTGATCAGGCCACCGCAATGACCGCATTCCGGCAGAACCTCATCGGGCAGGAAAACAGCCCGCACCTCGTCAAGTTCCATACGCGTGCCACAATCCAGGCATTTTGCATAAGTCGTATTGCCGTGAATTTCGATAACCTCCTGATCCGGAATACCGGATGCCTGATGCAGCCCGTCGATATTCTGGGTAATCACCGCCTTCAACCTGCCCCGCCGATGGAGGTTGGAAATCGCGTCGTGGCCCGCATTCGGAACGGCCGTTGCCATTACGCTGTCCATCGCAAACTTGCGGCGCCAGCTCTCCCGCCGCGCCTCCGCCGAGGAGATGAATTCGGAAAAATCAATAGGGCGGTTCTTTTCCCATAGTCCACCGGGGCTCCGAAAATCCGGGATGCCTGATTCCGTGCTGATCCCCGCGCCCGTGAAAATCACGATTGAGCGACTGTCATTCACCATATCCGCCAGCGTCTGCACATCATCACTCTTCATACTCAACCTCCCTGTTCATCCCGCTCCGGGCATGTTGCCACTCATTTTATGATTATAGGCATAATTTAGCGCAGAGTGCCCGGAATTGAAAAATCCTCTGTTTCATTGTCACAACCATTCCGCCGGTTCGTTATCTGTACATGTTCATCAGCGCAATGGAACGCGCAGACGGAGGGATTATGAGAAAGGACACTATGAACGATATCGTCGCCAAGGAATTTTCCGATGCCCTAGCGCGCTGTCATCAGCAGGGCATTGACCCCGGAACAGTCCGCACCGGGCTACTGACGATCGCCATCGCCAATTTCGTGAACGGCATCGGGTTGCAGAACACCATCTCGCTGTTCGGCGCCCTGCCAGAGCATATCCGCTCCGGCATGTTCGACCGCTTCATCGACCCGAACCGCGAACGTGCGGCGGCGACTGCGGCTCCGCCCCCGGTCGCGCCGGCACCAGTCGCTTCCCGACCGGAACCGGTTGCCCCTGCGCCCTCCCGGCGACGATTGGTCTAACGGAACAGTCCTCAAAGACAGGCCGTGAGCACCCCTCAGTTTTCGGCAATTTTAGGACAATTTTCCTTATGCATTAACCGTTTTTAAGGAAGATCGTATTAGGCTGCAAGCTCATTGGTTCATCACTCAGAAGAGAGGCCAGAGCTGTGCCTATTCACAAACCATTTGCCGCCCGTCTCCGGACAGCCCTTCTCGCCACGACCGGATTGGTCGTTGCGGGCTGCAACACCACCGCTGACCCCGCCACTTCGGCAAGCACCGCCGCGGACAGGCCCGCCGCCATCGCCAGCAATGCGGATGATCGGTCCGGCAAGGGTCTCAACTATCAATCACTGGTGCGGGTTGCCGAGCGCGCCTGGGCAAGACATGACGCCCCGACGGCGCTGCGTCTCTATGCAACCGCCGCACAGCAGGATCAGAACAACCCCGCACCGCTGCTTGCTATGGGAGACATCCTGCGCAGCACGGGCAAACCCGGCGAAGCCCTCATCGCTTACGATCAGGCTCTTGTCAGGGATCCCCGTAATCTGGCAGCGCTGCATGGCCTCGGCTATACCCAGCTTCAGCTTGAAAAGCCCTATCAGGCCTCGCGACACTTTACCCGCGCGTTGGAAATAAACGGCAATGACGCCAGATCTCTCGGTAGTCTTGCGGTAGCCCTCGACAAAGCCGGAGATCATCCCCAAGCGCAGGAATATTATCGCCAGGCCATCAAGGCCGACCCCGAAAATCTCAATTATAAAAGCAATCTCGCCCTTTCCCTTGCTCTTACGGGCGAAACGGATCAAGGCATTGCGCTACTGAAAACGGTTACTGATAATCCGGCAGCCACGGCAAAGCATCGCCAGACGCTTGCCCTGGTCTACGGGCTGGCGGGCAAATCCGGTGAGGCGCTGAAATATTCCCGCATGGATCTCTCGGACCAAGAGGTGCGCAACAACGCGCTCTACTTCGCGGCGCTCAACGGTGAAACAGACGAAAATGTCAGCTCTCTCGACCAGCAGATCAAGACGATGAAAGCCTCGCGCAATGAAGTGGTGGTTGCCGAAGAACTTGATCGTGACGCCCCGCGCCGCCCGGAAAACCCGGATAGGCTGGTCGCCCGTGTGGATAGTGACCGGCTTGGCACCGATGCGGCCGCAAGCAAGCCTGCGGCCCCGGCCCGCAGCAATCCGAAAAGCCTAACGCCGCCCCCCGCCGCCCCCGTCATGATGGCGAAGTCGGAACCGGCCGCGCCGACAGTGACCGCAAAATCACCCGCCGTACAAGATATCGCACCGGTCGTGATCACAAAGAACGCAGCTCCGCAAAGCTCTGATGAAATGGTGGTCGCCCATGCGGAAGCCGTTAAAAAGCAGGCTGAGAGCCCGGTTGCAGTGTCAAAAGCGGAAGCTCCGGCAGAGGCGCCAAAAGCAACTGCCGCGAAAAACCTGACCAAAACACAGGAGATCACCCCTGCCCCGGCCCGTGAATGGACGCTTGAAACAAAGCCCACGCCACCGGCTACCGCAAAGGTGGAAGCCGTAAAGGCGGACAAAACTGACGAGGCGACGGTTGTCAAAGCGTCCTTTACGCCGCTTGCCAATGCCTACAAGCCCGATGGCGGTAAATATTATTTGCAGATCGGTTCCTATAAGGATATGCCGCTTGCCGAAAAAGGCTGGCATATTATCCAGTCGCAGAACATCGACCTGCTGGATGATGTCGAGCCGGTCTATCATCATGCCGACCTTGGCGACAAGGGGGGCGTTCACTACCGCTTGCAAATCGGTGGCTTCGCGGACAGGCCCCGTATGATGAACCTCTGCGCCACGCTTCGCGACCGCAATTTCGACTGCTTTATGCCAGCCCCTGAAAAAGCCGGTCCGATAAAGCAGAAGATGCCAACCCTCGCTCCTGAACAGCGGATGGTGGAGGAAACACCTCCTGCCAACAAAGAGAAACCCGCCAGCGAACCCGGCATGATCGCCGATACGGAAGAAAGTTTCGGCGCTTTCTGACAGCTGCGCATAGCAACAAAAAAGGGCCGGTTATCTACCGGCCCTTTTATTTTGTGTAATCTTTTCGGCTTTATTCACCCCGTGCCCCTTCTCCTGTCCGGCGCTTCTTCATCTTATGAATAGCCAATCCATCCTCTCTTTCTTCTGTCCTATGGCTCTGAGGCGTGGCATTAAAAAACGACGCCGGAGAAGCGCCGTTTTCAAGACAGATATCTTTTTATATTTTGAATAATGAGCGCGGGCTCAGCCCCCGCCCGCAAAAGCGTCAATGGCCTTCAGAACCGCGGGACCGATCAGCACAATAAAGAGCGCAGGGAGAATGAATACAATCATCGGCACTGTCATGATGGCGGGCAGCCGGGCGGCTTTCTCCTCCGCCTTCATCAGACGTTCGTCCCGCATTTCACTGGCCAGCACACGCAGTGCCACAGCCAGCGGCGTGCCGTATTTCTCAGTCTGGATCAATGTATTCACAAGCGTTGTCATTGCCTGAAAATCAACCCGTGCCGCTAAATTGGCGAGTGCCATCTTGCGATCTGGCAAGAACCCAAGTTCGATGGAGGCAAGGCCGAATTCATCCGAGAGTTCAGGCGAGGAATTGGAAATCTCCCGGCAGACCCGATCCAGCCCACTGTCAAGGTTAAGCCCGGCCTCCGTGCAGATCACAAGTAGGTCAAGCGCATCCGGCAGGGATTTGCGAATCGCTTCATACCGCTTTGAAACCCGGTTTTTGACAAGTATGTCCGGCAAAAGATAGCCGAGAAGCCCGGCACCGCCGGAGACCAGCAACTTCACGGCCGCGCCCCATTCAACTGCATGCGTGCCAAAGAGGTAAACGCCTGTCAGCACCGCAAAAAGAAGAGGCAGAGAAATTTTTGCAAACAGATAGGCCACCAGCGCATCTTTCGAGCGCCAGCCGCCCTTTGCCAACTTCGCCGCCATAACCCGCGCCCGTTCGCCCCGCATGAGCTGCAGCTTCTTGACGATGCGATGCATGAAGGTTTCGCGCATCACCAGCTTGCTGCGCTGCCTGGTCTGGCCGACCATCTCCGATTTCAGTTTGCTGCGCCGCTTTTCGAGATTCTTGATGCGTCCGGGCAAGGTGTCCTTCACCAGCAGCGCATTCCACATCATCAGCACCACCGCGAAGGAAGCCACCCCGGCAATCAGGGCCAGCATATTCTCATCACGCAGCCAATCGGGCAGAAGGGTGGCGATATCGACCATAGTGACCTCCTAGATCTCGAAGCGGACCATTTTCGCCATGACGCCGACACCGGACCCGATCATGGTGAGGCCGGCGCCGATCATGTACATGCCCCGCGGATCATTGACGAGGGTCATGACATAGGAATCGTTGGCCAGCCACAGCAGGAAAAACATGATGAAAGGCAGGGAGCCGATGATCCAGGCACTGGCTCGCGCTTCAGAAGACATTGCCTTGATCTTCAGCTTGATCTGGCGCCGCTTGCGCAGCGTGCTCGCAAGTCCGCCAAGGGTCTCCGCGAGGTTACCGCCTGTTTCGCGCTGGATGGATATGGCAATGATGAGGAACTTGAAGTCCGGAACGTCGATGCGTCGCGCCACATCCCACAGCCCCTGCTCCAGGCTTTGGCCTACCCGCATGGCATCGGCAACGCCACGAAATTCCTTGCCAACCGGGTCCGGCGCATCCTTACCGACGGTGACAATCGCCTCGCTGATCGGCAGACCGGCACGCAGGCCCCGACACAGCAATTCAATCGCTTCGGGAAAGGTCTTCATGAATTTGTTGATCCGCCGCTTGCCGAGAAAGCCTATCGTGAAATGCGGCAGAAAAAGCCCGGAAGCGAGCCCCACTGGAATGGCGAGAAACATCGGCAAATCATAAAGATAATGGCCCGCGCCGATGATCAGCAGGATCAGAATGCCGGTAAAGGTGGCGTAGCGAGAGATGGAAATCTTGTAACCAGTCTTTTCGAGCCTGATCTTGAGCTGATCGGGTTTCGGGACAAGCGTCTTGATAATACTGTCGAGAATTCGGAAGCCGCTGGTATCTTGTGCCCGGCGGGCGGAGCTGCGGGTTGTCGGTTTGCCGGTGGGCTTTTGACCGTCGCTGATTTCCGCAAGCCGCCGTCTCATGTCGCGGCTGTGCCCGTCGCCGCCGGCAAAGGCAAAAACCAGCAGCAGGGAAATCAGCAGCGTCGCGCCGCCAACAACGAGCATCATGGTCATCTGATCCATCATATAGCTCCCAACAGCATCTTTTCGAGGCCGAAATAGGCCGCCCGTGGTGCGAAATGCGGACGCAGGCCCGATGACTTGAACTCACCGAGCAGACGGCCGCCCTTATCCTCACCATGAAACTCATACCAGAACAGATCCTGCATGGTGATCACATCCTCTTCCATGCCGACCACTTCGGAAATATAGGTAATACGGCGGACACCATCGCGCATGCGGCTGACCTGAACGATCAGGTCAATGGCAGAAGCGATCTGCGTGCGGACGGCCTTTGCCGGCAAATTGACACCCGACATGCCCACCATATTTTCAAGCCGGGTCAGCGCCTCGCGCGGGCGGTTGGCATGAATGGTGGAGAGGGAGCCGTCATGACCGGTGTTCATGGCCTGCAGCATATCGATGGCTTCACTGCCGCGAATTTCGCCGAGGATGATCCGGTCAGGGCGCATACGCAGGGCGTTCTTCAGAAGATCGCGCATGGTAATCTCGCCGCCGCCTTCCAGGTTGGCGCTGCGGGTTTCCAACCGCACCACATGGGGCTGCTGCAATTGCAGTTCCGCCGCATCTTCGATGGTGACAATACGTTCACCCGGGTCAATCAGCTGAGAAATGGCGTTCAGCATGGTGGTTTTACCGGAACCCGTACCGCCGGATATCAGGATATTCAACCGACAACGGCCCGCAACACGCAGCACGGTGGCCGCGGCGGGCGACATATTCTGCTGTCGCTCCATCACGTCGAGGGTGATTTTCTGCTTGGCGAATTTACGGATGGAAATAGACGGACCATCAATGGCGAGCGGCGGAATGATGATATTCACTCGGCTGCCATCTGCAAGACGGGCATCCACCAGCGGATTCGATTCGTCAATACGCCGCCCCACATGGCTGACGATCCGCCCCGCAATCTGCATCACATGGGCATTGTCACGAAACTGGCAATCGGACAGCACCAGCTTGCCTTTCTGTTCGACAAACACCTGCTTGGGACCATTGACCATAATATCGGTGATGCCCTCATCGGCGAGCAAAGGCTCCAGCGGACCAAGGCCGAGCATGTCATGCATCAGGCTTTCGGTCAGCTCGCGCTGCTCGCGCTGATTAAGCTGGATCCGTTCCTCGATCAGGATATCCGTGACAATATCGGAAATATCACGCGCCAGATCGAGACGGTCCATGGTCACGGCGGCGCTGATATCGATACGCTCCATCAGCAGCGGCTGGACCGTTTGCTTGATGCTTTCCAGATGCTTGTTCATCGGCTTACCGGTAGTCTCCGGCGCCATCGACAGGTTGAACAGCGAAGCAGAAGTTACTTCTTCTTTTTCAACAGGTTCAGCATCCTCCTGTTTCGCCAGCGGCACGACGGGGACGATATCTTCGTCGTCATCTTCCTCCATTTCTGAGGAGGATGCATCATATCCGGCCGGTCGGTCGAATTCAGCCTGCAATTCTACCGGCGCATCCGGGTCAGCGCCGAAAACAGTCACGCCTTCTTCGACAATTCGGGCGCTATAAGACGCGGACATTTCCGACCCGTTGCCGGAAGACGGCCGCTCTGATGATGATTTTGAGACCGCGGCCGCGATCCGCTGCTTTTTTTCGTTCAGCCGTGACCAGACAGCCTGCGCCAGGTCATTGACCAGCGCGCGCTGCTCCAGAACATTGAGATCGATCCGTTCACGCTTCATCGTTTCGCGCAAATATGTCTTGACCATCTGCGTAACGGCGGAGCGATTTTCGTTAACATCGATTTGCGGCAGCAGCTTCTCCATCACTTCCGGCGAGAATTTCGCCACAAGCTCCGAGGCAACGGGCCCCGCCGCGCTCGCGGCAGGTATTGCCCTATCCTTGCTGTCCGTTGAAGATGAACGCCATAAGCTCACGGTTCAGGCCTCGCTTACTTCTTTTTCCTGCCGCCCGGAACAATCGTGAAAAGCCCTTTTTTCTTCGGCTTTTCATATCCCGACACGTCTGCCGCCAGTTCCCGCAAGACCTTGACAATCGGCGTCTTGGTTGCCACTTCCCCGACCGCCTTGCCGGCATTGGCGCAAACAGTCAGGGTTTTGGCATCTTCCGGGATGATATAGCTCACCGGCTCATTGAGGCCGCGTTCAAAATCCGCTTTTGAAACTTGTGCCGCCCGTTCTGATCCGACACGGCTCACCACCTTCAGGATACGTCCCTTTGTTTGCAGTGATGTCATGGCCTGAGTAATCCGGTTGATATCGCGAATTCCGGCCAGCGTCTGGTCGGATACCAGAATCACGGCATCAGCTGCGGCCAGCAGCGCCCCCTGCGTTGGCAGCATATGCCGCGGCAGGTCAATCACAAGCTGGTTGTAATCCTGACTGATTTCCCCGATCAGGGCGTCGATGGATTCCTCGCTGACATCCACCAGCTCGTCGATCGGCTCTTCCGTTCCAAGAACGGCAAGACGCTCGCCATCCTTGACGATGGCGCTGTCCAGAAACAGCTTGTCCAGACGATGTGGATTTTCCAGCGCCTCACGGAAGCCGCCACCGGTTTCGATATCGAGCGACAATGTCGTCGTGCCGAAATGCAGATCCATATCCAGCAAGGCCGTCGGCAGCTTTTCCTCATTCGCCATGATCCAAGCGAGATTTGTGGCGATAGTCGTTGCGCCAACGCCGCCGCGCACCCCGATAACCACGGTCAGGCGGCCACTCTGTGATGCTTTCACGGCCTGCGACTGGCGGTCAATATTCTCGATGGCATCCTTCATCAACTCGAAGGTCAGCGGCTTGACCAGATAGTCTCTTGCCCCCAGCGCCACCATTTTGCGGAACTCGCCCACATCATTGGCATCGCCAATAACAATCAGCGTATTCTCCGTTCCCATTTTGCGGATCAGGCGAGTGATGTCTCCGTCAGGATCAAGGCTTCTGGTCACATCGACCATAACCACCTTCGGAGAGTTACCGGGTTCAATGCGGTTCAGTGCGGCGGCAATGCCGCCATCCTGTGTTGCATCTTCCGACAGTTCAAGGGCCGCACAGACTTCGCGGCTTACGGAAAGAGACTTGTCATCCTCGACAAAGGCCATGAAATCTTCACAGACCGCATTACCGAAAAGCGTGCTCAGAGATGATGCTTTAGCCATGGTCGCCTCCTCAATTAGCCGGTGCGGCAGCAGCCCCGCCGCCGCTGCCACTGCGGTATTTTTCAACAGCTTTTGCGGCCCGCTCGCCAAGCGCCCTGTCCGCAGCGGACGGATCGACCAGATCCCGCGGATTGGCGACCATATCGGCAAGCGCCTCCGCATTCGCGCATCCCATATAGGGAAGCGGAAGATTTTCATATCCAAGACCGTCAGGCTTGTACCAGCCCTTCTGACAGCTCGGATCGACAGTCGCGACATATTTCACGAAATAGACCCGCAGCGCATTCGGCTCGCTTTCGGCGCTGACACGGGGAGCGACCTCAAACCCGCGATCCTGAAGGAAAGCGGCGACTTCGGCGAATCGCTGTTCATTCAGGCCTATCCCGCCATGATTGGGAAATTCAACCTCGACGCTCTCGCCAAACTGGATATCCTGCGCATCAATAAAGCCGAGCAGCCGTCCCTTTTCCATATCGCTGAGGTTGGCCCGCCCACCTGGAAAACCGACAACGATCGTCGGGGTAAGCTGGCTGACGGTAATTTTTTTCTCAACCTTCGCCTTTTCCGGCGTTGCCGTGATGTCATGCGCGCCAAACAACCCTTCGGGTGACGTGCAGGCAGCCGTCAATATCACAAATCCGACAAGCCCGGCCAGCGTTATGCTTTTCTTCAACAGATTCTCTCGCATCAGATCTACTCCAGAATAAAGCCAGCCGGACCGACAAGTTTCACATCACTCGCCGCGGTCTTTTGTGCCACGTCGCGTTGATCGGCTACCGGCGCCGCATCGCCAAGGGTCGGGCGGAAATTCCGCGCGCCGATATAAAGATCCTTGTCGTTTGGCGGGATATACCCATCGGTCGGCTCGGCAATCCGCGAATTACTCGGCTTGACCAGATAGGGGGTTACGATAATCAGCAGTTCCGTTTCGTTCCTCTGGAAAGAGGATGAACGGAATAACGCGCCGAGGATCGGGATATCGCCGAGGAACGGCGTTTTCGAAATATTGTTGTCACCATCATTGCTGAGCAGGCCGCCAATCGCGAAGCTCTGGCCGCTGGCCAGTTCCACCGTTGTCTGCGCCCGCCGCGTCAGCAGCGACTGGATAAAGGCCCCGCCCACATTAATAGCGGAGGTGGAGGAAAGCTGGCTTACCTCAGGCGCAACCCGAAGATTGATCAGGTTTTCATCCACGATGGTGGGCGTAAAGCTGAGCGACACGCCGAACGGCTTATATTCAACCGTGATGGCCCCATCTTCCTGCGGCACGGGAATGGGGAATTCGCCGCCTGCCAGAAAATTTGCGGTCTCACCGGAGAGTGCGGTCAGGTTCGGCTCCGCCAGAATGGTCAGCAAGCCCTCTTCGTCAAGGGCATCAATAACATTCAGAACGCTCGCATTGCTGTCGCTGTATCCGGAAATAAAATTGGAGCCCGCGCCGAGCCGGGTAATATTACCGCCTGCGCCACCGACAATATCTGTCGGTGTTGCGAAGCCGAGAAATCCGTTGCCTATCTGGCCAAAGACTTCCCAGTTAACACCAAACTGCTTGGTGACCGAACGGGAGACTTCCGCAATTCTTACACGCAGATTGACCTGCATGGCGCCGGCGACCTCAATCCGGTTGAACACTGTACCGCCGCCGAGATAAAGCGCCGCCATACGTCGGGCATCTTCTGCCTGCGCCGCAGATTTAACCTTTCCCGTCAGCATGATACCTGTCGGGGTGGACCGCGCACGCAGGCCGCCATTGGGGCTGATATCCTGCAACGCGGCATTCAATGACGTGACATCATGGGTGATAGAAACAGGCGAATTCAGTAGTACTTTCCCATCTGAATCAAGGGCGAACAGATTGGTGCTTCCCGTTCCTTTACCAAACACATAAATAATGGTCGGCGACTGTACCTGAACATCGGCGAGCTCGGGGTTACCGACGAAGACGGAGGTGGCCGCCCGGTCAAGCTGCACAAGCTTGCCCGAATTCAAGGTCAGCTCCAGAATGTCCCCTTTTGAATTGATCACCTCTGCGGCGTCGACCGTGGCCGGAGCAGCAAAAGCCAGAAACGTCCCCATACCAAGCGTGGCCGTAAGCTGGATTAATCTGTGCAACATCGCAACTACTCCTTAGTCGAACAATTTCTGCTTGGCTTCGCCAGCACGCACGACATTGATAACGGTCGTCGGGATACCGGTCCGCGGTGTCCCGCCCGTGATCAGGCGGCTTGCCTCGCTGTCCCAGGTATGGCCGCGCCCACGTTCATCCTTGAAAGCAACCTCGCCATTTTTGCTTTTCGCCTCATCCTCAATGCGCGCGAGCGCGCGCAACGATAAGGTGAGACGGCCAAGCTGGGTCGCCACGGCGACAATTTCTGCCCCTTTCGGCGTTACTTCCAGCGTCGCAACGCGGCTGACGGATGCTTCCTTGACCTGATCATTGGTGGACTGATCCATGGCGACAACGCGGACATCGGTCAGGATGGTCTCACTCGCCCGGCGGGAACCTGTCCCATCGCCCTCGACTTCCGATTCCTTGACCAGCGAATGGGTCAGGATCACATCAACCCGATCCCCCGGAAAAACGAAACCGGCAATGCCCGTTGTCATGTCCACAGGGATGGAAACGGCGCGTTTACCCGGATTGAGAACGGCGGCGAGAAAGCCTGCCTGCCCCGGCTTGACCAGCCGCGCATCGGTGACCGGTTCTCCGGTGACAACGCCCTGGCGCACAACCGTGCCGATGAAATCTTCAAGCGGGCGCTTGTTCTCGACGATATAGATCTCGTCCAGATCGTCATCTTCGGGCCAGGCCTGCCATTTCAGATGCTGTTCCTGCACCAGCGTCCCCGCAGGCAAATCAGCCGCCGCCACCAGAATCTTGATATTCTGAATCACCGGAGCCTTTTCAACGGCAGCGGTTTCGACAGTATGTGGTTTCTGATTACCCGCCCAGTTCCGCACGAACCAGACGGTGGAGCCGGTAATAATCAAGGCAAACAGGATTAAAATAAATTTTCGCGCCATGGTGCTAATCCGTTAAATTTGAATTGTCAGTGAGACTACGCCGCAAGTCATTAATTTCCGGTTAAATTTATTACTGTTTGGAGATATAATTTCGGCAAAAAACCGCTAAAAACCGCGCAGAATCGGCTGATTCAGGACGCGGCCAAATTGCTTAAAATTTATAGGAATCAGGAGCAGAAAAACTGCTTCGTTAAGGCTTGGAAAAAACCATTTAACAGCAGCCAATTCAATGCTGCTTAGATCAGCCGCAGCTATCTTTACCATCTTCGGTAAGCTCATAATCCTTACCAATCGCAACGCAGAAATCTTCGGTGATACCAGAAAAGGCTTCAAAAATAGTTTCACCGGTTGAACCGAAGGCAACGACGGCGGCGATGGACACAAGCGCCGCGATCAGACCGTATTCAATGGCTGTGGCGCCGGTTTCGTTAGCAATGAAATCCCTAAGCAAATCAGCCATAACAACCTCCGGATTATCTTATTCGATTGCTGCCAAAATATCGGTCCAAGGAGTTTTTTAGAAAAGAAGGGCGCCTTTGAAGACGCCCTTCTAGACAGACTCTTAGGTGTCTGTGTCTGCCGGAGCAGCACAGGATCCTGCTACACCGGTTTCCGTGTTCGATGCAGTATAGGTCCCGCCGGTGCCTTCACAAAGGGCTTCTGCGATGTCATCGAATGCACCAACGATGGTGTCACCCAGAGCCGTAAAGGCAACAACGCCAACAAGAGCGACAAGAGCTGCAATGAGGCCGTATTCGATAGCCGTCGCGCCGGTCTCGTCTTTAACGAAAGAACGAATAACTTTGATCATTTTAAGTCTCCTTACCTCAGGATTTTATCCTGACACTTAACAAAACCTGGTTTTGAAACCTCGGGCGACTGCCCTTCGGCCTTCAGACTTTCAAGCCCGCGTCAGCCGCAACCTGAAAAGCCCTTTCTTTAAAGCGCTTCCCAAGTTCGTCTTGCCTCGCGCCTTGGAGTGCATTTAAACCCCAATTCATTAATCAATAGTTAAAAGACTTAAAATTACCGTCATTTATTTAAAGTTAAAACTATGTAAAATTTTATTAAACAGAAAATTTACCATATATATTGTTTATAATTTTATTTATTTTTGATTTTATATTTATTTATTATTTTATAATTATGCATAATATGATGAATTTTAAAATTATTTCATAATAATTACTTAATTTCAGAGAATTTTATTGAAATCATCTCGTAGTTTTAATGAATTATTAAAATTTTTATCTGATGCTGCATTTATATGAGTCTGTTCTGCATTTCAGGGTGTCAGCATGATCAGGAAAATTTATTCCGGCGCGTTTCAGCGAACAATCAGGGAATTTGCAAGGAATAACCGCGGCGCGTCCGCGGTCATCATCGCCTTTCTGGCCATTCCAATTTTCGGCGCTATTGGGCTTTCCATCGACCTTGGGCGCGCCTATGTTCTGAAATCGAAGCTGTCCACAGCTCTTGATGCGGCGGGCCTCGCAGTCGGGCGAAATATCTTCGCCCCAACGGATGCGGAAATCTATGCCGATGCACAGAAATATTTTGATGCCAACTTCCCTTCCGGCTTCCTCGGGACCGACCCCATCACCATGAATGCCCAGACGGTACAATGGGACGGGACAAGGGAAAATATCCGCCTCAGCGTCCATGCCGATATGGGGACGACCTTCATGAATGTGCTGGGCATGCCCTCCCTCACCGTCGGATCGGCCACGGAAATCAAACGACAGAATCGCGGTATGGAACTGGTCATGGTACTCGATAATACAGGATCGATGAGCGAAGGTCTGAGTGGAAGTACCCGCATGGCCGTGTTAAAAACTTCCGCTAAAAATTTGATTGATACGTTATACGGCAATGACGAAACTCGGGAAAAGCTCTGGGTTGGTATAGTCCCGTACACAATGGCCGTAAATGTCGGGCCGCAAAATATCGATTGGCTCAAACCATTTTATAAAACCAATTTAAAAAGCAATTCAAATAGCATTTTCACCCATGATTCTACTAATACAGCCCTTGATAGCGGCGGCACAGTCTACGGATGGAAAGGCTGTGTTGAAATGCGAGATCACCTGATTGATGGTACCATCGATATTTCCGATGATCCACCTGCGGACGATTTTGTTCCTTATTTTTGGAACGATTACGCCAGAGATTCCGACAATGATTTTAATGGTGATAATAGCGGTGGCGACAGTGTAACGAGAAATGACTGGCGGGAGTCTGACGGGGATATATCCATCACTTCCAGCAAGGGGCCCAATAAATACTGCCCATCAGCGCCCATCCTGCCTCTGACAGCCGAGAAGAGCATCATCAAATCGCATATTGACGATATGGTTGCAGATGGTGGAACGGCCATCAATATCGGCATGACCTGGGGCTGGCGGGCCATTTCTCCCCGTTGGAGAGGATTCTGGCATGGATCATCAACTCTGAATCTGCCAATGAATACAAAGGTTTCTCCCAATGAAGCCTATACAAATCTCCCGCTTGAGTATAACGAAATGCATATGGACAAAGTTGTTATTCTGATGACGGATGGTGAGAATACTCTTGGTCTCAATACTTCTGCTTATGATATATATCATGCGTTTGCCCGGCAGGAGCTGTTCGATCATGCCCCAACGTCTCCATACTATTATGACTACAGAGGCTTTCTTAACCAGAGCGCGTTATATAGTAGTCCGTATTCCAACTATCCCGACATCCTTGACGATAAGGTACTTGCGACCTGTACTGCTATGAAGAACGCAGGCATTATCGTTTATACGGTCTTACTCGTCGACGGAAATTCCAGCATGATGCGCGATTGTGCAACATCTCCCAAGCATGCATTTGTTGCAACATCAGCAGCAGAACTGCAGGACAACTTCAACACGATAGGTGAAGAACTCAGCAATCTGCGTATTTCGAAATAAGGGATCGCATGAACATTACTTCCGTTGTGGAGGCGCAAAAAAAGGCGGTGACATATCACCGCCTTTTTTTGTGTTCGTTATCTGGAAATATCTCTCTTAACTCCCGGACGGGAAGGTTATCATGTCCGTAAAGCGTGGGCGGAAGAAGGCGCGAGAGCTGATCATCATATCACCAAAAAAGCCGATATCGCCAAGCAGATAGGGCCGGAAATTATAATAAACCTCGGCGACGATCAACGTCTCCCCGTCGGATAGCGTCTCTCCCGAGCCTGCGTCCGGAAAGACAGATGGCAGCGTCGCATCGCCGCCGACCGTATCTCCGATCCTGCTGCTCGCCCCGTCAACGGAGCCCGCAACCCGTTGACTGAGAATTTCCGGCGCCTCCCCTGCCCGGCCCTGAACGGAGGTCAGAATGATCATATTCTCCCCCGCAATATCGAACGGCTGCGCCATGAAGATCGCACTGTCGATGATATTGGAAATTTCCGTCTCGCTGATATTTTCCGTACCCGAACGGGCGATCAGGTCCGACAACGTCGCCGCAATGCGGTCCAGCTTCTGCGTCATCAGCGCATAGCGCGCCACTTCAAAACTGCCCGCCGCCAACAGAACCAACACCGGTAGAAATAGCGCAAATTCCGCCATGGCAACTCCCTGGCGATTGCGACGGAAACGGCCCAGCAAACTCATCTTTGGGCGTTTGACGGATTTGATCAAATGTTTCATATCACCCTCAAGCAGCACAGAGAAGGCCTTAGAAAGGTTCATTGCGAATAACGATGGAGGCGCGCATCGGGATCAGCCCGTTCAGAATGGGGATGACCTGACCGCTCAGGAAGTTCCAGTTATAACGCACCGTATAAAGAACAATGTCTCCCTGCGCGCCCATTCCGGCAACGCCGAAATCCGCATCATAAATGCCATTGCCATTGACCTCGACCCATGGCTCCCCATCCGGATAGACGGTGCCATCCGTGTGGGTATAGGGGCCCGAGGTCCATTCGCCATTGCCATCAAGATCGGTAAATTCCTCGCCCTGCCCGACTTGCGCGAAATTTTCATAGACCAGGATGCTGATATCATCGGTAGTGAGATCAACGAGACCGAGCGATGCTTCGTTCAGCATATCGACAAGCGCCTGCGTATTGCTGCTGCCCTGCTGGATCTGGCCGGTCAGACCAAGACGGGAAGCATCCTTCAGGCTGCCCTCAACCACCGTATTGATGAACATGGCCATGCTGAGCTCGATAATGCCAATCAGGAAGACAATCAGCAGCGGCGCAATCAGCGCAAGCTCAACCGCCGTCGCGCCCAGGGAATCCTGCGCAAACGCCTTTGCTACCTTGCGCCTCAAAAGCCTGCGTATCGCCATTACCAACGATCCTTCTGCAAATATATACAAAAAGGATAATCGAAGGCCCTTAATGGCGCGTTAAAAAGTCCATAAAATTGGCGAAATCCGCCTCAAATAAGGGGCATAGTCGCCCCTTTCCGGCAATCAACCGACGCCTCAGTCGCGGCCGCCGAAACGCGTCTCCCATTCGGCCACTTCCGCATCGGAAAGCTTGCGGAACAAAACCTCAGGAATATCGAAGCCATGCCCGGCTTTCAGCGTCTGCAACTCCGTTTCCATATCCCGTTCGATCCAGTCTGTCTGGCTCAGCGAGAGACCAAGCGCAGCCGCCATTTTTGCCGCGGTCTCCGGAATAACCGGCGCGCTCAGAATGGCGAATAGGCGGATCAGGTTGACAGCAACACGCAGAGATTGCGCCGCCGCCTCCGGATCGGTCTTGAAGGCGGTCCATGGGGCGGCTTCTGTCAGATATTCATTGCCGAGCGCCCAAATGGCCCGCAGCTCCTGCATCGCCTTGCGGATCTGCATATCCGCCATATGGGTGTTGTACGCCTCAAGCCGTTCGGTGAGGGATTTAGCGAGCGCCGCCTCCGCCGCACCGAAACTGCCGCCTTCGGGCAAGCTATTCCCAAATTTCGAAGAACAGAATTTCAGCGTCCGGTTCACAAAATTACCAAGGATATCGGCCAGATCCTTGTTCACCGTCCCCGCAAAACCATCCCAGGTGAAGCTCGCATCCGACGTCTCGGGCGCATTGGCCAGCAAATAATAACGCCAATAGTCGGACGGCAGCAACCCGATCGCATCGGACATAAAAATACCGCGTTTCTGGCTGGTAGAAAACTTCCCGCCATAATAATTCAGCCAGTTAAACCCCTTGATGAAATCCACCATCTTCCAGGGTTCCCGGCTGCCAAGGATCGTGCCCGGGAATGTCACCGTATGGAACGGCACATTATCCTTCGCCATCACCTGTACGTAACGCACATCATCCGCATTGTACCACCAGCTCCGCCAGTCGCGATGCTGCGGATCCTCATCGGCCCATTCTTTTGTCGCTGCAATATATTCAATGGGTGCGTCGAACCAGACATAATAGACCTTGTCCTCCATACCCGCGCGATCCACCGGCACGCCCCATTTCAAATCCCGCGTGATGCCCCGGTCATTAAGCCCCTCATCGAGCCATTTGAGCGCGATGGAGGAAACCAGCACCGGCCAGCTTTCTTTATGCCGAGTGACCCATTCGCGGATTTCTTCCGCCAGCTTCGATTGCAGCAGAAAGAGATGCTTGCTCTCCCGCACCTCCAGATTGGTGCTCCCGGAAATGGCGGAACGCGGGCTCACCAGATCGGTCGGATCGAGCAGCCGCGTACAGCTTTCACACTGATCCCCGCGCGCCTTGTCATAGCCGCAATGCGGACAAGTCCCTTCCACATAACGATCCGGCAGGAAGCGCCCATCGTCGATGGAGTAAACCTGACGCGTAATACGCTCCTCGATAAAGCCGTTCTCGAACAGCTTGCTACCGAAATGCTGGGTCAGTTCGCGGTTCTGCGGAGAGGATGAGCGACCGAAATAATCGAAGGAGAGGGCAAAGGCCTTGGCCAACTCTGCCTGCACCTGATGTTGCTCGGCACAGAATTCAGCCACATCCTGCTTTTTCTCGCGCGCCGCCAACTCAGCAGGCGTGCCATGTTCATCGGTTGCGCAGATGTAGAGAACTTCCTCCCCGCGGGCGCGGAGATAGCGGGCGTAAAGATCGGCAGGCAGCATGGAACCGACCAGATTTCCAAGATGCTTCACGCCATTGATATAGGGCAAGGCCGAGGTAATCAGATGTCTGGTCATTTTGGCTGTGACTTTCCGCTTTTTCTCATGTCAACTACAGATGCGCCTTTTACAGGAAGAAGCCGGAGGGAGCAAAGCAAACCTTGCTGCCACAATAAAAAAGCCCCTTATACATGTAAAAAGAACGTTTTACATCGCAATACGTGACGCCAATATTAGGTTTAACTGAATATTTACCATTATTCGCTATGCTACAGGCAATGAGGGAGCCTGTTCCCTCTCTAATGGATTGGATATGAGCATGTTGTTTAGCGAAGAAACCACGAGCGCCATCCTGAAGGCCCTCGATAAATCCCTGGCTCTCATCGAATTTGAACTCGACGGCACCATCGTCGACGCCAATCAGAATTTTCTCGGCGCCATGGGCTACAGCATCACTGAAATCAGAGGCAGCCACCACAGCCTGTTTGTAGACCCTGTTTACGCGGCCAGCAATGACTACCGCACTTTTTGGGACCGACTCCGTCAGGGCGAGTTTTTTACGGATGAATTTCGCCGCCTCGGCAAGGGCGGACGGGAAGTCTGGATCCAGGCCAGCTATCATCCCATTCTGGATGAAGCGGGCAAACCTTTCAAAGTGGTGAAATATGCAACCGACATCACGGATCAGATGAAAGCGCGCATTCAAGCTGGCGATCTTTCCGCCGATACTCAGGAAAAGGTGCAGAGCGTCGCCGGCGCTACGCAGGAAATGCAGGCCTCTATTCAGGAAATCAGCCAGAATATGAACAAGTCGCAACAGGCTGTCAGTGACATTGTCTCCAAGACGGAACAGGCGAAGCTGCTTACCTCGCGGCTTCAGGAAACCTCAAAATCCATGGAAAGCGTGGTCGAGATGATCCGCGAGATCGCGAGCAAGGTGAATCTCCTTGCCCTCAACGCCACCATTGAGGCCGCGCGCGCCGGAGAGGCCGGCAAAGGCTTCGCCGTCGTCGCAGGCGAGGTGAAGAATCTTGCCACTCAAACCTCCAAGGCAACCGACGATATCTACCAGGAAATCGTCGCCATGCAGGCCGTCTCCAATGATGTGGTTACCAGTACTGACGTGATTGCCAAATCGACTGAATCCGTCAATGAATATGTTGCCGCCGTCGCCTCGGCAATCGAGGAACAATCGGTGGTTACCAACGAAATCTCACAGAATATGGAATTTTTCTCTCGCGGGATTACCGATCTTAATGACTGCGTGACCCGCCTGTCCAAGGCTGGATAAGGGTAGCAAACGGCGACAGCAGAAATATCTGGCCTCTCTCGGCCAGTTCCGATAGTTTGGCGGCGGATTGCAACAGCGCTCCGCCGCCATATATTTTTGTGATGAAACCCGAACTCGACCGTAGAATATCAATTGCCCCGATGATGGACTGGACGGACCGGCATGACCGGTATTTCCTACGCCTCATCACCACGCGCGCCCTCCTCTATACGGAGATGGTAACCACGGGGGCGATCCTGTTCGGTGATGCGGACCGCTTCCTGCGCTTCGATCCGGCGGAACAGCCGCTGGCGCTTCAGCTGGGCGGCAGCGACCCCGACGCGCTCGCAAAATGCTGCAAAATTGCCGAAAGCTACGACTATCAGGAAATTAACCTCAATGTCGGCTGTCCGTCCGATCGGGTTCAGAACGGACGCTTCGGCGCCTGCCTGATGGCGGAGCCGGAAACGGTTGCCGCTGCCGTCACCGCCATGCAGGACGCAACTTCCGTCCCCGTCACGGTGAAGACGCGTATTGGCATCGACGATCTAGACAGCTATGACTATTTCGCGGATTTTATCGGCCGCATTGCCGAGACGGGCGTCAGTACCTTTATCATCCATGCGCGAAAAGCCTGGCTGACCGGCCTCAGCCCAAAGGAGAACCGCACCATTCCCCCGCTTGACTATGATCGGGTTTACCGGTTGAAGACGGAATTTTCGAACCTTGAAATTATCATCAATGGCGGCGTGAGCAGCCACGAAGAGATTGACGCCCATCTTGAAAAAGTTGATGGCGTCATGATAGGGCGCGAAGCATATCAGAATCCGTATTTTCTGGCTGAAATTGACCGGCGCTACTATGGCGTTGACGATGAGACGCCGGAAAGGCGTGAAATCGTCGAACAGATGCTACCCTATGTCGCGCGGGAGATGGCGTCAGGCGTGCCGCTCAACTCCATCACCCGGCATATGCTGGGCCTGTTTCAGGGGCGCCCCGGCGCCCGCGCCTGGCGGCGGCATCTGTCCGAAAACGCCCATAAAAAGGACGCCGAAATTCATATCCTGACCGACGCCGCCGCCCGATCGCGTTAAACCGGCTGAAAAACCCCGGCCCACTTACGAATTTATTAAGGTCAACGTCACATAATCAAACTGAATTCGTCATATCTGAACTGACGGAATAGTGATGAGACATGTGAAAACCAATTCAAGGCGATTACGTGGTAATTCCGGCCCGCATGTGCGGTGGCGAGCTCCCGTTAACTCGAGAAAACTCATATCTCTAAAAGCGTATCATTCGCACCGGCTGATGAGAAGTCTTGTCCCATTTGCATTAGTTGCCGCATTCAGTGTTATGGCAGGGATTGTCATTGCCTACGCACCCCCCGTTACCCTGGACCTTCTACAGTCTATTATTACGCCGGATAAAACTTCCGAAAACCATCTTGAAGGCGTCGCCCATGTTATGGATGGGGATACGATTCTGATCGACGGAACACGTGTACGGCTTGAGGGGATCGACGCACCGGAAGCAACACAGAGCTGCAAAAATCACGAAGACCAATCCTATCCTTGCGGCAAGACGGCGAAAATCCACCTGAAGGATCTGACAGGATTAGCCCTTCTTCGTTGTAAGGGCGAGGATTTAGATAATTACGGACGCTTGCTGGCAACCTGTTTTATCAATGATCGCAATATCAATGCCGCGATGGTACAAAATGGTTGGGCCGTCGCCTACAGGCAATATTCTCATAAATATGTGTTCGCCGAGCAAACGGCGAAAGCCGAAGGTCAGGGGCTCTGGCAGGGCCCTTTCGATATGCCTTGGGATTGGCGCGAGAAGAGCCGCCAGACGGTAACGATGGTACAAAACTGCACTATCAAGGGAAATATCAGCGACCGCGGCCGCATCTATCATTTGCCGGGCAGTCCGGCCTATGACAAGACGCGGATTAACACCGAGCGAGGAGAACGCTGGTTCTGCTCCGAGGAGGAGGCCCACGCCGCCGGATGGCGGACTTCCCGGGCCCTCTCCGTTTTTGATTAGCAGATCTTGCGTTATGCTTTTGCGAGCCGCCGATCGAGGCTGTAGGCGCCAGCACCATTAGCGACGAGAAACAGGAGTCCGCCCGCGATGGCGAGATTCTTTGTAAACAGGATCATCTGCATCTGATCGGCGGGCTGAAAATGAAACAGCAGCGCAGCGACAAGGCAGAAACCGGCCAGCAGGAAAGCCGCAATCCGGGTCTGCCAGCCTAGCAGAATGGCAAGCCCGCCCAGCAATTCGACAATAATCACCAGCGGCAGCAGGATTCCCGGTACGCCGATGGATTCCATATATCCGGCCGTTCCGCTATAGCCCGTAATCTTGCTGTAACCGGCCGGCACAAAAAGGACAGCCATCAAAATCCGCCCGGCAAGGTCAAAGAGGGGATTAAGTTTTTCCATCGTCATCAACTCCAACTATCAGAAAGGAACAGTATCGCCTATTTTATGTCGTTCAAATAGAATAAAAATTGAATTATTTCGGCATTTATTGTCTAAATTATCGACATGTTGAAGACAACACTCGCACAATGGCGGATTTTTAACGCCGTTATCGAACATGGCGGATATCTGCAGGCGGCGGATAAGCTAAATCGTAGCCATTCCTCTTTGCATCATGCTGTTCAAAAATTGCAGGAAAGCCTCGGGGTCGAGCTTCTGCGGGTGGAGGGCAAGCAGATTTCCCTGACACCTGTCGGCGAAGTCATGCGTCGGCGCTCACAACTGTTGCTGGAGGATGCGACAAGTCTGGAGAGGCTGGGACAGACCGTACGCGCGGGCTGGGAAACCGAAATCACCCTCGCGGTGGAGGGTATCTATCCCAAAAGCGCCCTGATGCAGGTGCTGCGCCGGTTTCACGAACACGGTCAGGGAAGCCGTCTCAAGGTGGAGAATGTGATTCTGAACGGTGCGGTAGAAGCGATCCGAAATGCCGCCGCCGATCTCGTGATCACGCCAATTGTCCCCTCAGGATATCTCGGCACGCCGCTGATGAGCATTTCCATGCTTCCCCTTGCGCATCGGGACCATCCACTTGTGACAACGGATGTTCCCATTGAAAGCAAAGAGTTACAGCGCACTCTTCAGATTGTCATAAGCGACCGCACCAAATCGTCCCCGCCCGCTCCTATCGGCTGGCTGAAATCGGAAGAACGCTGGACTGTCAGCGATTTTCAGCAGGCCCGCGATATCCTCCTCACCGGCGTCGGTTTCTGCTGGCTGCCAACACATATGTTCGAGGATGATCTCCTGAACGGCGATCTGGCGCCGCTTAAAACCCGCGATCAGCTTGAACTGCTGGTGCCGCTCACCCTCGTCCTCCCCACACCGGAAAAACTGGGCCCGGCCGGGCGGCTTCTCGCGGGTTTTATCCGTGACACCGCTTCCGACAGGAAAATCCAGTGATTTCAGCGCGCCTGGCTATGATATTCGGGATTGGGCATCATATCGATGGCAATGGCCATACGATTGCTCATGTTGAAGAAACCGACCGTTGACGCAATGTCCCAGATATCCCGGTCCGTCCAGCCCGCGTCGCGCAACGCCTGCCGGTCCATCTCTTCTATCTCTTCCGGTGTCTTGGTCAGTTTATATGTGAAATCGAGCATCGCCTTCTGCTTGGCGGGCAATTCCGCCGCCCGGTAATTCATGACCATCAACTCGCCCAATTTTGGGTCGCCTGAAAGCTCGCGCACCGCCGCGCCATGGGCGGTCAGGCAGTAGTAGCAATGATTGACCGAAGAGACGACAACGGCAATCATCTCGCGCTCCAGCTTGCTGAGGCCGGAATCGCCCAGCATCAGATCACCATACATATCGGAAAAAGCGCGCAGTTTCACCGCATCGAAGCTATAGGAGGCCAGCACATTCGGCACCATTCCCAATTTCTCGTCACAGAGTGCAAAATATTTCTGTGTCGCCGGATCAAGTTCTTCGCGGGCCGGGATAGGAATATCGAGGGCGTGAATATATTTAGGCTGCGACATCTGTATTCTCCATGTTTTAAGTGTATTTTTTATACACTTCATCTACCCTGTTTTTACGGGTCTGTCATCAGCCGTTCTGCCCCCGATGACGCAACAGGTGATCAGCCAGCACACAGGCCATCATCGCTTCCCCCACCGGGACGGCGCGGATGCCGACGCAAGGATCATGCCGACCCTTGGTCAGGATTTCCGTCTCATTTCCCTGCACGTCAACGGTCGCGCGCGGCGTCAGGATGGAAGATGTCGGCTTAACAGCAAAGCGCACAATGATGTCCTGACCGCTTGAAATTCCGCCCAGAATACCGCCCGCATGATTACTTAGAAACCGCGGAAAGCCGTCATTGCCGCTGCGCATTTCATCGGCGTTTGTCTCTCCAGTCAGCGCGGCGGCGGAAAAACCATCGCCGATTTCCACGCCCTTCACCGCATTGATGGTCATCATCGCCTGCGCCAGATCGGAATCGAGCTTGCCATAGATCGGTGCACCAAGGCCAGCCGGAACGCCGGAGGCAACCACCTCGATCACCGCGCCGACGGAGGAACCGGCCTTGCGGATGGTGTCCAGATACTCCGTCCATTCCCCGACAATACCGGGATCGGGCGACCAGAAAGGATTGTTATCAATCTCGTCAAATGTGGCGCGGGAACGATCAATCGGCTTGTCGCCGATCTGGATCAAATAGCCGGTAATCCGGATGGAGTCACCCAGCACCTTACGGGCTATGCCCCCCGCCGCAACGCGCGCCGCCGTCTCCCGCGCACTGGAACGGCCGCCGCCGCGATAATCGCGGATGCCATATTTGCTATAATAGGTATAGTCCGCATGGCCGGGACGGAATTTATCCTTGATATCCCCATAGTCCTTAGACCGCTGGTCCACATTTTCGATCATCAGACTGATCGGCGTGCCCGTGGTCTTGCCTTCAAACACACCGGAGAGAATCTTTACCGCGTCTGGTTCGCGCCGCTGGGTGGTAAAGCGATTCTGACCCGGCTTACGGCGATCCATCCAATGCTGCAATTCGTCTTCTCTGACCTCCAGCAGCGGCGGACAACCATCAATCACGCAGCCAAGCGCGGGCCCGTGGCTTTCGCCCCAGGTGGTCACCCGGAACAGATGGCCGAAACTGTTATGGGACATACATCTTTCCGTTCAATTTTATGAAACGCCTATGGCGCACTTATTTTTCGATATCCGGCGCATCCACCGCTTTCATGCCGACCACGTGATATCCAGCATCGACATGGTGGGTTTCCCCGCTCACTCCGGCGCCAAGGTCGCTCAACAGATAGAGAGCGGAATTACCCACATCCCCGATTGTCACATTGCGTTTGAGCGGCGAGTTATATTCATTCCATTTCAGGATGTAGCGGAAATCGCCTATGCCGGAAGCCGCCAATGTTTTGATCGGGCCGGCCGAAAGGGCATTCACGCGGATACGATTCTTGCCCATTTCCATGGCGAGATAGCGTGTTGCCGCTTCAAGCCCCGCTTTCGCGACCCCCATGACGTTATAATGCGGAACAACCCGTTCGGCCCCGTAATAGGTAAGCGTTACCATGCTGCCGCCGTCTGTCATCAACGCCGCCGCGCGCTTTGCCGTCGCAATGAAAGAAAAACAGGAAATATCCATGGTCATGGCGAAATTTTCCCGCGTCGTATCGGAAAAATTACCGCGGAGCTGGTTCTTGTCGGAAAAGCCGATGGCATGAACGAAATAATCAATCTTGCCCCATTTTTCCTTCAGCGCCGCAAAGGCCGCATCCATTGACGCATCGCTCGTCACGTCACATTCCAGGACAGTGTCCGAACCCACAGATTCCGCAAGCGGAACCACCCGCTTGCCAAGGGCTTCCCCCTGATAGGTAAAGCCGATCTCCGCCCCCTGGCTGTACAAGGCCTGCGCAATACCCCAGGCCAACGAATGATTGTTGGCGACCCCCATGATAATGCCCTTTTTGCCTGCCATAAGTCCGTTATGCTGCGTCATCCGCACCCCCTGATTACCATCTACAAAACTCGCTAGAAACTCGCGTATTGCCTCTTTTTATCGCGCTTGTCCGGGGCAGTCAAAAGACTTATTGCGTATTGAAACGACCCTTAACCGGCGTTCAGTCGAGAGCGGGCGTCATACGGATGGCTTTCCGCCCATTTCTCCACCCAATCTTTCAGTTCCTTATCCTGCTTGTCAGGAAGAACGACCTTCAGCTTGACGAGCTGATCACCGCGCCCACCATCTTTGGAGCCAATGCCCTTGCCCTTGAGGCGCAGCGTCGTGCCCGTATTGGAACCCGGCGGCACCTTCAGATTGACGGTACCATCCACGGTCGGCACCTTGACTGTCGCGCCCAGCACCGCCTCCGGCAGGCTGATGGGCAACTCGATCAAAACATTCTGCCCATCGCGGCGAAAAAAACTGTGCGGCCGCACGGTTACATTGATCAGGATATCGCCACTCGGTCCGCCCGCGACCCCCGCCTCGCCCTGGCCACGCAGGCGTATCTGCTGACCGTCGATAACGCCCGGTGGAATTGCAACATCCAGCGTCCGGCCACCATCGCCCATGGTCAGGCGGCGCTTTTCACCAAGGGCCGCCTGGAGAAAATCAAGTTCGATGGCGAATTTCCGGTCCCGACCCTTTTCCGGCACTCGGCCCCGGAAGCCACCGCCCCGGAAATTGCCAAATATTTCGGAAAAAATATCTTCTGCTCCGCCAAAGCCACCCCCCGCAGCCGACCCCCGTCCGCCGCGAAAGCCGGCCATGCGCTCCTGCCCGCTTTCGTCAATCTCGCCATTGTCATACCGCGCCCGCTGCTTTTCATCGCCGAGGATGGAATAGGCGGCGGAGATTTCCTTGAACTTCTCCTCCACCTTCGTATCGCCGGGGTTGGTGTCCGGATGATGTTTCTTCGCCAGCTTGCGATAGGCAGATTTGATGTCCTGCTGGCTCGCCCCTTTCGCCACACCAAGAATACTGTATAAATTCTTCATATTCTGTCATTTCCGGCGCTGCTCGCACCGTCCGAATTCATAATGATCTTCCGCATAATATAAAACTTTTGTCTTAGGATTTAACTAATTGACGCGGTTGATCTGTCTTTTTTCCTGATGGGTCAGACTTTCTTCCAGCCCGGCAAGGGCGGCGGCGGCCTCAGAAGACCCATTGGCCCGCGCTTTGTCCCACCAGTACCAGGCCCGTACCCGGTCTCGCGGCACGGCCTGCCCAGCATTGAACAGTGATCCCAGGCGATATTGCGCCTCCGCATTGTTCTGTTCGGCAAGCTGCGCCCAGATCCCGAGGGACGTCTGATATTCCCGAAGCTGATAAGCAAGCGCCGCCATTTCCAGGCGCTCCGCCGTACTAAGCCCGCCACCATAGGGTGCCGCGCCGATCGGAGGTTGCGGCATCGGCGGCGGGACATTGACGGCCGTGACAGTCCCCATGGGCACGGCGGCAACATCCGGCTTGTCTTTGACGGGGGACTTCGACGCCATTGCTCCGGCTTGCGCTTGAATTTGGGGCTGCGATTGCGTCTTTGGTTTTGCGGCCGTTTCCATGTCGCTGGGAAGTTCGGCCTGTGCCCCGGAATCAGGAACAGCTGCGACAACTTCGTTCGCAGGCGGTGCAGCTTGCTCCTCTGTCGTCTGCTTGGCCGCGCCGACCGCCCCGACGGCAGCGGGTATACCCGCCTCCGTGGTCTTCTCCTGGCCGCCCATCAGAGAACGGATGGCATCATAAAAACTTTTCTTCTGAACAGGTTTCGGCTCCTCTGCCTTGGCGGCGGCATTTGCGGCCGCCACCTGCGCCGGTTTTTCAGGCTCCGCCAGGCCCGGCAGCTTTTCCGTTATGGCGGGCGGCGGCGTCTCTGTCGCCTGTCTGTCCGGCTTCTCCTTTGCCAGCAGGACGATTTCCCCCTGCATATTGACGGCCTGTTCCGGTGTGATATTCAGCTTCTGACCAAGCGCCGCGGCCTTCTTTGCCGACTGTGGGTGCCCAGCCTGCGCCGCGATTGCGAACCAGCCCAGCGCCATGCGTTCATTTTTCTTCACCCCGAGGCCGTTTTCCAGCAACAAGGCAAGATTATACTGGGAAATCACATGCCCCTGCTGCGCCGCCTGTGCGAACCAGTTCGCGGCCTGCGCATAGTCCTGCTCAACCCCCTCGCCCGCGAGATACATGCCCGCCACATTGGCCTGCGCCCGGTCAAAGCCGAGCGTTGCCGCCCGCTTGTACCAGGTCATGGCTTTCTGATAATCCTGCTCGACCCCGAGACCACGGCGGTACATATGACCAATATTACGCATTGCCGCCGGGTCATTATTACGGGCCAGCGGCAGCCATTCATCAAAGGCCTTCTTGTAGTTCTCGGCTTCATAGGCTTTGACGCCTGCCTGAAAATCCGCCAGGGCAGGCGTCCCCGATGCCAGCAACGTGACCACGAGGGCCGTCATTGCCAGGCCCGCCTTTAAATCTCCGTATCGTTTCATAAAGCCGTATCCGGCCCCTCGCCTGATATTGCGAAAGGCCTTTCTGTTCCGCTATCTCATGTCATGATCTGCCAGGAGCCATCGGGCTGCCGACAGGCGGTACCATACCCCTTTTCGAGCTTGCCGCCAACTTCAATGGTCTGCTGGAATTCACGGCAGTAACGGCCGTCCACATGATTGCCTTCACGCACGGGCGTGATGGAGCCGGAATTGCCGCTCTGCGGGTTGCTCCAGTTAATGGTCTGCCCCATTGGAGCCGTTGTGGCCGCCCTTTCGGCGCGGTCAATCTCTGCCCGGTCCGCCGCATCGAGCGATTTTCCCACCTCGCTGCCGATCATCGCACCCACCAGCGTGCCGACGCCAACGGCCACCATCTGTCCGGTCCCCTTGCCAAACACAGACCCCAGAAGTGCGCCGCCGATACCGCCAATAATGGCGCCGCCGGTGGTTTTCGGATTATCCTGGCTGGCGCAACCGGACAGCGTAAGTGCGGCCGCCACAGCCGTGACCATCAGAAGCCTCGATTTATGCATCATCATAATCCTTGTCATCGCAATTTCACCCTGATCTGATTTTCCGATCTCTCCGGCATCGCAATCGGTCGCCCGCCCGACGCCTTGAACGAGGGCGTAAATCTCTTTGATTTCCCCTCATTCTAAATGAAACGGCAGCGGTCGACAATTCCGTCGCGAAAGATTAAGTTGGCATGGAATTGCGGCAAAGCAATGGCATGACGGATGACCGGAAATGACTGTGAAAAGCTATGAAGACCTTCTTGCCGAGTTTCGCGTTTGGATGGCGGAAGCGGAGGAAAACGAACCCAACGATCCAACGGCGATGGCTCTCGCGACGACAGATGCGACAGGCCTGCCCTCCGTCCGCATGGTGCTTCTGAAAGCAGCGGATGAGCAGGGGTTCGTCTTTTATACCAATTTTGGCAGCCAGAAGGGCACCGAACTGCTGGCCACGCCGAAGGCCGCTCTTTGCTTTCACTGGAAGTCGCTGCGCAGGCAGATTCGCGTGCAGGGCCGGGTAGAAAAAGTGAGTGATGCGGAAGCCGATGCCTATTTCGCCAGTCGGCCGCGTGACAGTCGCATCGGCGCCTGGGCCAGTCAGCAGTCCCGCCCGATGGAAGGGCGTTTCACGTTGGAGACGGAAGTTGCAAAATACGCCGCAAAATATGCCATCGGAACTATTCCACGGCCCGATTACTGGTCCGGCTTTCGCGTCCTGCCAGAGCGGATCGAATTCTGGCGCGACCGCCCGTTTCGCCTGCATGAACGCCGCCTCTATGAAAAACAGGCTGATGGCTGGCATGAAAGCCTTCTTTTCCCGTAATGCCGTGGCACGTCGTCTTCATTCCTGGGCAGCATCAATGACAGGCGTTATATCCATACCATGACAGACATTTCCCATGATAACGGCCTGCCGCCGGATGATCCGCAGAAGGACAATGGCCGTCTCATGCGCAGCGCCACCTATGCAGCGGTCGGTGTCGCAATTACTCTGATCGTCATCAAACTCGCGGCCTATCTCGCCACCAATTCGGTCGCCATGCTGTCAACACTGGTGGACAGCTCGCTTGACCTTGCGGCATCCCTGGTCAATCTCTTCGCCGTTCGTCAGGCGCTTGTTCCTGCAGATCGCGATCACCGTTTCGGTCATGGCAAAGCGGAATCGCTGGCCGGGCTTTTCCAGTCGGCAATCATTGCCGGCTCCTCCGCCTTTTTGTTGTTTCAAGCCGGGGAGCGGCTGCTGCATCCCGAACAGATTCTGGCGGAGCAAACCGGCATCCTCGTTATGGTGATTTCCATTGCGCTGACCCTCGCCCTTGTCGCCTATCAGCGGTACGTCATTCGTAAAACAACGTCTCTCGCGATTTCCGCCGATTCTCTGCATTATATCGGGGATCTGCTGATCAATGGCGGCGTGATTGCCGCCCTCGTCCTCGGCAGTAGTTTTGGCTGGCTTCGCGCCGACGGGATTATCGCTATCGGCATTGCCGTCATCCTCGGCTATAGCGCCTGGCGGATTATCCGCGCCGCTCTTGCCGAACTGATGGATGAGGAACTCGGCAATGAAGAGCGTGATCGGATTATGGAAATTGCCCGGGCCGAGAAAGGCGTTCTCGGCATTCACGACCTGCGCACCCGTCGCTCCGGCCAGCAGATATTCATGCAGATGCATCTTGATATCGACGGCAGCATCAGCCTCCGCGCGGCGCATGCTATTTCTGATGCGGTGGAAATACGGCTGATGCAGGCGTTTCCCGAAGCCGAAGTGATCATCCACCAGGACCCTATTCGCGCCAACGACCCCTCGTCTCTGGATCAATAGCATCGTCATCGACATAATTCTTTATATGACAGCATGTTAGTGTTACATTGATATGAAAAACAGCCCCGTGAGGTGCAAGATGTATTTCAAGAATATCCTCGTTCCCCTGTCCGGCGCAGCCAATGACTGCGATACGGCTGCCCTTGAAAGCGCCTTCAATCTGGCCAGCCGTTTCGGTGCCCATGTCAATGCGCTGCATATCAAGATAGACCCCCGCACCGCCGCCGCCTTCGTCGGGGAGGGTATGACCTCCACCATGATCGAAAGTGTCATCGATATGGCCGAGAAAGAGGGCCAGGATCGCCGTCAGCGGGCCCATGCGACATTTGACAAGGTCACAGCCGCCCTGCAGGTGCCCCTCGTCACCAATATGGCCGACCGCCCCAATGCAACCGGCGCCTCAGCCCGCTTTGTCGAAATGCAGGGCAATAGCGAGGACACCATCCACAGCTATGGACGGCTGTTCGATCTGATCATCATCTGCAAGCAGGAAGGCGAAGAGCAGATCAGCAACTCCCTGCTGATCAATACGGCACTGCGCGAAACGGGACGGCCGGTGCTCCTGCTTGACAGCACCCAGCCCCATGACATGGGCAAGCGCGTGGCGTTCGCCTGGAACGGCTCGGTAGAGGCGAGCCGCGCCCTCTCCTATTCGCTGCCCTTCCTGCAAACGGCCGAGAATGTCACGCTGATTTCCGCCATTGACGATCTGGATGAAGCCATCTACCCGGAAGCAGTGCAGCGCTATCTCGCCATGTATGGCGTGACGGCGGACCGCTGCGAAATCAGCGGCACAAACGGCAAGTCAACGGCCGAATCAATCATTGCAGCGGCCACAAAAAGCAATGCCGATCTGCTGGTGATGGGCGCGTATACTCGCAGCCGCCTGCGCCGCCTGTTTTTTGGCGCGGTGACAGAGGAAATCCTCAATAACTGCCCTATTCCGGTATTTATGGCCCATTAAATCGGTGCTCTCAATTCTGCCGGAAGCCGACTTTGCAGTGCAACCGGGACACAATCGCGGACTTCCGCCATGATTGCGACCTTTTGTCCCCTTGCCATCGGACCGCCGAAAGCGATATGCAGTGAACTGACGAGATTAGAATAACTAAAACCAAGAGGCCGCCGATGGATTACGACAGCATATTTGAGCAGGCGATTGCCGCGCTCAGGGAAGAAAAGCGCTATCGTGTCTTCACCGAGTTGGGACGCCATGCCGGTGACTTTCCAAAGGCGACGCGCTATCTTGAGTCAGGCGAAACTCAGGATATTACCATCTGGTGCTCCAACGACTATCTTGGCATGGGGCAGCATCCGGATGTACTGAAAGCTATCAAGGACGCCACCGATAACTACGGCGCCGGAGCGGGCGGCACACGCAATATTTCCGGTAACACGCGGATGATCTGCGAGCTGGAGCGGGAACTCGCCGACCTGCATGACAAGGAAGCCGCGCTCGTCTTTACCTCCGGTTTTGTATCCAACGATGCGACCCTATCCACTCTCGGCAAGCTTTTGCCCGGCTGCGTCATCCTGTCCGATGAACTCAACCATGCCTCGATGATCGACGGTGTGCGCCATTCCGGCTGCGAGAAACGGATTTTCCGCCACAATGATGTGCGCGATCTGGAAGACAAGCTGAAGAGTATTGATCTGGATCGACCGAAGGTGATTGCCTTCGAATCCGTTTATTCCATGGATGGCGATATTTCGCCGATCAAGGAATTCTGCGATCTCGCCGAAAAGTACAATGCCATGACCTATCTCGATGAAGTTCATGCTGTTGGCCTCTATGGCCCACGCGGCGGCGGCGTGGCGGAACGCGAAGGGTTGATGCACCGTCTCGACATCATCGAAGGCACCCTCGGCAAGGCGTTCGGTGTGGTTGGCGGTTTCATTACCGGCAAGGCCCATGTGGTCGATGCAATCCGCTCCTACGCTCCGGGCTTCATTTTCACCACGACCCTCTCCCCCGTCATGTCCGCCGGCGCCCTCGCCAGTGTGCGGCATCTGAAAAAGAGCCAGACGGAGCGGGAGCGACATCAGGAACGCGCCGCAACTCTCAAAAAATTATTGACCGAGGCCGGGCTGCCCGTGCTTCCTTCCGTCACCCATATCGTGCCGCTGATGGTCTATGATGCGGAGCTTTGCAAGCAGGCGAGCGACATGCTGCTCGATGAATACGGCATTTATATCCAGCCGATCAACTACCCCACCGTGCCGCGTGGCCTGGAACGCCTCCGCATCACACCTACGCCCTTTCACAGCGATGCGATGATGGCCGAACTGGTCGGCGCGCTGAAAGACATCTGGAGCCGGTTGGAAATCCGTCAGGCCGCCTGACACCGCCGCTCCTCAAGGCGGGCTGGCTTCCTCCCTGCCAGTCCCGCCTTCCCCTCTCCCATTTGCCTTCCGACTGACATGCGCCCGCTTCAAACGAAAAAGTCAGGCAGCAAGTCGGCTTCATCGACGCCCTCATGGCGGTATTGCGCGAAATCCGTGACACCGGCTTCACGCAGAATCTCGTCGTCAATACAGAAATTTCCGGTAAATTCCCGGCCCGTTCTGGTCAGGATCACATGCGCGGCATCGGCCATGATCTCCACCTTGCGGCACCGTTTGCGAATGTCCGCCCCGCCGCCAATCATATCCATGGCCGCCGTTGCAATCGCCGTCCTCGGCCACAGCGCGTTAAAGGCGATGCCGCTTTTTTTGAATTCATCCGCCATGCCGAGAACACAAAGGCTCATACCATATTTCGCCATGCTGTATGCCACATGCGGAGAAAACCAATGCGCCTCGAAATTCAGTGGCGGCGACAGGTTCAGCACATGCGGATTGTCTGACTTTTTAAGATAAGGGATGGCCTTCTGGGAACAGAGATAGGTGCCGCGCACATTGATCTGGTGCATCAGATCAAAGCGTTTCATGGGGGTTTCCAGCGTACCGGTCAGGCTGATGGCGGAGGCATTGTTGACAAGAATGTCAATGCCGCCGAAGACGCGCGCCGCTTCTGCCATGGCGGCCTCCACCATCGCCTCCTCACGCACGTCGACCACAAGGGGCAGCGCGCGCCCGCCTGCGGTCTCGATTTCCGCCGCGGCACTATGGATGGTGCCGGCCAGTTTCTTGTGCGGTTTGTCGGTTTTGGCGGCGATGACCACATTGGCGCCGTCCGCCGCCGCCCGTTTACCGATAGCGAGGCCGATCCCGCGGCTCGCGCCCGTTATAAAAAGCGTTTTGCCTGCCAGATCCGCCATCGCTGTTCTCCTAGATCATTTAATTGCCTTTATAGACGGGACGGCGCTTTTCCTTGAAGGCCGTCACGCCTTCCGCCCAGTCATTGCTGGAAGCGCAGAAGGCGAACCCTTGCGCTTCCAGTGAAAGCTGTTCTTCCAGCGAATGCTGGAGGGAATGGTTGAGAAGCTGCTTGGTGCGGCCAATGGCGACCGTCGGGCCATTGGCGAGTCGCTTGGCAAGCTTGGCCGTCTCGCTCTCCAGATCATCCGTCGGCACGACAAAATTGATCAGACCAAGGTCCTTCGCCGTCTCCGCATCAAAGCGGTCGCCCAGCATGGCGATTTCCATCGCTTTTTTCATGCCAACAACACGTGGCAGCATGAACGTGCCGCCACCATCCGGCGAGGTGCCAATGCCGATATAAGCAAGTGTCACGAAGGCATCTTCAGAAGCAATGACCATATCACAGGCCAGCAGCAGGGACAGGCCGAACCCGGCAGCACCACCGCGCACGCTGGCGATAATCGGTTTTGGCATCCGCAGCATTGTAAGAATGGTCGGCGTCAGCGTATGAATGCGCTTTTCGAACATCTTGAGGCGCTCATCCGGGCTGAGGCTGGCCATTTCGCTGAATGATTTAACGTCGCCGCCCGCCTGGAAATGTTCACCCGCACCACGAATGATGATGCAGCGGACGTTATCATCGCGTTCATACTCTACGAGCCGGTCATAGAGCGCACTCCGCATATCCATGGAAAGGGCGTTGCGGGCCTCCGGCCGGTTGAGGGTCAGAGTGGCAATCCCGTCCTTCACCTCCGCAAGAAGATCATTCGTCATATCATTGTTTCCTGTTGTATTTTATTGATTATATCCGACCTTCACGAAGGACCGAATGTCAGGCGACGGCGCGGTGACGTTCCCCGGTTGTCCGGAATTTCCAGACGCCATCATCTCCCATCAGACGTTCCAGCAAACCTTCGCCAATCAGATAATGACAGTGCGCCAGCCCTTCGGCAATCCCCATTCCCTTGTCTTTGTCATTCAATTCGCGTTCGAACAGGACCGGCAGCAGATCATGGGCCGATTGCGGCGAGGAACAAGCCATTAGCAACCGGTTCAGCCGGTCATCATGGTGGCTGCGGTAATAGTCGAGCTGGTTATGCAGCCCAAAGAAGACATCGTTATGAGCCGGCAGAACCAATGTATCTTTGGGAAGTTTTTCAAATATATCAATGGAATCAATGAATTTCTTCAGCGGATTTGCGAATGGTTCGCTGGGATAGATGCCGATATGCGGCGTGATCCGTGGCAATACCTGATCACCGGAAATGAGAATGCCTTCTTCCGCCGCATACAGGCAGGCATGTTCCGGTGAATGGCCGCAACCGACAACAACCTGCCATTTACGATTGCCGATCGACAGGATATCCCCATCCTCAAGGCGATTGAAGCTGAGAGGCACCGGCGAGACAGCCGTTTTGAAGTAATTGAACCCCTTCTCCCGAACCCGTTTCAGCATCCCCTCGTCAAAACCGACGGAGCTGTAATGATCCATGACGGCCTGCGGGGTTTCTTCCGCGGCTTCCAGATAAAGCATCCGGCCGAAATTCCATTCGCCAAAGGTCATGCTCAGATGGATGTTCCACTTGTGGCAGATCCAGCCCGCCTGCCCCAGGTGATCGGGATGAAAATGCGTGCAGATCAGCCGTGTAATTGGCTTTCCCTTCAGGTGGGTGGCAAAGATATGCCGCCACAGATCCCGGATTTCCTTTGTATTGAGGCCGGTATCCACGAGTGTCCAGCCATCCGTATCTTCGATCAGATAAAGGTTTATGTAGTTAAGACCGGGAATGGGAATGGGCATGCGAACCCAGAAAAGACCGTCACAAATCTCCATCACCTCGCCATCCCCCGGTCGGGTTTCCAGCGGGTAAGTTATTTCATCATATATCATCTACACATGTCCTGATGGCAGCTCAGCAGTATTACTCGCCGCTCTTATTAACAAGCATTGTATTTAACATTGACGTTAACGTCAAATCTTGTTCCGCGTCACGCGGAAAGCTGCTCTTCATCGATGGCAAACAACATTGAAGGCCCATCCATCACCGGTCCGAGAAGCGCCGTCGCCGTGGGCAGAATCTGGGCCATGAAGAAGCGGGCCGTAATAATCTTTGCATTAAGAAAGGCCGCATCCTCCGCCTCCCCTTGCAGCAGCGCCCGCGCCTTGAGGGCGGAACGGCCGAGCAGATGCGCACCCACCGTTGTTGCGAACATACGCAGATAAGGTGTCGCCCCGGCCGGGGCAGCATTCGGATCATTGGGGGCATTGCTGTAAAGCCAGTCGGTCGCGTCCTTCAACGCGCTCAGGGCCAGATTGAGCTGTACCGACATCGCCGCCATCTCATCTCCTGCCTCACCAAGCTGTTTCACCGTCATGGCGATCTCGGCGAACATCTCCCGCACCGGCTCCCCGCCCTGCAAGGACAGTTTGCGCCCGACCAGGTCGAGGGCCTGGATGCCATTCGTCCCTTCATAGATCGGCAGGATACGGGCATCGCGATAATATTGCCCGACGCCCGTCTCCTCGATAAAGCCCATGCCGCCATGCACCTGCACCGCCTGAGAGGCCATTTCCACCCCGAGATCCGTGCACCAGGCCTTGGAGAGCGGCGTCAGCAACTCGGCCAGCCCCATCGCCTTCTCCCGGGCCTTTGCATCGGCGGCATGATGCGCTCGGTCAAGCGCCGCGCCATTGAGATAGATCAGGCAACGCATCGCCTCCACATTCGCGCGCATGGTCATTAACATGCGCCGCACATCCGCATGATGAACGATTGTCGCCATTTCACCCTTTGCCATGCCGGGGGCCTGCCCCTGTCGCCGGTCGCGGGCATATTCCACCGCTTTCTGATAAGCCCGTTCGGCTATCGCCAGCCCCTGCACCCCGACATTAAGGCGCGCATTGTTCATCATGGTGAACATGCAGGCCATGCCTTTATTTTCCTCACCCAGCAGATAGCCGACACACTCTCCATTGTCGCCATAAGACATGACCGCCGTCGGGCTTGCATGGATGCCGATCTTTTCTTCCAGCGAGACGCATTTGAGATCATTACGCTTGCCGAGTGTTCCATCCTCATTGACGAGATATTTTGGCACGATGAACAGCGAGATGCCCCTCGTCCCGGCGGGCGCGCCCGGCGTGCGGGCCAGCACCAGATGAATGATATTCTCGCTCATCTCATGTTCGCCATAGGTGATGAAAATCTTCTGTCCGGAAATACGCCAGCTTCCGTCCTCGGCCGGCTCCGCTTTTGAACGCAGCGCCCCGACGTCCGACCCCGCCTGACTCTCGGTCAGGTTCATTGTCGCCGACCATTCCCCGCTCACCAGTTTTTTGAGATATGTCTCCTGCTGCGCCGATGTTCCGTGCGCCAGAATGCTCTCAATTGCCCCCTGCGTCAGCAATGGGCAGAGGGAAAAGGCGAGGTTGGCCGAATTCCACATCTCGACGGTCGCAAGGGTCAGTGCCTGAGGCAGAGAACCACCATCAAAGGCCTCGGGAGCCGAAACGCCATTCCAGCCGCCTTCAACAAACTGCTGATAGGCTTCCGTCCACCCTTTTGGGGTCGTGACAACGCCATCGGCAACGCGGGAGCCTTCCAGATCCCCCGGCTTGTTGAGCGGGGAGAGAACATTTCCGGCAAATTTCGAGGCTTCCTCCAATATGGCATCGACCACATCGCCTTCCACATGGGCGAATCCCTCCAGCTTCGACAGCCCGTCTATATCAGCGACGGTGTCGAGCACAAAGCGCATATCTTTGACGGGCGCACGATATTCAGCCATGGAAGATCCCCTTTCGATCTGCTAATTTCTTGTCTTTTGGTATCAGAAACCGCTAATTGTTATGGCATATTCACGAGCGGGAAAAAAGTATTTACAGATATTCCGTAAACGCGACCCCATATACGGTTTCCATGAAGAGTGATACGGGAACAATGAGAATATTCAAGGCGGACAAGAACGACATTCAGGCAGCGGCGGCGGAAATTCGTCAGGGCGAGCTGATTGCCTTCGCGACGGAGACCGTCTATGGCCTTGGCGGCGACGCCAGCAATGACCGCGCCGTGGCCGCCATTTTCGAGGCCAAGGGCCGACCGAGCTTCAATCCGTTGATCATCCATGTTCCTTCCCTTGCCATCGCACGCGAATATGTGGAATTCACGCCTTTGGCCGAGCGGCTGGCGCAAAAATTCTGGCCCGGCGCCCTCACCCTTGTTCTGCCGCGCCGGAAGAATTGCTCCGTTTCCCTGCTGGCAAGTGCGGGGCTGGATACCCTCGCCATTCGCGTGCCGGGTCACCGCCTCGCCCTTGAGTTCCTCACAGCTTGCGACCGGCCCATCGCCGCCCCCAGCGCCAACCCGTCAGGCGGAATCAGCCCGACCACCGTCCGGCATGTGGCGAGCGGGCTTGAAGGCCGGATTGCCGGTATTCTGGATGGGGGATCCTGCACTATCGGTGTCGAAAGCACCGTTGTCGGCTTTCACGAAGGAACCGCTGTCCTGCTGCGCCCCGGCGGTATTTCCCTTGAACTTCTGGAATCCTGTTCCGGCCCCGTCCGTATCCATCAGGGGGATGGCAGCACGCCCAGTCCCGGCATGCTGCAAAGCCATTATGCGCCCAATGCTGCGGTTCGTCTTAACGCCACCAGTAAAATGCCCGGCGAGGCTTATATTGCCTTTGGCCGTGACTATGACCAGATTGCCGATGTCAACCTCAGCCTGACCGGCGATCTGACGGAGGCCGCCTCGCTCCTTTTTTCAGCGCTGCATCTGATGGATGAAATGAACTTTGCCCGCATTGCGGTCGGCCCCATTCCCGACATCGGTCTCGGCCTTGCCATCAATGACCGCTTACGCCGCGCCGCCGCGCCGCGTGACAACCGGCAGGTGGTCAACCAATGACGGTAATCGAAAAATTCCGCGCCATCGTCGGCGAGAAGAATGTGATTACAGAGGCAGCGGACATGCAGGCCTATGTCATGGAATGGCGCGACAAGTTTATTGGCCGCGCCCGTGCTGTAGTGCTGCCCAAATCAACGGAGGAAGTTTCCGAAATTGTCCGCATCGCGGCGGAAACGAAAACCCCATTGGTGCCACAGGGCGGCAATACCAGTCTTGTCGGCGGCTCTATTCCTTTTATGGGCGCCGATGAGGTCATTCTCTCCACCCGCCGGATGAACAAGGTGCGGGAGGTGGATCGGCTGAACGGCACGCTGACCGTCGATGCGGGCTGCATTCTGGCTGACCTGCAACAGGTGGCGGAGGAAAACGGCTTCATCTTTCCATTGCGCATCGGATCGGAAGGCAGTTGCCAGATCGGCGGTAATATCTCCACCAATGCGGGCGGCGTGCAGGTCCTTCATTACGGCAATACGCGCGAACAGGTTCTTGGCCTTGAGGTGGTGCTACCCGACGGGCGCATCTGGGACGGGCTCACGGGTCTGCGCAAGAACAATACCGGCTATGATCTGAAGCAGCTTTTTATCGGTGCAGAAGGCACTCTTGGCATTGTCACCGGTGCGGTGGTCAAAATGTACCCGCGTCCGAAATACCAGCAGGTGGCGCTGGCCGCCGTGCCGTCAGTCGACGCGGCGATTGAGTTTCTCGGCCTTGCGCGCGCCATGAGCGGCGATCAGGTGACAGCGATTGAACTGATCCCGCGCATCTGCGTTGATATGGTGGTCCGCCATGTCCCGAATTTCACCGACCCCATGCCCGCCCGCTATGACTGGCATGTTCTAATCGAGCTGTCCTCAAGCGCAACGCCGGATCTAGCCGGATTAATGGAAAGCATCCTTGCCGCCGGGTTCGAGCAGGAAATCGTCATTGACGCCGTTATTCCCGCGAGTGAAGCGCAGCAGCAGAAACTCTGGCAGCTGCGGGAGGAAATCTCCGCGGCGCAGAAACCCGAAGGCGGCAGCATCAAGCATGATATTTCCGTTCCCGTCTCCCGCTATGCCGATTTCATTCGCGAGGCGGATATCGCCGTCAGAAAGATCGTGCCAGGCTTCCGCTCCGTTGCATTCGGGCATATCGGCGATGGCAATGTGCATTACAACCCGTTGCAACCGATGGACATGGATAAGGAAGTTTATCTCGCCCATTGGGAGGAAGTAAGCCGTGTCGTCCACGATATCGCGGTGAAGATGCGCGGCTCCATCAGTGCCGAACATGGCATCGGGCGGCTGAAAGCCGATGATCTGGTGCATTACAAACCGGCGGTTGAGATTGACCTGATGCGGCGGATCAAGAAGGCGCTCGATCCTGATGGCATCATGAATCCGGGCAAACTGCTGAAATAAACCGCCCAGACAGCACTCAGAACAGCGACTTCTGCATAAACAGCTCTGTTTTCGGTTCCGCCACAAAAGGCAGGATATCTGCGGCCCCCACGGGGTGGGAAAAGAGATAACCTTGCGCGTGATGACAGTTTTCTTCCATCAGCATCTGCGCCTGCTGCGCCGTTTCCACCCCTTCGGCCATGACCGTTAGGCCAAGGCTGTGACCGAGAGAGATAATCGTGCGGGTAATCACCGCATCATCCGCATCCATTCCAAGACCGTCGATAAAGGTCTTGTCAATTTTCAGCGTCGAAACGGGAAGCTGGCGCAGATAGGCGAGGCTGGAATAGCCCGTACCGAAATCATCAATCGAGAAGCTGACGCCCAGATTGCGCAAGGTGCGAAAGTTTTTCAGCGTCTGGTTCGGATTGTCCATAATGACGCTTTCCGTGACCTCCAGCTCCAGCAGATGCGCAGGACAGCCGGTATCTATCAGTGTCTTGCGGATTAGATCCACGAAATCGTCATTCTGGAAGATGGAAAGCGACAGGTTGACGGCAATGCGGAAACCGTCCGCCCCCGCCTCCAGCCATTCCTTCCGCTGACGGCAGGCTTCATGCAGCACCCATTCACTGATTGGCGCAATCAGGCCGGAGCTTTCGGCGACTGGAATAAATTCATTGGGCGCAACGAACTTGCCGACCTCCCTCTGCCAGCGGACCAGCGCCTCCACCCCGACAATCTCACCGGTGGTCAGGCTGACCTGCGGCTGAAAATTGAGCGACAGATCATTCCGGCGGATGCCCGTACGCAATGCATTATTCATTTCCACCCGCGCATTGATATCGCTGGCGATCTCTTTGTTGTAAAAGCAAAAATAGCTGCCGTTATGAACCTTGAGATTAGCCAGCGCAATATTGGTGTTGCGCCATAATGCGGCGGCATTGTCCGCATCCGCCGGATAGATGGCAAGGCCGATCCGCGGGCTGATATGCGGGAGATTTTCCCGCCCCGCCAGGCCCTGTTCGAACAATCGATGAATGGTTTTGGGGATCTGCTTCAAATCACGATCACGGGCATAGGGCAAGCAAAGGCCAAAACCGTTACCTGATGTTCGGGCCAGAGCAATCGCTTTCGGGAACAGCCGGGTCAACTGCTCGGAAACATATTGCAGCAGCGCATCGCCCGCGTCATGGCCCAGCGCGATATTCAGCTCCGGCAGATGCTCCAGCGTGAATTGCACAACGGCGAACTTACGCGCCATTGGCTTGGCCACCGTTTCGATATGACTTTGTACGTCACTTCTGAATTTTGCACGGCTGTCGAGCCCGGTCAGGCTGTCATTAAAGGCAAGCCGCTTGATCTCCTCGAACATATCCGCATTTTCAAGGCCAAGAGTGATATTGGCGCAGATCAGCTCAATCTGGCGGGATTCAAGGAAGGTGAGCGTCGTACGGTTTTGCAACAACACAACGCCCTTCAGATGATCATCGCGGCGAATGCAAAGGATGCTGAGAGTATCGGTGAAGATATTCTCCCGCGCCAGGGTGGCACTCAGGATCGTCTCGAACAGCTCGTCATCCACCACCTCGGCCAGCCGCTGCTTGGCGGCCGGTGCATAAATGCCCTTGCCCGCCGTGATCGTCAGCTCCCCCGAATGCTCGTTCGGAATGGCGAAAAGGCAATCCTCCACATCCTTGCAGATCACCTGAAGCTGGGTCAGGATGGTGAGACAGAAATCCTCCACCGACCGGACATCGTAAAGTTCGCGGGTGATGTCAAGAATGGTCTGAAGGGACTGCTTGCTGTCCTCTTCCGACACCAGCCGCTCATAGGCTTGCAAGGCAATGGTCAGGCTGGTGAAAAGCTTTGGCAGATTGATGGCCGAGACATCGCGATAATCACTGACATCATATTCAAGAAATGAACGCGCATCACCGCCTGTGTCCGTCAGATCCCCCAACAGGACAATGCGGATGGTGCGGTTGCCCGCCTCCTGTCGCAGACGCTTCACAAGCGCGAGCCCTGCCTCCGCCTTGTCCCCGGAAACGTCAATTATCAAGACTGCCGTATCCGGATTTTCCTCCAGCATGCGGGTGGCGGACATCGCCGTATCAGCAATCATGAAAACCACGGGCACATGCCCGAAAACGAAAGTATCGAGCGAGCCATATGGATCGCCATTCTTCGGAATGTTGATGGATACAAGCAAGACTTTGCGCCTTGCACTGGCCCCCGCCGGGCGCTTTCGTGCGGCAAGACCGAACGGCGCGCCTCCTTGTAATCCCTGTGTCATCATACTACGCATACGCTTGTTACTGAACTCATATCATCATGAGTCATATGGTTAACGATGGCAAATAAATTCGACAAGAATCACAAAAAAACCGGCTAACCACCTATATTTAGATGGCTTCAAGAGTTATCCACAAGATTTGGAATCGCCCGGAGTTACTTGACCAGTATCTCCGGACCCATGAATGTGGTGGGTAGCCAGGTCGAGACGGCCGGTACATATGTGATGATGATCAGGAACAGGAACAGGATCCCGACCCAGGGAAGTGCCGCCTTCACCACCCGCATGATCGGCATCCCGGCTATGCCCGACGTGACGAACAGATTCAGCCCCACAGGTGGCGTGATCATGCCGATTTCCATATTCACCACCATGATGATGCCAAGATGGATGGGGTCGATCCCAAGCTCCATGGCAATGGGAAAGACGATGGGCGCGACGATGATAATCAGCCCTGACGGCTCCATAAACTGCCCACCGATCAGCAGAAGGACATTAACGACGATCAGGAAAATCCACCAGTTGAACCCGGCATCGAGCATGGCCGAAGCGATCTGCTGCGGGATCTGCTCGTCCGTCAGCACATGTTTCAGCAGCAGCGCATTGGCGATGATGAACATCAGCGTGATGCTGAGCTTCCCGGCCTCGAACAGGGTGTCGCGGGTATCCTTATGAAAAAATACGGTGATCAGCGCCTGCGGTTTCTGCCATAACGGGATCGGCGACTGCCCTTCTCCGCGATGCAGCGGCCCCATATCCCGATAGATGAAATTGGCAATCAGGAACGCATAGACCGAGGCGACGGCGGCGGCCTCCGTCGGGGTGAAGACACCGCCATAGATCCCGCCCAGGATAATGACAATGAGAAACAGGCCCCAGCCCGCATCACGGGCCGAGGCAAACACCTCTCCCCACCCGAGCCAGTCGCCTTTCGGCAGGCCTTTCCATTTGGCTGCAATATAAATTCCGGCCATCAGCATGAAACCCGCCAACAGCCCCGGAAACACCCCGGCCAAAAACATGCGACCAACCGAGACATCCGTTGCCGCCGCATAGACCACCATGACGATGGAGGGCGGAATAAGAATACCGAGTGTCCCGGCGTTACAGATGATGCCGGCCGCAAAATCCTTTTTATAGCCGACCTGTGTCATACCGGCGATAACGATAGAACCGATGGCGACCACCGTCGCGGGGCTGGAGCCGGAAAGCGCCGCAAACATCATGCAGGCCACAACACCGGCAATGGCGAGGCCGCCGCTCAGATGCCCGACAAGGGCAATGGAAAAACGGATAATCCGCCGAGCAACCCCACCCGTGGACATGAAGCTGGACGCCAGAATGAAAAACGGAATGGCGAGCAACGTATAGTGCCCGGCCATGGCCTCATAGATCGTTTGCGCGACGGAGGCGAGCGAACTGCTGGACAAGACCAGCAAAAAGGCGATGGAACTGAGACCGAGGGCGATGGCAATCGGTACCCCGATCAGCAGCAGCGCAATGACAATGGCGAAAAGGACAACCACTTCCATGGATCATTCTCCCCGCGCTTTGGCGGCGGCTTCCTCCACCGCGTCTTCGGCTTCATGGCTGACGATCAGCATGGACTGCTTACCTGTATAAATCGCCCAACCGGCCTGCAGGAAGCGATAAAGCAGCAGCGCAGCACCAATGGGCATCATGACATAAGGTACCAGACGCGGCACTTTTTCATAGCGATCGCCATCATTGAACCAGTCGGCCAGAAACTGGAACATTTCCGGAATCATCACATCGCTGGTTTCATACCAGCCTTTGGCCAGGAATTTTTCCTGGAACCCGGTCGGAAACCACCGGCCGGTTGTCGCCGGAAGATTGGCGAAATTGGCCCAGAAATCCCAGCCGCCCTTGAGCAGCAGGAAGGCATAGACAATGCAGAACAAGGCGGCAAGAAGCGTCACCGCCTTGCGAACCGGCGGCGATAACAGGGTGACGACTGCATCCACGCCGAGATGGGCCGTCTTCTTCACGCAATAGCTGACGCCAAACAGCACCAGCCAGGCGAACAGGATCGACGTAACCTCAAGCCCCCAGAGGATGTTGGAATTGAAAACATAACGCGCGACCACATTGGCGAACGTAATCAAGGTCATCAGCCCGAGTATCAGGGCGATAAATGTCTCTTCAAGCTGGTCAATGAACGTGCGTCCCTTGCCCGCTTCTTTGTCCGGATGATGCCCCGACATGATCACCCCTCCCGGTTTCATACACGACGGCTAAACGGCGATATTGCCTGACGCGGAATAATCTTCTTCCGCGTCAGGCTTTGCATCAATTGGCTTCGTTAAACTTCTGTGCGGCTTCGATATTGTCCATACCGACATCCGCTTCGAACTTCGTCCAAACCGGCTTCATGGCATCAACCCACTGCTGGCGCTGCGCCGCATCGAGCTGGCGGACCACGCCCCCGGCGGCAAGGATCGCCTGTTTGGCTTCCTCATTGACCTTGGTGGATTCCGCATTCCGGGCGACGGTCACTTCATTGATGATGGTGCCGAGCTGCTCGCGCACATCATCCGGCAGGCCATTCCAGAATTCGCTGGAGGTCACCACCAGATAGTCGATCACACCATGGTTGGTTTCCGTGGTGCCGTCCTGCACCTCGAAGAACTTCTGGCCATAGATGTTGGACCAGGTATTTTCCTGTCCATCGACAACCTTCTGCTGGAGGGCGCCATAAACTTCGGAAAAGGCCATCTTTTGCGGGCTGGCGCCGAGCGCATCCATCTGCGCGACAAGCACGTCGGAAGACTGTACGCGGAACTTCAGACCCTTTGCATCAGCGGGTACCAGCAGGGGCTTGTTGGCCGAAAACTGTTTCATGCCATTATGCCAGAATTCCAGACCAAGAAGACCGCGCTTGACCATGGATTCCTTCATCTTCTGTCCGGTTTCAGACGTCTGGAAGGCATCAACCGCATCAATATTCTTGAACATGAACGGCAGATCGAAGATACGGAACTGCTTGGTGAACTGCTCAAATTTCGAGAGTGACGGCGCGGCCATCTGCACATCGCCGTTCAGCATCGCTTCCAGCACCTTGTCGTCATTATACAAGGTGGAATTAGGATATACTTCCATGCAGGCCTTGCCTTGCATTTCGTCATTCACCCGCTGCTGCACCAGGCTCGCAGCGATTCCCTTCGGATGTTTGTCGGTATTCGTCACATGAGCAAATTTAACAACAATCTCTCCCGGATCGCATTTGGCGTATGCCGTCGACCCGGACGCCAGCAACGCGGTTGTTGCAACCGCAACCATAAATGCCTTGCGCATGGTAATTAATCCTCCCAATCAGTTTCCTGTGATTTTTGTGCCTTCCGAGGCATCTTGGACGCCCGGAAGGGCCTCAAAAACTACTTTTCCACGAATTTTTTTCTTTTGCAATAGAAACTTGGACCGTGGAATTCGCCTCGTTTGGCAGATCTTCAGTACACATTCTGCCCGGTATCCGGCGGAGTTTACGTGACAGGAGACCCTGCATTTCCTATACTTTCGCCATGACAACCTTCCTCATTCGCCCTCTTGAAAATCGGGATATCGCGGCCACCGCAACGCTTTTTTTCAGAAGTGTGCAAGAGGGCGCGGCCGCCCACTACAGCGCGGCCGAGAGGGCCGCCTGGGCCCCGGCCCCGCCCGATCCGGAAAATTGGCGCAATCGTCTTATCCCTCAACATGTTTTGGTTGCAGAAGTTGACGAAGGACGGATCGTCGGCTTTATGAGCCGTGATAATACCGGATATCTCGATCTCGCCTTCACAGATCCGGACCGGGCAGGACAAGGCATTGCCGCCGCTCTTTATGCCAGGCTTGAAGAAGCGGCGTTAAAAGACCGCATCACCCGGCTTTCCTGTGACGCCAGCCTCGGCCTGCGGCCATTCCTTCTCCGCCGCGGCTGGACACTTCTTCGGGAACAGTATCCCGTCCGCAATGGCGTGATGCTGCGCAATTTCCGCATGGAGAAAATCCTGATCTCGCCATAAAGCCGGGCTTTCACCCTCATCTTTCCTCCGCTATAGTTTTATCAAAAGCAAGAAAATCAACGGGAGAGATCATGGAACTGCCCCTGGAAAGCGCCGAACGGGAGATGCTGGAGCGCGCGTCCGACTTTACAAAGACCGAAGTCGCCCCCAAGGCGCAAATATGGGAAGATGAACGCCGCCAGCCGATTGAGGTGATACGTGCCGCAGCCCTTGCAGGACTTGCCGGGGTGGAGGTGCCGGAACACTTTGGCGGCACCGGCCACCGGTTTCGCGTCAAGGCCCGCATCGCCGAGGAGATCGCCCGACACTGCTTCGCCTTTTCGTTCAGCCTCATCAATCATATGGGGCTTGCGGGCAAAATCGCCCGCGATGCGCCCGAGAAGATTGCGAAAAGATATCTGCCGGAGATGCTGACCGGGGAAGCGATTGGCTGCACCGCGCTGACGGAACCGCTCGCGGGTAGCGATTTCGCCGCCATCGCAACCCGCGCGGAAAAGGTCGCGGGCGGCTGGCGCCTCACTGGCGAGAAAGCCTGGATCACCAATGCCGCCCATGCGGACCTGATGTTTCTCTATGCGCAGACGGATCCGGCAGCGGGGTGGCGCGGCGTGGCGGGTTTTCTCGTCGATGCCCGTGAAGAAGGCGTCAGCCGCGTGCCGCCGTTTCAGATCATGGGCGGCCATGCCATCGGCGCAGGCGGCTTCCGCTTCACCGACCATTTCATCCCCGATGAGCGAATGATGAGCCCCCCCGGAGAGGGGTTCAAAGCCGCCATGGGCGGCGTCAATGCCGCGCGCAGCTATGTGGCGACCATGTGCTGCGGCATGACAGAGGCGGCCGTTCATACGGCGGCGCGCTACGCCAGCGAACGCGCCGCCTTCGGGGGGCATATTGCGGATTTTCAGGGTCTGCAATGGCGTCTCGCCGACGCCCAGACGGATGTAGAGGCGTCCCGCCTGCTCGCCTACCGTGCCGTTCTCGCTGTAGAAAGCGGGCAGAATGCGGAGATACCGGCGGCCTATGCCAAGAAATTCGCGACCAGCATGGCCGACACCCATCTTGCACGCTGCATGCAGATCATGGGCGCAGCAGGCTTGCGCCGTGACTATAACATCGGCCGCCAGATCGCCTGCGCCCGCATCGCGAACTATGTGGACGGCACCACGGAAATCCAGAATGAACGGATTGCCCGCCACCTCTTCAAACAGCTATCACAACAACAATAAACCGGAAAGGAATCCCCATGAGCCAGACATACGCCTTTGAACGCAGCCACGATATCCTGATCGCCGCCCCCGCCAGCGCCGTGCTCGACTATGTCAGCAACCCCAATAGCTGGCCAGAATGGCTCGCCTCCTCTCACGAGATCGACAGCCCCGACCGGCCCATGCGGACGGGCGATACCTTTATCGAGAAATGGGCGACGCGCACCGGACCCGCGCAGCTTGACTGGGTCGTCCGGGAATGCGATCCGCCGCGTCTCTGGATCGGGGAGACTCATGCGAGCTTCCTCGGCCCCATCATCGTGCGCTATGACGTGACAGAGGAAGACGCCGGGACGGTTCGTTTCAAGCGTACCATGATCAATCCGGCCCGGCCCCGCCCGGCGACAGCGGAACAGATCGACCGCATGGATGCGGAAGCGGCGGAAGGGCTCGCCAATATCAAGCGCAATGTGGAAGCACGCGTCGCCAAAATGTCATAAAAATCCGATTGACGCCGCCCGTCCGATCCGCCCCTATCATAAACTCTTCAGCGGGACATCAGGATGGAGCGAAACATCGCAATGACACCAGAAAAGCCGATCACGCAGGAACTTTTCGCCACTTTCGGACGGATCGGCATTCTGTCTTTTGGCGGCCCGGCGGCGCAGATCGCTCTCATGCACCGCGTTCTTGTCGATGAAAAAGGCTGGCTGGGTGAGCGGCAGTTTCTGAATGCTCTCAGCTTCTGTATGTTGCTGCCGGGGCCCGAGGCCATGCAGCTTGCGACCTATGCGGGCTGGCGTCTTGGCGGGTTTGTCGGCGGGTTGATAGCCGGACTTCTGTTCGTCTTGCCGGGCGCCCTTGTCATTCTCGCACTTGCCAGCCTCTACGCCTATTTCGGATCGGTGCCGCTGATGGCGGCGCTGTTCCTCGGCATCAAGGCCGCGGTGGTCATTGTCGTCTTCGATGCACTTATGAAAGTCGCGAAACGGGCTCTGCGGTCAATCATATACTGGGTTATCGCCGCCCTCGCCTTTATCGGTATCTTTTTCCTCAGCCTCCCGTTCCCGCTGATTATTCTCGCCGCCGCCCTGTTCGGGTTTTTCTGGCGTGGCGAAATCCAGGAAAGCGCCACCTCGCAGTCAGCAGCAAAACCGGCTTTATGGCCGACTTTGCGCAATATCGTCTTCTGGCTGGCGGCCTGGTGGCTGCCGGTACTGGCAGTCGATCAGCTTTCCGACACGCCCATTCTGACCGAGATCGCGCTTTTCTTCTCCAAGCTTGCGGTCGTAAGCTTCGGCGGCGCCTATGCGGGCCTCGCCTATATGGCGCAGGATGTGGTCAATCAGTTCGGCTGGCTCAACGCCGGGGAAATGATGGATGGGCTAGGGCTTGCCGAAACGACACCCGGCCCCCTTATCCTGGTCACCGAATTCGTCGGCTTCCTTGCAGCCTATTACAAGGGCGGATTCCTCACCGGGATTGCCGGGGCGGCCCTCACCCTCTGGGTCACCTTCGTTCCCTGTTTTCTCTGGATTTTTGCAGGCGCCCCCTATATCGACCGGATATCGAACCAGCAGCGGCTCTCCGGCGCGCTTGCCGCCATCACGGCGGCGGTGGTGGGGGTGATCCTCAATCTTTCGCTCTGGTTCGCGCTGCATGTCTTTTTCACCGAGGTTACGAGGCGCGATATCGGCCTGTTCACGCTGTGGCAGCCAACGCTTGCTTCCCTTGATGGCCGGGTGCTCCTGCTGGCCGCCCTCAGCGCCTTCCTGCTGCTCCACCGACGCTGGCAGATCACGCCGGTTCTTATGATCGCCGCCGCAGGTGGTGTGATCCTGTCCTATATTTTTTAATCGGGCGGCGGGCTGCAAATCCGATCATAGGAATAGCGCGCCTGAAGCGCGCCGTTATAGGCGAAGATATCCATGGTCGCCTCATAGGCGTCCTGCGTAATCTCCGCATGGGGCGGCCAGCAGCCGAGTTTCTGATAGGCCGCAATGCAGCGCGTCAACGCCGCCTCGCTGATATCCGGGAAGTAGTCTTTTTCGGCGCGGGCGATGTCGGCGGCCGGGGTTTTATTGAGATATACCCGCGTCTTGCGGTAGGCGCGCATGAAGGCGTGCGCCATGTCTGTTTCCAGCCAGTCTTTCCGCGCCGCCAGGCTGGAAAAACCGCATTTGCCGATCTGGCGCCCCACTTCGGCGACGATATGCCCGATCCCCTCTTCCTCAAGTTGCTGCGGATAGGGTCCCTGCTGCTGCACATATTGCCCCTGCCCGCCGCGGAAGGCCTTGTCCATCGCCGCCGCGCCGCCGACATTGATCGCCTTGATTTTATCGAAATCTATGCCCGCCTTGTGACAGGCGTATTTGAACATGACCAGCGGCTGCCCGCCACCGAACAGGACAACCTCCGCCCCTTCCAGCTTTTTCCAGTTGAAATCAAGGTCCGGCTCCCGCGCCGTCAGGAAAAAGCCGTCCATCTCGTTGATTTGCGCGAAATGCGTGATGTCCAGCGGCTCACCCCGTCCCAGCGCAGCAAATCCCTGGCTCAAGGCCGACTGCACCACATGGGCGCTGCCATCATTGAGCGCTGCAATGGCCGAAGCCCCCGCTGGCGCGACGGACCATTTGGGGTTCAGCCCCTCGGCTTCCAGAAATCCGCCCGACATGGTGGAAATCAGCGGCGAATAAAAAGCCGAAAACAGGGTGAACTGGATATTGATATCCTGCATGACATGACGCTCCCTCAACAATTCTGTTTTTCTTATAACAAAGGATTATCACATCCTCCGCCCCGCATGAAGGCAACTTCGCGTGAGCGGAACGCCGTCAGTCCGCAGCAACGGCGGCAACGCTGATCGCTCCGCCCTCCGCAATCTTGTCACGATCTTCTTCATCCCAGCGGAGCGCCACCTCATTCAACCCCTGCAATACGCCATGCAGCTCCTGCCCGCGTTCGGTCAGTGAATAGGAAACCGTCGGCGGCACGGTCGGTTGATAATCGCGATGGACAAGACCGCTCGCCTCCAGCTTGCGCAGCCGGTCGGTCAGCACCTTGGCGGAGATTTCGGGAATGCGTGCCGACAACCCCCCGAAGCGCAACGCCTTTTCATTGGACAGCAGCCACAGGATATAGGGCGTCCAGGCGCCCATGATCTGGCCCAGAATACTCTCCATCGGGCACTGGTTCGGGTTATGTTTTGCGGTCATCGAAAATTTCTCCGATTTTTCTCATTACTTACCATAAGGTAACTACTTGCAAAAAGAAAGTAAAGAGCATAACTCCTGTCCATACAGGATTTATAACAGGCACAATGCCATGCAAGGAGTTACACAATGACACAGGTTGCCATCATTTATTTCAGCGGTTACGGCCATACAGTCAAACAGGCGGAAGCCGTCGAGAAAGGCGCGGCCTCGGTCAGCGGCGTCTCCGTTACCACAATCAAGATTCCGGCCAACGGCACGATCGAGGACAGTGTCTGGAAAACCCTCGCCGATGCCGACGCCATCATCTACGGCAGCCCGACCTATATGGGCGGACCGGCCTGGCAGTTCAAGAAATTCGCCGATGAAAGCTCCAAGCAATTTGCATCCAAGGTATGGAAGGACAAAATTGCCGGTGGCTTCACGACGTCCGCCTCGGTCAACGGTGACAAATTCAATACCATCCTTTATTTCTTTACCCTGTCGCAGCAGCAGGGCCAGATCTGGGTCGGCACAAGCCTTCATGCGGCCAACAAGATGGAACATGGTCCCGATGATGTGAACTGGACCGCAGGCTATTCCGGCGCCCTGGCCATCGCTCCGGCGGATTCCTCTCCCGAACAGGCACCGCCCGCAGGCGACCTGGAAACCGCCCGACTCTATGGCGAGCGGATCGCGACCATTGCGGCGAAACTGGCCTGACAGCTCATCCAATATTGTTTGTACGACCGACGCCGATATACAAACACGGTTGTAAATCCGAGGCACATACGACATTGTCGGGTTTCAAGTTCCAACGACCCGATGAAAAGGCCCGACAATGTCCGAACCTCGATCTCCCCGCCTTGCCGTGCTGATTGATGCCGACAATGCCTCGCCGCGGATCGCCGATGGCCTGTTTGAGGAAATCGCCAAGATCGGCGAGGCCAGCGTGCGTCGGATCTACGGCGATTTCTCTCATGCACGCTCAAAAAGCTGGGCGGATATTCTTTCAAAACATGCGATCATGCCGCATCAGCAGTTCGCCTATACGACGGGCAAGAACGCCTCCGACATTGCACTGGTGATCGACGCCATGGACCTGCTGCACAGCGGCCGGTTCGACGGCTTCTGCCTGGTCTCGTCCGACAGCGATTTCACCCGTCTCGCCGCCCGCATCCGCGAGCAGGGCATCGATGTCTTCGGCTTCGGGGAACGGAAAACCCCGGAAAGCTTCCGCCAGGCCTGCCGCCGTTTTATCTATACGGAGAACTTGCGCGAAGGATCGGAAGGCAGCCCGCAAACGGCAGCGGTAACATCGAAAAAACCCCTTGAACCGCTCAGCAAAGCGACGGCGCAGCTTAAAAAGGCCATCGCAGAGCTGGACAGTGATGACGGCTGGTATCAACTCGGCGGCGTCGGCAAGCAGCTCAGCAATCTCAATTCGGACTTCGATGCCCGAAATTACGGTGTCCCCAAACTCAGCGATCTGGTGCGCAAGACCGGCGCTTTTGATATTGAAACGCCGAAAGGCGGTTCCATGCGCATCCGCCTGAAACCCTCCGGCCGGAAATAATCCCCGCTGCGTTCGCCGGGGCGGGCGGCTCCCCACAAGGTCCGCCTGATCCTTACAGAATGCCGGAAAGAAAACGGCCGCCCGACGAATGTCAGACGGCCGCGATTTCAGTCCCTCGCAGAAATACGGAAGCGGTTACGCTTTTCGCCCTCGCGCCGGGAAAATATTCACAGGCGGATCAGACCGACTGATCGTCGATCTTGGCACCTTCTGCCGCGCGGGCAACCGCACCCGTGCCTTCTTTTGCGCCGGATTCGCTGGCATAGCCCTGGCTGGACAGGATGACCTGGCCATTGGCGGCCTTCAGATTGAAGTACCACTTGCCATTCTTGCCTTCCTTCAACTCAAAACGGCTTTCATTGGAAGCGTTTGTCTTGACTGATTCAATTCCATTTTCCGCGCTCGCCTTTTGCTTGTAGCCTTCAGACGTGCCAACGATCTCCCCGTTGCCGGCTTTCAGACGAAAGCGGAACTCCCCTGAATTATCTTTGTACAACTCAAACTTGCCTGCCATTCTGCGCTCTCCCATTGAAAACGTCGGTTGAAACTGGTTGGTCGCCTATTATTGGGCAGAAATAATTCATTTTGCAACAAGAAGCGACCCGCCGTCAGCCATTCAGTGCAAAATGCCGTGCCGCCGCGGCCAGGCGGGATTTCACAATCAGGATATGAAACGGCATGATCAGGGCCAGATACAGCCGCCCGATCCAGTTATGCCGATGCACCAGCGTGGCGAGGGAGACCAGCCCGGCCTCCCCCGGCGCCCGGTAGATCGTAACCCGGAAATCAAGGTGTGAATCGTCTTCACCGAGGATAATCTCGTTCCCGGCAATATGCCGCACCTGCATGAAGCCGACAGGATCGCCGACGGCAAGGATGCGGCGAAAACTGTTATCCTGCGGGAAATCCTGACTGGTCCGGATGCCGAACAGGCCGACAATACTATCCCGGATGCGGAGCAGCATCCGCGCCCATCCCGGCATTTCAATCAAAACATATTGCAGGATTTCGGAGAGAGGCCGATCCGGCGGCGCGATGGCCACCGTGTAGCAATCCAGAAAATCCCCCGGCCTGTAACTCTCGTGAAGGCGACTGTCCGAAGGAAGCTGTGTCTTTTTTACCGTCATGCAGGCTGCTCTCAAAACCGCACGCCCGCACTTTAGCCGAAAGCGCGGGCGATGGCCATAAACAGGACATGAGCTGCCATGTAAAGAACAATCACGCTACCGATGGAATAGAAGGTTGCACGCACTTCATGGCTTCGCTTCGTGGCATAGGCAATCGTGTGCAGGAGCCGGGCAAGGACAAAGCCGTAGAATAAAATCTGCGCCCAGAGAAGGTTGGGACTGGCAGCAACGAACAACAGCCCTGCAATGAGAAAGGCCGGAATATTCTCAAGGTCGTTACGATGCATCCGGCGCGATCGGTCGACATAGTCATTCATATCCAGCTGCTCCGGCCGCGGGTTCTTGTTAAACGGCCCCGGTTGCAGGTCTTCCGGGCTGACGAGGCCGGAATCGCTTTTCGCCATCCGGTAAACCGTCATCCAGCCCTGCCCCATGATTTTCAGGATCATGAGCGCGGCAGCGATGGCATAGGCCGCAAAAACCGGATTTTCCAGATTGAAACTGTCCATAAACTCCCCTCCGGAAGATAAGATGATCGGCAATCATCCCACACAAGGGATCGCCTGCGCAATTGACTATTGCAGTGCGGGTAGAGATTGTTATTCTATTCCCCAATAACGACAACGCCAAAGGCGATTGGGAGGACAGACCATGGATATAGCGGTCGACAGCAATGAGGAGAGTGTAAACGCAATCCGGTATTTCGACGTACTGATCATCGGCGCTGGAATATCCGGCATCGACGCGGCCTATCACCTGCAAAAAAATTGCCCCGGAAAGAGCTTCACCCTGCTGGAAACGCAAGAGACGTTCGGCGGCACCTGGGCGACCCATAAATATCCGGGAATCCGCTCCGACAGCGATTTATTCACTTTCGGTTTCAAATGGAAACCCTGGAAGGACGCGCCCATCGCGACGGCCGACAAGATCCTGCGCTATCTGAACGAGGCGCTGGACGAGAATGACCTGCGGCGGCACATCCGCTTTTCACGCACTGTCATCTCGGCAAGCTGGTCGAGCGAGGAAGCGCGCTGGACGCTCGAAGTGGCAAATGGTGAAACCGGGGAGATCGAGCAGTATGGCTGCAACTTCCTGTGGATGTGTCAGGGCTACTATCGCCATAGCGAGGGGTATATGCCCAACTATCCGGGACGGGAGAATTTTAAAGGCCCGGTCATCCATCCGCAGAACTGGCCGGAGGATCTTGACTATTCCGGCAAGGAAGTGGTGGTTATCGGCTCCGGCGCGACGGCGGCAACATTGATCCCCGCCATGGCCGGAACGGCGGGACATATCACCATGCTGCAACGCTCCCCCACCTATTTCTTTGCCAAGCCGAACCGCGATGAACTGGCCGATACGCTCCGCGCCCTTGATGTGCCGGACGAATGGGTGCATGAAATTGCCCGGCGCAAGATATTATATGACCAGAAGGAAATCACCCGCCGCTCATTCGAGGAGCCGGAGACACTGCGCGCCGAACTGCTGCAGGCGGCGCAAAATTATCTCGGCGACAGCCTGCCTATTGATCCACATTTCACGCCTTCCTACCGGCCGTGGCGGCAACGGCTCGCTTTCGTGCCGGATGGCGATCTTTTCCGCGCTATCCGCAGAGGCGAGGCCTCTGTCGTGACAGACCAGATCGATCATTTCACGGAGACCGGTATTCTGCTCAAATCGGGTAAGGAGCTGGCGGCGGATATCATCATTTCGGCGACCGGTTTCAATATCAGCGTCCTCGGCGACATTACCTTCACAATTGATGGCAAGGCGCTCGATTTCCATGACTGCTGGTCGCACCGGGCCGTCATGTTCTCGGGCGTGCCCAACATGGCCTGGGTGTTCGGCTATTTGCGGACAAGCTGGACCATGCGGTCCGACATGGTGGCAGAGTTTGTCTGCCGCCTGCTGCGCCATATGACGGAAAAGGGAGTACGCAGCGTCGTGCCGACACTGCGAGAGGAAGACCGGGACATGCCCGAGTTACCCTTCGTCGATCCGGAGAATTTCAACGCCGGATATCTCACGCGAGCGCTGCATCTGCTGCCCAAGCAGGGCGACCGCGATCCGTGGGTCCATACGCAGAATTACTATGTGGACCGGGAGACTCTGGCCCAGGCCGATCTGGAAGACGGGACGCTGATCTACAGCTAGCGACCATCCCCCACACGCGGATCTTTTGCCGATCACCCTTGCCGCGACTGTCACAAAACTGTAATATAAAATGTATATACATTTGATATGCATTCCTTATAGTCAGGATGATGCAACGGAGCAGCAAGGCGATGGCGGCAGAGAAGAAGCAGAAGAAGAAAGAGCGGAAAGACAGCCAGTTGATTATTCGCATAAAAGGCAAGGAACGGGATCGTTTCGTCAAATTATGTGACGAGCTGGACACCAGCGCCGCCCGCGAGATCCGGCGGTTCATCCGTGATTTTCTGCAACAGCATGCCCCTCAGGAAAAAGTCTAGCTGCCCGGCATATTCCATCAACTGAACGAATGAGGACATATCATGGCCAAAAAAACGAAAATCAAGGAACTGAAGAAGGAAGTGAAGCTCCGTAAGGGGAAAATCGCCCAGCAGGAGCAGAAGCTGAAAAAAGCGAAAAAGGCGCTCAAAAAAGCGGCCTGAGCGTCTCAATGGACAAGGCTGGCCAAGCGCCAGCCTTTTTTACCCCGGTTCAAGGAACATCATACACATGCTGACGATATATGACGTAAAGGGGATTGGTCCGACAACGGGCACAGGCCTCACCGATAAAGGCATCACCACTGCCGAGCAGCTTGCCAATTCCGACGTTGCCGATCTTCTCGCCGTTCCCGGCATTGGGGAGGCTCGCGCCGCTCTCCTGATCGCCGCGGCGAAGGACGCCCTCGCGCCTGCGCCCGCCTCTCCAGTTGCGGCCACATCGAAGGCGGCTCCTGCCGCGATCCCGGCTTCCGAGACAGACGCCGAAACGGCGACTGCTAAAATGCCGGAAAAAAAGCCAAAGGCCAAAAAGGCTGACAAAGCCGGTAAGGTGAAAGCCACAAAAAAGGCGAAGGAGGGCAAGCCGCCCAAAAAGAAGGAAAAGGCGAAAGCCGCGAAAAAAGCCGAGAAGAAAGCGGCCAAGAAGGATAGCAAGAAAACGGCCAAAAAAGACGCCAAATCAAAGAAAAAAGGCAAATCGGGCAAGAAGAAATAAACGACTTGCTCTCGAATGCGCCTGCGGATGAGCGGTGTTTTCGCGGCTCACATGAGGACATGGCGGCAGCGGCAACCTCTGCTGGCCCCTGCCCCTAGCCGCCGAGACGGGTGGTCAGGATCTTGAACCCGGCGAAGGCAAACACGACGGCGAACACCCCTTCGAACCAGCGGCGCAGGCGGGTATAGCCCGCAATCATCGGCGCGCTTGAAAAAATCAGGGCATAGCCGTGAAATACAAGGGCGCTTTGCAGGCCGACAGCAGCGATAATAATCGCCATGGAGGAAGCCGCCGCATCCACCGGCACCCCGACGGAAAAGAGAGAACCGAAAAACAGGATCGCCTTCGGGTTGGTCAGATGCAGCGCGAGACCGCGGCGATAGGCGGCCCGATAGCTGGTGACTGTCAGGCGGCTCTGCACCATCGGCTGCCGCGACAGGGCTGCGCGTGCCGATTTGTAAGCCAGATAGAGAAGATAGCCTGCGCCCGCATAGCGGACCACCTCAAACGCCCAGACATTGGCCAGCATGATCGCGCCAAGGCCAAAGGCCGCCGCGACGGACCAGAGAAGCGATCCTGTCAGCACCCCCGCCGCCAGCGCAAGGCCGTGCCCCCGTCCGGCATTCATCGATGTTCCGGCAATAGCAAGGGTCGCCGGGCCGGGGCTTGCCGAGGCGACGAACGCCGCCAGCAGAATCAGGGGGAGATGCAATTCACTTATCATGGTCACGCTTTTCGGATGACGGGCCCCGCCGGGCCTAGATTTTCGGCTTGGCCGCGCCGGATTGCTTGGATAGATCTTCTCGCGCTTTGCGATTGAGTTCTTCCATCCAGTTCATGACATTGATTTCATTCTTGGCCGCTGCCGCCACATCAAGAACGCCGCCCGAGGCCTTGACCACCGGATCCCCTTCCAGCCGGTATTCCAGGACAATGGCGCAATCTTCGATGCTTTCCGCCCCAGGCAGCTTCATACTGCCGTCGTCATTGCGAATTTCCTTCACAATACTTCTCTGAAGGGTGACATCCACCTTAACTCGCGGACCGGGCTGGAGAGGGGCAGGCTTGCAATTGACCTTGTCCTCCCCGAGATACCATTGGACGAACATGAAATTCGACTTGGGGTCTGTCGCCATCAACGATGGATCGCCATATTTATCAGTCAGCGCTTCCAGATAAACCGCGCGGTCGATCGGCGCATCCTTGATCCGCTGTATTCGCTCCGCGGCCAGCACCTTGGGTTCATCCGGCGGTGCCGCAAAGGTGACGATAAACTGGTCCACCCGATGCGGCGCAGTCGTGATCATACGGACATAATCCTCCGTACGCAGCTTCTTCACCCCGTCAGTATAATTCATGTAATACTGGGTGTAGTTGAGTTTCAGTTCGGAATTATAGTCTGCAATAGCCTCTTCCGCCTCCTCGATCGACATGCCGAGGGCGACCCCGGCGACATCAATCTCATCGGCATGAGCGGCAAAGAACGGCATCATGAACAGGGACGCCAGCAGGGCATTTCGAAAAAAAGCGTTCTTTTTCACGGGAACCTCTTCGGTTTTCTGATGATTATTATAACCTAGGCAATTGAATTCTTTCATTATCCTGTACAGAATTTCAGCGATAGGCAATAAAAAAACCTGCCTATCACGACAGTTTAATATTCACCTTCATGCCCCTCGGGGCCGCCCCGGCGCCTGTTCCGGATCTCCATGAGATCGGCAGACTATTCGCTACTCTTCTCTCAAAGCCAGCTCGTCCCGCGCCACGGCGGCCGCATCGGCAAGCCGGACCTCAATCTTGTTGAGCGGATCCTGAAACAGCCGGTATTCCAGCACGACACCGCAATCATCCAGAGTGGCCGCCGCGTCATTGATCATTTTCCCTTCCGGCGTCCGGATCGTCCCGAGGAAAGGCTGCATGACAATGCCGCTGATATGATAGGGAACGGAATTCTTGTTCTCGCTGTATTTGAGGCAGTTCACCTTGCCTTCCTCCAGCACCCAGTAGAGATAAAGAATGTGATTTTTCATTCCCATTCTTTCATAATCCGGCTTACCATGCCGGGAAACCAAGGCTTGATAATATTGGTCACGCGGGGGGCGGTTGATGCCAATAGTCTCGACCCGCTGGATATAGATCGCCTTTTCGCCGGTGGCCGAAAAATTGACGGTCACCACTCCCTTTTGCGACCGGCCGATCAACGTGCTGACCCTGTTTCCATCAATTTGCCCCTTGCTGTTCCAATGGCGGAACATCTGGCCATAGAGGATTGTTTGACTGAGCGGCGTTTTCTGGAGGGTGATTTTATGGTCAGCCGCCATAAAGGCCGCCTCCACCTCTGCAACCGACATACCAAGCTTGACACCGTCAATTGCCGGACGATCGGCATGCGCATCCGGACTGAATCCCGGCAGGACGGGCATTGCAATCAGCAGCAGACACATCAGGCTTACACGAAAAGTCATGACCGGCTTCAAACCTCCAGTTTGTTTTTCACTATTTATTTATTAGTCTGCTATCCTAACGGCCTCAACTGATGGCATCAATTACAGACGGGGGAAAATGACATGGCGGTTGTGACTTCATTTCCCGCTCTCCATCCGTCCTGTCGCATCTTTCATACCCCGGGGAGACGCGGAACAGGGAACAATATGAAACGACTGCATCGGTTGATGAGGATGGTGCCGGTGTTACTGCTCATATTGCCGCTCCTCATTCCTCCCGTTCAGGCAGCGGATGGCATCGACTGGAAAGAGGGCGCGCTTGCCCATCTTGCCCCCTACATCGGCACCTATGAATATGACGCCGTGCTGGACGATGCGACGGTGCAAACCGCCCTTCGTGATCTGGTCGGCGAAAAACTGCCCATCTTCCGGCGTAATCTTTCTGTCTCCGGCCCCATCGATTTTTCCAGCGGCAACCTTGTTCTTTCCGGCCTTGCGCCGCATCAGGGCGGCGCGGAGGAGGCCATGATCCTGATCAAGATTTATGACGGCACGGTGCGCGCAGGCCTGCTGCATCAATCGAAAATGACGCTATATGCCCGCGATCCGCAATATGCCTACATCCCGAAAATTCTGCGGGACTTTCTTGCGCCCCGGCCTCCTCGCGCTTCCCTGCCGCCGCAGGTGGAATGGATCCGCGAGTGACGCAGCATGCAATCGCGACATGCGGGGACGGCGCATCACGACGCTTGATCTAATCCCTGCTTTTTCTGCACGGCATACCCGTTGATTCTGCACGTTAATTTGAGTTGACCGCGTCGCGCCCCCGGCCTAGCCTGTCCGTCAACGAACAATCATAATCCGTTTGAGGGGCAGGTCAGCCGATCCGGTGTCAGAGCGGGCGGGTTTTCTCGTCGTTTCATGGCCGCCCCTCTTCCGCCGACAGGGAATTGCCTCATGCCCTTTGCCGCAACCACTCCGCCGCGCCTATTGACCCTTGTCCTGCTGACGGCGCTGTCCGTCCTGTCGCTGAATATGTTCCTGCCCTCCCTCGCCAATATGGCGGTGGATTTCGAGGCCGACTATGCCCTGCTGACCTTCGCCATCGCCGGTTATCTCGGCGTGACGGCCGTGCTGATGCTGATTTTGGGCCCCCTGTCCGACCGCTACGGACGGCGGCCGGTCATGCTCGTCAGCCTCGCCCTTTTCACCGTCGCCTCCCTTGTCTGTACATTGACGGGCAATATCTGGGTGTTCCTCGCTTTTCGCGTTCTGCAAGGGGCGGTCATTGCGGGCTGGGGGCTGTCTCTCACGATCACGCGCGACATTTCGGCACCGGAAGAGGCGGCAAAGCGTATCAGCTTCATCACCATGGCCATGTCGGTTGCGCCGATGCTGGGGCCTGTTCTGGGTGGCGGGCTGGACGAGATGTTCGGCTGGCGGTCTAGTTTTCTGACTTTCACGATCCTTGGGCTGCTGGCCTTCCTGCTCTGCTGGGTCGATATGGGAGAAACGAACCGCCAGAAAAGCACGAGCTTCGCCAGCCAGTTCCGGAATTATCCTGACCTTCTCAAAAACGGCCGTTACTGGGATTACGCCATCAGCATCGCCTTTGCGGCGGGCTGCTTCTATATCTTTCTTGCCGGGGTGCCGCTCGTCGCCGTCTCGATGCTCGGCCTGTCGCCGGCAACCCTCGGTTTCTATATGGGGCTGATCACCCTCGGCTTTACGGTCGGGACATTCTTCTCCGGGCGATTCAGCCAGCGGATTTCCCTCAATAGCCTGATCCTGATCGGGCGGATTGTCGCCATGTCGGGGCTGCTCGTGGGGCTTATCCTCATGCTATCGGGCGTGGTCAATGTCTATACGCTGTTTGCGCCAGTGATGATTGTCGGGCTCGGCAACGGTCTCTCGATCCCAAGCTGTAACGCCGGCGCGCTCTCCGTCCGGCCGGATCTCGCGGGCTCGGCGCTCGGCCTTGTCGGCGCCATGAATGTCGGCTTCGGCGCCTTCATGACCTCCTTCACAGGAACGATTCTGGACAACGATCATGGCGCCCTCACCCTGATCCTGCTGATGAGCGCGGCAACCTTCATTTCCCTCCTCGCCGCCCTTCACCTCAAATGGCTCGACCGGCGGGAACACCGAACGTAACGATCCTGCTCGCCGCTTTTTAAGCGCGGTGTACCTCAATTTTTGAAGGAGTTTGTTTGGGGCGAAAGAGAAGTTACCCGTTATAACAATTAGTGTTTCCTATCCTTCGGCGGCACCGGATCATTTCCATAACTATCGCTATCTCGAATACTTCCGTCTTTCCGATGTATCACAACCTCAACTCTCTCGCGAATTGCCTGATCACGCGCACGATCAATTGCTTCACGCTGAGTTCCATGAAGACTTCCGGCACGACCCGCGCCTTCCTTTTGGGTAGCCCATCCACCTTCAGATTTTGGCACTACGTGAATGTCTCGTTTCTTACTCATTTCAATTTTTCCTTGTCAGTTAAATCAGTTAGCAATCAGGCAAATCATCAAGATTGTTTCTAGTAGTGTCGTCCCTGTCCGTTCGGAGGTATTTTCCGTTTGGGCCATCGACAACATGGATATCGGTGCGACCCGATTTCCAAGGAACATAGTATGTGTGTATCTTATTTTCGATATCGTGGATTGCATCAGCCTTTTGTCGAGGCGACCAATACTCGCCGTCGTTACAAAGGGCTGTAATATCTCCGTCACCATCTTTTCCGGTTTTGTAAACTGCTCTATCACTCATAGTTTTTTAACCTTTTCCGTTGAAATTGCTTAAAACGTGGATTACAATGCGACGATATCGTCATTGATATGGTTATAAAAAAATCCCTTCTGGGAAATTTGACTAAATCGTCAACTAATAATATACGAAAGTGCCATTTGAATGTCAAGAACCCCTATAGAAATTTTTTCGGAACGATTAAAAACTGCTCGTGAATTGTGCGACTTTAATCAAGGTGAACTAGCAAAACGCTCAGGCCTTCAAGTATCAGCCATATCACATTTCGAAACAAACAAGAGAAAGCCTTCGTTTGAAAACTTAAGAAAACTGGCCGATGCATTGAATGTAACGACTGACTATCTTTTAGGGCGAGTAGATGATCCGCACGACCTTGGCACAGCGGACAGATTGCATCGGCACATTGATAAACTTACACAGGAAGACAAAGATTTTGCTGAAGACATGCTTAAAAGTCTTGCCGAAAGAGCCGAGTCAAGGCGGAGAAAGGAAGATTAAAATTGGCACACCGGAGTCCAATATTCGCCGAACTTGAAGCAGAGGCGTTCATACGCAAGCTTGGAATTAAAGAGCTTCCTATCGATCCGGTAGCGATAGCAGAAAATGAGTTAAATATTACTGTAATTGCGAAGCCAACTTCTGCTAAAGGCGTATCGGGAATGCTGATGCGAATGGGCGAAGAATATGGCATCGCCTATGCCACGCATATTGAAAACAAAGGTTTTCAGCGTTTCTGCGTTGCTCACGAAATAGGACATTACAAACTACCTGGTCACATTGAGCATGTATTGGCTGATGGTTCGTTGATCCACCATTCACATGCCGGTAATTTTACTGGTGATCCGTTTGAGGTAGAAGCAGATCAATTTGCTGCAGCTCTACTAATGCCAGACCCTTTATTTTCTCGGGAAATGCAAAGTGTAGGAGAAGGACTTGATGCAGTCAAACAGTTGCAGATCAAGTGCATTACGTCGTTAGAGGCTACCGCAATTCGTTATGTATCAAAGACTGACATTCCAGCTGCAGTTATCAGAAGCGTAGGACAAAAAATTGAATACTGCTCTATGTCAAAACCATTAAAAGATATTGATGGCTTAGACTGGATAAAAAAGGGAACCCTTGTTCCCCAAGGAACAGCCACTTGGCGCCTTAACTCTGATACGAAAGCCATAGAATCAGGGGAACGACTCGATGAAATGACCGATCTTTCCATTTGGTTCAATGGATCAAAGAATATTGAATTTCATGAAGAAGTCTTAGGTCTGGGTAGTTATGGTAAAATCCTAACCATCATCTACGCACAAGAAGACTTCGATATTGATGAATTCGACGAAGATGAAGATTTAGAAGATTCATACGAAGTTCGTTTCCGCAAGCGATAACCCCTCACGCAAACGCGTCTTCCCATGTTCCTTTGGTTGCGGCTTTGGAGTATTCCGTGGCGCGGTTCTCAAAGAAGTTCACATGCTCCACCGCGTTCAGGATGGCGTCGAGCCAGGGGAGCGGGTTTTTCTCGATATGGTAGATTTCATCGAGGCCGAGCTGCACCAGGCGGCGGTCGGCGATATAGCGGATATAGGCCTTGATCTCCTCCGCCGTCAGCCCCTCGATATGTCCCGCGCTGAAGGCGAGGTCGATAAAGGCGTCCTCATGGATGACGATTTCGCGGCAAGTCGTATAGAGCTCCTCGCAGAATTCCGCCGTCCAGATCTCCGGATTTTCAGAAACGAAGGTCTTGAACAGCTTGATGATGGAGTTGCAATGCAGGCTCTCATCGCGGACGGACCAGGTGACGATCTGCCCCATCCCCTTCATCTTGCCGGTGCGCGGGAAGTTCAGCAGGATGGCGAAGCTCGCGAAGAGCTGTAGCCCCTCGGTAAACGCACCAAAAACGGCGAGGGTCTTCGCCACCTCCGATTTGTTGTCGACATTGAACTGCTGCATATAGTCGTATTTGTCCTTCATCTCCTTGTAATGGAGGAAGGCGGAATATTCCGTCTCGGGCATGCCGATGGTGTCCAGCAGATGCGAATAGGCGGCGATATGCACCGTTTCCATATTGGAGAAGGCGGCGAGCATCATCTGCACCTCGGTCGGCTTGAACACGCGGCTGTAATGGCGCATGTAGCAGTTGTTCACCTCGATATCCGACTGGGTGAAGAAACGGAAAATCTGCGTCAGCAGATGCCGCTCGGATTCGGAGAGATTGTTATGCCAGTCCTTCACATCATCGGCGAGCGGTACTTCTTCGGGCAGCCAGTGAATCTGCTGCTGCATCAGCCAGGCATCATAACACCAGGGGTAGGAGAAGGGTTTATAGACGGGCTTGGCATCGAGCAGAGACATGGTGGCAACGGCTTCCTGACAGAATGTCGAAATTAATTAACTCTATGAAAATAAACGCATCCGCGCAGCAATACGTGCGGATGACAGGCAAACGCCTGGCCCTTACTGGCAGGCCAGGCATTCCTCGTAATCAACGCTCTCCCCCGCGATCTCGACTGCTTTGGCCACAGTCGGGGCGAGGCTTGCGGCGAGTTCGCGCAACTCCTTCGGCAGATCGTCCTTGGTCGCCACCACTTCCGCGCGCTGCATGGATTTGGAGCGGCAGTAATACAGGCTCTTCACGCCCTGCTTCCAGGCCATCATATGAATCTGGTGCAGATCGCGCTTATGCACATCGGCGGGCAGGAAGATATTCACCGACTGCGACTGGTCAATCATCGGCGTGCGATCAGCGGCGAGCTCGATAATCCAGCGCTGATCCAGCTCGAACGCGGTCTTGAACACGTCCTTCTCGTGATCATCGAGGAAATCGAGATGCTGCACCGAACCTTCCTTGACGGTGATGGAACTCCAGATTTCTTCCGTATCCTTGCCCTTCTCGGCGAGCAGCCGCTTCAAATGCGGATTGCGCACATTGAAGCTGCCCGAGAGCGTCTTGTGGGTATAGCTGTTGGCGGCGGCGGGCTCGATCCCCGGGCTGGCTCCACCGCAGATGATGGAGATGGAAGCCGTCGGCGCAATCGCCGTTTTGTTGGAAAATCGCTCCTGGAAACCATAGTCGGCGGCATCGGGGCAGGCCCCGCGCAATTCCGCCAGGGATTTGGAGGCCGCATTCACGCCCTTCTGGATATGGGTGAAGATTTTGCGGTTCCAGACTTTCGCCATGACCGATTCCAGCGGCACGCGCTTCGCCTGCAAAAAGGAATGAAAACCCATCACGCCAAGACCGACGCTGCGTTCACGCATCGCGGCATATTTCGCCCGCGCCATCTCGTCCGGTGCGCGGTCGATAAAGTCCTGCAAGACGTTATCGAGGAACAGCATCACATCCTCGATAAAGCCGTCCTGCCCTTCCCACTCGTCATATTTTTCCAAATTGAGCGAAGACAGGCAGCAAACCGCCGTCCGCTCCTTGCCAAGATGGTCGGTACCGGTCGGCAGGGTGATCTCGGCGCAGAGGTTGGAGGTTTTCACTTCCAGCCCGGCAAGCTTGTGATGCTCCGGCACCAGCGCGTTCACCCGGTCATTGAAGATGATATATGGCTCCCCCGTCTCGACCCGCGCCGTCAGGATGCGAATCCACAAGCTGCGGGCGCTTACCGTGCGCACCACCGCGTGATCATGCGGGCTGGTCAGCGCCCAGTCGCCATTTTCCTCCACCGCGCGCATGAAAGCGTCCGAGATGAGAACGCCATGATGCAGGTTCGGCGTCTTGCGGTTGGGATCGCCCCCGGTCGGGCGGCGAATCTCGATGAATTCCTCGATCTCCGGATGGGAGATGGGCAGGTACACGGCCGCCGAGCCACGGCGCAAGCTCCCTTGGCTGATCGCCAGGGTCAGACTGTCCATGACGCGGATGAAGGGCACCACGCCGGAGGTCTTGCCGACCGCGCCGACGCCCTCCCCGATGGAGCGGAGGTTGCCCCAATAGCTGCCGATGCCGCCGCCCTTGGCTGCCAGCCAGACATTTTCCGTCCACAGATCGACAATACCCTTCAGGCTGTCGTTCGATTCGTTGAGAAAGCAGGAAATTGGCAGGCCCCGGGTCGATCCGCCATTGCTCAGCACCGGCGTCGCCGGCATGAACCACAGCTTGCTGATATATTCATAGATCCTCTGGGCATGGGAATCGCCTTCGCCATAGGCGCTTGCCACCCGGCCGAAAAGGTCCTGAAAACTCTCTCCCGGCAGCAGGTAACGGTCCTTCAGCACGGCCATGCCGAACTCGGTCAGATATTTGTCCCGGCTATGGTCGATCTGAACCCGCGAACCCCCTTTGACCTGAACAAATTCGGTCAACATATCGACCCTATCCAGCATGACTTTCCCCTTCTCCAAATCTTACAAAACTCTCAATACCGGCCAGAACCGGAAATTGCAATATACACTCGCCTGACGCCATTTAACCGTAGATCCAATTCCCGGCATGCTGGTTGTCCCTACCGGTCCGGATAAAGATGTACAGTTGGTGAGCATCGTCAAAAAGACGATATTTGCCGTGCAACGCGCATCAAGCCACTACATATTGTATAATACGCACTCCGACGTCAACAGCTTGTGGAAAACTTTTTTATAAAAATACTGCTTGACGAACTGCGACAGAGTGAATCCCGAAATATCACGCCGAAAACAGCTTGCGGCGATGCGAATCTCTCCGTCAATAGGGTGGACCGGGGCAGACAAAAAAGGCGTCGCCAGAGGCCTGAACGGGCGATGGTTTGGCCGCCCTTTCCCCGGCGTTCATGCCGGGCCTATTATGGTTAAGGATCGGGGTATCTGTTGTGACGGTCAAGCCGAAATATGCCCGGCCATAAAAAAACAGACGCCGAAAAAAATTCCGGCGCCCGCGCTTCTCTTATGTCAATTTTTTAAATTCCGCTTGCAAGGTATCGTCAATGCGTCACTTTTTCCTCTCGCGATAGCATTGATATCTTTTCCTTGATCCTGAGTTTCTGCCGTTTAAGCTCGCTGATATGAACATGGTCTGCGGAGGGGCTGGAAAGTTCCGTCTGGATTTCTTCTTCAATCCGGTGGTGCTTCTCGGTCAGCTGTGCAACATGTTCTGCTGTGCTCATCATGTATCTCCTCTGCTAGAAACGACAGAGCGTCGGTGCGCCGACGCTGGACAGTATGTATATTACAGAATTATGAACTCCCTGACCATGAATCAATGCGCAAGGCAGGATTATTTTGACTGAAACGCCAAAACATTTACATCGGCAACGGCTCGTCATCGGCATCAGCGGCGCTTCCGGCGCGCGGATCGGCATCCGCCTGCTGGAGGCCTGCCGCGTTCTCGATGTGGAAACCCATCTCGTGATCAGCAAGGCGGGCGAGATCACCATCGCGCAGGAAACTTCCTATAGTGTCTCCGATGTGAAAGCCCTGGCCAGCCAGACCCACAAGTCGGCGGACATCGGCGCGGCCATCGCTTCCGGCTCCTTCCCAACCATGGGCATGATTGTCGCCCCCTGCTCCATCCGCTCGATGTCGGAAATCGCCACCGGGGTCACATCCAGCCTGCTCACCCGCGCCGCAGATGTCACGTTAAAGGAACGCCGCAAGCTCATACTGGCCGTACGGGAAACACCCTTTCACACCGGCCATCTACGCAGCATGACGGCACTCTCCGAGATGGGCGCAATCATCGCCCCGCCGGTGCCCGCCTTCTATACGCAGCCGGAAACTGTCGAGGATATCATCAACCAGTTCAGCGGCCATCTGCTTTCCCTCATGGGGATAGAGAACTCCCTCGCGCGGGAATGGAACGGGCTGAAAAAGCGGTAACTCAGGAAGGCGGCGCCTCCGCCTCCCATCCCGGAAAGGCGGCGTCCAGCAGGATGGCCAGATCCGCCGCGTCGGCCGCCTCCGCCTTCAGCCCCGCCGCACGAAAATAATCCTCGAGATTCGCGGCGGCGTCTTTAGCGCGATCCTCCAGGCTGCCCCCGCCACCGCCCGGACGCGTCATCATCCGGTCCAGCATGACAATCTGCATATGTTCGGCGAACAGCTCGCTGTCGGCGACGCCGCGGCGCAGCTCGGCGGCGAGGCGGCTGTCCACCGGCATGCCCGGCGTTTTCAGGATGCGGCGCGCATGGCGCAGCGGCGCCACCACCTGCGCCTGCCAATAAGCGCCCGCCTCCTGCGCTGCCGCCAGTTCCGCCGCCGACAGACGCTGCCGCCCGCTGGCCGCGATCCAGAGACAATACAGCAGCATATTCACATCCGCGCCGCGCCGGTCCTGCAGGCGCAGGCAGGCCGCGGTCACCGTCTCCTGACTGTAAAGAATAACCGCATAGTCCCACAGCTCGCTCGGCGGGAAGACAGCGGATGACAATGTCGGCAAATGCATGCTCCTTGTGTTGGCGACCCCGCCGCAGCGCCGGGTCTCCCCACGATAGCGGCCGGACGGTAGGGAAATCAACGCCGCTCTGTCCCGGCCGCCGAAAAACCGCCGGACGTCGTTTGACAAAACCGCGCGCGGACAAGCACCGCGGGGCGGATCGTCCTAGGCTTGAACGACAAATGATGCTATGATCGCGCTGTCCCATCCGTTCCGCAAGGCCGGGCGGCGGGGCGTTCATTTCATCGCAGAACCGTTGTTGGAGTGCCCCCCGGAATGGCGGAAATAGACGAGCAGGAAATGCTCCGCGTGAGGCTGGAAGAACTCAAGACCGAACATGGCGACCTGGACCGTGCGATTACGGCGCTGGTCGAGACCGGGAATTACAGCTCGCTGCAGCTGCAACGGCTGAAAAAGCGTAAACTGATTCTGAAAGACCAGATTCACGCCATGAATAATCTGCTGCTGCCCGACATTATTGCCTGAGATATTCCCGGACGGGAACGGCGGGATGAATGCCGGACGCGTATGCCTGCGCGCCCGGTGCCTGCGCGCCCGTCATATCGCGCCCCCGCCCTCAAGCCTTCCTAAGCCCCGGGGCGGCTTTCGCCGTTTTTATGGCGATACATGGCGTCATCCGCGAGGGAGAGGGTTTCCTCCGGCTGCAAGCCCGCATGAATGGACACAACGCCCGAAGACATGCGGCTGCTGATTTCCCGCCCTTTCCAGACAATCGGATTGTCGGTGAACTGGCGGCGCAGTCGATCCAGCAGATGATGCGCATCCTCGGGCCGGGTCCGGGTCAGGATCAAGCCGAATTCATCGCCGCCGAGCCGCCCGATGATATCCGTCTCGCGCACGCTGTCTTTCAGCCGTTTCACCACCTCGCCAAGCACATGATCGCCCGCCTCATGGCCGAGATCGTCATTGATGGCCTTGAACTGGTCCAGGTCAAGATAGACGAGGCTGGCCTCCGTGCCGTAGCGCCGGGCCGACGCCTGAACGCGCGTCAGTTCCCGTACGAAGGCGCGACGGTTATAGACCGGCAGCAGGGAATCCAGATCGGCAAGCTGCTCCGCCAGCTCAAGCCGGCGGGACAGATCGCTGACCGTATTGCGCAATTCTTCTGCCTCCGACATCAGCAGGGAAATGGCGGCCTGCACCCGGGGGGTGAATTCCGCATCCGGGATGCCCATAATGCTGGTTGCATCCCCGGCGGCGGGCGTGGTGAAAGGGCCCGCCTTCTGCCCGTCTTTGAGACGCCCCGACCCGGTCGAGGTTTTGGCGGGGACATTTCCGCCCGCCGTTCCGATTTTCATGCTATCATCCCACCCCTGAAATCTTTTGCCCCTGTGGCGGAGTGTAGCGGAAAACCGGCGTCAATTCAAAACCTTCCGCTACCTGCTGCAAAATTCGGGACCCAGGGTCGCGGAGCGCAGCCTTCCCTTGCGTCTTTGAAAAGCTTGCCTATAATCGCCAGCTTCTCGATCAATGGGCAGACAGGGAAAATCAACTATGACCGATCGCGACGCGCAAGTCGGAATTATCATGGGCAGCCAGTCCGACTGGGAGACCATGAAAAATGCCGCCGAAACGCTGGAGGCACTGGGGGTTTCGTTCGAGGTGAAAATCGTCTCTGCGCATCGCACGCCGGACCGGCTGTATGAATATGCCACCCATGCGGCGGCGCGCGGCCTCAAGGTGATCATCGCGGGCGCGGGCGGCGCGGCGCATCTGCCCGGCATGGCCGCCGCCCTGACGCCGCTGCCCGTGCTCGGCGTGCCCGTTGAAAGCAAGGCCCTCAAAGGCATGGACAGCCTGCTCTCCATCGTGCAGATGCCGGGCGGGGTGCCCGTTGGCACGCTGGCCATCGGCAAGGCGGGCGCCATCAATGCGGCGCTGCTGGCGGCGCAGATCCTGGCGCTTGCAGATGCTGACATCGCCGCCGCCATCAATGACTGGCGCGGAAAACAGACCGACGCTGTTGCCGAACAACCCGTTTAACCACACATATTTCATCTGACAGAGGGGCATTCATGACGACCATCGCACCGGGCGGAACCATCGGCATTCTGGGCGACGGGCAGCTTGGCCGCATGATGGCCATCGCCGCCGCCGAAATGGGATATTTCGTGCATGTTTTCGGCCCCGATGAGATGAGCCCCGCCGCCCAGGTCAGCCACCGCGCCACCATCGCCTCCTATGGCGACAAGGGCGCGCTTGAGGCCTTTGCGAAATCCGTCGATGTGGTGACGCTGGAGTTTGAGAATATCCCGACCGACACGCTGGATTATCTGGCGCGGCATGTCCCTGTCCGGCCGCATGCGAAGTTGCTGGAAATCACCCAGGACCGGCTGCTGGAAAAAACTTTCGTCAACAAGCTCGGCATCAGTACGGCCACCTTCGCCAATGTCCAGTCCATCGGCGATCTGGTCAAGGCCGTCTCCCAGATCCGAACGCCCGCCATCCTCAAAACCCGCCGTCTCGGCTATGATGGCAAGGGTCAGGTCAAGATCACCGGCGCCAGCGATCTCGATGCGGTGTGGGCGGAAATGAAGGATGCCCCGTCCATTCTCGAAGGCTTCGTCAATTTTCGCCTGGAAATCTCCGTCATTGTCGCGCGCGGCGTGACCGGAGAGATTGCCGCCTACTGCCCGGTCGAGAACCGCCATAAAAACCATATTCTCGATGTCACGCTGGCCCCTGCCGATATTCCGCCGCATCTGGCGGATCGGGCGGTGGAGATTGCCGGAAAGATTGCCGCCAAGCTTGATCTTGTCGGCCTCATCGCGGTTGAGATGTTTGTCACCAAGGATGATCAGATCCTTGTCAACGAGCTGGCGCCGCGGCCGCATAATTCCGGCCACTGGACCATTGAGGGATGCGCCAGCAGCCAGTTCCGCCAGATCATCCGCGCAGTCTGCGGCCTGCCCCTCGGCGATCCGGCGCGCCATTCAAATGCGGTGATGCGCAATCTGATTGGCGACGAGATTGACGGCTGGGAAAAACTTCTCGCCAATCCGGCCAACAGCCTGCATCTTTATGGCAAGCGGGAGGCGCGGCCGGGCCGCAAGATGGGCCATGTCACGAAGCTGTTCCCGCTGAAAGAAAAGCCGAAGGCCTGACGCCCAGACCGCCCCGTCAACGGTGAGGCGCGCGGGCTGTTCCCCCGCCGGTCTCACGTTGCCCAGCCACCCGCGAGATACAGCTCCTGCCCGGTGATGAAGTTCGATTTGTCGGAGACAAGGAACAGGAGATATTCCCCCGCCTCCTCCTGTGTGCCGAGACGGCCCAGCGGGATCTGCGATGTGATCTTTTTAAAGGCTTCCTTGTTGGCCAGCAGCTCATCAGGAAAATACATCGGGCTTTCGATGAAGTTCGGCGCAAGGGCATTGACCTGGATATTGAAGCGACCGAGCTCCTTCGCCAGGCTGCGGGCCAGCGCATTGGTGCCGCCGCGCGCCGCCACATACATGGAATAGTTGGGAATGCCGTTCTTCGGCGCGGCGGAAGAGATAAACAGGATTTTCCCCCGTCCCGCCTTTTTCATATGGCGGCTGGCCTCGCTTGCGAAGTGAAAGCCGCGCACCATCAACGCCTCCAGCGTGCGGCGGAACTCCGCCACCTCCGCCTCGTCAATGGCCGCCTTGATCGCCGGATAGGCATCATTGTTCACCAGAACGTCAAGCCGCCCCGTCTCGGCGATGATTTTATCAACGATTGTGGTCGGGTCCTGTTCTTCCAGCGCGCGGACGCCGGGGATTTCCGCCTCGATCTTCGCGCGCGCCTCGGCATCGGTGAATTCCGCATCCTGCGCATAGACCGTGGCCCCCGCCCTAGTCAGGACACGGCAGCCCGTCTCCCCCAGAAAATGCAGCGTGTCGGTAATCAGGATGATTTTGTCCTTGAGCATTCTTCTGCCCCGTTGTTTTTATGGTTACAGCAGGCTTCAGAATACGGGCCGTCCCGCCAAAGGCAAGGGCTATGTGCGAGGACGCCTCTCGCCTCTAATGTCCGCCGCCCAGAATCCCCGTCCGGATCGAATAATCCACAGCGACGCCATACTGCGGATCATCATCGGAATCCACGATCAGCTGCCCGGCGCGATTGAGCAGCCGGTGGCAGTCCCGCGACAGATGACGGAGCTGGACATGCTTGCCCGCCGCATTGTATTTCGACGCCAGCACCTCGATCGCCTGCAAGGCCGAATGATCAACCACCCGGCTGTTCATGAAATCGACAATGACAAGATCGGGATCGCCCTTGAAATCGAACAGCTCCGAAAAGCCTTCGGTGGAGCCGAAAAACAACGGCCCCTCGATCTTGTAGATTTTTGCGCCGTCTTCGCCTATCTCCGTATGGGCATGGATGCGCCGGGCATTGTTCCACGCATAAACCAGCGCCGAGATGATCACGCCGACCACCACGGCCGCGGCCAGATCGACAAGGACCGTCACCGCCGTCACCAGAATAATCACCAGCGTATCGGCCAGCGGGATAATCCGCATGATGCGCAGGCTCTGCCAGGCGAAGGTGCCGATCACCACCATGAACATCACCCCGACCAGCGCGGCCAGCGGAATCTGTTCGATCAGCGGCGAGGCAAACAGGATAAAGACGAGCAGGAACAAGGCGGCGGAAATACCGGATAGCCGCGTCCGTCCGCCCGATTTCATATTGATCATCGACTGCCCGATCATGGCGCAGCCGCCCATGCCGCCGAAAAATCCGGTCACCGTGTTGGCCACCCCTTGCGCCACGCACTCCTGCGACGCGCCACCGCTCTGTTCGGTGATCTCGCCGACCAGATTAAGGGTGAGAAGGCTTTCGATCAGGCCGATGGCGGCGAGGATCAACGCGAACGGGAAGATAATGGTCAGCGTTTCAAGATTGATCGGCACCATGGGGATGTGGAAATCCGGCAGCCCCCCCTTGATCGAGGCAAGATCACCGACGCGCGGCGCGTCAATGCCGAACACAATCACGATCGCGGCGACAATGGCAATGCCCGCCAGCGGCGCCGGAATGGCCTTTGTCAGCTTCGGCATCCCCCAGATGATCGCCATGGTCGCCACAACCAGCCCCAGCATGAGGGCCAGCGGCAGCCCGCTCAGCCAGACCTGCGCCCCGTCCGGCCCGGCCACCTTGAACTGCGATAGCTGCGCCATGAAGATGACGATGGCGAGGCCGTTGACAAAGCCCAGCATCACCGGATGCGGCACCAGGCGGATAAATTTCCCAAGACGAAAAACCCCGGCGAGGATCTGCAATATGCCCATCAGAACCACGGTCGCGAACAGATACTCGACCCCATGCAGCGCCACCAGCGAGACCATGACCACGGCGAGCGCACCGGTGGCGCCGGAAATCATGCCCGGCCGCCCGCCAATCAGCGCCGTCACCAGCCCGACGATAAAGGCCGCATACAGCCCGACCAGCGGATGCACGCCCGCCACAAAAGCGAAGGCGACGGCCTCCGGCACCAGGGCCAGGGCGACCGTCAGGCCGGAGAGTAACTCCGTCTTGATACGGCCGGGCGTAAAGCGGATCGGATCCGCGTTGCTGCTTCCGGCGGACAACAGGCCGGTGACAGCGGCAAGCGTTGGCTTGAGCATATGGTCAATATTCCTGTCAGGGGAATGTTCAATTTTGCGCCGACCATAGAATAAGGCATCCGCCTTGAAAAGGCTTTATTGCAGCGCAACAAAATATGGGCGCGCGCAATGGCAGGGCGCTGGCGAAACCGCTTACTTCCGGCGGCACCAGAATTGGTACATGCCGCGGAACAACGCCGGATTGTCCGCCTCTATTCTTTCCCAGTTGCGTAAATTGCGGCCGCCGGGGTCTTCCGGGTGCCGCACGCGGTAGGCCTCCATCACCCGGCTTTCCGTAAACTCGAACCCCAGAAACTCAAGATCGAGCATCTCTATCGCCGCCGCAATGCGCGGGATATCGAAGCGTTGTTCGGAGGCGTTGAACACCAGATCGCGGCAGCCGCTTAACGAATAGAAATCCAGCTCCCGCGTGACGCCTTTCGCCGGGTGATCGTCCGGCAGCGCCAGCAGCTCAAGCCGCAACTGCCGGACATCGTCCAGCGGCAGCCCCGCCGGATCGCGGCCAAGCCACGCGCGCGCCGCCACCACATCCTGCCGCGCAACTTCACTATAAAGAGCGATTTTCATTACCCCGCTCGGCGCCAGATGGGACAGAAGGCCTTTCCACGCCGCCTCCGGATCGGCCATATGATGCAGCACGCCGCAAGCCTCGATCAGATCGAACGGACCGAGGGTTTCCGGCAACGCCACCAGATCTGCCTCGGCAAAGCGGACAGTGTCAATATGGAGCCGTTCCGCCTGCCGCGCCCCATAGGCGAGCGACGCCCGCGAGATGTCAATGGCCATCACCTCCGCGCCCGGAAAGCGCCGCGCCGTGCGGAGCGCATGCCGTCCGGTGCCCGCCCCCGCCACCAGCAGTTTCGGCGACGCGGGAAAGGGCGCGACGGAAATGGTGGGAAACAGGCGTTTCAACAGGGCTTCCAGCGTTGTCTCCCCGCCGCTTCTAAGGCCCCGCCAGCGCGGATAGGGGCTTTCCTCATACTGCGCCCGCATGAGTTTTGACACTTGGTCGTCACTCCTCGAAAGACAGGGCAGCGCCGCCCTGATCTCTGCCTCGCGCTGTTTCTCGGACCCCATGCGGGTGAACAGCAGATGACACCAGGGAAGCCGCGCCAGCCGCTCCGCCTCCACCGTCAGAAGATGGCTGGCAACCTCCGGGTCCAGCGGGGCATAAAGCGCCGCCGCCAGGCCGCTTTCAAGATCGGTTACCGCAGGCGGCGCCCCTTCGGCGCGCGGCAATGCATATTCAATCCGCTCCAGCTGCAGCGCGATCAGGGCGATCACCTCCTCCGGCGCATGGGCATCACCGGTCAGAACCGCCGCCCGCGCATCCATCAGCAACTCGCCGATGTCCGGGGATGGCAGCACCAGCAGCGCGAAGGCGGCGGCAATCACCGGCTCGTTAAACGCGCCCCACAGAATGGACAGGGCATCGCCGCCCGACGCCATTTTTCGCACCCCGGCCTGACGGGAAATACGCGCCAGCAGGGCGAGGATGAAACGGTCGCTTTCCACCTCGTCGGAATTGAGACAGCGCAGCATCGCCTCATCCCCCGGCGGGCCAAGCAGGGCGCTGCCCGTTTGCTCCAGAAGATCGGCCAGCGCCTGTAATGCCGCCGGCGCATTGTCGAGAAGAGCGGCATATTTCAGGCCGGCGCGCACCGCCGCCTGATATTTCTCCCGCTCACACAGAAACCGGGCATAGCCGAGCCAGGCCAAGGGATAATCCGGGTCCGCCGCCAGTGCCGCGCGAAAGGATTTTTCCGCGCCTTGCGCTTTTCCCTCCGCCTTCAGCAGCAGCGCCAGATTATAATGCGCCGGAGCCAGGCGATTGTTTTCCTTTAATATTTTCCGATAGAGCGCCGCCGCCGCCACCGTGTCTCCGCGCCGCTGCAACGCCGTCGCTTCAGCCATTTCTTTTCTGATTTTTTCCTGCACCATTCCGGCCCCGGCTCTCCACACTACTCCCTGACGGGCCAGCTTAAGCGAAAAGGCCGCCCGCGACCAGCCGCCAGAACGCAACGCTTTGCCTATTTTTTAATCCCGGATGCGGCATTGCAGCACTAGTTGCGCATTTTTTGTGCATTGCAATATTGTCTTTTTCCCCCATTTTCAGTCAAGTCATTGAATTATTACAGTTTTATTAATCTGGCACAGCTCTTGCTTTTTTCAGGAGGACATAGACCTTGAGTACAGGAATTGACCCATGAAAATAACAAAGTTTGTGACTGCCTCCTTGATCGCCTTCGGAACCGTCGCCGCAGCCCAAGCCGAACCCCTGGTGGAGGAAAGCGCCATACCCGGTGAATTTTCCGCCAATATCGGGTTCGTCACGGATTACACCTTTCGCGGCATCTCCCAGACCAACAACGAGGCCGCCATTCAGGGCGGGATTGACTACAGCTACGACTTCGGCCCGGTTGCCCTGCATGCGGGCGTCTGGGGTTCCAATGTGAAATTCACTGATGCCACGCTGGAAATCGACTATACCGTCGGTATTGGCGGGTCCCTCGACAAGTTCAACTGGGATCTGTCGGCAATCTATTACACCTATCCCGGCGCTTCCAGCAGCCTGAATTACGATTTCTTCGAAATTGCGCCCTCTATCGGCTATGACTTCGATATCCTGGCGGTTGGCGCGGGTGTCAACTATTCACCCGAATATTTCGGTGACAGCGGTGACGCTCTTTACAGCTACGCCACGCTCGATATTCCGCTCGGCCCCTACTTCAGCCTAAGCAGCCACATCGGCTATCAGACCATTGATGACAACGCCGCCTGGGGCACCGACGACTACACCGACTGGGGCATCGGCATTTCCACCAACATCGCCGGGTTCGACCTGACGGCAAGCTGGACGGATACCGACCTGCCGAAATCGCAATGCGATGAACTCTGCGGTATTTTCGCCGTCGGGATTTCCCGCTCCTTCTGATCTTATTCCCGCTGGGCCATGATCCGGTCTCCCCTTTCATGGTCCATTTTCCTTGACCGTCCGGCGTTCCTACTCCCGCTGGACGGTCTTTTTCCGGGTCGATTTCCCGCCTGATCTCCCCCTGGCCTTCCGGCCCTGACATTCTGACGCCGTAATTCCCCCTCCCCTGATCTGACCGCCGTGCCCTGCTGTCTGTTTCCGCCGCTTTACCGGCCGCGTGACGGCAATTTCATTCCCCTCGCCACCCCTGCCATAAGAGGGTCATTTCACGCCGCCCTCCGGCGCCGTCAACCGTGCCCAAAATATGGTTAAAATACGGCAAAACAACGCCGCACCGACTTCTTCCGCAGGGCGCATAAAACTGCGGCTTAACGCCTTATTTGGGGGGTCGATTCGACTTATAAGACAAAATCTGCTATAAATTCAAATACTTGATCATTTGTATACGGAAATTCCCGATGGAATTTGCGCAGATTTTCTGTGCCATCGGGGCGATTGATACGAGGGGAATTATATATGAGTGAAGACCTATACGAAACAGATTATGAGGTGGGGCAAAGCAACCTCCAGAAATGGGGAATGGACATCCATCACCCGGTATTCTGGGTTTCCTCCGGTCTGGTTATCCTGTTTGTCGCGGGCGTTCTGTTCGCGCCAGAAGCGGCCAAAGGCGTGTTTGACGGCGCGAAATGGTGGTCGATCAATACCTTTGACTGGCTGTTCATGGCGGGGGCGAATATTTTTGTGCTGTTCTGCCTGGCGCTGATCGTGCTTCCGGTCGGGCGCATTCGCCTCGGCGGCGAGGACGCGAAGCCGGATTTTTCCATGATGTCCTGGTTTGCCATGCTGTTCGCGGCGGGCATGGGCATCGGCCTGATGTTCTGGGCGGTGGCGGAGCCGACGGCCTATTACACCGGCTGGTATGAAACGCCGCTCGGCGTGACCGCCAACACGCCGGAGGCGGCCAATCTCGCCATGAGCGCGACCATGTTCCACTGGGGTCTTCACCCCTGGGCGATTTATGCGGTTGTGGCCCTGTCGCTGGCGTTCTTTTCCTATAACAAGGGGCTGCCGCTGACCATCCGCTCGGCCTTCTATCCGCTGATCCAGGATCGCTGCTGGGGCCCGATCGGCCATGTGATCGACACCGTTGCCGTGCTGGCGACGCTGTTCGGCCTCGCCACCTCGCTCGGTTTCGGGGCGCAGCAGGCCGCCGCCGGTCTCGCCTATCTGTTCGATTTCGAGGCGGGCATCAACACCCAGATCGCGGTGATTGTCGTGGTCACGGCGATTGCGCTGTTTTCGGTGCTGCGTGGTCTTGACGGCGGCGTCAAGATCCTCTCCAACGTCAATATGGGCATTGCCGCCCTGCTGCTGCTGTTCGTGCTCATCGTCGGCCCGACGGCGATTATCTTCGCCACCATGGGCTCGACGCTGATCGGCTATCTCGGCGAGATTGTCTCCTACAGCAGCTGGGTCGGCCGCGAGGATGAGGCCTGGATGCATGGCTGGACGGTGTTTTACTGGGCCTGGTGGATTTCCTGGTCGCCGTTTGTCGGCATGTTTATCGCCCGCGTTTCCCGCGGCCGCACGGTGCGGGAATTCCTGATCGCCGTTCTGATCATCCCGACGCTGGTCACCCTGGTGTGGATGAGCGTGTTCGGCGGCGCCGCCCTTGATCAGGTTGTCAACAATGTCGGCGCGCTGGCCGGCGGCATCGGCAAGGTGGAGCTCGCGATGTTCCAGATGCTGGAAAATCTACCGCTCGCCACCATCACCTCGGCCATAGGCATCATTCTGGTGCTGGTGTTCTTTATCACCTCATCGGATAGCGGCAGCCTGGTGATCGACGCGATCACGGCAGGCGGCAAGGTGGACGCCCCGACGGTGCAGCGGGTGTTCTGGGTGGTGATCGAGGGCGTTGTTGCGGCGGCGCTGCTGTTTGGCGGCGGCGCGGACGCGCTGACCGCGCTGCAGGCCGTGGCGATCACCGTCGGGCTGCCCTTCACCGTCGTCCTGCTCGCCATGTGCGTCAGCCTCTATATGGGCCTCCGTCATGAGGATAAATATGTCCTTGAGGACGCCCCCGCCTCCTAGCCGCGCGGCGGCGACGCAAACACAAAGGCCAGCGGTCATCCGCTGGCCTTTTTTTGTGGGGGATTGGGTGTGGGTTAAAAATTCTCACAGGATATAGATATAGATTTATATTAAATTTCAAACACTTATCTATATCTCTAATGGCTCGACCGGAGAAAATCCTTTGTTTCTGGTAAACTGCATTTTATGCAGGAAATTTTTGGGACCTATATACTTAACTAGCCTAAATCAGAAAACAGCGTTTTCTGGCGGTTCAATGCTATCCCAACGCTCAGCGATTGAGGCGCAAGCCGCCTCCATGTTCTTGAAACGACTAATCGCGTTCGTTGGAGCCGCGATCATCCTTCCGGTAACGGCATCCAGCGTAAGGCAAAGTCTTTGCTCAGCCTCGGCCTCGTCATATTCATCGATCATTTGCCTACAGGCAAAAAGCAGTGATGATTGCCATAGGCCAACCTCTTCCGCGAGAGGCTTCCCTTTGGCGTATCGAATAGTCAGTAGGCCCGTACGCTGGCGGTTGTTCTTGTTGGTGCGTTGTAGCGCCAACCTAATGTCCGGGTTAACCTCTACGCCATTTAAGTTCAGTTTAAAGTTTGATGGAGCATCTTCGATTTCTGCTGCGGGAAGGCTATCGTCCGTAAAAACCTCGGCATAAGCGGCGAGGAAATCGCCGTTCACGTCCAGTAAGTCGCGATCAAATTTAGTATCCGCCATCATTTCATGAAGTCTGGTCGCTTCGTCGGAAAGCATTTCCTTTGTTGGTGAAGGATTTTTAAGGAAGTTGGTGATAAATGCTTTGGCCCGGTCATGTTGCAGCAGCTTCGCTATGACACGATATTTACAGTCTCGTATAATTGTCCGCCTCTTCCGTTCGGAAGCGTCCATATAGTCACTAAGATAGCGGCCATTGACTTTTGGGGACTTGACTACACGGTGGGTTGGAGTACTAATCATTCAAAAATCCTTCGGAGGCAGGAAATGGCAGAACTCTTTATGAGCGCAGAAACTGAAGATGGGAAACTACTTTCGATTGCTCCAATTACATCTTCTAAGCTGGCACGATGTGAGGAGATTCCCTCAGACACGAGCGGGTATTTCCTAACAGAGGAGATAATATCAGATCCTCTTGGAGTTGTAACTATTCTTGCCCGGATTGCAGACTCCGATGCAGCGTTTCGCTTGGGGCGTATGTTCAGCATGATTTAAACATCTTCCGTAACGGCTGCCATTGCGAATGTTAATCGCTTATTCGATAATGCGATTCATTTCATCAAACAGATACGGTGCAATAGACACATTCCTTTGTTTTGTGGCGGCGGCTTTAAAATGTTCTATATCACTGCACATTTCCATTAATCCCTGTACCCGGCCAATTTGGTGAATGAGAATATTTCTGCCCTCGTCTGATAACCATTGATGAAATCGCGCTTTTCTTCTGCCTTTATCATCTATATTCAGTTCGTTTAATTTGCTTTTCACGTATCCATTTTCTATAGGTTCATAAATGTATTTATTTATGAAATGCCCATAATACTGTGGTCTTTTCTGTGAGTTTGAGGATTCGTTACTATAAAGCCTGTCAAGCTCTGCAAAAAAAACATCCGGAAAAGTTTTAAGCCATTTCTGCAATCCTTCAGCTATGTATTTTGACAACAATAATCGCAGAGCGTCATGCGCTCTATCTTGTTGATAACCGGTGGCTTCATCAACCAAGGCGACAATGCCCACTTGCGCAAAAGCCTGCATTAATATCTCAGCTTGATCTGCTAAGTGCTCCTGAGTGGAATGCAGTTCACCTGCGCGCCTTGCAGCTAAGTAAACGCCACATATTTCCGGTAAAAGCTCGGCTTTTATGCCATTAGCGGGCGTTCCGCCAATTCCGGAGACATAAGAAATCGGGTTTTTCAGCGCCGCCGATAAGTCTTTGTTTATAAATGCAGAAAGGTTATTTGCTGACACAAAAGACGGCAAATTGGCGCCACCCGGATTCTCTTTCATGCGGCGCCAATGTGAGCCGCCCCTTTTGCTTCCAAATGCCCTGTGAACAGCCCTTTCAGATAATACTCTCGTACCATCCTCTAACACTGCGCAATCAATCTCAATATCCCCAATAGGAAGAATGCCGCTATATAAAGCAGCGGGCCGTTTTTTTTGGGCGCCACCTGCAACTATCGCATTGACTACGTTACCAAAACTATCATCAATAGATTCAACAATTTTATCTTTTTTAGGCATTAATCAGCTCCTTATATGTCAGCCGCTTGTTCGCCATTTTCTGAACAGTCAAGCCGATGAAATCCATTGTATCAATCTGCGCGGTGTTATGGCGGAATGAAAATTCATTCACATAGCGGTGCAGGTGTTTCTCGCTCATATGGTGGTAAATCCCGTAGTATCCTCGCTTGAGCAGCGCCCAAAAGCTTTCAATGCCGTTGGTGTGAGCCTGTTCGCGGACATATTCTCCAACGCTATGATTTACAGTCAGATGAGTGTACCCGTTCAGCCCACGATATGAGCGGAAATTGTCGGTAACGACCGTCGATCCCTTGGCTGCATTCTCGATAATAAAGCCATGCAGAGTTGGGCCGGAAGTGTCGCCTATTGGTTTGGCCGTTACATTGCCGGTTTCGCCCCGCATACCTACAACGGCTGTCTTGCCAACGGAACCGCGCCCTTTGTGCAGTTTCTTGTTGGCGTGTTTGTTCTTCTCTTTGCCGCCAATGAATGTCTCGTCAACCTGAACATGGTCGCCCATATCGTTGTCGCTCTTGTTGCTCAGCCATGTTTCGCGGATGCGCTGCGACAGAAACCAAGCCGTTTTCTGAGTGACGCCAAGCTGGCGAGCCATTTGAGTGGAGGGGATGCCTTTGCGGGCCGTGGTGAGCATGTAGATAGCCATAAGCCACTTTTGCAGGGGAAGGCGGCTCTCAGCCAGTACCGTGCCTGTACGGACGCTGAAATGCTTCCGGCAATCCTTGCAACGGTAAGCCATCGGCTTGTGGTCTTTGCACTCTGTGACGCTCAGGGAGCCGCAATGACCGCAGTAAGGAGTATCGCCCCAACGCTTGCCTTCGAAGTACAGGCGAGCCGTTTCCTCGTTCGGAAACTGTTGAAAGAATTCGTAAAGGCTAATAGTTTCAGGCTGTGACATATCCGCTTCCTTTGTTTATGGCATTATACTAGCCAAAAAGAAGCAGGTAGTCAAGTTATTTATGGCTAGTTAAGTATATAGGTCCCAAATTTTTCATTGCGTCAGACGGGTCAATATTCATAATATTCAGCCGATCTACTGTCTCTCTTACAACTAACACTGATAGCAACGTTTGCTCTTCTAAATATCCTGTTCCAGGATTTAGCAAATTATCATTTGCATTAATCAATACCTTCTCGATTAGTATCAGAGAAAATATCTCCAGAGCAATTCGTAGCACACAACTACAAACATAGTCTTGATAAAGCTCGTTAAATTCACCCTTCGGCATCTTTCTTGACGATAAAGTTCCGCTTTGACGAAGGCTGAATTTTTCATCGGGTATGACGTCTTCACCGTGAAGACTTACAGTAACTGTAAAGTTACCGTTATCATCCAGCTTTATCGATATTGCGGTTCCTAAACCCTCGATTTCCGCAAACGTATTTGTGCTTTCTATAACTTTAAAATACGCCATGCTTTTATCATTCGGATCTTCGGAGGCAGCTAATTTACTTATTTCCCACTTCTTCTTTTGCTGCTCATACTGCAATGTCAGTTGAGTAAAAATTCTTGTATCTTCCTCTCTCGCAGTGATGAGTTTTTTTCTCAGTTTATTCTTCTTTCTCTCCGTGCCGCCAGTGACCTTATGAAAAAAGTTTGGTGCAAAATTATCAATCTCCCTCTGCACATTTTCTTCATTTTTCATATGATTTACTGGCTTTTCCGGCAGCGGAATGTTTGTAAAATCCCAATCATCATTTGTTTTGGCCGTTGTGTCTTTATGAAGTCCCGTTATGCGATCTAGATATTCCTCAAATGCGGTTACCGTAGCTTCTGCATTCGCTAAGTTTTGCATCTTTTCGTTATGTTTCCGCCGACGCTCTGAATCTCTCGCAGCCCTTCTTGAAGCGGCTTGCATTGATCGAACTGTCCCCCTCCACCCCATTGCCATCTCCTTGCGATATCAAATCAGAATAATCGTGGAGAAGATAATAGCGAAACACACCCATAAATTGAAGTGCATATAGAAAACTTACTAGTAATTTTTGATCAAAGTTTCCCGACAACTTTCGAGTCAAAAAACCACTTTCCTTATTCCCCTCACCGCTGCGTTAAATTTCGCCAGAATCTCCGGGGGCTGGGGATATGGGAGAGGTCGGGTTTTTCCTTCAGTTTCTGGCGCGCCTTGAATTTGGCGGTCTCAAACTGCATCACATTTTCAATGCGGCGATCCAGAAATTCCCATGTCTTGTGATGCCCGTCCGACTTGTCGGCGAGCCAGTAGAGCAGCGTTGCGCCATAAACGGCCGCGAGGGTGAGGCGCTTCGTGTACCAGTTGATATCGCTCGACATATCGCCGCTCGCCCACCACATGCGGCTCACCGTATTGGCCGTCAGCTTCGTGCCGAGCGCCATATTCTGCGGCAGCGCCAGGATGTTGACGGCGCGGCGCACCGCCTCCTTATGCGGGGCGTAAAGTTCCAGCCGGAGGCGGATCGCGAGGGTGATGCGATCGCGGATTTTGAGGCTGAGCACATCGCGCTTTTGCAGCTCCGCCTCCATCTCGTCATCGGCGGTCTCGACAAACAGGCGGATCATATCCGTCGCGCCGTCCGGAAAGGCGAGATCAAACACCGAGATATCGACCCCGAGATCGGCGGCCGCGCCCTTCATCGCTGCCCGGCTCCAGCCATCAAACAGCACATGCGGCAGCACCGCGTCCAGAAGCCGTATGTTCCTCTCGCTTTCGGATTGTTCCGCCATGATGACACCCCAAAAAAACCTGTCTTTCTACCGCGACGCACAATCACGCCCCGGCCACCTCCTTCCAGATATAATGAACGCGCCGCCCGATGACCAGAGGGATTATGGCATATCCGCGCGCAAAAGAAAAGAACAAAATAAGAACATTTTGCTTGCAGTCTGCGATAATTCCAGATACATTCGTTTCGCCTTATGTAGGAACGGCAACCACACGCAACCGTGAAAGAAGGGTGAACAAAAGTGACCGGGACAAGGCGCCCGGACGCGCAATTCTGAGGGAGAAAACAGGAAAATATCGCGATAAATCACATAGCAACGGGCCACGCGGCGGAGCGTTTCCGCGACGAATTTCGCAGGCGCAATATCGCCATTGCGGGAACAAACCTGCTTGCAGGAGACTGATGACCCCGGTGCGGGACTCCTGATCACTCGGGGAAAAAGCCGCCGACGATAATATTTGGCGTCCGCTCTCTCGGGCATCACTCATACGGGCGGGAAAGTGAGCCTCTTCCTACGAGGGGAAACCGGCCTCGGGGAAGGTTCGGGATCACAAGCAAGGCTCGGAATATCGGGAAGCACTCAGGACTTCGGGAAGGTTCGGGACCACAGAGAAGCTTCGGGATATCGAGACAGGTCCCGGACCGCAAGGAAGCTTCATGACCGCAGGAAGCGTCAGGAGCGAGGGAAGATTTGGTACCTCCAGGAGGGTTCAGAATCGCAGGGAAGGATCTGAGCCTCCGGAAGGGTTCAGGAGGCGCCTGTTTCTTTTGCGGCGGCCTTTGCGCGCAAATCGGCCATGAAGCGCGGCACCTCGCTCTCGAACATCAGATAGCGCATGTCCGTCATCCGCTCCGGATAGAGGATGCCGAACAGATGATCGCACTCATGCTGCACGACGCGGGCGTGAAATCCGCGCGCCTCTATGGAGACCGGCTTGCCGTCGAGGCCGAGACCCTCATAGCGGATATGGGTATGGCGCGGGACAAGGCCGCGCAGGCCCGGCACCGAGAGGCAGCCCTCCCAGCCGAGCTCCATCTCCTCGGAAAGCGGGGTGATTTTCGGGTTGATCAGTACGGTGGAGGGCACGCCGGTGGCCGTCTCCCCCTCCTCCATCCTGACCCGATCCTCCGGCACCTCGAAAATGACGAGGGATTTTGAGACGCCGATCTGCGGCGCGGCAAGACCCACCCCGCCGACCGCCTCCAGGCTCGCGCGCATGTCCTCGACAAGCTGATGGAGGGCATCGTCAAAGGGCGGTGCGATCTCCGCCGCCACCTGCCGCAGCAGCGGGTGCCCCATTTTCAGTATCTCTTTCGCCGCCATGTCGCCCTTTCCTTTTTCCGTCTTTTATGTTATGTACTCTTTTCTTTAGGGAATTCACCTTAAAATGCGGTTTCCCCCTTGTGAAGAGGGGGGAGGCATGTTACATCCGCAGCCATCCGTCCTCGGACCAACTTTAGGAATAGATAGGAGCACGATTAACTGTGCAAGTCTCTGTACGTGACAATAACGTTGACCAGGCGCTTCGGGCGCTGAAGAAAAAGATGCAGCGCGAAGGCATCTTTCGTGAACTGAAACTCCGCGGCGCTTATGAAAAGCCGTCCGAAAAGCGCGCCCGCCAGAAGGCGGAAGCCATTCGTCGGGCCCGCAAGCTCGCCCGCAAGCGGATGCAGCGCGAAGGCTGAGGCCGTCGCTCCGGCCTGCGTTTAACCCGCGCCGGATCCCCACAGAATTCAAAAAGCCGCGCCGGGCCTCCGGTTTGCGGCTTTTGCCGTTTGTGGCGGCCTTTTGCAATGCCCCCACTTACAATGACCTTCAGGCCGCCATCCGCGCCGATCTTTCCGCCGGACGATATCGAGCGCCAGACCCGGCCCCTGCATTGAGAGCATCGCCCGCCCCCGGACAGACGGAAATCATTCACCTCCCCCATTCTGAAAAACCCTTGCGGCAAGCCCTGTAACAAGGAAATTCAGGCGGAAATGCGGGCATGACCTTTTTCAAGATGCGGCCCGCCTGTCGCCTGCGCCCGGTGGCAGCTTGACGGGATTTACGGCATGGCGGGACCGGGAACAGGATATCAAAATTTATCCCTCCCTTTTCCTTTATGTGTAAATGACCCTTGCCCGTCAGCGACGCCATATGAACGAAAACAGGCGCCCGCCGCCTCATAGGCCTGTTGATGCCAATCGGACGGAGGCGTCCCAATCTGCGTAAAACCGCAGGATCGTGGTGGTTTGTTGGGGGATCATGAGGCATTGATCCTGCCTTTTGCAAATCCATCCACCCATAAATAATATACTCTTTTCCGAAACAAAAAGGCCGCGAAACCCGCCCGTCAAAATTAACATTCTTTATTTAATTACAATAAGTTAAAATTATTTTTTAAGAAATAAAACCGGTTCCTTGAGCTACCCCCGCTCTGCCTCCTTTCGCAGGGGTAGATTATCTATGAAACCTGGCGCCGCCTGTCCTGTTCTTCTATGTCTCCTCCTCTGTCATCAGGGCGCGGATCGCGGTTTCAGTTGCGTCATTGGCGGGGAAAAAGCTTTCCACCATAATTTCCTCCGCCGTGATATCCTGCGGCGTGCCGAAGCTCGCCACGGTGGTGATCCAGGACAGCGTCATGCCCTCAATCGCGAATTCCAGCGGCAGAACCGGCAGCGCATCGAGGGACGGATTCTGATGGGTGAAACTTTCCGGCACCCCCGGATAGGCCAGCACCTCATCAAGCAGGCGACGCAGCGGATCCTCCGCCGCCGCGCCGGTCAACTGCCGGTGCGCCCGCTCCACCATATGCGCGGCCGCCCGTTCCCAATCCTTCAGCACAGGCCGCAGCCCCGCCGGATGCAGCATCAGACGGAGAATATTGGGCGGCCCCTCCCGCGATTGCGACGGCGCGCCGTCCGCGGCCTTGCCCGGCCCGCCGGGGGCGAGCCCCAGCATCGCCAGCATATTCGCCCCCGCCTGATTGATCATCAGCACGTCAAAGACGCGGTTCATGACGATCGCCGGATAGGGCTCCTGCTGGCGCAGCATGAAATCGAGCGCCGCGCGCACCTTGTCAAACTGCGCATCGCCCAGCGTGCGCGCCGCATAGGCGGGCGCATAGCCCGCCGCATTGAGCAGCCGGTTGCGCTCGCGTAAGGGCAGCTCCATCGCCTCCGCCAGCCGCAGCACCATGTCCCGGCTCGCCTGCGCGCGGCCGGTCTCAATAAAGCTGAGGTGCCGCGCCGAACTCTCCGCCTCCAGGGCGAGATCGAGCTGGCTCATGCCCCTCACCTGCCGCCAGTGCCGAAGGAGCTGACCCAGCCCGGACACCGGAGTTTGCATGGCTGACCCTGTCATCTTCTCGCCTCCTTCTCTGATCATGCCGATACAATAGCGCGAAAAAAGACCGGCGAACATTACCTTGAAGGTAATTGAGAAGATAACCTGCCCGCCTCATTCTGAATGTCAGGCGCCCGTGACGGCGCAGACATTTGCAAAGGAGATGACGATATGGAACATGCAAACATACTTCGCGGCACCCTGCTGATCGACGCCGGTGCCTCACTTCTCGCGGGAGCGGTGGCGCTTCTCTTCGCGCCCTCGCTGGCCCTCTGGACGGGCATCGCGCCCTGGATCCTCTATGTGCTCGGGGCGGGTCTGGTGATCTTCGCCGCCGATGTCGCCCTGGTCGCAACGCGGAAAAAGATCAATCCGCTGTTCGTCAAGGCCATCATTGCCGCCAACATCGCCTGGGTGATCGGCAGCGGTCTTGTCCTGTTCATTTTCCAGGACCGCCTGACCTTCGAAGGGATGCTGGTGATCGAGCTGCTGGCGGTCGCCGTCGCCCTCCTCACCGCCGTCGAAGCCGTCAGCCTCCGGCGTCTCGGCCATAACACGCCCCGCACCGCCTGAGCCTTCCCGCTGACGCAGAAAGCCGTCCTGATCCGTCAGGGCGGCTTTTTCACGCCATTTATTGCGTTTTCATATAAATCTGGAACTGTATTGAAGACATTTGTATAATAGCAAAACAGGTGCGTAATGTCAAGTTATTTGGAGCGGAAGCTGCGCGTATAATAAGATGATCTTGTCTATGCCATTCGCAAATATAATTTCAAAGGAATATACATTGGATAACGACGAACTTATAAAAACTTTGATGGTTTTATGGAATGACATAGATCCAGCAACCGTTCTTCGTAAAAACGCTCCATTACTTGCCCACTACACATCCGTCGATGCATTGGAAAAAATCATCCAAAGCAAAGAAGTTTGGCTTTCGAACCCCTTGAACATGAATGACTATGAGGAAATGAGATTTGGAATTGGATTAGGTTATCAAGCATTTATCCAAAACAAAAATATCGTAAATGCATGCGGAACGAGAGCAAGGCATAGCCTTTTGAAAGACTATTTTTCTGCACATTTCAATACACTGGATCGCGAATACGCGCCTAATACTTATGTATTGTGTTTCTCAGAACAGACTAAAGATGACTATGACGGCTTGCTGTCAATGTGGCGCGGTTATGGCGCAAATGGCAATGGCGTAGCAATTGTTATCGATGGTAAAAAGTTGCCGATAAGTGACTCGTCAGCATTACAAATTGGAAAAGTCCGTTACGAAACTAAAAATAACAGAGTATCTATTGTAAATAGCATAGTTAATAATTTTGCAAAGTTACTTAAACAAACAAACCCTTCGGATGATCAACTTAACATAGCTGCTGACATCTTATTGGACCGCCTAACAAGATTTGCTTTATTTCATAAACACAATGGGTTTTCAGAAGAGAAAGAGTGGCGAATAGTCTATTTTCGTCCACGGGATAGGAACAAGCGCTTCGAAAGCAGGTTAGATTATGCCATTGGAAAAAATGGAATTACACCAAAACTCAAATTAAAATTTTCTCCCAGCCCTGGTTTTCTAGATGAGAATTTTAATATTATGGATATTGTCGACAGTATTCTACTCGGACCTTCAATTTCCAATAAATTGGCTGAGCTCGCGGTAAATAGAATGCTTGAAAAAAATGGATATCAGGGCGGGAAAGAAAAAGTAAAACTATCAACAACACCCTTTCGACCCATATAGTGAGTTTTATATCCATTTTACAATAACACTGCCTCCTACTTCGGTAATAAAATTCTCCCCCCTCGCGGGCCCGTGTTTAGGGTTTTTTAAATATTTGTTTACTAAAATTGCCGCTATGGTTTCACACGCCCCTGCGCTTACGGCGCTGAAGCGCCATATCCGGATGTTGCCACGCCGCACGACTTTCGTGCCGGCGGCCATTGGCGCGTCCATGATCCTGCTGGTCGTTCTCATCTGGGCATTTATGCCGACGGCACAGAACAACGATTTTGAAACCAAGGTCAAAAGCGATCTGGCCAATCTCGCCGCCCGGCTGGAGGGGCATATCGCCACCCGCCTCACCATCGGCGAGCAGCTCCGCCATTCGCTGGCCGTCGGACAATTCACCAGTCGCCAGGACTTCCTGAACCACACCACCTATATCCACAGGCTGTTCACCGATTTTCAGGCCATCAACTGGATCGACAGCATGGGCGTTATCCGCTGGGTCTCGCCGCTCAAAGGCAATGAGCAGGTGCAAAATCTCGACGTTCGCAATCACTCCTTCGTCGGCCCCACCTTCCGCCAGGCCGAGAAGCTGAAGCGCATGCAGATCACACCGCCCTTCGCCCTGACGCAGGGCGGCATCGGCTTCGTCGCCTATGTGCCGGTTGTGCGTATGGAACGCATCACCGGCTTCGTCAACATCGTGTTCCGCAGCGATCCACTCGTCCGGACAGCCCTACAGGATGGCTTGCTTGATAAATATCAACTGGTGATCATGGACAGTAAACGGCGCGTGTTCGCCAGCCAAGACGGCCTGACCGCCGATGAAACGCTCTATCATCAGCGTATCCACGTCGGCAACCGGGAATGGACCATCAACCTGCTGCCCACGCCCGCCACCATCGCGGCGCACAGTTCACTCATCGACGAGCTGGTTCTGACGATCCTGATCCTGCTGTCCATCGCCATCGCCTGGCTGGCCCATCTCGCCATGGTGCGGCAGCTTAAAGTCATGGTCAGCGACAAGCTGCTGCGCACCTTTATTGAAAACTCCCCCTCCGCCATCGTTATCAAGGATGCGAAATTCCGCTATCTGCATGCCAATTCCAAATGGCATGAGTGGTTCAACGCCCAGGGGGTGGATGTCAAAGGCCTGTCCTCCACCGAGGTCTTTCCGCCCGGCTATGCGGCGGAGGTGGACAGGCAGCAACGACAGATCATGACCCACCGGCACATGGTGGAACAGGAATATCTGAGCCCGCGCGTGGACGGCAAGAAGGTCCCCACCTTCGTGCAGATGTTCCCGATCATGGACGATCAGGGCGAGGTGATCGCCGTGGGCGGCACCCTCACCGATATCAGCAGCAACAAGCGCACCGAGGAGGCATTGCGCCAGGCCCTCATGAAAGCGGAGGAAGCCAGCCAGGCGAAGTCGAAATTCCTCGCCACCATGAGTCATGAGCTGCGCACGCCGCTGAACGCCATCATCGGCTTTTCCGATATCCTGATGGGGCAGTATTTCGGCCCCGTCGGCAATGTGAAATACATCGAATACGCCAAGGATATCAACCACAGCGGACGGCATCTGCTGGCGCTGATCAATGAGGTGCTGGATATTTCCGCCATCGAGCTTGGCAAGCGCGAGTTGCAGCCCGAGCCGCTGCGCCTGCAATATCTGCTCGCCGATTGCGTCAAGGCGATCCGTTACCGGGCGGAAAGCCAGGGCATCATGGTGGCGCTGATCACGGCGCCGGAATTGCCGGAAATCATTGCCGACAAGACGGCCATGCAGCAGGTTTTCCTCAACCTGCTGACCAATGCCGTGAAATTCTCCCGCACCGGCGACAAGATCACCGTCTCCGCCCGCTGTCGCGATTCCGGGATCGTCGTGACCGTTGCCGATACCGGCGAGGGTATCCGCAAGGAACAGCTCCCGCTGATCACCGAACCTTTCGTCAAGGGGCACAGCTCCTCTGACATTACCCATGAGGGGGTCGGGCTTGGCCTTTCGATCGTCAAATCCTTCGTCGCCGCCCACCACGGGACATTGCAGATCGACAGCAGCTACGGCGTCGGCACCACCGTCACCGTCACGCTGCCAATGGCGAAAAGCCTGATGGTGGCGTAGGGCGTAGAGCGTGAAACGCATATCGCCGTTGCCGGACGCCCGTTTCTGCCTCCACACCACTCGCCATTAACGATAAATAAACCGGTTAACACCTATTCTAACATTGATGAAACGCCCGGATTCCGGGGTCATCACAAACCGCATGATTGAATTTACCTGACACTAAAAAAGATAACTGGAGCTACCCCTATGATCCGCAAGGTTCTTTTCCCTCTCCTCACTGTCGCCCTGGCGGCGGGATTAGTCACATCCGCCCCCGCCGAGGAGTATCGAATCGCCATCCAGAAGCTTGTCGAGAGCGATATGCGCGACTGGATCCAGAGCGAACAGGTCGTCACCGCCATCCGGGAACAGAACAAGACAACCGCCACGCTCAACCAGAGTGATATCGACAGCCAGGACAAGGCCTGGCGCGCGGAGACCGAAGGCGGCGATCAGAAGATGATCAACGCCGTGCTCGGCAATGCGCTGTCCGCCTATCTGCGGGATGTCCAGAGCAAGTCCGGCGGGCTTTACACCGAAATTTTCGTCATGGACATGAAGGGGCTGAATGTCGGCCAAAGCGACATCACCTCCGACTACTGGCAGGGCGATGAGGCAAAATGGCAGGGCGCTTATGGCGGCGGCGCCTCCGCCCTGTTGATCGACGAAGTGGACTTTGACGATTCCTCGCAGGCCTACCAGTCCCAGGTCACCCTCGCCGTGATCGATCCTGCCAACAATGAAACCATCGGCGCCATCACTGTGGGCGTCAATGTCGATATGCTGGACTAGGCGCGCGCGCCCGGCCCCTACTTCTCAAACAAGGAAATCAAGATAATGAGCGTCCAGACCCCGACGACCGCGAACAGTCGGCAAGACTCGAAAAAAACCGCAGTCAAGCTGACAGTCAGCCGGAAAATCCAGCTTGTCGTATTCGCGACGACCCTTGCCGGCCTCTCGCTTCTCGTCTTTCTCGGGCTGCAAAGCCAGCGCCAGGACCTGGAAAGCCTGGCAATCTCCAACAATCTGACCATCACCGATCTGATGGCGGCGCAGATGACCGGCGCCCTCAAATGGAACAAGGCGGAGAAAGTCACAGAAGTCTATCAGGAGATGACCACCCTCGAGGATGGCGTCCTCGCCGATATCATCACCTATAACAAGGATGGGGCCATGGTCACCGAATATCATTCGGACAGCCTGCCCACCACGGACCTTGCCGGGCTTGTCAGCAGCCATAAGGACATGCTCGACAAGGGCGAGAGCTATTCCGAAATGACGGACAGCCACCAGATTATCCTGACCCCTGTCCTCACCACCAAAGGGGAGCTTGTCGGCTATGCCGCCGTCGCCTGGAGCCTCCACCAGCTCAACGAACAGCTCAGCGACAATCTGATGCAGCAGCTCCTGCTCGGCGTTGCCGCGCTGCTCGGCATCCTGCTGCTGACCGGCGTGCTGCTCAGCCGCTATATCGGCAAGCCGCTCAGCCAGCTCACCCAGGCCATGACCGCGCTTGCCAATGGCGACAATGAAATCACCATCGCCGGGCTTGACCGCAAGGATGACGTGGGCGACATGTCGCGCGCCGTGCAGGTGTTCAAGGCCAATGCGGAAAATCTGCGGACGATGGAACTCCAGCGGGAAAAGGATGCCGAGGAGAAGGCCGCCGCCGCCGAGGAACGCCGCCGCGAGGAATTGCAGCGCGTCGAGGAGGAGAAGCACCGCGATCAGGAAGCCGCCGCCAAAGCGGCCACCGAACGCGCCAGCTTCGCCCGCGCCATCGCCGAGAAGCTGGAATCCTCCGTCGATGCGGTTGCCCGCCAGATTTCCACCGCCGCCCAGACGATGGAGGAAAAGGCGAAAAGCATGGTAACCAGCGCGGCCGATACCGACAGCCATTCCAGCGCCATCGCCGCGGCCTCCGAACAGGCGGCCGTGAATGTCAGCGGCGTTGCCACCGCCGCCGAGGAGCTGTCCGCCTCCCTGCAGGAAATCGCCCGGCAGGTCGACGCCTCGGCCAAACTGTCGCAGGACACGATGAATGTTGCGGAATCCACCGATGAAGTGGTCGGCAAGCTGGCGGTCTCCGCCGGGGAAATCGGCAATATCATCGAGCTGATCAACAATATCGCCAGCCAGACCAACCTGCTGGCGCTGAACGCCACCATCGAGGCCGCCCGCGCCGGGGAGGCAGGCAAGGGCTTCGCCGTTGTCGCCTCCGAAGTCAAGGGCCTCGCCTCGCAGACGACCAGCGCCACCGAGCAGATCACCCGCCAGATCGACGGCATGCAACATGCCACCGGCGAGGCCGTGGAAGCCGTCAAGCGGATCGAGGAAATGATCATCCGCATCAATGAAACGATCCAGGCCATGGCCGCCGCGCTGGAGGAGCAGAATTCCGCCACGCTGGAAATCACCCGCAATGTGCAGCAGGCCTCCAGCAGCACCGGCGAGGTGTCCCGCTCGATTACGGATGTATCGAACATGGCAACGGCTTCCGGTTCCTCGGCGACTCAGCTCCTGGGCTCCGTCGGCGAACTTTCGATCTATTCCAGCAAGCTGCGCGAGGAAGTGTCGGCCGTGCTCGACGATATCCGCGCCATGGCAGGCTAGCCAGACCGCCGGGAGCAGGAAAAGCCGGGCAGTTCAGCTGTCCGGCTTTTTTTGACCCCGCTGAACATCGAACGGATGACATGATGGCCGAATATCTCCTGCAACAGACGCCATCGCCGCAATTGATCCTGCGCAAAGATTTCTGTACAAAGAAAGACGCCCGGGCGATCCTGTCCCGAACATGAAATAGCGGGAGAAGAACAATGAGTGAGCACAGCATCACCACCGTTGACGAGCTGTACAGCGTCTACAAGCAACCGGCGGAACGCGCCGTGCAGAAGGAGCTTCCCCGGCTCGACAAGCATTGCCGCCACTTCATCGCGCTCTCCCCCTTCCTCGTGCTCAGCACCGATGGCGGCGACGGCACGGCCGATGCCTCCCCGCGGGGCGATGCGCCGGGCTTCGTCTCCGTGCTCGACGACAATACGCTGGCGATCCCCGACCGGCCGGGCAACAACCGCCTCGACAGCCTGCTCAATATCCTCAGCAATCCCGCCGTCGGCATGATCTTCCTGGTGCCGGGCATTAACGAAACCCTGCGCATCAACGGCACGGCCACGATCAGCACCGATCCCGAGCTGATGGAGGCCCACGCCGCCCAAGGCAAGCTGCCGCGCTCGGTGCTGCTGGTGAAAGTCACCTCGGCCTATATGCATTGCGCGAAGGCGCTGATCCGCTCGAAGCTCTGGGCCGAAGAGAGCAAGGTCGAGCGCAGCGTCTTCCCGACACTCGGACAGGTGCTCGCCGACCAGATCGCCGGGATGGACGCGGAACAGTCCGACGCCTATCTCGAAGTCGCCTATAAGGAAAATCTCTATTAAAGGCGGCCGCCCCGCCTCCTGAATACGCCCGCAAAAAAAGCCGCTGATTTTCATCAGCGGCTTTTGATTTGGCTTTGCGTCCCGGCTACAGCGCCTTGACGATATCCTCGACCATTTTCTTGGCGTCGGCGAGGAGCATCATGGTGTTGTCCTTGTAGAACAGGTCGTTGTCGATCCCGGCATAGCCAGAGGACATGGAGCGCTTCACGAACAGCACGGTCCGCGCCTTGTCCACATCGAGGATCGGCATGCCGAAGATCGGGCTTGAGGGGTCATCGCGGGCCGCCGGGTTGGTCACGTCATTCGCACCCACCACAAAGGCGACATCGGCGCCGGAGAAGTCGGAGTTGATTTCCTCCAGCTCGAACACCTCATCGTAAGGCACCTGCGCCTCCGCCAGCAGCACGTTCATATGGCCAGGCATGCGGCCCGCCACCGGATGAATGGCGTAGGCCACCTCGACCCCCTCTTCCTTCAGGAGATCGACCATCTCGCGGAGCGCATGCTGCGCCTGCGCCACCGCCAGGCCATAGCCCGGCACGATGATGACCTTGCCCGCATTCTTCATGATGAAGGCCGCATCATCGGCGGAGCCCGGCTTGAACGGCCGGTCGCCCTTGTCGGGACCGGCGGCCGCCGTATCGCCGCCGAAGCCGCCCAGGATAACGCTGAAGAAGGAGCGGTTCATCGCCTTGCACATGATGTAGGACAGGATCGCCCCCGAGGAGCCGACCAGCGCACCGACGATGATCAGCGCCGTGTTTTCCAACGTGAAGCCGATGCCCGCCGCCGCCCAGCCGGAATAGCTGTTCAGCATCGAGACCACCACCGGCATGTCGGCGCCGCCGATCGGGATGATGATCAGGAAGCCGATGATGAAGGCGAGCGCCGTCATGGTCCAGAACACGGTCGGGTTCAGATCAAGGCAGAACCAGACGATCAGGCCGACGATTACAAGACCGACGACGAGGTTCAGCAGATGCTGCCCGGGGAATGTCACCGGATTGCCGGAGACCAGCCCCTGCAGCTTGGTGAAGGCGATGACGGAACCCGAGAAGGTGATGGCGCCAACCACAATACCGATGGACATTTCAATGCGCGAGAGCACCGTCAGTTCGCCAAGCGGGCTGAGGATGCCATAGGCCGCCGGGTTATAGAAGGCCGCTGCCGCCACAAGAACGGCCGCGAGGCCGACCAGGCTGTGAAATGCCGCCACAAGCTGCGGCATGGCGGTCATGGCGATGCGCTGGGCAATCACCGCACCGATGGCGCCGCCGATGACAATGCCGCCGATGATCCATTCATAGGAGACGACACTCGGGTCAAGGATGGTGACAATGATGGCAATGGCCATACCGGCCATGCCCATGATGTTCCCGCGCCGGGAGCTGTCCGGAGAGGACAGGCCGCGCAACGCCAGAATGAACAGGATGGCGGAAACCAGATAGGCCAGCGCCGTAAAATTAGCAGACACGTTTCGCCCCCCTTATTTCTGTTTTTTCTTGTACATGGACAGCATGCGCTGGGTGACGAGAAAGCCGCCGAAAATATTCACCGAGGCGAGCGTGATGGCGACAAAGCCGAACACCTTGGCGAGTGAGAAATCCTCCGGTCCCGCGGCGATCAGGGCGCCGACGATGATGACGGAGGAAATGGCGTTGGTCACCGCCATCAGCGGGGTATGCAGGGCGGGCGTCACGCTCCAGACCACATAATAACCCACGAAAATGGCCAGCACGAAAATCGCCAGCCGGAATACAGTCGGATCTACCATATCCATGATCAGTTCCCTCCCTCGGTCAGTTGCGGGTGGACAATGTTGCCATCGCGGGTCAGCGCCGTGCCGGTGACAAGTTCATCTTCCCAGTTGAGGTTCAAATTCCCCGTTTCCTTGTCAATCATGGGATTGAGGAAGTTGAAATGGTTCTTGGCGAACAGCGAGGACGCATCGCTCGCCAGACGGCTCGGCACATTATGATGGCCGACGATCTTGACGCCATTTGCCGTGGTCACCACCTCGCCCAGCTTCGACTGGGTGACATTGCCTCCCGCCTCAACCGCGAGATCGACAATGACCGAGCCCGGCTTCATCACGGCCAGCATTTCATCGGTGATGAGGATCGGCGCCGTGCGGCCCGGAATGAGGGCCGTCGTGATGACGATATCCTGCTTCTTGATATGCTCGAACACCAGTTCCGCCTGACGCTTCTTATAGTCTTCGCTCATCTCCTTGGCGTAACCGCCCGCCGTCTCGCCGGTTTCTTCGCTCTCGACCATGACGAATTTCGCGCCGAGGCTCTCCACCTGTTCCTTGGTGGCCGCGCGCACGTCGGTCGCCGTCACGATGGCGCCAAGGCGGCGCGCCGTGGCAATCGCCTGAAGCCCGGCAACGCCAACGCCCATGATGAAACATTTAGCGGGCGCGATAGTGCCCGCCGCGGTCATCATCATCGGCAGCGCCCGGCCATATTCCGCCGTCGCGTCCAGCACGGATTTATAGCCCGACAGGTTGGACTGCGACGACAGCACGTCCATGGACTGGGCGCGGCTGATGCGCGGCAGCAGTTCAAGGGCGATGGCCGTCACGCCGGCCTTGGCGTATTCCGCCGCCTGTTCACGGTTTTGCAGGGCGGCCAGATGAGCGATCAGAACCGCGCCCTTTTTCATCAGGGCGAGCTCATCTTCGCCTTCGGCCTTGGTCAGCGGGCGCTGGATCTTGAGGACAATATCGGCGTCCTTGAGGGCAGAGGCTTCATCGGGCGCGATTGTGGCCCCCGCCGCCTCATAGTCAGCATCAGAGAATGAGCTGGCATGGCCCGCTCCTGTCTCAACGATGACTTCCGCGCCCAGCCCGACAAATTTCTTTACGGTATCGGGAGTGGCCGCAACGCGTTTTTCATGCTCTCGACGCTCCCGTGGGATAGCGATTTTCATAATCGATCCTTTTTATACTTGTCTTCATAGGTGGATGGGTGACGCCCCGCAACGCCGTTACTGACAGTCCGGCCCCGTGACGGGGCCGCTCCGCTGCTAGAGCAGGAATAAGGCCATCAGGATCAGAACCACCACAACCGCGATGGTGCCGAACTTAAACAGGTTGACGAAGAACGCATAGGACGCATTCTGCATCTCAATATTCATATTGCCATTTTCAGCCATATTGACAGCCTTTCCCTTGATCAAACTTCATTCTGGTCACAGTGCGATGCAATATACCGAAATCTGAATGAACGGCAACAGATTGTCGCGCCCGCACCGCGAAAAGCGGCGCAGGCGAAATCAGAAGGCAGGGGAATGGGTCAAACGGCTTCGAGTTCGTCGATAAATCCCTTGATAACGCCAAGGCCTTTCGACCAGAAAGCCGGGTCCGACGCGTCCAGATTGAACGGCGCCAGCAACTCTTTGTGACGCAGGGTTCCGCCCGCCTTCAGCATGTCGAAATATTTCTCCTGAAAGCCGCTCTCCGCCTCCTGATAGATGGCGTAGAGCGCATTCACCAGGCAATCGCCGAAGGCATAGGCATAGACATAGAAGGGCGAATGGATGAAATGCGGGATATAGCACCAGAAATACTGATACTCATCATGCAGCCGGATCGCCGGGCCGAGGCTTTCAGTCTGCACATCCATCCAAATCTTGCCGATCTGGTCGGGGGACAGCTCCTCCTCCCGCCGGGCGGCATGGACACGCCGCTCGAACTCATAGAAAGCGATCTGCCGCACGACTGTGTTCAGCATATCCTCGACCTTGCCCGCCAGCATGATGCGGCGTTTTTCGGGGTCAGTCTGTTTTTCCAGCAGCGCGCGGAAGGTGAGCTGTTCGCCAAACACGCTGGCCGTCTCGGCGAGGGTCAGCGGCGTATTGGCCAGCAATCCGCCCTGCGGCGCGGCCAGAAGCTGATGCACCCCGTGGCCCAGCTCATGGGCGAGCGTCATCACATCGCGGATATTACCCTGATAATTCAGCAGCAGATAGGGATGCACATCGGAAACGGTCGGATGCGCGAAAGCGCCCGGCGACTTGCCGGGGCGGACGGCCGCATCGATCCACGGCTTTTCGAAAAACTGCTGGCCCAGCTTTGACAGCTCCGGCGAGAAGCGGCCATAAGCCTCCAGCACCGTATCGCGCGCCTCCTCCCACGGGATAAGGCGGTCATCGGCGGCGGGCAGCGGCGCATTGCGGTCCCAATAGTCGATCTTCTCCTGCCCCATCCATTTGGCTTTCAGCGCATAGTAACGATGCGACAGCTCCGGATAGGCGTCCTGCACGGCCTTGGAGAGGGCGTTCACCACCTCCGGCTCCACCTGATTGGCGAGATGACGCATGGCGGCGGGCTCGGGCGCACCGCGCCAGTCATCCTCAATCGCCTTGTCCTTGGCCAGCGTGTTGGTGATCAGGGAAAACAGCCGGGCATTCTGCCCGAACACCTTGCCGAGGCTTTTCGCCGCCTTCTTGCGCAGTTCCCCATTGGGACTGGACAGCAGGTGCAGAACCTGCTGCGAGGCAAGCTCTTCCCCGTCCACCTCGAACTTGAGGCCGGCCATCGTCTCATCGAACAGCCGCACCCAGGCGCTGCGCCCGGAGATTTCCTTCTCATGCAGCAGCTTCTCCACCTCATCGGAGAGCTGATAGGGCTTCAGCGCCCGCACATTGTTGAGCCAGGGCTCATATTTTTTCAGGCTGCTGCCCTCATACATGCCTTGCAGCGTCTCTTCGCCGATGCGGTTCAGTTCCAGCGTGAAGAACAGCAGATCAGTGCTGGTGGCGCTGATTTTCTCCTGCATGGTCTGGAAGAATTTGGCGATGTCCGGGTCCGACATGTTGCCCGCATAGACGAGATAGGCATAGGACATGATGCGTCCTTCCATCTCGCCGATTTCCTCGAATTTCGAGATGGCGAGATAGAGCCCCTGCCCGTCCAGGCCCAACAGCTTGCCCTTATACTGCGCGGCGAAGGCTTTCGCATCCTGCGCCACCGTCTCCAGATCCTCCAGCAGTTCCGGGGAGGTGCGGGACGGATACAGATCGCTCAAATCCCATTCGGGCAGATTGGCAAGGGCGGCTTTTGTCATGAATAATCAACTCCGTCTAAACAGGCATCATTATCTGTTCATGTAGGCAGCAATCCTCAACTGACAAGGAAATTGGCATGCGCCGCCGCAATCGGCTTCTCCCGATCCTTCTGCCAGGCCTCAATGCGCATATTGGCGACACGCCGTCCGGGCTTGGTGATCACCGCTTCGGCATAGGTTTCAATCGGCTTGCCGGAGCGGAGATATTCCACCGTGATATTGATGATCTTGGGCATGCGCGTCACTTCCTGCGTCGCCATCAGATGGACCAGCGCCGCGCTTTCGAGAAATGCGCCGACCACCCCGCCATGCAGCGCCGGCAGCGTCGGGTTACCGATAAACTTCCTGTCCTCCGGCAGGACGCAGACAAGGCCGCTGTCCCGCTCTTCCAGACGAAGGCCGAGAAAGCTGAAATAGGGGATGAAATCGAATACCTGCTGCCAGTTGCGATCCTGCTTCGCCGCATTGATTTTGCTGATAAAATTTTCCGCGCGTTGTTCGCTCATTGCGCCGCCCTCACCCGTTCGGCCACCATATCAAGGGCGGGGCTATCCGTTGATTTCAGCATGAAGGTGCCAACCGCATTGGCAATCGGGTCATGCCGGTCGCCGTGATAGGCGATGGCCCGCACGAAGGCAATCTGCCGCGTCGTCTTGTAGCAGAAGGAATGGGTATAGACATCCTCCCCCGGTGTGGCGGGTTTCAGATAGTCAATGCGTAAATCCAGCGTCGCCAGCGGAAGGTATTTTTCCAGCCGGGCATAGATGCTCATCCCCATGGCGGAATCGATCAATGTGGTGATAATCCCGCCATGCAGCACGCCATTCACCGGATTGCCCGCAAAGCGTTCCTGATAGGGCAGATAGAACACCACCCCTTCCGCCCCCATCTTCTCGAT
>CAXASQ010000006.1:0-220709 GCA_963971675.1 uncultured Alphaproteobacteria bacterium | reverse complement strand
GATCTCGCTCTCGATCTCCTCGGCGATATCGGTCCAGCCATATTGCTTGGCCGCGTGAAAGGCACGCTGCAACCCGCAGGTATCAATGAGGTTCTGTGCAATTTGCCGCTTGCGTTTGTCGAGGGACTGACTGGCCATCTTTCTACTCCGTCCTTCATTCAGGAAGGCTGCATATCGGGGAAGATTAAGGCCAAATCGTGAAATTTGCGTAAAGAGGCGCGGCGGCGGTTTACGGCCGCCCCGGCAGCCGCGCAGCGCTATTGATTGCAGCTCCTGTTGGCCTCAGAGAAGAGGTCCCGCTGTATTTTCGCACTGGTCTGCCCGGTTGAGGCCTCCCATGTCTTTGCCATCGTCTCGCGGAGGCAGTCGCAATATTCATCGACGGTCTTGTTTTTCAACTGCTTTTGGAGTTTTTCCCCCTTGAATTTGCAGATCTGGGTTTCCGGATCCAGAAAGACCGCGCCGGTTTTGCAGGTGGGCGCGGTATAGACCTCGATCATGGCGGCGGAAGCGATGCTGTCCATCGTCTTCTTGTCCCAGCTCGACCGGTTTTTCAGCTTGTCGATGGCCGCCTGCTCCTGATCAATTCTTTTCTGGTAACCGGCTTTGGCCTGCGCCTTCTGCTCGGCGGTCAGCCGATCGTCGGACTGTTGCTTCTTCATGACTTCCTGAAAATTGCCGATGGCCCGTTCCTTCATCGCGACCTGCTTGGCGACTTCCTTCTCCACATAGGCCGGCGCTTGATCGACGACGCATTGGCAGTCATAGAGGTTCTTCGCCGCCCTGTAGCCCTCGCAATAGGTCTGGGTCCATTGGCCGAGATCGGGCGCGCCGGACGCATTCGCACTCCCGAGGGTGAGAAGGCTGAGGGTGAGGAGAGTAAGGATCGAGAGAAGCGATTTCGACACGGCAGTCTTCTTCCTTTGTTGTTTTGGGCTAATTCCGGCATTGGGTACGTGCCTTCACGGGAATACCGACAGCGACCTTGGAGCTATAGGCCTCCGTGGACGCCAGCCAGAGCTCCGCTGCTGTCTTGGCCGAGCAGCTGCAATATTCCTCCGGTGTTTTTCCCTTCACTTTTTTCGATGAGGAAGAACTCAGGCAGTTTTTATATTCCTTCTCGCGCATGCCCTCGCCGACCTTGCAGGCGGGGTCCTTGTAAAGCTGCATCTGGGCGCCCTGCACCATGGATTTCTGGATTGAATCGTCCCAGTTGGCCCGGTCCTCGATCTTTGTAAGCTCCACTTTGGCCCGCTCGATCTGTTGCCGGATGCCTTTTTCCAGCTGCGCTTTCCTCTCCGCCGTCAGCTTGGGACTGGCATTATTCGTCTTGATGGCACCCTCATAACCGGCGATGCGTTTCTTCCAGTAATCCGCGCTGCTATCAATCTGCGGCCCCATATATTTTTCCAAATTCTGGGCAATGCATTGACAGTCATAGAAGTTTTCGGCCGCGTAATTCTGATTGCACTGCTCATAGGCCATCTTGGCTTCCGGGGTGAGAGTGCCGGCATAGGCGGCCTTCTTCTCCTGCTCCGCTTTCTCCGCGGCCATAGCGGCGGCCTGCTTGTCTTTTTCAGCCTGCTTCGCGGCGGCGATGCTGGGCGGCGGCGCATGGAAGGTCGCCCACTCCTTCGGAGAAATGAAGGGGTCGAAATGCTCAATCCGATAGTCGAAATTATTGCCGTCCTGCAGATGATTCAACAGCTTGGTGACTTCCGGCCCTTTTGCCTGAAAAGTCACGCTGGACGACCCGCCGGCGGATATATTCCGGGCGGTAATTTCCACCCCATCGAAGCGGAGAATAACAATGGACGGCGGCGTATAGCTGTCGGTTTTGCGGAACGGGCCCATGACCAGCTCCCGCAAGTCCGCGCTCGCACCGGGCGCCAGGGTTAGCGCGCCCAGATCCTGCTGGGTGATCAGTTCATCCCCCCGGATTTCTCCATAAAAGCGGATCGGGTCCGCCTTGTCGCGGACGATCAGCCAGGCGCCCTGCATCTGCGGCGCGCTGCCTTCATATTGATAAAATCTGTCGTAATCCGCAGCTTTAGCCGGGGTCGCCGCCGGTTCGGCTTTCTGCTGGGGTGCCGGGGCAGCTGCGGCCTTTTTCTCGGGCGCGGTTGCAGGTTCCGCTTTCTTTTCCGCCGCCATTTCGTTCTTCTCTGAGGTGGCGGTCCCCATCGGCGTCGGCGCAGCCTTCAGGGCGCTGACAAGATCCGGCGAGACATTGCCATCCGCCGTAAGGCTGTGCGACGACTGGAAGGCAGTGATCGCCTTTTTTGTATTGGGGCCATAGGCGCCGTCCACCCCGACCTTGTAGCCGAGCCGTTGCAACTCCGCCTGCGCCGCCTTGACAAGCGTGGGATCGTTATTGCCATTGAGCGTCACCGCCGCCGGTTTGGCGGCCGTCGGCGCGGCGGGTTTCGCCACTGTGCCGCTGGTCGGAGCCTTGGGGGATGCGGGCTTTGCCGTGCCCGAAGGATTGGCCCCCTGTTCCCCGGGGTCGCCGGTAGTTGACGGGGCTTCGCCTTCGGCGTCCTTGAGAGCCTCAACGGCGCTGTCGGTCACTTCCTTTGCGGCGTCTTTCAGCGTATCCAGCCAGTTCGCCTGGGCCGGTATGGCAAGGGAAAGGGAGAAGAGGAGGGCGGCCAGCAGGCAGGCGGCAATGCGTGTCATGGTGTCCTTTCTATCTCGCGTCCGCCGCAAGCCGGATGCCTGATCCAGCAGGAGGCCGACATTTTACTCTTCGGGCGAGGGCTCCGCTGCGTAAAATTTTTTGTAGTTTACCGTACCCTGTTGGCGTGTAAAGAATTAATCCCGCTCCCTTGCATCGGGCGGCTGCGTGACGGCCCGCGCGCCCTTTGCCGATAGATGCCGTCGGATGTATCTTTTTTTCATGAGATATATTGAATATACGGGCTGATGCTGCTATAATATAAGGTCTAGGGGAAGTGGATGTCATCCCCGGCGGTTCCCCCTCCCGGAGGGGAGGGATCCCAGGAAGGCGATAGGAAACGACCGGATGAATGGGATGGCGATATGCCCCGCTTCCTCCGTCATAGCGATGCTGTTGGCGCAATGTCGAAACCCCCGGTGGTCCAGCCATGAGACAAACGGAAACGGTTTTGAAAAGGCGCTGCCGGATGCACGGGACAAATTTTACAGGACGCTGCTGTGAATGGCGCCTTGCGGATAATCAGGATGTCCCGGAGCCGAGAAAAAAGCGGTATCGCCGTCGCCGTGAATCCAATGCCGCTCTGGCGGGAGCATAGGGCCGGATTTTCGAGTGACAACCGGACGCCCAGGTGAAACCCCTCGGACGAAATTTGACGCGACCCGTTGATGGCGGATGCCAAAACGGCGGAGGGGAGCAGGATCCCTTCCTCCGTGAGATGGCTGTTTCCGCGAGATGGCTGTTTTTGTAAGAAAGCTGTTTTTCCATCAGCGGGGTCCTGTCGTTCGCCGGAATGTTGGTGCGGCGGCGATTGCCGACGCATGCCTGGACGTGCGGTCTGTTGTTTTTGACCGGGATCCGCCCTGTTTTTGAAGAACCCGCGCGCGTCAGCCGACGCGACGGAGGAAATGGAATTTCTGGCCAGGGCGCGGGCAGCGTCCGGGAGTGCGGGCGGCTGCGCCCAACCCACCGCCCATGATCGCTCCTGCCGAACCCATGACTGCCGATGCCGGAGCCTTGCCGGATCGATACCGGCCCGAACCCATGGCTGCCCCTGCCGGGCTCACAGGTGCCTTGCGATTGTCAGCCGAGCCTTCGCCAGCTCCGGCCGCCGTTGACAGGGGCGCCGCCTTTGGCAAACAGCCGCGACTGCGGCCGTCCGTTCGGGGGCTCAGCCGCCGCCGAACGTTCGATAGAGCAGGGCAATGACCAGCGCCGCCGCCAGCCACAGGGCGATGTTGCGCAGCAGGGCCGCCTTGCCGGCGCGCCGGGTGTAGTAGAGGAAGCCCGGCAACACCAGCCCGAGCACCATCAAAAGGGCGACAAGTTGTAAAATCTGTCCTTCGGCCATAAAATTGCCTGCCTTTGCTTGCAGCGTCCGAAATTCGCGGCGGCGGTTTTTTCCGCGCCTTCCGCAAAATATCAAATTTTCGCCAAAGGGCGAGACAACATTTGCCTAATTCGGCCCGGGGGGTTATTTTGCAGCGGATTTTCAATGCCGGAACGGGAGTTTTTTGTGGCCGATATCTTTAACGAAGTGGATGAAGACGTCCGCAAGGAAAAATCGCTGGCGCTGTGGAAAGCCTATGGCAAATATGTCATCGCGCTGGTCATCCTGATCGTTGCCGGAACGGCCGCCTATGTCGGCTGGCAGAATTACCAGCAATCCCGCGCCGAGGCCGAAGGCGCCGCGTTCACGGCCGCATCGACCCTTGCCGCGGAGGGCAGCAACGCCGACGCCGCGGCCGCCTTCGCCGATCTCGCCGAAGAGGGCAGCAAAGGATATAGCGCCCTGGCGTCCTTACGCGAAGCCGCCGCCCTGATCGACGCGGGAGAGGGGGCCAAGGCCCTCGCCGTTTATGACCGCCTCGCCGCCGACAGCTCCGTTGAACCGGCCTTTGCCGCCCTCGCCGATCTGATGGCCGGTTATTACCTGCTTGATAACGGCACCACGGATCAGGTGCGCAGCCGCATTGCCGGGCTGATCGAACCCGGCGCGCTGTGGAACGCCTCGGCCAATGAACTGCTGGCGCTCAGCCATATCAAGGATGGCGATGCGGCCAAAGCGCGCGAGGTGCTGAGCCTCATCCAGAATGACGCCGAGGCGCCGGATATGATCAAGGGGCGCGCCAGCCAGCTTCTCGATGCGCTGGAAGGCAAGTAGAGTGATGCTAAAACGTGGCGCGACATGTCAGAACACCGCCGTCCTGCTGCGGCCGCTTTTCGCGGGCGCGCTGGTGATCGGCCTTTCCGCCTGTAGCTGGTTCGGCAATGACGAACCGCCGCCGCTGCCGGGGGACCGTATTTCCATCCTGTCGCTGGAGCGCTATCTGGAAGCCGATGCGGGCCTCGCCGATCTGGAGGTCCGCCTGCCCGCGCCTTATGAGAATGCCAATTGGCCGCAGCCCGGCGGCGTTCCCGCCCATGCCATGTATCATCTGTCGCTTGGGGATGAGCTGGAAGAGGTCTGGCGGGTGTCCATCGGGGAGGAATCTGACGATGAGAACCGCATGTTCTCCTCCCCCGTGGTTGCGGAGGGGCGCGTTTACGCCATGGATTCGGCCGCGCAGGTCACCGCCTATTCCACGGAGACGGGCGAGGAGCTGTGGTCGCGCAACCTGACGCCCGAAGATGAGGATGAAGGCAATATCGGCGGCGGGCTCGCCTTTGAATATGGCCGCATCTACGCCACCACCTCCTTCGGCGATGTGGTCTCCATGGATGGGGAGAGCGGCGAGATTTTCTGGAGCCGCAATCTCGGCGTGCCGCTGCGTGCGGCGCCGACGGTGGCCGACGGGCAGGTGCTCGCCCTTACATTCGACAGCCGGATTTTTGCCCTGGATGCGGCAAGCGGCGAAATCCGCTGGAATTTCGAAGGCGGCGTGGAAACCACCGGCCTGCTTGGCGCGGCCAGTCCCGCCTATGACAGCGGCACGGTGGTGGTGCCTTTCGCCAATGGCGAGGTTTATGCGCTCCGCGCCGATAACGGTCAGCAGGCCTGGAGCGATCAGCTCGCCCGCCGCCGCGTCTACAGCGCCCTCACGTCGCTTTCGGATATCAACGCCTTTCCGGTGATCGACCGCGGTGTCGTCTATGCCGCCAGCTATTCGGGGCGCATGATCGCCATTGACCTGCGGTCGGGCAACCGGCTGTGGGATCAGGAAATCTCGACATTGCAGACCCCCTGGATCGCCGGGGATTTCATGTTTGTCGTGACGACGGACGGGGATCTTCTGTGCCTGTCGCGGCGCAACGGTCTGATCCGCTGGGTTCGCCCGCTCGGTAAATATGAGGATCCGGAGAACCGCCGTGATCTCATTGTCTGGACCGGCCCGATCCTCGCCAGCGACCGGCTGATCCTGGTTTCCAACTATGGCGTTGCCATCTCGGTTTCGCCCTATGATGGCAGCATTCTGGGACAGATGGAGCTGTCCGACAAGGCCTCCATCCCGCCTGTGGTGGCGGGCAACACCCTTTACATCCTGACGGATGACGCGGAACTGGTGGCGCTCAGGGCCGCACCCGCGCCCGCGAACGATTGATAAAGAAATGACCTTTACCGTCGCCATTCTTGGTCGTCCCAATGTCGGCAAATCGACCCTGTTCAACCGGCTGGTGGGCAAGAAGCTGGCGCTGGTCGATGATACGCCGGGCGTCACCCGTGACCGCCGTGAGGGGGAGGGGCGCATCGGCACCCTCAAATTCCGCATTATTGATACGGCGGGTCTTGAAGAGAAATTCGATGACAGCCTGGAAGGGCGGATGCGCCGCCAGACGGAATTGGCGCTGGCCGAGGCGGATGTCGTCCTGATGCTGATTGACGCGAAGGCGGGCGTCACGCCGCTTGATAACCATTTCGCCGGGTGGCTCCGGCGGAGCGAAACCCCCGTTATCCTTGTCGCCAATAAATGCGAGGGCAAGGCAGGGACGCCGGGGTTGATGGAGAGTTTCAGCCTTGGCCTCGGCGAGCCGGTGCCGCTGTCCGCGGAGCATGGCGAGGGAATGGCGGACCTGTTCGAGGCGCTGCTGCCCTTTGAGGCCGCGGCGGAGGCAGCGCAAGAGGAGACGGCAGACGCGGCGGCGGAAGGTGCAGAGGATGCGGCCGAAAAGCCGTTGCAGCTTGCCATTGTCGGCCGTCCCAATGCGGGCAAATCCACCCTCGTCAACACGCTGGTGGGGGAGGACCGGATGCTGACCGGGCCGGAGGCCGGAGTGACCCGCGACGCCATCGCCGTTGAATGGGAATTCGAAGGGCGCGCGGTCAGGCTGGTCGATACGGCCGGGCTTCGCAAAAAGGCGCGGGTGCAGCAGAAGCTCGAAAAACTCTCGGTCGCCGACAGCCTGCGCGTCATCCGTATGGCGGAAGTGGTGGTGCTGCTGATCGACGGGGTGGAGACGTTTGAAAAGCAGGATCTCAATATCGCCGCCCATGTGATCGAGGAAGGGCGCGCCCTCGTCATCGCGGTCAATAAATGGGATGCGGTGGCGGATCGGCAGGCGACGCTGAAACTCATCCGCGACCGGCTGGAGATTTCGCTGCCGCAGGTGCGGGGCGTGCCGGTGGTGACGCTCTCGGCGCTGTCCGGGCGCGGGGTTGAAAAGCTGCTGCCGAAGGTGATGGAAATCTATGATCTGTGGAACAGCCGCATTCCGACATCCCGGCTCAACCGCTGGCTGGAAGTGATGCTGGAGCAGCATCCGCCGCCCATGGTCAAGGGACGCCGCCTCAAAATCCGTTATATGACGCAGGTGAAAGCCCGCCCGCCGACCTTCAGCCTGTTCATGTCCTCGCGGGGGGAGCTGCCGGAGAGCTATATCCGCTATCTCATCAACGGCCTGCGCGCTGATTTCAAGCTCCCCGCCGTGCCGATCCGCATCATGACCCGCACGGGCAAAAACCCCTATGCGGAGAAGGGTTAGCGCGGCCGCACCGGGCTTATCGCGCTATGCCATCGCAACAGGATTGACGCAATCCCGGTGAGGCAGTAATAATGCCATATCCGGCACATTAGAATTTAATAATATTACGGATATGGCGAAGTGAGATTAGTAACAAGGGGGATATGACGATGGAAGCACTCATTGCGCAGCTGGTTGGCGGCCTTGTCGGCGGCGGCGCCAGTGGCAAGGCGGTGAAAGCCGCCGATCTTGGCAATATTGGCAATCTGATTGCGGGCGCGGTTGGCGGCGTCGGGGGCGGTGCGCTCCTTGGCCCCATTCTGGGCGCGGGCGGCGCGGCCGCAGGCGGCGTTGATATTGCCGCCCTCGCCGGTCAGTTCGTCGGCGGCGGTGTGGCGGGCGCCGTTGTCCAGATCGTCGCCGGCCTGATCATCAACAAATTCATCAAGAAGCAGTAACCGGCGGATATCGCCGGCAAAAACACGCGAGAAGCTGAAAAGATGTGAACGGGGCAGGGCGAGGCAGTGGATGCGCCGCCCTGCCTTTATCTGTCGATGATCAGCCCTTTATGCCAAGTTCGGATTTGATCCCGGCGATATATTTGAGGGATTTCTCCGCGAGGTCGAGGGAGTTTTCGCGCACCTTCCGGCTTTTCTCGCTTTCCCCGTCCGGCGCGGTTTTCAGGGCATCGCGCTTCTCGGTGACGAATTTGACCATGAAAAGAAGCGTGCCGCTGCTCGGGGCTTTTTCCTTCAGGGCGTCGGCGATGGACGCCCCCGTCGGTGTCGGATCGAGGAAAAGCTTGGCGCCGAAATTTTTATGCAGGTTGATGGTCAGCGCGGCGCCGATCGCCCACATATGCGCATAACGGCGCATGAAGTTCTTGGTCTGGGAGAGCACGAGATCGCGCACGCTTTCCGCCTCCACATCCGTCTTGCCGAGCAGCTTCGCCGCCTTGATGGCGCTTTCGGCCGTTTGCAGCAGATCCTTGTAAAGCTGCATGGTGACAAAGGCGTTGGCCGACAGGGTGAGATAATCCTTCGCGGCCTTTTCGCTGAAAATGCTGGAGGACACATCGCTTTTGGATGGATCGGCCAGTTCGGCGAAGAGAATATTCTCATACACCGATTCGCGCATTTCCTGGGACAGGTCATACTGATCCAGGCCGGCGAGCACCGGCAGCAGCTCCTGCGGCTTGATCCCGGCAATATCGCAGCCGAAAACAACAAGGGCCTCGCAGGCGCGGCTCTGCCCGGTCAGGGCGTCATGGGCGAAATAGCCGCCGAAACGCAACGCCTCCCACGGATACTGGCCGGTGAGGAAGTAGAGAACCTTGGCGAGGCGGCCCGCATAGGGCACTTTGTGGATGACCGAGGCGGCGGGTACGCCATCGCTCAGGTAAACGGCCTGACCTTTGCCGGTTTCATGATCCACCAGGCTGACCGTCTTGACGAGCGGCTGGTTTTCAGCGCTGAGCTGGTCATATTTGACGGAGGCATCCTGCAAAAAGAAATTTTCAAGAGTGACGCCGGTCTCGCGTTTCTTGTAATCCTCGATGGTCAGCGGCAGGTCTTTCGGGGCGAGCCGCTGGCGGTTCATGGACTGGAACACCGCCGGATCGACGACCTGCTCATGGGCGTTCATCACCAGCTTGCCATTGACATAGGTAAAGCTCGGGCGGCCGACTTCCGCGCCCATATAACCGCTCTTGCCATTCTTGAGAGGGTATTTGACAACGGCGGAGGAATGCGGCGACTGGATGTGCACGGCGGAGATCCCCTGCTTCTTCATGTCGATTTTGAAACTGGCGGCGGCGCCGGGCAGAATGCCGTTCAGATAGGCATTGATCATTTTTGTGACGGCGCCCTCCTCCTGCAACTCATCTTCGGACAGGGCCTTGCCGCTCTTTTGCTTCAGCAGGAAGTTGAGCGCGCTGTACGGCACATTGGGCCCGCGTCCGACATAATACTGCACAACGGAGCCCATCTGCCCTTCGCCCTCGTCAATCTGATCGGACAGAGACTCGACGAATTTGAGATTACGCTCCACCTCGCTCTGCAGGGAGGCATAGAGGATATTGCGGATCATGCCACCGACGGCGGCCACCGGATCGGAATATTGCGCGGGCCAGGTGATTTCCTTCGGCGCATCCTCTTCCTGACCGCCGATATTCTGGATGGGCGCGCGGACATTCTCTTTCGGGGAGGATATCTGGTCATGGATATCGACGATATCGTCATATTTGGACAGGGTCAGCATGTTGATCAGGTCGCTGGTGGCGCTGTCGAGCTCCACCGGTACGTCGAGCCGCTTGCAGACATCCTTGTAATATTTGTCAAATACCGCGGCTTCCATATAACAGCCGAGCAAATCGCCGCCTTTGCCGCGGTATTTGGCCTTGGTCATGTCATAGTCGGGCAGGCTGGTGAAGCGGTATCCCCGGCTCTGCATGAAAAACAGCCGGTTCATGCCGCGCGTCAAGACAAGCGCCCGCTGAAGGCTTGAGACAACGGGGAATTTAGATTTAAAGGCTCCTGACATAATATTTCCTATCTTTGAGAAAAAACAAATTTCTCGAAATAAACGTCAGAGACAAGTAAATGTGACTTTATATTTTAGTAATTAATCAATTTTTACTTTTATATTATTTATTTAATTCTTGTTTGTTCATCTTTTATTCCGGTATTACGCCAGTTTCCGTGACACGATCAGACGGCGGCTCGCTTCGGTTGTGAAATAAGCTTCGCACTGCTGCACAAAGGCTTTCACGGAGTTGCGCTTGATGGCCTGCTGCGTATAGGCGACGACCAGCCGGGATTTACGGAGATTTTCCCGGATCGGCTTGCAGACGACCTTTGTCCCGGATTGCGTATAGTCGATGGGCGGGCATGTTTGCAGGATGGCAATGCCGATCCCGGCCCCCACCATGCTGCGGATCATTTCGTAATTACCGGATTTATAGGCGAATTTCGGCTGGAACCCCGCAGTTTCGAATAGCGAGGTGTAATATTGCCGCGAGCTTGGCAGGTCAAGCAGGATCAGATTCTGGTTAATCAGCGCCGAGATGGGGATTGTCTGCATTTCCGCCAACGGATGATCATAGGGCACGACCACATGCGGCGGCACCACCGCCAGTGTCTGGGTTTTGAGCCCCGCGCTGATATCCGCCTCATCATAGGAAATGCCGACATCCACCTCACCGCGGTGGATGCAGTCAAAAATATGCCGCACATTGCCTTCGATAATATTCGCCCGGATGGCCTGATGCGCCGTGATCATCCGTTTCAGGACCGGGACCAGAACGATGGGCGCCAGCGGCGTGAAACAGCCGATATGCAGATCGCCGGAGATATCCTCCTGCAGGCCGAGCATGTCGCGCTCGAAATTATCCACCTGGTCGAGAATGCTCTGGATACGGGTCAGCACCTCCTGCCCCTTGACGGTCAGGGAAATCCCTTTCGAGCGTTGACGATTGAGCAGGGACAGCCCCAGCTCCCGCTCCAGACTGTCCACGGCGAGGCTGATGGCCGACTGGGAAATATTCATCTCCACCGCCGCCTTGGAAAGGCTTTTGTGATGCGCCGCCGCGGCGAAATACTTCATGACCTTGTAGGAAACATTCATCTGAAAAACTCATGAATTAATTTATGAAACCGTATTTTACTTATGAAGTGAATATTAGCAAAATAAATTTGCAGGCGAATTTCGTTACCTTTGATTGAACCGGGACGGGATACGCAAAATGGGGGCGAGGGAGGTCCTGATGCCAGGGCTGCCTCCGACAGATGTGAAAACAAGGAGGTATTATGCTAAAATTGACAAGGAAACTTGCCGTGGCGGGTTTCGTTCTGGGGGCTGCCGCGGCCCCCTTCGCGGCGCCCGTTCAGGCGGAAAATGTCCTGCGGTATACCAGTGTCAGCGATGCGTCGACGCTTGATCCGCATGCGCTGAATGCCCTGGTGACCCTGATGATTGATATCCAGATGTATGATGCGCTGGTGATGCGCGACCCCGGCATGGTCAAAATTCCCGGGCTCGCGGTTAGCTGGGAAAATCTTGATCCGAACACCTGGGAATTCAAGCTGCGCGAAGGGGTGACGTTCCATAACGGCAATCCCTTCAATGCCGACGATGTTATCTTTTCGATCAAGCGGGCGCAGGCCGATACAAGCCAGATGCAGGGCTATGTGAACACGATCACGGAAATCCGCAAGATAGATGATTACACCGTTCAATTCGTCACGGACAAGCCGAACCCCATTCTGCTCGACCAGCTTGTCAACATCTTCATGATGGATGCGGAATGGTCCAAGGAGCATGGCGTGGAGGCGCCGCAGAATTTCAAGGATAGCCAGGAAACCTATGCGGTCCGGCATACCAATGGCACCGGCGCGTTCAAGCTGGAAAGCCGGGAGCCGGACGTCAAGACAGTGCTGGTCCGCAATGAAAGCTGGTGGGGGAACGAGGAGTACAAGCATAATATTGACAAGGTCGTCTGGACGCCCATCACCAATGACGCGACCCGCGTCGCGGCGCTGCTGTCGGGCGAGGTTGATCTGGTGACCGATCCGCCCATTCAGGATCTGAACCGGATTCTTGGCAGCGATGCCCTGAAGGTGGAGCAGACCGCGCAGATGCGGACAATCTTCTTCGGTTTCGATGTCAAGGCCGACGAGTTGCGGCATTCCAGCGTCAAGGGCAAGAACCCCTTCAAGGATGTGAAGGTGCGCCAGGCCTTTTATCACGCCATCGATGTGGAGGCGATCAAGCGGGCGATCATGCGCGGCATGTCGGTGCCGGCGGGGATGATTATCGAACCGCCGATCAATGGCTACAAGGCGGAGTGGGATGAAAACCGCCTGCCGTTTGATCCGGAAAAGGCCAAGGCGCTGCTGGCCGAGGCTGGCTATCCCGATGGATTTTCGGTGCAGCTCGACTGTCCCAACAACCGCTACCAGAATGACGAGGCCATCTGTCAGGCCGCGGTCAGCATGCTGGCCAAGATCGGCGTCGATGTGCGGCTGAATGCGCAGCCCAAGACACAGTTCTTCCCGCTGATTACCGGCAAGACGACGGATTTCTTCCTGCTCGGCTGGGGCGTACCGACGATGGATTCGGGCTTTGCGTTTGATTATCTGCTGCATTCGGAAGCCTCCTGGAATGCGTCCCGCTACGGCACGCCCGAACTGGACGCGAAGATCGAGGCTATTCGCGGCATCGTGGATGTGGAGGAGCGAAACAGGATCATCGAGGAGATCTGGACCCAGGTTCAGGCGGATATCCCGTATCTGCCGCTGCATCACCAGATGATTTTCTGGGCCATGTCGAAAAACCTGAATATCCCGATCGAGCCGAACGATATGCCCCGCTTCTACTGGGCGAGTTTCAGCAACTAGCGACTGTGACGGGCAGGCGGGCCGTATGAGGGCGCCGCCTGCCCGTTCCCTTTCATAACAGGAGCAAAATCATGCTGAATTTTATTCTGAAACGACTGGTCCAGTCGGCGATTGTCATGCTGGTTGTCGCGCTGCTCAGTTTCTTCCTGTTCAATTTTGTCGGGGATCCCATCAGCAACATGGTGGGGCAGGAATCGACGACCAAGGACATGGAAGAGTTGCGCGATCAGCTTGGCCTCAACGATCCCTTCATTGTGCAGTTCGGCCGTTTCGTTGTGAATGCCGTGCAGGGCGATTTCGGGATTTCCTACCGTCTGCAACGGCCGGTCGAGGATGTCGTCGCCGAACGGATGCCCGCGACGCTGGAGCTGGTCTTTGTCTCGGCGATCATCGCCATCCTGCTCGGCGTGGCCGGGGGGCTGTTTACGGGGCTCAAGAAAAAGCACTGGTTCAGCAAGGTGATCCTGACCGGCTCGCTGGTCGGGGTGTCGCTGCCGACCTTCGTGATCGGCATCCTGCTGATTTATGTGTTTGCGGTGAAATTCCAGATACTGCCGTCCTTTGGCCGCGGTGAGGTGGTGACGCTGGACAGCGGCTGGACAACCGGCCTCTTAACGCTGAGCGGCTGGAAGGCCATCATTCTGCCGTCCATCACGCTGGCGCTGTATCAGACGACACTGATCCTGCGCATCATCCGCTCCGAGATGCTGGAGGTGATGCGGGCGGATTTCATCAAATTTGCCCGGGCGCGGGGTCTGCGGCAGCGCGATATCAACTTCGGCCATGCCCTCAAGAACACCCTGATCCCCGTGATCACGGTGACGGGCCTGCAAATCGGTTCGCTGATCGCCTTCTCGATCATTACGGAAACGGTTTTTCAATGGCCGGGGATGGGCAGCCTGTTCATCCAGGCGGTGCAATTCGCCGATGTGCCGGTCATGTCGGCCTATCTGGTGATGGTCGCCTTCTTCTTCGTGATGATCAATCTGATTGTTGACCTGCTGTATTTTGTGGTGGACCCGCGGCTTCGCGTCGAGGTCAGGGGATAAGGGGAGATATCAACATGCAAACGGCAAAATTATCGAAATGGTGGGCGGGCTTTTACGATCACGATGTGACCTGGAGCTTTCTTCACTCGCCCCTCACCATGCTGGCGAGTCTGGTCACGCTGCTGCTGGTCGGCGCGGCCTTCGGGGCGCCATATCTGACGAGCTACACACCGTTTGAACCCGGCAGTCTCAGCCTGATGGATGCCTTCCTGCCGCCGGCCTGGGAGGCGGGCGGATCGGCGGCTCATTTCCTTGGGACGGACGGGCAGGGGCGCGATGTTCTCGCCGCCATCATGTATGGCACGCAGATTTCGCTGATCGTCGGGCTGTTCAGCGTGCTGCTGTCGGTGGCGATCGGCATTCCGCTCGGCATTATTGCGGGCTACGCCACGGGAAGCTGGATCGACACCCTGATCATGCGCGTCGCCGATATCCAGCTCACCATCCCGCCGATCCTGATCGCGCTGATGATTGACGGGGTTGTCCGCACGTCCATGAGCAATGAATTGCATGAGGAAATGGCGATCCCGGTGCTGATCTTCTCCATCGGCATTGCGAGCTGGCCGCAATATGCGCGCATCACCCGCAGTGGCGCGATGGTGGAGCGGCGCAAGGATTATATCGCGGCGGCGAAGCTGATCCAGACGCCGGCATGGCTGATCCTGCTGCGGCATATCTTTCCCAATGTGGTCGGCCCGACGCTGATTGTCGCGACCATCGGGGTGGCCGTCGCCATCATTATCGAGGCAACACTGTCCTTCCTGGGCGTGGGCGTGCCGCCGACCAATCCGTCGCTCGGCACCCTGATCCGCATCGGTAATAATTTCCTGTTTTCGGGCGAATGGTGGATCACCTTCTTCCCGGCGTTCACCCTCGTCATCCTGGTTCTGTCGGTCAACCTGATCGGCGACTGGCTGCGCGATACATTCAACCCGAAACTGCGCTAACGGAGAGGGGGCGTTATGTCTGTTGTCGATATTGAAAATCTGAGCATTGAATTCCCGACGCGGCGGGGAATTCTGAAAGCCATCGAAGGTTTGTCCTTTTCGATTGAGGCGGGGGAAATTCTCGGCGTCGTCGGCGAATCCGGGGCGGGAAAATCCCTGACCGGGAACGCCATTGTTGGCCTGCTGGAGCCGCCGGGGCGGGTTTCCGGCGGCAAGATCACCCTGAAAGGGCGGGACATCACCCATCTGTCCGAAAACGAGATGCGGCGCGTCAGAGGGGCGGAGATCGGGGTGATTTTCCAGGATCCCCTGACCAGCCTGAACCCGCTTTACACCGTTGGAAAGCAGCTTACCCAGACCATTCTGACGCACCGGAATATTTCCTATTCCAAAGCAAAGGATCGGGCTATCGAGCTGCTGACGGAAGTAGGAATACCGGCGCCGGAGCTGCGCTTTGACGCCTTCCCCCATGAGTTTTCAGGCGGCATGCGGCAGCGGGTCGTCATTGCGCTGGCGCTGTGCTGTGATCCCAGCCTGATCATCGCCGATGAACCGACGACGGCGCTCGATGTGTCGGTGCAGGCGCAGATTATCGCGCTTTTGAAAGACCTGTCCCGCGACAAGGGGGTGGCGACCATGCTGGTGACCCACGATATGGGGGTGATCGCCGAGGCGGCGGATCGGGTCGCGGTGATCTATTCGGGGCGTCTCGTGGAAATCGGCGATGTCAGAAGCGTGATTGACGCGCCGAAGCATCCCTATACCCGGGGGTTGATGGATTCGATCCCGCAAATCGGCCAGAATCTCAAATACCTGCCCAATATCGAAGGGGCCATGCCGCGGCTCGATGGTCGGCCGGATGGCTGCGCCTTCAATCCCCGTTGCAAAATGGTCAAGCCGGTGTGCCGGGAAGAAATTGCGGCATTGAGGGCGACGGAAAATGCCGGGCAGATGGCGGCATGCTGGCTTTATGACGGAGGGCACAAATATGTCTGAACAGGCGATTTTGGAAGTTCGCGACCTGAAAATGTATTTCGATGTGTCGAAGCCGCTGGTCACCCGCCTGATGAACAGGCTGCCCAAGCATGTGCTGAAGGCGGTGGATGGGCTGACCTTTTCGATCAAGCGGGGGGAGACCTTTTCGCTGGTCGGCGAATCCGGTTGCGGCAAATCGACCGTGGCGCGGACCATCGCGGGCCTCAATGCCGCGACCTCCGGTGAAATCCTCATTGATGGAAAAAATCTGACCGGCCAGAAGGAAAAATCCAGCCTGTCCGATATCGCGCGGCGGATGCAGATGGTGTTCCAGTCGCCCTACGCCAGCCTTGATCCGCGCTGGCGGGTGCGGGATATCATCGCCGAACCGATCCGCGCCTATGGCCTTGCCGACAACAAGGAGGATGAGCGCGAACAGGTGGCGCAGCTCCTACTGCAGGTCGGGTTATCGCCGCGGGACGGGGAGAAATATCCGCATGAATTTTCCGGCGGCCAGCGGCAACGCATCTCCATCGCCCGGGCGCTTTCCAGCAAGCCGGAGTTTCTCATCTGTGACGAGCCGACATCGGCGCTGGACGTGTCAGTGCAGGCGCAGATCCTCAATCTGATGACCCGGCTGCAGGACGATCTGGGCCTCACCTATCTGTTCATCAGCCATGATCTTGCGGTGATTGACCATGTGTCGGACTGGATCGGCGTCATGTATCTCGGCCGTATTTGCGAAATTACGCCGAAATCCGAATTGTTCCGCAGGCCGCGGCACCCCTATACGCGGATGCTGCTGGAAACCATCCCGGATTTGAAAGGCGGGACGGAACGCAAGCCGATGGAGGGGGAAGTGCCCAATCCGATCAACCCGCCGTCCGGATGCGCCTTTCATCCGCGCTGCGCTTTTGCGACCGAAAAATGCACGCGTGAGCGGCCCGTGCTCAAAGGCTATGACATGGCGAAGGTCGCCTGCCATGCCGTCGAGGATATGCGTATATGAAAAAGATTGCCGTCGCGGGTTTTCAGCATGAAACAAACACCTTCGCGAGCCGGAAAGCCGATTTTCTGGCGTTCGAAATCGCCAAGGACTGGCCCGGCCTCTGCGTCGGGGATGACGTGTTCGAAAAAACCCGCGGCTTTAACCTGCCGATTACCGGCGCCATTGACAGCCTGACGGCGCAGCAGTTCCAGATTGTGCCGCTGTGCTGGGCCTTTGCCGTGCCTTGCGGGGTGGTGACGCGGGAGGCCTATGAGCGGATTGCGACAATGATGCTCGATGCGCTGGGGGAGGCGGACGGGATTGCGGGTGTCTACCTTGACCTGCATGGCGCGATGGTCACGGAACATTTTGACGATGCGGAAGGGGAGCTGTTGCGCCGGGTCAGGATGCGGGTCGGGTCTGAAGTTCCGGTCCTGGCCAGCCTGGATTATCACGCCAATATCACCGAGCAGATGGTGGAATATGCCGACTATCTGGATGTGTACCGGCAGTATCCGCATACGGATATGACGGAAACGGGCAGACGGGCGGCGGATGTCCTCGGGCATTTGATCCGCGACGAAAACCGCTTTCTGAAACTGCTTGTGAAGTCGGATTATCTCATTCCCCTGTCGCTCGGCTGCACGACGCAAGAACCGTGCGTGAGTTTGCTGTTCCGGGATCTGGCCGCCATTCGCGCCGCGCTGCCAACGGGATGCCATATCTCTTTCGCCGCCGGTTTTGCCCTTTCCGATATCGAGGAGGCGGGCCCGGCCATCGTTGCCTATGGTCTTAAAATTGAGGCGATCCAGCAGGCTGTCGATGATTTCAAGCAGTGTCTTGATCTGGCGGAGGCTGGTTTCAGCGAGCCGGGCCTGCCTGCCCGCCGTGCCGTTGAACAGGCCATCGAGATCAGCCGGACGGCTTTGAGGCCGGTGGTTCTGGCGGATGCCCAGGATAATCCGGGCGCGGGCGGCACCGGGGATACGACCGGGTTGCTCCGGCATCTGGTGGAATGCGGGGCGGAAAACGCGGTTATCGGCTTTATCGCCGATGCGCAGGCGGCAAATATGGCGCTTCAGGAGGGGATTGGGGCGACCATTGAAATTGGTATCGGAGGCAAGGAATTTGCCGGGGATACGCCCTTTTACGGAACGTTCCGCGTGCTCGCGCTCGGCAATGGTCAGGTAGTCGGCACCGGTCCGATGTGGAAAGGGGCGCGGATGCAGCTTGGCCCTTGTGCCCTGCTGGAGCAGGGCGGCGTCAAAATCGCTATCTCCAGCAAGACGGTGCAGACAGGGGATACCGCCTTGTTCCGCCATCTCGGGGTGGAGCTGGAAAGGATGTCGATTGTTGCGGTGAAGAGTTCGGTGCATTTCCGGGCGGATTTCGAGCCGCTGGCGGAGCGGGTGATCCTGGCGCTGTCGCCGGGTCCGGTGATTGCCGATCCGCGCGAACTGCCCTATCGGAAATTACGGAAACATGTGCGTATTGGCCCTAATATGGCCCTGCGCGATGCGGTGCGCGACACCGTGACCTAGACAAGCCCGGCAAGACGGGGACGCCGCAGGGCGTCGCTACCCGTTTTCCGCCGGTGTTAGGTTCTAGAGGCGAGACTGTACCTTTCTGGTTAAGCCTCCCTGGGAGCCGCCTTAAATCCTCGGCCGCTCCCGTTCCTGGCCAATGCCACCCGTCGTTCGCGGCGGGGGCATTGGCTTTTTTATGCGTGTATGGTCAGTCCGCTGGTGGCGCGGCCTTCGCCGTTTCAGGCCGTGAAGAGGGTACCGTTCGCGTCACTGAGGACGGCATCGAGGAACAGCTGGGTTTTGCTCTCGGGCGATGGCAGCAGGGCGGCATCCTCCGCCGGATAGGCGACGGCGCGCAGGCGGGTGCGTGTGGGGCCGGGGTCAATCAGGTTGACGCGCAGGCGGCTGGTTTTCTGCACCTCCGCCGCATAGGTATTGGCGATTGTCTCCAGCGCGGCCTTGCTGGCGGCATAGCCGCTCCAGAATTGCTTAGTCTCCCGCGCGACCGAGGCGGTGACAAACAGGGCGCGGCCTGCCTCGCTCGCCCGGAGCAGGGGATCGAGCGCGCGGATCAGCCGCCAGTTGGCATGGACATTCAGCTTGAACACACTATCCCACAACTCCGGCACATATTGCTGGATCGGCATCAGCTTGCCGACCATGCCCGCATTGCCGACCAGAATATCAAGCTTTTTCCAGCGTTCGAACAGCGGGGCGGCGAGACCGTCGATGGCCGCCGTGTCGGTGAGATCCAGCGGGACAAGCGTCGCGCTGCCGCCCGCTTCCTGAATTTCATCATCGACTTCTTCGAGCCCGCCGACGGAGCGGGCCACGAGGATGACATGCGCGCCCTCCGCCGCGAATTTTTTGGCGACGGCGGCGCCAATGCCGCTGGAGGCGCCCGTGATCAGCGCAACTTTATCTTTTAATTTCTGGGACATAGGAAATATATTTCTTCTGAATTCTTAAAAACGCTCGGCGAGCAGGGTCAGCTCCCGCTCGGCCCCGGTTTCATGGTCTGTCAATTCGATCGGATAGTCGCCGGTGAAGCAGGCATCGCAATATTGCGGCTGTTTTGCATCGCGACCATTTTCGCCCATGGCCCGGTACAACCCGTCGAGGGAGATGAAGGACAGGCTGTCCGCGCCGATGAAGGCGCACATCTCGGCGAGATCATATTGCGCGGCCAGCAGCTTGTTGCGGCTCGGCGTATCGACGCCATAGAAGCAGCTATGGGTCGTCGGCGGGCTGGCAATGCGCATATGCACCTCACGCGCGCCGGCCTCGCGCACCATCTGCACGATTTTAGTCGAGGTGGTGCCGCGCACGATGGAATCATCGACCAGCACAACACGTTTGCCGTCGATGATGTTGCGGTTGGCGTTATGCTTGAGCTTGACGCCGAGATGGCGGATCTGGTCCGTCGGCTCAATAAAGGTGCGGCCGACATAATGGTTGCGGATGATGCCGAGATCGAAGGGGATGCCGCTTTCCTGCGCATAGCCGATGGCGGCGGGGGTGCCGCTGTCGGGCACCGGGATGACGAGATCGGCGTCGACGGGGTTTTCGCGCGCAAGCTCGCTGCCGATTGATTTTCGCACTTCGTAGACGGAGCGACCCTCCACCACGCTGTCCGGCCGGGCGAAATAGATATGCTCGAAAATACAGAAGCGCTTGGGTGGTGTGGAAAAGGGAAAATGCGAGCTGATCCCGGCCTCATCGATCACCACGACCTCACCCGGAGAGATGTCGCGGATAAAATCGGCGCCGATGATATCGAGCGCGCAACTTTCAGAGGAGAGAATATAGGCATTGTCGAGCTTGCCGAGCACCAATGGCCGCACACCGTAAGGATCGCGCATACCGATCAGCTTCTTGCTGGTCAGCGCGACGAGAGAATAGGCGCCGGAGATTTTCGACATGGCATCGACCAGACAATCGACGATACGGGTCTTTTTGCTGTTGGCGATGAGATGGATAATGACTTCGGTGTCCATGGTGGACTGGAAGATGCTGCCCTCCAGCACAAGGCGGCGGCGCAGGGTGGAGGCATTGGTCAGGTTGCCGTTATGGGCGACGGCGAGGCCGCCATTTGCCAGATCGGCGAAGATGGGCTGTACATTGCGGAGCACGGTGCCGCCGGTGGTGGCGTAGCGGTTATGGCCGACGGCGGCGTTGCCTTGAAGGCTTTTGATGACTTCTTCGGTCGAGAAATTATCGCCAACCTTGCCCATGCCCTTGTGGCTGTGGAAATGGCGGCCGTCATGGCTGACGATCCCGGCGGCTTCCTGCCCGCGATGTTGCAGGGCATGCAGGCCAAGGGCGACGAGGGCGGCCGCCTCCGGATGGCCATAGATGCCGAAAACGCCGCATTCCTCATGCAGCTTATCGTCATCAAAGGGGGTACTGCGCAGCTCCTCGGGGGCGGAACGGTCTGTCATTTGGGTTTGTCCTGTGTGGTGCTTTTGGTCAGGTTTTCCATCTGCTGGCGGGCCTGATCGTCATAGCCCTTGTCGAGGATTTTCACCGCATCCTCCATCGTGTTTTTCAGCCCGTCCTTCACATTGTCCGGCAGGCCGTCATACTTCTCTTTCAAGCGGTCCATAGTGGCCTTGTCGCTTTCCTTCGAGATATTCAGATTCTCCTGCATGTCGGGCGGTAGCAGCCGGGCAACGAATTCACCGCTCGCCTCGATCACCGGCAGCATCTTCGCCTGCAAAATCCATTGCGGCCGGTCCTCTTCGGGAATGAACTGGACAAAAATCAGCCAGCCGATGCCGAGCAGGACAAGCCCGCGCGCAATGCCGAAAAAGATACCGAGCGACCGATCCAGCGCGCCGAGGCTCGACGCCCTGACCTTTTCCGAGATCGCATGGCTGATATAGGACAAAATGACGAGAGAGAGAATAAAAATCACCGCCCCGGTCAAAATATCTGCAATCAGCATGTTGAGAATGAACTGACGCGCCAGTGGCTGGGCAATGGGAAACAGGTATAGACCGAGGAAAATCGCGCCGACCCAGCCCGCCACCGACAGCACTTCCTTCACGAAACCGCGCAGGAAGCCGAACAGGGCGGAAATCAGCAGGATCACCAGAAAAACGATATCTGCGCCCTGAATGGGAAGGTTTTCCATACGCTACTCCTATACGCTGGCGGCGCGGGAGGGGGCTGCCGTGCCGGTAAACAGGCTGACAATCTCCCGCAGGTGCCCAACTTCAATAATCTTCATCTTCGCCCCCTTCACCTTGCTGCCCGCCGGGATGACGGCTGTGGTGAAGCCGAGCTTCGCGGCTTCTTTCAGACGGGCGTCGGCCTGCCCGACGGGGCGGATTTCCCCCGAAAGCCCGATTTCGCCGAAAAACAGGCTGCCGGGCGGCACAGGGATGTCAGAGGCCGAGGAGACGAGCGCAGCCGCAACGGCGAGATCGGCCGCCGGTTCCTGCACGCGCAGTCCTCCCGCCACGTTGAGATACACTTCGCTGCCTGAAAAGGAAAGGCCGCAGCGCGTGTCCAGCACCGCCAGCAGCATGGCGAGCCGTCCGCTGTCCCAGCCGACCACGGCGCGGCGCGGCGTCGCCTGTGGGGTCGGCGCGACAAGGCCCTGAATTTCAACGAGCAGCGGGCGGCTTCCTTCCATCCCGGCGAAAACGGAGGCGCCGCTGATGGTCCGGTCCGGACTTGAGATGAAAAGAGAGGAGGGGTTAGAGACCTCCCGCAGGCCCGCATCCGACATTTCAAACACGCCAATCTCGTCCGTTGCGCCAAAGCGGTTTTTGACCGCGCGCAGGATGCGGAACTGATGGCCGCGGTCGCCTTCGAAATAGAGCACCGTATCGACCATATGCTCCAGCACCCGGGGCCCGGCGATCTGTCCGTCCTTCGTGACATGGCCCACAAGGATGACGCTGGTGCCGGTCTTGCGGGCGAGGCGGATGAGTTCCTGCGCGCTGGCCCTGACCTGCGCAACGGTTCCGGGCGCACTCGGCAGATTGTCGGCAAAGACGGTCTGGATCGAATCGATGACCAGCAGGCTCGGCATCGGAGTTGCTTTTTCAACGCTGGCAATGATATCGCGGATGGAGTTGGCGGAGGCAAGGCGCACCGGCGCGGAGGCAAGGCCAAGACGGGCGGCGCGCATGGAGATTTGCTGCGTGGCCTCCTCACCGGAGATGTAGATGCAAGGCGCGCCCTTCATCGCCATCTGCGCCACGGCCTGCAACAGCAGGGTGGATTTGCCAATACCGGGATCGCCGCCGATCAGGATCGAGGAGCCGGGCACGAAGCCCCCGCCCAGAACGCGGTCAAACTCGCCGATATGGCTCAGGTTGCGCTTGTAATCGGAGATATCGGCATCGAGCGCGGTGAAGGTGAGCGTGCGGCCCTTGCCCTCGCTCAGCCCCTTCGGGATGACAGCCTCGGGCGTGGAGGCCTGAAGCGTGTTCCACTCCCCGCACGCGTCGCAGCGACCTTGCCATTTCCGGTAAGTCTCGCCGCAGTTCTGGCAGGTGAATTGTTCGCGTTCTCGCGCCATAGAGGCTTCCGTCTCTCCATTGCCGGCCGGAGCCGTTACATCATCAAAGAGGGCACGCGTGCCCATGAAATCAGGGTTTCAGAATATCCAGCTTGATCGGTCCGTCCACATCGCCATGCACGAACTGCTCCACATACGGATTGCCGCATGTATTTATCTCTGCGGCGGGGCCGGACCAGACCACATTCCCCTTATAGAGGAGGGCGATGCGGTCTGCAATTTTTTGCGCGCCCTCCATGTCATGGGAAATGGTCAGTGTGGTTGCGCCCAGCGCCTTGGTGCAGTCGCGGATCAGCGTGTCGATGACATCGCCCATGATCGGGTCGAGGCCGGTTGTCGGCTCGTCAAAGAAGATGATCTCCGGGTCCGACGCAATGGCGCGGGCAAGGCCGACGCGCTTCTGCATGCCCATAGAGAGTTCCGCCGGTTTCCTGTTCGCGACATCGGCGGCAAGACCGACGAGGGCCAGCTTCTTAATCGCGATTTCCTTCGCCGGGCCGCGCTTCATGCCATGCGCCTGGATAAGCCCGAAGGCGACATTCTCCCAAACCGTCAGGCTGTCAAACAAAGCCGCATACTGGAACAGCATCCCGGTTTTCAGCAGCAGCTTCTCGCGCACATGGGCGGGCTGATTGGTGATTTCCTCGCCGTCGATATAAATCTCCCCGCTTTCCGGCGTCAGCAGGCCAAGGATGCATTTCAGCATCACCGACTTCCCGGTCCCGGACCCGCCAATGACGACCAGCGATTCACCCGGCGCGATGGAAATATTCAGATTGTCGAGAATGACTTTCTTGCCGAAAGACTTGCAGACATTGCGAAGTTCGATTTTCGGGGTGTCGTTCATGGCCCGTGCCTCCTAGTCGATCAGCAGGACGGTGAGGAAATAGTCGCTGATCAGGATAAGCACGAAGGAGGACACGACGGCGTTGGTTGTTGCTTTACCGACCCCTTGCGCTCCGCCGGTTGAGTTGAAACCGTGATAGCAGCCCATCAGCGTGACGATGAAGCCGAACACGCCTGCCTTGATGAGACCGGAGACGACATCGTTGGTTTCCAGAAAGTCGAAGGTGTTCTGTAAATAGGTTCCGGCGTTGAAGCCGAGCTTTTCCGTCGCCACCAGATACCCGCCGGAAACACCAATAATATCGGCGATCAGGACCAGAATGGGCAGGGTGATGACCCCCGCAATCAGCCGCGGCGCGACCAGATATTTGAAGGGGTTGGTGGACAGCGTGACAAGAGCGTCAATCTGCTCCGTCACCCGCATGGTGCCGATTTCGGCGGCAATGGCGGCCCCGACGCGCCCGGCGATCATCAGGCCGGAAAGCACCGGCGCGAGTTCACGGGTGAGGCCGATGACGACGATGGTGGCCACCGCACTTTCCGCATTGAAGCGGGATGAGCCGACATAGATCTGCAACGCCAGCACCATGCCGGTGAACAGCGCCGTCATGCCGACGACCGGCAGGGAATAATAGCCGATATCCATCATCTGCTTGCCGATCAGGCGCAGATAGAAGGGCGGCGCGAAGCAATGGCGCAGTGCCTGCGCGGTGAAAATGGCGATGCGACCGACCGCCGCCATGAAGGCGATGAAGACCCGTCCGATGGTGGCGAGGAAGTTCCGCTCCATGCCTCAGCCCGCCGCCGTCACATAGTCGCGATGGAAGCGGCGACCGAGAGAGGTGAGGATTTCATAGGATATGGTGCCCGCATGTTCTGCCACCTCGTCCAGCGGGATGGCGCCGCCGATGAGATCGACGAAATCGCCTGGCTTGCAGGCATCAGCCGGGGCCTTGCTGACATCAACGGTGATCATATCCATGGAAACGCGCCCTATTACCGGTACCCTGACACTGCCCGCCGCACATTCCGCCCGGTTGCCGAGCGCCCGGAGATAACCATCTGCATAACCGACTGAAACGGTAGCAATCCGGGCCGGTTTGCCGGTGCGGTAGGTGGCACCATAGCCAACGGGAATTTCGCTGTCAACGTCCGCCACCTGCAGGATCCGCCCCTTGAGCCGCACGACCTCGCGCATCGGGTTGGGATGGCCCGGTTGCGGGTTGCCGCCATAGAGCGCAATGCCGGGCCGCACCATGTCGAAATGGTAATCCGGACCGAGGAACACCCCGGCGGAATTGGCGAGGGACAGTGGCGCGCTATCGAGCGGCGGCGGCAGCAGGCGGCGCAGCGTCAGCAGCCGGTTGCGCTGCTCCGCACTCATCGGATGCTCCGGCTGATCGGCCGCGGCAAGATGGCTCATGACAAAATGAATACGCAGATGTTTTAGCGGCGCCGGATCGGCGGCGAGCGCCTGAATCTCCGCTTCCGGCAGGCCGAGACGCGTCATGCCGGTATCAATATGCAAAAGCGCGGCAAGCGTCTTCCCCTTTGCGGCGGCGAAGCCAGCCCAGCGGTTTATATCTGCGAGCGAGTTGAGAACCGGCACCAGCCGGTGTTCCAGATAGATTTCCTCCGCCTCCGGCAGCGGGCCCGCGAGGATATGGATGACCGCGTCCGGCAGCAGGCGGCGCAGCGTGATTCCCTCATCGGGCAGAGCGACGAAAAAGCGGCGGCACCCGGCCGCGTACAGGGCAGGACCCACGGCCTCAATCCCGAGGCCATAAGCATCCGCCTTGACGGAGGCAGCGCATTCAGCGGGGGCGGCTTTGTCCGCTAGCAGTCGGTAATTTGCCTGTAATGCCCCAAGGTCGATGGTGAGATGCGCCCCGGCCAGCCGTTTGTTCATATCCGCATCGCTCAGTGATGTTCGGGCAGGTAATCGTCCGACACATAATTGCCGAAGCGGGTGAATTCGGGCTTGAAGTGCAGCTTCACAATGCCGATGGGGCCGTGCCGCTGTTTGCCGATGATAACTTCGGCGAGGTTATGCAGGCGCGACATGCGCTCCTGCCAGTCGGCATGTTCGGGCGTGCCTTCGGCGGGCTCCTTGCGTTCCTCGTAATAGCCTTCGCGGTACACGAACATAACCACGTCGGCGTCCTGCTCGATGGAGCCGGATTCGCGCAAATCAGAGAGCTGCGGGCGCTTGTCGTCGCGGTTTTCGACCTGACGGCTGAGCTGCGAAAGGGCGATGACGGGAATATCCAGTTCTTTGGCGATGGCCTTAAGGCCCTGCGTCACTTCCGAGATTTCCTGCACCCGGTTGTCCTGCTTGCGCCCCGAGCCGCGCATAAGCTGGAGATAGTCGACGATGATGAGGCCGAGGCCATGGCTGCGCTTGAGACGTCTTGCCCGGGTCCGCATGGCGGCAATGGACAGGGCAGGGGTGTCGTCAATGAAGAGCGGCAGTTCGGAGAGCAGCGCGCTCTGCGGCACCAGCCGGGTTGCAAACTCATCATCGGAAAGATCGCCGCGGCGCAGCTTTTCAGAGCTGATCTCGGTGGCTTCGGCAAGGATACGCCCGACAAGCTGTTCCGCCGACATTTCTAGGGAGAAAAAGCCCACGACCGCGCCGTCCTTGCCTTTACTGGCGTGATAGGCCTTGGCGGCGTTATAGGCGATATTGGTGGCAAGAGACGTCTTCCCCATGGAAGGGCGTCCGGCGAGGATGAGAAGATCCGACTTGTGCAGTCCGCCAAGCTTGCCATCCATATCCTTGAGGCCCGTCGTCACGCCAACGATGTTGCCGTCGCGCTGGAATGCCTCTTCAATGGATTTGAGAGCCTCGTCCACCGCCAGGCGGACCGGCATCAGCGCCCCTTCATGAGAGCCATTCTCGGCGAGCGAAAACAGCTTCTGCTCCGCATTTTCGATCTGCTTTTGCGAGGTTTCGTCGAGCTCCGCGTCATAGGCGGTGTTGACAATTTCCTCGCCGAGATGGATCAGTTCGCGCCGCATGGCGAGATCATAGACAAGGCGGCCGTAATTCTCCGCGTTGATGATGGTGGTGGCGGCGGCGGCGAGGCGGGCGAGGTATTGCGCACCGCCGATGTCAGCAAGCGCCGCATCCCGTTCGAAATAGGATTTCAGCGTCACCGGATCGGCAATCTCGCCGCGCTCTATCAGCAGCATGGCGGCGCTGTAGATGCGCTGATGCACGGGCTCGTAAAAATGCTCCGGCGCGAGGAAACCCGACACCTTCGCACCGGCATCATTATTCACGAGGATCGCACCGATGAGATCCTGCTCCGCCTCGATATTATGGGGGGCGCTGCGATAGCGGGGACTATCCTGATCGGCGTCGGAAAGGGAACTGTTGCTGAGCGATAGGGTTTCCATGTGCGGATGTTAGCATAGGCGAATTTTGATAGCCAATCGCATTGTCGGGAAGGGCTGCGGATATCTGTGGAAAGATTCTATCCACAGGCTGTTAAGTGCGGGGATAAAAAACGGCGCATCCGCTGATGCGCCGTTTTCCTAAGTTCTGTGACCCGTTTGCGCCCTTATCGGTGCGCGCGGCGGATTATGACTGTGTGTTTTCTTCGTCTTCCATTTCGGCGGTCGATTCGAACACATCGGCCACGGCTTCGTCACGGGCATCGAGTTTGGCTTCGGCGACTTCCTCGACAGATTCGCCGCGGGCCTGGATATCCGCCTCCTCGTTGGAGCGGGCGATATTCACCGTAACATTGACCGTCACTTCCGGATGCAGCCGCACCTTGATGTCATGCAGGCCGAGAGTTTTCAGAACCTTGTCCAGAACCACCTGCTTGCGGCTGATGGTGTAACCGGCCTCGGTCACGGCGCGGGCGATATCCTGCGTGCTGACGGAGCCGTAAAGCTGCTGGGAATCGGACGCGGCGCGGATCAGCACGACGGCTTCGCCATCGAGCTTTTCGCCGACTTTTGCGGCCTCGTCCCGGCGGCTGAGGTTATCGGCCTCAAGCTGGGCGCGCTGGGATTCGAAAACCGCCAAATTTTCCTTGCTGGCGCGGAGCGCCTTCTTCTGCGGCAACAGGTAATTGCGGGCATAGCCGTTCTTGACCTTTACGACGTCGCCCATCTGACCGAGTTTTTCAACCCGTTCCAACAATACTACTTCCATCAGTCTTCCTCCTGGCGGGGGGGTGGGGCGAAGCGGCGCCTGAACCCGACCCAAGTTTCCATCAGTCCCAAAATCGCGATGAGCAGGACCATCCATAACATCATAATCGTCACTACATAAATGACGCCCAAGATAGCCGCCCGGGCATTCCATCTATGCGACACCACATGGATGACGGCCATTCCCTGCAGGAAAAACAGCGCCACCAGCGTGATTTCAACCGCCCCCAGCAGGGGGAAAGTGCCGTCAAGTAGAACGCTGGCAACCGTCGCGCCGATAAAGGCAATGGCCAGCCACTGCGGCAGCACCATTTTCGACAGTTCCGGCGTCGGGCGGATATTCTTTTTGAAGCGGACCAGCACCCCTTGCGCCAGGCACCCGCTCAATAGAATAAACAGCCCCCACATCGGGCCCATATATTGTGGTATCAGAGCCACGAACGCCTCGCCCGTCATGCGCGGCGCGGCGTCCTGCATCTCTGCCACCTGCGCCATCATCTGATCGAACCCGTCGATCAGCCCCTGACGCATTGCATCATCCCAACCGAGCAGCGCCATCGCCAGCCCGGTGAGAATGATACAAATTCCGGCCCACCACAGCAACAGCCGGTCGGCCGGGTACCAGTATGTCACGCCATTCCCCTGCCGCCATAACAGCGCCTGCCTCACCAGCAGAATGACCGGAAGCCCGGCCACCCCAAGATAGGTCAGGGCAAAGGGAACGCCAATCGCCAGTGCCGCGATCACCGCCGATGTCCCCACCGAGATAGCGGCGCTTTTGACGCCATATCCGAGACCGGAAACAAACAGCGGAACCAGTGACAAAATCCAGAAGACCAGGGTCGCCAGTGCCGTCCCGAAATTTGTCCCGCCCGTATTGCCGAGAATGGACAACGAGACAAAGGCGGTATTCAGGATACCAAGGGCGACGGCAATGATAATTTCCCTGACCATCGGACATTCCAAAGCCGGTCTGGACCGGCTTTGGACTTTCTTATTTTACCAGAAACGGCAGCAGGGCCAGATGGCGCGCCCGCTTGATGGCGGTCGCCAGCTCACGCTGCTTCTTGGCGGAAACCGCCGTAATCCGGCTTGGCATGATTTTCCCGCGCTCGGACACATAGCGCTGCAGCAGCTTGACGTCTTTATAGTCAATCTTCGGCGCGCCTTCGCCCGTGAACGGGCAGGTCTTGCGACGGCGGAAAAACGGGCGGCGTTGTGCGTCAGCCATTATGCGTCCCCTTCACTGTCATCGGCGGAATCATTATCGGAACTATCCGCGCTGTTATTGTCGTCATCATCGTAATCGCGACGGCGTTCAGGGCGGCCGCTGCGGCTCTGCAGCATGACGCTGTCGCCTTCTTCCAGCTCTTCCACCTTGATAGTCATGTGGCGCAGCACGTCTTCATTGAGACGCAGGTTGCGTTCCATTTCCTTGACCGCATCCGCGGGCGCGTCGATGTTGAGAAGGACGTAGTGACCTTTGCGGTTTTTCTTGATCTTGTAGGCAAGATTGCGCAGGCCCCAGTTTTCAACCTTGGCAATTGTGCCGCCGCCATTGGTGACAAAGGCGGACATGTTTTCGGTCAGTGTTTCCACCTGCTGGGTGGAGATGTCCTGACGCGCAATAATAACTGTCTCATACAGAGGCATCTTTAAAAGCTCCTTATGGCTCTTGAATGTCCGGAGTTACCAAGGTAACCGCCCGGACTTAGCCGACCTCCGTCGGCAAGGAGTTATCGAGGCGGCGGACTATACAGATTTTACCAAAGGATGCAAGTCTGCTTGACAGGAAATTTTGCTGCAATATGACTGTGACAGTAGTTTGATCAGATACGGACCCGAAAACATGACACGTGCATTTATCTTTCCCGGCCAGGGCAGCCAGGCTGTCGGTATGGGGCAGGAGCTGGCGCAATCCCACGCCGTCGCCCGCGAAGTCTTCCAGGAAGTGGATGAGGCGCTTTCGCAGAACCTCACGAAATTGATGTTTGAAGGCCCGATCGAGGAGCTGACCCTCACCGAAAATGCGCAGCCCGCCCTGATGGCGGTCAGCATGGCGGTGGTTCGCGTTCTGGAAAAGGACGGCAATATGGATTTCGCGAAAACCGCCCGATATGTGGCGGGGCATTCGCTCGGGGAATATTCCGCGCTGACAGCCGCGGGTGCGCTGGAGCTGGCCGATGCGGCACGGCTCCTGAAAGCACGCGGGCAGGCGATGCAGCAGGCAGTGCCGGTCGGCGTCGGCGCCATGGCGGCGCTGCTCGGCCTCGATATCGGCCCGGTCGAGGAAGTTGTCGCCGAAGCGATGGCGAAGGCCCCGAACGGTGAGATTGTCGCCGCCGCCAATGACAATGCGGATGGGCAGGTCGTTCTCTCCGGTCACAAGGGCGCGGTTGAGGTGGCCATTGAGGTGGCGAAAGAAAAGGGCGCGAAGAAAGCCATGCTGCTCCCCGTCAGTGCGCCGTTCCATTGCGCCCTGATGCAGCCCGCCGCCGATGTCATGGCGGAGCGGCTGAAGGACGTGATGATCGCGCCGCCGAAAGTGCCGCTGATCGCCAATGTGACGGCGGAGGAGGTCCGCGATCCCGACAGCATCCGCCGTCTGCTGGTGGAGCAGGTGACGGGCCGGGTCCGCTGGCGTGAATGCGTGCTTTATATGGGCAGACAAGGGGTCAGCGAGCTGGTGGAGCTGGGCGCAGGCAAAATCCTGACCGGCATGGTCCGCCGCATCAACCGTGACATGACCGGCTCGGCCATTGGCGCGCCCGCCGATATCGACGCCTTTCTGGCGAAACTCTGACAGGATCCGGGAGAGATAACAGATGTTTGAACTGACAGGAAAATGCGCGCTGGTCACCGGCGCATCGGGCGGCATCGGTGCTGCCATCGCCCGCGATCTGCATAAGGCAGGCGCCACCGTCGGCCTTTCCGGCACGCGGGAGGAAGCGTTGCAAAAGGTCGCCGATGAGCTGAATGACCGGGTGCATGTATTGCCCTGCAACCTTGCCGACGATGCGGCAGTGGATGGCCTCATTGCGGCGGCGGAGAGCGCCATGGGCCAGCTCGATATCCTTGTCAACAACGCCGGGCTGACCCGCGACGGGCTTGCCATGCGTATGAAGGATGACGACTGGGACATGGTGATGAATGTCAATCTGAAGGCGGCTTTCAAGCTGTCCAGAAATGCGCTGCGCGGCATGATGAAGCGCCGTTTCGGCCGCATCATCGGCATTACCTCCATCGTCGGGGTAACCGGCAATCCCGGCCAGATGAACTATGCCGCCTCGAAAGCGGGGATGATCGGCATGTCGAAATCGCTGGCCCAGGAGGTGGCGAGTCGCGGTATCACGGTGAATTGTATCGCGCCCGGCTTTATCGAAACGGCGATGACGGACGCGCTGACGGACGCGCAGAAGGAGGCGATGCTGAAAGGCGTGCCGACGGGTACCCTTGGTCGGCCGGAGGATATCTCCGCCGCTGTCGTCTATCTGGCTTCGAACGAGGCGGGCTATATCACGGGCCAGACGCTGCATGTCAATGGCGGCATGGCGATGATCTGAGTGCAAATTTCCGCTCGCGATCAAAAAATGCCGGGCGGGGCGAGGTTTCCTTTGCAAGCGGAACAAAGTGTGTTAGGAAACCGCACCTGAACGCCCTCCGATGGTGCTTGAATTTTTGGCACCTTGAGGGTAAGGAAGAGCAATTGACTTTTGGACTGTCGGATTTTCTAAGGATACAGCTATGAGTGATATCGCAGCGCGCGTAAAAAAAATCGTCGTAGAGCATCTCGGTGTTGATGAAAGCAAGGTAACGGACGAAGCGAGCTTTATTGACGATCTGGGAGCGGACAGCCTGGACACGGTTGAGCTTGTCATGGCCTTTGAAGAAGAGTTCGGCATCGAAATCCCGGATGATGCGGCCGAAAAGATTCTGACAGTTAAAGACGCGATCACGCATATCGAAGCGGCCTGATCCATCGGGACCATTGGTACCGGTTTTCTTTATACTGCAATAACCATTGGGTGACTCATGCGACGAGTGGTGGTAACCGGGCTGGGGCTTGTGACCCCGCTGGCAAATGGTGTGGAAGCGACCTGGAAACGTCTGATCAATGGCGAATCCGGGGCGGGGATGCTCACCAAGATCGATACGACCGATCTGCCGGTCCGTTATGGCTGTGAAGTGCCGGTTGATCCGGCCATTCCAGATGCGTTCATTGCCGACGCCATTCTCGAACCCAAGGAACAACGCAAAGTCGACAGCTTCATCCTGTTTGGCATTGCCGCCGCGGAAGAGGCGATCAAGGATAGCGGCTGGGTGCCGACAACCGAGGAAGAGAAATGCCGCACCGGCATCTCCATCGGCTCCGGCATCGGCGGTCTGCCGTCAATCGAAGAAAATGCCATAACCCTGCATGAACGCGGCCCCCGTCGCATTGGTCCGTTCTTTATTCCCGGCGCACTGATCAATCTCGTCTCCGGGCAGGTTTCCATTCGCCATGGCTACAAGGGGCCGAACCACGCGGTTGTCACCGCCTGTTCCACCGGCGCCCATTCCATTGGTGATGCGGCCCGCATGATCACCTGCGATGACGCCGATGTCATGGTTGCAGGCGGTGCGGAAGGGGCGATCTGCCGCCTTGGTATTGCCGGCTTTGCGTCTGCCAAGGCGCTCTCCAAGGGTTATCACGATGCGCCGGAGACGGCCTCGCGCCCCTATGACAAGGGCCGTGACGGCTTCGTCATGGGCGAAGGGGCGGGCGTTGTTGTGCTCGAAGAATATGAGCATGCGAAGAAGCGCGGCGCAAAAATCTACGCCGAAGTGGTCGGTTATGGCCTATCCGGCGATGCCCATCATATCACCGCACCTGCCAGCGATGGCGACGGCGGCTATCGCTCCATGCAGATGGCGCTCCGGAAATCCGGCCTTAACCCGGATGATATTGGTTATGTAAATGCCCATGGCACCTCCACTCCGCTTGGCGACGAGATCGAGGTGAATGCCGTGAAGCGGCTGTTCGGCGCCAATGCGAAGAATCTCGCCATGTCGTCCACCAAATCGGCCATCGGGCATCTGCTTGGTGCTGCAGGCGGGGTTGAGGCGATCTTTTCCATCCTCGCCATGCGCGATGGGATCATGCCGCCGACAATCAATCTTCATGATCCGTCCGACGGACTTGAAATCAATCTTGTGCCCAATAAGGCGCAGGAAAAGAAGCTGGATGCGGTTCTTTCCAACTCCTTCGGTTTCGGCGGCACCAACGCCAGCCTCGTCATGAAACGCGTCTGACCTTCGGGCCGGGGGCGGGGCCATGCGAAAATTTCTTTATGGCCTGATTGCTCTCGCTTTCTTTTGCCTGATTGCCGCGGGCGGGCTCGCCACCTACGGCTGGCATCTGTTCACGACGCAAGGACCCAATCCACAAGAGGCGATCTATGTCCTCAAAAAAGGAACCGGGCTACGGACGCTGTCGGCCGAACTTCACAAAAAATCTATTATAAACAACAACTACGCGTTTCTTCTTGGTGTAAGACTGGAAGGAAAGGCGGGTCGCTTGCAGGCCGGAGAATATCGTATCCCTGCGGCCATTTCGGGGCAGGAGCTGATGGATCTCTTTGCCTCCGGCAAGGTGATCGAGCGGCTGATCACCATCCCCGAAGGACTGCAGAGCCGGGAGATCCGCGCCCTTGTCGACGCGGCGGAGGGGCTAGAGGGGGAGATTACCCGCGCCACGCCGGAAGGATCGCTGCTGCCGGAAAGCTACCAGTATCGCCTTGGGGACAGCCGTGATGCGCTGATTGGCCGGATGCAGGCCGCCATGCAGCGCGCTGTCGAGATGGTGCTGGCCGAAGCGCCGCTGCCGCCGGAGCTGAAATCGCCGGAGGAGCTGGTCACCCTTGCCTCCATTGTTGAAAAGGAAACCGCCGTTGCGGCGGAACGTCCGCTGGTGGCCGGGGTCTTTCTCAATCGCCTTCGCATCGGCATGATGTTGCAATCGGATCCGACCGTAATTTATGGCGTGACGCAGGGGCAGGAGGATCTGGGCCGTCTGATCAGCCGCGCGGATCTGAATGCGGCCAATGACTATAACACTTATCAGAGAGCCGGATTGCCGAAAGGGCCGATTGCCAATCCGGGGCTGTTGAGCCTGCGCGCTGTCCTGCAGCCGGAGGAGACAGATTTTCTCTATTTCGTCGCGGATGGCACGGGCGGCCACGCTTTCGCCCGGACGCTGGAAGAGCATAACCGCAATGTCCGCAAATGGCGGCAGCTTAACCAAAAGAAATAATCGGGCTCCTTCGCCGTCCTGACACAAAATCCGCGTGCGGCGCGTCTCTCCCCAAATAAGGGTGATCAGAGGAACGGGTGGCGCGCATGGTCAGTACGGATACCATTCAACTATTGCTGAAACAGCGGCAGGAGCTGCGCGAAAGCCTGATGGAGCTGCGCCGTGACATCGCATCGCTGGACGCCAGCTCGCGCGCGATGGTGGAACGCAGCATCCCGAAACCGGCCTCTGGCCCGGAGGCTTCCGGCGCGACTGCTGCGCCAGCGGCGGCGTCCGCGTCCTCTCCCTCAACCACAGCGACGCCGCCGCCTTTTCCAGCAACCCAGACCGCGCCTGCCGGGACGCCGATGCCGGAGAATGCCGCCGCGCCCTTTCCCCCGCGCCCCGAAACGTCCAAGTCGGAAGCGGCTAACGCCGGGCTGGTAATAGAGGCCATGCCAAAAGTCCCGTCCACTGCGGAGCCGCCGAAGGAAACCGGGGAGGAGAAGCAGGAAACGGCTCCCCCCGGTGATGCGGCGGCGGCATCTGTGGTGGCTGCCGCGGTTGAAACCGCACCGAAAGACAAAGCCGCGGCGGCGGCTGGCGGAGACGCAGCGCCCGCAGAGGCGGCGAAAGAAAATCCCGCAGAAGCGACTTCCCCCGAAAGTGAAGGGGACCCCGAGATTGAGCAGGAAATACCCGCCGCCGCGCCCACAAGCGTAACAGCGCCCGAGGCCGACCCGCACATCGGAACGGCCGCCGCAGCAGGACCTGAAGCCGAAGCGAAACAGAAGGAAGCTCCCGCCTTAGGGATGCCTTCCGCCGCGCCGGTGGTTCCTGCCACCTCCAATGAAACCTCTGACACGGCGCGAAGGACACTTCTTGGCAAGGCATCATTGCTGGCCGCCTATCTGGCTGAGCATCCGTCGCCGGTGCCGCCGGCCGAATTGGACGCGTTGGACGCCGCCATCGCCATTTCAGAGAAGGCGACCACCGCATCCGAGCGCGCGGCCTGCCATCAGACCCTGCAGGCGACCTATCGGAAAGTGGCGGGGGCAAGCTTTGCGGCGAGTGGCGTCACCGGCACCACGTTGGAGGACAGCGCCGCGGGCGCGCCGGTTCTGTGGTCCATTCCCTTTGCCCTGTCAATTCTGATCCTGATCCTCTTTCCCGCGCTGCTGCTGTTGCGCACCCTGTCCGCGCAGATGTTCACGGAGGAATTCGCAACGGATGTCATCTGGTCCATCGGGGCGATAGCAGGATTTCTCTGGGGCGCCGTCGGGGCTCTGACGCAGATTGCGCTGAATACCGCGCTGGCCGTCCGCCGCCGCCGTTTCGATGGCGGTATCCGTCAATCCCCCTTCCTCAGGGCGGCCCTCGGCGGGGTGACGGGAGCGTTGGTTTTTCTCGCGCTGGAAGTCTGGCTGCCGATGCAGAGTGCGGCGGCGGAATTCATGCTCGACATGGCGGCCTTTGCGGGCGGACTTTTCTCGACTTTGTTGTTTGCCGCGCTGCAAAGCCTGATCAGCCTTCTGACCGGATTGATGGAGCCGAGGGACCCGAAGCCTGCCGCAGCACAGAGAGCCAAAAAATAACCGTACCCGCGCTTGTCGCGCCGGATGGATAAAGCTATACAAGGCGGTGTTTCATCCATTAACGGACAGCAGGGCTGAGGGGCAGTAAGTGAGCATCAACAGCATGACGGGTTTTGCCCGCGCGAGCGGCGCCCATGATGGCGTCAGCTGGCTGTGGGAAATGAAAAGCGTCAATGGCCGCGGTCTTGAAATCCGCTGCCGCTTCCCGGCCGGTTTCGACTTTCTGGAAGACCGGCTGCGCAAGCTGGTCAAGTCCCGGTTCGAGCGGGGTTCCGTCAATCTGCATCTGCAATTTGAGAACCGTAGCGCTGCCGCCGACTTTCAGGTTAATGAGGCCTTCCTTCAGCAGTTGATCGACCTTTCCGACAAATATGTCGCCGAGGGCAATGTACAGGCACCCCGCATGGATGGTTTGTTAGCGCTACGCGGGGTGATCGAGCCAAAAGACGATCCTCTCGCGGGTACAGACATGGAGGCGCTGGAGGGGGAACTGCTGGCTTCTGCTGATCTGCTGATGACCGAGATGGCGCGTGTCCGGGCGGAAGAGGGGGGGCAGCTTCGCCCTGTGCTGTTGTCCCAGTTGGATGCGGTAGACACCCTGGTGAAGCGTGCGGCCATTCTCGCCGCCGGATGGCCGGATCGGATCCGCGAGAAAATCCAGAGCCAGATGGCGCTGATCCTGGAGGCGGGCAGCGTGGACGAGGGGCGGCTGGAACAGGAACTCGCCCTACTGACCACCAAAGCGGATATTGCCGAGGAGCTGGACCGGCTGACCGGTCATATCAAAGCCACCCGTGATATTCTGAATGCCACGGCGCGGGGCAGCGTCGGGCGACGGCTCGATTTCATCTGCCAGGAATTCAACCGCGAGGCCAACACGCTTTGTTCCAAGGCCAATGACAGGGAGCTGACTCAGATCGGCCTCGACCTAAAGGTTGCCATCGACAAGATGCGCGAGCAGGTCCAGAACATCGAGTAGGGGTAAGGATATGCAGATGGAAAGCGGCGGTGAGGCGTTGAAAAGGCGGGGGTTGATGCTGGTGCTGTCCTCGCCCTCCGGAGCGGGCAAGACGACCATTTCCCGCGCCCTGTTGCAGGAGGATGACCATCTGGTCATGTCGGTTTCCGCCACCACCCGTCCCCGCCGCCCCGGTGAGGAACATGGTCGGGACTATTATTTCATCGAGCCGGTGGATTTCAACCTGATGATCAATCGGGACGAACTTCTGGAACATGCCAAGGTGTTTGGCAATTATTACGGGACACCGCGCGCACCTGTGGAAAAGGCGCTGGCCGAAGGGCGGGACGTCCTGTTTGATATCGACTGGCAGGGCACGCAGCAGCTTGCCCAGAAGGCGGCGAGCGATCTGGTCAGCATCTTTATCCTGCCGCCGTCCACCGAGGCACTGGAACAGCGTCTTAAAACCCGCGCGCAGGACAGCGCCGAGGTGATTGCCGGCCGCATGTCCAAGGCATCTGAGGAAATCAGCCACTGGCGCGAGTATGATTATGTGGTGGTCAACGAAAATGTCGATCAGTGCCTGAATGAAGTGAAAGCCATCCTCGCGGCGGAGCGCCAGCGTACCTATCGCCGTGTTGGCTTGATTGATTTCGTGAGCCGCCTGCGGCAGGGGTATTGAGCGTTCCCGATCATACGCAAATCAACGTCGCGGTCATGATCCCGCATAAGCGCGGGCGAGAGCGCAGAATTCTTCTGTTGAAAGTTCCTCGGCACGGCGGGTCGGCTCGATTCCGGCTTTTTCCAGCATTTCCTCCGGGGGTCTCCCAAGCGGTTTGAGGCTCGCCCGCAGCATCTTGCGGCGCTGATTGAAGGCGGCGGCGACAACCTTCTCCAGAAGGGCTGGATCGGCCGGGTAATGCGGTTCCGCCCGTGGAATCAGGGTAACAACCGTGCTGGTTACCTTGGGCGGCGGGGTGAAGGCCCGCGGCGAGATGTCAAATTCCCGGCGGGTGTCGCATAACCACTGACAGAGGATGCTGAGCCGCCCATAGGCTTTCGTGCGCGGGATGGCCGTGATGCGGTCGGCGACTTCCTTCTGGAACATCAGGGTGAGGGAGGAGAAACGCTCCCGCCGGCGCAGCCATTTGATGAGCAGCGGCGTCGCCACATTATAGGGCAGGTTGGCAATGATTTTAGCCTTGCCCTCAAAAAGGGCGACCTCATCTATTTCAAGGGCGTCATCATTGATCACCTCCAGCCGCCCGGGAAAGGCGGCGGCGATATCGGCGAGAGCGGGCAGGCAGCGGGTATCCTTCTCGATCACGATAAGCCGGGCAGCACCCGCGTTCAGGATCGCGCGGGTCAGGCCGCCGGGGCCGGGGCCAATCTCGATCACTGTCTCGCCTTCCAGCTTGCCTGCGCATCGGGCAATGCGGCCTGTCAGGTTGAGATCGAGCAGGAAATTCTGTCCGAGCGACTTGTCGGCATTGAGGCCATATTGCGCAATCACCTCACGCAGCGGCGGCAGGGGTTTCTCTTCAGCCATGATCAGGCGCCCCACTCGCCCGGGCCATCTCCCCAGCGAGGCGCAGGGCGGCGATCAGGCTGGACGGATTGGCGATGCCTTTTCCAGCGATATCTTCCGCTGTGCCATGATCGGGAGACGTGCGGATGATGGGCAGGCCGAGCGTGACATTCACCCCGCCGTCGAAATCAATGGTCTTGATCGGGATCAACGCCTGATCATGGTACATGCAGATGGCCGCGTCATAGCGTTCCCGCGCGGCCGGATGGAACAGGCTGTCAGCCGGAAACGGGCCGGTAATGCCCATGCCGCGCGCCGCAAACTCCGCAATCACGGGGCGGATGATCTCTTCCTCCTCCCGTCCGATTGTTCCGCCTTCCCCGGCGTGGGGGTTGAGCCCGGCAACGCTGATGCGGGGATTTTTGAGGCCGAAACAGCGCTGCAAATCATGATATGTGGTGTCGATCACATGGCGGAGCAGTGGCTGATTGAGCCGCTGGGGGACCTCACTGATCGGAACATGTACTGTGGCGGGGACAACCCTCAGCTCCGGGCAGGCGAGCATCATCACCGATTTGCCGGGTCGCCCCGTGAGAGCGGCGAGATATTCGGTGTGACCCGGATGATCGAACCCGGCTTCATAGAGCCGTTTCTTATGGATCGGGTTGGTAACAAGGGCGCGGGCGTCCCCGTTTTTGCAGAGAAAGGCGCCGTGACGGATGGCTGCAACCGTGGCGGCGGCGGGGGACAGCGCCATATCCAGCGGCAGGACGGGCAGGGCGCGGGTGAAAACCTCGCGTGCCGCGGCTGGCGTGTCGATGTCGATGACCGGTACATCAGGAAGCAGGGCGTGGATTTGTGTAATGATTGTCTGCGAGTGGCCAATCAGAAAGAAAGGGTCAAGCGCGTCATCCTGTCGTCGCAGCCAGGCTTTCGCGGTAATCTCGATGCCGATGCCGCCGGGGTCTCCCTGACTGACGGCGAGGAGCGGAGCTACGGTCATGGCGCGGTTGGCTCCCCCCGGTCAGCGGGTTTCGATGGTGGCCGCATTATGGATGTCCTGAAGATAGCCACGGGCCCGGTTTTCCGCCCGGCGCAGCATGATTTCGCGGCGGATTTCTTCCGGGTCATTGCTGCGCGACTGCGGATCGTTCCGTCCGCAAACGACGAAGATGCGATAGAGGTCGCTGTCCTTATACGGTTCGCTGGCCTCTCCCGGTTGCAGGTCTTTCACCAGCTCGCGGATATGATCGGGCAAATCGCCAAGCCGCAATCGGCCAATCTGTCCGCTGTCGCGGCTGTTCAACTCGGTCAGCAGGGGCAGCAGATCGCTGCATCCTTTAATGACGTTGCTGACGGTGAGGGCGAGTTTTTCCTGCGTTGCCGCATCGCCATTGCCGGAAGGAGGTGGTACGATGATCTGGGTCAGATCAAGGGCAATATCATCGGGGTTGTTGTCAAGGATGGTGCGGGTCTGCTCCACCATGATGATGAAATAGCCGGAAGCGCCCCGAATGGGGTCGGAGACTTCGCCGGGACGCAGGCGCGACAGCGCGGCGCCGATTTCTGGCTCCACCTCGCTTGCCAGGACCCAGCCGACAACACCGCCGGAGGCGGCGGTCGATCCCTGGCTGATCTGCGCTGCGACACGCGGAAAGGGCGCGCCGGCGCGGATCTGGCCGATCAGGTTGGCGACGCCATTACGAACCTGATCCTCATTTGCCGCGTTTTCCACCGGAATATAGATCTCGCTCATCAGATATTCCGTCTTGCCCTTGTTATTTTCCAGACGGGCCTGGACGGCAGCCACTTCCTCGTCAGAGACAATGATACGCGGCAGGATGCGGCCTTCAATCAGCCGGTTCCAGGTGAGGTTGGCCCTGATCTGCGCCATCAGCGTGGCAATATCAATGTTGTTTTCTTCAAGCATGCGGGCAATCTGACCCGGTGCCATATTGTTATTACGCTCCAGATACTCAATCGCCTTTAGAACTTCTTCATCGCCGACGGTGACATTGAAACGCTCGGCTTCCTGTATTTTCAGCGCGTCATCGATCAGGCGGGCAATGGTCGGATTGACTAGCTGCTTGCGCGTCTCCTCGGTATCGGGGAAATCGGACAGCGCAATGGTCAGGGCGATCCGTTGCCGCAGATCGTATCCGGAAATCACCTGATCATTGACGACGGCGACAATATTCTGGACATTTTGAGCCGTTGCCATGCGCGGGGAAACGACCAGCATCAGCAGGGCAATGGTAAGCAGCGATTTCTTCAGCAGGGAACGCATCAGCATAATACAGTCTTTAACCTAGTGTCGCATTAAGATATGGCAATAACGCAGCAGGGCAGAGAATAGCTATCTCCGCCCCTAATTGAAAGGCAGCAGTCGGATTTTAACGCTGAAGCGGGTTTCCGGCTCCACATCGCGATCACGGGTGAAGGTTCGTCGCGCCTCCAGCGCAAAGCCGAAACACTCATCGAGATATTCAATGCCGATCCGCCCTTCAATGGAATTGCCGGCATCGACCAGATCGCGCCGGTAGCTGCCATAAGTGCTCCAGTATTCTGCAATCTTGACTTTACCCGCGACATAGATTTCCTCGCGCTTGGACCCGGTCAGGCCGTTGATGTCATTTTGCAGAAAGACATATCCCAGATCGAAGAAGTTATCCATATCTCCGAGTTTCAGGGTCACCTCATTGCGGGCCAGCTTCAGGGTGTCATGATCGAGGCGTACGCGGTTGACGAATTGCAGATTGTCGGTGGGGCGGATTTCAACCCGCGCCACATAGTCCGAGAATTTATCCTCAAGTCCGGTGCCGTTCTGAAATCCGGTATTGTCATCCAGATGGTAGGTCTGGCCGAGCAGCAGCGAGGTATATCCGCCGGATGCGCCATATAAGCCGAAATTAACGCCATAATTGATGCGGCCGCCTTCTTCTACCAGATCAATCCCGGCATAGCGGTTGGAACCGAACAGATTGGTATCGTCAAATTCGAAGCTGAGGCTATCTTCGTTCGGCGTATCCTCATCGCCATAGACATCGGACCACACCGCCTCGACGATGGGCTCCACCGTCTGGCGGATGCTCCCGACCTGACGGACGAAGGGATAGCGCCATTTGACAGATGCAGAGGGCACCACACGCCCATAGAAATTATCCTGGTCGGTCGCGCTGGACGGATCGGCCGGATTGGAAAGAATGTCGCGGACATAGTAAAGATCGCCCCTCATGCTGCTGTTGAAGCTGATCACCTGACCATTTGAGGTGGTGTAGGGGATGTAGTAGCCCCCTTGCAGCGACATGCGGTTGGTATCTTGTCCGCTGGTGCGGAAAATGGCGAGTGCGTCGGCGTCGACACTGAATCGGCCGCCGAAGTCATTGGGTTCGCCAACATAGGAATAATTCCACCAGGCTGGAACAATCGGAGTTTCACCGGAAACATCGGCTTCAGTCAGCCCCTGAAAGCTGTAGGCGGAGAGGCGCGACAGGTTGCGGCCACGCTGGCCCTGTAGATAGGCGAAGGAGGTCAGGGTGTTTTCGCTGCTGATATCATATTTGCGTAAATAGGTATCATTGGTGGTGCGAAAGACGTTGAAGCCCCAATCCCAGGCATCATCAATGCGAAAATTGCCTTCGGAGCGGATATGCCCCTGAAATTCCTGCCCGCCGGTCGTGTCATTGTTGCGGTCAACCTTGTCCACATAGGTGAGGGAGCCATCAATTTCGAAATCGCCGCTCTCGAAGGCCTGCCGGTACTCTGTGGCCATTTGGATATTCTGTTTCGTGGTGATGGTCGGAGTGATCGTCATGTCCTTGTCATCGGAAATGACATAATAATAGGGGATCTGCGCCGCGTACCCGAGGGTCGAGCTGCTGAAGGCCGTCGGCGCGAGAAAACCGCTCTGACGGTCCACGCTGGGATCGGGATGTGAGAAATACGGCGTGTAGATAACCGGCACGCCGAAAAATTCCAAAAAGGCGTTGCGATAAGTGATGGTCTTGTCCACCCGGTCATGGATCACTTTTTCCGCTTTCGCCTGCCAGATCGGCGGACGGTCCGGGTTTTCGCGGCACGCCTCGCAGCTCGTGAACACGGCCTTGGTCATGACGGTCCGGTTTTCATCTTCGCGCACCGCATCATGGGCAGCGAGACGGGAATTATCGGTGAACAGGATCTTGAGGTCGCGAATGGCACCTGTCTTGAGCTCGTTCTTCAATTCCATATTATCAGCGAAGAGAACGTCGCCTGACGGCTCCAGCAGGACGATATTGCCAACCGCCTTTACCGTGTCGGCGGAAATGTCATAGACGACGCGATCCGCCTTCAGGATGCGTTGCCCCTGCATGATTTCCACATTGCCGCTCGCCTCCACCCGCTGCGCGGCATTGTCATAGACCACCTCGTCGGCGCTCAGCAGCGCTTCCTGATTGACATCGGCAGACGGTGCGGCGGATGCCTCGCCCGTCGTTTGCGCATGGGCGGGGAGGCTGCCAATGGCCGCTGACGCGGCGAGAAGGGCGAGCATGCTGACGCCGGAATTGAGTAACCGCCGCATCGACTAGCCATCCTCCAGATGAAACATCATGGCGAGACCGAACAATGTGATGGCCGCCGCCGGAATAAAGGCCGCCAGAAGCACCGGCAGGTTGCCGGCAAGGCCCAGGGCATAGATGATATCGGTCATAAAATAAAACACAAAGCCCGTGACAATACCGCCAAGCACCATCATCACCGTTCGCCCCTGCCGCAGTGAACGCAGAGAGAAAGTAGCCGCGACCAGGACCATGGCCAGCAGCAGGATTGGCCCGGCGATCAGGCTGTAGAAGTAAAGCCGGTGACGATCGCCGGAAAAACCGGCCTTTTCAAGGGTGGCGATAAAGCTCGGCAGATCCCAGAATGACAGGGTCGCCGGAGAGGCGAAGCTTTCCTGGATCTGCAACAGGGTGAGGGATGTCGGCACTTCAAGCCGTTCGCGCCGTTCGGCCGGACGATTGGGGCCGGTAATGACGACATTCTCCAGATCCCAGTAGCCGGGCCGCAGCCGCGCCTTGTCCGCATCAAGACGGCCGGTGAAGATGTCGCCCCTGTCATACTGGAAAATGATGACATCCGTGAGGTCGATCCCCTGATTGACAACGCCGCGCGCATGGATGACGGACAGCCCGTCCTCATCCACCTGCCGCAGCCACAGATCATTGGTGGAAAGGGTCAGCAGGTTCGACTGACGTTCAAAATATTTCGCTTCCATCCGGTCATTCTCCGCCTGCATGGCGGCCGCTATCGGATTGATTACCGTCAGCACCAGGATACCGAAGGCGAAAGCGATGGAAAGAGCCGGGAACAGGAATTGCCAGATGGAGACGCCAGTTGCGCGGATGACAGCCAGTTCACTCGTTTTGGCGAGACGGAAGAATGTCAACATGGCGCCGAATAGCGCGATAAAGGGCAGCAGTTTCAGCGATAGCGTGGGTAGGCGCAGAAACACCATTTGCAGCAGGATACCGATGGTCATATCGTCACGATCGCCGCCGCGGCGCAGGGCCTCGATAAAATCGGCGAGAAAGACAATGGTCATCAGCACGCCGAAAATGATGGCGGTATTCTTGAGAAACTGCTTGCCCAGATAGACGGAGAGCGTGTTTGGAAGCTGGATCATTCTGCCCCGCTTCCTGCCGGTGCTGCCCGCAGTAATCGGTTTTGCAGGAAGCGGAAGCCTCCACCGGATGCAATATAGCCGCCCAGGACGCCCGCGGCGACAGGCAGCAGATATTGCAAGGGAATGATCAACCCGGGATGATCGGTGATGCGGAACAGCGCCATGCCGCCAATCAGCAGCAGCACGCCCGCCGCTGAGGCGGCGAGGGTGCGTTTTGTCCGCCCGCGCCGCGTAAACTCACCGCCCATTACCCCGGCCAGCGCGATCAGGACAAGGGCGGCGGCATATAGCGGCAGTATGATGCGCTGATGCAGTTCGGCCCGCAGCTTTGGCAATTCCTGCTGCGTTCTCTCTCCTGCTTCTGGAAACAGTAACTCGGGCAGATAGCGGTGATCGGCGGAGAGCCAGGGCGGCCCGCTCTCCATCTGGAACTGTGTGATATCAAGGGTGTATTGGTCGAAATACAGCAGGCTCAGCTTGGCGTCTTCCTTGGAGACCTCCTGCAGATTGCCAAGATGCATGACAAAGCGCGGCCCCGCATCGGTTTTCACGAACGCGCCCCGTTCGGCCATATAGGTAACGGGCTTTTCGGGGATCCGTTCGTCATGCACGAGAATGCCGAGCATCTCGCCGGAGGGGGTTTTTTCGCGGATATAGACGGTGACGCCGCCCGCCAGATTGTTGAACACCCCCTCGCGCAGGACGACCGTGGCGATATTGTCTTCCCACGAGACGCGCAGCTCCTTGACGGTGCGGCCGCCGAAAGGCGCAAGCAGGAAGTTGAGAAGATACAGGACCAGCATGACAATCAGCGCGAAATAAAGCGCCGGTTTGGCAAGCGCCCATTTGCTGAGGCCCGCCGCCCACATGACGATCAGTTCACTATCCGTATAGAGCTTGTTGAAAGCGAACAGCGTGCCAAAAAATACCCCGAGCAGCAGCGTGTAGCGAAAGATTTCCGGCAGCAGCAGCAGCGACAGATACAGAAAGGTGGTGACCGGCAGGCCATTGATCAGCTGTTCGACGAATTTGAGGGATTGCGACAGCCAGATAACCCCCGTCAGGGAAAAGGTAATGAACAGGACGGGAACGGCGAGCTGCCGCATGATGTAACGGTTAACATTCGTCATGCCGGGAGTATAGCCATAGTTTTGCCAGTTGCCAGTCAGGAAAGGACACGCTATGAAAAATATATAAAACGGTTTTTTGATATTGATCAGTCAATACCCTATGTCTCCCTGATTGAGGCGGTAAACACAACAGGAATTTTCCATGAAGTTCGCATTTTCAGAAATCTCTCTCCCCAAGCGCGGCTCCCTCGCGGTGGCCGTTTATACCGACAATGTTCTCTCCCCCACTGCAAAGGATGTGGACAAGAAGACAAAGGGGGCGCTCAGCCGGGCTATGACGACCAGCCGCTTCAAGGGAAAACCGGGTGATTTTCTTGAAATCATCGCGCCTTCGGGGCTGGAAGTTTCCCGGGTGATCCTGTTTGGCCTGGGCGAGCCGGAGAAGCTGACGCCGCTCGACATGGAAAGTCTGGGCGGATCGCTGGTGAAGAGGCTGAATGTATCGGGCGCGCGCAGCGTCACCGTCATTCTGGACGAGTTGAGCGGGGAGGAATTCAAAGCCAACGAGGCTGCCGCCTCGGTCGCGGCGGGGGCGATGCTCGGCTCTTACCGGTTCCGCAAATACAAAACCAATGTGGAGGAGGCGAGCGAGCCGACGCTGACCCGCATGACGGTTTCCTGCAAGGGCTCCGCCACGGCGAGGAAAGCCTTCGCCGATCTGGAGGCGCTTGTCGAAGGGGTGTTCCTGACCCGCGATCTGGTGAGCGAACCCGCCAATACGCTGTACCCTGAAAGCTTCGCCGCCCGTTGCATGGAACTGACGGAGCTTGGCGTCGATGTCGAGGTGCTGGACGAAGCCAAGATGCAGCGCCTCGGCATGGGTGCGTTGCTCGGCGTCGGGCAGGGCTCGAAGCGCGACAGCCGTCTCGTCATCATGCAGTGGAACGGCGCGACGGGCCGCAAGGCGGGGCGCAAGCCGCTCGCGTTTGTCGGCAAGGGTGTCTGCTTCGATACGGGCGGTATCTCGCTGAAACCGGCCGGCGGCATGGAAGAAATGAAATGGGATATGGGCGGCGCGGGCACGGTCACCGGCCTGATGAAGGCGCTGGCGGGCCGCAAGGCGAAGATCAATGTCGTCGGCGTTATCGGCCTTGTGGAAAACATGCCCGATGGCAATGCGCAGCGTCCGGGCGATATCGTCACCTCCATGTCCGGCCAGACGATCGAGGTGCTGAATACCGACGCCGAAGGTCGCCTCGTGCTGGCGGACGCGCTGTGGTACACGCAGGACCGTTTCAAGCCGGAATTCATGATAGATCTCGCCACCCTGACGGGCGCCATCATCGTCACACTCGGCCATGAAAACGCCGGTCTCTTCTCCAATAATGACGAGCTGTCCGATCGCCTGTTCGAGGCCGGCAAGCTGGTGGGAGAGGGGGTCTGGCGCCTGCCCATGTCGAAGGACTATGCCAAGCAGATCAAATCCCCCATCGCCGATTTGCAGAATATCGGCACCGGCGGGCGCGGCGCGGGCTCCATCGTGGCGGCGGAATTCCTCCAGAAATTCGTGAATGATGTGCCTTGGGCGCATCTTGATATCGCGGGCATGGCCTGGTCCAAGGCCGACAAGCCGACAACGCCGAAGGGCGGCACCGGCTATGGCGTGCGGCTGCTGGATCGGCTGATCCGCGATCATTACGAAGGGAAATAGGCGGCGGCGGGGTGCAGGAAGTCGGCTTCTATCACCTGTTGTCGGAACCGCTCGGGCGGGCGCTGCCGCGCCTGCTTGAAAAAATCCGCGAGCGCGGCTTCCGCGTGCTGATCCGTGGCCGAGATGAAGCGCGGCTGGAGCAGCTCGATGACGATCTCTGGAGCTATCGCGACACCTCCTTCCTCGCCCACGGACGGGCGGGCGATGGCCTCGCCCTCGATCCGGCGGCGCAGCCGGTCTATCTCACCCTTGATACGGCGGGCAACCCCAACGCCGCCACCCTGCTTGTCCTGATTGACGATGCGGACGCCGCTGATCTCGACGCGTTCGAGCGCTGCGTCTATATGTTCGACGGCAATGACGAGACGGCCTTACAGGCGGCGAGAGGCCGCTGGAAAAGCTTCCGCGAACAGGACACCCCCGTCACCTACTACCAGCAAACCGAAACGGGATGGGAAAAGAAGGCGTGAGGGAGGCGCAGACACATGGATTATGATTCCACGGCGCTTTCGTGATTTTTTATGTTTACCGTGATACCGATATCTTGAAGGACCTTTACTAAGTTATGTTGCAAGTCGCCTACAAAAAGCTGACAGGCAAAACATAGTTCTTCAAGTTCTTTTGGCGTCAAATCAAGTCGACTTTTTAATTCAAATTTCTTATGTTGGTTAATAGGTCGGATCATGACATTGCCCCCAGCTTCGAGAAGAATGGGCTCGTCAGAATTGGTTTTTAAAGAAATTTTTTCATCATTGTTACTATCCACCCATATTTCTATGACTCGCCATTGCATTACTAAAGCGCCTTCTTCATTGCAATCACGAGGGCGTATATATCCATGACCATGTGTCAGGCTATTTCTTGCAAGATTAATGGCCGCAAAATCAACAGTGGTCGGAATCTCAACTTTAAACTGTTCACGTATAAGGTCTATCTTGCCGCCAATACCTACGTTTTCAAAACCTCGGATTAAATTTTTAACATCCAGTGCGATATTCTTTGAAAGATGAGTTCTTATTAGTGCGTGAAATACCTCTCTAAGATATTGTTCAAACCCCTCCACCAATTCTCTGAGTGCGTTACCGGTAATCCATGTCTTGAATTCTGCCTTAAGCTTTTTTAGGTCCTCCTTCGAGACTTCTTCAGGGAAAATATGAGGTCTGCCAATTCCGGGTAAAACGACCCGATTTTGTTCAGGGTTTTCTGCTGCATTTATGCCAAACCCCATAAATGCGTAGGCGCGTCTAATAGCGATGAACCCAACATCCCCAATTTCATTGAACTTGATAGTGAGTTTATTCATTACGCCAGTTCCTACTAGCAAAATAGCAATTCAGTTATTTTACCTCTAAAATTGTATAAGAGAACTTAAAATCTCCCAGTACGGGGGATAGCCCCTCAAGCCACCCCCCTCTTGTTCTAGCTCTTATGAGCGCGAGCCATCTTTTTTTCATTTGGGCATGATCGGACATCAGTCGCCGGACAGGGCTCGCGTCAGTCTTCCGCGCTTTCCTTGCGTTCGAACAGGGTGCGGTACTGGCGGGGTTGTGCGGCCCAATACTGATCGGGCGGGGTGACTTTGGCGCCGAGATGGGCGGCGGCGTGCCAGGGCCAGCGCGGATTATAGAGGATCGTGCGGGCCAGCGCGACCATATCGGCATCGCCGGTGGCGACAATCGCTTCGGCCTGCTCATAACCGGTGATCAGTCCGACCGCGACCACGGGGAGGTTTGTTGCCTGCTTCACGGCGCGGGCGAAGGGGACCTGATAGTTGGGGCCGATAGCGATTTTCTGGCGCGGGTCCAGCGCGCCGCTGGAGATATGAATTGCATCGCCGCCCCGCGCCGCCAGCGCCCGGGCGAATTCAATGGACTGCGCAATATCCCAGCCGCCGTCAACCCAGTCGGTGCCGGAAATCCGCATGGAGATCGGGCGATCCGCCGGAAAGGCGCCCCGCACCGCGTCAAACACTTCGAGGGGAAAGCGCATCCGGTTTTCGAGGCTGCCGCCATAGTCGTCGGTGCGGTGGTTGGACAGCGGCGAGAGGAATTCATGCAGCAGATAGCCATGCGCGCTGTGAATCTGGATCGCGTCGATCCCGAGCCGCGCCGCGCGCGTCGCCGCCGCCGCGAAGGCGTCCCGGACACGGGCGAGGCCGTCTTTATCGAGGCTCTCTGGCGCCCTTTCATGGGCCTGATACGGCAGCGGGGAGGGGGCTACCGTCTGCCAGCCATCGGGATGATCGGGCGGAAGCTGCGCGCCGCCCTTCCAGGGCAGGTCCGTCGAGGCCTTGCGCCCGGCGTGGGCAAGCTGGAGCGCAACCGGCATGTCAGACCAGCGGCGCAGGCTCTCCATAACGCGGCCCATAGCCGCTTCGTTGGCGTCATCCCAGAGGCCGGTATCCCCATAGCTGATCCGCCCCTCCGGCAAGACGGCCGTTGCCTCGATGGTCAGCAGGGCGGCTCCGGAAAGGGCGAGATGTCCCAGATGAATGAGATGCCAGTCGGTCATACAGCCATCGACGGCCGAATACTGGCACATCGGGGCAATGACGATGCGATTGCGCATCTGCAAGCCGCCAACCTTCAGAGGATCGAACAGTTTCGGGCCGGTCATTAATATCTCCATGCTTTTTTGCGGCGGGGCAGGGCGCGTCGCGCTGTTGCTTGCGGGCGTCAGAAGCCAAGCTATCCCACAGGCAGCGAAGACGTCAAGGGATCAGCACTCCCGCATCCGGCCACACCGGATGAACGGAGGTCAAGGGTCAAGCCGCGCCTTGCGCCTCAAGTTCTTCACTGAGCGCGAGCCATTTTTCTTCCGTGCGGGCGAGGTCCGCTTTTATCCGGCCGATCTGGTCGGTGAGTTTGGCCTGATGCGCCGGGCCCTTGTCGTAGGTGGCGGGGTCGGCGAGGTCGGTTTCGAGTGCGGCTTGCCGGGCGGCGAGGTCCTGCATCTGCCGCTCCAGCCGTTTCAGCTCCTGCTGCTTGGGGGCGAGGGCAGCGCGGGCCGCGGCGCGGGCTTTTCTCGCTTCCTTGCCTGATAGTTTCGGCTGCGCGGGGGCGCTCTCGCTCTCATTCTTGCGATTATTGTTGCCGCCGCGGGCGCCGTCCAGCACCTCGCGCTTGTAATCCTCGATATCCCCCTCGAAGGCATGAACGCCGCCGTCCTTCACCAGCCAGAGGCGATCAGCCACCAGAGAGACGAGATGCGGATCATGGCTGATCAGCAGCACCGCGCCTTCATAGGCGTTCAGCCCCTCGATCAGTGCCTCGCGGCTGTCCACATCGAGATGGTTGGTCGGCTCGTCGAGGATGAGCAGATGCGGTTTTTCCTCCGCGATCAGGCAGAAGTTGAGCCGTGCCTTCTCGCCGCCCGAAAGCTGGCTGACGGGCGTATCGGTCTTCTCACGAGTGAAGCCGAACTGGCCGAGGCGGGCGCGCACTTTCGGCTCCACCGCATGTTCCATCTTCGCGGCGAGATGCTGATAGGCAGTTTCCTCCGGGTGCATCTCGTCAAGCTGATGCTGCGCGAAGAAGCCGATCTTGAGCTTGCCCGATTTCTGCATCTTCCCGGTTTCGGGTTTGAGCCGGCCGGCGATCAGCTTGGCGAAGGTCGACTTGCCATTGCCGTTGGAACCCAGAAGCGCGATGCGGTCATCCATGTCGATGCGCAAATTCAGGTGGCGCAGCACCGGCTTGCCGGGCGTATAGCCGACCGTGCACCCCTCCATCGTGATGATGGGGGAGGAGAGTTCCTCGCCCGCCTGGAAGGTGAGGCTCGCCGTATGTTCCTCGACAATGCCGACGACGGGCTGCATCTTCTCCAGCATCTTGAGGCGGCTTTGCGCCTGCCGGGCCTTCGATGCCTTGGCGCGGAAACGATCAACGAAGGATTGCAGATGTTTGCGCTGGGTTTCCTGCTTGCGCGCCATCCCGGCGAGAAGCTCCATCTGCTCGCGCCGGGTCTTTTCGAAGAAGGCGTAGTTACCGGTATATTTGACGAGCTTCGTCTGGTCGAGATGCGCGATCTCGGTCACCACATTGTTCAGCAGGTCCTTGTCATGGCTGATGATGATGAGGGTGCGCTGATAGTTGCGTAGGAAACTTTCCAGCCACAGCGTCGCCTCCAGGTCGAGATAGTTGCTGGGTTCGTCCAGCAGCAGGAGGTCCGGCTCGGCAAACAGCGTGCCCGCGAGCGCGACGCGCGTCCGCCAGCCGCCGGAGAAGGAGGAACAGGGACGCTGCTGCGCGTCATGGTCAAAGCCGAGGCCGGACAGGATTTTCGCGGCCCGCGCCTCCGCCGTGTGGGCGTCGATATCGGCGAGGCGGGTGTGGATTTCGGCGATGCGCATGCCGTCGGTGACAGTCTCCGCCTCCTGCATCAGGGCGGCACGCTCGATATCGGCGGCAAGTACCGTCTCCAGCAGGCTTTCCGGCCCGCCCGGCGCTTCCTGCGGCAGGACGCCAAGCCGCGCGCCCTTGCGCAGCTCGATACTGCCGCCGTCGGCATGCAGCTCCCCCGTGATCAGCTTGAACAGCGTCGATTTCCCCGTGCCATTGCGCCCGATCAGGCCAAAACGATGGCCAACCGGCACATGAAGCGAGGCTCCGTCCAGCAGGGTGCGGCCCGCAATGCGGTATGTCAGGTCCTTGATTTGCAGCATGGGCCACTCTCTAACAGAAAGCGCGGCGGCCTGAAAGCCGGAAAATGGCGCGATGGGGGAATAATGTGATTGCAAAAAAATAGCCGCATAGGCCTCGTAATCAATTTCTCCATGAGTTGAGTTCTGAAAATAAAGATGCAAAAGCTACCTTGGATTGATCATAATGATGAGATGATGCTCGATATGCGATATGTTTCGCAAAAAAAATTGAGAGGTAGGGATATGAGAGCAGAAAGAAAAGCGGAAGAAGAATTTTTCGTTCAAAAGTTCATGGATTATTTCCGCGCAGAGATTGACGAAAATGCTTCAGAGATTTCTAGCGTAACGGATAATCCAGATTTGGCTATTTGTTCCCAAGGGAAAGTTATTGGAGTGGAATTTTCACAATTTCCAAGCAAGTATATCATTGAAAATTTTCATAAAAAGCTGCCGCCACCAAAGTATACAAAAGATAAAATAGAAGGTGAGTTGATTATTTATCCTTTTGAACCTCACAGATGGGTTCATGAGGTTCTAGAAAACAAGCACAAGAAAGTTGAAGTTTACAAAAAGCGCATCAAAGCAGATGAGATTTGGCTGGTTATGCATTGCCACTCTATCAAAGATGATTGGCCTATGTCGAAGGTTTCCAAAGAGGGAAGCCGTGAAGCCGAAACTTTGTTAATGAAATTTGGCACTAGAAAGTATCAGTCTCATTTTGATAGACTTTTTTACATATATGCTGATGGAACAGTTGTGTCATTGAAGGGAGAAGGAGAGCTCATACCCGCGGCAGTTTCACTTCCAGACGGTGACGGATATCCGGCGGTGACCACACACCGATTTTCATTCAGTGTTGACGTTCCATTGCCGAGGCTGGGTGCCCGTGAGTATCAATTTGGAGATATTCAATTCGATGAGACGATTATTGCTCCCTTGGATGACTGGATGGCGGGACGAGATCCGAAGGTCGCTAGACCAAAATTCTCGTCTATTGCACGAGTAGACTCTGACAGAATGGAGTGGAAGGTTTTTAGGGACGGCAACCTAATTTTAAATAGGGTTATTGAAACTAGCGGGCACAGAGGTAAAACGAAGTATGCACATTTCCTTTTGGAATGGAGCATTCAGAAGACAACCTTTTCGACCAATGAATAGAGAATTTTAGTCAGTGGTTTGAAATACTAGATCTTTTTCTAATATTGCTCTTGCATTCCTAATACCACTTTGAATCATTCGCTGGTGCAAATGACGATGGCCTGCGTATTCAACACTTAAATCTACTATATGTGGTTTCTGCTTTTGACCATCTTGACATGCAGGCAAATACCTGCATATTATCCATTCCAAGAGGTAGAGTATGGATGATGACAAGACATTCAAGGCGCTGGGCGATCCTTCGCGGCGAAAGATACTGGATCTGCTTTGTGAGAAGAACGGCCAGACCCTGGGCCAGCTATGTGCGCATATGGACATGAAACGCCAGTCCGTGACGCAGCATATCGGGCTTCTGGAGGACGCCAATCTTGTTTCGACGGTGAAAAGGGGGCGGGAGAAGTTGCATTTCCTCAACCCGGTGCCGCTCCAGACGATCTACGAACGCTGGATACGAAAATTCGAGCAGCAGCGATTGAGCCTGCTGCATGAGCTGAAAACCGAACTGGAAGGAGATCAAGATGAGCAGTGAAAAGACGACATTCGTGTATGTGACCTATATCCGCGCGACGCAGCAGAAGATATTCGACGCCATTACCCGGCCCGAGATCGCCGCCCGCTACTGGGGGCATGGTAATGTCTCCGACTGGAAGGTCGGCTCCAAATGGGAGCATGTCCGCGATAATGCGGAACAGAAGGTCAATATCGCCGGTGACGTGATCGAGATCGATCCACCGAAGCGGCTGGTCATCAACTGGTCGGACCCGTCGGAGTATGACAACCGCGAGGCGCACAGCCGCGTCACCTTCGATCTGGTGCCGTATGAGGATATGGTGCGCCTCACCGTCACTCATGATGAGCTGGAAGCGGGCAGCGGCATGGCGAACGGTATCTCAAAGGGCTGGCCGCTGGTGCTCTCCAGTCTCAAGTCCTATCTGGAGACGGATGAACCCATGGACGTGTTCGCCAACCCTTGCGCCACTGAAACGGCGGCCTGAGGCGGGACTCATGTGATCCAAAGGGACCTCCCCATTGCAAGACAGTTGTTGGTCAACGGCACATCTGGTGCTATGACTTTTAAAAACAAAAAGACGGGGAGGTCCCATGATCACGGTTTCGAAAATCGATGCGCCCTGCGGCGCGCGGGTGGAAGGGGTCGATTTGTCGGCCCCCCTCGACAGGCAAGAGGTGACCGCCATTCGCGCCGCCTGGATGGCGCATCATGTGCTCGTCTTTCCAAACCAGAAGCTCTCGAATGACGATCTCGTCCGCTTTGCCGAATATTTCGGTCCGATCGGCGATGACCCTTTCTTCCATCCCATCGACGGGCATGAAAGAATTGCGGCGGTCCATCGCTATGCCCATGAGACGGGGCGGATTTTTGCCGACAACTGGCATTCGGACTGGAGCTTCATGCCCGTGCCGCCGTCCGGCACAATGCTCTATGGCCTCGTCATCCCGGAGGAGGGGGGCGATACCCTCTTTTCCAACCAGCATCTGGCGTGGGAGGCGATGCCGCCGGAGATGAAGGACCGGTTCGAAAAGCTGACGGCGGTTCATTCGGCGGGCGGCGCCTATTCGCGCGAGGGCGCCTATGCGGAGAAGAATTTCAAGGGCGCGATGCGCTTCAATATCTCCGACGAGGCGAACAAGCGGGAGACGCATCCGGTCATCCGCGCCCATCCGGAAACCGGCGAACTCGGCATTTTCGGCGGGGGCTATCTGGTCGATCTCGACGGGATGGACCATGAGAGCGCGAAGGACGTGCTTAAAGAACTGGCGCGCTGGCAGGGGCGGGAGGAGTTTATCTATCGCCATAAATGGGAGCCGGACATGCTGGTCCTCTGGGATAACCGCTCCGTCCTGCATAAGGCGACCGGCGGTTATGAGGGGCATGAGCGCCTGCTCCATCGCCTGACCATCGCCGACGACGCGGGCTATTACTGACGGGCGACGTCAGCGGCAATGGTGTCGGGTCTAGCGGTCGTGCAGGCCTTTTCCCGCCAGAATGCGGGGCGTGCATTTTTCAATCCGTGAGACTCTTGTTGCTGGCTGCTTGGCATCGGAAAAATGCAGATTGTAGCCGCGCTGCCGCCCGGGCGTGAGCCCTTCAAACGCCGCTCTGAACGCTACATCGGAGGCGAGCTTTTCCTGTAATTCCGCGGCAAGGACAAGATTGTCCTTCTCCTTGAAGTCAATTGTCGCGCCCGCCTTTTCGAGGGCGATGGCTTCCCCGATATAGCTTTTCAGGGTCGGCGCGGCCGCTTCGATTTCGGCGGTGCCGGTAAATTTGGCCCAGCGCATGGCCTGCGAATTCTCCCCTGGTTTTTGAAGGATGCCCTGCGGATCGGTCATCAGCGCGCCCTTGAAAAAGCCGAGCGCGCAGGCGTCTTTCAGGGCATAGATCATAACAAGATTGCCATGGTTATATGTGTAGCAGGGCTTGCCCCATTTCACTGTTTCAACGAGCGGATAGCCATTCAGGATGGCGCGCAGTTGCCGACATTCCTGTTGCCAGCGCCCGGCCGCGTTCAGCAATGCCTCAATCTCTTTATTCATATGTCTTCCCTGTCCGGTCTCTTGGACGCCTAGACAACCGTTTCGGCTCCGCGCTGCGACTGTAACCGCTTTTCGCCGGGGAGACAAATGCGGCAAAATCCATCAAACGCCTTGCCGGGCGGGCGCATCCCCGCTATAAGGCGCGCGAAATAAAATTTTGTCCCCTTCACAATGCGAGTGACACAATGGCCCTTGAACGTACCTTTTCAATCATCAAACCCGATGCAACCCGACGCAACCTGACCGGCAAGATCAATGCCATGCTGGAAGAGGCTGGCCTGCGCATCATTGCCCAGAAGCGCATCCACATGACCCGCGAAAATGCCGAAACCTTCTATGCTGTGCACAAGGAACGCCCGTTTTTCGGCGAACTTGTGGATTTCATGATCTCCGGCCCGGTCGTCGTCCAGGTTCTGGAAGGTGAAAACGCCATCATGAAGAACCGTGATGTGATGGGTGCGACCAACCCGAAAGATGCGGCCGAGGGCACCATTCGCAAGACCTTCGCCGAAAGCATCGAAGCCAACTCCGTGCATGGCTCCGACAGCCAGGCCAACGCGGCGATCGAGATTGCCTATTTCTTCGCCGGTTCCGAACTCGTCGGCTGATCAAAGCAGACCCTTACGCAAAAGGCCCGCAGGAATGCGGGCCTTTTTTTGTGTGGGGCGGGCGACAGCGCCGTCGTTCAGTGATCGCCGCGCGCAGCATCGGTCTTGCCGATAAAGGTGACGGTATCGCTGCCATCGCCCGCGCCGCCTTGCGCGCGCGGGGTTTCACTATACTTCAGATGTCCGTCGATCTTGGCGCCGGGTTCGATGCTGAGGGAGGCATGGACGATATCGCCGTGGATCACCGCCGTTGAAGTGACCGTAATCTCATCGCCGCGCATGGCGCCGTTCACCTCGCCGCGGATGACCATTTTCCCGGCGCTGATATCGCCATTGATGACGGCCTTTTCGCCAACGATGAGGCTGCCGGCCTCAAGATTGCCAGTGACCTGCCCTTCGATCTGGATTTCTCCCGTCGAGACGAGATTGCCTTCAATTGTCAGGCTTTCAGCCAGAATGGAGGGCATGGCATTAGAGCGGGCGGGTTTCACTTTTTCTTCTTCCTTGCGGTTACCGGAAAACATGGTCGTTCCTCACTTCGCGGATGTCTCGAGTTCGGCTTTTTCGAGCTTCGGCGTCGCTTTGAACGCATATCTCCCTGCCTGGATGAATTTTGCGGGGTCCAGATGTTCACCGTCATACATGATTTCATAATGAACATGGCGGCCGGTGCTTCGACCGGTGGACCCCATTACGCCAATTTTGGTGCGATAGTCGATTTTGTCGCCCTTCTTCACCGTCGCTTTCTTGAGATGCGCATATCGGGTCTGGAAACCATAACCGTGATCAATGGTGACCATGACGCCATAGGCGCCATTATGCCCTGCAAAAGTGACTACTCCCGGTGCGGTGGCAATGACCGATGCGTTCTTTGGTCCGGCCATGTCCAGCCCCGAATGAAAGGCGGAGCGTTTTGTCATCGGGTCATGGCGCTTGCCGAAGCTGGAGGTGACATAGCCGACATCGACCGGGCGGGCGAGAGGAAGCTGCTGGAGCAGCGTTTGCAGCGATTGCCAGCGGGCGAGGCTCGCCTCCATCTTCTCGGTCTGGGCGTAGAAATCCCGCTCAGTTACCAGCAGCCGACCCTCGGGCCGTGGCGCCATGAAAGGGCCGCCCTGACCGATGTTTTCCCCGTCCGTATCCAGCAGCTTGTCCGGGTCTAGCCCGGTGAGCAGGATAATCTCGCGCAGCGCCGCGACATTTTCATTGGTCCGGTCGTGGATACGGGCGAGCAGGTTCTTGTTGTTGCTCGACATGCGGGTCATCCGCTGGCGCAGATCCGTCACTTCAGCGGTAAGCTGGCTTTCCCTTTCTACGCGGTCGCCGACTTCCTGCTTCAGCGCGGCGTGCTGCCTGCGGCTATCCTCCAGCTCGCGGTAGATATCCTCGCGGGTGGAGGCATAGAGATTGACAAGTTTGCGTAAGGTGACAAGTTTCTGCTCGGTCTTGGCACTGTTGGCGCTGGCCTCATCGCGCATACGGGTTGTCTGGAATATCGTCTTGTTGAGCTGCATGACTTCCAGTTCAAGCTGTTCGCGCCGCGCCGTTGCCTGATGCAGGCTCTCGCCCAGGGTACGGATCCGGCCTTCCAGCGTGTCTTCGCCGCTGTCGGCGGCAAGATCAAGCGCTTCTGCGGTTTCCTTACGGTTGGCGAGAATTTCTTCAAGCCGGGCATATTGCTGGTCCAGCTCGCCCTGTGTCGCGGCAATTGTTGATTGCGCCAGGCTGAAATCGGCCGCCAGCGCGTCATGGCTTGCCTGTAACGACAGGATTTTGGCCTGCGCTTCTGTCATCTGCTGATATTGCAGGGCGCCGCCCACAAGAAAATAGCTGAACATGCCAATGAATCCGACGCCGACCACCAGACCCATGGCCTGTGCCGACACGGACAGTTTCAGATAGCGCAGCTCTCCGCGCGTGCTGACAATGACCTGGCGTTCTTTAAGGATTTTGTTGATTATGGCGTTCAGCCTCATCTGGCCATCCTGATCCGGTTCCGTTGCTTCATTCCAATGTGGGGAGCGCGAATAATAGACCCGATTTTTTTCCGAACATCAACAGGGGAGAGGGGCCGTTAAAGTTTGCCGTTTTTTGGATTTAGCCCCGGAACAGGAGCGGCAAGGGGGGCATAATAATCTTCGGGCAGCCCGGCTTCTTCCCGGGCGGTTCTGTTAAACGGGGGTTTTAAAAGGCCTTTGAAGTTTTTTTCCACAAGCTCCTGCCAGCTCATACGTGGATCAATTGTCTCGCGAGCGCAGATATAGTGGAACCAGCGGCTGCCCGTCGCCACATGAGTAATTTCATCCATTAGGATTCTGTTAAGTATGCGGGCGCTCGTTTCATCGCCGATCTTGGCGAATCGGTCGATCATTGCAGGGGTGACATCCAGGCCCCGTGCTTCCAGCACCATTGGCACCACAGCCAGACGCGCGGGCAGGCTGTCGCGGGTTGTCATGGCCGCCTCCCACAGCCCGTCATGGGCTGGAAAATCGCCATAGGCATAGCCGAAATCAGCCATCCGTGCGGCGAGCAGGGAGAAATGCGTTGCTTCCTCCTCCCCGACCCGCACCCAGTCATCATAGAAGGCACGGGGCAGATCGGCGTCGGTAAAGCGGGCCACCATGTCCCAGGCCAGGTCAATGGCGTTCAGCTCGATATGCTGCACAGCATGGAGCAAGGCGGCACGCGCCGCCTCCGAGCGGCCACGGCGGCGCGGCATGTCGGCAGGCGGCAGCAGTTCGGGCTTGTCCGGGCGGGCGGGGCGATCCGGCGGTCGGGCATTACCAACCGCCATCGCGCCGTTCGATGCCCGCCACAGCGCGGCGCCCTCTCGGCTCAAGTCGGCTTTCCCTTCGGCGTCCGGCTCCATGAGGACAGCAAGGGCAAGACTGGCGAGATCCGTCACGAGAGGGCCTGCACGGCCTCCAGCACCGCATCGGCATGGCCCTTGACCTTCACCTTCCGCCAGACATTGCGGATGACGCCCTTGCCGTCAATCAGGAAGGTGGACCGCTCGATCCCCATATATTTGCGACCGTAATTCATTTTCTCGACCCAGACGCCATAGGCCTCGCACACGCTGCCGTCTTCATCCGCGCCCAGAATGACATGCAGGTCATGCTTTTCCCGGAAGTTGGCGTGTTTTTTCACACTGTCGCGTGAAACGCCGACAACCACCGCACCGGCCTTGTCGAATTCCTTGATTTTGGCGGAGAAATCAATCGCCTCCGTCGTGCAGCCGGGGGTGTTGTCCTTGGGGTAGAAATAAAGAACGACATTCTTGCCTTTAAGTGAGGCGAGGCTGATATCTCCCTCACCGTCGGTCGGCATGGCGAAGTCCGGGGCCTTGTCTCCAATCTCTGGCATCTGTGTCTCCTTTATTTTCAAATGGCGTCAGTCAGCGCCGAGGTGTTTCTTCAGCAGAGCGTCGATATCGCCCTGCGCGTCCTTCAATTTTTGGCCCAGTGCAGTGAAATTTTCAACCTTTCCTGCGGCGGCGAGGGCATCCTGCAGGGCCGGGGGGATGGTTTCGTCAATGCGAGCGCTGCCGAGGCTGAGTTGCTGCAAACCGCTGATATTGAGGTAGAGGGCGAGAATGTCGCGAATGCGCTCGGCCTCCTGCGCAGGCAGGATACCTTCCTCTTTCATGATCAACAGGCTGTCCATGGAATTGGGCAGAAGGATGGCAGGATACGCTGGCCCGTGTTTCAGCCGCAGATACTGGCAAAGAAATTCCAGATCCATCAGGCCGCCGATGGCGTGCTTGATGGCGAAAGGATTGTCGGAGCCATGCTCTTTCAGCACCCGGCGGCGCATGTCCAGCGTATCGGTGCGGATTTTCTCTCTATCGCGCGGGGTCTCGTTAATCTCGCGAAGGGCGTCTGCTGTCTGCTTCATCAGCGCGGCATCCCCGGCAACGACGCGGGCGCGGGTGAGGGCAAGATGCTCCCATGTCCAGGCCTCCTCCTGATAATATCTGCGGATGCTGTCCAGCGGCAGGGCGATGGGTCCGGACTTGCCATGCGGGCGCAGGCGCATGTCCACCTCGTAAAGCTGGCCCTCCCCGGTATGCACGCTCAAGGCATTGATGACGCGCTGGCAAAGGCGGGTGAAGAACAGCCCGGCCGCGATCGGCTTGTCGCCGTCCGTCGCCATATCCGGCTCCGGCGTCGTGAAGGTGAACATCAGATCGGCATCGGAGGCCGGCGTCATCTGGCGGCTGCCGAGCTTGCCAAGGGCGATGATGGCAAACTCCGCCCCCGGCACCTTGCCATGGGTCTTTTCCAGCTCCGCCCGGACGCGCGGGAACAGGCTTTGCAGCACCACCTCCGCCACATCGGAAAAGCCGGGCCCGGCGGCGACGGTGGCGCCTTGGCCGCTGTCATGGTCGATATTGTCCAAGATATGCACCCCGAGGCGGAATTTGCGGTCATTGGCCCAGCGGCGGGTGTAATCGAGGATATCCTGAAAATCCCGCGCGGTGCCGAGGATCAGGTCAAGATCCTCCCGCAATTCATCGGCGGGGGGCAGGGCGGCCAGAAAATCCGCATCCAGCACGCCGTCCAGCAGCATCGGATTTTGCGCCAGACGCTCCGCCAGGTCCGGCGCGGTGCCCATGATCTTCGCCAGCAGGGTAAGCAGGCTCGGATGCGCCTTGAACAGCGAGAATAGCTGCACCCCGGCGGGGAGTTTCTGTAGAAACACATCGAAGCGGGTGAAGGCGCTGTCGGGATTGGCGGTGCCGCCGAGTGCCTCCAGTATCTGCGGCATCAGGGCGGTCAGGATCTGTTGCGCCCGCACGGTCCGGGTACAGCGGTAGCGTCCGTGATGCCATTCACGCACCTTTTGCGAGACGGCCGCCGCATCCTCGAACCCGAGTTCGGTGATCGACTTCAGCGTTTCCGGATCATCCTCCGCGCCGGTGAAGACAAGGCGGCCCGCCTTGCGATCAGGGGTTCCTTCAAAACGGAAGAGGGCATCGTAATGCCCCTGCACGCATTCCAGCCGCTGCCGCAGGCTGGCGCGGAACGCATCCGTATCATCATAACCGAAAAAGATGCCAAGATGGCGGAACCCCTCCTTATCTTCGGGCAGGAGCTGGGTCTGCTCGTCATGCAGCATTTGCAGGCGATGCTCCAGCTCTCTCAGATAGACGTAGGCATCGGCCAGTTCCTTTTCGACGGTTGCTGAAATCTTGCCCGCCTCGCACAGTTCGCTGAGGGTTCCAAGGGTGGTGGGCTCACGCAAGTTAGGATTGCGCCCCCCCTCGATCAACTGCTGGGTCTGGCAGAAAAATTCCACCTCCCGGATGCCGCCGCGGCCGATCTTAATATTGTGCCCCTCCAATGAGATTTTCGCGAACCCCTTGTGGGTGTGGATTTGCGACTTGATCGCCTGGATATCCTCGATGGCGGCGAAATCCATCGATTTGCGCCAGATAAAGGGGATCAGGAAAGTAGTGAATTCTTCTCCTGCCGTCATATCTCCGGCGATGGGGCGGGCCTTGATCATGGCCGCGCGTTCCCAGTTCTGACCCTGGCTTTCGTAATACACATGAGCCGCCGCGACCGAAAGCGCGATGGGCGTCGCCCCGGGATCGGGCCGGAGGCGCAGATCGGTGCGGAAGACATAGCCGTCGCGCGTGCGCTCCTGCATCATGGCGACCAGATTGCGGGCGAGACGGACAAAGAAATCTCCCATGCTGCGCCGCCCGGTATAATCGACTTTTTCCCCGTCAAACAGGATGATCAGGTCAATGTCGGAGGAATAGTTGAGTTCCTTCGCGCCGAGCTTGCCCATGCCGATAACGATGAGGCCGCTGTCGCGCGTCGGGTCTTCGGGGTGGGGCAGGATAATCTCCCCCTTTTCGGCGGCGGCATGCAGCAGATGGCGGCAGCATACCTCCACTGCCGCTCCGGCAAAATCCGACAGCACCGCGGTAATCTGCATCAACGGCCAGTGCTGCCCCATATCACAGAGCGCGGTCAGCAGCGCGACGCGCCGTTTGGCGATGCGAAGCGCCGCCATGACAGCCTCTTTCTCCGCCGGGAGCGGAGTGGCATTTTCCAGCTCCCGATAGATCCAGCGCAGCGCTGCCCCGGCCCCCCCCTCCAGCAGATGACGGAGGAGGTGAGGCTCCGCATTCAGGCAAAGGGACAGATAGGGGCTGTTGCCGAACACCCCGGCGAGAAGCCGGGGGCCTGCGCCGGATGCCAGAAGACGATCTGCAAAAGCCGTGAGCGCCGGATCGTCCGTCGTTGCTTCCCGCCAGCCCTCAAGACCGATGGCGAGCAGGTCCCGATCAGCGGCGGAAGGGAAGGCGGCGGCAAAATCGGAGAGGGAATTAATTTTATCGTCGGTAATATCCTGCATTCCTTATCCGGGTTGCATGGTTTACATTGAAATCCCAATTATCAGGACACAGTTACTTAATACAAGACTTAGTTAAAAGCGAATATTTCAATTGGTTAGAGTGTTCAAAGCAACCTCCGGGCTTGTCTTCCGCATCCTTATGGGGGCCGTTGTCCTGCTATTCCTCGCGGGGCTTTTGCTGGCGGCGGCGCTGGCGCGCGGGCCTGTTTCGCTATCCTTTCTGGAACCCTATGTGGTTCAGCTCGTCAACAGCCAGTATCCCGAATTGAATGTCGATTTTCGCAATCTGGAACTGGAATGGAACGGTCGCGACAAAAATCTGATGGTTGCCATTGATGATCTCGATATCCGGGAAAACAACAATCGCGTCGCCTCGATCCCCGATGTTAATCTGGTGTTCAGCGGAGCGGCGATGCTGCGCGGGCGGATCGCCCCGGCGGAGCTTGAATTTACAGGTCTGAGCCTCCGCCTGACCCGCGCCGCCGACGGCCATGTGGAGCTGGGGTATGAAAACCGGCTGTTGCCCGCCGGTGCCGCGCCAGAGGGAGCGCAAGATGAAGGGGAGGCGGCGGAAAATGCGGATGCGGAAGCGGTGCGCGACGGATATCTCGCCATCCTGGCCGAGCTTAGTCACGCGCCGGAGCCGGACAGTATCACCGGTTATCTGACCCGGCTTGAAATCTATGATTCCGCGCTGTTTATCGAGGATGAAATCCTCGGCAGCTTCTGGCGCATGACGGGCGCGGATCTGTTTCTTTGGCGAAAAGACAACGGCCTTGGCGGGCAGGCCAGCGGAACGCTGAAAGTTGGGCAGGAGAATGTCAGCCTTGTTCTGTTCGGCGATTATGACCGTAACCGCAAGGCTACCTCATTGAACGGACAGTTCGCCGATCTCCCCTTGCCGCTGGTAGGAGAGCAGGCGCCGGAGCTGGAGCGCCTCAAGGGTCTCGGTCTCACCGTTTCCGGCCATGTGACGACGGAACTAGACGCAGAGTTTAAATTTGACCACCTTGGCTTTGATGTCTCGACAGGGGCGGGCCTCGCCGACTGGCCGGATCTTTATCGCGAGCCGCTGCCCATCGACAGCCTGACGGCGACGGGGGAGGTGACCGGCGATTTCAGTGCCGTGACGTTGCATCGCGTTGTGGCTGAAGCGCTGGGCGCGACAGTGGAAATGGCCGGGCGCATCGATCTGGCGGAAGAGGGACCCGGCCTCGCGCTGACGGGGACTGTCAGGGATCTCCGTGTCGATGATCTCGGCCGCTTCTGGCCTTATTCCATGGCCAGCAACGGCTATGACTGGGTGACAAAAAACATTCGCGGCGGCACGGTGCCGAGCGGGGAATTCACGATCAACCTGCCGCCGGGCGCACTGGTAAGCGACGAGATTCCCGTCGGCGCTGTCGATCTCGGTTTTGAATTGCGCGGGACAAGCGCCGATTACTATGCGCCGCTGCCGAAGGTAACGGATATCGACGGGCGCGCGGTGCTGACCGAGCGGGGCATCACCATCACCGGTCTTACAGGCAAGCTTGGCGATCTCGATGTCACGTCCGAGAAGGTGGTGATCTCCGACTTCGACAAATACGACCAACTGGCCGATATCCGCATCCGCGTCAAAGGGTCGAGCCGGGATATCTTCACCTTCCTTGATCTGGAACCTCTCGGCCTTGCCTCCCCTTATGGCATTCAACCTGCCGCCATGACCGGGACGGGCACGGTGGAGGCGGGGTTCAAATTCCCCCTGCGCTTCGATCTGACACTGGAAAAGGTCATCTATGACGCGGAGGGAGACTTCACGAATGCCACCATTCCGGCCGTTGCGGAAGATATTGACCTGACGGGCGGCGATATGCGGGTCACTGTGGATCCGAAAGGTGTGCAGGTGACGGGAACGGGCCTGCTCAATGGCGTCCCGGCGGATATCAGGGCGGAAAGCTGGTTCAGCGGGGCGAAGGAAGGTCACCGCCACTATGAGCTGCATTCCCGGATCGGCGATGCGGCGCGGGCGGCGCTCGGCATGGACAGCCCCTATCTGACGGGCAATATGACGGCGGAGGTGGTGCTGGAAACCGTGCCTGACGGCAGCGCCAGCGGTCGCGTCGCTCTCGATCTGACCGAGACGGCGATGCAGGTGGCGGATCTGCACTGGCAAAAGGACGCGGGCGAGGCGGGGCGGATGACGGCGGATATCCGCGAAACCGCCGATGCGGTGACCACGCTGTCGAATATCTCCGTTCAGGCGGGGGATCTTTCGGCGGTCGGGACGGCGACGCTGAAAGACGGGCTGCTATCGCGGCTCACGGTGCCGGAGCTGCGCTATGGCCGTAACGATATGAGCGTTGATTTCACCCAGGTGAAGAAGGATGACATCATCCTTGTCCTGCGCGGGGAACAGTTTGATCTGACCCCCTTCATCAAGGCGAACCATAATCTGCAGCCGGATGGGCCCGCTGACAGCGCGGCGACGGAGGCGACCAGCCCGAAACCGGCGGTCGATCTGGATATCGAAGTCGCGCGGGGGCTGATGGATGAGGGGGTGACGCTTGAAAATGTCGCTGCCCGTATGGATATGGAAGGGGTGCTGATCCGGGAGGGAACGGCCAAGGCGCAGTTCGCGGGGCAGAAATCCTTCAATTTTTCCATTAAACCCGGCGGGAAAGGGCGGCGGCTCAGCTTTGTCTCCGACGATGCGGGATCGCTGTTTCGCGGGCTCGATCTTTATGATGACCTGCGCGACGGGGCGCTCACCGTTACCGCCGATATTGACGATACACAAGAGAGCCGCCCGGCCAGGGGAACCATCAATATTGACAATGTGCGGCTGGTCAATGCGCCAACGCTCGGTAAAATTCTCACGCTCGGCTCCCTCACCGGGATCGTTGAGCTGCTGCAAGGCGACGGCATCACTTTTGCCAAGGTGGAAGGGCCGTTTACTTATGAAAATGGCGTCTTCACCACCAAGGATTTCCGCGCCGTCGGTTCCATCGGGATCACCTTTACCGGCAGTGTCGATCAGCCGGCTGACAAGATTGACGCCTTTGGCACCGTTATTCCGTCCTATACGCTGAATTCAATTCTTGGGAATATACCTATCCTCGGCACCCTGCTCGTCGGCCGTCAGGGGGAGGGGATCTTCGGCTTCTCCTACAAGGTGACGGGCGGGCTGGAAGATCCGCAGACCAGCGTCAATGCCGTCTCGGCGCTGGCGCCGGGTATTCTGCGGCGGATGTTTTTTGAGCCCTGGGACGCAGATGCGGATATCCAGCCGCCGTCAACCGCGCGGCCGGGCGGCGGGCCAAACCCGCAGCCGTAACGGCCGGGCCGGAACCCTTAGACCGGCTGGATCAGATAGTGCCGTTTCTTGCCCGCCGAAAGCTTGATACGTCCGTCATCGGCCAGATCATTGAGGCTGAGGACGGCTTTTTCATCGTCGATTTTCGTATCATTGAGCTTCGCGCCGCCGCCTTTGATCAGCTTGCGCGCTTCGGAGTTTGAGGCGGCAAGTCCGGCGCGCTGGAACAGCGTGGCGGCGGGAATGCCTGCTTCAAGTTCGGCTTTCGGAATTTCCAGCGTCGGCAACCCTTCCGCCGTCTGGCCCATCTCGAAGGTCTGGCGCGCGGTTTCGGCGGCGGCCGCGGCGGCAGCCTTGCCATGGGCCATCTCGGTGCAGGCATCGGCGAGGATCTTCTTCGCCTCGTTCAGCTCCGCCCCGTCGAGTTTCTCAAGCCGCGCAATCTCGTCCAGAGGGAGTTCGGTGAACAGCCGCAGGAACTTGCCGACATCCGCATCCTCGGTATTGCGCCAGAACTGCCAGTAGTCATAGGCCGACAGCATGTCCTCATTGAGCCAGACCGCGCCGCCCGCCGTCTTGCCCATCTTCGCGCCCGACGCGGTGGTGAGCAGCGGGGAAGTCAGGCCGAACAGCGAGAAGCCGTTCGTCCGGCGGCCGAGCTCGACCCCGTTCACGATATTACCCCACTGATCGGACCCGCCGAGTTGCAATGTGCAGTTATAGTTCTTCTTGAGCTCCACGAAATCATAGGCCTGCAGGATCATGTAGTTAAACTCGAGGAAAGTCATCGACTCCTCGCGCTCCAGCCGGAGCTTCACGCTGTCGAAGGAGAGCATGCGGTTGATCGAGAAATGCGGGCCGTAGTCGCGCAGGAACTGGATGTATTTGATATCGTCCAGCCAGTCGGCGTTATTGACCATGATCGCGTCCGTCGGGCCGTCGCCGAAGGTGAGGAATTTCTCGAACACCTTCTTGATGCCGTCCATATTTTCCTGGATGACCGCATCGGTGATCAGCGGGCGGCTCTCGTCGCGCCCCGTAGGATCGCCGACTTTCGTCGTCCCGCCGCCCATCAGCACGATCGGCTTGTGTCCCGCCTGTTGCAGGCGGCGCAGGATCATGATCTGCATAAGACTGCCCGCATGCAGGCTTTTCGCCGTGCAGTCAAAGCCGATATAGGCGGTCACGATCCCCTCAGCAAAAGCTTTATCCAGCGCGTCTATATCTGTACATTGGTGCAGGTAGCCGCGTTCGGTGAAGACTTGCAGGAAATCGGATTTAAGATCGGTCATGGGACGTATTCTGTTCTAAATGTGGTTAGGAGCGCCATCGTTTAGCACATTTGGCCAGCAGATTAAAAGTGCGGGATAGCATATGACGTCAATTAAGCAAAAAGCCGGAGAAAATAAACCGCTCCGTGCCCTCGGGCTGATGAGCGGCACGTCGCTCGACGGGATTGATGCGGCGATCGTCGAAACGGATGGAGAGCGTATTCTTGCCCACGGGCCCGTGCGCTCCGCCCCCTATGATCCCGCATTTCGGGAGCGATTGCGGACGGCCCTTGGCAAGCGGGAGGCGCCCGCAGCGCTTGTCGCTGAATTTACCCGGTTGCAGGCCGATTTTGTGCGCGGGATGCTGGCCGAAAATGCCATCGATCCGGAGATGATCGATGTCATCGGCTTTCATGGCCAGACGATTTTTCACGATCCCGCCAATCGCCTGACCGTGCAGATCGGCGATGGCGCGCTGATGGCGGAACTGACCGGCATTGATACGGTCGCCGAATTTCGCCATGCCGATGTGGCGGCGGGCGGGGAGGGGGCGCCCTTCGCCCCGCTTTATCACCGGGCGCTGGCGAAATCGCTTGATGGGCCGCTGGCCGTGCTCAATCTCGGTGGGGTCGGCAATGTCACCTATATCGATGGGGACGAAGCGCTCGCCTTCGATACCGGCCCGGCGAACGCGCTCATGGATGACTGGGTGCTGCGTCATACCGGCGCGCCCTTCGATGACGGGGGGCGGATCGCGGCGCGCGGTGTCGTCAATGCGGCGGCGCTGGCGAAATTGCTCGATCACCCCTATTTCGACCTTGCGCCACCCAAGAGCCTTGATCGGGACCAGTTCCCGGTAAAAGCGGTGATTGAGGGCCTCGGCCTCGAAGAAGGGACGGCAACGCTGCTGGCCTTCACGGTGGGCAGTATCCGCCGTGCGCGCGCTCATCTGCCCGCCGCCCCGGCCCGCTGGCTGGTGACGGGAGGCGGACGTAAAAACGCCTTTCTGATGCAGGAGATTGCGGCCGCAACTGGCGCCCCCGTTGCGCCGGTAGAGGCGGTTGGCTGGCGCGGCGACGATCTGGAGGCGGAGGCCTTCGCTTTTCTTGCCGTGCGCTCCCTTTTCGGGTTGCCGCTCAGCCTGCCGACGACAACGGGCGTGCCGGAGCCGATGCCGGGCGGTGTGCTGTATTCCGCCAGGACCGACGCCCCGCGGCGCAGCGGGACAGGCGGGCAGGGCTAATCAGACGTCCATATCTTCACTGAGCCGCTTATCGAGATAGGCATCGACGGAACCCATCAGCAGATCGTGACTGTTTTCAAAGAAATGGTCCGCATTTTCGATTTCATCATAATCAATGGTGATGCCCTTCTGGGCTTTCAGCTTCTCGACCAGCTTCTTGATATCCTTGCGGGGCACCAAAACATCATGATCACCATGAATGATGATGCCGGAGGAGGGGCAGGGCGCAAGGAAGGAAAAATCATACATGTTGGCAGGGGGCGCAACGGAAATGAAGCCGGCGATCTCCGGCCGCCGCATCAGAAGCTGCATGGCGATCCAGGCGCCGAAGGAAAAGCCGCCGACCCAGACGGAGGGGGCGTTGGGGTTATGGGTCTGCATCCAGTCGAGCGCCGCGGCGGCATCCGACAGCTCACCGATGCCCTGGTCATAATCGCCCTGGCTGCGGCCAACGCCGCGGAAGTTGAAGCGAAGCACCGAAAAGCCGCGTTTCTTGAAGGTGGTAAAAAGGTTATAGACCACCTTGTTGTTCATCGTGCCGCCATATTGCGGATGCGGGTGCAGGATCAGGGCAAGCGAGGCGTTGGGGTCGTCGGAATGGTGATATCGTCCTTCAAGACGTCCTTCGGGTCCGTTAAAAATGATGTCAGGCATTTGTTTTCTTGTTCCTAAGCTGCGTCGGTTGGGTGGGGAAATTCATCAAAATCAGGCTCATTATGGCATCGGCAAAAGGCAGAGGGCGGCGGCATACCGCGCTTCGGCTTCTTGACGGTGCCCCGGATAAACATATATCAGTGTCCAATGGGCGCTTTGAACCTCGGGTGAATTCCGCTACAAGAGCGGCACAATACAGAAAGTAAGGGTAAATGTTCAAGCATATTAGCGAAGAAATTACCTGCGTGATGGAGCGGGACCCCGCCGCACGAAGCCGACTTGAAGTCGCTCTCCTCTATCAGGGCTTCCATGCCGTCATTCTGCACCGTGCGGCGCACTGGCTGTGGCAGCGCAAATGGCATCTGCTGGCGCGGCTTCTTTCACAGCTTGGCCGCTTCCTCACCGGCATCGAAATTCACCCCGGCGCGGTGATCGGTCGCAAGTTCTTCATTGACCATGGCATGGGTGTCGTCATTGGGGAAACCGCCGAAATCGGGGACAATGTGACGCTCTATCATGATGTGACGCTGGGCGGGGTTGCGCCGTCCATCGATTCGGACAAGCAGCGCGGCGTGAAGCGGCATCCCACGCTGCAGGATAATGTGATCATCGCCTCCGGCGCGCAGATCATCGGCCCCATCACCGTTGGTAAATGCGCCCGTGTCGGCGCCAATTCCGTCGTGCTGAAGGATGTGCCGGAGGGAACAACCGTGGTGGGTATTCCGGCGCGCGCGGTGAATGGCAGCCGCCCGGCAACGCCCGATGCGAGATTCGCGGCCTATGGCGTTGGCAATCACGATCTGCCCGACCCGGTCTTCAAGGTGATGGACGGGTTGCTTGACAAGGTGCAATCGCTGTCCATGCGGGTGGAGGAGCTGGAGAATGAGCGCCGCGCCGCCACGGACAGCCCGATCAGGCTGCCGTCATCGAATAAACCAGCCGCCCCGCGCTCGGACAAGACGAAGCCGGAGCAATAAGTCCGCACGATAAAAGAGGTTCCAGGGCCCGCATGACAGATCCGGTCTATCTTGATTTCAATGCGACGGCGCCGGTCCGGCCCGAGGTGATCGACGCCATGACGGCCATGATGGCGGCAGGCGGCAATCCGTCTTCTGTCCATCGGGCGGGCCGCAACGCCCGCGCCCGGGTGGAGGAGGCGAGAGGCCGGATTGCGGCCCTTGCCGGTTGCAAAACGCCGGAAATCATCTTTACCTCCGGCGGGACGGAGGCGAATAATTTCGCCCTTGCCGCCTTTCAGGACCGGCCACTTCTAATTTCCGCCATCGAGCATGATTCCATCCTCGGCCCCGCCGGGGCGGGGGCGATACGGCTCCCCGTCACCGCTGACGGCCAGCTTGATCTTGGTGCGCTGCAAGCGGCGCTGGATGACCTTGAAACGCCGCCTCTGGTTTCTGTCATGCTCGCCAATAACGAAACCGGGGTGATCCAGCCGATTGCCGATATTGCCGCGATCATTCATGAAAAAGGCGGCATTCTGCATGTGGACGCCATTCAGGCGGCGGGCAAGATCGCCGTTGATTTCCAGGCGTTTGGCGTGGATATGATGTCCCTCTCCGCCCACAAGTTCGGCGGGCCGCAAGGGGTGGGCGCGCTGGTCGTTCGCGATGGGCTGCCCATTCCGCCGCTTCTCAAGGGCGGCGGGCAGGAGCTGGGCCGCCGCGCGGGCACGGAAAATGTCGCGGGGATCGTCGGTATGGGCGTCGCGGCCATGCGCGCCCTTCAGGAGCTTGATGGTTATCAGCGGGTCGCGATGTTACGCGACGCGATGGAGATGCGCTTGCGGGCGATTTCCCCCACCAGCCGGATTTATGGCAGCAGCGCGCCGCGCCTTCCCAACACCTGCTGTATCGACATGCCGGGCGTGGCGTCGGAGTTGCAGGTGATGAGCTTCGATCTGGATGGGATCGCCGTGAGTGCGGGCTCCGCCTGTTCGTCGGGCAAGGTGAAGGCGAGCCATGTGCTGACCGCCATGGGTGTGCCGCTGGATCTGGCGGGCGCGGCCCTGCGTATCAGCCTTGGCTGGAGCACGACAGAGACGGATATCGAGCGCTGCCTCAAGAGCTGGGAGGCGCTTTTCCGTCGCAAATCATCCGCATCTGCCATCTGGACAGGGGCGTCCGAAAAGGTTTAACTGAAGCAGAGTATTTTTGATCAGGAGCGCAATATTTCATGCCGAAAATGACCTTTATCAAACCCGATGGCAGCCGACAGCAGGTCGAGGCGCCGCTTGGCATGACAATCCTGGAAATCGCGCATCAGAATAACATTGATCTGGAAGGCGCCTGCGAAGGGTCTCTCGCCTGTTCCACCTGCCATATCATCGTCTCGGAGGAGGATTTCGAACGCCTACCCGAAGCGACGGAGGATGAGGAGGATATGCTCGATCTCGCCTGGGGGCTGACGCGCACCTCGCGCCTTGGCTGCCAGATTGAAATGACGGAGGAACTGGACGATCTCGTCGTCTCCCTGCCGGCCGGATCGAACAATATGATGGTATAATGCCGTTGTCGCTGTTTGACAGGCTGAAGGCGGATAATGCGGACATCTGGGATGCCTACACCCGCCATGACTTTCTTGTCGGCCTGCAAAGGGGAACCCTGCCTGAAGCGGCCTTTCAGTTTTACCTGAAACAGGACTATCTCTTCCTCATCCAGTTCGCGCGGGCCTATGCGCTGGCCATTTACAAGGCGGATAACCTCACCGAAATGCGCTCCGCACTCGCCGGGGTGAAGGCTATCCTCGATATGGAGATGGATTTGCACATCGCTTATTGCGCGGACTGGGGGATAGCTGCGCGGGAGCTGGAGACGCTGCAAGAAGCTCCGGAGACCGTCGCCTATACCCGCTTTGTGCTGGAGCGCGGCATGGCGGGGGACCTGCTGGATCTGATGGTCGCGCTCAGCCCCTGCGCCATCGGTTATGGAGAGATTGGCGCGCGCCTTGCCGCCGATCGCGAGACGAAGACCACCGGTAACCCCTACCAAAGCTGGATCGGGATGTATGCAGGGAATGAGTATCAGCAGCTTGTCGTTGATATGACCGCGGATATCGATCGCATCGCCGCCAAACGGCTGACAGAGGCGCGCTTTCCCGATCTTTCCAAAACCTTCGCCACCGCCACCTCGCTGGAGGCCGATTTCTGGCAGATGGGCCTGAATGCCGCGAAGGGGTAGGGCGGCGTCGCCCGTCGTCCGCCGCTATTTCACCCCGTCCTTCAATGTCCAGGCTATATCATAGTCCTTCACATAGTCGGTATGGGTGAGGAAACCTGCCTCCTCCGTCCAGTAATGCAGCAGATACTCCGGTGGCTCGAACACGGTGCCAAGCTCGCCCTTTTCGCCCAGATGCAGCATGATCTGGTGCGAGGTGGAAGGGCAGGTCTGCACCAGCGTGCCGCCTGCGAGTTTCTGGATGGCGCGGTGCACATGGCCGCACAGCACCCGCTCCACATTGTCATGGCGGGCGATAATGTCGTTGAAGGCCTCCCGGTCGAGGAGGCCCATGCCATCCATCTTGGCGAGGCCGGTGAGGAACGGCGGGTGATGCATGAAAATGACGGCGCGCCGCGTCGGATCGCTGGTGAGTTGCTGGTCCAGCCAGTCAAGCTGCGCCTCGCCGAGGAAACCCTCCGGCTTGCCATGCAGGTTGGTGTCGAGACAGATGATCTTGAGCGGCCAGCCGTCCACCACATAATTGAGATCGCCGGACGGGGGCAGATAGTCGTGGTCGGGAAACACCTCGCGCAGCAGGGCGCAGTTATCATGATTGCCCGGCAGCAGATAGACCGGCATCTCGAACCCGGCGATAAGATCGCGGAGGATATCATATTCCTCCCGCTTGCCCGAATTGATGAGATCGCCGGTCAGAAACACAAGGTCGGGCCGGTTCAGGCTCGTGTTCACATGGCGGATTGCCTCACGCAACCGGTCGGCCGGTTGATAGAGCTTGGTGAAGTCTTCCTCCGGCGTTGCAATGTGACAATCGCTGAGCTGCGCAATCAGCATGTTTTTTCCTGTTCCTGTCCTTTATCTTTTACCAGTGACAGCATGTCCCGGGTGCGGACGAATTTCCGCCGGGGCGATTTTTCCCCGGCCCGCGCCACCTCGGCCGCATCAATTTTCTTCCAGTCGTCAAAGGATACCACGTCGATCCCATGCGCGCGGCACCAGGCGTCCAGCCCTTCGGGGCCCGTCTTGGCTGCATCGCTGCCGGTTGCAAAATCACTGAGGAGACGGTCCACGACCTCCTGGCTGTCGAGACGGTTGGTGCCAATGGTGCCGCTCGGTCCGCGCTTGGCCCAGCCGACCACATAAAGCCCTTCGGCGACGCGCCCTTCTTCATTTTTCACAATGCCCTTTTCCACCGGCAGCCCTTCAAGGATGCCCATCTCGTAACCGATGCAGGAGACAAGAAGCTGGCAGGGGATTTCATAGGTCTCCCCCGTGCCGACGGCTTTGCCGCCTTCCATGCGGTTGCGTTCAAAGCGTACGCCGCTGATATGTCCATCGCCCAGAATTTCCACCGGGCTCGCCAGAAAATCGAGATGGATGGAGCGACCGTCAATGCCGGGGCGGATATGTTCGAAGCTGCGCAGAAGATCGAGATTGGTATTGACGACACGCTCCTGCTTCTTGTCCTCCGAGACATATTCATCGGGCAGGATACTTTTGTCCGTATAGGGGGTGGCGGTGACAAGTTCGGCGAATTCGCTGAGCTCCTTGGAGGAGAATTGCGCATTTTCCGGCGCGCGTCGGCCGACCACATGCACGCATTTCAGAGGGCTTTTAAAGATTTCCTGCGCCGCATGATCGGCAAGGTCGGAGGTCAGCATTTCCCCCTCCGTCCGCATCAGGATGCGCGCCACATCAAGGGCGACATTGCCATTGCCGATGACCACCGCCGTGTCGATATCAAGATCGGGCACGGCGTCGCGAAATTCCGGATGGCCGTTATACCAGTAGACGAAGGTCTGGGCGCCGAAGACGCCGCTTTTATCTTCGCCGGGGATATTCAGGCTGCGGTCCTTCGGCGTGCCGGTGGCGATAATCACCACATCATAAAGGCGGCGCAGCTCGGTCAGCGGGATATCACTGCCGAGGCTGATGTTGCCGACGAAGCGCACATTGGCGTTTTCCATCACCTTGTCATAGGCGCGGGTGACATTCTTCGTGGTCTGGTGATCGGGCGCGACCCCGGCGCGGACGAGGCCGTAAGGCGTCGCCAGCTTGTCGATGATATCTATCCGGCTGTCCGGACTTTTCTTGACGATATCGCCCGCCGCATACATTCCCGCCGGGCCGGAGCCGACGATACAGATTTTCAACCCTGCTGACATATTCCCCAAGCCCTCGTCCATTGTTGATCTTGCACTGTGGCCTGCCTCCGCCTGTTATCATGCACGGTGCCGCGCGGAAATTGAAACATTTTTTTGCTATACATCCCGTGGAGACGATATCTGCGCCGGTGGCGACGTTTCGTTGCGCATATGCCTGATGGATGAGCGGCGAAATCGGCCAAAAGCCGCATCCCTGTCACCGACAAACGGGGTTTCTGTTATGAGGGCTTGCGTTATGGTGTATTCTTAATAATGATTTGCAAAGGTGTATTTGGTGAGGGGCGGCATTTGGGGGGATATGCAAAATCTCGATAACATAGAGCTGTTGCAGGATTTGCCGACGGAGGAACGAACGGCGCTGGCCGCGCAATGCGTGTGGCGCAGCTTTGCGTCCGGAGAGCAGATCCTGGAACGCTCCAGCGACAGCCGCGACATGTATTTCGTGGTTGAGGGCAGCGTGAACATCGTCAATTACGGGGTTTCCGGCCGCGAGGTGACCTACGCCACCATCGCCGCCGGGCAGTATTTCGGCGAACTGTCGGCGATTGACGGGCGGGCGCGGTCGGCCAATGTGGTGGCCAGTTCCCGCTGTCTGCTGGCGGCGCTCGACCCGGCCAGCTTCGAGACGCTGCTGATGCGTCATCCGGAGATTATGATGGCGGTGCTGAAACGGCTGGTGCGGATCATCCGCGTCAATGATGACCGCATCCTTGACCTGTCCACCCTCGGCGCGGTGCAGCGGGTCTGTCAGGAACTGCTGCGCATGGCGGAGCCGGACCCGGTCACGCCGAAAAGCTGGCTGATCTACCCCATGCCGACGCAGAGCGTGATCGCGAGCCGGGTCTCGACAACACGCGAGACGGTGGCCCGCGTGCTTGGCCAGTTGGCGCAGGAAGGCATGGTCACGAAAAAGGGCAAGACGCTCTATTTACGCAATCGCGCCGCCATCGAGGATTATATTCGCACGCTGGCCATGGCGTCCGGTTCCGGCGGACGTTGAGAGTTCCGGCGGGCGGCGGGCGGCGGGCGGTCGCGCCGTCAGTTAAAGGCCAGACGCCTCAATGGCGGCTTAGCGTAACCGATTTGACCAGCGCCCAGACCGGGCTGCCCTTTTTCAAGCCCATCGTCTCGAAGGAGCGGCGGGTGATGCGCGCGGTCAGCGGAAAGCCGACATCGAGCAGTAATTCCTCCATACCCTGTTCCCCGGCGCAGTGGTCTTCGATGCGCCCTTCGAAATGGTTCAGGATGGAGAGGGCGGTTGGCGGTGCCGTGGCAATGGCGACATCGCGCGCTCGGATGCGCAGGCGGAGACGGGTGCCCGCGGGTTTTTCCTCTCCCGTGAGATAGAGGTGGTTACCCTGTTCCGTCGCAACCGTCAGCAGGCTGTGGGCGCGGTCATACTGCACGACAGATGTCTCCAGCAGCGTGCCGGCATCATCACCACCGGTAAAGGGCAGCAGATCCAGCCGGTTCAGCAACTCGCTTGCCGGGCCGACGGCCTTCACCGCGCCTTTTTCCAGCAGCACCAGCGTATCGGCGAGGCGGGTGATTTCCTCGATGGAATGGGAGATATAGAGGGTGGCAAGGCCGAACTCGCTTTTCAGTGTCTCGATCAGCGGCAGGATTTCCGCCTTGCGTCCGTCATCAAGGCTGGACAGCGGTTCATCCATCACCAGCAGTTCGGGAGTGCTGAGCAGCGCCCGGCCGATGGCGACGCGCTGACGCTCCCCGCCGGAGAGGGCGAGGGGCTTGCGATCCAGCAGATGCCCGATGCCGAGGATATCGACTACCCGGTCGAATGGGATTTTACCGCTCGCGCCGCCCTTTCGCCCGGCGCCATAGGTGAGGTTGCCGCGCACGCTGTAATGGGGAAACAGGCGATGCTCCTGAAAGACGAAGCCGATGCGGCGGCGCTGGACAGGAATGTCGATCTTTTTCTCCGCATCGAACAGCACCCGGTCACCCAGCCGGATATGCCCCTTATCCGGCGTCATAAGCCCGGCAATCATCTTGGCGATCATCGTCTTGCCCGCGCCGGACGGGCCGAAAATGGCGGTAAGGCCCGCCTCTGCGGTAAAGCTGGCATCGAGGGCGAAGCCCTCCAGCTTTTTATGCAGGCGGACATCCAGCATCAGGCCGACCCCAGCCGCCGGACGGAGCGGCGGGCCAGCCATTCCGAAAGGGCGATGGCGGCAAAGGCGAGCAGAACGGAGATCACGACGAGGCGCAGCACCGCCGCCTCGCTGCCCGGTACCTGGAGTAGCGAATAGATGGCGACGGGCAGGGTGCGGGTTTCGCCCGGGATATTGGCAACGAAAGTGATGGTCGCGCCGAATTCGCCGAGCGCCCGCGCAAAGCCGAGGGTCAGCCCGGCCAGAATGCCGGGAAAGATCAACGGCAGGGTAATGGTGAGAAACACCATGGGACGCGAACGGCCGAGGGTGAGGGCGGCCGTCTCCAGATTTCTGTCCACCGCCTCAAACGCCTGACGGATGGCGCGCATTATGAAGGGGAAGGCCATGACCGACGTGGCGGCGACAACGCCCTTCCAATTGAAGATGAGGGACAGGCCGAACTGTTCCAGCAGCCAGCCGCCGATCACGCCGCGATTGCCAAGCGTCACCAGCAGGAAATAGCCGACCACCACCGGCGGCAGCACAATGGGCAGATGGGCGATGACATTGAGCAGCGTCTTGCCGTAGAACTCCCGCCGGGCCAGCAGCCAGGCCACCAGCAGGGCAGGCAGAAAGGAAAGGGCAATGCAGAAAACCGCGACTTTCAGCGACAGGAGAATGACATCAACTTCCTGCGGCGAAAGGCTCATGATCAGCCCTTCCCCCCGTATATCTCCTCGGGGTCGATCTCAACCTCGCTGATGATCTCGGTTTCACCATTCTCTCGCACGCTGGTGAAGAAGCAGTTGTGGCGACCGGTATGGCAGGCGACGCCCGTCTGATCAACCAGCAGCAGCAGCGTGTCGCCGTCGCAGTCGATGCGGAAATCCACGAGCTTCTGCACATGACCGGAGCTTTCCCCCTTGCGCCACAGTCGCCCGCGCGACCGTGACCAGTAGCAGACCTGGCGCGCCTCCAGCGTCTCCTGCACCGCGTCGGCGTTCATCCAGGCCATCATCAGCACCTCCCCCGTGTCATGCTGCTGGGCGATGGCGGGGACGAGGCCGTTGGCATCGAAGGATATTTTCTCAAGAATGCTGCGTGTCATCGCAAGGGTCCTGTATTTGGCAGCGAATCTGCAGGTGATTCGTCAAATTTTAGCGATTTGCCGCGGTCATCCGCGCGAAACCGGCGGCGAGATCATCGGTCAAATCCGTGACCGCTTCAAGCCCGACGTGAATGCGGATCAGCGGGTTTGTATCGTCCCATTTCGTCGCCGTGCGGTAATGGCTGGGATCGGACGGCAGGATCAGACTTTCATATCCACCCCAGGACGATCCCATGCCGAATAGCTCCAGATCATCGAGAAAGGCGGCAATGGCCTTTTTCGGCACGGATTTGAGGCGGAAAGAGAACAGCCCCGATGCACCGAGAAAATCCCGCTTCCAAAGGGCATGTCCCGGATCATCGGGCAGGCCGGGGTGCAGTACGGAATGCACTTCCGGGCGGCCTTTCAGCCATTCGGCGATATGCAGGGCATTCTCCATATGCTGTTTCAGCCGGACCGAGAGCGTGCGGATACCGCGCTGCGCCAGATAGACATCATCGGGACCGGCCGTCTGGCCGAGCATGTTGGCGTCGCGGACAAATTCGTCCCAGCACTCCTCGGTTGTGGTGACCAGCCCGATCATCACATCGCTATGGCCGACAATATACTTTGTCCCCGCCTGAACGGAGACATCGACGCCATGTTCGAACGGCTTGAAGAAGAGGGGGGAGGCCCAGGTGTTGTCCATGATCACCTTTGCGCCCTTGCCGTGCGCGGCCTCGGCAATGGCCGGGATATCCTGCATTTCGAAAGTGAGGGAGCCCGGCGCCTCGACATAGACAACGCGGGTTTCCGGACGGATCAGCTCTTTGATTCCGGCGCCGATCAACGGATCATAATAGGTGACGGTCACCCCGAAGCGTTTCAGGAATTTGTCACAGAAGCCGCGCACCGGGCCATAAACGCTGTCGGTCATCAGCACATGATCGCCTGCCTTCACGAAGGCGAGGATGGCGCCCGCACAGGCCGCCATGCCGGAGGGGAATACCTGGGACCGATAGCCGCCTTCAAGCTGCGCCACGGCATCTTCCAGCGACCAGGTGGTCGGCGTGCCAAGACGGCCGTAGGACACCAGCCGTTCCCCGTTTGCGCGCGCCGCATGGGCCGCTTCCCGGGATTCCACGGTCGGAAAAAGAACGGTGGAGGCATGATAGACCGGCACATTTACAATACCGAAATTAGCCTCCGGATCCCGTCCGGCGACAACAAGTTTTGTTTCATCTTTCATGACGGCACAATCCCGAATTGACTGAAATTCCACACCCTTGTTGCATATAGGAAGCGGCGGCAAGTTAAAAGATCAAATTTCTGCGCATCCATGACGGGAAAAAGTTGTTTTTCGCAGGTGCAGCAAATTTTTGCGTTGACGCGGAGTATAAAACTACTATCGTCAAGTAATTAGGAGATCATGATAATTCAGATTATGATTTCCAAATGTAGCTCACGAAAACCTTCAGAAACAGGATTAAATCCTTAAAAGAAAGATGTGAATTACAAGAAGATATTAAATAGTGGATATCGGACAGGAAGGTGAATTCATGAAAAAAGCGAGTGTTATTGCCATTGCGGCAACCGCGACTTTTATGGCTGGCGCTGCGAGCGCGGCCACGCTGGATGATGTGAAAGCCAAGGGCTTCATCCAATGCGGTGTAACCACGGGACTGGCGGGCTTCGCCGCCCCGAACAATGACGGTAAATGGGAAGGTTTTGACGTTGATTTCTGCCGCGCCATGGCGGCCGCAATCTTTGGCGATCCGGAAAAGGTGAAATACACGCCGACCACCGCAAAAGAGCGTTTTACGGCGCTGCAATCGGGGGAAATCGACGTACTGGCCCGGAACACCACCTGGACCTTCAGCCGTGACGTGAACCTCGGATTCGAATTCATCGGCGTCAACTATTATGACGGCCAGGGCTTCATGGTGAAGAAGTCCCTTGGCGTCAAAGACGGCCTTGAGCTGGACGGCGCCCGGGTCTGCGTGCAGTCCGGAACGACGACGGAGCTTAACCTCGCCGACTATTTCAATGCCAACAACATGAAATTCGATTCGGTTGTTTTCGACACCGCCGACGAGGTGCGTGAAGCCTATCTGAAGGACACCTGCGACGTTTACACGACGGACGCCTCCGGCCTTTATGCCCAGCGCGCCGTGATCGCCAACCCGGAAGAGCATATCATTCTGCCGAACATCATCTCGAAAGAGCCGCTCGGCCCGCTCGTCCGTCATGGCGACAATCAGTGGGGCGATATTGCCCGCTGGACGCTGAACGCGATGATCGAATCGGAAGAGCTGAATATCAACTCGGCCAATGTCGATCAGCTCAAGGCGGAGAGCCAGAACCCGAGCATCCAGCGTATTCTCGGCACCTCCGGTGATCTGGGTCAGGCCCTTGGCCTTTCCAATGACTGGGCCTACAACATCGTCAAGATGGTGGGCAACTATGGTGAAGTCTTCGCCCGCAATCTCGGGGAAGGGACGCCGCTCAACATCGCCCGCGGTCTGAACGCACAGTGGACCAAGGGAGGCATCCTCTACGCACCACCGCTGCGTTAAGACAGGAACCTCTGATGAACTAGCAGATAAAGAGCACATATTCCGGGAAGGGAGTATGTGCTCTTTTCGTTTCAGTTATAGCTGCGCCTGGGGAGGTAACAGTGTATGACCACAGATGTTCAAGCGACGGCATCCAGTGTTAATATGTTCAGGGACCCGCGGGTCCGGGCCGTCTTTTTCCAGTTTCTCGTTATCGCGCTTGTTGTCTTTTTTGCCTGGTATATTGCGCATAACACGGCGATCAATCTGGCAAACCGCGGTATCGCATCGGGTTTCGGCTTTCTGAGCCAGCCCGCCGGTTTCGACATCGGCATCGTTCTTTTCAAAAGTTACAGCAGCCAGACCTCGACGCATCTGGATGTGCTGATTATCGGCATCATCAACACGCTTGTCGTCTCGTTCGCGGGCATTGTGCTGGCGACCCTCATCGGGTTTATTTTCGGCGTTCTCAGGCTGTCGAAGAACTGGATCGTCAACAAGATCGCCTATGTCTATATCGAGGTGGTGCGCAACATTCCGCTGCTGGTGCAGCTCATGTTCTGGTATTTCGCCGTGCTGTCGGTGTTGCCGGTGGTGCGCGACAGTATCCGCATCGGTGAGAATTTCTATATCAACAACCGCGGCGCCAATTTCCCGGCGATTATTCCCGAGGCGGGCTTCTGGGTGATCCCGGTCGCGCTGCTGATCGGCATCGTCGCCACCGTTTTCATGCGCAAATGGGCGCATAAGCGGCAGGATGAAACGGGGCAGCCATTCCCGGTCTTTTGGGCCAGTGTCGCCCTGATCCTGCTGCTGCCGGTGATTACGGCGATTGTGGCGGGCCTGCCCTTTACGATCGATTATCCGACGGCAGGTCGCTTTGGCATCAATGACGGCTGGTCTTTAAAGCCGGAATTCCTCGCCCTGCTGCTCGGGCTGTCCATCTATACCGGCGCCTTTATCGCCGAGATTGTCCGCTCGGGCATCAACGCGGTCAGCCACGGCCAGACGGAGGCGGCGCATTCGCTCGGCATCCGGCCTGGCCTGACGACGCGGCTGGTGGTTTTGCCGCAGGCGCTGCGCGTCATTGTCCCGCCGCTGACCAGCCAGTATCTGAACCTGACGAAGAACTCGTCGCTCGCAACCGCCATCGGCTATCCGGAGCTGACCTCGATCTTTGCCGGGACCTCGCTCAACCAGACGGGGCAGGCAATCGAAGTGATCCTGATCGCCATGCTGTTCTATCTCGGGATCAGCCTGCTGATCTCGATGTTCATGAACTGGTACAACCAACATATTGCCCTGGTGGAGAGATAAGATGGCTATAGTCAAGACGGAACGTCATCCCGACCTGCCGCCGCCGTCCAGCCAGACCGGCGTGATCGGCTGGATGCGGGAAAATCTGTTCTCCAGCCCGCTGAATATCGTGCTGACCCTGGTGGCGGGCTATGTGAGCTGGATGGCGCTGAGCTCGCTCATCAGCTATGCCTTTATTGATGCCAATTTCGCGGGCACCACGCGGGAGGATTGCACGGGCAGTGGCGCCTGCTGGGTGTTTATCAAGATGCGCTTCGGGCAGATCATGTATGGGTTCTACCCGGAGGAGGAGCGCTGGCGCGTTGATGTCGGCTATGTGCTGGTGGCGATTGGCCTGTTTTTTGTCCTGTCCGATGTGGTGAAGGACAAGAAATGGCCCGCAATCTATCTGTTCGGCTTTGTGCCGGTTGCCTGCTACATCCTGTTCTCGGGCGGTTATTTCGGCCTTGAACATGTGGAAACGGCGCAGTGGGGCGGGTTGTTCCTGACGCTTGTCCTCGCCTCGGTGTCGATTTTCGTCTCCCTGCCGCTCGGCATTGTGCTGGCGCTCGGGCGGCGATCTTCCATGCCGGTCGTGCGCATGATCTGCGTCGGCTTTATCGAGTTCGTGCGCGGCGTGCCGCTGATCACCGTGCTGTTCATGGCCTCGGTGATGCTGCCGCTGTTCCTGCCCGAAGGCGTGAATTTCGACAAGCTGGTGCGCGCGCTCGTCGGCATGTCGCTGTTCGCCTCCGCCTATATGGCCGAGGTGGTGCGCGGCGGCCTGCAGGCCATTCCGAAAGGGCAGATGGAGGCGGCGAAAAGCCTCGGTCTCGGCTATTGGCAGGCGATGGGCTTCATCATCCTGCCGCAGGCGCTGAAAATTTCGATCCCGTCCATCGTCAACACCTTCATCGGCCTGTTCAAGGATACGACGCTGGTGCTGATCATCGGGCTGCTCGATCTGCTCAGCATCGTGAAAAGCGGCACGACGGACAAGGAATGGATCGGCATGGCGCAGGAGGGATATATCTTCGTGGCGGCGGTGTTCTTTGTCTTCTGCTTCAGCATGTCACGCTACAGTATCTGGTTGGAGAACAAGCTCCATACCGGTCATAAGAGATAGAAGGAGGGTGGATTATGAGTGATGCTGCCATGACGAAACAGGCGGGTATGGATGTCGCCATCCAGATTATCGGAATGCATAAATGGTATGGCGATTTTCATGTTCTCAAAGACATCAACCTGACCGTGGAGCGGGGGGAGCGGATTGTCGTCTGCGGCCCGTCCGGGTCCGGTAAATCGACCATGATCCGCTGCATCAACCGGCTGGAGGAGCACCAGCAGGGGCAGATCATCGTTGACGGGATAGAGCTCACCAACGACGTCAAGAAAATTGACGAAATCCGCCGCGAGGTGGGGATGGTGTTCCAGCATTTCAACCTGTTTCCGCATCTGACGGTGCTGGAAAACTGCACGCTGGCGCCGATCTGGGTGCGCAAGACCCCGAAGAAGGAGGCCGAGGCGACGGCCATGAAGTTCCTGGAGCGGGTGAAAATTCCCGAACAGGCGATGAAATACCCCGGTCAGCTTTCCGGTGGGCAGCAGCAGCGCGTCGCCATTGCCCGCTCGCTCTGCATGAACCCGCGCATCATGCTGTTTGACGAGCCGACCTCGGCGCTCGATCCGGAAATGATCTCCGAGGTGCTGGACACCATGATCAGCCTCGCCGAAGAGGGCATGACCATGATCTGCGTGACCCATGAAATGGGCTTCGCCAAGACCGTCGCCGACCGCGTCATCTTCATGGATGCGGGGGAGATTATCGAACAGGCGCCGCCAACGGAATTCTTCGAAAACCCGCAAAGCGACCGCACCAAGCTGTTCCTCAGCCAGATCCTCCACAACGCCTGATAAGCTGTTGCCACAACACGAAAAAACCCGGCCACCGCGCCGGGTTTTTCTTCGCTCTGATGGATCGTTGCCGCTCCTCAACTCCCCGATTTGGCGGCGGCCCAGTATTGGGTGTTGAGCTTGCCGATCAGCCGGTCGTGCCAGCTCGCGAGGCAGCCGCGGAAGCTGAGGCTGCCGGCGATTGTTTCCGTATAGCAGGCCTCCAGCTTCTGGCGGGCGTTCGCCTTTGCGGGGGCGGAGACGGCGGCCTTCGTCAGGATTTCCGGGTAGCTCGCGCGCGCGGCGGCGCGTTCCGTATCGCTGGCCCGGCCGCGCTCCGGCAGGCGGTTGATCACCTGGTTGAGCAGTTCGGCCTCAACGCGCCGGTCACCATTCTGATCGACGAGGCTGCTCGCCAGTGCCCGCTGCGGCCCGGTGGCGAGGGCGATTTCCACCTCCGTCATCGGATTGACATCATCCCGGATCGGCAGCGGAATGAGCGAGAGGTTATCCGGTACCTTGAGGCTCACCTCCATCAGTCCGTATTTGATGAGTTCCCGCTGGCGGAAGGCGACGCGCACGGCGTTATGGCCGCGCGCGGCGGTGATGGCGATGGGCAGATGGGCGAGGGAGATCTCCTGCCCCGTCTCTGTCCGGCCCGTCAGATCGAAGAACCGCTCTCCATGCACATAATATCCCGCGCCGGGGTTGGGGGAGGCGCGATGCTCCTGCAAACAGATGGTGGTCAGCTCCACATGGCATTCCCCGGCCTCGCAGGTCAGCGGAAGCGGCATATCCGTCGCCGCCACGGCGAGAATCTGTGGCGCGGCCAGGGCAGTGGCGGGCGTAAGCGCCGCCAGCAGGGCCAGCGGATACAGCAGCCGCCACCGGAGGGCATTCGTGCGCGTCATGGCACTCTCCCAATTGAGGAAATAGTGCAAATAAGAATAGTCTAATATGGCGGAAAGGTCAATGATCTGGCGCGCGCAGGCGCCGGGTGGCTGAATGAATCCGGTTGGGCCGCCGTCACAGCGTGGCGGTCGGGGCCGCGGCTCAGTCCTCCGCGATGGGGTCGATCTCGATTTCCCGCTGGTAGATCGGCTCAAACCCGGCGCGCTGATACATGGGCAGGGCCTTCGGGTGATCCAGCGTGCAGGTATTGACGGTCAGCCGTTCCGGCCCCTTCATCCAGGCAAGATCAATGGCCCAGTGCAGGAACCACGGCCCAAGCCGCATACCGATAAATTCCGGCATGATCCCGAAATAGCCGACATCCACCGTATCGGGCTGATCGGCGGCGTTGAGCTCGACAAAACCGGCGGGGACGCCGCGGATATAGAGCACATAAATCTCGGTCGTCTCGGCGCTGATGATCTGCTCAAGCTCGGCATCGGAGATCCGCCTGCGGTCAATCCAGCCCCAGTCGCGCCCGACCGTATTATACAGATAGCGATAGAAGGACACCGTCGGGCGTTCCGCCCGGATGATGGCGTGGGGCAGGGCGGGGGGCGGCAGAACGGCGCGCGCCGCCGCCTTTTCCCGCATCTCCAGAAAGGTGATGGTGACCGGCCATTTGCCCGTTGCGGTCGGCGACGGGGGGCGCTTGATCGGCATGGATCCGTTATTTCCCCGTGGCAACCGGCAGGCTTTTATCCGATCCCCATTCGGTCCAGGAACCGTCATAGACGGAGACCCGCTGATGGCCCAGCAGATGCAGCCCGAAGGCGAGGACGCAGGCGGAAATACCCGAGCCGCAGGTGGTGATGACCGGCTTCTTGAAATCCATGCCCGCTTTCTGGAAAGCGGCTTTCAGGGCGTCCGCCTCCAGCAGCGTGCCGTCGGGATTAAATAGCCCGCCGTGGGGCAGGTTTTTTGAGCCCGGAATATGGCCTGAGGCGAGCCCCTCCCGCGGTTCTGCTTCGGTTCCCTCAAACCGTCCGGCGGAGCGGGCATCCAGCACCTGTTCGCGCGCCGTCTCCAGATTGCGGGCGAGCTGATCCTTCTCGCGCAGCAGGAAGCTGTTTACACGGGCGGTGAAATGCCGCTCCGTCGGCAGCACGGGCGCATCATCGACGGGCCGCCCCTCCGCCTTCCATTTCGGCAGGCCGCCGTCCAGCACGGCGACATCCTGATGCCCGAAGAAACGCAGCATCCACCAGGCGCGCGTCGCGCTCAAGATTCCGTTGGTGTCATAAACAACGATGCGGTTGCCATCGCCAAGGCCGAGCTTGCGCATGCGGCTCGCGAATTTTTCCGGGCTCGGCACCATATGGGGCAGGGGGTTGCCCAAGTCGGCAATCTCGTCAATATCGAAGAACACGGCGCCCGGGATATGCTCGGCCTCATATTCCTTGCGCGGATTGCGGTTTGCGGCGGGCATATGCCAGGAGGCATCGACAATCCGCACATCGGGAGCGGAAGCATATTCCGCCAGCCAGTCCGTGGAAACAAGAGAGGTCGGGTTCACATAAGACATCTTTTTCATTCACCTTGCACGATAGGGACGGCCCGGAGGCCATCAGTTTTCTTCAACAAATTCGAGCGAAACGCGGCGATTCTGCCGCCCTTTCTTTTCAATCTTGCGCACCCGCACCGCTCCGATTTCAGAGGTGTTGCGCACATGGGTGCCGCCACAGGGCTGCAAATCCACATCCATAACCCGGATCAGCCGCACTTTGCCAGCGCCGCGCGGCGGCTGCACCGACATGGTTTTCACCAGCTCCGGCTGGGCGTCAAGCTCGGCATCCGTGATCCAGTCGCTGGAGACTTCATGGTTGCCCGCAATGATCCGGTTCAGCTCCGCCGTGATCTCGTCCTTGTCCAGCACCGCCTCGGGGATATCGAAATCGAGCCGCCCCTTGCCGTCGGAGACCTGCCCGCCGGTGACCGGATAGGGCAGCACCGCCGACAGCAGATGCAGGCAGCTATGCATCCGCATGAGGCGGTGACGGACGTCCCAGTCAATCTCCGCCGTGACGCTGCTGCCGACGTCGGGCATGACGTCGGGGCTGGCCGGAACGTGAATGATATCGTCGGGGGTTTCCCCCTTGACGGTGGTGGCAATGGCAATGACGCGGCCGTCATCCAGGATCAGGCGGCCGCTGTCGCCCGGCTGGCCGCCGCCGGTGGGGTAGAAAATCGTCTGGTCCAGCAGGATGCCGCCGCGTTCATTGACGCCCGTCACCACCGCCGCCGTTCGGGTGAGATAGGCGTCGTCGCGAAACAGGGCTGCGGTCATGATAAACTCCGGTGGTTATGATGCGCCGGTGAGCCAGGGGGCAACCGGCAGCTTCTTTTCCCGAAGCATATCAATGTCCATCAGTTTGCTAAAGTATTTTTGCGCGGTATCGCAGAGAACCGTCACGATGGTATGGCCGGGGCCCATGTCGCGCGCCATGCGGATGGCGCCCGCCACATTGATGCCGGTCGACAGGCCAAGCTGCAATCCTTCATGAATATTGAGATCATAGAGGACATTGAGCGCCTCCACATCGTCGATCTGATAGGGGAAGTCGATGTCCAGCCCCTCCAGATTGGCGGTGATGCGGCCCTGGCCGATGCCTTCGGTGATGGAGCTGCCCTCGGATTTCAGTTCGCCTGTTTTGTAATAGCTGTAGAGCGCCGCGCCGAGCGGGTCGGCGAGGCCGATCTTCACCTGTGCGTTACGCGCCTTCAGCGCCGTGGCGACGCCCGCCAGCGTGCCGCCGCTGCCGACCGCGCAGATAAATCCGTCCACCTTGCCGTCCGTCTGGTCCCAGATTTCCGGGCCCGTCGTGTCGATATGACCCTGCCGGTTGGCGACATTGTCGAACTGATTGGCCCAGATCGCCCCGCCCGGGTGGGTTTTCGCCAATTCTTCTGCCAATCGGCCGGAATATTTGATATAATTATCCGGGTCCTTGTAGGGTTTCGCCGGGACAAGGCGCAAATCCGCTCCGCAATAGCGCAGCAGGGCCTTTTTCTCATCGGTCTGGGTTTCGGGCATGACGATCACGGTTTTATAGCCGCGCGCATTGGCGACCAGCGCGAGGCCGATGCCCGTATTGCCCGCCGTGCCCTCAACAATCAGCCCGCCGGGAGCGAGCAGGCCCTTCGCCTCCGCATCCTTGACGATGGCGAGCGCCGCGCGGTCCTTGACCGAGCCGCCGGGATTGAGGAATTCGGCCTTGCCGTAGATGTCGCAGCCCGTCGCCTCCGACGCGGCGGTAAGGCGGATAAGCGGCGTGTTGCCGATGCTGTCGATGAAATTTTTGCGGATTTCCATGGCGAGGTGTAGTTCTTTCAAATTACCATTCAATTTCTGTTAATCTGGCAATTTGCCTTGGCCGCGTCAAGCTCTGAGGTGGAAATATTATGTCCGGTGGCCATGAGAAGCCGATAACGCAATCAGATCGCGGTTGCAAATTCCCGATTTTCGCACCCGTTATATTGACGAAATAACATCATTCATTTATAATATAAGTGATTTTTATATTTCATAAAAAATTAATCAACATTATTGATGGTCAGTATCGGTCCTTTCTCCCCCGTCTTGAATGTCAGAAAAATCAATCCTTCCCCGGTCAAGCATCTGCCGGGGACGGGGGATGACCGGCCGCGCCTGCGGCCCCTGGTCCGTAACGTTCCACGGCATAGAAAAACGTCAACAAGCGCGTGGCTGACAATTCCCTGATAACCCGCCTACCATTCAAGTGGAGGAAATATGACATCCAATAGCACAGATGCCCGCCCGAAGCGGGGGGGAGTCCCGACAGGAAAAGGGGCGCATGGCCGTTCGGCGCCGGGACCCGCACCGGCCCGCGAGGTCCTGGCGCGGTCCGCGCCGGATCACCGGCTGCTGCGGGCACCGTATCGCGTGCGGCATCAATCGTCCGGCGCGCGTCTTGAACTCAGCGAGGGGCAGCTTCGCGCCGCCGAGTTGATCCTGCGCGGCTTTCATCTCAGAACCGACGGGCTGGGGATGCGGACGCAATCCTGGGGCGGGCCGCCGCGCGGGCGGGGCGCCAGTGAAGACTGGCAGCAGGCACTGATGCGGCGGTTCCTGCATTGGGCGGTCGCGGCGCAGGGCGAGGGGCTGTCGGTGGCGGCGGCGCTGGATTTCATCGTCTTCGGCAAGAGTTGCCGCGCCATCGACCGGGAGCGGCGGCGGCGCTCCGGCTATGCCCGGCGCAATCTGCTCGACAGTCTCGAACTTTACCAGCGGGTTTAAAAAAAGCACGATATAATAGAAATGTCTTGACATGACGGGATCATTCGTTTAACATTATATACATGATCAAGAATTGGGCCTGCAGGAAATGGCGTTTTCTGCGGGCCTTTTTATTTTCTGTAATTTATACATGAAATAAATAAAATACACGCTATTTTTAATCAAATTTATCAATTTTTCCACTCCATGAAATCCGGAAACAGGAATCTGGATGAATCAGGCGCTTTGCCTGATTACACACTTATAAGATGAATTTAATAAAATTTTATATGAGAGAAAGGAGTCGCATGACGCCAGTTGAACTGATCAAATCCGCGCTTTATAACAAAATCTGGAAGCGCAGCGCGGCGCTGCCCCTGCTGGAAGAGATCAAGCGGGCCGGGCGGATCAAGGATATTGTCACGCTCTTGGGATCGGTCTTCCTGAAGAAGGAGGAGGAGACCGTCCGCCGTTTTATCGCCGATGTGTTTGCGGGCGAGATTCTGGAGATTGCCGATAACGCATTTCCAGACGGCGACAGCGCGGCGGACGGCACGTCGGGGCGCGACCGTGAAGATGTGGCCCGCTCCAAACTGCGCATTGATACCCGGAAATGGCTGATGGCGCATTTCGCGCCGGCGCAGTATGGCGACGGGGCGGGCAGTGACAAGGCGGCGCGCCGCGGCCTGCTCACACCGCCGCAGCTGTATATTCCGGAGAATGGCCGTGATTAGACCGCAGCCCGGCCCGCAGGAGATGTTCCTCGGCACCGCGGCGGATATCGCCATTTATGGCGGCGCGGCGGGCGGGGGCAAAAGCTTCGCCCTGCTGATGGAGCCGCTGCGTCATATGACCCGGGCGGATTTCAAGGCGGTGATTTTCCGCCGCACGTCGAAACAGGTGAAGAATGAGGGCGGGCTGTGGGATGCGTCCATGGCGCTTTATGGTGCCCTCGGCGGCACCGCGAAGGAGAGTGAACTCGCCTGGAAATTCGACGGCGGTGCCTCCATCAGCTTCGGCCATCTGGAGCATGAGAAGAACAAGCTCGACTGGCAGGGCACGGAACTCGCCTTCATCGGCTTTGACGAGCTGACCCATTTCACGGAATCGCAGTTTTTTTATCTGCTCAGCCGTAACCGGTCCACCGGCGGGACAAAGCCCTATGTGCGCGCCACCTGCAATCCCGATGCGGATAGCTGGGTCGCCGATCTGATCCGCTGGTGGATTGATCCGGAGACGGGCTATGCGATCCCGGAACGGTCAGGCAAACTGCGCTGGTTTGTGCGCGATGAGGATAGTCTGATCTGGGGCGATGACCGCCACATATTGGAGGCCGCGCATCCGGGACGGATCGCCAAATCGCTGACTTTCATCGCCGCCTCTATTGACGATAACCGGATATTGATGGAACGCGATCCGGGCTATCGCGCCAATCTGGCGGCGCTGCCAACGGTGGATCGGGAGCGGCTGCTCAATGGCAACTGGAAAGTTCGCCCGGCGTCGGGGGCCTATTTCCGGCGCGGCTGGTTCCCCGTTGTCATGGCCGCCCCGGCGGAGGCGCGGCGCGTCCGCGGCTGGGATCTGGCGGCGGGCGCGGGTGAGGCGGGCGTATCGCCGGACTGGACCGCAGGCGTAAAAATCGCGCGCGATCCGCAGGGCGTTTTCTATGTCGAACATGTGGAACGGCTGCAAGGCACGCCCAATGAGGTGGATCGCGCCATTCATAATCTGGCGGGCAGCGACGGGCGGGAGACCACCATCGCCCTGCCGCAGGACCCGGGGCAGGCCGGCAAGGCGCAGGTTCAGGCGCTCGCCCGGCTGCTGGCCGGGTTCCGGGTCAAAAGCCAGCCGGTGACGGGCAGCAAGGTGGTGCGGGCCATGCCGTTCTCCTCGCAATGCGAGGCGGGCAATGTGCGGCTCGTGGCGGGGCCGTGGAACGCGGATTTCCTGAACGAACTGGAGAATTTCCCGACTGGCCGCCATGACGATCAGGTCGATGCGGCCTGCGAGGCGTTTCACATGCTCACCCAGACCCCTCAGAAATCACAACAGGATATGTATTCATGAACGATCCGTCGATCCCCTCCCAGCTCTATGACATGATGGCGGCGCGTTGGGCGCTGCCGCAGGCGCTGATGGGCGGCACGCTGGCCATGCGGGCGGCGGGCACGCGCTATCTGCCGCGCCACCCGGCGGAACATGCCGCCGTCTATGCCGAACGGGCAAACCGCGCGACCTTGCGCAATTATTTTCGCCGCACGGTCAGCAAACTGGTGGGCCGGGTGTTTGCCGAACCCCTCGGCCTGTCGGAGGATATGCCGGAGGAGCTGCGCGCCCTGCTGCGCAATGCGGATTTGATGGGGCGGGGCATCAATGTTATCGCCCGTGACTGGTTCGAGGATGCGCTGGTCAGCGGCCTGTCGCATATGCTGGTGGATTTCCCGGCGGAGAATGACAGCGCCTCCCTCGCCGAGGAACGCGCATCCGGCGCGCGGCCCTATCTGGTGCATGTCCGCGCCGATCAGCTCATCGCCGCGCAGTGGGACGGCCATGGCGGGAACAAGCTGCTGACCCAGATCCGTATCCGCGAGAAGGGGCTTCTATGGCACGGCTTCGAGGAGCGGGAGGAAGAGCGCATCCGCGTCATCGAGCCAGATCACTGGCGGCTCTATCGCGCGGATGAAAAGGGCAAATGGCAGGAAATGGCGAGCGGGGAGAATAGCCTTGGCCGCATTCCGCTGGTCACGCTCTATACGGCGCGGAAAGGGTTTTTGCAGGCCGAGCCGCCGCTCGAAGATCTCGCCTTCCTCAATCTGGAGCATTACCAGATCCGCTCCGATCAGCGGAACGCGCTGAATGTGGCGTCCTTCCCCATTCTGGCGGCGAGCGGTTATAACCCCGAGATTGACGGCCCGATCGAGGTCGGCCCCAACAAGGTGCTGACGACGAGCGAGAGCGAGGGGCGCTATTATTATGTGGAAAGCTCCGGTGCAGCGCTGGCGGCCGGGGCGAAGGAGCTGGAGACGCTGGAACAGGCGATGCAGCTTTTTGGCCTGCAATTCGAGGCCCCGACGCAGGTGGAGACGGCGACCGGCCGGGCGCTCGATGCGGCGGATGCGCTCTCGCCGCTCAGCGGCATGGCGATGGGGCTGGAAGATAGTCTCAATGCGCTGTTGCGGCTGCTCGGCGACTGGCTCGACATCCCGGCGACGGGCAGCCTCTCGGTCAGCACCAAGGCGGGCGCGGCAAGGGGCGCGGTGCAGGACCTCGATTTCCTGCTGCAGGCGCGCAAACTCGGCGATATCGAGCCGGAGGAGCTGATCCGCGAGGCGAAAGCGCGCGGCCTGCTCACCGACAGTTTGCAGGCCAACGCCGCCGAATGAGCATCATCATCATTTACTGACAACAGGGCCCCATGCGGGGCTTTTTTTATGAGGTCTTCAATGTTTGAATTTCCCCTGAAGGTGACGGCGCTGGACATGGTGCCCGAACAGTATCACAGCCTTTACCAGCCGGAGACGGACGCGGCGGAGGGCTTCGTCCTTGATCCGTTGCTTGCCGGAAAGCTCGATGTATCGGGCCTGACATCGGCCCTTGAGAAGGAACGCGGCGCGGCGCAGAAATTTGAGAAGGAGCTGAAAGCCTGGCGCGCCCTCGGGCAGGATCCGGAAACCGCCTGGGCGACGCGGGAGGCGGCGCTGCGCGAGACGCTGACCGCCGGATTCGATGCCGCGCTCGCCCAGAAGGACGCCGCGATTGCCGAGCTTGAGCAGCGCAATGGCGCCTTCCTGATCGAGACGCGGGCGACGGAGGCGCTTTTGAAAGCGGGCGGCAGTGTGGAGTTGCTGATGCCGCATATCCGCGCCGCCGTCACGCTGCATCATGACGCGGAGAAACCGCTGCCGACGCTGCATATTCTGGACCGGGACGGCACTGTCCGCCGCGATGCGGAAGGCGCGCCGATAAGCCTGGAGGCGCTGATCAATGAGATGCGCAATTCCCCCGTTTTTGCCCGGGCCTTCGCCGCCACGGGACAGCGCGGCAGCGGCATGGACCCGGGCGGCGTGACGACCGGCCGGGGCACCATCAACGGCCATAATCAATGGGCGCTCAACGCCCGCATTGAGGATATCGCGCGCGGCAAGGTGTCCGTCGCGCTGTGAGCTAAGCCCGCGGGAGGCGGCGAGGTCCGGGACGGGCCTTTTATTCCCTTTTGACCCTTCCATTCTGGAGATTTTAACATGCCAAATGATATCTCGGCCGCCATGCCGAAAATCCTCGCGCGTGGGCTGATGGCCCTGCGCGAACAGACCGTGATGCCCCGCCTTGTGAACGGGGATTTCAGCGCCGATGCCGCCAGCAAGGGCGACACGATCGATGTGATCCTGCCGTCCGACCTGACGGCGGATGATGTGACGCCCGGCACGACGCCGCCGACGCCGACCAGTTCGACCCTTGAAAAAGTGCAAATCGAGCTGAATAACTGGAAGAAGGCGGATTTCTATCTGACCGACAAGGAGATGATGGAAGTTGACGTGCGGGAGAACTTCATGCCGGTGCAGGCGAGCGCCGCCATCCGGGCGCTGGCCAATGCGGTCAACCAGTCGATCCACGCCGAATATAAGGGCGTTTACGGCCTTGTCGGCACGCCGGGCAGCACGCCGTTCGATGCCAATGCGGAGGTGGCGACAGCGGCGCGCAAGCTGCTGATGCAGCAGAAGGCGCCGAAGGAGAACCGCTATGGTGTGCTCGATTTCGATGCGGAATCAAACGCCCTTGATCTTGCCGCCTTCGCCGATGCGGACCGGGCGGGCAGCAGCACGGTGAAGATCGAAGGGGAGATCGGCCGCAAATACGGCATCGACTGGTACAGCGACGATCATGTATCGACGCATGTGACGGGCGCGGCGGGCACGCCGCTGGTCAAGGGCGGGGCGCAAACGGGCACCAGCCTGATCGTCGACGGCTTCACGACCAAGCCCTCCGTCGGTGATATCTTCACCATAGATGGCGATTTGCAGCAGTATGTCGTTCTGGCGGCGGGGGATCTGGACGGCACGGAATCGGTGCTCACCATCTCGCCCGCCGTACTGGTTGCGCCGTCGGATAACGATCCGCTGACCTTTGCCGGCAGTCATGTGGTCAATCTGGTGTTCAACCGCGATGCCTTCGCCTTCGCCAACCGGCCGCTCGCCCACAGCACGCAGGACCTCGACCTCGGCAGCCAGATCATGTCCATGACCGACCCGGAGACGGGTATCTCGCTGCGCCTTGAAGTGGCGCGGCAGTATAAGCAGGTGGTCTGGGAGTTTGACATCCTGTGGGGTGTCAAGCTGGTCCGGCCCGAACTCGCGGTCCGCCTCGCGGGCTAGGCATCTCCGAAGGGGGCGGAGTGATCCGCTCCCTTTTCCCTTATCTCGCATAACAGCAGGAAACATTCATGAGTGTGATCACCGAAACCGGCAGCGGCGTCGCCGGGGCGACGACTTACGTGTCGCTCGCGGATGCGGACGGGCATTTCGCCGCCCTCGATCTGGACGACTGGAGCAGCGCGAGCGAGGGCGCGCGGGAACTGGCCCTGATGCGCGCCGCCCTGCATATCGACAGCTATAGCTATCCCGGCAGGGTGCTGGACTGGGATCAGGGCCTCAAATGGCCGCGGCGCGGGGCGACGGATCGCGACGGGCGGCTGATGACGGGCCTGCCGCATGCGCTCCGCATCGCGGCGCTGGAGCTGGCGGAGCTGTTCCTGAAAGAGGCGGCGGGCCTTGATGAACGATTGCCGATCCGCCAGAAAATCGGCCCCATTGAGATCACCTTCGCGGAGGGAAAACAGCGCATGAGCTTCATCTTCCGCCTGCTGAGCCAGATCGGCGCGCAAAGTGCCGCTCATGATCTCGTCCGGGGGTGAGCGATGAAACAGCTTGATATCGAAAAAATGGTGCGCCGCCTGTTCAACGCCGCCGGGGAACTGGCGGTTTTGGCAACGCTGAAGCGCAAAACCACCGGCAGCTACAGCCCCGGCACGGGCGCGGCCGAGACGCTGGAGGATATTCCGATCCGCCTTGTCCGGATTGAAAAACCGCTCCGCGACAGCGGCAATGAAACCGCGCCGCTGATGGGGGAGCCGCTGCATTACGCGTTGGTGGAATGTGCAGATGCCATCCCGCGCGCCGATGATGATCTTCTCATTGCCGGGGCGGGATTTACCCTTGTGCAGGTGGTGTCCCTCGATGCCGGGGCGGGCATTCTTTATGAGGTGGCCTACCGATGAGTTATCGCAGAATTCAGGCCGCGCTGGATAGCTGGCTCGCCGCCTCGGATGAGAGCGTGATCGCCTTTCCGGCGCAGCCCTTTCGCCCCGCCCATAACGCCGCCTATGTGGCGGTGGAATTCCGCCCTGGTCCGGTTGAAGCGATTTTTCTGGGTGACGGCGCGGCGGAACTGCACAGCGGTCTCTACCGTCTCACCCTGCATGATCCCGATCTGATCAATGCCGAGAGCCGCCTGGATGCGCTGCGCGGGCATTTCAATCGCGGCCGCATCCTCACTTTCGAGGGGGTGGAGGTGCATATGGACGGCGCCTCCATGGGTGCGGATGACGGGGATCTCAAACGCGCGGCCCTGCCGCTAATCATTGCCTGGCGCAGCTATTTTTAAGGAGTGACCATCATGACCTTTGCCACCGGAGCCCGCCACGGGCTCAGCTATATCGCCGAGACTGTATTCGGCGCGACGCCCGAGACGCCGTCGATGACGCGGCTGCGTCATACGGCCTGCAGCCTCGGCCTTGAAAAGACGACGCTGCAATCGGAGGAAATTCGCGATGACCGGCAGATCGCGCATCTGCTGCATGGCCAGAAAAGCGTCACCGGCGATATTGATGTCGAGCTGTCCTACGGCGCGTTCGATGCGCTGCTGGCCGGGTTGATGCAGTCGGACTGGGATGATGATGTTTTAAAAGCCGGGGTGACGCAACCGAGCTTTACTTTTGAGCGCGCATTCCGCGATATCGGCAGCTATCAGGTTTTTACCGGCTGCATTGTGAGCCGTCTTCGTCTCACCGTCCGGCCCGACCGGCTGATCGGCGGGCGGTTTTCGATCCTTGGCCGATCCATGAGCCTTGAAAGCTCTGCCCTTGATGCCACGCCCGCCGCCGGGGCGGCTCATGACCCGATGACGGGGTTCAAGGGCGCAATCACGGAGGGGGGAGACAGCCTCGGCATTGTTGTCGGGCTTGATCTTGAGATCGATAACGGCCTTGAAGCCGCCTTCACCCTTGGCGAGGTGGCGGCGACGGATATTCTTGCCGGGCAATCCCGCATTACCGGCGAGATCTCCAGCTATTTCGAGGATGCGAGCCTGCTCGAAAAATTCGTCGATGAAACGGAAAGCAGCCTCACCCTCACGCTGGAGGGGGCGGGCGGGGAGCTGGCGCTGGCCCTGCCGCGCCTTGTCTATACGGGCGGCAGTTTGCCGGCGCTCGGGACGGGGCCGGTGACGCTCTCGCTGCCCTTTACCGCCCTTTATGACGAGAGCGCGGGCAGCAATCTCGTCCTCACCCGCACCCCTGACGCATAGGAAATGCCCATGACAGACAGCATATTCGATGTCACCGCCTTCGATCTGAAAGCCCGGAGCGAGGCGGGCGCGCCGCTCACCCTACGCCATCCCAAGACGGGCGAACTGCTGCCCGCCGTCATCTGGTTGCAGGGGGAGGATGCGGAGAATTACCGCCAGACCCTGCGTGCCCAGATCGACTGGCAGATCACGGAGCGGAAGCTGGAGCTGACCGCCGCCGAGATGGAGGAGCGGCTGATCGAACGGCTCGCCGCCATCACGCTGCGGTTTGAAAATATCGGCCGGGGCGGGGTGGTGCTGGATAGCCGCCCGGAAACGGCCCGCGCCCTTTATCGGGAGCATCTGTGGATCCGCGAGCAGGTCGCCGCCTTTGTGGAGGAGCGGGCCAATTTTTTGCCCTGAGCGCCGATGGGCTTCTGGCCTACGCGGCGCATCGGTTTTATCTCGCCGCGCCGGTCGGCAAGGGCATCACGCGGGAAATGGCGCACCGGCAGGTGGCGAAGGCGACGGGGCGGCAAATGCAGGCCGAAACCCGGCCCGCGCCGCCCGGTTGCCTGCTGCATGTGTGGAACTGGTTTGTCACGCTTTCACCGGTTTACGGGGTGGATCAGGCGATCGCGCCGTCCCGTCTCGCCGCCGATATAAGGGCGCTGGATGGCTTCCCCCCGACGGGGCGGGAGATTGGCCTTCTGCTTAAGCTGTTCGCGGCATGGCGGGAGACGGCGGGGCAGGATTTGGCCTCTATCAACGGAACGGAAAAAAGATGGTAACGGACACGGATTTATTGCGCCTCGGAGGCGCCCTTGACGGTCTGGGCACGCGGGCCCGGAAGGCGGAGCGCGAAGCGCGTCAGCTCACCCGCCAAATGGCGGAATTGCAGAAACTCTCCGGCACCTCCAATGCGGGCCGGGGCGGCTTTGTCGATAGCTTGAGCAAGGGGCTGGCCACTGCCAGACGCGACATGACGGGCCTGCAACAGATGGCGGAGACGCTGGCGGGCGGACTGAACCGCGCCTTCGGCAATGCGTTTGACCGCTTCATCGTCTCTGGCCGCGATGCGAAATCGGTGCTGAAAGGGCTGGAAACCGACTTGCTGCGCCTCGGCACGAAGGCCGCGAGCCGCTCTCTACAAAGCGCCATCACGGGGGCGGCGGGCAGTGGCAGTAATGCGCTGACGGGGCTGCTCGGCGGTCTCTTTTCCGGCGGCACGGGCGCGTCGCTGCTCAACCTCATCCCCGGTTTTGCGACCGGCGGGCAGTTTACCGTTGGCGGCGCGGGCGGGGTGGATCGTAATCTCGTCCCCCTCCGCCTCACGCGGGGGGAGCGGGTGACGGTTGAGACCCCCGCGCAGGCGCGGCGCAATGACGGCAAGGCTACCGCCGCCGCGCCCGTCATCCAGATGAATTTCAATATCTCCACCCCCGATGCGGCGAGCTTTCGCATGAGCCAGTCGCAAATCCAGGGGGAGGCGCTGCGTCAGGCGCAGCGGGCGCTGAACCGCAACGGACGTTAAGGAGCGAATGGCATGAGCTTTCATGAGGTCAGATTCCCGACCCGCATTTCCTATGGGGCCGTGGGCGGGCCGCGCTTTTCGACGACGGTGCAGATCCTCAACTCCGGCTATGAGCAGCGCAATATCAACTGGGCGGAGGCGCGGCGCGAATACAGCTTTGATATCAGCCCGAGCCGGGGCGCGGAATGGACCGCCGTTCTCGATTTCTTTCACGCGCGGCGCGGCCGGGCCTATGGTTTCCGGCTGAAGGATTTCGGCGATTTTGTCATGCCCGCGCAAGTGATGGCCATCGGCGACGGGACGGAGACGGCGTTCCAGATCACCAAACGCTATGTGGATGAGGACATGCTCGCCCCGGCCTATGAACGCCCGCTTAAAAAAATCGTCGCGGGCAGCGTCAGTGTCGCGGTGGAGGGCGCGCCGCTCGCAAGTGGCTGGAGCGTTGATGTGAATAACGGCCTGCTCACCTTCGATGTCGCGCCGGGGGAGGGCGATGAGATCACCGTCGGTTGCGAATTTGATGTGCCGGTGCGCTTCGATACGGATCTGATGCAATCGGCCATTCCCGGCCCCGACATTCATCACTGGCAGAATGTGAAACTGGTGGAGATACGGCTGTGAAAACACTGGGCAGCGCACTTGCGAGCCATATCGCGGGAGAGGTGACGAGCCTTGCTACCTGCTGGGCGCTGAAACGCCGCGACGGGACGGAGATGTTCTTCACCGATTTCGACCGCGACCTGACGGTGGAGGGGGATCTATATCGCGCGGCGAGCGGCTATTCCCGTTCCGCCATTGTCAGTGACGGTCGCTTCAGTGTGGATAATCTTGACCTGATCGGCGCGCTGATGAGCGAGGCGATATCCGAGGAGGATCTGCTGGCCGGGCGCTATGATTTTGCGGAAATGCGCATTTTCATGATCAACTGGCAGGATCCGGCCATGGGGAAAATCGCGCTCCGCCGGGGCTGGATCGGGGAAGTCTCCGCCCGCGATGGTGGCTTCACGGCGGAACTGCGCGGCCTCGCGCAAGGATTGCTTTATGAGGTGGGCGATGTCTACAGCCCGCTTTGCCCGGCCGATCTCGGCGATGATCGCTGCACCGTGGATATCGAGGCGCTGACGGAAACGGACAGTGTCGCCGCTGTCAGCTCGCAAAGTGAGATCACTTTAACCGGTTATAATGGAGTGGACGGGGTGCTGAATGGCGGCGTTCTCACCTTCACCAGCGGGGAGAATGCGGGGATTTCTGCGGAAATCCGGGATTGGCAGCAGGCGGAGAAGCGGCTCACCCTGTTTCTCGCCCTGCCGTTCACCATTGCCGAGGGCAACACGGTCAGCTTTTTTCCCGGCTGCGACAAGCGCCTCGTCACCTGCCGGGAAAAATTCGCCAATCATGTTAATTTTCGGGGGCACCCGCATATTCCGGGCACGGACGCGCTGATCGGCGGTGGCCATGGATAGGGGCGCGGCCATCCTCGCCGCCGCGCGGGGCTGGATCGGCACGCCCTGGCGGCATCAGGGGCGGAGCGCGCGCGGGCTGGATTGCGTCGGGCTTGTCGTCATGGTGGCGCGGCAGATGGGCCTCACCCCCGTTGATCTGCCCGGCTATGCGCGGCGGCAGGATGGAGCGCGGCTTCTCTCCCACCTTCATAAACAGCTTGATGTTTCATCGTTAGATAATTGGAATAATGGGAATATTGCGATTTTCAGAGAAAGCCAGTTTCCCATCCATCTGGGGTTTCTGGCGCGCGATAAAGACGGGCCGACGGTGATCCATGCCCATGCCGGGCGGCGGCGGGTGGTGGAGGAATTGCTGGCCCCTTACGGCGCGCCCTTTCTTGTTTTTTCCTTTCCGGAAGGGGCTTCCTGATGGCGACTTTGGCATTTGGCCTCGCGGGCGCGGGGCTTGGCGCGGTAACCGGCGTCGGCGCCGGCGCGGGCTGGCTGGTCGGCACGACGCTGGGCCGCTTGCTGTTCCCCAATGAGGACGGGAGCAGCGCGGCGCCGCGTCTCACCGATCTCAACGTCACGGGGGCGAGCTATGGCGCGGCAATCCCGCGGCTTTACGGCACCATGCGCCTTGGCGGCAATATCATCTGGACATCGAGCTTGCGGAGCGAGGCGGTCTCAAACGGCGGGGGCGGCGGCAAGGGCAGCGCGAGCCAGCCGGAGACAACGGGTTACGCTTATTATGCGAGTTTTGCCGTCGCCCTCTGCGAAGGGGAGGTGGATCGCCTGCTTAAAATCTGGGCCGATGGCGACGTAATTTATGACACCACATCGGCGGCGGCGGTGATTGCGCCCGGGTTGCGCTTTCGCTTCTATGCGGGCGATGCGGCGCAGCAGCCCGACAGCATCCTGGAGGCGGCGGAAGGCGCGGGCAATGTGCCCGGCTATCGCGGGCTTTGCTATGTCGTGTTTGATAACCTTCCCCTCGGGCCTTATGGCAACCGCCTGCCGAATTTGGAATTTCTGGTGACCAAAAATCCGGTTTCCGCCTGGCCGCAGACGAGCAGCGAGATTGCCGCCGTCAATGCCAGCAGCTTCGCCCATGATCCGGCGCGCGGGCTGATTTACAGCTACGAGGTGGTGGGCGGCGTCGATACGGTGCGGAAAATAGATGCGGAGACGCTGGAGGAGCTCGCGAGCGGGGCGGTGGAGACGGACTTTCCCCGCCTGCCGGACGCCGCCGTCGGCTTTGCCCGTGATCGCGACGGATATTTCTGGATCGGTACGGGATCGGCCCTGCTGGCCGGTCGGCAGATCCACCGGGTGGAGGGGGAGACGATGCAGGTTGTCGCCTCCGCCGATTTGCCCGCTGGCGTTGGGGCCATTGGCCCGTCCACCGATATCCGTCATCCGCTGACCGGCGCGGCCTTTCAGGTGGCCGGATCGCAGCAGAATTATCAGGTGGTGGTGTTTGATGCGGGCCTTAATGTTATCGCCAGTATTGAGACAACGGCACGCGTCTCGACCGGCGCGGTGACCGACAAGAACGAGGTCGCCTGGGTTGCCCTGTCGGGCCGGGCAACGGGGCCGGTCTTCAGCGATCTCGATATCGTACGGGTCAGCATCTCGCCGGTTGAAAGCCTTTCGGGCGTGAGTTATGAGGCGCAATCGGAGATTTTCACGCTCCCCTCTGCCTCCCTTACGCCGCTCGGCGGCAGTGGGGGAGAGACCAATAATATCACACGTTTGGTTGGCTATCTTCCTGCAATGGATGAACTTCTGTTTCAAAATGCCTACCGGATTTTTAAATGGTCCACGCAGAGCCAGAGCGTGACGGTCAGCCGCGATGTGAGTGATCTGAGTGGTGCGCTCAGCCTGGTCAATGGCCATAACGGGATGGAGATTGTCTTTATCAGCGCCGGGCGCTACGCGGTTTATCTGAGCGCCGCGACGCTGGAAGAAATGGAACGGGTTGATCTCTATGAATTTGCCGGGGTCTCCAATTCGGTCAATGGCGTTTATGACGCGGCGACGGACAGCCTCTATGCCTTTAATACGGATTTTGGGTTGAAGCGGCTGTTCCTCCGGCGGGGGAGCGGCGACGGCGCGCTGATTGCGGATATCGTCGCCGATCTTTGCGTCCTCGGCCGGTTGGAGGCGGGGGATATCGATGTCTCCGCTCTCACGGGCAGCATTCCGGGCTATCTGGTTGCCCGCCCGCAATCCATTGCCGAGGCGCTGACCCCGCTCAGCCAGTACGCCCTGTTCGATGCGGTGGAAAGCGGCGATGTCCTCAAATTCATCCCGCGCAATCAGGCACCGAGCGGTGTGACCCTTCAGGATGCCGACATGCTGGCCCCGCCGGAAATGCGCCGGTTGCAGGAAAGCGAACTGCCGGAGCGGATTTCCCTCTCCTATCTCGCGGCCGATGCGGGTTACCAGATCGGCACGCAGATGGAAAAGCGCAGTTTTCGCCCCGTCGCCACCATGTTCGGCCGCAACCAGATTGCCCGCGATTTGCCGATGGCCCTGACAGCGGATGAGGCGCGGGCGGCGGCGGCTAAGAGCCTTTATGCCGCTTGGGCGGAGCGGCAGACATTTTCCGCGGCGCTTCCCTTGCGCTTCCTCGCCCTTGATCCTGCCGATGTGGTGACGCTTGATCTTGGGGGCAGGACGAGCGCGGTGCGGCTGATGCAATCGCGCTTCGGGGCGGATTTCACGCTGGAGACGGAGGGGGTTTCCCTCTCCCCCTTCAGCGATAGCACCCTTGCGGCGGGGGATAGCGGTTCGGGCTATCAGCAGGTGTTGATCCGCCCGGCGGTGACGGCGGAGCTGTTCCTCCTCGATCTGCCGCTGCTGCGCGATCAGGACGGCGCGGGCGGTACGGGCAGCCGGTTTTATTTCGCCCTTTCGACCCGCGCGGCGGGCGCGGGCGGGGCGGTCTATTCCGCCTTCGATGAGGAGAGATACGAGATTGAGGGTGCTGTGGCGGCGGCGGCCGTCTGGGGCGTCGCACTGAATGCGCTGGCGGCGACGGACCGACCGTTCCAGACCGATCTTCACTCCCATGTGGATGTCCGCATGATCCACGGGGCGGAGGAGTTGGAAAGTCTCAGCGATGCGGCGCTGCTGAACGGCGGCAATGCGCTGCTGCTGGGCGATGAAATCCTGCAATTCGGCACGGTCACGGAGAATGAGGACGGCAGTTACCGGCTCACTCATCTGATCCGCGGGCGGCGCGGCACGGAAGGGGCGATCACGGGCCATAAGGTGGGGGATCGGGCGATCCTGCTCCGCCGCAGCGAAATCGGCGGCGGCTTTACAGCGCTCGCCCATCTCGATATGCCGCGCCGCTGGAAGGCGGTGGCGCCCGGTCAACTGATCGAGGCGGCGATGCCAGTCTCCCGTATTTTAACGGGTAATGATTTGCGGCCTTACGCGCCGGTGCATATTGCGGCGTCGCGGATTGATGATGATCTTGAAATCGGCTGGCAGCGGCGCACCCGCATGGGCGGCGGCGGCAGTCTCAGCACGGCGGTGCCGCTGTTTGAGGCATCGGAACGTTATGAGCTGGTCTTCACCTACGCGGGGCAGAGCGTCTCGAAATTCGTTCATAGTGCGCGGGCGTATATCTATCCGCTCACAGAGTTCAATGCGGATTTCGGGATGAGCGAAGGGGCGATCCCGCCGCTCACCCTCACCCTTTATCAACTGTCTGAAACCATCGGCCAGGGCTTTCCGGCAACGGAGATTGTCTAGCATGTCAGAACTGGATTTACCGCAGATCGCTGAAAATCAGGCGCTCGCCTATGTCACCTCCAACGATGCGGATGCGGCGCTGGAATCCGCGCTCTGCGATGAAAGGGCGGGCCATGACCCGACGTCGGGCGATGTCAGTTTGAGCGAGAGTGACTTTCGCGAAGCCTGGCATCATGTCATCGGCGGCAGCCCGGCGGGCGGCTTCAATTTTATCGTGCCCGCCATCAAGCGCCCCTTCATGGTCACGAACGGGAGCGGCGAGACGGCCACCGTCAAGACGGCATCCGGTGCGGCGGGGCAGGTGCTGGACGGGGAGACGCGGCTTTTTTACTGCGACGGGACGGATGTGATCGGTCTCACCGACAGCACATCGGGCGGCGGCGTAGGCGGCGGCGCTCACGCGGGCGCGCTGGTCACGATGACGAGCAACCAGAGCATCGCCAATAACAGCAATACGGCCATCGGCTGGGATAATGAATCCTATGACACCGACGGCTTTCACGACAATGCGGTGAACAACAGCCGCCTCACCGTGCCGGGCGGGGTGACGAAAGTCATCGTGAGCGGGCAGATCCGCTGGGACAGCAGCGCGGCGGGCACGCGGGAGATATTGCTGGAGAAGAATGGCTCAGGGACTTATGCCGGACGCCCGTTCGCGCATATGGAGGCGCAGACCAACCGCACCATGCAGAGTTTCGTCTCGCCGGTGCTGGCGGTGACGGGCGGCGATTATTTCGAACTGATCGTCTGGCAGGACAGCGGCGGCGCGCGCGACGTGGAAAGTCATGCCGCCACCTGGTTCAGCCTGCAGGTCATTGAATAGGCGGCGGCAAGGATCCGCGAGACAGGGGGACAAAATGAAAAGATTTTACCGACTGGCGGCCGCAGGGGCCGCTTTTTTTATGCCGGTTGCGCTTCTGCCGCTGGCGGGGGCAACCGCGGAAGGATGCCTGCCGCGGGCAGAGCTGGCCCGTCAGCTTGCCGCGCAATATGGCGAGGTGCTGATCGCCCAGGGGCTGAGCAGCGCCGGACGGCTGATGGAGATTTATGCCAGCCCGACGGGCGATAGCTGGTCCCTGACGGAGACGGATCCGGCCGGGCGCGCCTGCCTGCGGGCCACCGGGAATTACTGGAACATGCCCGCCGCGCTGGAAGGGAGGCGGGGCGGACAACCCGCCTTTTTCCGGTCCGGTACAGGCAGCGAACCGGACGGCGGAGGCGCGGAATGAACAATCTGGAACAGGAAATCGGCGCCATGCGGGTGCGCATCGAAAATCTCCACCTCGATATGGTGGAGCTGCGCGACGATGTGAAATGCCTGACGTTGCAGGTCAGCATGGGGCGCGGCGCCCTCAAGGTTATCGGCATCACAGGGACCGCCATCGCCGCGTTAACCAGCTTTGCCGTCTGGATCGGCCAGACCTTCCGGCCTTTCAATCTGTAGTCATACAAGGAGAGAACGAGTGGGCATCTATGTCACAGTCGACAGCCTGATTGCCGCCTTCTGCGCGGCGCTGCACGGGCTGGCCATTGTGGTCACGCTGGCGACCGTCATCACGGCGACAATTCCCACGCGCTGGCGGCGGCCGGGGCTGGGGCGGCTGTTTCACCTGCTTAACCTGCTGGCCGGGAATGTCGGCCATAACCACAATGCGGATGACAGATGAGCCCGCTGGACGCCGCCATCTGCGCGCGCATTGCCTATGAGACGGCGGGCGGGGCCATCGCGGCCCGCTTCGGCTACAGCTACGCCCCGGTGGCGAGCCGGGATCATTTCGCCTGGATCGGGCGAAAAAAGGGTCTCACCGTGGTTGCCTTTCGCGGCAGCACATTCGCCGGGCGGGAGGCGCGCGGCAGCATCAGCAACCTGTCCACCGATCTCATCCGTTGGAGCGGGGAAGGCCGCGTGCATGCGGGATATTATCAGGGGCTATGGCAGCTGCTCGGCGCGGTGCAGCGGGAATTGCGCGGGCGCGCGGGGGAGCTTGTCCTCACCGGCCATTCCATGGGCGCGGCGCTGGCCACATTGGCGGCGACGCTGCTGGAGGCGGAACGGGTTCATGCCTTCGCCAGCCCGCGCCTTGGCAATCGTGCCTTTGCCGAAAGCTATCCGCGCGCCATCCGGGTGACCCGCTATGTCAACCGCTGCGACGTGCTGGCGCGCATGCCGATCTCCGGGGAGGTGCAGGGCAGCAATCCGCCCTTTCGCGAACGCTATTGCCATATCGGGCGGCCCGTCCGGCTGCCCGGCCTCGGCCATTCCATGAGCGCCTATATCGAGGGGTTGCGCCTGCATCGGCGCGGCCTGCGCAGCCATCCATCGACTGAACAGGGAGAATGACCATGAATGCAATTTGGTGGGACAGGAAGTCCGACGAGGATGAGCAGGAGGCCGCCCCGTTATCCGGCGGGATATTGGCGGACTATGTTGTCCTGACAGGTGAAGAGGACGGGGAGGAGGAAGCCCGCGACGCGGCGTCCGATAACGACGCTTTCCCGCTGCATGAGCTGCTGCAAGGCTGCATCTGGCGCGATGCGGAAAGCGCGCAAGCGAAGGCGGGCATTCTCGATGTGGACGGATATGACTTATCCGCGTCCGATGCGGATCGGTGGCGGGAGCTGGACTTCTCCGAGGAGCGACGCGGCGCGCGCGGCTTTCTCGATGAGGAATGGCTGCCGTTTGCGGCGGAATATGAAGAGATCGAATGACGCAGGGCTTATTTGCGGCCGCTGAGGGCGAGGCCGATCCCGGCAGCAATGAGAAAGCCGCCGGTGAGACGGTTCCGCCACCGGCCATAGCGCAGCAGCAGCGGCCGGAGCGCGCCCGCGAAAAACGCCCACAGGGAATCGCCAAGGGTGAGGACGATCAGGAAAACGGCGGCAATCAGCGCAAGCTGGCTTTCGTGGTTGCCGCCCGGCGTGATGAACTGCGGCAGCAGGGCGGCGTTGAAGATCAGCGTTTTCGGGTTGAGGACGGCAATGCCCAGGCCATGCAGGAACAGCTTCCCGATGGGTGCCCGCACGGGGCCGATATGGGCGAGGTCCGCGGCCGGGGTGAGCCAGCTTCTGATCCCGAGCCACAGAAGATAGACGACGCCCGCCCATTTGATCCAGGTCAGGATATCAGCCGCCAGTTCCAGCAGCGCGCCGATGCCAAGCACGACAAGTACAAGTTGCAGGCCGACGCCCGCCGTTGTGCCAAGCACTGTGACGAGACCATACAGCACGCCATAGCGCAGCGAATTGGCGACGGTCAGCGCCACATTGGGGCCGGGAATGGCAACCAGGCCCAGGGTGACCAGAATGAGAGCGAGAATCGATTCCATATTTTTATTCTTACCACGTCGGCGGATGTCGGCAACGGCTTTTCATAAAATCGTCACAGAGCGGCCACAGTCGCTTCCTAGATAGAATTTGTGAAGCATACAAAGTACATAGAGGATGACGGAGAAAGGTCACCGCGATCTGCTGCCGTCAATATTAACCATGATCGATAAAAGACTCGATTTCACACAAAATTCGGATAAAATCTACAGTATTCCGGATCAGGTAATACTTGTTTTATTTCAAACAGTTAAAATTCCTGCGGCGATGGCTGCGGGGCAATATATTATTGGGGACATCTCATGACAGCCGTAGTGACAGGTTACAGGCAGCACGTGTTTGCCGTTTGCCTGACGGCGCTGACGGTTCCGTTTCTGTCTGCGGTTGCGGCCGATACGGCCGCCGCATCGGGAAGCGGGTCTGATTGTGAGGCGTATTTGTCTGTACAGGAGCGGGCCGCCTGCCTTGAAACGCACGCCCTGACGGAGGCGGGCACGTCGGCAATGCAGCTGGCGATGAAAGAGGACGCGCTGCAAAATGGCCGGGAGGATAAAAATCTCTCGGTGGTGAAAATGATCCTGCCGGATCGGATTATCCTCACGGATGTAAAACCCGCCGCGCGCAAGGAGGCGGAAACACCGAACCGCAAGCAGAAAGAGGCATCTGTGGGAGTTTTCTCACCCATTTCGCTGCTGTTGTTCGGTGCGGCCTTTGTCGGCATTCTCTATCTGGGCCGCCGCCGCCGTCATATGCGCGAGGAAGACCGCTAATCCCGTGCCCGCGCGGGCCGTGTATGGCTCCGGCCGCTGGCCGCGCCGGTTGGGCAAGAAGCAGGCGGGGCGGTCAGCGGTTTAATCATTGATTAGCTCCCCCGTGCTATGATCTGGGGATGGACCGCCCGCAAACGCAAACCGCCCGCCCCGCCGCCGCGCTGCTTGATGCCTTCCGATTCGTCATTGCGCATCGGTGGTCCTGCCTTGTGCGGGCCGTGCCGGTGATCGTGATGACGGGTCTGATCGCCTGGTTGGAGACCAATATCCTGGCGAGTGCGGAGTATTTCCGCCTCGTCGTGAATGACATCCTTTATGCCATTTTCGCCGTTTACTGGCACCGCTACACCCTGCTGGAGGAGGCGCGGGGGAGCCCGGATTCCGGGCTGCATTTCGGGCTGCGTGAGATCAGATATGCGGGCGCGATGGTCGGGGCGGCGATTGTGACCCTTGTGCTGGGCAAGCTTTATGTGGTCAGCAATGGCGGCAATGTGTCGGCCGCGTCCGTTGTGCTGTTTATCGGGCTGCTGCTGTGTTTCCTGCCGCTGATGTTCGTTTTTCCGGCGATTGCGCTGGACCAGCCGATCCGCCTCGTGCCCTTCGCCCGCAGCGTTATCGACATGTTCCTGCCGCTGCTCGGGGTCATGCTGCTCGCCCTTGTGGCGGTGGTCGGGCTGTACGGCCTGATCTATCTGCCGATGCTGCTGCTGGTGTTGCTGAAGTGGCCGGAGATGGCGGGCATCCTGTTTTATCTGCTGTCCAGCTTTGTGATCATGCCATTTGTCCTGGCGGTGGGGATTTCCTTCGTGTCGTTTCTGTATCGGGACGCGGCGGCGGGTGAGCCGTTCACGCCGGTCCGTTGATATTGCCGCTTGCCCTGCCGGGGAATATTTCCTAGCGTTTGTCATGGCTTGACGGAACGTCCTGGCGCGCCTTGTGGCGGCGGGGCGGATGTCGGGCACAACATGGACAAAGCGGAAAGGATAACAATAAATGGCGCTGAAAATTGGAGTGGTCGGAGCCGGGGCGATTGGCGGATATTTCGCCATACAGCTTGTGCGGGCCGGATATGAGGTGGTGGTGCTGGCGCGCGGGGCCAATCTTGCGGCGATGCGTGAAAAGGGACTGACCATCACTTCGGAGGAGGGGGAAGTGACCGTCAAATTCGCCGCGGTCTCCGACAAGCCGGAGGAACTCGGCGTTTGCGATGCGGTGCTGTTCGTGGTCAAGGGGCAGGACAGCGAACAGGCGGCCGCCGACATGGCGCCGATGATCGGACCGAAGACGGAAATCATCAGTCTGCAGAACGGCTTTTACGGCATCGATCACCTGGTTGCGACATTCGGCGCGGAGCGCGTCTCGCCGGGTGTGACATACATTCCCGCCGTGCTCGATGCGCCGGGCCATATCCGCCGCACCGGCAATCGAACGCGGTCCTACTTCGGTCCATATTTTCCACGCGATACGGCGCTCCATGACGAGCTTGCCGAGGCGCTGCGTGGGCAGGGAACGGATATTCAGGCGCTGCGGGAGCCGATGCGGCAGATCTGGGCGAAATATGTCGTGCTCGCCCCGTTTCATGCCATGTGCAGCCTGACGCGGCTGCCTGTCGGTGGCTGGATCGTCCATCCGGAGATGCAGGCGCTTTATCTTGCCGCCATGAAGGAAGTGGCGGCGCTCGGCCGGGCGAAGGGCGCGGATGTGCCCGACAGCATCGCCGAGAAGCAGGTGGAGATCACCCGCACCTCGACCAGTCCGAAGACCCGCGCTTCGATGTTCGAGGATCTCGATCGCGGCAAGCGGCTGGAACTGGAGCCGATCATCGGCTGGATCGTGCGCGAGAGCGAAAAGCACGGGCTGGCGAGCCCGGTTCACCGAACCGCCTATGCGTTGCTGCGCCCGCACCGGGATGGCCCGCCACAGATTTAACAAACCGCGACGCCGCAACGGGCGAAACAGCCAAGGGCGCTTCCCATAACGGGCGGCGCCCTTTTTTCGTCCGCGCCCTCGGTTTGGACCCGGGGACAGGTTTGAACCCGGGGGCCGGATTGCCCTCATCCACGGGCGCCTTTCGGGGCGCCTTTTTCATGCCCGCAAGGGAAGCGGGCGAGCCGATGCAGAAGATGCAGAAAAGGAAAACCGCATATGATTGTTCAGGACTTTCGCGATCTCATCATCCGGCCAACGCTCGCGGCCCTTGGCATGGGCGGGGCGGCGGCGGAAAACCTTCTGCTTGGCACCGCGCTGGTGGAAAGCGGCTTTCGCCATCTCCGGCAGGTGCGCGGGCCTGCCCTCGGGCTTTATCAGTGCGAACCCGCAACCTATGCCGATATCTTGGCGTACGTCCGCGCCCGGCCGGGCCTGCTTGCCCGGCTCCGCCCGCTGATCGTCGGGGCCGAACTACCCGATGTGTCGCAGATTATCTGGAACCTCCAATATGCAACCGCCATCTGCCGTCTGCATTACTGGCGCGTGCCCGCCCCGATCCCGGAGGATGTGGCGGGGCAGGCGGCCTACTGGAAGCGTCATTACAACACCGTGCACGGGCGCGGCACGGTAGAGAAGTATCTTCAATGCGCCCGATCCCTAACAGCAGGAGTATGACGATGAAAACCTATCTGAAAGGCAAGAAAACCTATGTGACGGCGTTTCTCGCCATTGTCGCGGCGGCGGGCAGTTATCTGCTCGATGAAATTCCGCTTCAGGACATGATCGAGGCGTGTTTCGCGGCGCTGACCGCCATGACCATCCGCGCCGCCATCGGCAAGGGCGAAAGCGGCGGCATTGAGACCGGCGGTGCAAATGGCCACGCGAGCGATCCGATGAGCGGGGTGCAGGATGGCCGTTAGAGCGATGTCGATGGGCGCGCTGGTATCGGGGGTTCTGATGCTCGCCGCCTGCGCCGCGCCCCTGGCGGGTCTCACGCCGCGCGATCAGCTTCTGATCGCCTGTGACGGGATGGCGACCACCATGGGCATTGTGCGGAACTATATCCTCGACGGCACCATCCGCCATCCGGAAACGCTGGCCGGGTTGCGGGATGCCTCCTTCGTGGTGGAGGAAAGCTGCCGCGAGGAGCAGGATCCTGCGGGGGCACTGACGCGGCTGGCCGCTCATTCGAGCATATTGCTTGAGGCGCGTCTGGCCGCCGAAGCCGAAACCAAACGGGGAGAGGGGGCGACATGGAAGTAACGTCGGCCACGATCGTTGCGCTGCTGGAAGGCGGGGCATTTCTCATTGGCGCGGCGCTCCGGGCCCAGAAAGGGGCGCTTTCCGCCGCCGAGGCGGAGGCCATCCTCACTCATCTCGGGCAGGAAGGGGCGTCCCTTCGCGCGGCTATCGATGCCGCGCTGGCGGCGCAGCGGCAGGCGGATCGGCAGGCCCGCTGATATGGGCCATTGCAGGGATGATCAAAAAATTAAAGGGGGCGTCATGCCCCCTTTATTCCCGCCGGTTAAAATCCGGTAATCCAGACTCACCCTGATCTTTTTATTCCAGGTTTTGTTATGTGCAAAGTCCAATGGTGGAATGAGGGAACCGTCGTCAGTCCGGTTATCGCGAGAAATCCTCCCAAATTCCCTGCGGCCATGCGACGGCAATTTCGTTTTTGTTATTATCCTTTACGGCTCCCTCATATCGCTTGCAGGGAAAACATTATCTTGCATCGATTGATATGATAAATAATAATTTATGTCATATTAATAGAGATTTCATATAAATCAGGGGATCGGAATGTACCGGCATTTCAAGGCCTTTGTGGCGGTGGCGCAGCATCTGCACTTCACCCGCGCGGCGGAGGAGGTGCATATGACCCAGCCGTCGCTGTCGCTGCTGATCAAGCAGCTTGAGGAGCGGCTGAATGTGCGGCTGATCACCCGCAACACGCGGCATGTGCGGCTGACGGATATGGGGCGCGCGTTCCTGCCGCTGGCCGAAAAATCGGTTGCCGAGATGGACGCCGCCGTGCGCCATATGCGCGATCTTTCCGATTTGAAGGCGGGACGGGTGACGGTGGCGGCCTTTCCCTCCGTCGCGGCCAATCAGCTCCCGCCCATTCTGGTGGAATTCCGCCGCCGCTATCCCGAGGTCAAGGTGCAGATCATCGACAGTGTCTGGGGCACGGTGGTGGAGAAGGTGCGCGACGGGCAGGCCGATTTCGGCATCGGCTCGCAGCCGCCGAAGATGGACAACCTCAATTTCGAGCAGATTTATGACGATGAAATCATGTTGCTGGCCAAGCGGGAGCATCCGCTGGCAGCGCGGGCCAGCCTTGACTGGGAGGATATCTCGGGCGAGGAGATCATCGCGCTTGCGACCGATACGGGGGTGCGCCACAGCATTGACATGGCGCTGGCCGACAGCGGCGTCACCTTCCGCCCGGTGATGGAGCCGTCGCTGATTCAAACGGTGGCGGCGCTGGTCATGGCGGGGGCGGGGATCGGCGTGATCCTGTCGTCTTACCTCAAGGCGGTGAATATGGACGGGCTGGTGGTGATCCCGCTCTATCGTCCGCATGTGCTGCGCCCCGTCGGGCTGATCACGCGGCGCGACTGGCAGCTCACCCCGGCGGCGGAGGTGATGCTGAAAATGGTGGTGGAGAGTCTTAGATTGCGGACCCTCTCTCCGAATTATACACAATCGAAAATGACATGAAAAAAGCAATAAAGGCAAAGGCGGCGAGGCCGTGCTGCGGCCCGCGTTTGGCGGATGAAAAAAGCCTTCGGAAGTGTTTCCGAAGGCTTTTGAATTGGCTCCCCGAACAGGACTCGAACCTGTGACAGGCTGATTAACAGTCAGCTGCTCTACCAACTGAGCTATCGGGGATCAGGGTCCGAAATATGCGGACTGGCGGCTTATAGCAAGTGCGCCTTCGCCTGCCAAGCCTTGTTTTGCCTTTTTGGCAAAAATTTATCGCTCCGGCGGGCATCCGGCGCGGGCGGTCAGCCCTTGCCGTGCGCCTCGGCGATTTTTCGGTCCGTATTATACTGGCTGAGGGCGTAGACGGCCCAGATGGCGGCCGGAATCCAGCCGATCAGCGTGATTTGCAGGATCAGGCAGATAATCCCCTGAAAAGGCTTGCCGATGGTGAAGAATACCAGAAACGGCAGGATCAGCGCGATAATCAGTCTCATGACATACCCCAATATTAAACATCAGGGACAAGTTTAGCGGCGTTGCGCGGGCCTGGCAACTGCCGGGCCGGTTCCTGTCCCCCTGTACAGACAGCATATATAGGGAATATTGCGACGATGTCCATGACCGGTCGGCGGCGGCGGAATTATTTCGTGCCTTTGCCGCCACTCTTGGTCTTTTTCGGTTTGGCATCCGCGGGTTTTGCCGGATTTGGCTTTGCCGCATCGGGCGCGCCCGCCTTTGCCGTGCTGTGACCCGCCGGGTGATGATAGAGCATATACAGCGCCCATAGAATGGCGACCGGCCAGCCGATCAGGGTGAGTTGCAGGATCAGGGCAAGGATACCCCGGCGTCTGCTGCCGATCCGGAAGAACAGCAGACAGGGCAGCAGGATGGCGGTCAGGGTCGGCATAAAACCTCCTTCAGCATAGGGATGCATAACTTAAGGCGCGGACAGAATGCGGCGCGTTACCCAGACGCGCGGACCGCCCGGTTTGTGAGGCGGCCATCGGCTTGCCGTCGCGGATAAGGGGCGGGCCATGGATCGCGGCGCGCGGCGCAAATCGGGGGCAGTTCGAAAGCGGGGATAAAGGATGGAGGCCTGGACCGGAATCGAACCGGTGTACACGGATTTGCAATCCGCTGCGTCACCACTCCGCCACCAGGCCTCACTCTGTGGTGTATCGGCCGCCGCAGGACGGCGCCGACAGATCGCTCATATGCAACGCGAGGCGGCTGGCTGTCAAGTCCGCTTTCAAAGTTTCCGCGCGCGGGCGTGATTTTGCGGGCACGATAAGGCTTTTCCCGCTGCGGGAAGGGACAAGGGCGGGATGGAACATGGGGGAGAGGGCGGCAGGGGGACGAAAAAGGGATGATCCGGCCGTCCCGTCGCAGCGGCGCGGAACCGAACGCGGCCCCTGCATTTTTCTGTTGCGCTGCAACACATTTACTCTACTCTGTTTGTCATGGAGGACAGCAAACAGATTTTTGATGAAATGCATGGGGAGGCGGGCGGCGTCCGCTATCCATACGCGGAATATCAGAAATGGCTGGAGACGGAGGACCCGGCGCGGTTGCGCCGCAAATCCACGGCATCGGAAGCCTTTTTCCGCAGAACGGGGATCACCTTCAATGTCTATGGCCGCGAAGAAGCGGCGGAGCGGCTGATTCCCTTCGACATTATTCCAAGGGTGATATCGGCCCGGGAATGGGCGCGGCTGGAACGCGGGATCGAGCAGCGGGTGCGCGCCATCAACGCCTTTCTCCATGATATCTACCACCGTCAGGAAATATTGCGCGCAGGACGCATTCCGCTGGAGATCATCGCCAATAACGCGGCGTTTCTGCCGCAGATGATCGGCGTTTCCCCGCCCGGCAATGTCTACACCCATATCGTCGGCACCGATCTGGTGCGCACGGGGGAAGATGAGTTTTACGTGCTGGAGGACAATGCCCGCACGCCGTCCGGGGTTTCCTATATGCTGGAAAATCGCGAGACCATGCTGCATATGTTCCCCGAGCTGTTCGCCGAGGTGAAGGTGCGCACGGTCAGTGACTATCCGAAGAACCTCCGCCGGTCGCTTGGCGAATGCGCGCCGGAAGCGTGCGAGGGCAAGCCGGTGATTGCGGTACTCACTCCCGGCATTTACAACTCCGCCTATTTCGAACACAGCTTCCTCGCCGATCAGATGGGGGCGGAGCTGGTGGAAGGGCATGACCTGCGCGTCATTAACGGGCGCATCGCCATGCGGACAACGCGCGGCTATGACCCTATTGATGTGCTCTACCGCCGGGTCGATGACGATTTCCTCGATCCGCTGACCTTCAATTCCCAGTCGCAGCTCGGCGTGGCCGGGATCATGGATGTCTATCGCGCGGGCGGCATCACCATTGCCAACGCGCCGGGGACAGGGATTGCCGATGACAAGGCGATCTACTCCTATATTCCGGAGATTGTAGAATTTTACACCGGTGAGAAGGCGATGCTGAAAAACGTGCCGACATGGCGCTGTGCGGAGCCGGAGTCTCTCGCCTATGTGCTGGATAACCTCACCGAGCTGGTGGTGAAGGAAGTGCATGGCTCGGGCGGTTACGGCATGCTGGTCGGTCCGGCCGCCAGCAAGAAGGAGCTGGCCGCTTTCCGCGCCAAGCTGAAGGCCCGGCCCGGCAATTATATCGCCCAGCCGACGCTGGCGCTCTCAACGGTGCCGATCCTGACGAAAAAGGGCTTGGCCCCGCGGCATGTGGATTTGCGGCCCTTCGTGCTGGTGTCCCCGCGGCAGGTGAATATTACACCCGGTGGCCTGACGCGCGTCGCGCTGAAGGCGGGCTCGCTGGTCGTTAATTCGAGCCAGGGCGGCGGCACCAAGGACACCTGGGTACTGGAGGAGTAGCGGCGCGATGCTGGGCAAAACCGCAGGAGGGTTGTTCTGGATGTTCCGCTACCTTGAACGGAGCGAGAATACCGCCCGTCTGCTCGACGCCGGGTTCCGTATCGCGCTGACCCGCTCCAGTGCGGCGGAGAATGAATGGGCGTCGGTCGTCGCCACGGCCGGGGTCAGTCGCAACTATCTGGAAAAATATGATCAGTATGTCGCCCGCAACGTCATTGACTTCCTGCTGCGCGACCGAACGAACCCGTCCAGCGTCTGGTCCGTGATCGAGGCGGCGCGCAACAATGCCCGCATGGTGCGGACGGCCCTGACCCGCGAGGTGTGGGAGGCGACGAATGAATGTTATATGACGCTGCGCGACCTGTTGTCCCATCCGGTGTCGGAGCGGGACCTGCCCGATGTCCTGGGCAGCATTCGCCAGCAGAGCGCGCTGGTGCGCGGGGCGTTGCATGGCACGATGCTGCGCAATGACATTTTCGACTTTGCCCGCCTCGGCACCTTTCTGGAGCGTGCGGACAATACGGCGCGCATTCTTGATGTGAAATATTATGTGCTGCTGCCATCGGCCTCTTTCGTCGGTTCCTCGCTCGATAATGTGCAATGGGAATCGATCCTGCGCTCGGTCTCGGCGCAGCGCGCCTTCCGCTGGCTCAACCCCGGAGAGGTGAATCCCATGAGCATTGCGGAATTTCTTATTCTTGACCGGCGGCTGCCGCGCTCGCTGGTCTTCTGCTATTCCAAGATTGTCGATAATCTCGGCTATCTGGAGGAGGATTACGGCCTCCGGCTTGACTGCCATGACAAGGCCATGCCCATTCTCAAGCGGCTGAAGGATGCCTCGATCACCACCATTTTCGATCACGGGCTGCATGAATTCATCACCACCTTCATCCGCGACAATATCGATCTCGGCGCGCAGATCGAACAAGACTATCGGTTCAGCGGATGATGCCATGCTTCTGAAAATCTCTCACCTCACCAAATACCGATATGAGCATCCCGTGCGTTACGTATTGCAGCAACTTCGCCTGATGCCGAAAACCGGCGTCGGGCAAACGGTACTGCGCTGGGATGTCACGCTGGAGGGCGGCGCGCGCGAGCTGGAGTTTGACGACCAGTTCAACAATCATGTTATGCTGGTCAGCACGAATCCGGAGGGAACCGAAATTTCGATCCGCTGCGAGGGGGAGGTGGAAACCACGGACCTGCATGGCATTATCGGAGTGAACAGCGGGTTTGCGCCGCTGTGGTTTTTCCTGCGCGAGACACCGCTGACGAAGCCGGGTGTGCGGATCGGCAAGCTGATCCGCGAGCTTGGCCGCGACTATGCCTCCGATGTTGCCATGATGCATGAATTATCCCTGCTGATCGCCAAGAGCGTTCCCTATCGGACCGGAGAAACCCATGCGGAAACAACGGCGGAGGAGGCCCTTGCCACCGCCAATGGGGTGTGTCAGGATCATGCGCATATCTTCATTTCAGTGGTGCGACAGCTTGGCTTTCCCGCCCGCTATGTCAGCGGATATCTGATGATGGACGACCGTATTCACCAGGAGGCGACTCACGCCTGGGCGGAGGCCTACCTGCCCGATATCGGCTGGGTCGGTTTTGATGTGTCAAATGGCATTTCGCCCGATGAGCGCTACGTCCGCGTCTCGACAGGGCTTGATTACAAGGATGCGGCGCCCATCTCGGGCCTGCGTGTTGGGCACGGGGGGGAGTTTCTGGATGTATCCTTGCAGGTTCAGCAACAATAAACGTTCCATGGTTCGGGGTCTGAAGTAACGAGCATGACATACTGTGTCGGTCTGAGGCTGAACAAGGGCCTCGTTTTCATGTCGGACACGCGCACTAACGCGGGCATCGACAATGTCTCCGTCTTTAAGAAGATGCATAGCTGGGTCGTCCCCGGCGAACGGGTCATCACCATGCTGACCGCCGGTAATCTGGCGACGACGCAGGCGATCATCAGCATGCTGGATGAGCGTACCAAGGCGCCAGCGGACCGCAAGCCGTCCATTCTGGAGGCGCCGTCCATGTTCCAGGTGGCGCGGCTGGTCGGCGAGACGGTGCGCGAGGAAATCCGCAGCCACAGCCTGGAAGGGCAGAGGGCCGATGCCGCCTTTAACGCGACCATCATTGTCGGTGGCCAGATCCGGGGCAGCGCGCCGCGCCTGTTCATGGTCTATCCCGAAGGCAATTTTATCGAGGCGTCGAGCGAGACCCCCTTCTTTCAGATCGGCGAGACGAAATACGGTCGGCCCATTCTGGTGCGCGCCTATGATCCGGACATGAGTTTTGAGGATGCGGTGAAGCTGATGCTGGTGTCGTTCGATTCGACCATCAAGGCCAATCTATCGGTCGGCCTGCCGCTCGATTTGCAGGTCTATGAGAATGACAGCTTTCTGATCAGCCATGAACAGCGCATCCCGCTTGACGATGCCTATTACAACCTGATCTCGACAGGCTGGGGGGAGGCGCTGAAGGAAGCCTTCCGCTCGCTCCCGGATTTTCATTTCTGAGCGCAGGCAGGAGGCAGCCTTTGCCTTTCCCCGTTCGGAATGTGTTATGGCTTGCGTATCAAGGCGGTAATTCAGTATAACCAGCGAAGTTTTCGAAAAGGAATGGCCGGAACATCATGATTGCTGAAAAATATGCCGAGGCGCGCCGCCATATGGTGCTGAGCCAGCTCAGGCCGAACCGGGTTACCGATGATCGCATCGCCGATGCCATGGAAACCGTCCCGCGCGAGGAATTTGTGCCCCGCAATCTGCGCGGCGTTGCCTATCTGGACGAGGATCTGGAGGTTGCCGGAGGGCGCTATCTCATTGAACCGCGGGTATTCGGACGGCTGTTGCAGGAAGCGGCTGTTGCGCCGACCGACATCGTGCTTGATATCGCCTGCGGCACGGGCTATTCCGCCGCCGTGCTGGGGCAGCTCGCTCAGGCCGTTGTTGCCGTTGAAAGCGATGCGGAGCTGGTGGCACAGGCGAGCGAGACGCTGACGCGGCTCGAATGCGACAATGTGGCCGTGATCGAAGGCGCGCTGGACAAGGGCAATGTCAAGCAGGGGCCCTATAACGTCATTCATATCAACGGGTCAATCTCGACAGCGCCGCAGAGCCTGTTGGACCAATTGGCGGAAGATGGCCGGCTGATCTGCGTTCTCGGCACGAACCCGGGGGTCGCCACTGTCTATCGCCGTCGGGGAGAAAGTTTCTTTCCCCGCGCGGCCTTTGACGCATCGGTGCCGCCGCTGCCGGAACTGACCCGCGCGGCCGCCTTCAAATTCTGACCGGAGGTCGGCGCGGAAGTAACAAATTTGTCACGATTTGCCTGCTATGATTGGCAGATAGAGGACAATAAACAGGATTTTGGTGTCAATATCGGCTGTCAATCATATGATTCGTTAAAATTGTTGATTGAAACCGCTATCGGGACTAAATTCGGCTATGGTTAATTACTGTTTGCCCTGCAAGAGGGGTCGGAAGGCGAATTGATGAGAAAAGTAGCTTTGACAGTTGCATCTGTGTTGGCCGTCATGATGCCGATCACCGGCGTTCATGCCGAAACGCTGCAGGATGTTCTGGCGTCCACATATGACAACAACCCGACTCTCAAGGCCCGTCGTGCCAATGTTCGCGGCGTGGATGAACAGGTGCCGCAGGCGCTGTCCGGCTGGCGGCCGCAGGTTTTCGCCACTGGCGAGATTGCGGCGCAGAGTCATGACACCAATGTGCCGGGGGTAGACAAAAACAGCAACCCGCGCGAAGCGGCGCTGACGGTCTCCCAGCCGATCTATACCGGCGGCCAGACGGTTGCCTCCACCAAGGCGGCGGAAGCCACAGTTTTGGCGGCCCGCTCCGGCCTTGAATCGACCGAGCAGGGCGTGTTTCGGGATGCGGTTGCGGCCTATATGAATGTGCTGCGGGATGAGGCGCTGGTTGATCTCAATCGCAACAACAGCGTTGTTCTGCGTCGCCAGCTTGATGCCGCCAACGACCGCTTCCAGGTTGGGGAAATCACCCGAACCGACGTGGCGCAGGCCGAAGCCCGTCTCGCGGATTCCATTTCGAATCTGATCCAGGCGGAGGGGAATCTCCGCTCCACCCGGGCGAATTTTGAACGGATTGTCGGGCGCCCGCCGCTCGATTTGGAGGAGCCGGGGGTCCCTTCCGATTTCCCGGAGTCCGAGGAGGCCGCGCTGACGATCGGCCTTGACAACCATCCTGATATCATGGCCGCGCGCTATAGCGAAGAAAGCTCCCGGCACGACATTCGCGCGACTTCCGGGCAGCTTCTGCCCTCCGTCGATGTCAATGGCAGCCTGTCCACGGGGCGGGATCTCTCTTCAACTTACTCCAGCAATGACACTGCCCGCATCGGCGCGGTGCTGACGGTGCCGCTCTATCAGTCCGGTGCGGTCTACAGCCAGGTGCGGCAGGCCCGCCAGATCAACAGCCAGCGGATGCAGGAGATCGAGGAAACGGTCCGCGCGGTCCGTGAAAGCGTCATCCAGAGCTGGGAATTGCTGGAAACCTCCCGCTCCCGCATCGGCGCGAGTGAAGAGGCGGTCCGCGCCAACACCATCGCCCTTGAAGGGGTGGAGCAGGAAGCCCAGGTCGGCTCCCGCACCACGCTTGATGTGCTGAATGCGGAGCAGGAACTGCTGCAAAGCCGGGTTGACCTGGTCACCGCCCGCCGCGACCAGTATGTGGCGATCTATAATGTGCTGGCCGCCATCGGCAAGCTGAATGCCCGCGATCTGGCGCTCAATGTCGACTATTACGATCCGAATGCGAACTATGACCGGGTTCGTAACAAATGGTTCGGTACGGACGGCGGGCTGGATTAGTCAGAGCCGGAGACCGGCCCGGGTCGTGCGAAATATATGTGTAACAGGGACACCGGTGTTTGTTGATCCGGCCCCTCCGGCTTCTATGGTGAATTGACGATGAGCGATCCTACGACAGAACAAGAGCCGACGATGGAAGAGATTCTTGCCTCCATCCGGCGCATCATCTCTGAAGACGGTGACGAGGGGCAGGACGAGGGCGCGGCGAAAGCCGGGGAAGCCGATGAGCCTGATACAGCGGATGACTCCGATGTCGACGCCATGGCCGACGAGCTGGCCGCCGAGATTGAGGCGGAAGTCGAGGAAGAGCCTGAACCCGAAGAGGATGTTCTGGAATTGACCGACGAGGTCGCGGAAGAGGTCGAGGAAGACGAGGTGGTTCTGTCCCTCGACGATGCCGTAGAAGATGACGCGGCGCCGGAGGTTATGGCGGAAGCCGAAGAAGAGCCGGAAGACATGGATATGGAACCGGATTTTGAAGAGGAACCGGCGGCAGAGCCGGTTGAGGCGGGCGCGAGTGCTGCCGATAAAGTCACCAGCAGCCTGCTGGCGGACCCGACTATTGCCGCAACGACGAGCGCTTTCGCCTCACTGGCCGGCGCTGTTGCTTCATCACGAGGATTGCAGATGGGTAAGAATGCGACATTGGAAGACATGGTCAAGGATATGCTCCGTCCTATTCTGAAGGACTGGCTCGATCAGAATCTCCCGCAGATCGTGCAGCGCATCGTGGAGCGCGAAGTGAGCAAGCTCGCTGACCGGGCGGACGAAGAAGATTAAGTCTTTCCCCCCGGGTAGTGAGCCGACTATATTACTCCCGAATTTTGCCGACTAATAAATAAAGAAAGGTTCAGCGATGCTGGACAAGTCTTATCGACCCGATGAGGTCGAGGGAAAGCTCTATTCGCGCTGGATGGAGCAGGGGGCGTTTGCCTGTGGCCGCGCCGACAGTGACGAGACCTATACGATTGTTATCCCACCGCCCAATGTGACGGGCAATCTGCATATGGGCCATGCCCTCAACAACACGTTGCAGGACGTGCTCGTGCGCTTTGAGCGGATGCGTGGCAAGGATGTGCTGTGGCAGCCGGGCACCGACCATGCGGGCATTGCGACCCAGATGGTGGTGGAACGCCAGCTTGGCGAACAGGGCAAGACCCGCCATGATCTCGGCCGCGACAAATTCATCGATCAGGTCTGGGAATGGAAGGAACAGTCCGGCGGTCAGATCATTGAACAGCTCAAAAGCCTCGGCGCGAGCTGTGACTGGGACCGCGAACGCTTCACCATGGATGAGGGGCTTTCCAAGGCCGTCCGCAAGGTGTTCGTCCAGCTTTATAAAGAGGGGCTGATCTATCGCGACAAGCGCCTTGTCAACTGGGATCCGAAATTCCACACGGCGATTTCCGATCTGGAAGTGGAGCAGCGGGAGGTGGAAGGCCATATGTGGCATTTCCGCTATCCCATCGACGGGGAAGAGGGGCGTTTCATCACCGTCGCGACGACGCGGCCGGAGACGATGCTGGGGGATACCGGCATTGCGGTGCATCCCGACGATGAACGTTATCAGGACCTGATCGGCAAGCACGCGATCCTGCCTATTGTCGGGCGGCGCATTCCTATTGTCGCCGACGACTATGCCGATCCCGAACAGGGCTCCGGCGCGGTGAAGATCACCCCCGCCCATGATTTCAACGATTTCGAGGTTGGTAAGCGCGCGGGTCTTGAGGTCATCAATATCATGGACGAAAACGCGCATCTCAACGATGCGGTGCCGTCTGCCTATCAGGGCATGGAACGCTTCGCGGCGCGGAAAAAGGTCGTCGCCGAGATGGAAAGCCTCGGCCTGCTTGAAAAGATCGACGCGCATCCGCATACGGTGCCCTATGGTGATCGTTCCGGCGTGGTGATCGAGCCGCTCCTGACCGATCAGTGGTTTGCCGATGCGGCGACGCTGGCGCAGCCCGCCATTCGCGCGGTGGAGAGCGGGCAAACCAAATTCGTGCCCGAGAAATGGACCAGCACCTATTATGACTGGATGCGCAATATCCAGCCCTGGTGCATCTCGCGCCAGCTCTGGTGGGGGCATCGCATCCCGGCATGGTTTGGTCCGGACGGCAAGATTTTCGTTGAGGAAACGGAAGCGGAGGCCTTTGCCGCCGCTGAGGCGCATTATGGCAAAAAGGTCGATCTCGACCGTGATACGGATGTGCTGGATACCTGGTTTTCTTCCGCCCTCTGGCCCTTTTCGACGCTCGGCTGGCCGGAACAGACACCGGAGCTTGCGCGCTATTATCCCACAAATGCACTGGTGACGGCGTTTGATATCATTTTCTTCTGGGTCGCCCGGATGATGATGATGGGGCTGCATTTCATGAAGGAAGTGCCGTTCGATACCGTCTATATCCATGCCATTGTGCGCGATGAGCATGGCGCGAAGATGTCGAAATCGAAGGGCAATGTCATTGATCCGCTGGTGCTGGTCGATAAATATGGCGCCGATGCGCTCAGGTTTTTCCTGTCCACCAGCGCGGCGCAAGGCCGCGATGTCCGCCTTTCCGAACAGCGGGTGGAAGGCTATCGCAACTTCGCGACCAAGCTCTGGAATGCCGCGCGCTTCTGCGAGATGAATGAAGCCCGTGTGCCGGATGGGTATGATCCCTTCACGGTGACGGAAACCATCAATCAATGGATCGTGGCGGAGACGGTGAAATGTGAAGCCGCGGTGCGCGAGGGGATTGAGGGCTATCGCTTCAACGATGCCTCCAACGCCATCTATGCCTTCACCTGGAATGTGTATTGCGACTGGTATCTGGAATTCGCCAAGCTGCCGTTCCAGCAGGACGGTGCGGCGAAGGCGGAGACGCAAGCAACGGCGGCCTGGGTGCTGGATCAGATCCTGAAGATGCTGCATCCCTTCATGCCGTTCGTGACGGAAGAACTCTGGGGCAGCGTTGCCGCCACGCGATCGAGCGACCTGATCGTCGCCGATTGGCCGGTCTATCCCGCGGTTAATAACGCCGCGGCCGTTCAGGAAATGGACTGGGTGCAGGAGCTGATTACCGGTATTCGCGGGGTACGCAGCGAAATGAATGTCCCGGCGGGGGCGAAAATCCCGCTGATTTTCAATGGCGGCAGCGCGGACGACAAGGCGCGGCTCGACCGGCACTGGGATATCATCGCGCGGCTCGCCCGGCTGGAGGAAAAGACGCTGGATGCGGTCGTGCCGAAGGGGGCGCTGCAATTCGTCCATCGCGGCGCAACGGTTGTCCTGCCGCTCGCAGGCGCGGTTGATCTGGACGCGGAAAAGGCCCGCCTCGCCAAGGAGATGGGCAAGCTGTCCGGCTATATCACGGGTCTTAACAAAAAGCTCGGCAATGAGAAGTTCGTCGCCAATGCCCCGGAAGAAGTGGTGGCCGGGGAACGCGAGAAACTCAGCACCGCCGAGACGGAGCTTGCCCGGTTGCAAGAGGCGGCCAATCGCCTCGCTGAAATTTAAGACAAGCTGACAGGAAGCTTGCAGAAAAGGCCGGAAGCATCTGCTTCCGGCCTTTTTGTTATAATGGAAAGTCGTGGGACGGGGTTATCGCCCGATCAGTTTCATCATCCGGGTCCAGATGGCGCGGAACAGCCGGTCGAAAAGGGCGACCATCGGGGTCACTTTCAAAAAGGGCAGCAGGATCAGCGCCGCCGCGCCGCCGCCGATGATCACATCCGTCAGCCAGTGACCGCCGCCCGCAAGCCGGGGCAGGCAGACAAAAACCATCAGCAAAATACTGAAGGCAATGACATAGGGACGGTTCCGGAACAGGAGGATCAGACCGCCCGCGAAAAGGGCGCTGGTCATGGCATGATCACCGGGGAAGGAATTCTCGCTCGCCGTCTTGACGCTATAGCCGCTGATAAATTCGTTGAGGTCGTTATAGGGCTGCAAGGCATAGCCCGGGCTGAGATGTGGCATGTCGCTGAAGATCTGCTTGGAAATAAGCAGCGCCACTCCGATCAGCAGCGCGATACACCAGATTTTTGCGGCGGTGGTGATCCATTCTTCCCGTCGGCTCGAAAAAACCAGATAGACGCAGAGCGCCAGCATCACGACAAAGGTGAGTTCATCGAACAGCTTGCTGTTCGTCCAGGCCCAGAAGGTGGTGAGCGGCTGATCGGCTCCGATGCTGCTGTTCAGGGCGCGAAAGGTGCCAATGTCGAGCGGCTTCCAGAGGCTGTCATAAAGCCCGGTGAAATTGGAGGCAAGCAGCAGTGCCGCCAGCGCATAGCAGAGGATCAAAAGGGCGGCCGCCTGCCGTCGGCCCAGGGGCAAATCCGTCATTATTTACTCGATTTAATTATCTTATTGCCAGTTGACGCCGATCTTCAGGGAATCCCGCAGACAGCTTCATATAGCGGAATATAAGGTCCGGGCTCAAGAAACAATTTTTGATTGAGGGATGGACGAGGAACGCATTAGACTTCTCTCATAACAAAGGCATCGTCGGCTCTGGTCGAGGGGGAGGGGGAGAAGCTCATGACGGATATAACGGAAATTCATTACGCATCGGCAACCGCGCAGGCGCGGGAGATCGCCACCGGCAATATCGGCGCGGAAGAGCTGCTCGATCACTATCTGGCGCGGATTGATCGCTATAATGGCGATGTCAACGCGGTGATCTGGCAGGATGAAAAAGGCGCGCGAAAGCGGGCGCGGGAGGCGGATGCGGCGCGCCTCCGCGGAGATATCCTCGGACCCTTGCATGGCGTGCCGATGACCATCAAGGAATCCTATGATTTCGTCGGCAGTCCCTCCACCTGGGGCAACCCGGCGTGGCGGGAGAATTTCCCGGCGCAGAATGCCGTGGCGGTGCAGCGGCTGCTGGATGCGGGGGCGAATATCTTTGGCAAGACGAATGTGCCCTTCATGCTCGCCGACTGGCAGAGTTTTAACGAGATTTACGGCACGACAAACAATCCGTGGGACCTGGCGCGTATTCCGGGCGGCTCTTCCGGCGGGTCGGCGGCGGCGCTGGCGGCGGGCCTGACGGGGATAGAAGCCGGATCGGATATTGGCGCGTCCATCCGCAACCCGGCGCATTATTGCGGCGTTTTCGGGCACAAGCCGAGTTATGGCGTCATTCCCGGTATGGGACAGCGACCCCCCGGCATTGTTGCGGAAAGCGATATCGCGGTGCTGGGGCCGCTTGCCCGTTCGGCCTTTGATCTGGAAATGTTGCTCGATATCATGGCGGGGCCGACACAGCCGAAAAATGCCGCGTGGAAATTGCAGCTTGCTCCGGCGCGGCACCGCCATTTGAAAGACTTCCGGGTTGCCCTGATGACGGCGGCGGAGGGGTTTGATGTGGATGACGATTATCAGGCCGCGCTTTCATCCTTTGGCGACAGGCTGGAAGCCGCGGGCGCGCGCGTCAGCCGGGAGGCGCGCCCCGATATCCCTATTTCTGATGCCTATGAGACTTATATCCTGCTGCTGCGCGCCGCCACCTCCACCGCCCTGACCGAGGCGCAGCTTGACCGCTTTCGCGCCATTGCGGCGTCGGCGCCTGCCGATGACAAAAGCTACCTTACCCTGATGGCGCGGGCCGGGGTGATGCCGCATAAGGAATGGCTGCGCCTGCATAACGAACGGATGAAAATGGCGCAGAAATGGCAGGCCTTTTTCGAGGACTGGGATATCCTCATCTGCCCGGCGGCGGCCGGACCCGCCTTTCCCCATAACCAGAAGGGGGAACGGCAGGACCGCATGCTGGATATTAACGGCCGGCCGCAGCCGACCACAGACCAGCTTTTCTGGGCGGGGTATTCGAATATGGTCGACCTCCCCTCCACCGTCATGCCCGCGGGGATCACGCCGTCGGGGCTGCCCGTTGGATTGCAGGCCGTCGCCGCCTATGGGGAGGACCGCAGCAGCCTGCGATTCTGCCAGTTGATCGAGGAAGCATTCGGCGGATTCGCCCCGCCGCCGGGTTATGGTTGATCGGCACGGTGCGAGTCCAAAAAGGCCCGGTTTTGCAGGCCTCCGCCAAGTCCCTGATTCAAAAGGATATTGCTGGCGGGCAGGGAAACTCCGGACAAATTTCGGTAAATTGACGGCGTTCTGGCAAGGTTTCGTCAATAATTACCTGCTAGCCTTCGGACAGGTTAAAAAGGTCGCATTTCCCGGAGTGGAAATTGATGCAAACCTCCGGGCAGCGGATATTCGGCAAGGGAGGGAGTGATGGCCTATGCTATTCCGATGATCGAGCCGCAGACGCAGAAACGGGCGATTGCCTATTGCGGCATTTCCTGGACCTGCCTGCTTTTCGGGCCATTTCCGGCGCTGTACCGGGGGCATATCCTCGGGTTTGTCGGCATGACGCTGATGAATGTGGCGACGCTCGGCCTGTCGCTGCCGGTTTTCATTTTCGTCTATAACGCCTGGCACTACCATTCCCTGCTGGCGCAAGGGTTTCGCCCGGCCCGGCATCTTGGCGATACCGGACGGGAGATGAGCGCCGAAATGTCACTGCGCCCGGCCGCCGATCCTGATGCTTATTTCGATCCACCGGCCCGTCCATCCGCTCAGAAAATCCGTCTCGCCATGCCGGAATTATCGGAACGGCTGATTGACGACCACGGGACGGGCGTCGTTCTCCCGAAATAGATTCGCGCCGACCCGCCGGGACGGGTCCGGCCTGGCTGCCGCTAGAGCAGCATGACGCTGGTTGTCGCATGGGCGGCGGTGATGTCCGGATCGCCCATATGCAGGTTCATGTCGCCATAAACCAGTCGTTTGCCCCGCTTGACAATGCGTACGTCGCAGAACATTTCATCCCCCATCGCCGCGCGAAGGAAGCTGGTCTGCATATTCACCGTCGTCATCGGAACAAAACGCCCGACGGAAGCGGCGACGGCAAACACCATCGCCGTATCGCCAAGCGCCATGATTGCCTGGCCGCAGATCATGCCGCCGGTGCGGATGACCTTTTCGCTGACGGGCATGCGCATGCTGACGAAATCGGGGCGGATCTCCTCGATGGTGAGACCCATCTCCCGGATCCAGCTATTGAAGTTATTGTCGAAGTGGTTCTGTGCCTGTTCTTTTGTTATGCCTGACATTTGATCCTGCCATTGTTATTTATCGACCGGCAGCATGGCGCAAAGTTACTGCGGTGACAACAGGATAACGTCCCGGCCTGTCCGGATTATGGGAGGCGGCGGCGCGGCTCAATCCTCCCGGACAGGCGCGCTGCAATCGCGGATTTCAACACGCCGCTGCGGCAGGTCGGGGCTGTCATCCTCGCCCCGGCCGATCACGAACAATGCCTCCTTGGCCAGTCCGGCCTCCAGCATCAGATTGGTGACCTCATGGGCGCGCTGACGTGACAGGCGGTAATTCTCGAAGGTGGAGCCGCTCGGGTCCGAATGGCCGGAGATGACAATGAAATGTTTTTCCCGCTTCTTGAAATGCTCCGCCAGCCTGGCGATCAGCGCCTGCGTTTCAGCGCCGCTCACCCGTGTCGAGCCGACATTGAAGGTGACTATCAGATGCGGGTCAATCTCCCAGCAATCCTCCGGCACGCTGGCGCCGATGCGGGCGGTTGTCGTCTGCTCGATCTCGCCAAGCGCGTGACCGATGCGGCCCATGCCTTCCTGCAAGCCGTCGATGGCGGCGGCGGTTTCGGCCGCATTCTGTTCCAGTCGGGCGAGCTTGTGATTGACCGCGCCAAGGTCCGGTGTGAGCGGCTGTTTCGCGGCATCAGCGAGGCTTTTCAGAAGATTGCTGTTCTCCTGACCGAGACGCAGGCTTTCCAAAAGGGTGCGGCTGTTTTCCTGCGCCAGCGCCTCGATCGCGCCCATCCGCGTTTCAATCCCGGCAATGCGGCTGTCATCACGCATCGGCGGCGGGTCATAGAGGGGGCCGAGATGCTGCACCGGCACGGCGAAGGGCAGGCGGGTTGCGCCGTTGAAGAACAGCTCAAAACGTGAGGTGGCACCAAGATAGAGAACCGGTTTCGCCGCCTGGCCCTGTTTCAGCATGACGACGGGAAAGTTAAAGAAATTGACCAACGTGCGGCGGAATTTGCTGCTGACGCTGATATCCTCCGCCGAGCTGTCCAGGTCACTGCGGCAGAGGCTGGACATATTGAGGGCGGGATAGAGTGTGGCGGCATCTTTTTCAGCAGGAACTATCCGGCCATCGCTCGCCATAATGATACACTGGCGCATTTTGCGCGCATCATAGCCCGCATAGAGGATCGAGGCGGTAGAGGCCAATGTCAGCAGCAGGATCGTGACCGCAAAGCGATGATTGCGGAAGGTGGAAACAGCCAGAAAGCGGCGATAGAGTGTGCCGGCGATCTCTGCCGGATCGGGCCCGTCCTTGTCGGCAAGCGTCCTGCGGTGGCGGTTCAGGGAAAGGGCGAGATGCTCCCGCCCGATCATGATCTGCGCTGGATATTTGCGGTTGCGCTGCGGGATCATGAAAATAAACATATGCAGCACATTCAGAGTGAAAATTCCGAGGCTGAGTCCGATCATCTTGAGCCGCGTGGCGAGCTTGAGATGTTTGCCGGAGGTAACATGAATGAGCCGTGCCAGAAGCCATATCGTGAAGACCGCAGCGACAAGGAAGGTGTAAAAGGCCCATGCCTTCAGCACGACGGCTGTCAGCATCCCGCCATTGCGCAGCATGCCGATGAAGAAATCATCGAGCCCGGCGTATTTCAGATATTGCAGGTCGAAAATGCCATAGTGCAGGGTGTCAAAATACAGACCGAAAAGGAAGAAATAGGCAAACAGCAAGGCCGTCGCAAAGGGGATCAGCAGGGCGAGATTGTAGGTGCGGTTGACCCGTAAGTGAATCTCGCAGAAAATTTCATCGTCCAGCGCTTTGTTGCGGCAACGCTTTCCGGCGCGCGTTATTCCTTCGCATTGCATTTTCCGGACCTCTCGGTGTTATGCGGCATGAGCAAAGCCTTAAGTAGCTATTTCACTGGTAATAACAATTAAAGGTTGAATTTCGTGAAAAAATAACCGCAAAAGCCACGCTATGCCGGGCTTGCACTTGTCCTGACCTCCGGTTCGTATTAACTAGAATGTCAGTCAGTTCAGGAAAGAGATCAAAATGCCCCAATACCGATCCAAAACCAGTACACATGGACGCAATATGGCAGGCGCGCGCGCGCTGTGGCGTGCGACCGGCATGAAAGATGACGATTTCAGCAAGCCGATTATCGCCATTTCCAACAGCTTTACGCAGTTTGTGCCCGGCCATGTGCATCTGAAGGATCTTGGTCAGATGGTGGCGCGCGAGGTGGAGAAATGCGGCGGCGTCGCCAAGGAATTCAACACCATCGCCGTGGATGATGGCATTGCCATGGGGCATGACGGCATGCTGTATAGCCTGCCGTCGCGGGAGATTATTGCCGATGCCGTGGAATATATGGTCAATGCCCATTGCGCCGATGCGCTGGTCTGCATTTCCAACTGCGACAAGATCACGCCGGGCATGTTGATGGCGGCGATGCGGCTGAATATTCCGGTGGTGTTTGTTTCCGGCGGCCCGATGGAGGCCGGCAAGGGCATGGCGGACGGCAAGGTGGTTGGCCTTGATCTGATTGACGCGATGATCCAGGCGGGGGATCCCAATGTAACGGATGAGCAGGTCGCGGAAGTTGAACGTTCGGCCTGTCCGACCTGTGGTTCCTGCTCGGGCATGTTTACGGCCAATTCCATGAACTGTCTGACCGAGGCGCTGGGTCTCGCGCTGCCCGGCAACGGCAGCCTGCTTGCCACCCATGCGGACCGCAAGCAGCTCTTCCTTGATGCGGCGCGGACCATTGTCGATATCACCCGCCGTCACTACGAGATGGATGAGCCGGGCCTGCTGCCGCGCGAAATTGCCTCCTTCAAGGCGTTTGAAAACGCCATGTCGCTGGATATCGCGATGGGCGGCTCCACCAATACGGTGCTGCATCTGCTGGCGGCAGCCGAGGAGGGGGAGATTGGCTTCACCATGAAGGATATTGACCGGTTGAGCCGCCGGGTGCCGCATCTGTGCAAGGTGGCGCCCAGCATCCAGACTTATCATATGGAAGATGTGCATCGCGCCGGCGGCATCATGGCGCTGCTGGGCGAGCTTGGCCGGGCAAAGCTGCTGCATGAAGAGGTGCCGACGGTGCATTCTCCGACCCTGGGCGAAGCCATCCAGCTTTGGGATGTGACGCAGAGCCGTAGCAATACGGTGCAGGAATTCTATCGCGCAGGGCCCGGCGGGGTGCGCACGACGGAGGCATTCAGCCAGTCAAAGCGCTATCCCGACCTTGATCTTGATCGTGAGAAGGGGTGCATCCGTTCGCTGGAGAATGCCTATTCGAAAGATGGCGGCCTCGCGGTGCTCTATGGCAATATCGCGGAGGAAGGCTGCATCGTGAAAACAGCGGGCGTCGATGCCAGCATTCTGAAATTTTCCGGTCCGGCGCGTCTCTTTGAAAGTCAGGATGCGGCGGTTGATGCGATCCTTGGTGATAAAATCAAGGAAGGGGACGTGGTTGTCATCGTTTTCGAAGGGCCGAAAGGCGGCCCCGGCATGCAGGAAATGCTGTATCCAACCAGCTACCTGAAATCAAAGGGCCTCGGCAAGGCCTGTGCATTGCTGACGGATGGGCGCTTTTCGGGCGGCACCTCCGGCCTCTCCATTGGCCATGTCTCGCCGGAGGCGGCGGAAGGCGGCGCCATTGGCCTTGTACAGGAAGGCGATATCATCGAGATCGATATCCCCAACCGGACCATCAATCTCAAAGTTTCCGATAATGATCTTGCGGATCGCCGCATCCGTATGGATGCCAAGGGGGCTGCGGGATGGCGGCCGACCAAGCCACGCTCCCGGAAAGTCTCCGCCGCGCTCAAGGCCTATGCAGCGCTGACCACCAGCGCCGCCCGCGGCGCTGTCCGCGATGTGGATCAGCTAAAACGCTGATCCCTCTCGCCGCGTTCTTTGAACACAATGCAAAAGCCCGCCTTTCCCCGGCGGGCTTTTTCTTTACATTGATGATTTGGCGGTTTTCCTAACCCTCAATCTCCACCCAGATAGGCGTGTGGTCGGAGGGTTTGTCCTGGCCGCGCGGGCCCTTGTCGATCCCGACCTTGCCCATGCGGTCCGTCGCCTGGGGGGAGAGGAGGAGATGATCAATGCGGATGCCGTGATCCTTCTGCCAGGCGCCCCGTTGATAGTCCCAATAGGTGTAATTCACATCGGTGGTATAGGCGCGATAGGCATCCGTATAGCCCATATTGAGAAGCTGGCGGAAGCGGTTGCGGCTTTCCGGGCGGGTCAGGGCATCGCCTTCCCATGCCTTCGGATCATAGCAATCCTCATCCTGCGGGATGATGTTGTAATCGCCCGCAAGGACGACCGGCGTTTCATTTTCCAGCAGTCCTTTGGCGTGGGTGATCAGCCGGTCCATCCAGCCGAGCTTATAGGGAAATTTGTCACTGTCTACAGGGTTGCCGTTGGGGAGGTAAATGGAGGCGATGCGTATGCCCTGCACGGTTGCCTCAATATAGCGCGCCTGCTCATCCGCGTCATCGCCGGGCAGGCCACGTCGGATATCCTCAAGGGGGAATTTGGAGAGGAGGGCAACGCCATTATAGGTTTTCTGGCCGTGCGTTTCCACATGATAGCCGAGTTCCTCCACTTCCAGCCGGGGGAAATTCTCGTCGATGACCTTTAATTCCTGAAGGCAGAGCACGTCGGGGGCGTAGTCTTTCAGATAATCCATCAGCCGCGGCAGGCGGACTTTCACGGAATTGACGTTCCAGCTCGCAATTTTCATCTCATCCCCCGAAAAACACAAAAGCCCGGCATGAACCGGGCCTTTTTTCTAGCATCTTTGACCGGCCGATCAAATGGCAAATGACGACCCGCAGGAGCAGGAGGCGGTCGCGTTGGGGTTCTTGATCTGGAATGACGCGCCGATCATATCCTCGACATAGTCAATTTCTGACCCGGCAAGATACATCAGGGAAATCTGGTCGACCAGCAGCGTCGCGCCCTTGTTGGTGACGACGACATCATCGGGGTTCTGCGTATCATCGAGATCGAAGCTGTATTGAAAGCCGGAGCAGCCGCCGCCATTGACGGCAACGCGCAGCATCCTTTTGTCGGAATTCATTTCCTCGACAATGGTGTTGACGCGCGCCGCGGCCTGATCGGAAAGTTTGACCGGCGGCTCCATTTGATCCATGACAGACATTTCAACATCTACCCAAAAGACAGGGCCAATCCGCCCTGATTTATAGTGACTATACAATAGATGATGTATTAATCCTATGGCTGTTTGTCAATTGGCCACTGTTAAGGAAAGCGCGGGATGTCCCGATCCTATCATATTATGGTCCGTGAGGCGCTGTTATCGGCGCTGGGAAGCGATGCCTTTGCGACTGAGACGGCGGCGGCGCGGTTTCTCGCCGATTTGCGCCTGCGCCCGCCGCAGGGGCCGCATGTCGCGGATCTGGCAACAAATGCGGCGATCCTGCTGACATCGGCGGGGCGGGAAGGGGCAGACGCCAGGATTGATGCGCTTCTCTCCCGTTTGAAGGCGCGGCCCGATCTCACAGAAGTGCGGTATGAGGCGAATGGCTACATCAATCTGATATATAAGCCGGAATTCTGGCAGGCGCAGCTTCCCCTGCTGCTGCGGGACGGGGCGGGATATGGCCTGGATGGGCTGGCGGCAGGCTTGGGAGCGGTGACAGTCCGCCGCCCGGCTTCGCTGCACGATCTTTACGGCCTGCGGGAAGACGTGAATGGGCAAGCGCTGCGGCGGCTTGCGGAAAAGGCAGGGACCGTGATAATCGAGGTGGCGGCGGAGAATACAGAGAGCGATAGCGGTTATCCGGCCGGAGCGGCGATCGCGAGATGCGGGGAGGCACGCACGAAATTTGCCCTGATCGCCAATCCGCCCGCCTTTATGAGGGCGTTCAGCCCTATTTTGGCCACAGAGCGCAGCTACAATAACCCTGTTTTCGCCATTCCCTATGCGCGGATGATGCTGGCGCGGCTGAACGCGACGCGGGCGGCGGGAGAGAGGGCCATTCTGGAGGGGGCGGATCTTTCCTTTCTGAACGGAGGGGAGGAAAGGGCGCTCATGAGGCGGCTGGCAGACTGGCCGCTCGCGGTGGAAGAGACGTTTCGCAAGCAGGACGGATTTTATCTCGCCTCTTTCCTCCAGGACCTTTCCTTGCTATTTTTCCGTCTCTTCGAGACTGAGCGCCCGATTTCCTCAGGCTATCTTGGGGGAGGGGCGGAGACGCCCGCAAGAAGAGTGCTGCTCGGGGCGCTGGATGCAATTCTGGATGGCGGGATGACATCTCTCGGCGTCGATATGGTAAAGGAGTATGGCTAGTGAACCGCGAAGATGAATATCCGGATGATGATTTTTATGAGGGCGACGATGAACCGCGTTTCAGCCGCCGGAGATGGATTGGCGCAACGCTGGCCCTGCTCATCGTGTTCGGTTTCGGCATCGGTATATGGTACGCCTATGATCAGGGCGTGAAGAAGGGCGTGCAACTCGCCCCGCCGATCATCAGCGCCGACAAGGCGCCGGTGAAGGTGGCGCCGGAGGATCCCGGCGGCATGGAAGTGCCCAATCAGGATAAGCAGGTGTTCAACGTCCTCAACTCCGGTGAGGGAGAGGAAAAGGTTGAAAAGCTGATGGCCCCGCCGGAAGCGGCGATCCGCGAGGAAAAGCCGGAGCTGAGCGAGGCTGAAAAGGCGGCGGATGAAAACAAGCTGGATCAGCTTGTCGAAAAGGCGACGGAAGAAGGTGAGGCGGCCGCCGACAAGGTGACTGAGACAGCGGAAAAGGCTGCCGATGCGGTGAGTGACACCACTGAAAAAGCCGTTGAGGCCGCAAAAGAAACTGCCGCCGCTGTAGAAGAAAAAGTCGCCGAGACTTCGGAGACGGTGAAAGAAAGCGCGAAAGAAACGGTGACGGCGGCTCTGCCCCCTGCCAATGAAACGGCGACTTCCGGCGGTAATAGCTGGGTGCAGGTCGGCTCCTTCGGGTCCGTCGATGCGGCAGAGAAGCAATGGTCCAACCTGACGGGCAAGCATGGCTCCCTGCTCTCCGGCGTCGGGTATCGGGTGCAGGATGTGCAGGTCAGCGGCAAAACCTATTATCGTTTGCAGCTTGGTTCCTTTGGTCGTGATGCCGCCTCGAAGCTGTGTAATGATCTGAAGGCCGCGAAGCAGGATTGTCTCGTTGTCAGCGGATGATCCGGGGGCGTTCCGGTCTGTCATCTTTGGCCTTGAAAGGCTTCATCTGACAGCGGCGGAGAGAGACTTCTTCGCCGCTGAAAAGCCCTTCGGCTTCATCCTTTTTGCCCGCAATGTTGAAAGCCCGGCGCAACTCGCCGCGCTGACGGCGGAGCTGCGGGAGGTGGCGGGCCGGCCCAATGTCCCCATTCTTATTGATCAGGAAGGCGGGCGGGTGCAGCGCCTGCGCGCACCCGACTGGTTCGAGGCGCGCCCCTTTGGTTTTTTCGGTGATCTGCATGGCCGCGATCCAGCGCTCGCCATCGAGGCGCTGCGCCTGACCACCCGGCTGATTGCCGCGGATCTGCAGGCAGCGGGCATCACGGTGGATTGCACGCCGTGTCTTGATCTCCGGCTTGACGAAACGGTCGCGGCCATCGGCGATCGCGCCTTTGCCGATGATCCGATGGTCATCGCCCGTCTGGGCGCCGTGGTGGCGGAGGAAATGCTGAAAGCCGGTATTCTTCCCGTGATCAAACATATGCCGGGACATGGCCGGGCGACGGTGGACAGCCATCTGGAATTGCCCCATGTGGGCGCGGCGCGTGACAGACTCACGGCGACGGATTTCAGGCCCTTTCAGAAGCTTTCCCTGCTGCCCTGGGGCATGACCAGCCATATCGTTTTTGAAGAGATTGATCCGCATCATCCGGCGACACAGTCGGCGATCGTGATTGACGAAGTGATCCGTGGCGAGATTGGCTTCGACGGCCTGCTGTTGAGCGATGATATCAATATGCAGGCGCTTTCCGGTGCGCTGGGGGAGCGGGCGGAGAAGGCGCTGGCGGCCGGGGTGGATATTGTCCTGCATTGCTCCGGTAAGCTCGATGAGATGCGGGAGGTGGCGCTCAACTGCCCACCGCCCCATGAGAAAACACTGGCACGTATCGCCCATGGGGAAAAATTGCAGCAGGCGGCGGGCGACACCGCGCTGCGGCCGAAGGAGGACAGCATTCGACTTTCGGAAATTCTGGCGCGGGAGACGGTGTGATGGATATAACGGGCATTCTCTATCAGATTTCCATCTGGATTATCCCGGCGCTGACCGCCATCACGCTGCATGAGGCGGCACATGGCTTCGTCGCCTGGAAGCTTGGCGATGACACGGCGAAGCGGCAGGGGCGGGTGACCTTCAATCCCTTCCGCCATATTGACCCGGTCGGTACAATCCTCATTCCGGGCTTTCTGCTGCTGGTGAAGGCGCCGTTTCTGTTCGGCTATGCGAAGCCGGTGCCGGTCAATGTGGCGCGCCTCAACAATCCGCGGCGCGACATGATCTGGGTGGCGCTGGCCGGGCCGGGAATGAATTTCCTGCTCGCTTTTCTCTTCGCCCTCGGGGTGCACTCATTACAATATATGTCCGGTGATATGGCCTTCTGGTTCGCCGATAACTTCAGAAATGGCATTATCCTCAATGTGATATTGGGGGTTTTTAATCTTTTGCCGCTGCCGCCGCTGGATGGCGGGCGGGTCGCGGTTGGCCTCTTGCCGGATCGTCTCGCGCTTCCGCTTGCCCGGCTGGAACGCTATGGCTTCGTGATCCTGCTCGCCGTGATCTTTCTGGTGCCGATGATCTCCCGCCAGCTCGGAAGTGAAATCAATCCTTTGAGCTGGCTGCTCGGCGCGCCTATTAACTATGTGGTCAATCTGATTGCCAAGCTGGCCGGTCTCGGCTAGATTTTTGCCATGGTCACAGGCGTCAATTCACGGGCAGGAAAGGGGTCAAATGGATAAGGGCTCCTTCGATGAGGCCGGGCAGAGAAATCCGGAGGTGATTGCGCATCCCGTGCAGGCGCTGCTGGTCGACCTCGATGGCTATGAAGGGCCGCTGGATGTGCTGCTGCTGCTTGCCCGCGATCAGAAGGTCGATCTTCTCAAAATTTCTATTTTGCAGTTGGCAGAGCAATATCTCACTTTTATCGAGCAGGCCCGCAGCCTGCGCCTTGAGGTGGCCGCCGACTATCTGGTGATGGCGGCATGGCTGGCCTATCTCAAATCCCGGCTGCTGTTGCCGCCGGAAAAGGATGACGAGGGGCCGAGCGGGGAGGAACTCGCCGAACGGCTCGCGTTCATGCTGCGCAAGCTGGAGGCCATGCGCGGCGCGGCGGACAAGCTCATGGACGGGCGCATTACCGGGCGCGACCGGATGGCGCGCGGCCGGCCCGAGGCGATCCGTATCCTGCGTCATTCCCGGTATCACTGTACGCTGCGCGAATTGCTGCACGCCTATGCCGCGCAGAAGGAGCGCAAGGGCATCACTAATCCCCTCCGCTTGATGCGGGAGGCTGTCTTCTCCGTAGAGCAGGCGCTTGCCCGGCTGGAGCGTATGCTGGGATCCTTGCCCGAATGGACCGATCTGATGTCTTATCTGCCCGATAATCTGGCGACCCCTTTCAGCCGTCGTTCGGCGCAGGCGTCCACATTGCTCGCCAGCCTGCAAATGGCGAAGGAGGGGCGTCTTGAACTGCGACAGGGGCAGACATTCGGCCCCATACAGGTGAAAATGAGGAAAGACACGGAATGAGCGTCGATCCCGGACATGTCCGAATGGCGGAGGCGTTGCTGTTCGCCTCCCGCGAGCCGCTGGATGAAGCCACACTGGCCGAGCGCCTGCCCGAGGATGCCGACATTGCCGCCATCCTTGCCAGTATTGAGGAGACCTATAAGGGACGCGGCGTCAATCTTGTCCGGCTTGCCGGGAAATGGGGTTTCCTGACAGCGCCCGATCTTGCCTGGCTACTGGAGATGGAGCGGGAGACGACCCGTAAACTCAGCCGTGCCGCCCTTGAAACCCTTGCCATTATCGCCTATCACCAGCCCGTCACCCGCGCGGAGATTGAGGAGATCCGCGGCGTTGGTCTCAGCCGGGGCACCATGGATGTGCTGTTCGATGCGGGCTGGATCCGGCCACGTGGACGGCGGCGGACGCCCGGCCGTCCCGTGACCTATGGCGTGACGGAAGACTTCCTTATCCACTTCGGGCTGGATGATATCAAGGATCTGCCGGGCTTTGATGAAATGAAGGCGGCGGGCCTGCTCAATCTGGAGCCGGGCAGTATTTTCAGCGATCTTGCCACGACCGAAGAAGATCCCATCGATCCGGAAGAAGAGGAAATCTGAACCTTTCCTGATCCGGTTTCTGCCGCGATCCAGTCCGGCGGAAGGCGCCCGCAAACAGGCTTTTGTTTGACAATGCCAGTGATTATTATTTACGGATGGGATGAGCCGTGCCAAGAAGGCGGGAATAATCATTCGGACAGGCGATATCCGTGAGCGTTATACAGATTGAAAATCGGCAAGACCTGCGGCGGCGGGACGGCCCGCATGGCCGTTTCCCGGCAATGACGCTGGGGCTGTTTATCCTGACGCTGATCCTCGCCCTGCCGGTGCTGGTGGTGTTTGGTTATGTTTTTGTTCCTGCCGGCGATATCTGGGCTCATCTGGCCAGTACGGTCCTGCCGGTTTATCTGACCAATACCGTCTTTCTTGCGCTTGGGGTGACGGTGCTTGTCCTGCTGATCGGGGTGGGGACGGCGTGGCTGGTCACCATGTGCGATTTTCCGGGACGACGCATATTCAGTTGGGCGCTGTTCCTGCCGCTTGCCATGCCGGCCTATATCATCGCCTACACCTATACGGGGATGTTTGATTTTGCCGGACCTGTGCAGACTGCCCTTCGGGATGCCTTTGGCTGGACGCGGGCGGATTACTGGTTTCCGCCGATGCGCAGCCTTGGCGGCGCCATCTTGATGTTCGGTCTGGTACTGTATCCATATGTCTATCTTGTGAGCCGCGCCGCCTTTGTCGATCAGTCCATTGCCGCGCTGGAAGTCGGGCGGACCCTTGGGCGCGGGCCGTGGCGCAGTTTCCTCACTATTGCCCTGCCGCTCGCGCGGCCTGCCATTGTTACTGGGGTTGCCCTTGCCCTGATGGAAACGCTGAGTGACTTCGGCGCGGTCCAGTATTTTGCAATTGATACCTTCACGACCGGCATCTACCGCACCTGGCTTGGCCTTGGGGAGCCAGCCGCTGCGGCGCAGCTGGCCGCGATCCTGATGGTTTTCGTGTTTGCGCTGATCCTGCTGGAACGTCTCAATCGCGGTCGGCGGAAGTTTCATCATACAGGGCGGTATCAGCCGATCAGCCGTTACCAGATGCGGGCGGGACGGCAGTTTCTGGCCTTTGTTGCCTGTCTGCTGCCCATCTTTCTCGGCTTTCTTCTGCCGACGGGATGGCTGCTGAAAGACAGTATCCTGCATTCCAGTAGTGCCTTTAATGCGGGGTTTTCGCGACTGGTGATCAGCAGTGTCACCGTTTCGCTGGTTGCGGCGGGCCTGTCCCTGCTGGTCGCGCTGGTGCTGATTTACGGCACACGACGGGAGAGCCGGGCCCCCGGGCGTATGGAACAGATATCGCTGCGCATTGCGGCCATGGGCTACGCGGTGCCGGGGCCGGTACTGGCTGTCGGGATCATGCTGCCTTTCGGTTTTATCGACAACAGCGTTGATCACTGGATGCGGAGCGCTTTCGGTATTTCCACCGGGCTGCTGCTGAGCGGGACGATGACGGCGCTGTTCTTTGCCTATATCGTCCGTTTTCTCGCGATTTCCCTCAATACGGTGGAAGCGGGGGCCGATCGGGTCACTCCCAATATGGACCGTGCCGCGCGGACGCTCGGCGTGACGGGTCTGGCCAAGATGTTTCGGGTGCATATCCCGCTTGTCTCCGGCAGCCTGATGACGGCGGTGCTGCTGGTTTTCGTGGATGTCATGAAGGAGCTGCCCGCAACGCTGGTCATGCGGCCTTTCGGCTTCGAAACCCTGGCCATCCGCGCCTATGAACTGGCCATTGACGAACGGCTTTCCGATGCCGCCGCACCGTCCCTTGCCATTGTCGTTGTCGGCATTCTGCCGGTGATCATCCTGAGCCGGGCGATTGCCCGTTCCCGACCCGGCCGGAATAAATCCGCGAACAGCAGGTTGTGATGAGTAGTCTGATCTTTGAAAATGTCTGTCACCGTTATGACGGGATCAACTCCGTCGATATCGACCGTCTGGAGGTTGGCACGGGGCGGCTTGTGTGCCTGTTGGGCCCGTCCGGCTGTGGTAAATCGACGACATTGCGCCTTGCCGCCGGGCTGGAGAGGCCCTATGCGGGCCGCATCCATATCGCCGGAGAGGTGATGGCGGATGAGCGGGTTTTCATTGGGCCGGAAAATCGCCGCGTCGGGCTGGTGTTTCAGGATTACGCCCTGTTTCCTCATCTGACGGTGCTGGACAATGTCGCCTTTGGCCTGTCCGATCTGACAGCGGGAGAGCGGCGCGCGCGTGCCCTGCAGATGCTGGAAACGGTGCGCCTTGTCGATGCGGCGAAGAAATATCCGCATATGCTGTCCGGCGGGGAGCAGCAGCGGGTTGCGCTGGCCCGGGCGCTGGCCCCGAACCCGCGCCTGATCCTGATGGATGAGCCTTTTTCCGGCCTGGATGTGGTGCTGCGCAACCGGGTGCGGGATGAGACGCTGGCGCTGCTGAAGGACATGGGCACCACCGTGCTGATGGTCACCCACGATCCGGAGGAGGCGATGCGCATGGCCGATGAGATTGTCCTGATGCAGAAGGGGCGGATTGTCCAGCAGGGCAGTGCAGGCGCCCTCTATAACTATCCGGCCAATGCCTTTGTGGCGTCTTTTCTGGGCGATGTGAACCGGGTGCCGGCGCGGCGGATGGACAATAGCTTTGAGACGGACCTTGGCAGCATCCCCGTGTCGCTGGCGACCGCGAAGATTGTTACCGATGAACTGCTGATCCGGCCGGAGGCGATTCGCCTGCTGCCCGTGGTGGATACCAGCCAGCCGACGGCAGAGGTGATTTTATCCCGTAATCTGGGCGCCTATGCCCTTGTCGATCTTAAATTCCCGAGTGGAGTGTGCGTGACCGCACGCATGGCCTCCTTCAGCCGCCCCGAAGTGGGGGATCGTTGTTCATTATCGCTCAATCCTGAAGGAGTGTTTATATTTTCGAGTCGGGAAAATGACGAAATCGGCGATAAAGCCGTGTCCAATGAAAATTAAATGTCGTATAAACGGGGTGCGGCCTTTATATAGTATGAGTTGAGGGATATTCAGAGGTTTGTATTAGAAGGTCCTGATACGGAAACTGTTTTGTATTTGTGGACGATACATGAATTGACAAATTCCCGTGACGGGAACAGGAGCTGAGAAATGAGTATTGGTCCGTGGCAAATAATTCTGATCCTTGTCATCGTGCTGATCATTTTCGGCGCGGGCAAGCTGCCCCGCGTTGCCGGAGATCTTGCTAAAGGCATCAAGAATTTTAAAAAGGGCATGAATGAGGAGGATGAGCCGAAAGCGGCGGAATCCAAACCGGAAGCCCTTGAATCTGCCAAAAGCGAGCAGACGGAAAACAAGGACAAGGCGGCTCAGGGCTAAGTGCACTGCCGCCTTTTTCATGTGACATTCAATTTGGATAATGTGAATAGCCATGTTTGATATTGGCTGGACGGAAATGGTCGTTGTGCTGGTGATCGCGGTGCTGGTCGTCGGCCCGAAAGACCTGCCGCGCGCCATTGCCACTATCGGCAAATATATCCGCAAGGCGCGGTCCATGGCGCGGGAGTTCCAATCCGGCATCAACGATCTCGCCCGTGAGGCGGAACTGGATGATATCAAAAAGGATATCAGCAGCACCGACTTCAATATCAAGAAGCAGGTGGAGGATGCTGTGGACCCGACCGGCTCCATGCAGGGGATGTTCAACGATATCAAGCCGGAGATAAAAGACACGCCGTCGGGGAATGGCAAAGCCGCCGCCACGGCAAGCGCGACCGCAACGACGACGACCCCCTCCGGAGACAATGTGGAAAAGGGCGCTGCCGCTTCGGCGGACGCATCTCCCGCGTCCAAGGCTTCTTCCAGCACCTCTGACACCTCCCTCAAGTCCAGTTCGGAAACTAAAGCATCGTGAACGAAAGCGAGATCGACGAACACAAGGCGCCGCTGATGGAGCATCTGATCGAGTTCCGCAACCGGCTCGTCTATTCGGTTGTGGCGCTTCTGGTCGCCTTTATCCTCTGCTATCTGGTGTCGGAGGAGTTGTTCGCATTCCTCGTGCGGCCGTTGGTGGCGGCGCTTGGCGATGATCTGGAAGGGCGGCGGATGATCTTCACCGGCCTGCATGAAGCCTTTTTCACCTATATCAAGATCGCCTTTTTCGCGGGCATGTTCATTTCCTTTCCGATAATTGCGACGCAAATCTGGATTTTCGTTGCCCCCGGCCTGTATAAGAATGAAAAGCGCGCCTTTCTGCCCTTTCTGATTGTGACACCGGTGCTGTTTTTCCTGGGCGGGGCATTGGCCTATGAAATCGTCATGCCGCTGGCCTGGAAGTTCCTGCTCAGCTTTGAAAGTAATGGGGGGCTGAGCCTTTATGCGCGCGCCGTTGCGGCGATCGTTTCGGAATATCCGGCCATGGCAAGCTATCTGCCAACTCCGGCGGAACAGGCAACCCTGCCGATCCAGTCGGAAACCCGGGTCAGTGAATATCTCAGCCTGTCCATGCAGCTTATTTTTGCCTTCGGGCTGTGTTTTCAGCTTCCTGTCCTGCTGACCCTGCTGGGCCGTGTCGGGATTGTTTCCTCCGCCGGGCTGAAGTCGAAATTCAAATATGCGGTTGTGTTCGCCTTTATTGTGGCGGCCATTCTGACGCCGCCGGATCCGCTCAGCCAGATCACCCTCGCCATACCGATTATCGTGCTTTATGGTATTTCCATTATCAGCGTCCGGATGATCGAGAAACGGCGTGCGGCGGCGGAGGCCGAGGAAGACGCGGTCTGAACGGACCGCTTCCTGTGGGATCGTCACAACAAATTTGCGATAAAAACCCGGTGCGGCAGAAAGCCCTCTGGACGTCGGGCGGCTGCGCCCTTATACACAGGACATCCACCCGGAAACGAAATGGCGTAACATGCTTGACTTGAAATGGATCAGGGAAAATCCGCAAGACTTCGATGCGGCAATGAAACGACGCGGCCTGCCGCCGCAGTCCGATGCGTTGCTCGATCTTGATGCCGCGCGGCGAAAAATCCAGACAGAGATGCAGGAATTGCAGGCGCGGCGCAATGCGGCGGCGAAGGAGATCGGCAAGGCCAAGGCGTCCGGCGGTGATGCCGATGCGCTGATCCGCGAGGTGGCGGAGCTGAAAAGCAGCGCGCAGGATCTGGAAGCGCGAGAGCGAGAACTGCAGGCGAAGCTTGACGCCGCCCTCAGCGGGCTGCCGAATATTCTGGACGCCGATGTGCCGGACGGGGCCGATGAGACGGAGAATGCCGAGCTGCGCCGGGTTGGCGATGCCCGCACCTTCAATTTCGAGCCGAAGGAGCATTACGAGCTGGGCGAGGCCCTCGGCCTGATGGATTTCGCGACGGCGGCGAAGCTGTCGGGGTCGCGCTTTGTCGTGACCAGCGGCCAGATCGCCCGGCTGGAGCGGGCGCTGGGCGCTTTCATGCTCGATGTCCATACGCTGGAGAAAGGGTATCTCGAAGTTTCCCCGCCCGTCATGGTGCGCGGCGACGCCCTTTATGGCACCGGCCAGCTTCCCAAATTCGAGGAAGATCTCTACAAGATCTCCGACGATCAATATATGATCCCAACGGCGGAGGTGCCGCTCACCAATATCGTGAGTGACAGTATCCTTGTCGAGAGCGACTTGCCGAAACGCTTTACCGCCCATACGCTCTGCTTCCGCTCCGAAGCGGGCTCGGCGGGTAAGGATACGGCTGGCATGCTGCGCCAGCATCAGTTCACCAAGGTCGAGATGGTTTCCATCACCACGCCCGATCAGTCGCAAGCCGAGCATGAACGCATGACGGCCTGTGCGGAGGATATTCTGAAACGGCTTGGCCTGCCGTACCGCGTTGTCGTGCTGTGCAGCGGCGATACCGGTTTCGGTGCGCGCAAGACCTATGATATCGAAGTCTGGTTGCCGGGACAGAACAGCTATCGCGAGATTTCAAGCTGTTCCAACTGCGGCGATTTCCAGGCCCGCCGCATGAAGGCCCGCTATCGCCCGGAAGGGGAGAAGGGAACGGCCTTTGTGCATACGCTGAACGGCTCCGGCCTGGCGGTCGGGCGGACGCTGATCGCGGTCATGGAAAATTATCAGCAGGCGGATGGCTCCATCCGGATCCCTGAGGTGCTGGTTCCCTATATGGGCGGGGTCACGGAAATCCGCGCCGCTTGAAAAGAAGAAAAGGAATGACAAGTTGCGAATTTTACTGAGTAACGATGACGGCTTTAACGCGCCGGGAATGCAGACGCTCCGGCGCATCGCCGCAGAGCTTTCTGATGATGTCTATATTGTCGCCCCGGAGAAGGAGCAGAGCGGCGCCTCGCGTTCGCTGACGCTGCATGATCCGCTGCGTGTTCATCGATATGATGAACATGAATATTCGGTGGAGGGAACGCCGACTGATTGTGTGATGATGGCGATGAACTATCTGTTCAAGGATGAAAAGCCGGACCTGATCCTGTCGGGCGTCAACCGGGGCGGCAACCTGGGCGAAGATGTGCTCTATTCCGGGACCGTCGCGGCGGCGAGCGAAGGAACCTTGCTTGGCATCCGTTCTATCGCCCTCAGCCAGTGCCTGCTGGGCACCGATACCTTTTACTGGGAAACGGCGGAATCTCTGGCCCCCGATATCATCCGTCGGTTGCTGAAATTCGAATCGGCGCCGGATGTCCTGATCAATATCAACTTCCCGCCAGTGCCGCCCGGCGAGGTTGTGGGGGTCGATGTCACGCATCAGGGCAAGCGAGATCTGTCGAACCTGTCCATTGACGCGCGGGTCGATGCGCGCGGCCGGGATTATTTCTGGCTCGGCTATCGCCCCTCCCTCGGTACACCACAGAAAGGGTCGGACTTGTGGGCCGTTGCCCATGGCAGTGTATCGGTGACGCCGTTGTCGCTGAACCTGACGGATATCCCGCTCGCCCAGAAAATGCAGAAGGCCTTTTCGTGATCGACAATCCGGCCCAGAAAATCCGCCTGATCATGGAGCTGCGCCGGCAGGGGATCAGTAATACCGACGTACTATCGGCGGTCGAGAGGGTGCCGCGGGATGTGTTCGTGCCGCCGACCTTTCGCGACCGCGCCTATGAAAATATCGCGCTTCCCATTGCCAGCGGCCAGACCATCAGCCAGCCTTATATCGTCGCCTATATGACGCAGCTCCTCAATCTCGACAAGCGGCGCAAGGTGCTGGAAATTGGTACCGGATCGGGTTATCAGACGGCAATTCTGGCGCGGCTCAGCCGCCGGGTCTATTCGATTGAACGGTATCGCAACCTGTTGGAGACAGCAGAGAAAGCCTTTGAGGAGCTAAAGATCACCAATATCACGGCGCGGGTCGGCGATGGCTATAAAGGTTGGCCGGAGCAGGCGCCGTTTGACCGCATTCTGGTTACCGCCGCGGCTGAGGAAGTGCCCCAGGCACTGATAGATCAGCTCGCCCCCGACGGCATTATGGTGCTGCCGGTGGGGCGGGATTCCACCAGCCAGCATATCCTGCGGATCACGCGCGATGAGGCAGGCAATCTCTCAGAGGAGGTTCTGTTACCTGTCAGATTCGTGCCGATGGTTCAAGGGGTTGCTGAATAATCTTAAGGCGATACTACATCTTGTATGTGGTTAATTTTGTTGTGACTTTCCGTCATTTATGCTTAATATAAGCCCATTATGGCGAGGTATGTATCTTTTTTCAGTCGCGTTGCCTGCGTAAGCCTTCTGCTCCCCCTGCTGGCGGGATGTCTTTATGACGTCTATCTGCCGCAGAACCGGAGTGCCAAGGCCATCCGCACGCCAAGTCCTGCGCCAACCCCTTCGCGGGTTGTGGTTGCAGACAATTTCGCCCCGAACTATCAGGGACTTTCCTATCATTTCGTGACCGTCCAGCGCGGCGATAGCCTGTCGCAGATTGCGGACCGCAGCAGCGTGCCGGCGGCGTCGGTCATTGCGCTGAACGGTTTGCCATCCCCTTATGTCATCCATCCCGGCCAGCAGCTCAAGGTGCCGACGGTGCAGCGTCATGATGTACGCCCCGGCGAGACTCTTTATGCCATTTCCCGGGTTTATGATCAGACCGTGGCGGAGGTTGCTCATTTCAATGGCTTGAGTGCGCCCTATACCCTGACACCCGGGATGGAGATCCGCGTCCCCCTCCGGACACAGACGGAGGTGATGGTCGCTTCCAACGATATGAGCGCCTGGCCCGCGCCTGCGCCCACCGTTCCCGGCCAGACGAATGCGCCGGTCAAGACCGTGATTATTAATTCCGAGCCCACAAAGGTGGCGCTGCCCTCATCGGAGACACGCCCGGCGGTTATCCATAGTGCGCCGCTCTCTTCGGGGCCGTTGAGTGCGCCATTGTCAGCGCCGGAACCGGCGAGGGCGGGGGACAACCCGACACCCGCCCCAGCCCCAGTCGCCGCACCCACATCGCCGCCCGCGCCTGCCCCCGTAAAGACAGAACCTGCCTATCAGATGGCGAAGCTGGATTTGCCGCCGGTGCCGACCCGCAAATATACCGCCAAGGCCCCGCCCGCGCGGAGTGGCAAGGCCTTTGCATGGCCCGTCAAGGGGCAGGTGATTTCCGGCTTCGGCAAGAAGGACACCGGATTTCATAATGATGGCGTCAATATCGCCGTGAAGGAGGGGACACCCATCCGTGCGGCGGAAAATGGCGTTGTCTCCTATGTTGGAAATGAAATGCGCTCCTTTGGCAATCTGCTGCTGATCTCCCATGCGGATGGTTATGTCACCGCCTATGGCCATACCAGCCGGATTGCGGTGACCAAAGGCGATGCGGTGAAAAAGGGCGATGTCATCGCCTATGCCGGATCATCAGGCAGCGTGACGCAGAGCCAGCTTCACTTTGAAATCCGCAAATCCGGGCGGGCCATTGATCCCGTCGCCATGCTGGACTGATTTCCCGCAAATTATGCGATTAGTCAGGTCCGGGGTCGCAGCACCGTCTGCGTCTGCGTGACCTTGGCGATCAGCTTCCCGGCGTCATTGCGGAGTTCCGTCTCGATGACGATGGTCGAGCCACCGACATGCAGCGGCTTTGCCCGTGCGGTCACTGTTCCCTCCCGCACAGCGCCGAGGAAGTTGGTCTTGGACTCAATGGTAGAGGTGCCGCTCGCCCCCTCCGGCAGATTGGCAAAGGCAGCCGCCCCACCCGCGGAATCGGCCAGCGCCATAACCGTGCCGCCATGGATCATGCCATTGCTGGTGCAGAGGCCAGGCGCCCAGTCGAGAGTGAAAACCACTTCATCGGCGGCCAGCTTTTCCGCCTTTATCCCGAGGGTTTTACAAAGCGGCATGCGCGCGTGAATAAAGGCGGTGAGATCTTTTTCTGTCATGGGTCCGTCTCCGTGTCGGTTTGGCGGTCAGCATGACAGCGATCGGTAACGGCGGCAATTACCTTTAAGGTAAAGCGCGTGTTTCCGTCCCGAGCTCAGCGGGACCGCAGATGCCAGGCCGCCTGATGCACCGTTATATCCTTTTTGAGCGATCCGCTGGCATCCGCCTCCTCCAACAGGTCAATCTGGAAGGCGGCGGAATAAAGACGGCGAAGTTCCGCTTCGTCAATGGCGAAGGGCGGACCCTTCATCTCCGCCTGATCATAGTCCAGCGTGATCAGGAGTTGCGGCGCGGCTTGTGTGATTTCCGGCAGGTGCTGGGCGTATTTCTCCCGCATTTCCGTCGGCAGGGCGACAAGGGCAGCCCGGTCATAGACGGCATCGATGGGACCGAGCCTGTCAGCCGCAAGGTCGAAGATGTCGCCGACGAAGATGTCGATACCGGGGGCGCGGTACTGTATGAGGGGCCCGGCTGCCGTGATATTCGGGGTCAGCTTGAGCCCTTCGAAAAGCTGCCGGATGGCGCTTTCATTCAGTTCGGCCCCGGCCACCGCATAGCCCTCTGACAGCAGCCAACCGATATCCAGCGTCTTGCCGCAGAGTGGCAGGAACACCCGTGCGCCCGGCGTGAGGTCCAGCCGATGGAAATGGCGGGTAAACATCTCGTTCGGCTTGTTCTGATGGAAGCCGATTTCGTTCTTTTCCCATTTGCTGTGCCAGAAATCCGCGTCCATGCTGCGTCCTTCCTTTTAAGTCAGGTAAGTCAGGTAATCTTTGTTCCGGTCCGTCCCGCGAGATCTTGGATATACTGCCAGGCGACCCGACCGGAACGTGAGCCGCGGGTGCGGGTCCATTCGATGGCCTCGGCGGTGAAGGCGTCCTCGTTGATCGGGATATCGTAATGCTTGATATAGCGGCGAATCATCTCCAGATATTCATCCTGCGAGCAGCTATGAAAGCCGAGCCACAGGCCGAAACGATCAGAAAGGGAGACTTTCTCTTCCACCGCTTCGGAGGGGATGATGGCGGTGGAGCGCTCATTCTCGATCATATCGCGACGCATCATATGGCGGCGGTTGGAAGTGGCATAGAACAGCACATTGGCCGGCCGCCCTTCCAGCCCGCCGTCCAGCACGGTCTTGAGCGACTTATAGGTGGAATCGTCACTGTCGAAGGACAGGTCATCACAGAAGATGACGCAGCGGCGGTCGGTTTCCTGAAGCTGTTGCATCAGCAGGGGGAGAGAGGGGATATCCTCGCGATGGATTTCAATCAGGACGAGGCGGCTGCCGGTCGTCTGGTTGATCTCGGCATGGGAGGCTTTGACCAGCGAACTTTTACCCATGCCACGCGCGCCCCAGAGCAGCGCATTGTTGGCGGGCAGGCCTTTGGCAAAGCGCAGCGTATTCTCATACAGGATATCACGCACCCGGTCGATGCCGTGCAGGATAGACATGTCCACATGATTGACCTTTGGCACCAGGCGTAGGCGGTTCGTCTCCGCCTCCCACACAAAAGCGTCGCCTTTTTCAAGGTTGACGGGGGGCGGATCCGACGGGGCAAGCCGGTCCAGACTATCGGCAATGCGCGTGAGCTGCGCGAGTAACTGATCGTTTGTCATTTTCACCAATTGAAATCACAGGGGCCAGACCCCAACTTACGGGACAGGCACATAAATGCCACCATACAGCGGAATGTTCAAGCGCTCCGGTCCGTTCAGGGACGCAGACGCTTCACAAATGCCTCATGTTCCCCGATTGCGGCTTGCATTGAGGGGCAAGAACAAGATAAAAGTCGTTCAGTCATTAACGGGGCGGAGACAGGACCGCCCATTGTCAGATATCGCACCAAAGGACCGATAACAATGGACCAAGGACTCGCCCAACTTCTGCCGCTGGTACTGATCGGCGTCGTTTTCTATTTCCTTCTCATCCGGCCCCAGCAGAAGCGGGCAAAGGCACATCGCGAAATGATCGGCGCGGTTCGCCGCGGCGACAGCGTGGTCACCGCCGGGGGCATTATGGGCAAGGTAACAAAGGTGCGGGATGATAACGTGGTCCAGATTGAGATCGCGCCCGAAGTTCGTATCGACGTCGTGAAATCGACGCTTGCCGATGTCAAGAGCAAGACCGAGCCGGTCGCGGCCGGAGCGGATGAGAACAAGACGGAGGGCGACAAGCCCGAAGGTGAGAACCCGGTCAAAAAACTTTTCAAAAAGTAACTGACGGCCTGATCCATGAACCGCTTCCCCATGTGGAAGATAATCGTCGTATTGCTCGTCTGTGCATTCGGCGTTATCTACACACTTCCAAATTTTGTCAGCAAATCCAGCCTCAGCGGATTGCCGGACTGGCTGCCGACAAAGCAGCTCAACCTTGGCCTCGACTTGCAGGGGGGATCGCATCTCCTGTTGCAGGTGGACGCCGGGGCTGTAAAGCTCAAGATGATGGAAAGCCTGGTGGATGCGGTGCGCGACAGCCTGCGCCAGCAGGGCGATAATGTCGGTTATCGGGATCTCAAGCATGACAGCAATGTCATTTCCTTCACTTTGCGCGATCCGGCGGATGAGGCCAAGGCGCGCGAACGGCTTGCCGATCTATCCAATATCATGCCGAACGGGCAGCGCGATGTCGTCATCTCCTTTGACGAGGGCGGCCTGGTCACCCTGACGCCGAGCGAGGCGGCGATTACGGCGCGCCTCAGCGCGGCTGTCGATCAGTCCATCGAGATTGTCCGCCGCCGCGTGGATGAGACGGGTGTGAATGAGCCGAATATTCAGCGGCAGGGGCAGGATCGCATTCTCGTCCAGCTTCCCGGCGTCGATGATCCGGATCGGGTCAAACGCCTGCTCGGCGAAACGGCGCAGCTCACTTTTCATCTGGTTGATCTCACCGCTGATCTTGGCGCCGCCGGACGGGTGCCGCCAGGGTCAAAACGCCTGCCAGCCATTGAAGGTGACGGCCGGACCTATGTCGTCAAGACCCGGGTGATGGTATCAGGTGAAAATCTGGAGGATGCGCAGGCCACCTATCAGCAGGGGCAGCCTGTCGTTTCCATCCGTTTTGATGGCCTTGGCGCCAAGCAGTTTGGCCGGGCGACATCGGAAAATGTCGGCAAGCCCTTTGCCATCGTCCTCGATAACAAGGTGGTTAGCGCCCCGCGCATTAATGAGCCGATCCTGGGCGGTTCTGCCGTTATTACCGGTGGCTTCGATGTGGCGGGCGCGCAGGATCTCGCCCTGCTGCTACGGGCGGGCGCGCTGCCTGCGCCACTCGATATTCTGGAGGAACGCTCCGTCGGGCCGGATCTGGGTGCGGACAGTATCGCCGCCGGTGAAATCGCAGGGATTATCGGCATCATCGCGGTGGCTATTTTCATGATCGCCTACTACGGCCTGTTCGGCGTGTTCGCGAATATCTCTCTCGCCGTCAACATATTCCTGATCATGGCGGTTCTCTCCGTGCTGGGCGCAACGCTGACCCTGCCGGGCATTGCAGGTATCGTGCTGACCATCGGGATGGCGGTGGACGCCAATGTGCTGATTTTCGAGCGTATACGGGAGGAAATCCGGGTCGGAAAAACGCCGTTCAATGCGGTTGAATCCGGTTTTAATCGCGCCTTCACCACCATTATTGACGCCAATGTCACAACCGCCCTTGCTGCCGTGATCCTGTTCGTAATGGGGACCGGGCCGATCAAGGGCTTCGCAGTGACGCTGTTGATCGGTATTCTCAGCTCCATGTTCACGGCAATTCTGCTGACACGCATGTTGGTTGAGTTTTGGTTGCAGCGCAAGCGGCCAAAAGCACTCGAGATATAGGGGCCGGAGCGATGAGAAAAATCAAGTTCATACCGGAAGGTACCAATTACCCCTTCATGAAGGTGCGGCTGATGGCGCTGATGCTGTCGGCGGCCCTCATCCTTGGGTCGATCGGGGCGTTTTTTACCGTTGGTCTGAACAAGGGCATCGATTTTGAGGGCGGCATCCTGATGGAAGTCGGGCTGGAAAAGGCGCCAGATCTTGGCGCGATGCGCAGCGCGCTTGGCAATCTCGGCCTTGGGCAGGTGGCGCTGCAAACCTTCGGTAGCGATACGGACATCCTGATCCGCGTTCAGCGGCAGGAAGGGGATGCCTCCGCGCAGGAAGCGGCGATGGATAGTATCAAGGCGCAGCTTGCCGCGGATTATGGAGAAAATGTTTCCTATCGCCGTGTCGAATTTGTCGGCCCGAAAGTGTCCAGCGAGCTGGTAATCGTGGCGATCGAGGCTGTCATTGCGGCCGTCTTCGCCATGCTTGTTTATATCTGGTTCCGCTTTGAATGGCAGTATTCGGTGGCGGCCATTCTTGCAATTGTCCATGATGTGATCATCACCATCGGCATGTTCACAATAACGGGACTGGAATTCAACCTGTCTTCGATTGCGGCACTTCTGACAATCGTCGGCTATTCGATTAATGACACGGTCGTGGTTTATGATCGCATTCGCGAGAATTTCCGCCGGTTCAAGAAACTGGAGGTGTCGGATCTGATCAACCTGTCGATCAACGAGACGCTGTCCCGCACCACCATGACCTCTTTCACCACCCTGCTGGCACTTGGCGCGCTCTATATTTTCGGGGGTGAAGTGATCCGCGGCTTTGCGGCGGCCATGATCTTCGGTATTCTGATCGGCACCTATTCATCAATCTTCGTCGCGTCGCCGATCCTGATGTTCTTCGGCCTCAAGCATCAGAAAGAGGAAGAAGATGGCGGCTTCGCCGGGGCGGAGCGGACGGACGCGGAAATCGAAGAAAAGAACTGATCACGCACCGCTCAAGGAGGCGTCATGCAGGATATATCCGGCCTTCCGCGGGAAGGGCAGCAACTCATCAACGGTTATGGCAACGGCGGTTTCCGGATCAGTGGCGTACGCTATGAGGGGGCGGTCCTGATCCGCCCGGAAAAAACATCTTCCTGGCCGGTTGGCGATATTGCGGGTCTTGATCTGGACAGCCTGTCAGAGTTGCTGGACGGGGCGGCTGACATCGACATTTTGCTGATCGGCTGCGGCGAGGGGATGGTCTTTATTGATGAGGATATCCGTGCTGCTTTCCGGGCGAAAGGCGTTGTGATTGACGCCATGAGCACCGGCGCGGCGGTCAGAACCTATAATGTTCTGCTGCTGGAGCGCCGTCATGTGGCAGCGGCCCTGATCGCGGTGTGATGCGCCGCCCGATTTGCGGTGTTATATGTTATTCAAAAATAAAAAAGGCGCCCCTTATGGGCGCCTTCTTCATTCATAAAATCGTATCCAGGCGGATCAATCCTTTGCAAGATTCTCGTTCGCGAAATCCCAGTTGACCAGATGGTCAAGGAAGGTTGCGATATAGTCCGGACGGCGGTTCTGGAAATCCAGATAATAGGCATGCTCCCACACATCCATGGTGAGCAGCGGCGTCGCGCCATCGGTCAGCGGGCAGGCGGCGTTACCGGTCTTGGTGACTTTCAGCTTGCCGCCGTCGAGAACCAGCCAGGCCCAGCCACTGCCGAACTGTGTGGCGCCGGCCGTTTTGAATTCTTCCGCGAATTTCTCATAGGATCCGAAGTCCGCAGCGATTTTCTCGGCAATGGCGCCGGTCGGTTTGCCGCCGCCGTTCGGTTTCATGGAGTGCCAGTAGAAGGTGTGGTTCCAGACTTGCGCTGCGTTATTGAAGACGCCGGCTTTGGCGGCATCGCCGGCGGTGTCCTTCATGATTTGCTCCAACGAGCGGCTGTCTTCGCCCAGCAGATTGTTCAGATTGACCACATAGGTGTTGTGATGTTTTCCGTAATGAAAGTTCAGCGTTTCCTCCGAAATATGCGGAGCCAGTGCGTTTCTTTCATAAGGAAGGGGGGGAAGTTCGAAAGCCATAATATTCCTCTTGCCAATTTACTGGTCAATATTCAGTTCATAATCCCGTGGAAATTCAAGCCCCGTATCGGGGAAAGAACTCGCATATCGCTATCCATACAGATATATACGATTTTAGGCGCGCTTCCAGTTTTTTATAATGATTCTATAGAAAAGGCGAGGGAACAGTGGAGGAACATGAGCAGGATCAGTATCTAGTCAATGAGGCCAGACGGTATGATTATGACCGTTGGTTGACGGCTCTGTTTGCCCCGGCGGCGGTGCGGGAGGCGATTTTTACGTTGCTCGCCTTCAATGCGGAAATCGCCCGTATTCGGGAAACGGTATCGGAACCGCTGCTCGGCGAAATCCGTCTGCAATGGTGGCGGGAGGCGCTGGAGAAGATCGCGAACGGAGATATCCCGCCCGAGCATCCGGTAGTCAGTGGGCTGGCCGGGGTAATTGGAAGATATGGGCTGCCGATAGCAGAGTTTCGGCAGATGGTGGATGCGCGCGCGGCCGATCTCGATGCCGTACCCTTTCGCACGAAAGAAGACTGGCTCGCTTATGCCGATGCGACCGGCGGCTTGCTGGCCGGGCTGATCTTTCGCCTGTGGGGAAATGAGACGGACGCTGGGCTTGCAGTGGCGCGGCACACTGGCCGGGCGTATGCGCTTACGGGAATGATTCGCTCCATCCCTTATCATGTGCAGCAGGACGTTCTGCATATTCCCGGGGAAATGATCGAGGTAAGAGGCCTCACGGCGGATAATTTGTTTATCCGCGATAATCGCGAGATATTTTTTGCCATTGTCCGTGATCTTGGCGTGCTGGCGCGAGATCAGCAGCGCGCGGCGGCGCAGCAGGTGAAGACGCGGCCACGTTCCGAGAGATCCTACTACCGGCTGTCCTCGTTGACATCGCTTTACCTGCGGCGGTTGGAAAAGGCGGGATATGATCCGGCGCATCCGGCTCTTGATGTTGGGGCTGTGCGCAAGATTATCGCCCTTGCCACGGGACGCTAAGGGAAGCCGAATTACATATTGCTGAGTCGCCAGGCCTGTGACTGCATGAAATTGCGGGCGAGAAACTGATAGGTCTGCTTGAGCAGCTTTTCCATGACGGGCCCTTCTTCAACAATGGTGCCGTCCCATTTTTCGACCATATCGTTCCAGATCATGAAGCGTTGGTGAAGATCGTCACGCGCCCGGCGGATGGTCCTGATTGTGGGCTGGAAATTCTTCAGGATCACCATCATTTCGCAGGTCTGGGCGTCAATTTCAATGAAGGTGCGGTCAAATTTCTTGATCACCGGTTCAATGAGGATCTGCATGCGGTTAATCTCTTCTGATGTCATGCGATCCCGCTTATAGATGCTGGCGAGGCGGCCGAGATTCGTGGCGATTTTTCTGATCTTGTTATAATAATCGCGCAGCGCCTCAATATAGGCGAGCTCGCGCACCACATCATCAATCTTGGCCGTCACGTCCTCACTGCGGATGCCCAGCTTCTGGGCAATATCGCGGAAGGCCTGCTGCACCTTGTTTTTGGTTTCCGGATCATTTGAAATGGCTTCCAGTTCGCGGATATTGAGAACAATTTCCTCATTGCCGCTGAGCCAGGAAATGAGCTGTACGGTAATACGCCCGCGGGCAATTTCCTTATGAATGTCATCAATGGTCCAGGAGGCGGAACCATCCAGCAATTCCCGTGGGATGGAATCATTGGGACGGATTTCCCGCACATATTTGAGCGCGCTGTCGATGGTAACGAGAAGCTGCGCATCGGAGCTTTTCGGATCGATTCCGAATTCCTTGCTCAAAAATCGTGTGGGAATCGCGCCTTTGATCTCTCCGAGATTGACAAAATAGCAAGGCTCCTTGGTGTCGTGGGTCAGCGCGAAATAGGCGCCTTCAACGCCGAATATCTTGTGTTCAAAAGCAAAATATACGCTGGGATCGCGCTTGCTTGACGCCTTTTTGCCCGACTTTTCGGGGGCATCCACCTGCTTTTCCTGTATGTTGCTCATTAACGATCCTGTCCACTCACATCCCTGCAGGAATATGATCAGCCTTACCCATGGCCAGGATGATAGGGAAATATCGTATACAAATGGTTACCGGATGTTGAAAACGCGTCCATCGGCCGTAGTTTCATACGGCAGATGAGTTTCCGTTCGCCCACTCGGTGAAATCTGTGGCGGCGCGGGACGTATAGGCCTGTTTGCGGTCTTTCTTTCTGATCCGGCCTTCCGGGGGCGGGAACAGGCCGAAATTGACATTCATGGGCTGGAAGCTGCTGGACTCCGCCCCGCCGGTAATATGGCCGAGGATGGCCCCCATGGCCGTCGTAACCGGGGGCAGGAGGAACTGCCCGCCCAGAATATCGGCGGCGGCCATCCGCCCGGCAATGAGGCCGATGGCTGTGCTTTCCACATACCCCTCCACCCCTGTGATCTGCCCGGCAAAGCGGATATGCGGATGATTTTTGAGGCGAAGCTGCCCGTCCAGCACTTGCGGACTGTTGATAAAGGTATTGCGGTGCAGTCCGCCAAGGCGGGCAAATTCCGCCTTTTCGAGGCCCGGAATGGTGGAGAATATACGCTTTTGTTCCCCATAGGTCAGTTTGGTCTGAAAGCCGACCATATTATAAAGGGTGCCGAGCTTGTTATCCTGGCGAAGCTGGACAACGGCGTAGGGCTTTTCATCCGAATTGGGGTTGGTAAGCCCGACCGGCTTCATTGGTCCGAAGCGCAGCGTTTCCGGGCCGCGTTCCGCCATCACCTCGATCGGCAGGCAGCCGTCGAAATAGGGGGTGTTCTTCTCCCAGTCGCGGAATTCCGTCTTGCCGCCCTCCAGCAGGGCGGTGATGAAATGGCGATACTGCTCCTCCGTCATCGGGCAGTTGATATAGTCTGATCCCTCTCCCTTGTCATAGCGGGACTGGAACCAGGCGATATCGAAATCAATGCTGTCCTTATAAACGATGGGCGCAATGGCATCGAAGAAGGCAAGGGCATCGGCCCCCGTTGCCGCATGAATGGCCTCCGCCAGCGAACCGGAGGTGAGCGGCCCCGTCGCGATGATGACGGATCCCCAGTCGGTGGGCGGTAGATCGGTGATTTCTTCGCGGGTGAGGGTGATCAGCGGGTGCGATGTGATTTTTTCTTCCACATAGTCGGAGAAACCGACGCGATCCACGGCGAGCGCGCCGCCCGCCGGAACGCGGTTGATATCGGCGCTCTCCATGATCAGGGAGTCAAGGTCGCGCATTTCCCGGTGCAGCAGGCCAACGGCGTTATTTTCCGCATCGTCGGAACGAAAGGAGTTGGAGCACACCAGCTCCGCCAGCCCATCGGTGAGATGGGCATCGGTTTTACGGACGGGGCGCATTTCATGCAGAATGACAGGCACACCCGCCCGTGCGAGTTGCCAGCTTGCCTCACTCCCCGCAAGGCCGCCGCCGATAACATGAACGGGTTTCGAGGGTATTGTTATCATCACGCTGCCTTCGTCTTTTTAGCTTTTTTCTTGCGGGCCTTTGGGTCACCTTCAGTGCCGCCTTGTGGCACGGGCGGCCGCTTGGCCAGAATATCCTTCAGATATCGTCCGGTGTAACTTTCCTTCACCTCGGCAACCATTTCCGGCGTGCCCTCGGCCACCAGATAGCCCCCGGCATCGCCGCCATCGGGCCCCATATCAACCACCCAGTCGGCGGTTTTGATGACTTCAAGGTTATGCTCGATCACCAGGACGCTGTTGCCCGCGTCCACCAGCGCCTGAAGCACTTCCATCAGCTTGCGGACATCTTCAAAATGCAGGCCTGTGGTTGGCTCGTCCAGGATATAGAGGGTGCGCCCTGTCGCCCGGCGCGAGAGTTCCTTCGCCAGCTTGACGCGCTGTGCCTCCCCGCCCGAGAGGGTCGTGGCCTGCTGGCCGACCTGAATATAACCGAGACCGACCTGTTGCAGGGTTTCAAACTTTTCCCGCACCGCCGGGACCGCCTTGAAAAAGACGGCTGCATCATCCACGGTCATGCTGAGAACATCGGAAATGGATTTGTCCTTGAATTTGATTTCCAGCGTCTCGCGGTTATACCGCTCTCCCTTGCAGACGTCGCACTGCACATAGACATCGGGCAGGAAGTGCATCTCGATCTTGATGACGCCGTCGCCCTTGCAGGCTTCGCATCGGCCCCCCTTGACGTTGAAAGAGAAGCGACCGGATTTATAGCCGCGCGCCTTCGCTTCGGGCAGACCGGCGAACCATTCGCGGATCGGCGTGAACGCTCCCGTATAGGTCGCGGGGTTGGAGCGCGGGGTGCGGCCGATGGGCGACTGGTCGATATCAACAATTTTATCGAGCCATTCAATGCCCTCGATCCGGTCATGCGGGCCCGGATGGTTGCGGTTGTTGTTCAGCTTCTTCGCGATGGCTTTGTACAGCGTTTCGATAATCAGCGAGGATTTGCCGCCGCCCGAGACCCCGGTCACACAAGTAAAGGTGCCGAGTGGGATATTCACATTGACCCGTTTGAGGTTGTTGTGCCGCGCACCGATGATGCGGATCTGGCGGCTTCCTTTGACCTCCCGCCGGGCGGAGGGCAGGGGAACTTCCATCTCGCCGGAAAGATATTTGCCAGTGATGCTTTCGGGGGCCTTCATGATGTCATCCGGCGTCCCTTGCGCAATCAGGCGGCCGCCGTGACGGCCCGCGCGCGGGCCCATATCCACCACATGATCGGCGGTCAGGATTGCTTCCTCGTCATGTTCGACAACAATCACGCTGTTGCCCTGATCGCGCAGGTTGACGAGGGTCTTGAGCAGCCGCGCATTATCCCGCTGATGCAGCCCGATGGAGGGCTCGTCCAGCACATAGAGAACGCCGGTCAGGCCGGAGCCGATCTGCGAGGCGAGGCGGATACGCTGGCTCTCTCCGCCTGACAGGGTGCCGGATCCGCGCGAGAGGGTGAGATATTCCAGCCCGACATCGACGAGGAAGCCAAGTCGTTCATTGATTTCCTTCAGAACCCGCTCGGCGATGGACAGATCCTTCTCCGAGAGGACGCCGGCGAGGTTGGCAAACCATTCACGGGAATCGAGAATGGATTTTTCGCAGACTTCGCCAATGTTCAGATTATTGATGCGGATGGCCAGGCTTTCCTCTTTCAGGCGATGCCCGCTGCATTTGGAGCAGTTGGTCTTGTCCTGATATTTCTCCAGATCCTCCCGCACCCAGGCGCTATCCGTTTCGCGCCAGCGGCGTTCAATGTTGGGAATCACGCCTTCAAATGGCTTGTTGGTCTTATAGGTGCGCAGACCGTCATCAAAGGTGATCTGCACCTTGTTATCCCCCGTGCCGAACAGGATGACTTTCTGATGCTCCTCAGACAGACCTTCCCAAGGTTCGGTTGTGGAAAAGCCGTAATGTTTGGCGAGCGCTTCCAGCGTCTGCATATAGTAGGGCGCAGGGGTGGCGGAGCGGGACCAGGGCGCGATCGCCCCGTCGCGTAAAGAAAGCGTCACATCGGGGACAATTTGTTCGGGGTCGAAGAACATCTCGCTGCCGAGGCCGCCGCAGGACGGGCAGGCGCCATAGGGGTTGTTGAAGGAAAAGATACGCGGCTCGATTTCCTCGATCGTGAAGCCGGAGACAGGGCAGGCGAATTTGGAGGAGTACATGGATCGTTCCTTGCTGTCCGCATCCTCCACCGCAAAAAGCCCGTCGGCGAGATCGAGAGCCGTTTCGATGGAATCGGCAAGCCGCCCCTGTATCTCGTCATTCAGGACGACGCGATCGACCACCACGTCAATATGATGCTTGATCTGCTTGTCGAGTTCAGGCACTTCCTCAATATCATAGATTTCGCCATCGACCTTGACGCGCTGGAACCCGCGCTTTCTGAGATCGAGAAATTCCTTGCGGTATTCACCTTTGCGGCCGCGAACGATGGGCGCCATCAGGTAAAGCCGCTTACCCGCGCCCATGGCCATGACCTGATCAACCATCTGGCTGACGGTCTGGCTCGCAATTGGCAGGCCCGTCGCCGGGGAATAGGGCACGCCGATGCGCGCATAGAGCAGGCGCAGGTAATCATAGATTTCCGTCACCGTGCCGACGGTGGAGCGGGGATTCTTTGATGTCGTTTTCTGTTCGATAGAGATGGCGGGGCTGAGGCCGTCGATATGATCTACATCGGGTTTCTGCATCATTTCCAGGAATTGCCGCGCATAAGCGGACAGGCTTTCCACATAGCGGCGTTGCCCTTCCGCATAAATAGTGTCAAACGCAAGCGACGACTTGCCCGAGCCTGACAACCCGGTGATCACAACAAGCTGGTCACGGGGGATATCAATATTCACATTCTGCAAGTTATGTTCGCGGGCGCCGCGGATGCTGAGAATTTTCTGCATTCGGATCATATACCTGACGTTAAGCATGAAACTGGTGCGGAATTTATCGGGTCGGGACGAAAAATGCCAGTGCCAATCCAAAAAAATGTTTTCATTTTGTTCACGGTCGGCATTCTGGTCGAAAAGCACTGGCCAGAGCTGCCGTTGCACGTTATTGTCTGGCAGGATTTTTTGCGACATTACAGAATCGGAAGCGGATAACACTATGGCGGGCAGCGTTAATAAAGTCATTCTTGTTGGAAACCTCGGCGCGGATCCGGAGATTCGCTATATGAACAACGGGCGGCCCGTCTGTAACCTGCGCGTTGCGACATCTGAATCCTGGCGGGATCGCGACAGCGGGGACCGCAAAGAGCGCACCGAATGGCATCGTGTCGTGATTTTCAATGAAGGACTTTGCAAGATTGCCGAGCAGTATCTTAAAAAAGGTTCCAAGATCTATCTGGAAGGGCAGCTTCAGACCCGTCAGTATGAGCAGGATGGCATTACCAAATATTCGACTGAGATTGTTTTGCAGGGCTTCAATTCCGCGCTGACCATGCTGGATAGCGCCGGTGGCGGGCAGGGCGGCAGCTTTGGCGGCGGTGGGAGCAGCGGCGGCAGCGCAGGCGGATTTGGCGGCGGATCATCGTCCGGCGGGAATGACCGCAGCTATGGCGGCCCGGCGGGCAGCGGTATGGGCGGTGATTTTGACGACGATATCCCGTTCTGAACGACGTGCTGGACGGCGAGGCGCCCCTTGAAAAGCGACCCAATGCGGGTCGCTTTTTTTATGTCGTTTACATATTTTGCAGGGGCAGGGCGGTGGTGAACTTGATTTCTTCCATGGCGAAGTTTGAACTGACATCGGAAAGATCAATGCGGCGGATCAACCGCTGGTAAAAACGATCATAGGCGGCGACATCCGGCACTACCACCTTGAGAAGATAATCCACATCGCCGCTCATCCGGTAGAACTCTGTTATCTCGGGGAACTGTTCCACCACCGCCGCGAATTTCTGTAGCCAGTCTGCCTCATGGCGGCTCGTCTTGATGGCGACAAAAACGGTGACGGGAAGGTTGAGCTTGCCCCGGTCGAGCAGGGCGACTTGACCGCGGATGACACCAGTTTCCTCCAGCGCCTTGATGCGGCGCCAGCAGACGGTGCGCGAAGCGCCAACTTCCTCCGCCAGTTCGGCGATGGGAATACGGCTGTCCCGTTGCAGGCGGGAGAGGATTTTGCGATCCAGTTCATCCATGAAAAATAATTACACTAATAATTAAAAAATAGAAACATATGTTTCGAATTTTTGCTTTTGTATGACAATATAGGATAAATATTTCATGATTTTCTGTCATTATATCCTTGTTGCATAACAAATCTGCTGCCCCGGAACAAGGAATAGGATCATGCTGAAACATTTCACCGCCCATCCCGCATCGGTCAATGAAAGCTATCTGGAGCATATGGAGATGTCCGGTTCCTTTGCATTCCGGCTGCTGCTTGCCGCTATCTGCGCGGCCCTTCATGCGATTTTCCCCTTTCTCTTTGAGAAGACGGCAAGCGGCATAATCACCGATCTTTTCCACCGGATGGGGGCGGGGCGCGTCCGCCATCGGCCGACGGGATCAGCGGCTCAGCAGGCGCTTGACAGCGCGGCGCTCTAGGCCCGTATCGGTCCGCGCGACCGGATGCAGCGGGGCGCTAATATAAGGGTGCTAGAGGTTGCGCCGGGGGGGGATTTCTTGTAGAACAGGGCAACCCTTTCCGGTGCTTCGGAAAAAGGGGAGTTTCCCGTTGTTTTTCTATCGGGTTGAGCCCGTTAGCCCCAGGATTATTCAGGAAGTCTGCCTTGAGCGAAGTAACCCAGCCGCCTGCTGACAAACATATCGTTCCGATCACTATCGAAGAGGAAATGCGGCGGTCGTATCTCGACTATGCCATGAGCGTGATTGTGTCGCGCGCGCTGCCCGATGCGCGCGATGGGCTGAAGCCGGTGCACCGGCGCATCATCTACGCGATGTATGAAAACGGCTATACCTCCGACAAGCCGTTCCGCAAATCGGCCCGCGTCGTCGGTGACGTGATGGGTCGCTATCATCCGCATGGCGACAGCGCGATTTACGATGCGATGGTGCGCCTTGCGCAGGATTTCTCCATGAGCCTCACCCTGATTGAGGGGCAGGGTAACTTCGGTTCCATGGATGGCGACAAGGCCGCCGCTATGCGATACACCGAAGCGCGGCTGGAAAAGGCGGCGGAAAGCCTGATTGATGATATCGACAAGGAAACGGTCGATTTCGTTAACAACTATGATGATAGCGAGCGCGAACCATCCGTTCTGCCGGCGCGCTATCCGAACCTGCTGGTCAATGGCGCAGGTGGCATCGCCGTCGGCATGGCCACGAACATTCCGCCGCATAACCTCGGCGAGGTGATTGATGGCGCGCTCGCGCTTCTTGAGAAGCCGGAAATGGCGGTAGAGGAGCTGATCGACTATATTCCGGGCCCTGATTTTCCCACCGGCGGTATCATTCTGGGGCGCAGCGGCTCCGTCAGCGGGCTGACCACGGGGCGGGGTTCCGTCATCATGCGCGCCAAGGTCGATGTGGAGGAAATCCGCAAAGATCGTCAGGCGTTGATCGTCAGTGAAATCCCCTACCAGATCAACAAGGCGCGGCTGGTTGAGCAGATTGCCGATCTGGTGCGGGCCAAGAAGATTGAGGGCGTGGGCGATCTGCGCGATGAGTCCGACCGGCATGGCGTGCGCGTCGTCATCGAAATCAAGCGCGAGGCCATGGCGGAAGTGGTGCTGAACCAGCTTTACCGCTTTACTTCGCTGCAAACCTCCTTCGGCGTCAACATGCTTGCCCTCAACCGGGGTAAGCCTGAACTGCTGAACGTCAAGCAGCTTCTTGAAGCCTTCCTTGATTTCCGCGAGGAGGTCATCTCCCGGCGGACGAAATATCTGCTCGGCAAGGCGCGGGAGCGGGCGCATGTGTTGATCGGCCTCGCCATTGCCGTTGCCAATATCGACGAGGTGATTGCCCTGATCCGCCGGGCGCCCGATCCGGCGACGGCGCGCGCCGAGTTGATGGCCCGCAACTGGAAGGCAGAGACAGTTGCGCCACTGATCCGACTGGTTGATGATCCTGAATATATGATCGGAGAGGATGGCACTTATCGCCTGTCGGAAGCGCAGGCCCGCGCGATTCTTGATCTGCGTCTGCAACGCCTGACGGCGCTTGGCCAGAATGAAATCGGCGACGAGCTTAAGGACCTTGGCGAAAAAATTCTCGATTATCTCGATATTCTTTCCAGTCGACCGCGCCTGATCGGCATCATCCGCGATGAAATGCTGGAGATGAAGGAGAAATATGCCGTTCCCCGCCGGACGCTGATCGAGGAAAATGAGTTCGAGCATGATATCGAGGATTTGATCCAGCGCGAGGATATGGTGCTCACCGTCAGCCACAAGGGATATGTGAAGCGGGTGCCACTCTCCACCTACCGGCCGCAGCGCCGTGGCGGCAAGGGACGCGCCGGGATGCAGACCCGCGATGAGGATTTCGTTACGCAGGTCTTCGTCGTCAATACCCATACGCCGGTGCTGTTCTTCTCCTCTCTCGGCCGGGTCTACAAGCTGAAGGTCTACCGCCTGCCGCTCGGCTCCCCGCAGAGCCTTGGCAAGGCCATCATCAATCTGCTGCCGCTGGAACCGGGGGAGGTGATCTATACCCTGATGCCGCTGCCGGAGGATGAGGAAAGCTGGGGCGATCTGGAGCTGATGTTCGCGACGGCCAAGGGCAATGTCCGCCGCAATCAGCTCAGCGATTTCTCCAATGTGAAATCAAACGGCAAGATCGCCATGAAGCTGGATGAGGATGATCAGCTTATCGGCGTGCAGATATGTACGCCTGATTCCGACGTGCTGCTGGCGGCCAAGGGCGGCAAATGTATCCGCTTCAAGGCGACGGATGTGCGTCTGTTCAAAGGGCGTGATTCCAGTGGCGTGCGCGGCATGAAGCTGGCCAAGGGCGATAGTGTGATCGGCATGTCGATCCTGAAATCCATGGATGCGGATACGGAAACCCGCGATGCTTACCTGAAAGCGCGTAAATCCATTGATGAAACGGGCGCTGTGACGGATTATGCGGGGCTTGATACGGCTCAATACGAAGCGTTGCTCGCAGAAGAGGAAGTGCTGCTCTCCATTACTGAAAATGGCTACGGCAAGCGGACCAACGCCTATGAATATCGTGTGACAAACCGCGGCGGGCAGGGAATTATCAATATCGAAACATCCAGCCGGAATGGCAATGTGGTGGCCACCTTCCCGATAACGGAGGATGAGCAGATCATGCTGGTCACCAACGGCGGCAAGCTGATCCGCACGCCGGTGGTGGATATCCGCATTGCCGGGCGTAATACGCAAGGGGTCACCCTGTTCAAGACCGCGGAAGGGGAGCAGGTGGTGTCGGTGACATCGCTCGCAGAATCAAAATCAGAAGATGACGCCGCCGAGGAGGCTGATCTCGCCGATGAAGGCGGGAATGGCTGACATATTGTGGAACTGACAGATCAGGCAAGCTAACGCAGAGAAGTAGCGAGAAAAGAGAGGACGTGTCATGTCAAAAAATCGAGTAGGTCTGTATCCGGGAACGTTTGATCCCATTACTCTCGGGCATTATGACATTATCCGCCGGGCGTCGAAGCTGGTGGATACGCTGGTCATCGGTGTCGCCATGAATCCCGGCAAGAATCCACTGTTCACGGTCGAGGAGCGGGTCGATATGGTCGCCAAGATGACCGAGGAATTTCCCGGGACCAACTTTGTCGTGCGCCCGTTCCAGAACCTCCTGATGCATTTCGCCGAAGAGGTCGGTGCCTCCGTCATCATCCGGGGCTTGCGCGCCGTGTCCGACTTTGAATATGAATTCCAGATGGTCGGCATGAACCGCCGCCTGAACTCCGAAATCGAGACTGTGTTCCTCATGGCCTCTGACCAGCATCAGTTTATCGCGTCGAGTCTGGTCAAGGAAATCGCCATGCTGGACGGGGATATCCGTAAATTTGTCTCGGCAACCACCGCGCAAAAAATTGTCGAGCGGGTTGAGTTCATTCGGAGCAAATCCAAATAATTGTCAGAAATCGCGGGGATAAGTCTCGCGACATGAAGGAGAGAATATATGGCACGCGATCCGGAAAATACCCTGTATCTCGAGTTGAAGGATGGCCGCGTTGTCATCGAAATGCGCCCTGATCTGGCGCCGAACCATGTTGCCCGTATCAAGGAGCTGGCACGGGACGGCTTTTATGATGGGATCGTCTTCCATCGGGTGATTGACGGTTTTATGGCGCAGACCGGTTGCCCGCATGGTACCGGCACAGGCGGCTCGGGACAGAAACTGGAGGCTGAATTCTCCGGCGAAGCACATGTGGAAGGCACCTGCTCCATGGCGCGGGCGGCCCATCCGGACAGTGGTGATAGCCAGTTCTTCATCATGTTTGACCGGGCGCCGCATCTCGACAGCCAGTATTCCATCTGGGGACAGGTTGTCGAGGGTATGGATGCCGTGCACAAGATCAAGAAGGGCAATGCTATGAACAATGGTGCCGTCAATGATCCGGACCGTATCGTCAGCCTGAAGGTGGCGGCCGACGTCGACTGATTTCACCCTGTCATTCTTTTTGGGCGCGAACGGTCCGCATGCCGGGCCGTTCGTTTGCGTTTAGATTATGGACGTTGACCTTTTCGACTTTACCCTGCCGCCGGAACGCATTGCCAATCGACCGGCCAGCCCCCGCGAATCCGCAAAACTTTTGTGCGTCGCGGACGGGCTGTCGGATCATACCGTCGCCGATCTGCCGGATCTGTTGCGGGTGGGGGATCTGCTGGTCTTCAACGATACCAAGGTGATCCCGGCGCGGCTGCGGGGCGCGCGGCGCGGGGCGAAGATTGAAGTGACGCTGCATAAAACCCTTTCCGCCGATAGTTGGCGAGCGTTTGCGAAACCGGCAAAAAAACTGAAAGTCAGTGATATCATAGAGTTCGACGATGGATTTAATGCGCTGGTTTCAGAAAAATTCGCAGGCGGCGAGGTGACACTCTCCTTCTCTCACAGGGGGCCGGAACTGATGGAAAAGCTGATGGAGGTGGGGGAGATTCCTCTGCCGCCCTATATCAGCAGCCAGCGCGCCGTGGATGAGCAGGACCGCCGCGATTATCAGACGATCTTTGCGAAAGATGAAGGGGCGGTGGCGGCGCCGACGGCAGGATTACATTTCACCGACGAACTGATGGCGGTCTTCAGGACCCGCGGCATTGAAACCGTCATGACGACACTGCATGTGGGGGCAGGGACTTTCCTGCCGGTGAAGGTGGCCGATACGGACGATCACCGGATGCATGCGGAACGCGGCTTTATCACCGCGGCGGCGGCGGCAAAGATGAATGCGACGCGGGCCAGGGGCGGACGCATCGTTTCAGTCGGGACAACCAGCCTCCGGCTTCTGGAGAGCGCGGCCGATGAACAGGGGGTGATCCATCCCTTTGAGGGGGAGACGGATATCTTTATCACGCCGGGATACCGCTTTCGCGCCATTGACCTGCTGATCACCAATTTCCATCTGCCGAAATCGACCCTGTTCATGCTCGTCTCCGCCTTTTCCGGGCTGGAAACCATGAAGGCCGCCTATGCCCACGCCATCGCGGCGGAGTATCGTTTTTATTCCTATGGCGATTGTTCGCTGCTATATCCGAAGACATGACAGACGATTTCCACTTTACCATTCATGCGACCGACGGCGCAGCGCGGCGCGGGACCTTAAAAACCGCTCATGGGGATATTCGTACGCCTGCTTTCATGCCGGTGGGAACAGCGGCAACGGTAAAGGGCATGACGGTGGAGGCGGTACGCGAGACGGGGGCCGATATTCTGCTCGGCAATACCTATCACTTGATGCTGCGTCCGGGATCAGAGCGGGTGAAGCGCCTCGGCGGCCTGCATAAATTTATGAACTGGCCGCGTCCGATCCTGACCGACAGTGGCGGGTTTCAGGTAATGTCGCTGAATGAACTGCGCAAAATTGACGAAAATGGCGTTACCTTCAAATCCCATATCGACGGCAAGCGCTTCGAATTGACGCCCGAACGCTCCATGCAGATACAGAATGATCTGGATGCGACCATCACAATGGCGTTTGATGAATGCACACCCTATCCGGCAACGCATGATGTGGCGGCAAGCTCCATGCGCCGTTCCATGCGTTGGGCGGCCCGGTCGCGGGATGCATATGAGTTGCGGTCGGGCTATGGCCTGTTCGGGATTGTTCAGGGTTCCACCTTTGAAGATTTACGCCTTGAGTCCGTGGCGGCTCTTACCGAAACCGGCTTTGATGGCTATGCCGTTGGCGGGCTTGCGGTCGGCGAAGGGCAGGCGGAAATGTTTCGCACGCTGGAATTCACAACGCCCGCCATGCCGCAGGATAAACCCCGCTATCTGATGGGGGTGGGTAAGCCCGATGATCTAGTGGGCGGTGTGATGCGCGGCATCGACATGTTTGATTGCGTCCTGCCAACCCGCTCAGGCCGTAATGCGCAGGCCTTCACCCGCCATGGCACGATCAATATGCGGAACGCCCGCCATGCGGATGATCCGCGCCCGCTGGATGAAAACTGCGGCTGTCCGGCCTGCCGCAACTATTCGCGCGGATATCTCAACCATTTGTTCAAGGCGAAGGAGATGCTGGGCGGGATGCTGCTCACCTGGCATAACCTGCATTACTATCAGGATGTGATGGCGGGGATGCGGTCAGCGATCGAGGCGGGACAGCTCGCCGATTTTGCGCTCGACTTTTATGCCTTGCAGGAACAGGGTGATATCGAACCGGTTTAAAGATGTCCCGCGAAGGGGGATAATCGAAGCCGCCTTTGCCTTAGAGGGGAGGGTGGAAGGGGCAAAAACAGCTTCGATCAACCTTGGACGATTTTATCATCCGCCCGAAACTCTTAACATAACGTTAATTTTTTTGCGGGCGGCGTAATTCCATCGAAAATCAGGGCGGAGAGAGACATTTGAGCTATTTCAGCTCTTATTGCCGCTCGCCACACTCTCTTTGCTGTCCGGGGGCAGCGCCTCTGCCTTGCGAATGGAAGCAGACGCTGCCGCTGCGGGCGGCGTGGCGGTTGTGGTCGGAGCATTGGTGACGGCGGAGATGATCCGCTCGATCACATAAAAGATTAACTCGACGCTGTAACCGGCAAGAAATGCAATAGCAAGCGGGCTGAAATCAACCAGGCTGGTCGCGGTGTCATTCAGACTGGAGAGGGAGGAGGCATGCGGCGTGAGAGAGTGCAACTCCGCCGGGGCATTGGTGAAGAAATAGCCGGCCATGATCCCGGCCAGCGGTCCTTGCGCAATACGCAGGCTGTATTCAATATGCGAATTGAGCGAAAAGGTCAGGGTTTCGATATCTTTCGGGAGCTGGCGCAGCACATAAAAGGACGCGCCGAGAAGGCCATAAAGAACCGGCAGCAGATAGGCCGAAATGGCATGCAGCATATATTGCGCCGAAACATAGTGGATATGGATTTGCGCTTCATCTGATAAAGTACCATAGCCGGAGCGGTCCATCCGTGTCCGATCGATCAACAATATTCGGCCCCACATGCGGTTCCAGCCTTTAAGCTCCAGAATTTCGGCATCCCGCCAGTTCTTGAGAGAAGAAATCTGCTCACGCAGCTGTTGCCTTTCCGCCTGTGTCGAGGTCGGGGCGCCAGAGCCGCCTGCCGGTTTGTCAAGCGCCAGAAGCTGGGCCTGCATCGAGGCGATGCGGTCTGTCTGGCCTTTGATATCGGTCACCAGATTATTGCCGACGGACCAGAATATTTGCAGGATAATCAATGAGACCAGCGTCACCAGCGCCAGCAGCTTGTAATGAAAAACCGACTTCTTTGTAAATGGTCCGCTGCTGCGGCCCTTGAGAGAGCCGATCAGGCCGGGTTTTAGCCGATCCAGATCATGAGTGGCGCGGATGCTATCAATGGAAATCGGGCTTAAAGCCCGCGACAAGGCTTCATATGCCAACCAGAAACTGCTGGCAAGTTCAGGGGTTATGAGGTTTTTTTCAAAGGCGTCTTCAGTTGTGAGAATGGTCCGTATGATTCTCGGGTCAAGCTGTATGCCGCGCTCCGCCGCGATCATCAAAAGAAGCTGGGCATCAATCAGCGCCCGCGACAGAATGGCCGCCGTGACCTGCCCTCCCGCCTTTTCATGCGGGCCGGAGCCGGATGATGAAAACCATTTGCGGGACACGCCCATGCTATTCTCCTTCGCCAAGGGACGTTACTGACGCACGTCCTGTGATCGTTTTGGCGACGTGCGCCCGCCGGAGGACTTGTCTTTACCAACCGGGACGCGCTACAACGAACGTAATGAACGCAGAGAGGGAAATGCCGTGATTGTCTATGGGATAAGGAATTGTGATACCTGCCGGAAAGCGTTGAAATGGCTGGATGCCGCGGGGATTGATCATCGTTTTCATGATTTCCGGAAAGACGGCCTCACGGAAGAAGAACTGGCGCGCTGGCTTGCCGCCATTGATCGCCAGCTGTTGATCAACCGCCGTGGAACGACTTATCGTCAACTTGACGCGGCGGACAAAGCGGCGCTGGATGGAGCGGATCCGTCTGCGATCTTGCTGGCGCAGCCGACACTGATGAAACGCCCGATCTTTGTGTCGGATGGGAAGTATCTGGTCGGGTTCGGGGACAAGGAAAAGGCCGTTCTGAAAGACTGGGCGGCGGCCTAAAGCCCGGCCTTAATCCAGCTTCTGCACATAGCAGAGAACATGGTCGATATTGACCTGATCCTCGCTGAGGGGCAGGGCGATCAGCCGAAGCGTCACCTCATCGAGACTGGCCGGGAAAAATTCCGTCCCGTGTGTCGGCTTGCCCGTAATGGCGACCTCCCGCGCTAATCTGAGCACCCAATCGACGACCATCGGTGAAAATTCCACATCCGGATTGATATGTCGTTCCGGAGTGCCGCCATACGCTGCCTGCCGGACAGCGGTGACGAACCCATTTTCAATCTGCAACCGGCCGCCCATATGATCACAATGCACCAGCGTGCAGTTGGGCCAGTAGCGGCCGATCATTCTGGCATCGAGACTGCGCCAGTCGGGATAACGCTTGCCGTTGCGAATGCCCATCCAGTAGGACAGGATATCCGGTGTCGGAATCTTTTTTTGCCATCCGGAGACGGCGGGGCGGAGCCGGTTTGGCCGACGGGGCGGTAGGGGAACGGCGGGCGCTGGCGACTCTTTGGAGCTTGCCATGCCATAGCTGATTTCCGGCTCGATTACCTTTTTGAGGGTCGCCTTGCGCTGTTTGAGCGGTTTGCGGGCGGCTACGGCACTCTTTCCCTGGGCAGACATGGCTGAGCGGGCAGCACCATCAGTAGAGGGGGCGGCCATGTCATTAAGGGGCATGTCCGGCCGACTTGCCTCCAGCTCATCGGCGAGAGCTTGCAGCCGGTCCGTGATATCCCCGCTTTTGGTCTTGCGGGGCGCGGTTTCCGCCCCTTTCGGGCGCCTGACCCGAATGCGTGAGAGTGACGCCGCATCCAGCCCGCCATCCGGCTTTTCCTCGATATTTTCAACCATGCCGGTCACTTTCTTACAATGACGATTTGTCCAGGACACAACTACAGCTTTGCGGCAGGATTTCTGATCCGTGGTTGGCTACATATTCTTCCAGTGCCGTTTCAAAGATGGATTGCGCCGACATCTGGGTATGGGCGGCGATCAGTTTCAATTGCAGATGATCACGCGGGGACATGCGTACCGAAATGCGGATGCGGCCAAGTCCGTCACGCTTCAGACTCTCGACCTCCTCGGCAATCTTGCGCGCGGCGGCTTCGTCAAGCTGCGATGGGGCCGTAGCAGGCGAAGACGCAGGACGGACTTGTTCGGCAAGGGTGCGGGTGACCTCGCGGGAGACGGCGGATTGTGTTGCTTCGTCAAGACCTCCGAAGGCGGGATCATTTCTGAAATCCTGATCCGGAAGGTCAGAGGCAGGGGGCTGATCATCTATTGTGCGAGGAGCGGTGTCGGCAATTTTTTCCGGCTCCGCATATTCGCGGACCCGCTGATAGATGCGAGAGACCGGATGCGCCGTTTGCCTCGCATCCTCCTCCAGCAAATGTTGTGGCGTCGCCCGCTGCGTGGCCGGGACGGCCTTGCCTTTCGAGGCGATCAGGGAGCTGGTAAGAAAAGCTGCTTTCATGACGGTTCTTCTTTCTTATCGAGCGCGCGGGTCAGTTCCAGGCTGTGCCGTTGCTCGCCCGGGAGGCGGAAAGATGATGCGAGGGCGGCATGGGAAGATTGGCGTCCATGCGGGAAAGCCGCTCTTCGATATAGGTCCAGAGCTTGCTGATCTCCTCGCTGGAGCGTGACGCAGGATCCAGCTCCATGGTCGTGCGTCCATCAATCATACTCGAGGCGAAATCAACCCGCTGATGAATGATGGAGGGGGCCAGCGTGCCATGCTGGGAGAGGGCGATGGCCGCTTCGCTGGTGATGCGGGCGCGCGGCGTGGCGCCATTGACGACAAAAATGAGGGGTGTGTTAAGCCCTTCAGCAAGCTCTACCGTGGCGCCGACAGCGCGCAGATCATGCGGGCTTGGCCGGGTCGGGATGATCAGCAGATCAGACAAGCCGATGACATTGGCGATCGTCGTTGTAATGGCCGGCGGGGTATCAACGAACAACAGGTTGATGCCCATCTTTTCCATGCGGCCGATATCCGCGCCGAGGCGCTCGACGGTCGTGCGGGCGAATAACGGGGTTTCCGCCTCACGCTCGTTCCACCATTCGGATAGGCTGCCTTGCGGATCGGTATCAACCAGCGCCACCGGCCCTTGTCCCGCCATTTCAGCTTGAACAGCCAGATGCCCGGCAAGCGTTGTCTTGCCCGAACCGCCTTTTTGGGATGCAACTGCGATAACCTTCATCGATACTCTCCTGCCGATAGCCTGCCGGAGACAGGAAGGCCCGAAGCAACGGGTTAGTCGCTCCGGCCAGTGTCTCATGAAGCGAAATTACCGATGAAAACTTAAAAGAGAATTACGAACCGGATTGAAGTTTATCCAAAAATTAATAAAATTTTACAATCTGTTAGGGGCAGCTTTTAAAGCCTTACAGAATAAACTGTTCGTCCAGGATGCGTTTTTCCAGATTATGTTCCGGATCAAACAGCAGACGCAGTGTGATGTCGCGCTTTTCGCTGATCGTGACCCGGGCCACATCGCGGACCTCGACGGCATCGGCGACGGCGCTGACGGGGCGCTTCGCGGCTTCCAGTATTTCCAGGACAATGCGCGCCTCTCGCGGGAGAATGGCGCCGCGCCAGCGGCGTGGCCGGAAGGCGCTGATCGGGGTAAGGGCGAGCACGCCTGCATTGACCGGCAGGATCGGACCGTGGGCGGAATAATTATAGGCGGTGCTGCCGGCCGGTGTCGCCACCAGAACGCCGTCGCAGGTGAGTTCCGCGACCTTGACATGTCCGTCGATAGAGATGCGGATCTTGGCCGTCTGACGGCTTTCGCGCAGCAGGGAAACTTCGTTGATGGCGAGAGCCTGCATTTGCGCGCCATGCATATCGACGGCAGTCATGCAAAGCGGGTGTAGCTCTGTTATTTCCCCGGCTTTCAGCCGTTCGATCAGCTTATCCTCGCGATAGCTGTTGAGAAGGAAGCCCACCGTCCCTTTGTTCATGCCATAGATGGGCAGGTTTGAGCTCATGAAACGATGCATGGTTTCCAGCATAAAGCCGTCACCGCCTAAGGCGACAATAATGTCTGCTTCTTCTGCTGATACATGAGGATAGCGCGCCTTCAACCGTTCGAGGGCAGTCTGCGCATCGTCCGACTCGCTCGCCGTAAAATAGATATTCATCTGATGTCAGCCGCCTGTCACATTCATATGGCGCTTTACTGCCGGGCGGTCATCATGCCGCCGGTCAATGATAAAGTCATGGCCTTTCGGTTTGCGTCCGATGGCCTCATCAATGGCCGCATCAAGGGCGATGCGGCTGGGGTCGCGTCTGAGTGCGGCTCTCAAATCGGCGCTGTCTTCCTGACCGAGGCACATATAGAGCATGCCCGTGCAGGTCAGCCGCACCCGGTTGCAGCTTTCGCAGAAATTATGGGTGAGGGGGGTGATAAATCCGACACGCATGCCGGTTTCCACGACATCGAAATAATCCGACGGGCCGCCGGTGCGATAGGCAGAAGGGGTCAGCGTCCAGCTTTGCGCCAGCTGCTGCTTGACCTCGGATAACGGCAGATACTGATCGGACCGCAGACCGTCAACCGCGCCCATTGGCATGGTCTCGATAAAGCTGATATCCATGCCCCGCTCCCCGGTCCAGCGTACCATGTCGCCAAGCTCCGCATCATTGAAGCCCTTGAGGGCAACGGTATTGATTTTGACATGCAGTCCGGCGGTGCGGGCCGCCTCAATGCCGCGCATCACCTTTTCAAAATTGCCCCAGCGGGTGATGTCCTGGAAACGGTAGGGGTTGAGTGTATCAAGAGAAACATTGATCCGCCGTACTCCGGCCGCAAAGAGATCGTCCGCATATTTCTCAAGCTGGCTGCCGTTGGTGGTCAGGGTCAACTCGTCCAGCTCCCCGCTTTGCAGGTAAAGGCCGAGATTGCGGAACAGCGTCATGATATCCTTACGCACCAGCGGTTCCCCGCCGGTGATGCGGATTTTGCGGACGCCCTTGCGGATGAAGGCGGCGCTGACCAGTTCCAGTTCCTCCAGCGACAGGACATCTTTTTTCGGCAGGAAGGTCATATTCTCCGACATGCAATATTTGCAGCGGAAATCGCAGCGATCCGTTACGGAAACCCTGAGATAGCTGATATGCCTGCCGAATGGATCGATCATGTCATTCTTCCGATTTGCAGAAGGCGCCCCTTCGCATTCAAAATATATCTTTATCCATGATTTGCAAGCAGTGAGGCGGGAGGGGATAACGCTCAGGTTTCCGCGTAGCGGATCTTTCCGGCGATGAATTCGGCATTTTGCAGTGCGATTGTCACCGCTTCTGCCGTCAGCAGATCATAAAATTCGAGCGGGGCTTGCGTGATGGCCGAGGTGGGAGTTGCGTTCTCCGCCTTGATGGAGACGGTCAGATCATGGATATTCTTGTAAATGACCCGGTCGATTTCCAGGCGGCGGCAGGCGACGGCTAGAACTTCGGGGTTGTCCGTATAGATGATCTGACGCACGATGGCGATGTCCATATTGAGCAGCCGGGCGAAAGCAAATTCGAACAGATCGACTTCTCCCTGTTGCAGGGATTTGATCATGAAACGCGGCGACAACTCGCCGGAGCGGTGCAGCTTTTCGACCAGTCGGGCAGACGGATCATTCTCCATGGTGATTGCGCTGATCGTTGTCTCCCGGTCCTGTAGTTCCATATCCAGCAGCCGGGCATCAACCTCGAAATTCTGGCAGATGAACTCCCGAAGCGACATGGAAACCCAGCGGTACATTTTCTCGGCGATCTCCTTGGGCAGGAACGGACGTTCGAGCAGCGGGCGTTGATATTCGGGAATATATTCTGACTGTTCACCGAGATATTCCAGCATCATCAAAGGCATTTGCGCGGAATGGTTCATCAACAGCGTCACTGCGACATCCGTCTCTCCACTCTCGCAGAGGGCGGTGCAGATGGCTTCTTCAAGGTTATCCCGCGCCGCGATGGCAAGGCGATGCTGCCGTGAGCGATGCTTGACGATATCCAGCAGGTCATGTTCTTCGAGCAGCCCGCAATCGCGCAGGATTGGCAGCGCAACCTCGATCTCGTCATTGGCGAGAAACAGCATCAGGCTTTTTGGCACGTCGGTGCGGGCGGCCAGCTTTTTTGCAAAGTTGGCTCGGATGGATCTTTCCACATCGGCGGTGATGCGGCAGATGATATCGGCCATGATTTCCTTCTCGGACAAAGAGAAGGTCTGTTGATCGTCATTCAAAAAATGACCGATGCGGTTATAGAGAAATTCTCTTTGCTCACGGGAATTGGTTCCGGCCAGCCCAGCCAGTCTTTTGATTTCAAGAATATTTTCCTGCCGTGCGGCATTCATAGGCAAGCAATCCAGGAATTGGAAAATCTTGGCGTAAATCTTGCGCGTTATTGTTTAAGATATTCTTAAATACAGGCAGGTGGCTTTTGGTGAAGCGCGTCCCCTTGATCTGTCACTCTGTCGGTATGCGTGGTTTTTGCGGCTCCGATCTTGGGCAACGCCGTCTCTATTGTGCGATTGGCAGGCGGATCTTGAAACGGCTGCCTTCGGAGAGGCTGCTTTTCACTGTGATATTGCCGCCCATCAGACGGGCCAGTTTGAGCGACAGGGTGAGGCCCAGGCCAACGCCGTCGGCGTTGCGGTTATAGATGCCTTCATGGGCCTGTTTGAATGCCTCAAAAATCTTTTCCTGATCCTCTTCCGCAATGCCGGGGCCGGTATCCCACACGGTGATATCAACAAAGCTGTCATCAATCAGCTCATATTCCAGCCCGATTGTGCCACCACGGGGGGTGAATTTCACGGCATTGCCGATGATATTGACAAGGATTTGCAGACAGCGTGTCGGATCGACGGCCAGTTGGATATCCTCCTGGATGCGCATACCGATCATATCGAGATTTTTCTCTCGCGCATGACCCTGCACCAGCACATAGGCATCCGCCACCATGCCAGCGAGCGGGGTGGGGGCAATCTCAATCGGGATTTTGTCGCTTTCGATCCGGGCAATATCAAGGATATCTTCGATCAGGCTGAGCAGATGCTTGCCGGAATTAAGAATATCGCCGACATATTCGCGGTATTTGTCATTGAGGGGACCAAAGGTTTCAAGGCCGATTACCTCGGCAAACCCGATGACCGCATTGAGAGGCGTGCGTAGCTCATGGCTCATATTGGCAAGGAAGGTATCCTTTGCCCGCGCTGATTCCAGCGCTTTCTTCGCCGTCATTTCGAGCTGCATGTTTTTCTTGGTGATTTCATGCACGGCCCGTTCCAGATCGGCCTTCGAAGATAAGGCTTCATCTTCCGCAAGCAGGCGGGCGGTGATGTCATCACTGGTCCCGCGATAGCCGGTGAAGCGGCCCCGTTCGTTGAAGACGGGAACGCCGGACATGTTGAAAATCTTGTAGTTTCCATCCGTATCCTGAATTTCCAGGGGAACAGAGCGGAAAGGCACATGTTGCGCCATGGCTGCCTCGGCCTTGTTGCTGCCGTTGGCTTCGGGCTTGAAAACCCCGAGTTCTGCAAGGCGTTTGCCTTTCAGCAGCATCGGCGGTGCGCCCAGCGCCTGTACTACCCGGTCGGAAACGAAAGTGAGATTGCCATCGGCGTCGGTTTCCCAGATCCAGTCGGATGCCGCACGGGTGATATCCAGAAAACGGCGTTTTTCCTCCTTCAGCCGGACTTCAGCATTGACCTGCCGGGTGGAGTTGATGAAGCTGCCGCAAATTGAAATAAGCTGCCCTTCCTCATCAAAAATGGGGAAATGGCGGGACAGGAAATATTCCGTCTCCTTGTTGGAGCGAAGGGCGAGTTGTCGCGTTTCAGTTTCCCCGGTTTCGGCAATGCGGCGGACAATTTCGAGGTGATCCTGCGGCAGGGAAGGGAGGATTTTATCTTCTACCCTGAGGGCCGATCCGGGGCGGAAATGATCGCGATATCCACTGTTGGTATAAATAACGCTGCCGTCGGGGCGGGCCATATACATCGGCGGGGCCTGTTCGAAAACGGCATCAAAAAATTCCCGGCTGACGATCCCCTGAACAGGAGGAAATTCCGAGCCGCCCGTCTGTTTCAGATCCGAATGAAGCGAAACCACGCTTCCTTGCCCCCGTTCCGTCATTCATTTATCCCATGCGCTGCCGCATGTTCCCCATACTGAATTACGCTACTCCCCAACTCATAGATACACCCGGTCTTCGTCTAGATCATCGTCGAGTTTTTCTATGGTTTCAAGATAATCGCGCTCCAACTGCCAGAAGCGCAACGTCATCTTGGCACTTTTCGGAGAAAGTTTATCATAAAATTTCATAATAATCTCAATTTCTTCCGGCTTAGTTGTATTTTTTCCCTTGCCGCGGCCCGGCAGGCTGCGGGTGAGGAGATAGACGGTTGTGAAGGCGGCGCGGCTGAAGTCTAGCGCTTTGAGAATAACCAGCAGGGCCTCGGGGTTGAGGTCAAATATAAACCTGCTGATTTTCAGGTAATTGAGACCGGAGAGCTCGGCGAGACCAAGAATGAATAACCGTATCTGTCGGCCGCGCAACGACTGGACAAGAAATTTTTCATTGAGTTCATTGCGTTTGGCCAGTTCGCGGATCAGCGTATCGGCGCTGGAGCTTTTCGGTGCGACATCATGGCGATATTCAGTTTTTGTTGCGCTGACGATCCGTTCGTTGAGTTCCAGTTCGTCAATTTCGAAATGTTCAAGAATATGGCGTCGCAATGCAGCGGACACCCACCAGAACATCTTGTGGGCGAGATCGGCAGGAATGTCGTGACGGGCGATGAGGGGTTCCTGAAAACGGTCGATGCGGCGGGATTCCTCGACCAGATACTCCATGCTCTTACGGGAAATTTTGGCATCCCCATTTTCGATAAGCTGGGAAATGACATCTTCGTCGCCATGGCTGATCAGCAGATCGCTGATGGTCGGGTTCACGTCGTCCCGTTCAGCAATAGCGAGGAGATGTTCCTTGCTGCGATTCTGAATAATCTCTATCAGATCCGGCTCGGCGAGGCGGCGGCTCTTGAACAGAATAGGGCGCGCGACCGCGATCTCGTCATTGGCGAGCAGGGTGATCAGCCCGTGCGGCACATCGGGCATATCCGCAAGCTCTTCCGCGAGATTCTGCCGGATGGTACTTTCGATATCGGAAAGCAGCTTGCCCAGAATGCCGAGGACGAGCGAGTGCTCCTGCTCACTCATGCGTTCCTCTTCTTTCAGGAACAGATCGGTGATATTGCCAAGAAGATGACGGCGACCGCGATTGCTGCTGTCTCGCGACAGCGCCACTAAACGTTTCAGCTCTTCATCCTGACTGTCTGTCATCATCTTTCCGTCATTCCGATATCCATCGGGCAGGCTGTTATGGCCGCGATCGCCGGTTGCAGGCGGCAGCCTTATGCATGCCCGACCGTGTTGCGGCGCCGCAAATGGTATCCGCAAGTCGATCCCGACACCCGAAGATGCGGCAGCGACATTAAATTCCCGTTAATTTACGGTGGGAAATTCTCTGCCCTATATGGCCATGCAATCATAAAATTGCCGCGAATTTATGGCCATTTTACATGTCCCCGGCCCGGAGGAAAGCCGGGAATGCCGTGATTGCGGTAAAAAAGAAAGAGTTTTCACAGGATTTATGACGATATCGCCGATTGTTCGCGAAGAATTTTTGATATTTTACATTTCGTTAAGATTGTCCGGTCAGAATAGGGCGAAAATTCAGAAATTCATTTTTCAAAAACCCATTACCGGTAAAGCCCAAGGAAAAAATGTGACTGAAGATTATCATGAACTCACCCGATTGATTGAGCGGTTGCATCGGCGATTTCTCGATGTGCTCAGAACCGAGCTCGCGCTGATGGAAATCACGGACATCAATGCTGTGCAGGCTTTGCTGCTCGCCAATATCGGCGAGGAGGAGATTAATGTTCGCGAACTCATGTCGCGCGGTTATTATCAGGGCTCGAATGCGTCCTATAATCTTAAGAAACTCGTTGAAATGGGCTATCTTATTCAGGAGAAATCTGACCGAGATCGCCGAGCGACCATGATCCGATTGTCTGAAAAAGGCTTGGACATGGTTGAAAAGATGAATTTTCTGGAGCAGAAGCAGGCCAACCTGCTGGCGCGATCCAACCCGGCGCCAGACATTGCGGAAACCCGCAAGCATCTCCGCCAGATTGAACGGATCTGGACTGATTATATCCAGTATGGGACGCAATAAACGCGGGAGCGTTGTCATGCGACCTGTTTTATTAGCTCTTATCCCCTGATCTGCGGCGTGTTTGTCAGCTGCGGGGCGGAGTTCACGGTCGGCGTTAAGATTTTGTTAATAATTTTTCTCTATCGTTGGTTCTCGCGGTACGCCGCGCGATATCTGGTCAAGACTTTGTAGAGGAGAGGAGTTGCGTTATGGACGTGACCCCGTATGCAAGAAATGACACGCTGACTGGTGCCTCGGGAACGGTCAGTCGACCGGCGCATGGCGAAGTCGTGAAATCCTTCAACAAGGGCATTGCCGGAAAGTCGGAACAGGGGGCTGTCGTCGCGGATCCTGTCGAACGTGCCGAAGCGGCCATCGGCGGGCTGTTTGCAGACCCTCGCTATCCGACGGCCCGGTTTTCTATCGACCGGGATGATGAAAGCGGCCGTTATGTCTACCGGCTGATTGATCGCGAAACCCGCGAAGTTCTCAAACAGTTCCCCGGCGACTATGTCCTGCGCCGCGTGGCCTACTACCGCGAATTGCAAGGCCTGGCGGTCAACAGCGAAGTCTGACGGCCGCATTCTTTCACCTATTCTTCTCAAATCACCTGATTGATGGCAATCGCCCCGTTGACGGCGCGCATGTTGCGGCTGGCGAGTGGGTTGGCGACTGAGGCGCGTGCAGTATAGCCACTCGGCGGGGCTTTCTTCTTGGCAATTTCATCGGCCACCGCCTTGACCAAGCCTTCGGTCACGGTCCGGGCGGTTGAAAGCTTGCGGAAATGCCGGTCGAGCGTGACATGGAAATCCTGGCTGACATTCTTCAGCCGGTCGATGTCGGCCTTCGCAAAGGCCTTATAGGCGGCGGGATTGCGCTTGATCAGCATCATTTGCTGGTTGTATGTGGCGATCAGGCGTGTTTTTTCGTTCAGCATTGCCTTGAAACCGGCGGCATCGCCTGTTTCAAGGAGGCTGTTTTCCTGTTCCAGAATGTCACCGAGTCGGGAAATCATCCCGCTCAAGACGTCGGGGCTCATCAGCCGGGGCGGTGTTTCCGGGGGGGTCGGCAGTTGTGCGTCTGTCATCTCAAACCTCCTGCATTGCCAGCATTTCGCGATAGACGGCATCGGCGATGCCAATACCATTGTTGCGACTCATGGAGCGTGCATATTCATCATTGAGCATGGAGCGGAACATCTTCTCGGATTCCCCACCGCCGAACATTCCGTCTGGTTCCAGCCCTGACGACATGGAATTAAGAAACTGGCTGAGGAAGAAGGCTTCGAATTCCAGCGCCGCCTTGCGAAGATGCGCTTCATTCTCCGGATCGGCTTTACGACCGGAACCCTCCGTCCCGGCGGCAAATTTTGGTAATATTGATTGGATATCGGTCATTACATCAGCTCGATTTCTGCCTGCAGGGCGCCGGCCGCCTTGATCGCCTGAAGGATGGAGATCATGTCGCGCGGCCCGATGCCGAGCGCATTCAACCCATCCACCAGATCCTGTAGGCGCACGCCTTCTTTCAGGATGGTCAGTTTTTTCTCGCCATCATCATCAACCTCGACATTGGTGCGTGGAACGACGACAGTCTCCCCTCCTTCGGAGAAGGGAGCCGGTTGCGAGACCTGCGGGGTCTCGGTGATCCGCACGGTCAGGTTTCCTTGCGCGATGGCGACGGTGTCGACACGCACCTCGCTGCCAATGACAATAATTCCTGATTGCTCGTCTATGACAACGCGGGCGATCTGGTCCGGTTTGACGGGAAGCTGTTCAATATCGGCCAACAGCTCGACCATATTATTGCGGTTGCTGCCCTGTAGGTTGAGTACGACCGTGGACGGATCGTTGGGTTCGGCGATGGGACGGCCGATATAGTTGTTGATGGCCGTGGCGATCCGGCGCGACGTGGTGAGGTCGGGGTTGCGCAGTGAAATACGCAGACTGGTCATGCTGGCAAGATCGAAACCAAGCTCGCGCTCGACAATGGCGCCATTGACGATACGCGCCGTTGTCGGAACGCCGCGGGTAATGGATTCGGCCGCTCCCCCGGCTGAGAAACCGGCGACTGTCAGCGTACCTTGCGCAACCGCATAAGCCTCACCATCCGCTGCCATCAGCGGGGTGACAACCAATGTGCCCCCCATCAGGTTGGTGGCATCACCGAGGGAGCTGACAACAACGTCAATTTTTGTGCCCTGGCGCTGAAAGGGCGGCAGTGTCGCGGTCACAACGACGGCGGCGACGTTTTTCGTTTTCAGCGTGTCGTCGCTTGTATTGACGCCGAGACGCTCCAGCATGGACGTCAGGCTCTGTTCGGTAAAGGGAGAATTCCGGAGGGAATCTCCAGTCCCGTTCAGCCCGACCACGAGGCCGTATCCGACCAGGATATTGTCGCGAATGCCCTCAAAATCGGCGATGTCCTTAACGCGGGAGGTGGCATTGGCGGCATCAAACGACCAGAAAAAACAGCCAAGTGCAATAATAAGCGTTGCGACAGGACGCAAGCGCGCTTTGGAGAAGAAGGCAATTTGCCGGGCAATATTCAGGGCCATCCGTCAGTTCCGTTGTCTGGAGACTAAAAATTTTTAATTTCATTTATGAGAATGCGAAATTCATGCCAGTTTTGTTTTTCTATAACATATTGATTTTATTATAGTATGTCGTTATAGGGCGAGAAAAAACGATGTCAGGCGGCAATATCTTCCCCCTTGACCGGGAAGGAATGTCCCCCGACAATGTGCGACGGAATAAGTGTCACGCATCAGCAGGGGAAGCGGTTCCAATATGAAAGTGGGCGGACCAGGGCGAACCGGCGCCACATCCGGAAGCAAGTCCGGAAAGTCTGCGGGCAAGTCCGGCGCGAAATTCACGCTGGAGAATGATGCTGTTGAATCTGCTGCATCAGGTGGCGTTGCGTCATCTTCCCCCATCAGCTCAATTGAGGCGCTGGTCACGCTGCAGGGAATAGATGGGGACGAACAACCCCGGCGCGGGAATCGTGACGCGGCACAGAAAGGGGAGGAATTGCTCGAAAAGCTTGAAACGATCCGGGGCGGTCTTCTCTCCGGGGGCCTGACGGTTGACAACCTGAAGGAGCTGCAGAACACCTTGTCGGGTTATGCGGCAGAGGCCGACGATCCCCGTCTGCGCGAGATTGTCCGCGAGATCGAGGTGCGTGCCGCTGTCGAGCTGGCGAAATACGGCTATTAGGCCGAATTGCCTTATCTTTATGCATTTTTCCGGCATTTCCTTCGGATCCAAAGCATCCTCTCATAAATATGTTCGGCACATGCATTAGTTTGTTGCTAAAGACGGCATGATCTTATATTTATGTCCGTCCATTTTTATGGACGATCGTGTCACAGCACTTCAGATTTGGGAGCTAGAGTCGCTTAATGAACGTTCAAATTCCTGATGACTACAGGCCGTCCGAGGACGAGCCGTTCATGAACCCGCGGCAGCAGGCTTACTTTCGGGCGAAGCTGATGAAATGGCGCAGTGAAATCCTTGCGGATGCGCATCAGACAATCGCCAGCCTTCAGGAAGAAACGGTGAAGGAGCCGGATATTGCCGATCGGGCCTCGACGGAGTCGGAACGGGCTCTGGAACTTCGCACTCGCGACCGTCAGCGCAAGCTGATCGGAAAAATTGATGCGGCGTTGCGTCGGCTCGACGAAGGAGAATATGGCTACTGTGTCGAGACCGGAGAGCCAATTTCGCTGAAACGGCTGGAGGCGCGCCCGGTTGCGACGCTGAGCCTGGAAGCGCAGGAACGCCATGAACGGCGCGAACGCAGCTATCGCGACGATTGAAATAAAAAAGCCGACCTGAAAAAGTCGGCTTTTTTGTTGAATATCCACCCCTTAGAAGGGGAAGATAATGTCGAAAAGCTGCTGGCCATAACGAGCCTGCTGGACGTCGGTCAAATGGCCGCGTCCGCCATAGGCGATGCGTGCTTCGGCAATCTTGGACGACTGGATAGTGTTGCCTGAGGTGATGTCTTCCGGCCGGACGACGCCGGTAATGGACAGATCGCGGCTTTCAAAATTCACCCGCATTTCCTGACGCCCGACGATCACCATATTGCCGTTCGGCAGAATCTGGGTGACGATGGCGGCAATCTCCATGTTGATGCTTTCCTGCCGATTGACGGCGCCGGAGCCACTGACGCTATGATCGCTGCCAAGATCGACCAGGCCGCTCGCGCTTGTCCCTTCGGGCAGCACTTTCGTAACCTGCGTTTCAAGCCCGAGCAACCCGGCAAAACCGGCATTCTCGCTGCTAGTCCGGCTGGTATCCGTCGAGTTGTTGAGCATGGCCTTGTCCTCGATTTTCACGAGAACGGTCAGAATATCGCCGACCTGGTTAGCCCGCTGATCCTTGAAGAAGGCCTTGGAGCCTGGCCGCCAAAGCGAATTCGCCTGTTGCAGGGCAGGTTCCGGGCGCGGCATGGGCAGGGAGACCGGCTGATAACCCTGAGTGGTTACCGGATTGTCGATGGGGGAGAGGGGCGGCTCGGACCCGATATTGGCCATGCGGGTCAGGGCGTTGCAGGCTGAAAGGCTGACGGCGAGGGCGCCCAGCATCAGAATTCGGGAGAGGGGTTTAAAAGTCGAAGTCATGATATTTCCTTCAATTCTGATGATTATTCGGCCGCGGCAAGCTGCGGCTGCCGGGTGATAATACGCACTTCCTGCGGACCGATCACTTCAGCCTGTATGGTTTTGCGGCTGGCGATGTTTTCCACACGGATCACGTCGCCTTCGCCCCCCGCCTCCAGCGTCCGCCCGGAAACGGAGAGATACATGCCGCCCTGTTCAAGAATGACAGAGACGAGTTTCCCTTTTGCCACCATCACCGGATCGCCGAGATTACGCATATTCACCGGCTGGCCGGAACGGATGCCCCGCCGCGGGCTTTTGCCGATCAGGAGACTGGCATCGGTGACGACCTGACGGCCAAGCGTGCTGGTCCGTTCTGCGATATAGTCAATATCGTTTTCTTGTATTTCCTCGCCGGGGGATTTGAAGCGTTTTAAGACTGGCACCAGAGTCTGCTCATGCACTTGACCGGTAAGGCGGATGCGATGGCCCCTGTCAGAATGGGCCGGGGCAACAAGTTCGGCGACGAACTGTCCATTCGCCCGATTGACAAAGAGATTTTCAACCGAAACGGTTTGCGGCAGGTTTGCGGCTATCTGGATCTGCATATTCTGCATCCCGAGGTTCATTTCGAACTGTTCCACCCCGAGTTCATGTTCGAGAGCGGCGCGCAACTCGTCAATGACAAGCTGCTGCGGGATGATAACACCGAGCCGCCGCACAGCAATGCGACGGACCGGAGTGGCTGGACGCCAGTCAAGACCGTGGGAATTGAGGAAGCGGGCGACGGAGATCGCCTTGAAGACAGTTGTCTCGCCGGGTGCAGGGGACGGGGCGACCACCAGATCCGCCTTTTCTCCGGCGCCGGTGAATATATCGCCAAGGGTGATCTGCTCCGCCTCCACCGTGATATCGGAACGGAGAGTCACATTTTCCGTGGCGAAGGCTGCTCCGGGCGCGGTGAGTGCGATCATCAGGGTGAACAGGAGGGTGATATATTTCATGGCTGCGTCTTTCATTCTAGAAAGTTTTTTTACCGGCCGAGCTGGTTGGTAACCGACATCATCTCGTCGGCGGCGGTGATGGTTTTCGAACACATTTCATAGGCACGCTGGGCACTGATGAGCTGAGTGATTTCCTGCACCGCATTCACGTTGGACATTTCGAGATACCCCTGTCGCAAGGTGCCAAAGCCGGTGGAGCCGGGAACGCCGATGGTTGGCGCACCAGAGGCGGTGCTTTCCTTATACAGGCTGTCACCAAGGGGTTGCAGGCCGCCTTCATTGAAGAAGATGGCAAGATCTAGCTGACCGACCGTCTGTAGTTCAACCTGTCCGTCAATCTCGACTTGCACTTCGCCGCTCGGATTGATGGTGACGCTGATGGCGTCCTGCGGGATGGTGATGCTGGGGATAACCGTGAAACCGTCCTGGGTCACGATCTCTCCGGTCGGGCTGAGCTGGAACGATCCGGCGCGGGTATAGGCTTCCTCGCCACTCGGCAGCAGAACACGATAATATCCTTCGCCCTGAATGGCCATGTCATAGGTGTTGCCGGTCGCTTCGAGACCACCCTGATCGGTAATGCGATAAACGGAGGCGGTCTTTACCCCGACACCGATCTGGATACCGGCGGGAACAATGGTGCCCGCATCCGAAGAGGCGGCGCCGGCCCGCTCCATATCCTGATAGAGAAGGTCCTGAAATTCCGCCCGCTGGCGTTTAAAAGCGGTAGTTGTCATGTTGGCGATATTGTTGGAAATCACATCAACATTAAGCTGCTGGGCCAACATGCCGGTGGCGGCGATACCAAGTGCGCGCATTATCCTGTTCCTTTTGCTTACTGTAGCGTTGGCATTTCTTCGATTGTCTTGATTTGCAGCTCATGCTCGGAATTGAGAAGCTGCTGCGCGGTCTGGTAGGCGCGCATGACATCAATCATGGAGGTCATTTCGAGGATCGAATTGACATTGGATTTTTCCAGCGTGCGTTCCAAAATGCGGGTCTCGGTCGCAGCCTGGGGCCGATATGCGCCGGCGTCATAAAGGCCATTGCCGACCTGCTTCAGAACCTGCGGATTATCGAAGCTGACAAGCGTGATCTTCTGTGTCTGGCCGGGGCCCGTCGTAATTGTGCCGTCCGGAGCGATATTCAGTTCCTGGAACTGGACATCGACCATAATCTTGCGATTGTTTTCATCGAGCAGCGGCTGGTTGGCGGAAGAGACGATATAACCGTCCGGATCCAGCCGGAAGCTGCCATTTCGGGTGTAGCGAACGCCCTGGTCAGTCTCAATGGAGAAATACCCCTCGCCGCTGATGGCGAGATCGAGCGGGCGGCCCGTATGGGTGAATTCGCCCTCATGTAGGTCGCGATAGCTGCCGTAATCCTGCACGAAGGATACCGCCTTGTGGTTCATCGGCCGGATCAGGAATTCCTCAAACAGCGGATGCTCTGCCTTGAAAGCGGTCGTATTGACATTGGCGAGATTGTTCGCGGTCATGTCGAGACGCCGTTTTAGCGCGACCTGCTGTGACAATCCGATAAAAACTGCATTCTTCATATCTCTGCCCTTCTGGCACAAATTGATCTGCCGTCTTATACGCAAGCAGCGTGCCAGAAAAATAATCAATTAAAATCAATGTATTGACGGTTTTTCGGCGGGGAAATGAAAGCATTCCGGCACGCAAAATTGACCGCAGGCGGCAATTTTTTCCCATCTTGAGGCGGGCCAGTTGCGTTTTGTCATGACAAATTTTGAAGAGTTAAGGGATAGGACGGCGAAAAAATGCGTTTTCATATAAAAGATATTAACAATCTCAACTTCTTGTTAACCAAAGACGCCTACTCTTGGGCCAAATGTCCAGTGTGAGACCATCAAAAGCGCAAGGGTAGAGAATGGTTGACCAGATTGATGAGGAAGGGCCGGACGCCGAACAGGGCGAGTCCGGGGCCAGGAAAAAGAAACTGAGCGGCAAGGTTTTGGTTCTTTTCATTCTGTTGCCTTTGCTGATGATCGGTGGCGGTGTGGGCGGCGCCTATTTCGCCGGGTTGTTCGACAGCCCCGAGCCCACAGAAGAAGAACTGGCGGCGCAGGCGGCCGAGCAGAACAAGAAAGTGGTTTTCTATGACCTGCCGGAAATGCTGGTCAATCTCAATTCCGGAAGTTCGGCGAGCAGTTTTCTCAAACTCGGAGTCTCGCTGGAGCTGGCGGATGCGGCCGTTGTGCCGGACCTGGAATTGCTGATCCCGCGCATCATGGATAATTTTCAGGTCTATTTGCGCGAGCTGCGCAAGGAAGATTTAAACGGATCGCAAGGGATCTTTCGTCTCAAGGAAGAATTGTTGATGCGCATCAATAACGCGGCAAGCCCGGTCCGGGTCAATGACGTGTTGTTCAAGGAAATGCTGGTGCAGTAGGGAAGTCATGGCTGATCTGGACGACGAAATGGATATGGCGGCGGCGATGGCTGCCGAAGCTGCCGGAGACGGAGCCGAAGACGATATGGCCGCGGCCATGGCGGCGATGGAAGAGGATGGTGAGGACGCCCCTGCCGCCGTTTCCGGACATAGCACCCGCGTTCTCAACCAGGACGAAATCGATAGCCTGCTCGGCTTCGATATGGAAGGGGAGAACGGCGCAGATAATTCCGGCATCAAGGCGATTATCAACTCGGCGCTGGTCAATTATGAACGCCTGCCGATGCTGGAGGTGGTGTTCGACCGGCTGGTCCGCATGATGACGACCTCGCTCCGAAATTTCACCTCCGATAATGTGGAGGTGAGTCTTGATAATATTACCTCCATTCGTTTCGGCGATTATCTCAATTCCATTCCGTTGCCTGCCATCCTGAGTGTTTTTCGCGCTGAGGAATGGGATAATTTCGGCCTGATCATGGTGGAAAGCTCGCTGATCTACTCCATCGTCGATGTGCTGCTCGGCGGGCGCCGGGGGACAGCGGCGATGCGGATCGAAGGGCGTCCCTATACGACCATCGAACGTAATCTGGTGGAGCGGATGATTTCCGTTGTTCTCAATGACATGACGGCGGCATTTGAACCGCTGAGCCCGGTTACCTTCCGGCATGAACGGATTGAGACTAATCCGCGCTTTGCGACCATTGCGCGTCCGGCCAATGCGGCGATCCTGATCAAGCTCAGAATTGACATGGAAGACCGCGGTGGCCGTCTTGAAATGCTGCTTCCTTACGCAACACTGGAGCCGGTGCGCGAGCTTCTGTTGCAGATGTTCATGGGTGAGAAATTCGGCCGCGACAGCATCTGGGAAAACCATCTGGCGACCGAATTATGGTCCACGGACGTTGATATTCAGGCGGTTCTCGATGAAAAGCAGATGTCACTGAAAGATGTTCTCAATCTTGAAGTCGGCGATACGATCATGTTTAACGCATCGCCCGCCAGCCCAACCATATTGCGTTGCGGCGGGATTTCCATGGTGTCGGGGAAAATGGGCCGTTCAGGACAGAATATTGCCGTGAAGGTCGACAAATCACTGCGAACGCTGGGGTAGGAAAATGTTTGACACGATCCCTCTTGATTTTTTCATGAACCTGTTTCTGGTGGCGCTGCTTCTGGCAACCATCGGTTATTGCGCGGTCCTGAACCGGCGGCTTGCCAATATGCGTGATGCACATTCGGAGCTGCGTAAGCTGACGGAGGAATTCGACAAGGCGCTGGTGCGGTCCAAAGCGGGGGTGGATGAGCTTAAATCCTTGGCCGCTACGACGGGAAAACAGTTCCGTAGCGAGATCAGCCAGGCACAGGAGCTGATCGAGGAATTGCAGCTTATCAATGCCTCCAGCACGCGTATTGCCGACCGGTTGCAGCAGGGAGTGGAAAAAACGAGCCGTCGCAGCGTCACCGGTGTTTATGATGACGATCCTGCCGGGCTGTTCGATGAAGAGGATGATCTGGCCACGGGGCATTCGACTCCGGCGCCAAAAAAATTCCGTACGGATGCGGAAAAGGAACTTTTTGAAATGCTGACGAAAGCGACATGAGACAGGTCCTCAGATGATGAAACATATTCGTATTCTGCCGGTGACGGTTATTGCGCTGGCGCTGATTTTCGGGATCAAGCTGACGGCTGTCTGGAGCGATGCCCAGGGCGTGCTTTTTGATGTGAAGGTTGCCGAAGTACAGGCGAGTGAGAAAGCCGCGGCCAGTGAACCGGAGGCGGAGCAGACAAAACCGGCGGCAACGAAGGCGGCCGCAGAAAACGCCCTGGCGCCGAGTGAGCCTCCGCGTGAAGACGTTGTTGCGTCCAATGATCCCGCCGCCGCGCCACAGCCGCAATTCACCAAAAGCGAGGTCGAGGTGCTGGAACGTCTCGCGCAACGCCGCACCGAGCTGGACCGCCGCTCGGAAGCGCTGGACATGCGCGATAATCTGCTGAAGGCAACCGAATCCCGGATTGACGAGAAAATCGCCAAGCTTCGGGAAATGGAAGAAACCCTGAACGGCCTGCTTAAGCTTCATGATGAAGAGAAGAAGGCGCAGATGCAGAGCCTCGTCAAGATTTACGAGAAGATGAAGCCGAAAGATGCGGCGCGGATTTTCAACGATCTTGAGATGGAAATCCTGATAGATGTTGCGAGTAACATCAAGGAATCAAAAATGGCACCAATCCTGGCCGAGATGAACAGCAGCCGGGCCAACAAGCTGACGGTGGAGCTGGCCACGCGGCGCGCACTGCCGGGCGAAGAGGGCGGTAAAAGCTGACCTTCTGCCGCCTTTTCGATGGCGCATCACGTTCCTGTAAAATATGCACGGCATGTGCGGGGGTTTACGTCCGATTAACCATTACCGGGTAATATTTGCCTGGTAATGGACGCGCCAAATGCGGGCGTAGATAATTTGACGGGCGGGTGCTTCGGGTGACCGATACGGAAAACGGCAAACAGACGGAAATCTTTATGGTCGAACCGGCATTGCATCCGGCGCGCCCCAGGGATACGACGAGCATCATTTTCGTCTCCCTTTATCTGCTGCTGTTGGCCTTTTTCATCTTTCTGCATTCTATTTCAGTTTTCAGGGAAGAGCGGGTGCGCTCCGTTCTCGGCAGCGTTGAAATTGCTTTTCAGGGGTTGTCACGTGACACGCCGGCAGAACGGCAGAAAAAGCTGACAGGGGAAGAGCAGGGCACGCAGGCCTTTCATGCCAAACTGAAAAATGTTTTTGAAACGGCGATGCCCCTGGTGGAATCGCGAAAGGCGGAAGGTGGCACGCGGCTGCAATTCACGGCCTCACTCAAGGATCTTTTTTCAGGAGGCAGTTTAACGCCGCGCGGCAGTCTGGATACATTCCTTGAAGAGGTCGCCGCGGCGCTTATAGACCGCAACCGCAATCTTTCGACGGATATGGAAATCATGATCGGAACAGGTGTCACGCTGCCTGATTCCGGCGATAGGGCGCCCAGTCTCGCCGCGCAGCGCCTGAATGCATTGGTGCGGCTGTTTCTGCAAAAGGGGGTTGCCGCGCGCAATCTTTCCATTGGCATGGAGGCGGGAGACGCGGGCCTTGTGCATTTCAGCTTTTTCCCACGCAAGGACCTGGGTTTCCAGTTCCGTCCGGATGGGGGCAGGCCATGAATTTTCTATTTCCCCAGCAGAATAATGGTCAAGACGGCAGCAATATCTGGCTGACTTCTCTTGCCGATTTGCTGGCTCTGCTGCTGGCCTTTTTTGTGCTGCTTTTTTCCATGAGCGAGATCAAGGTGGATCGCTGGCAGACGGTGAGCGAGACCTTCGGCAACAAGATGAGCGATATTACGGATCTGGTGACCCGCACTGGGGAAGCCGAGCGTAATATGTCCATGATTAATGAGCCGAAGGCGATCAACCTTTCGTATCTGGAGCATATTCTGAATGGCAAAAAGGCGCAGAGTCCGCTGCTTGCAGATGTGGAAATTTTTAAGACAGACGAGAGGCTGGTGATTTCACTTGCCGGACGGGACTTCTTTAAATCCGGCACGGATAAGGAAGGGCGAGAAGTTGCTGAAATTATCCGGATGATCGGAACTACTCTTCAGCATATCAGCAACCGGATTGAAGTTTTCGGTCATACCGACCCCAATCCTATTACATCGCCGGATGGCCGCTATCCGGATAACTGGGCGCTGTCGCTGGCGCGGGCGCTATCAGTTGCCAATGAATTGAAACGAGCGGGGTATACCCGTCCGATCCGGGCATTCGGTATGGCGGATTCCCGATTTGGCGAACTGGTGTTCGTGGAAAACAGGGATAGAAAATATGCGTTGGCGCGACGTGTGGATATCATCGTCAGCGCGGCAGAGGGATGAGGAATTGTATATGAACCGCGTATCTGGTTTCACTTTCAGGCAGCGGACGGGACAGCTTCTTCTGCTCGTCCTGCTGACAGCCGTCTTTCTGCTGTCCGAAGCTCTGGCCGCATCTCAGGTCCGGGTTTCGGCGAGTGAAAAAGGAAGCAGCGGACAGATCTTGTTTGACTGGGGCCGAACTCAGGAATTCAGCACCGAAATAGAGGAGGGATATCTCTATATCCGCTTTGCTGAACCGTTCGAGGCCGATCTCCAGCCCGCGTCCCAGGTGCTAGGTCATCTGATCGGTCGTGGAGAGGTGATGGAAGGCAACCAGTCTGTTCGTTTCCCTCTTAAAGGAGAGGTGTCTCTCTCCTCGCGTCGGCAAGGCGATATGATTATTGTCGAGCTGAACAAGCTGCGGGCCAGTGAGAAAGAGAACGGAAAATCAGATAAAGCTGATGCCGTAAAAGAGAATGCGGCTGCTATTCCGGTCACGTTGCGTATTGGGGATCACAAAGGGTTCAGCCGTCTGGTGTTTGACTGGCCGGACGCCAATACACCCTATCAAAGCCGCGTGAAGGACGACAGGCTGGAAATTACCTTTGACGCGCGAGCCCGTATCAATCTGACGCCGATCAATGATGACCCGTTGGCCTTTGCCCGCTCCGCCGTTCTGGAAGCGATGGGAGACAAGACCCGCATTTCCATTGCCCTGGCGCCTGGCAGTGAAGCGAGTGACTTTCGTAATGACAACAGCATTGTCTTCGATGTTCGTAAAAGCGCGGGTGGCAAGATACAGGAAAAATCAGAACCAAAGCCAAAAGCTGAGACCGTAACAGAAAAGACAGAACCGGTATCGGTACCTCCTGCCCAGGCGGCAGTGACGTCCACGTCCGCGCCGGAAACGAAGGCGGAGGCAGGCATTTCAGATGGCGCGGTGGAAGAGGGGAAAAAATCTCTGCCAGCGATTGAGTTGCCAGCCGTTAGGACGGCACGCAAGAGCCCGGCCGCGGCACCCGCCCGCCTGGAAAATAATCAACATGACAGCGACGTGACTTTAGATACGCCCCGCGTCGCAGAAGCATCGCCGCCAACCAACATACTGACGGGCGCAAACGCGACTGTGAGTGATACGCAGCGTCCGCGCGAGGCACATGGTTTCGAGATGATGTCTCAGCTTTCCAGCTCGGCCATTGCCCCCATCGGCCCGACGATCGTTCTTGATCCACCGAAGGAACAAGCGGCGACGCCTGTCGCAGAACCGCCTCGCGAAACGTCGGCCGAGACGGCGCCGCAGGAAAGCGGACCAATCATGACCCTTGCTCCGATCATGCTGACGCCGAAGACGGAGAAGATCACAGAGGGACCGAACATGACGGTCCGGATTGCCAATTTGAAAGATGGTTTTCGCCTGATCTTCCCGTGGCAGGAGCCTGCCGCTATGGCCATGTTTGAGGTGAATGACGCTTATTGGGTAGTATTTGACCGTCCGGCGCAGCTGGATTTCAGCAATTTGTCCGGCCCCTACAAATTCCTTGTTCCCAGCGCCCGGCAGCTAGATCAAGCTGGGGGTACGCTGTTGCGTTTCGATTTTCGCGAAGGATATGCGCCCAAGGTCACGCGCCGCGGAAACGAATGGCATGCGGATTTTACGGTGGATGCGAAGCCTGCCGTGGCCCATCCGCTTGGTGTCCAGACGGAAGGCATTTCTGCTTCCCGCTTCCGCGCCTTTATTCCGGCCGTCAACAGCGCCGGCGAATTTCGTTTCACCGATCCGGGCAGCGGGGAGGAGATTATTGCCCTGCCACTTGCCGATTCCGGTCAGGGTATCCAGGAAGCGCGTGTTTTTAACAGTATCAGCATTCTGCCAACGGTTCAGGGCATTGCCCTTATATCCGCGGCGACGGATGTCCGCATTGGCCATGAAATGAACGGTGTCGCCGTGACAGCGGTTTCCAGCGATTTTGCCCGCCCGCAAGAGCCGAAGGAAGTAGCACGGAAACCGGGAGAGGAAATCTATCCGACGCCGGTGATCCAACAGGCGCGGGTTGTCCGGCTCGATGAATGGCGACAGGTCAGCCCGGTTCTGTTTACAAAGCGCCGTCAGGAGTTGCAGCAGGCGCTGGCAAATGCGTCCAAGGAGGACAGGAGACAGGCGCAGGAGGAGCTGGCCCGTTTCTTCGTGGCGCAGAAATACTATGCGGAGGGGCTGGGCGTTCTTGCGGAAATGCAGCGTCGCTATCCGGCGATTGAAAAGGACAGGGAGTTCCGCCTGCTGAACGGTTTGGCTGAACTTGGCATGCATCATTACGAGAGTGCCGGAAAATATCTATTTGACAGGGATTTCGATGGCGATGTGGAGGTTGCACCGTTTCGTGGCATGATTGCTGCCGGGCAAGGCAACTGGGAGCGCGCCGCGCAGGAGCTGAATTACGCCGCTCCGGCCTTTGAAGTGCAAGGCCGGGAATGGGCGGATCACTTTCATTTGTTGCAGGCCCGGGCGGCCCTTGAGAATGTTGATGTCAATCTGGCTCGTGAGGTGCTCGCTCAGATGAAATCACCCACGGCTATATCGCAACAGGCGGACAAGGCTTATCTTGAAGGTCTGCATGCCATGCAGCTTAGCGATTATCCGACGGCGGCGGCAAAATTTGATGAGGCAATCCGCGCCGGCTATCGCCCGATCAGCGAACAGGCCCGCTTCCAGAAGGTTAATGTTGCGCTGATGTCAAAGACGATCACGCCGGAACAGGCAATTGACGCGCTTGAGCGGCTGGATTTTGCCTGGCGTGGGGATAATCTGGAAATTGAGCTGCAAAAACGCCTCGGCGATCTTTATGTCGCCACAGGAGAAATCGACAATGGGCTTGAAACATATAAGCGGATTGTCCGTTATTTCCCGGAGTCGCCCTATGCGCGGGATCTGGGTCGTAAGATGAATGATCTGTTCGCCGAGCTGTTTCTGGAAGGAGGGGCCGACAAGATGCCCCCCGTCAAGGCGCTGGCGATTTATTATCAGTATCGCGAGCTGACGCCGGTGGGTGAGCGGGGGGACAGGATGATCCAGACTCTTGCCGACCGGTTGACCCGCGTTGATCTGCTGGAACAGGCCGCCCAACTTCTGGAACATCAGGTGAATTTCCGCCTGAAGGGGGAAGACAAAGCCCATGCCGGTACCAAGCTTGCCATTGTGCAACTCTGGAACGGCAAGCCGGATGCGGCGCTGCGGGCGCTTTACGACACGCGCTGGCGTCTTCTGTCGCCAGAGGAAAAACGCGAACGGCTCTATCTGGAAGCGCAGGCGCAGACCGGGCTTGAAAATTATGGTGAGGCACTCGCCCTGATCAATCATGATAACAGCGTCGATGCGGACGAATTGCGCGCGGAGATCTACTGGAAATCCCGCGACTGGGCGAAAGCCATTCCGGCCATTGAAAAAATGATTGGCACGGGAGGCGGCGTTGGGGCCGATCCCGATCGTCTTGACCGGCAGCGTATCATGCAGATCGCAGTTGCCTTAAACCTTGCCGATGACAAGCCGGGTCTTATGCGGTTGCGCCAGCGCTATAATGATAAAATGGCCGGATCGCCCGATCAGGCGGCCTTTGACCTGATTACGGAACAGAAAAACCCGAATGAGACCGATTTCCGCCAGCGTGCAACGCTGATTGCACAGGTGGGGCAGCTTGAAAATTTCATGACGGGCTATCGCGAGAAACTGGAAAACGGGGAGTTCTGGGCGACTTACTGATCTCTCTCTTTCAGGATGTCGCTGTATAGGTCCGGATCCACATTCCCGCCGGATGCAATGGCAACGACCGTCTTGCCGGCGATGTCTACTTTCCCGGTTAGAAGTGCAGCCAGCGCAACGGCGCCGCCTGGCTCAATCACGCATTTGAAATAATGAAAAGCGGCGCGCATAGCAGCCTTTGTCTCGCGATCCGAAACGACAAGCCCTCCTTTCAGGAGGCGCCGATTGATTTCGAATGTAATCTCCCCCGGCAGGGGCGTGATGATCGCGTCACAGATACTTTTGTGGCCCGCTTTATTGGCAATTCGCTTGCCGGCCTTGAGAGAACGGCTTGTATCCTCGAAAAATTCAGGCTCCGCCGTATAGATATCGGTCTGTTTGGAGAGCTCATTGAGGGCTAGGGCGGTGCCCGCCACCAGTCCGCCGCCACCCGCCGGAGCAACGCAGATATCGGCCTTGATATTGTGCGCGCTCAATTGTTCCGCGACCTCTATGCCGAGAGTGCCCTGACCCGAAATGACGAAGAAGTTATCATAAGGTTTTATGAGGGTAAGGTTTTCTGCCCGGGCAATTTTTTCGCCGATTTCCTCTCTCACCTCGGTGTAGCGATTGAAGGTGATGACCGTCGCGCCATAGCCACGCGTGTTCGCAAGCTTGATCCTGGGGGAATCCTCCGGCATCAGGATGGTGGCCGGAATGCCCAGCATTTTTGCGGCAAGTGCCACTCCTTGCGCATGATTGCCACTGGAATAGGCGATCACGCCCGCCGCTTGTTGCGCAGGCGTGAGACGGGCGAGGGCATTATAGGCGCCGCGAAACTTGAAGGAGCCTGTATGCTGCAATGTCTCGCATTTTAGGAACAGTCGCGCGCCTAGCTTTTCGTTAAGCGCATATGATTCCAGTAGTGGTGTCCGCACCACGACAGGACGCAACAGATCGGCCGCCTGACGGACGGACTGATAAGTGGGGAGGTTATCGAATTCCGGCAATGAAGGGATCCATCTTTTCAAGGGCGGCAGGTTCATCAAGCAACGGCACATGACCGCGATTTTCAAGCAGCACAGCCTTCATCTTCGGGTTTTCCTGCTGCATCCGGGCGAATACCTCCGCACTCAGCACGTCGGAGAGGGCGCCGCGTATGGCAAGCAGGGGAATATCGTCAAGCGCCCTGAAAAAGGGCCAAAGGTCAACTTGTTCCCCTTTCCCGAACTGCTCAGCCAGTGCCTTGCCAAGGGCGAGATCATAGTTCAGTCGGTAATTTCTTGCTGTTTCGTCAAATGTATATGTATTGCCCGCAACTTTTTGCCAGCCCGCCGCATCAAGATCAGGATACGCGCCAATATAGCTTTCCCTGTGCTGGGAAGCACAGGCTTCCGGTGTTGGAAAGCGAACATCCTTGCCAACATATTCGAGGATACGATTGCCGCCAGACTGGTCCACTTCCGGCCCCACATCATTGAGAATGGCGCCTGCAATGAACTGCTTTGCAAGGCCCGCAAGGGCCATGATCAACAAGCCACCGAGGGACGTGCCAACGAACAGGGCACGGGAGATGTTCTTCTGCGTCAGGAAGGCGTAAATATCGCCAAGATAGACTTGCGGATTATAATTGCTGTAGCTGGCGTCATAATCGGATTTGCCGCGGCCGCGATAGTCAAGGGCATAAACCTTCCGGGTTTTTGAATAGCGCAGGGCGAAATCGTGAAAATCACCCGAATTTCGGGTAAGGCCGGAAAGGCAGACAAGCGGGCAGGCCTCTTCCTCCGTTCCATATTCTCTGTAATACAGATGAAGCCCGTCCGGAGATGTATAGAAATGTTCGCTGAATGTCATGTAATGGAAGCCTTCGAAAGAATACAGGACAGGATGAACATCCTGCCTGCAAATGCAAGTGACATTTTCCGGTCAGTCGGCCGGGCTGCCGCGATTGATGTCTTCGGCTATCTGTAAAATGCTGTCTTCCCTTTGCTTCAGCCGTTCGCGGTAAATCTGAAGATTTTCGATGACCCGCTGGACATAATTCCGCGTCTCGCCATAGGGCATAAACTCGATCCAGTCGATGCTGTCGATATCGCCGGTGCGTGGATCGCCATACTCACCGATCCAGCGGTTGACATTGGACGGCCCGGCATTATAGGCGGCAATGGCCAGGACGTAGGAGCCGTTATAGCTATTGATCAGATCCGCCAGATAGCTGCTGCCGAGGAGGGCGTTGTAGGCCGGATCGGCTGTCAGCAGATCGGCCGAATAGCCGATATTGAGCTTACGCGAGACATCCTGTGCCGTTCCTGGCATAAGTTGCATCAAGCCGCGTGCGCCGGCCCGCGAGACGGCATCTTCCGCAAAGGCGCTTTCCTGCCGGGTGATGGCGAGCATCAGTGCCGGTTCAACCGGTGGCGTTTTGAGGGTGAATTTCGGCGTTGGCCAGTTGACTTCGACAAGTTCGGTGCCCGACTGCGCCGCCTGTTTGGCTATGGAAATCGCGTAATCGGGACGGCCCACACCATTGGCAAGATCGGCAAGGGTCACATATTCTTCTTCCTGTGTCGCCAAATCCGCGAGATGCATAAGGAAAGGGCGAGTCAATCGGGGTTCACCGAGTTCGGCAAGCTGCCGAATGGCAAGATATAACTCGCCTGTGCCGGGAACTCTGGCGTCCGGCGTCTGCGCCTTGGAAATTTTTGGAATTTCAGGCAATTTTTTCTGGCCCAGTGCATGCAAAGCCATCTGGCCATAATAGGTCGTGTAATACTGCCCGGCGATCTTGTACCAGTATTCTGCCAAAGGCCGATCACCAAGCGCGGATTGCGCGCGGCCTATCCAGTAGGCGCCCCGGGCGCGGCTGATGGGGTAGCTGACATTTTCATAGAGATTGCCGAAATGACGGAGCGCCGTCTTCCCGTCATTGAGGAATCGCAAGGCGATCCATCCGGACAGCCATTCGGCGGAGGCAAAATTCTCGCCCGGCGCGAGGCCATGACGACTGGCAAGATTGTAGGCCTCCGTAATATGTCCGAGGGCCAGCAGTTCGCGAGCCTGTATATGCCGTTCCAGCCACCAATTTTCTGCACGAGGGGTGTCCGGGCCCATGGCCAGCAGTAGCTCCCGTGCCTCGGCGTCAAGGGCGCGGGCCCGCCGCCATTTCGTTCGTTCCAGAATGAGGCCGGGATCATTTTGCAGACGCGCTGGCACAGCGCGTATCGCCTGATCCACATCTCCCTTGCCTGTCATCAGGGCAAGGCGGGCGCGGGCGAGCGCTTTCATATCGGTGCTGACAAGGTCGAGCATCCGCATCGCGGCGCTGCTGTTGCCCTCCCACAGAAGATGGTCGAGACGTTCTTCATGATCGGCACGCGTGAGAAGGGCGGTCGCCTCGCGCCGCATTTCCTTTTCCAGCAATTCCGGCAGATCGCCGCTTCGCCAGGCGCGGCGGATCCAGTCACGCCCCTCCGCCTCCCGGTTTGAGGCGAGCAATGCCTCACCATAGCGATACATGCCCGTGCCGGTTTGCGGGTTATGAGCGGTAAACCAGTTAATGGTTTTTTGCGGCGGGATGGAGACATTCAGAGACTGCTCAGCACGGCGGCGCAGCGTTGTTTGATACGGCCAGCCGGGATTATCCCGAATGAAAGCGGTAATTTCATCAAAGCCCGCATCCGAGCCATAGGTGATAAAATATCGCCAGTCGATGATTTTCGCGGGGAGCTTGTACTTTGCCTCGCTCGCGATAAATCGCGCCAATGTCCAGTCGCGTTTCTCGGCGGCAGCAAAGGCCTGCTTGTAGATGCCGAGATCATTCCGGCTCAGCAAGCCGGTCGAGAGCGGATGAGGGGGCAGTTCCAGCCCTGCCGGACGGTCGGATGGGCGTGGCGCGTCCTTAACAGCAAGACCGACAACGGCCACCGCATCAGGCTTGTTTTTGGGAAGAGGGACAGGGCCATTCACAGCGTTCTGGGAGGCCGCCATGGCATCTCCCAACCCGCTGGATAGAGGGAGAAGCATCGAGCTGGTTATCAGCGCTGCAAGGACCCGGCTTTTAAACATACCCCTGACCGATCAAACTACGATACCCGCGTCTCAGGAGAGACGCGTGACATCCATGATAGCAGATTTTACCCCTGATCATGCAGGCTTTTGTTTGCCATTTCGTAAACGTGATTAGAAAGGCCAGGCAATTCCAGAATTTTTTCAAGCTCGGCCTTCATCAAAGTTTGCCGTTCGGCATCGTACCGCCGCCATTGGCCCAGTGGGGCGACCAGGCGCGCTGCAATCTGCGGGTTCGGCTTGTTCAGCTCGGCAATGACGCCGGAGAGAATCCGGTATCCTTCGCCGCTCGGGTCATGGAAGGAGACGGGGTTGCCCGATGCAAATGCGCCGATCAGGGATCGCATGCGGTTTGGGTTTAAAAGATTGAAAGCAGGATGCTGCATCAAACCGCGCACATCCTCGATTGTGGTTTCGCGTACTGCCATGGCCTGCAGCATGAACCATTTATCGATAATCAGTGCTTCTTTTTGCCAGCGATCATAATAATCGGCGAAAATTTCCTCCCGAATGGGGTCGCTGATGTCTTTCAGGGCAGAGAGCGCCGCGACGCTGTCCGTCATGCTATCACTCGTCCGGTATTGGGCTTTTGCAAGCTGGTAGTATTCTTCTCGGCCTGTTGCGATCAGATAGTTGAGCGCCGTATTCTTGAGCCGGCGGGAGCTGCTTTCGGGCTGGTTGGCCGGGCTTGGGGAATTGCGGCATTCCTCATAAATGCGCAGCCATTTTTCCTCAAATCCAAGTCCGATCTGGCGGCGGGCGTCTTCGCGCACGCGGTGCAGGCCGTCGACATCCACGACCGGCATTTTTTGCGCCACATCCTGTTCGCCCGGCAAGGTAAGGGCGGCGGCGGCAAATGCGCGATCGAGTTGCTTGTCTTCCAGAAGCGCATCAAAGGCCTCCATGAAGGCTGCGGGAAGAGTAACGTCCTTGCCCTTGTTCGCCGGAGATAGCTGATTCAGGATGATATTGCTGGCAAGCCGTTGGCCCGCATCCCAGCGATTGAACGGATCCTGATCCTTCGCATAGAAGAAAGCGAGGGCCGGATCATCCATTTTCTGATCCAGAATGACCGGCGCGGACAAGCCCCGGAACAGGGAGGCATGCGGCCGGGATTGAAGACCGCTGAAGGTGAGGGACTGGTTGTCGTCGGTCAGGCTGAAGACAGCTTCCTTTTCGCCCTTGTGCGGCCCGTCCGGGAAGGGGATGGCCGTGCCCGCCTCATCCAGCAGCCCCATGCGAAGCGGGATATGCAGGGGTTTGAATGCCTTGCCCGCCTTCACATTTTTCTGGGCGAAGGCCAGGGTATATTCGCCGCGCGCTGCATCATAGCTTTCCTTGACCTGGATGGTCGGCGTACCGGGCGTGACATACCAGCGCCGGAACTGGGTCAGATCAACTCCCGAACCATCTTCAAGCGCGGAGACAAACTCCTCTGTCGTGACCGCCTGGCCATCATGGCGTTCGAAATAAAGATCCATGCCCTTGCGGAAATTTTCCTCGCCAAGCAGCGTATGGATCATGCGGATCACCTCCGCCCCCTTTTCATAAACGGTGGCGGTGTAGAAGTTATTGATCTCCACGTAGCTCTGCGGATGGATCGGATGGGCAAGCGGGCCGGCGTCTTCCGGAAACTGAGCGGCGTGCAGGCGTTGCACATCGCCGATACGCTGCACGGCGGCGGAATTCATATCGGCGGAGAACTGCTGATCGCGGAACACGGTCAGCCCCTCTTTCAATGTCAGCTGGAACCAGTCGCGGCAGGTGATGCGATTGCCGGTCCAGTTATGGAAATATTCATGGGCGATGACACTTTCGATCCCGTCGAAATCCGCATCCGTTGCCGTTTCCGGGGAGGCGAGGACATATTTCGAATTGAAAATGTTAAGGCCTTTGTTCTCCATCGCGCCCATGTTGAAATCGCTGACCGCGACAATCATGAAGATATCGAGGTCATACTCCCGGCCGTATTTTTCCTCATCCCATTTCATGGATTTCTTGAGCGAGGTCATGGCATGACCGCATTTGTCTTCATTGCCTTTTTCGACAAAAATCTGCAGCTTCACGTTGCGGCCGGAGCGAGTGGTGAAGTGGTCCTCCACCACGGCGAGATCACCGGCCACCAGGGCGAAAAGATAGGCGGGCTTCGGGTGCGGATCATGCCAGGTGACGGATGTGCGGCCGCCGTCAACGATGGCCTTTTCCGTCAGATTGCCATTGGACAGCATAACGGGATAGCGTGTGCCATCCCCGATAATGGTGGTGGTGAAAACGGCCATGACATCCGGCCTGTCAAGATAATAGGTGATGCGGCGAAACCCTTGCGCCTCGCATTGCGTACAGAAATTTCCGCTTGATTTATAGAGTCCTTCAAGTGCGGTGTTCTCCTGCGGTTTGAGGCGTGTTTTGATCTCAAGCGTAAAGCTTTCCTCGCCGGTCGCAACGGGGAGAGTCAGATGCTTGTCCGTCAGGTCATAGCCGGCCTTGTCAAGCGGTTCTCCGTCCTTTGCAATGGAGAGAAGTTCCAGATGCTCTCCATTCAGGCGGAGCGTTTCCGCCGCCGGATCCGAACGTTGCAGCGCCAGACGGGAGGTGACGATCGTCTCCTCTTCTCCGAGTTCGAAGGTCAGATCGATCGTATCGATCAGGAATTCGGGAGCCTTATAATCTTTGAGATGAATGGTGGCGGGTTTCAGAGCGGACTTGGACAAGGGACACCTTTAATTAAGAATAACAGCCTAAATGTAACCCCCTTCGCCAACGGATCAAGGGTGTCTTTCTGCACAATGGGGGAGAATGGCCACAGTCCGGGCTTAAGCGGCCTCTTTGCATGCAGTTACCGCTTGCCATAAGGCCGTTCATGGCTGTAAATCAGGCCTTCGCCATAGTGACATGAAAAAACCTGCCAAGGGCGGGTTCCATAAAAAATGGCGGGAATAGCAATTTTGAAACTGAGGATATTGTCATGTTTAGAGGATCGATCACAGCGCTTGTCACTCCATTCGATGGAGCGCGCGTGGATGAAAAATCGTTTCAATCCTTCTGTGACTGGCAAATAAAATCCGGAACAAAGGCACTGGTGCCGGTTGGCACGACGGGTGAATCCCCAACGCTGAGCCATCCCGAGCATGACCGTGTGGTCGAGCTGTGTGTGGAGGTGGCAAAAGGCCGTGTGCCGGTTATGGCAGGCGCTGGCTCGAATAACACGCTCGAAGCGATCCGCCTTACCAAGCATGCGAAGAAGGCGGGCGCCGATGCCGTGCTGATTGCCATGCCCTATTATAACAAGCCCACGCAGGAAGGCATGTATGCCCATTACAAGGCGATCAACGACGCGGTAGATATACCGATCTATATCTACAACATCCCGGGCCGTTCGGTCGTTGACATGACGCCGGAGACGATGGGCCGTCTTGCCCAGCTCACGAATATTGTTGGCGTCAAGGATGCGACCGGAGATGTTTCCCGTGCGGCGCTGCAGCGCATTCATTGCGGCGAGGATTTCATCCAGCTTTGCGGCGATGACCCAATTGCACTTGGTTATAATGCGCAAGGGGGGAGCGGATGCATTTCCGTGACCTCAAATGTCGCGCCCGCGCTCGTCTCGGAAATGCAGGAGGCGAGCCTTGCGGGGGAAAATGAAAAGGCGATCGCGCTTCAGGATCGCCTGATCCGATTGCACAAGGCGCTGTTTATTGAAGCGAGTCCCGCGCCGACGAAATATGCTCTTTCCCTGCTTGGCAAATGCAAGCCGGATGTGCGCCTGCCGATCATTCCTGTGTTCAAGGAAGAATCCAAGCGCGAGATTGAGGCCGCCATGCGCGATGCGGGTGTTCTGAACTAAAAAGGATAAATTCTAGCTATGGGCCGCACAATCGCGGAAAACCGGAAGGCTCGCTATAACTACTTCATCCATGAGGAGTTTGAAGCGGGCCTTATCCTTCAGGGCACGGAGGTGAAAAGCCTCCGCGCCGGGAAGGCCAACATTCAGGACGCTTATGCGTCTTTTGAAAATGACGGGCTGTATCTGATCAATGCGCATATTGCGGAGTATGGGCATGGCAATCGCTTCAACCATGATCCGCTGCGCCCGCGTCAGCTTCTTATGCACAAGCGGGAGATCAGCAAGATTGCGGGGCAGATCCAGAAGGCTGGCAAGACACTGATCCCGCTGTCGATGTATTTCAACGACCGGGGCATCGTGAAGGTCAAGGTCGGACTGGCCAGTGGTAAGAAGCAGCATGACAAGCGCGCAACCGAGCGGGATCGTGACTGGGGCCGTGAAAAGCAGCGGCTGCTGAAAAATTACTCCTGAGGCCGAGCGGCGTTTCCGGCGTCCTTCGATATCCCTTCCTGCGAGCTTGCTAGGCCATTGCCTCCCGGCTGAGGGGGGCTGCGAATTCGAGACCGAGGAAGTTATCTTTCGCCCAGACGACCCGACTTTTCAGCCCATCCGAAAAGGCACGGGAGGATTGCAGGACGAGTGACGTTCCTTCCGGAAGCCTTTCCTGAACCCATATTTTCGCACCGCTGCGGCTGTAATCGACCAGGCTGACCGTTATTTTGGCCCCGTTGGCAATGATGAAGGCAGGCCAGTCAATCTTGTGGCGTGGATCGCGGCGCTTGTCCGGGCTTGCCAGCGGCCTTTCCCGGAAAACAGGGATGTCACTGTCGGGTAAATTGGCAATTTGGCGGGGGCGATATTTACGGTCAGCTTTGCGCCGGGCCAAGACACTTTCATGCAGTTTTTCCGGCTCCATGCCGCTGCCTTCGGATATCTGACCGGTTTGTCCGAACGGCCGGTTAAAGGGTTTGCGGAAGGGTAAGGGTATGCCAGCAACCTTGCGCCGGTTCATGGCGATGCGCCCGCCAATGTCGGGGATGGTTATTTCTTTTAACTTTTGCAGATCAATATGTAACCCCTCATCCTGGGCGCGATCAAGCATCCAGTTGAGCGCGATATCGGACAGGCGGCTGTCCCGCCGTCCACCAACCACATTTTCATGGGATCCCGCGAACCACACCTGTTCCACCTTCCGGGTCTCTTCCGATTGCACGCCGGTCCAGAGGCCGGGTTTGAAGCGGCTGCGCCGCTCATCCAGTGCGAGGGCCTGAAAAGCCGTGTCTACATTGCCGTTGACGCGGTGATCGTGATACATCATCCAGCTTTGTGAAATATGGTTGAGGCCGGGCATCGGCAGCCCGTGACTGCCGACCGTATCCCAGCAGCCGAGGAAGCGGATCCGCACCTTGTTCATCGGCAGTTCATCCGCGAGAGCGCGGGCGGCGGGCGATTCCATCGCCTCCATCGGGATCTGGCTGTATTCAAAGGCGGCTGGCAGCAGATCGAGCCGTTCCGGCGGCAAAAGGCCCACCTTGTCAATCAGATCGGCAAGGCGACGGATGTTAAATGCGCCAAGACCGGCGCCCAGCAGATAAATTTCATCGGCCTCACCCGCGCGATAATTGCGGGACAGAAAGCGGTAGCTGTCAAATATCTCCACTTTCATGCCAAGGCCAAAAGTCCGCTGCATCAGACGGCGGTGAAGCGGGGGCCGGGCCTCGTGATCGTGCAGATAAAGAAGCTGGCCGTTGCCTTCCGCTGTTGTCGGTGCGATGCATTGATAGGCAAGGGTGGCATTCCCCGGAACGCGCCTGTTCCTGCTTCTGAACTGGGGCGAGACCCAGCAGCCGTCGCTCAGGACCACAAGTTTTTGTGCCATAACTTCCCCTCTTTATTCAGACAATTATAGCAAACCGGGTACGCAAGATGGCGCTTTTGTTTCAGCCGCCTGAAAAATAGACATGGGACATACTTTCGAAGCGGTGTTCTCTGTCAAAATGCCGTGATGATTGTAGCGGTATTTTGCCGCACCATTCCACGAAAAAATTTAGCGGTCCTGCTGTCCGTGCCTATTGCACAGCAGAGAAAGCGTAATTTTGATTGCAGAGTGTCCAAAATACACTTATTTGGATTATTTGAGTAATATATATACGTAACTTAATATGTGTTCGAGGGGTAAGGTAATGTTTTCGAGGAATATAAAATTCATCCAGCTTGCTGTAGTGCTGGTCGGGCTTTCCGCTTGTGCCCTAGATAGAAGTACTGTCTCGATCGATGCGCCAGAAAATATATCTAATCCTGTTAATGGGGTGGAGGTGAAGTTGGTTTCAGTGATAGACGGGCGTATGTTCGAATTTAAACCAGCAACGCCTGACATTCCTTCTCTTTCCGAAGACGAAATTATCGATGCAGATATTAAGGCGCGTGCATTTGCGAGAAAAAGAAATTCATATGGTCAAGCACTTGGTGATGTCATACTGCCAGAAGACGAGACAGTTGCCGATATTATGAAAAATGCACTAACGCGGGCTTTTCGTGAAGCTGGCTATCGCGTGTTGGAGCAGGGGGATTCCGCCTATGAAACCGCCATTCCGGTTGACGCCAGGATTAGACAATTCTGGTCCTGGATCGAATGGGGGTTTTGGGAATTGGGCTTGCGAAACAGGGCGGAAGTATATCTGGAAGCGAAGACCGGTCCCCTAAACGGAGGGATGACTGTTATGAATGAAAGAGTCAGTAAGCAGGCAGCCGTATTTGAGAGTGATTGGCAGCAGAGTGCAACTTTGGGAATGCAGGAGATTTCCGCCAAGGTCTCGGCCGAACTCAGGAAATTACAATAGACGGAGGCTCGCCGGGGAGGGGGCCTGACGATCAGGCGATTTCCTCGGCGTCCTCATAGGGATCATATTCCTCAGGGAACTGTTCATAATCGCGGTCATTGCGCTGGCTGACGGCGCGGCCGACACGCTTTTCAAGATCTTTCAATTCAATAAAGAAGTCAGCCTGACGGCGTAACTCGTCAGCGATCATGGGCGGTTGCGATTTTACGGTGCTGACAACGCTGACGCGGACGCCCTGCCGCTGGATCGATTCGACCAGGCGGCGGAAGTCGCCATCGCCGGAGAACAGGACAGCATGATCAAGATGCTTTGCCAGCTCCATCATGTCGATGGCAAGCTCGATATCCATGTTGCCCTTGTATTTGCGCCGCCCGGCGGAATCGGTAAATTCCTTCGTTGGCTTGGTCACCATGGTATAGCCATTGTAATCGAGCCAGTCGACCAGCGGGCGGATGGGGGAGTATTCCTGATCTTCGATCAGGGCGGTGTAGTAAAAGGCGCGGACGAGCCTGCCCTGGGAAGCGAATTCGCTCAATAATCTTTTGTAGTCGATATCAAACCCGAGCGCGCGGGCGGCTGCGTAAAGATTGGAACCGTCAATAAAAAGAGCAATCCGCTCCTCCGGGTAAAAAGGCATTACCAATTTCCGTACGTAATATTATAAATAATTCTTGCTACGGTCGCGAAAGCTCCCTAATCCGTCATCAATAGCAAAATAATTGCCATATCTCTAGACAAGATTTGCAGCCCGATAAGACAATTATGGTAAATAAATGCAGGAAACGGGGCTTTTTCGTGACTTTTGAGGATAATTTATTGTGATTTTGATCGGTTTAGGGGCAAATTTGCCACATCCCGTTCATGGGGAGCCTGTCGATACGCTTGCGGTGGCGATTGAATGCATATGCGAATTTGCGTCCCTGCGGCGTCAATCCGGCTGGTACCAGACGGCGCCGGTGCCAGTCTCCGATCAGCCCTGGTTTGTGAATGCGGTTATTTGCGTCGAAACAGACCTGTCCGCACCAGCACTGGAGACGCAACTGCATAAGGTGGAGCAAGCCTTTGGCCGCGTTCGCCGAGAGAAGTGGGAGGCGCGGCTGCTGGATCTTGACCTGCTCGATTTCCATGGCGAGGTGACGGAAAACCGGAATCAGGGCGCGGGCCTTGTTCTGCCGCATCCGCAGATCGAATTCCGGGCCTTTGTGCTGGCGCCAATCGCGGAAATCGCACCGGAGTGGCGCCATCCGGTCAGTGGCAGGGCCGCAGATGATCTGCTCCAGGGGCAGGCGTCGGCGCAGCCGATCCGCCGTCTTTGAGGCGGGCGCGGCAAGCTCTAGTGCGATAAAGTCACGTTTGGGTGAAAAACTGCCGGTTTTCAACGGCTTTTTCTGTCACTTTGACTTGCTATCCGCTATACAAGCGAATATGTAGTAAGCTGAATTCAGAGACAATTGGAGTTACCTTAATGGCACGCGTCACCGTTGAAGATTGCGTAGAAAGAGTACCGAACCGTTTTGAGGTCGTCTTGCTGGCTGCGCGCCGGTCACGGGAGATCGCGGCCGGTTCCATGCTGACGGTTGATCGGGACAATGACAAAAATCCGGTGGTATCCTTACGCGAGATTGGCGATGGCACCATCGATATCGACGGGTTGAAGGACAATCTTGTCCATTCCCTGCAACGCCGGGTCGAGGTGGACGAACCGGAAGAAGACAATATGGCAGCCCTGATGAGTGCCAGCAACGAGTGGGCCGGTGTCATTCAGGAAAACCTGACCGAAGAAACATTTTCAGCCGATGATGTCGGTGCAACGGATGGGGAAGCGTCGGCAGCGGATACAGACGTTGATGACCCGTTCGACGACAACTGATCGACATAGATACAGCGCCTGGCATTCACACTCTTTCCATAGTTGTCAAATGCCGGGCGATATATGTTCGAAGCCCGGCAACCCGGAACTTTTTACGCTGACACGTATAGACAGCTATCAGGGGGGCGGCGCCTGTTTGCGCTGTAACCGCTGATGCTGCGTCAGGTTGAACTTGTTGATCGTGTGCTAAGCTACGATCCGCAGGCCGACGAAGACCTGCTCAACCGCGCCTATATCTTTACAATTAAAGCCCATGGCAGCCAGGTGCGCGCGTCGGGCGATCCCTATTTTTCCCACCCCATAGAAGTTGCGGGCATCCTGACCGAGCTCAAGCTCGATACCGCGACCATTGTCACGGCACTTCTTCATGATACGATTGAAGATACTGTCGCAACCAAAGAACAGGTTGAAGAAATTTTCGGTAGCGAGATTGCGGCTCTCGTAGATGGGGTGACCAAGCTTTCGCAGCTTGAACTCCAATCCGACAAGACCAAGCAGGCGGAGAATTTTCGTAAACTGCTGCTCGCCATGTCCAACGATATCCGTGTTCTGCTGGTCAAGCTGGCAGACCGGCTGCATAACATGCGCACCCTGCATTTCATCAAGAACCCGGAAAAGCGCAGGCGGATCGCCACTGAGACGATGGAGATTTACGCGCCGCTTGCCGAGCGGATCGGGATGCAGAACTTTCGTGACGATCTGGAGGATCTCGCCTTTATCGAGCTCAACAGTGAGGCGCGTAACTCCATCAAGCGACGGCTCGAATTTCTTCGCGAAGAAGGGGAAGATATTGTCGAACGGATTGTCGCGACGCTGAAAAAAGATGTCGCCGCCTCCGAAATCAAGGCGGATATCTATGGGCGGGAGAAACGTTATTATTCGATCTGGCGTAAGATGGAAAAGAACAATGTTTCTTTCGAACAGCTTGCCGATATCATCGCTTTCCGCATCATTGTCGACACGGTGGAGGATTGCTACCATGTCCTCGGCATCCTGCATGCCAAATATTCCATGGTGCCGGGGCGATTCAAGGACTATATCTCGATACCGAAGCGCAATAATTACCGGTCGATCCATACAACGATCATCGGGCCGGAGAAGAAGCGCATTGAAGTGCAGATTCGCACGCGCGACATGCACGAAACAAACGAGTATGGCGTTGCCGCCCATTGGCAATATAAGCAAAACCTAGAACAGGTCCGGGAAGGCAAGCAGTATCGCTGGTTGCGAGAGCTTCTCGAAATTCTGGAAAACACTGCCGATCCGGACGAGTTTCTGGAACATACTAAACTCAGCATGTTTCAGGATCAGGTGTTCTGCTTTACTCCCAAGGGCGATCTGATCTCGTTGCCGCAGGGGAGTAGCCCGGTGGATTTTGCTTATGCGGTTCATACGGATGTCGGCAATACCTGTGTCGGCGCCAAAATCAACGGGCGATTGGTGCCGTTGCGGACGGCGCTTCGCAATGGCGATCAGGTGGAAATCCTGCGCTCCAAGAACCAGACACCATCCCCGACCTGGGACAGCTTCGTCGTCAGCGGCAAGGCGCGGGCGGCCATCCGCCGCTTCACCCGCATCAAGCAACGCGATCAGTATATTGAACTGGGTCGCGCGATTGCGGAGAAAGCTTTCCGCATGGAAGGCAAGCAATTTGCCGAAAAGGCCCTGCAAACCGCCGTGGATGTCTGGAATCAGGAAAGCATCGACGATATCTATTGCATGCTTGGGGACGGGACACGCACGGGCAGGCAGCTCATTGAGGCTATTTTCCCCGGCGAGAAACACAAAGCGGATAAAGACAAGGTAATTGTCCTCCGTCGGACCGGCGCAAAGTCCGCTTCCGGTCAGTCGCTTTCCATTCCCATTCGCGGCCTCATTCCGGGAATGGCGGTGCATCTGGCCGGCTGCTGCCATCCACTGCCAGGAGATCGTATCGTGGGGATTGTCAGCACGGGCCGCGGGGTGACAATCCATACCATTGACTGCCACACACTCGAACAGTTCGCCGAAGTGCCGGAACGCTGGTTGGATGTCTCCTGGGAGGAAGATAATCAGCAGGCAGCGCTTCCCGTTGGGCGAATTTCGATTATTATGGCGAATGAACCGGGCGCGCTTTCGGGTGTGACCTCGACGATTGCCTCGAATAATGGCAATATCAGCAATCTGGTCATCGTTAATCGCAGCCAGGATTTTTTTGAAATGCGTATCGACATCCAGGTAAATGATGTCCGGCATCTCACCAATATCATCGCGGCATTACGGGCGGATCCTGTCATCAGCTCTGTGGAAAGATCGGCCGGTTAGGGGCCGGTGCGGAAAGGATAAAAAAAGCAATGAAAGACGACGAAATCCTGGCCCATTTTCGCGAGACCGATGCGTTGCTGGAAGGGCACTTTCTTCTCAGTTCCGGACTGCATTCGGATCGGTATCTGCAAGCGGCAAAAGTGTTAATGTATCCGGACAGGGCGGCGGCGCTCTGCCGGGCACTGGCCGCCAAGGTGATGGACAAATTCGGCAAGGATGCCATCGATATTGTTGTCTCTCCGGCTATGGGCGGGGTTATTGTCGGATATGAGATGGCACGGCAGCTTGGGGTTCCGGGAATCTTTACAGAGCGTGAAAATGGCGCCTTTACCTTCCGACGAGGGTTTTCATTGACACCGGGCGCGCGGGTGATCATGTCAGAGGATATTGTCACCACCGGTAAATCGAGCCGTGAATGCATCGAGGCTATCCGCGCCGCCGGCGGAAAGGTGATCGGCGCGACCTGTCTGATTGACCGTTCCAATGGGACGGCCGATGTTGGTGTGCCGCTTGTCTCGCTGTTGAAGATGGAAGTCAGGACATTTGCGGCGGATCAGTTGCCGCCCGAACTTGAGGGGACACCCGCCGTGAAGCCGGGCAGTCGAAATCTCAAATGATTGCGGATGTGGAGCGAGCATAGATGTTTCGCCGTCGTAAAAAATCATCGCGGCTGCGGCAGCTGGTGGATTTTTTCTGGCCCTCCATTGGTTTTCGTCGGTCCTCAAAATATGTCGGGTACCGATTGGGGCGTCTGAAAGGCTCACCCTACAGCCTGGCCGCGGGGTTTGCCTGCGGCGCGGCGGTTTCCTTTACGCCTCTACTTGGTCTGCATTTTGTGCTTGCGGGCCTTTTTGCCTGGATCATGCGGGGCAGTATCCTTGCCTCGGCGCTCGGTACCGCAGTCGGCAATCCCTGGACCTTTCCTTTTATCTGGACAATGCTTTACAAGGTCGGGCGCTGGATACTTGGCGTCGATCCGGATCAGCGCGCTTTTCCCGATGCCAGCCTGACAACATTCTTCGATGGTCTCTGGTCCGGCCGCTGGGAAGAGGTATCGCATATCTTTCATGATGTCATTTATCCGATGCTGCTGGCGAGCGTGCCGATCTGCGTCATTGTTTGGCTTCTCTGTTTTTATCCCTTATGGGGCATTATCGGCAGATTCCAGGACAGGCGGGCAAAAGCGATTCTGAAGGGGCAGCAACGACAGTTGAAGCCGAAGGTGGGTAAAGCGAAAAATCTGGGAGTAACGGAGAAATGAAGCATTTGAGGCTGGGCGTGAATATTGACCATGTCGCGACCATTCGCAATGCGCGCGGCGGTGTGCATCCGGATCCTTTGCGCGCGGCGCGTATTGCCGAGGCAGCGGGAGCAGACGGTATCACCGCTCATTTGCGGGAGGATAGACGGCATATCAGTGATGACGATATTACGCGCCTTGCGCGGGAGCTGACCATTCCGCTTAATTTCGAGATGGCCGCGACGGAGGAGATGCTGTCAATTGCACTTGCCCACAAGCCTCATGCGAGCTGCCTTGTCCCCGAAAAGCGGGAAGAACGGACAACGGAAGGTGGCCTTGATGTTGCCGGAGCTCACAATACGTTGCATTACTATGTGGACAGCCTGAAAGGGGCGGGTATTCGCGTCTCCCTGTTTATAGAAGCCGATCCCCGCCAGCTTGAGGCGGCGAAGGCAATCGGCGCCGATATTGTCGAGTTGCATACCGGCGCCTATTGCGATGCAGAGACGGCAGCAGCGCGCGGTCAGGAGCTGGACCGGATCCGCAAGGCGGCGGCCTTTGCTGAGGAGTTGGGGCTGGAGTGTCATGCAGGCCATGGCCTTACCTATGGAACGGTCGGCCCAGTTGCGGCTATCCCGACGATTGTTGAACTCAATATCGGCCATTTTCTGATTGGAGAAGCCATTTTTGCGGGCCTTGATCCCGCCATCCGCAAGATGCGAAACCTGATGGATGACGCCCGTCAGGCTGTCGCCTGAGGAAGAATCCATGTCCCGCATCATCGGCATTGGCAATGATATCATCGATATCCGGCGGATCGAAAGGACGCTGGACCGGTTTGGTGAACGCTTTATCAAGCGGATTTACACGGAGGTGGAAGTCACCAAATCGGAGCGGCGGCTCAATCGCGTTGAATCATACGCGAAGCGCTATGCGGCAAAGGAAGCCTGTTCAAAAGCGCTCGGCACCGGGTTTCGGCGCGGCGTTTTCTGGCGCGATATGGGGGTTATTAACCTGCCGTCCGGCAAGCCGACGATGGCGTTGACCGGCGGGGCGTTGGCGCAACTTGAGAAAATCACACCGCCGGGAATGCGGGCTGAAATCCATCTCACGATTACGGACGAGCCACCGCAGGCGCAAGCCATCGTTCTGATAACGGCCATTCCGCTTGACGAGTAGAACACGCCGCTTCGAAGAATAAGGTCCGAAATCTGTTGCCTGTAAGGGCCGTTCATGCAATTGAATGTGACATTGTTTGATTATTGATCTGGAAGTTTGTTGATGAAGGAAGAAGCGGTTAAAGCCAAGGGCGGTATCGGTGAAACGATCCGCACAATCATCTATGCAGTTTTGATTGCGGTTGTTATCCGCACATTCGCCTATGAGCCATTCAAGATTCCTTCCGAATCCATGCTGCCGACCCTGATGATCGGTGACTATCTGTTTGTCTCCAAATACTCCTATGGCTACAGCCGTCATTCCTTTCCCTTCAGTATGGCGCCGATTTCGGGCCGTGTTTTTGAAGGCTTGCCGGAACGGGGTGATGTCGCCGTGTTCAAAAAACCCATCGGGGAACCCATTGATTATATCAAGCGGATCGTTGGCCTTCCCGGGGATAAACTGCAGATGATCAACGGCGTCCTGCATATCAACGGTACTGCCGTTAAGCGAGAACGGGTTGAGGATTTTGTTGATCGCGATCGCTTCGGCAATGCGCGGCGTATCGCTCGCTACCGTGAGACGCTGCCGAACGGCAAAAGCTATTATACCCTGGATGAAACGGTTCAGGGCATTATGGACAATACGGATGTCTATACTGTGCCGGATGGGCATCTTTTCGCCATGGGGGACAACCGCGACAATTCGACCGACAGCCGTTTTCTCAGCCATGTGGGATATGTGCCGATTGAAAATCTGGTCGGTCGGGCCGAGATTATCTTCATGTCCCTTGACGGTTCTGCCGCCTGGTATGAAATCTGGAAATACCCGATGGCCATTCGCTGGAACCGGATTTTTAACCCCTTAAGCTGATGGCGGGCCTTACGAAAAATCTAGAAGATCTGGCGGCATTGCTGGACCATGATTTCTCGGATCCTGATTTGCTGAAAGCAGCAGTGACCCACTCCTCGCTTGTCAAAGGGAAGGGAAACAAGCCGAGCCGTCCCGATTATGATCGGCTTGAATTCCTGGGAGATCGCGTCCTTGGTCTTGTGATCAGCGAAGAGTTGTTTCGTCGCTTTCCAAATGCGGAATCGGGGCAGCTTTCCCGTCGTTATAATGCGCAAGTGCGCCGTGAAACGCTGGCCGAAATTGGCCTGGAAATGGGATTGCAGGATTATATCCAGATGGCGGGCGATCTGGCGGCTTCCGGCGGGCGGGAGAATCCCGCCATTCTTGAAGATGTTATGGAGGCGATTATCGCGGCCCTTTATCTTGATGGCGGGATGCAGGCGGCGCGCGCATTCATCAAATTGAAATGGTGGCCGCGGTTTGACCGCAAGGATGCCTCTAAAAAGGATGCTAAATCGGCGTTGCAGGAATGGCTGGCCAAGACCGGCCGCGTTCTGCCTGTTTATGCCGTAGTTGAGGAAACCGGCCCCGATCATGACCGGAAATTCAAGGTGATGGTGACCGTTGAAGGATTTTCATCGACAACCGGATCGGGGTCATCAAAACGCTCGGCAGAGCAGAAAGCGGCCGCGAAAATGCTGAAAGAATTACAAGGTGAGTGACGATATTCAAGGCGGAATGCCGTTCAAGGGAACTGCGCGCTGCGGTTATGTCGCGCTGGTGGGAGCGCCGAATGCCGGGAAGTCGACGCTGCTCAACCAGCTTGTCGGTGCCAAGATCGCCATTGTCACGCCGAAGGTGCAGACGACGCGGACGCGGGTGACGGCCATTGCCCTTGAAGGGGAAAGCCAGATCATCTTCGTTGATACACCCGGCATTTTCAAACCGGCCCGGCGGCTGGAAAAGGCCATGGTTGATGCCGCCTGGAGCGGAGCGGAGGATGCGGATCGTGTCGCGCTCATCGTCGATGCGGCGAAAGGCATCACGAAGGATGTGGAGCGGATTATCGACAGGCTGGAGAAAAGTGGCCGCCGCGCCCATGTCATTCTTAACAAGGTTGATATCATCAAGAGGGATAAGCTGCTTGCCCTTGCGCAAGGCTTTATCGAGCGGGGCATCTTCGATGATATTTTTATGGTTTCTGCCCTCACGGGGGACGGCGTTGCCGATCTGCGGGCGGCCCTAGCAAAGGAAATGCCAGAGGGGGCCTGGCTCTATCCGGAGGATCAGCTTGCGATTGCGCCGATGCGCCAGCTTGCTGCCGAAGTCACTCGCGAAAAGCTGTTTATGCGGCTTAATCAGGAACTGCCCTATTCATTGACGGTGGAGACGGAAAGCTGGGAAGAGCGAAAGGACGGGTCCGTCCGGATCCAGCAGGTGATTTTTGTCTCGCGCGCCAATCATAAACCGATTGTTCTGGGCAAAGGCGGGCAGACGATCAGGCAGATTGGCGCGCTCGCCCGGGCGGAACTGGAGGAGATGCTGGAACGCCGGGTGCATCTGTTTTTGTTCGTGAAAGTGCGGGAAAAATGGCTCGATGATCCCGAGCGGTACCGGGAAATGGGCCTTGAATTTCCAAAAAATACCGACTGAAGCCTCTTTTTACGATAGATATTTTTAGCCCTTTAGTGGGCCTGAGCCTCCAAAAACGTCCTGTTTTCGGGGGAGTTTGTGTCATTTCGCAGCCTATTATCCTCATTTCTAAACAAACATGGTTAAATTTCGAAAGGCGCTAATAAAATTTTAACCAAATTTCTCTCATCATGCTTTCATTAGATGTTTTTGTTTTGCTGATCGGTTGAATATGGGGATTTGAACGATGGCTGCTACAGGTGAAAACTACGTTGAGACACAGTTGAAAAATGCCGATGCGGGCGTACCGGATGACCAGTTTCGCGCGGGTCTGCTATTTTCCACCGGCGAGGGGGTTATGCAGGATCTGGTGACGGCGCATAAATGGTTCAACCTTGCCGCCATGAACGGGATTGAAGAGGCAAGAGAGATCCGTGCCGAGATTTCCATGGATATGTCGACGCAGGAAATCGCCCGGGCGCAGAAGATGGCCCGCGAATGGATTATGAACCGTCGGCCACTGTCCTGACAAAATCGACAAAAAACGATTTAAAAGCTTGGACAGTCTGTCAAAATCTGCCATATTGCCGCCGCCCGGTGAGCTGGCCGAGTGGCTGAAGGCGCTCCCCTGCTAAGGGAGTATGGGGTTTATAGCTCCATCGAGGGTTCGAATCCCTCGCTCACCGCCACCCACCCCTGATAATTTGTCTCCGTTCTCGCCTGGCGTAGTAACCGCCGGTAACAGGGCGATATTTCGCCACCAATCCCTTTGTCGGCAGTGTCTCCGGACCGTCAGATGACGGGTCTTCAGGGCCAATCTGCCCGCCTGTCTCTGGCCGTCTGATGGTAGGGTGAGTTTCACGAGAACAGGCCATTAACAGGGAATTTTTGATAAAAATGATCATTAACAGGGTTAAATCGACGGTCTTGCTCGCAAGAAAAATTATTTTGCGCCGCAAATTCAATGGTTTACTGGCGGAATTCGTCACTTTCCTGTTTTTCGTCATAACAGGGTGATTTAGCCCGATAACAGGGCCTGTTATTATGATTATCAGGGAGTTTCAAGCCTGTTAACAGGTGGATTAGGAAATTCCCGTTAGGCGCTTAATCTGACCTCAATCCGCGGTATCGATCCCGAACTTGCTCCTTTGATCTGACCAGAGGAGCGGAATATCTTCCTTCATCAGAAGGGCAAGCGTCAGATGATCCGGCTGGCGGCCATTCAAGATGGTTTGCTGGATATCGGGAGCCAGAAAAGCGAGCCGGACCAGGTTGCGCCGCCAGGGGGAGGCGGGGGCCGCCTGCAGGACAGACCAGTTCCCTGAATCCCGACCAAGCATCGCATGGGCGCTGCGCAGGGCCCGGATCAAAGAGGGATCGGGTTGCGGCGTGTTTCTGTCGCCCGCGAGGATGTCGGTCTTTCCGCCTCGCGTCTGCATCCGCCAGGGAAGGGTCAGCCGCACCTGGTTTGGCTTAACCAGATCGGGCATAGCCCGTTCCCCGGTATGAAGTTTTTCAATGATCCTGCCAATAAAGTTGAGAGGCAGAAACAGATCGACATGCTTTGCATGGATCTCGAGGCGACTTACAAGCGCGAGCGGGTCCTCCTGTGAGTTGGGAAGAAGACGGTCCAGCGTCTTGATCAATCGACTTTCAAGTATCGTCGCTGAGACACGTCGCGGTGCATTATCCAGCCGGTCCCGCTTTGCCCCGCGCTGCAAAAAGGCGGACACATAATAGCGATAGAGCTTGCCGCCGCGCCCATAGGCAAATGTCGGGGACATTGTCTGGCCGTCCGTATCGAAGAGGCGGCCCGCGAGCAGCGACCCGGCAACGCTCTTTCCGGTCGCCCTGCGTCGCCTGCTGTTCTCATCTAGCTGCCCTTGCACCGCCTCGAACAGCTCCGCATCGATTATCGCCTCATGTAGTCCGGGATGAGACTGATCCTTATGCGGAATCTCGCCAAGATAGACGCGGCTTCGCAGCAGATGAAAGAGCGCGCCGCGGCTGAAGGGCTGGCCGCCGATGGTTCTTCCTTTAAGCGTCGTCCGGGTCTTTGATCGAATATCCTTTTCATCCAGCTCTTTTACCAGGGCATGGACGGATCTGAGCTGCAGATATCTTTTGAAGATCAATCGGATTGTCTCTGCTTCGGCTTTGTTTATTCGCAAGCTTCGGGAGCCAGCCTCCGGCAGATCATAGCCGAGCGGTGGACTGCCGCCCATCCACATCCCCTTCTTCTTGGAGGCGGCAATCTTGTCGCGGATCCGCTCTCCCGTGACTTCCCGTTCAAACTGGGCAAAGGAGAGGAGCACATTGAGCGTCAGCCGCCCCATGCTGGAGGTGGTATTGAAGGATTGTGTGACACTCACGAAACTGACGTCATTCTGCTCGAACAGTTCCACCATGCGGGCAAAATCCGCGAGCGAGCGGGTCAGCCGATCAATCTTGTAGACGACCACAATATCGATTTTTTCTAATGAGATATCCGAGAGCAGTTGTTTTAGGCCGGGCCGCTCCATAGTGCCGCCAGAATAGCCGCCATCGTCATAGCGGGCGGGGAGGGCGCGCCAGCCTTCACTTGCCTGGCTCTTGATATAGGCCTCGCAGGCCTCATACTGCGCATCGAGGCTGTTAAAACTCTGCTCCAGCCCTTCCTCGGAGCTCTTGCGCGTATAGATGGCGCAGCGTCGGACGGGTGGCTTCATGGAGCTTCCCCGCGCAGACCGAAGAAGCGTGGGCCATTCCAGCGGGTTCCGGTCACCGCCCGGGCGATGGCCGAGAGGCTCGGGTAGGTCTTACCCTCCCAGAGAAAGCCATCGCCCCTGACGATGACCTCGATCTGCTGGCCCTGCCAGTCTCGCCGCAGGATGGCCCCGTCACCGAGGGCGCGGCCTTCCGGGGCAATCGCCCCGCGCCGGGAGAGCCCGCGGCGTGTCTCGGGCGTGAGCCCGCCCAGAGCCTTTGCCTGCAGACGCCAGGCCAGCATCAGACGCATTAGTTCTTCGGAGCGTAATTTTGGTGTCGGTCCGATACGGGCGGCCCAGAGATGACGCAGATCGCGTAATCCAAGCGTCTCCAATGTCCTGACCTCTGCCTCAAGATCGGAACCGCTTTTCATTGCGGATCTCCGATGCGGTATCGACGAACGCCGTCAATCTTCTCCGACGTTATCGCATGGCCTTTCTTCTTTAATGAACCGGCAATTGCACCCCGCACCGAATGCGCCTGCCAGCCGGTGACCTTGCAGAGCTCCTCGAGAGACGCACCATTCTTTTGGGCAAGAAGAGTGGTCATCCGGTCAAGTTTGGTAGGTGTGGTTGTTGCGGCTTTGCGAACCGCTGCGTTGTCTGCTTTGCCCTGCTTGCTGCCAGATGATTTGAGCGCTTGGGATGCCAACAGTTTATCCTCCTGTTATCGGGCGGAAGCATTCCGTCCCTACCGACAACAGCCCGGCAGACGGGCGCAGTGACAGTGACGCTCCATTCTGCACCGAAGTCCAGTCTTTCTCCCCGGTTGGGGGCCATAAAGGTTGGCAGCTGTTGGATTCTTCTCTAAAATACTACATATAGTGTAATTACGTCGTTGGATATACGAGATGAGCAAAGAGCCAGCCCCTGGAAACCAGCTGAGCGTGACCTATCGTCCGGTAAGCGAACTGATGCCGGATCCCAGAAATGCGCGCACCCATTCGAAAAAGCAGATCGGGCAGATCAGAGCCTCAATCGAGGAGTTCGGTTTTACCAACCCGATCCTCGCCGATTCCGAAGGCCATTTGATTGCGGGACATGGGCGCCTGCTTGCGGCGAAGGCCATGGGTCTTGAAGAGGTACCTGTTATTACCCTTTCCGGTCTCACGGACATCCAGAAGCGGGCCCTTCGCCTGGCCGATAACAAGATCGCGCTCAATGCCGGATGGGATGTGGAAATCCTCAAGCTGGAACTCTCTGACCTCGCCACGCTTGATGTTGATATGGATGTGACCCTGACCGGGTTCTCGACGGGCGAGATCGATGTGATCCTGGACGGGCAGGCGGATCCCGACGATGAGGTCATTCCGGCTGTCCCGGAAACGCCCAGAACCAAAGAAGGGGATATCTGGATACTGGGAGATCATCGCATTGGCTGTGGGGACAGTCGTGACCTTGCGTTTTTGCAAAAGGTTGTCGGCGCAGATACAAACGTCGACGCGGCCTTTCTGGATCCGCCCTATAACGTGCGGATCAGCGGACATGCCAACACCAGCGACCGGCATCGGGAGTTTGCGATGGCATCGGGCGAGATGACCAATTCTGAGTTCCGGACATTCCTCACAGAGACACTGGGCGCCTGTGCCACTGTCTCCCGTGATGGGGCCGTTCACTTTGTCTGTATGGACTGGCGGCATATGGAGGATGTGACAACCGTTGCCCATGATATCTATGGCGCCTTTCTCAATCTCTGCATCTGGAACAAATCCAATGCCGGGATGGGTTCGCTCTATCGCTCAAAGCATGAACTGATATTTGTCTATCGGGTCGGGGAGGCAACACATCTCAATATGGTGGAGCTTGGCAAACATGGCCGCAACCGGACCAATGTCTGGGATTATGCCTCCGTCAATTCCTTCCGGGGCAGTCGTCGCGAGGATCTTGCGCTGCATCCCACCGTCAAGCCGACGGGGATGGTAGCGGATGCCATCAGGGATGTGACCCGTCATGGGGATCTCGTCCTCGATATCTTTCTGGGCTCGGGCACCACACTGATAGCGGCTGAACGGACAGGGCGCCGCTTCCGCGGTGTCGAGATCGATCCCGCCTATGTCGATGTCGCCATTGAGCGATGGTCGGCGCTGACGGGCAGGGAGCCCCGCCTTGAAGAAAGAGAGGGTCAATGACGGACAAGCCAACGAGAGGCAACCCTCCTGTCTCGGGACGGTTCCAAAAAGGCCAGAGCGGTAACCTCAAGGGTCGCCCGAAATCAAAGGCTGAGACTTCTAAATCTTCTGCCATTGAAGTGATCCTGGACAAGACGCTGATAGTCAATCGCAACGGAAGGCCGCGGGAAATATCCGTCGAAGAGGCGCTGCAGCAGCATACGCTTCAGCAGGCCCTGGAGGGGAACCGGTCCGCGCAGCGCGAGGTGCTGAAATGGATTATCAGGCGCGACAAGCATCTTGCTGCGGAGAACCGGCGGAGGGCGCCGCAGGCGGCAACGGTTCGTCTTGCTCATTCACCCGGCAATGCAAATGCAGCGCTTCTGTTGCTGAAGGTTGCTGTGCCCAACCCGAAATATCAGGACAAAGAAAATGCCGAAGAACATCTATTGCTGGAACCCTGGGCGGTACAGGCGGCGCTGAGCCGTCGCCGGGGGGCAAAAAAACTGTCCGAAAAGGATATCTCTGAGATCCGGAGTAATACAGAAGATCCGGACAGTCTTCCCTGGCCAAAAGGAATAGAAGAATGACCGGTGAAGGAGACAACAGTGATAGCGGCGCCGGGTATAAAAAGCCGCCAGCCGCGACCCGGTTCAGAAAAGGCCTGAGCGGCAATCCAAGGGGCCGCCCTAAGGGACGCCACAGGCAGGCCCCCTATGAAGCGGTACTGGGCCAGATGGTGACAATCCGGGAGGAGGGGGTCGAGCGGAAAGTCACAGCAGCAGAAGCCTTTTTGCTGCAGCTTGCCAAGCGCGGGCTGGAGGGCGACCTCTCGGCCGCCCGGAAGACCATGACAGCGATCGATGCGGGGAAAAGCGGGCAGATGGATGAGGCATTGCAATTATCCGGGATCATCATTATCCGGTTCACGCCCGGTACGCTTAACCGGGCCCTTGAGCTCCTGCGCATGGGCAAGACGCTTGATCAGTATCGGGAGACCGCCCGCATGGCATTGGAGCCCTGGCTCGTCGAGGCGGCTCTCGAGCGCCTTGGAGGTGATCATCTGACGCGTGAGGAACAGCGCACCGTCGTAAAGGCCACACGGACGCCCTGGAAGGTCAACTGGCCGGACTGGTGGAGGGAGAGGCCTTAGGGCGCTCAGGCTCATAACCTGAAGGTCGTTGGTTCAAATCCAACCCCCGCAACCAAATAAATCAAGGGGTTAGCTGATTAGCTAGCCCCTTGTTTTTTGCATTTGGCACAATTTTGGCACAGTAAGATAAAAATTGGCACAGTTGCCGACAGCAAATCTCAACACCCAGCGATCGAGCTGAGGCGGTTGAAAATTTTGCAAAACCATCCCATATTTTGATTGATGACGCGGGGTGGAGCAGTCCGGTAGCTCGACAGGCTCATAACCTGTAGGTCGCAGGTTCAAATCCTGCCCCCGCAACCATTTTCAAGGGCTTGGCCTCTCGGCCAGGCCCTTTTTTGTGTTCGGTGCATCATGACCGATAGAGCGGTCATATCTACCCGATTTGCCTCATCCAGCGGTCAATCGCGATGGTCCACCGGTATGACGTGCTGAAGAGATGTGCAGAATCCACTTGCCAGCGCGCAGCATAAAAAACGTGTGGTCGCACAACATGATTGACTTGCATCCGTGAAGCATAATATACTTGCCATCGCGCGACACTAAAAACTTGCAGGCGCGCAGATGGAGACCTTTTGACAGAGCCGCACCAGAAACTAGCAGACGCACTCGACGCCCTGAAGAATCTACAGGACGAAGGACGCCGCGTATTTCAATCCAAGGAGTTCACGCGCGCGCATCGCGAGCGATTGGTCAAGAACGGCTTTCTACAAGACGTGATGAAGGGCTGGTTGATTTCAGCTAACCCTGGTGAGCGTGCCGGGGATACGACCCCTTGGTATGCCTCTTTCTGGGAGTTCTGTGCCTACTACTGCCAGGAACGGTTTGGGCAGGCTTGGCACCTCTCACCCGATCAGTCCCTCCTGATACAGGCAGGGCATACCGTCATTCCTAATCAGGTGATCATCTACAGCCCCAAGGGAACGAACAATACCGTTCAGCTTCCCTTTGGAACGTCCCTTTATGATCTGAAGCAGGCCGATATGCCGCCGAAGGGAGACATTCTAGAAAAGGATGGGCTGCGCATCTACGCCGCACCCGCTGCGCTGCTCAAGGTCTCCGAAGGCTTCTACCAACGCTATCCAGTCGAAGCGCAGGTCATTCTCTCTGGCGTGTCCGATGCGAGCGAACTGCTCCGACGCCTTCTTACCGGAGGTCACTCGACCATTGCGGGGCGTCTTGCTGGCGCTTTCCGCCGCATTGGGAAACCTGCGCTTGCCGATGAAATCGTTGCAACCATGGGCGCAGCTGACTTCAATGTCCGCGAAAATGACCCCTTCGAGGCAAATCGCCATTTCGGCGAGGTCGCTCGAACACCATCTCCTATCGTCGCGCGCTTACAAGTGCTCTGGGAAACCCATCGCAATAAGGTGATCGAGCTATTCCCCGCAGCACCTGGGCTACCCACCGAAAAAGCGGCGTATCTGGGGCAGATTGATGATGTTTACACAAGCGATGCCTACCATTCGCTCTCAATCGAAGGATATCGCGTTTCACCGGACTTGATCCAACGGGTAAGGGCAGGCGATTGGAACCCTCTTGGTGTCGAAGGCGATCGTGCAGCCCGCGACGCGCTCGCCGCGCGCGGCTACTGGCAGGCTTTCCAAGCCGTCAAGGCCGATGTCGAAAAGGCCATTTCAGGTGCTGACGCAGGCAAGCTTGCCAGCACGGCACACCGCAATTGGTATCGGGAGTTGTTTCAGCCATGCGTTGCCGCAGGCCTGATAGGAGCGGAAACGCTTGCAGGTTACCGCAACGACGCAGTCTTCATCCAAGCGTCCCGCCATGTGCCGCCGCGTTCGGAGGTCGTGCTGGATGCCATGCCGACCCTGTTCGAACTGCTGGCGCAGGAACCCGAAGCATCTGTCCGAGCCGTGCTTGGACATTGGCTTTTCGGCTATATCCACCCTTATCCTGATGGAAATGGTCGCGTCGCACGCTTCTTGATGAACCTCATGCTCGCATCCGGCGGCTACCCATGGACGGTCATCAGTGTCGAAGAGCGTAATCGCTATATGCAGGCGCTTGAGAGCGCCAGCGTTGACGCAGACATCGAGCCCTTTGCGACGTTCCTCGCTGAACTCGTGCAGGCGAGCCTGGAGGGCAAATCTGCTCCCGCCGTTCCGGCCGACGGCAGATAAATCAGCATCGCCCGACACTTACTGACGGATGCCACCAGCATACACGGGAACGTGCAGTAACTGGCAGTTCCCAACCAATCGGTTCAGACACCATAGGGTCAGGGTCAACTTTGGCGGATTTCTGCCTCCCTCCATAAGATTAAGACCATTATGTCAAATGAAAGGGTCTGCTCATGGATGGAGAGAACATCCTGACCATCGACCAGCTGGT
>CAXASQ010000005.1:0-248599 GCA_963971675.1 uncultured Alphaproteobacteria bacterium | reverse complement strand
TCTTGCTGGAATTAGCGAAGGAAACATGCACCAGCAGTAGGTGAAGCATCAACCATTTAATCCGCTTACTCTAATATTCTCGCTACTAAGTTAATGTGGTAACCCCGGAAACATTGTTCATCGCCGCATGGATTCTTATTGGTGGCGCCTATCTTTTAACGTAATTTATAGTAATGAAGCTTTGGTGTATTAATGATGTTCTTTGAATACAGATCAATCGGATTTAATTCGTAACCGTCCATTTGTGACGCATTTTTATGTGTTGACGGTGTATTGAGGCTTCCAGTTCCAGGGCAGGAGGTCATCGATCTGGTTTGAGGGGTATCCGTTGGTCATGCGGGTGAGGATATCTTTCAGGTAAGCATAGGGCTCGATGTTGTTGAGTTTGGCTGTTTCGATGAGTGAGCAGAGCATGGCCCAGCGCTGTCCGCCGCCATCACTGCCAGCGAACATGTGGTTCTTGCGACCGAGAGCTACAGGACGGATAGCGCGCTCCACGGGGTTGGTGTCCAGTTCAATGCAGCCATCGTCAAGGAACCGGCACAGTGCGTCCCAGCGCGTGAGGGTATAGCGAATGGCCTCGGCCAGGGTGCTTCTGGCAGCGACGCGATGCAGCGTTGCCTCCAGCCAGGGCTTCATGGCCGTGATCATCGGTGCGGCATGCTTTTGTCTTTCCTGCCATCGTTCATCCGGGGGCTTGTTGCGAATGTGCTTTTCGATGGCATAGAGGGCTGCGACCCGTTTCAGAACCTCGGCGGCAATGGGGGATTCAGTGGCTTGATGGACCTCATGGAACTTGCGCCTTGTATGGGCCCAGCAGGCCGCCAGATGAATGGTGCCTTTGGCGGTTAATTGCTCAAAGCCTGCATACCCATCGACATGAAGAACGCCCTTGAAGGATGTCAGATGGCTGGCTGGCCGCTCTGCCTTGCGATCAGGCGCGTAACAGTAGATGGCGGCGGGCGGATCAGTGCCGGCCCAGGGTCGCGGATCGCGGACATAAACCCATAATCGACCGGTTTTCGTGCGCCCGCGCCCCGGGTCAAGAACCGGGATCGGTGTGTCATCTGCAAACAGATGGGATGAGGCCAGAAGATGATGATGCAGCCGGTCGTACAAGGGCTCGAACCACCAGCAGGCGCCGCCTACCCAGTTGGCGAGGGTGGAGCGATTTAGATCAATGCCATGGCGGGCAAAGATCTGGGACTGGCGATAGAGAGGTGTATGATCGCAATATTTGCTGACCAGGACCTGGGCCATGAGGGCCAGTGTGGCCAGACCCTTTGCAATGGGGCGTTCCGGAGAGGGGGACTGGTGGATACGACCACAACTCCGACAGCCATACTTCGGGCGGCGGATCCGCACCACCCGGAACTGGGCCGGCACCCAGTCGAGCATCTCGCTGACCGTCTCCCCCGCGGGATGAAGCGTCCCGCCACAACCGGAACAAGCGGTATGTTCAGGATCCAGGGCAACCTCCGTGCGCGGGAGGTGATCGGGCAATCCCTTCGGTGATGGATCCTGTCTCCTTTCAGAGGCGGGCAGAACCGGTATCTGGCGGGCAACTTCGGTGCGGGCGATATCCTGTTCCAGGTCTTCCAAAGCCAGATCCAGCTGGTCCGGATCGAGCCGTTCCGAACGGCGGCCGTATTGGGCCCGTTGCAGCTGTTTGATGATCTGGCGGAGGCGGTTAATTTCCTCATCCCGGTGGGTCATCACACGCGTCATGTCGAGGACAAGACGTTGCAGAAGGGCCGTATCAGAGGGCAGATTGTTCAGGTCAACTTGCATGTCTGATTATACATCAGAACACCCCGTAAATGAATGATAAAACAACCTGTCAGACCTTGTTATCCAGCCTTTTCCGGCCGCCAGATCCGTTCCGGCGCGCGCCAGTCGATGCCCTCGATCAGCATCGACAGTTGGGCAGAACTCAGCACTATCTTGCCGCCGGGATCATCGGCCTGGGGCCAAACGAACCCACCCTGGTCGAGGCGCTTTGTGAACAGGCACAGGCCATTACCATCCCAGTAGATAATCTTGATCAGATTGGCCTTGCGGCCGCGAAAGGCAAACAGATGTCCCGAGAACGGATCCTCGGCCAGCACGCCCTGGACCAGCATGGCGAGACCGTCGAGGCCTTTTCTCATGTCGGTAACACCTATAGCAATATGAACCCGGACGCCTGAAGGGAGCATCATCATGACACAGCTCCTTCCAGAAGGATCACGAGACTGCGCATGGTCTCCGGATCCACATCAGGGGCAAAGCGGACCCGGCGCCCGCCGACAAGCTCCACCTCGATCCCCGGAGCGGACCGTTCGACGATGACCGGTGCTGGCGTTGGTTCGGGGGAGAGCAAGGGGAATGTGGCCGACGCATCACTGACCGTGACGGGCAGGAAAGTCGTTTCCGGCTGTTGCGATGAAGACGAGTCCTGTTTCCATTTGAACAGCAGGCGGGGTGCAATCCCATACCGTCGGGCAATCCCGGATACCGAGTTTCCCGGCCGGCAGGTCTCCTCTATGATACGCTTCTTGTCCGCCTCGTTGAAATTCCGGCGTGGTTCCGGAACCGTTGTTCGGCCGGAGGGGATGTAGCCTGGCGAGACCGGACCAGTTTCCCTGTTAATCATATGCTCAGTCATATGATTAAGGCCCCCGCCGCGCCGCCAGAGCAACTTGCCCTTGGGCACCGACCCGTCATCGCCAAGCGTCGCCCGCCAGTTCCCGAACCGTTTCAACGGCAGGCCGTGACGCTCGCAATATTCCCGCTGGTTCAGCGTGCCCCGTTGCCAGGCCTCAAGGTGAGAGCGCCAGAACGCCTCGAGTTCCGCCGACTTTTGTGAACTAACCCTTGCCATGTCATCTCCTCCTTCACGATAAAAACCGTCAGGAGAAAAGCGCATTTAGCCACCAACAAACAAGTGTGTCACAAATGGACGCTTACGATCAATCGGATTTATTTCCCTGTTCTCAACTATTAATTCCCTGATCAGAAATTAATTTTCCCTGTTAAGTTTCTTTGGATAATTCTGAAAACATTAATAAAAATAGTGATTTACGGTGGCGCGATGATTTAATTGGGGTCAAAATCGCCAAAAATCCCAGTATTTTCCCTGTTAAACAGGGAAAATGGCAGAGACGGGTTCGCATGGGACTGCTACCTCCGCCATACACCCCTGATCGTTTGTTCTGATCATGCCTGGCGTCAGTAACGATAAAGTCAGAAGAAAACTGTGAGATGGCGATTTTTGTCGACTAGCCTCCGCGTATAACGAAAAGAATCCTTTCGCTATTTTAAAACCTCGCCTGAGGTCATCCGCCTGGCTGTGATGATGTATGTGCGATTTCCCCTTTCGCTTCGCAACGTTAAAGATCTTCTTCATGAACACGGCATCGACATCTGTGATGAAACAGTTCGCTATTGGTGGAACAGATTTGGCCCAATGTTCGCAAATGAACTTCGTAAGAAGCGGATCCATCCGTCTCACAATTATTCTGGCTGGAAATGGCATCTTGATGAGGTCTTTGTGAAGATAAATGGAGAAACCCATTATCTGTGGAGGGCCGTTGACCACGAGGGCGAAGTTCTGGAAGTCTACGTTTCTAAACGCCGCGATCGCAAGGCTGCTCTGGTATTTCTTAAGAAAATTATGAAACGTTATGGGAAACCAAATGAAATAGTAACGGATAGATTGCGTTCATATCGTGCCGTTATGAAGACCATCGGAAATGCCGAGGTTCAGGAGGTTGGCCGATGGAAAAACAATCGCTGCGAAAACTCACATCTCCCATTCCGACAAAGAGAGCAGGCGATGCTGAAATTCAGGCGCTTGCAAAGCTTGCAGAAATTCGTCTCAATCCATGCATCAGTCCATAGCCATTTCAACCACGAAAGCCACTTAACCAGCTGAGAAACACTCAAGTTTCGGAGAGCGCGGGAAGAGCAAGCGTATCGGATATGATGACAGGCCGACTTTGCATGGAAGGCTACCGCAATGATCACCATCAATCTGTAGAGGCTGAGGGTTGATTTGTTTTTCGCATGTGATCATGACATTGGATGCTTGCAGAATATCAATGTCGGGTTGCATGTGAAGTCGGCTGAATATCAGACATATCGCATATCGTAACAGATCCCATGATCTGTTTGACTGCAACAGGAGAACGACCAGTTTCGGGGCCGACAGCCCTGCCAGCGGGGAAAGGATATATGGGCCGCCATAGTGACGCGATCGCGATACAATAACGGCGGATGATTTGTATGTATAACCGTCGACACACACTGTGAACTCTTCCTTTGGCGCGTGTAAAATAGTGTACAATCCTCGCCATACATAAGCCCACTTGCCGAGAAACGATTTCAGGCGTGCGGATACACTGGCCACCGTTGTTGCATCTGGGCCTGCCCCGACCATTAGCATAAAGGCACGATTGTTAGCCATTCCCGGATAAACATCGGTAACTTGCGCGGTATTGATGTAGTTGATGATGAATTGGGGGCGATTGACAATCCGCATTTCGTGGGCCAGGACATTGGCGGTGCCCATAGGAATTATCCCTACAGGTGGGACAGCCCGGCCTTGTTGTTTTGCTGTGATCAGGCCGTTGATCACTTCGTTGAAAGTCCCATCGCCCCCTGCGACAAAAACAGGGTAGTCAGGGGACAGAGTTTTGGCAAGCTCACCCGCATGTCCGGCATGTGTGGTTTCAATCACATGTGTCGTGGCTTCGATTCCGGCCAGAATACGCTGCATCCGTTTAGAGCAGTACCTTCCCGCCTTGGGGTTTGCGATGATGTAGACAATATGCCGCTCGGAGGAAACGATAGAGGGATTATCGGCTGGCATGTAAGTCTTTTATATTGCGGCAGATATCAAGAATATCGTGCGACGGATTATAGATCAATGTGTCAACCTGCATTAGGCCCAAAATCGTCGAAAACAGATTATCATGCGAAAAGGATCCGTTTTGTGCCCGTTCGGCGAGGCAGGCCTGATCGACTTTCTGTGCCTTGGCCAGCCCGGAAGACATCCAGAACATCATCGGTACCTGTGTCTGTTCCGAGGGTGCCAGGAAATACGGTGCGCCATGCAGATAAAGCCCACTTTCGCCAAGGGATTCGCCGTGATCAGAGACATAAAGAAGGCTTGTGTTGTAGTGATCGGTCCGTTGCCTAAGGACGTCGATAAGTCGTGAAATTACATAATCGGTATAGCGAATGGTGTTGTCATAGGTATTAATCAGTTCCTTCTGGGTGCAGTTTTCTATATCGCTGCGTGGGCAATCGGGAGTGAAAAAGCGGAACTTTTCAGGATAGCGTTCAAAATACGTCGGCCCGTGGCTACCGTTCAGATGTACGACAATCAACCGGCTTTGCATGTTTCGGGTATCGATTTCATGCATGGTCGCCAGAGCCAGGCTTTCATCGAAACACAGTTCCCCCCGACAGAGGTCGGGGAATTCATTTGCCGATATTGTTTTATTGGGAATGCGCTTACACACGCCTTTGCAACCGCCGTCATTTTCGTTCCAGAAAACTTCGACACCCGCCTTTGACAGTACATCAAGGATATTCTCGCTATTAATCGCAACCGCTTCGTTATAGCTGTCTCGTGTCAAAGGCGAAAACATGCAGGGAAGCGAAACCGCAGTGGCCGTGCCGCAAGAGCGGACATTCTGAAAGGCGACAAGATCGGGAATCTTGCGTGTGAAAGGCGATGTCGGGCGGTCATAACCGTTGGCGGCAACGCTTGCGGCGCGCGCTGTCTCACCAACTACCAGCACCATCAGGGTTGGTTTATCGCCGGTAGGGTGACGTGTGGCGTCATTACCGATGGTGCTGAATGGAATGTTGTTTGCCTGATAGCGATGCTTGGCATATTGGATGCTCGCGGTGATATAATTCACCGGGACGATTTCCTTGCCAAGAATTTTGTTGTTGCGTCCGACCGATGCGTAATCCTTGAAATAGACCGATGCAATACCACCGAGGCATAGCAGAGCCAATCCGGCAATCACCATTTTCTGCCCAATACCCCGGATAAAGCTAGATGGATAGCGTATCGGTAAGAACAATAAAATGCCGGTGGGGACTACCCCGCTGACAATAAACCGGGAAACCGACGTTAGATTAATATAAGATAGAGCTTCGTTTGAGTCAGTCTGGGCGAAGTTGGTGATCATGCCGCGGTCAAACACAATACCATACCGGGTCATGGCATAGCTGACGATTGATGCGCTCAAAATCAGAAAAATGAAAACTGGTTTGAAAACCGGACGAAAGGCAATCAACGTAAAGACTGTCATTATCCCCAAGAAAAGAACAAAAGGCGCGCTTGCAGCAAAGAGCGGGTCAAAATCCTCAAGCCTGCCGAGAATATCGTAAAAATGATCCAGGAATTTCCAGTTCAGCAACGCCACGAAATAAATCGCAATGAGGCAGAGGACGATCCGGTAATCAAAAGCTGGACCTGAGAAAAACTGCAAAAATCGGGAGCTGGAATGTTTCATCGGGAGATTCTGTCTGCCTCTAAAAAAGGATGTGCTGCTTAAGGTTACAGGACTGGGGAATCAATAGCCTGAGGCGCCAAAAGAGAGCGCATCATGGACAGCGTATTTATTGGATGTCATCGTTGCTTGGCAGCCGTTTGCGTCCGGTTATCATCGATTGAACCAGGTTCTCGCAGTGCCGCATGCTTGCAAAGATTACTCCAGCGACATGTAAAAAAACGAGCATCAGAAAACCGCTAGCAAGAAATTCATGGGCTTCTTCGACCCAGCTTTCCCCCCAAAAGCGTTCAGTGGTATTCATCCACCCGGTCGCTGTCGTGCCGACCATGGCAAGGATTAGGGCAATGATCATGATCGCCCCGGCAGGATTATGTCCGATATAGCGTTTTTCCTGTCCGCGCAGAATATCGCCAAGATATCCGGCAACAACCCCGGGGCGAGGCAGAAAACTGGAAAAGCGGGCATAATGCGGCCCCACTATCCCCCAGAACAGGCGAAAACCAATCAGTCCTATGGCGATATAGCCTACCGCTTCGTGAAGGTTGTCCCATTCATCAGCCGTGAGCCAGGCTATCGCGAAACTTGCCACGAGGCCCCAGTGAAATATGCGGACAAAGGGATCCCAGACTTTCACGGTGGCAATCATGATCAATCCTCCTTGGATTTGACCAGGTCAAAGGTCTTTGGATTGAAATAGGCTTCAACCCGCTTACCATTGTCCGCGATGGCGTAAACTTCGTAGCAGCAGTCATCAATCTTGATTTTCTTTATTTTCCATCCCTTAGCTTCTAGCTCTGCCTGAAGGGTTTCGCGCGGTTGCCACTGATCCATAGAAACTGTGCACATGTCGCCGCTAGCTGAAACAGGCAGGGCATGGGACAAGGCAAGCAGCCAGACAGTAATGGCAATGCCTATATTTTTTTTCATGATGTAATTCCTGTATGAATATGGAAAACTCAATGCAGGCCGACCATACGTGCGCTTGCTGACAGTAGGCTGAATGCGCGATGGAATTGCGTTCAGTCGGCTGTCAGGAATGCGCGATAAACTATCCGGCGGTAAGGGTACCAGCCTGAAATGGCGACAGGAGTTAAAAGCCACGCATGAGACTGCTTCTGATCGAGGATGAAAAAGCTCTGGGCAACGCGCTCCGCGATTATCTACTTACACAGGGGCATGCTACCGACTGGGTTGAAAATATTACCGACGCCGATACGGCGATGGCTTCCACACCCTATGATGTGGTGTTGCTTGATCTCAATCTGCCCGATGGTCACGGGGTCGATCTGTTGCGCGGGTTGCGTCGGCGTGGTGATGCCACGCCGTGTATCATCCTGACCGCTCAGGATCAAATTACCGATCGGATACAAGGATTAAACGCCGGGGCGGATGACTATCTGGTCAAGCCGTTCGATTTGGGTGAACTGCATGCACGGCTCTCGGCTGTGGCCCGGCGTTATGCGGGCAATCCAAATCCGTTGTTAGGCATCGGGAATGTCGAGATCGACTTGGCCCGGCGGCTGGTTTTTGTTGCTGGGCTCAGGGTGGATTTAACGGCGCGGGAATGGGCGCTGCTTGATCAGTTCGCCCGGCGCCCCGGCGCTACTCTGTCCAAACCTCAGCTTCAAGAGGCGCTTTATGAATTCGGTGCGGAAATCGAGAGCAACACTGTGGAAGTCTATGTTAGCCGTCTGCGCAAGAAAATTGGCAGCAATCTGATCCGCACCCTGCGCGGTGTTGGTTACCGGCTGGAAGGATAAAAATATGCGTATCCTTTCGCATAACAGCCTGACTGGACGGATCGTCGTGCGTGCAACCCTGTGCGTTTTTGCACTTTGGCTCGCCGGCGCGGTGCTCGCCGCTCTTGTCATTAATGATGAATTGGGCGAGGCGTTCGATATCGGGCTTCAGGAAACCGCTCGCCGGGCTTTGCCGCTGGCGGTGCAGTTTGTTATGAACCGAACAGATACGGATGATGCAGTGCATGTGCCCGCTTTCACCGCCAGCGGAGAATCCCAGGGAGGAGCAAGTGGTGATGAGAACAAGGATGGCGGAGGCTCAGACGAGTATCTGATTTACCAGCTACGCGACAAATCAGGGAAGGTATTGCTGCGCTCTCACGATACCACGGACTTACCCTTTTCTGCCCCACTCGACCCTGGGTTCTGGGAAGACAGAAATTTTCGATATTATACGGAACCAAGTGTCAGCGGTACTTTGTTCCTGCAAGTTGCCGAACCGATTGGCCATCGTCGCGAAGCGACTTTTGAGAGCTCGTTGGCGGTTTTATTGCCGCTGATTGTGCTGGTCCCGGCAATTGTCATTTCTATCTGGCTCAGCGTTCGTAATGGCCTGATGCCGGTGCGGCGGCTACGCCAGGAAATCGGCCTGCGTGGCAGCGGCAATCTTGATGCGGTGGAGCTTGCTGAAACTCCGCGCGAACTGACCGACATGGTCAACGCAATCAACATGCTGCTTGTTCGCCTGCGTGCGGCGCTTAATGCCGAGCGCAATTTTGCGGCTAACAGTGCTCATGAGCTGCGTACCCCGATTGCAAGCGCCCTGGCACAGCTTCAGCAACTTTTGCTCGAAATCGGGGAGGCAAGCCCGTATCGTGACCGGGCAAAGATAGTTGAGGCCTCGCTCAATCGATTGCGGAGGCTGTCGGAAAAGCTGTTACAATGGTCGCGCGCCGAGTCGGGAATTGGCAGAAGTGTTCAATCCCACCATCTTTATCCTATCGTCGATATGGTGGTCGAGGATATAAAACGCAGCAATCGCTTTGAAAATACCGTGCGGATTGAAAAGGACAATGTTGCGCTTTATGCAGCGATTGATCCGGATGCTTTTGGTATTTGTCTGCGCAATCTGCTGGAAAATGGCCTGATGCACGGCAGTCAACACGAACCGGTTGTCGTTAAAATCAAGGGCCCTAACCGAATTATTGTGGAAAATGCTGGTTCTGTCGTGCCGCCCGATGCGCTTTCTCGGTTAATGCATCGGTTCGAACGTCACGGCAATCACCCAGAAAGTGTCGGTCTTGGCCTGTCAATCACGGCTACAATTATAACACAGGCTGGCGGGCAGCTTGAACTGTGCTCGCCCCGCCCCGGCAAATCTGATGGTTTTGCCGCGATTCTGTCACTTACCTAAAAGATGGGCAGATACTGTCAGACGAAAAGCCTGTCGCCCAATCGGTTTCCGCCTTCCCTACGAAATGCTGCACCGGCCGCTTGGCGCGGCATAATCGGGGAACCGTAATACCGATTTACGTCAAACAGAGACTCCGCCGCATCAGCATAGCAATAATCGCTGGAGAAGTATTTAAAAACTACTATTAGTGCTGGTGTTTGCGCCAATGCCCGTCAATGCTTTAGTCAGTTGCGGTACCTTTGAGTTTAGCAGTTCTACAATCCGGCTTTCCGATGTCTTCTTTAAATGGTCGATAAAACCGGCTGCACCAATACTATATATTGTTCCAACGGTAGGTAGCGGAATAGGGACTGCAATCGCTCCTAAACCATTTTCCATTTCATTCCAGCAGGTTGCATATTTTCTATCGCGGATAATGCCATATTCACGCTTGATTTCTTCGCGATCTGTTTTGGTCTCGGAGGCGGACTTCTCAAGAGGCCCAGCAAGGGCTTTCTCTATTATTTCATCTGATTGGAATGCCATAATTGCTTTTGCGGAAGCAGCGACATTAGGCGCAAGCGTCCTGCCGGGCACAATATGGCCTCTAACGTCATCTATAGGAAGTGCCATTGCCACGGAAACAACCTTATGGCCAACAAGGCGCGCGAGATAGCAGGTATCATTTAGTTCGTTGGCAAGGTTATCCAGTATCGGCTGAACGGCGATTGCAATTTTTACTGAATTTGTCCCGGCATGCAAAAGGCGTAAAAGCCTTTGCCCTAACTGATAGTTTTTCCCACCATTCCCTGATTTTTCGAGAAGTTGGGTTTCGAGGAGGTTTTGTAACAGTCTATGGGTGGTGCCAACCGGATAATCGCAGGTTTTTGCAATTGCGGACGTGTTCAGTTCGGATCCGGAAATCGCGATATTTTCGAGAATATTGAAATACCGCTCCAGCGGCAGTTCCGCACGATCTTTAGCCAAAGCTGCTCTCCTTCATTTTAGAGCTAGGTAGCAGATACATTAATTGGTTGACAAGAGGCATATCTATCTTCAATATTTTCGATTATCAAGATATATTTTCGATTATCGAAAAAAGGAGGAAGGGATGGTTTCAGATTTGCTTTCTAAAAAGCCGGGTATCCGGCGTTTCAAATTAATCGCATCGATGATGTTTTGCGGCTTTCTAGCGTCCACATCGGGGCAGGCGATTGCGGCCGAACCGGGAGTATCGGACGACACGATCAAGATTGGTGTGCTGGGAAGTCTGACCGGGCCGCTGGCGATCTTTGGCACGGGCAACCTCGCCGGGGCGACACTGGCATTTGAAGAGGTCAACGCGGCCGGCGGCATCAATGGACGCAAGCTGGAATGGATATCTCTGGATGATGAGTCCTCTCCTCCCAAAGGGATTGCTGCCTATAAGAGGCTTGTGGAAAGGGACGGTGTTTTTGCTGTCTTCGGACCCGCCTCCAGTGCCATTGGGCAGGCGCTGATCCCCACATTCAAGGCATCAAAGACCCCCACCTTCGTCTCGGTTTTCTCCACTCCCGCCGTGACTGAGCCGCCGATCGAAAATGTTTTCCGGACTGGCCCGATGAATGACCTTCAGCAGGGTGTGGCAATCGCCGATTATGTGCTGGATGAGCTGGGGGCCAAGAAAATCGCGCTGATCCGTCAGTCCGACGAATACGGCAAGCGTGGCGGCGAAGCGGTGATCGACCGGCTGGCCAAGCGCGATGGCACTCTTGTGAGCGATGAGCAGTTCAACCTGTCCGATTCCGATTTTACCGCGCAGCTTTCCAGAATTATTCAGGAAAATCCGGATGTTTTGGTGATCTATGGGTATCCGAACCCGTCGGCCATTATTTCCAGACAGGCAAAGCAGCTCGGTCTGGCGGCAACGATTATGGGGTCAAACTCTGCCAGCGGACGCAAATATCCGGAAATTGTTGGTGAAGCTGCCGCGGGCGCGCAAAATATCGTAACGTTGAAGGTATTACCTGAGAGTGATGATCCGGTGGCGGTAAAATTCCGAGAGGTTTTCGAGACTCGCTTCCCTGACCTGGCGCGCCAGGGTCGTCCCGATCTCGGGGATGCGCTGGCATATGGCGGAGCACAGGTGTTTGTGGAAGGCCTGCGCCGGGCCGGTCAGGATCTGACCCAGACAGGCTTTATTACAGCGCTGGAATCCATCAAGGGTTTTGAGGCCGATATGATCCTGCCGACGACATTCGGCCCCGGTGACCGGGAGGGGAATGAATCCGCAAAGATCATTGAGATCCAGCCGGATCTGACCCGTGTCCTGCTGCCGGTTATCGTCACGGCTGAGTGAGTTGCATCACAATGTCTGTTTCTGAAGAAAACCAGCTTTTCGCCAGTGATTTCGTTATCGGCCAGTCCTTTGAGGGCAGGCCGATCGAAATCGGCGACGATAAGTTTCAGGGTTTCGCGCACATAACGGGGGATAACCATCCAATTCATTATGACGATGAATATGCGGCGACCTCCCGTTATGGCAAGCGCCTTGCGCACGGGTTGCTGATTGTTTCCATGTCGGCGCTCGGCGCAACGCCCATGTCCCAGAGGCTCGAGGAATCAATGGTAGCCTTTCTGGAGCAGGGTTCGCGGTTCCTGAAACCCGTGTTTGTCGGAGATACCCTGAAAACCATATTTGAAGTGGCCGAAGTGGCGGAACGCAGTGACGGGGAGACAGCGTTTGTCCGATTTGATGTCCGCCAAGTCAATCAGCATAACGATATCGTCGCCAGAGGCCATCATTGCTACCTGCTGAAAAATTCGGCGCCGGATAACTCATAGTGATCAAGAATGAAAAAAAATAATTACAGTAAAGCCCTGGAAGAGTTCAGCTGGCAACAGATGCGAGAGTCGCTGGGCTGGGGTGAAGCTGAGACCGTATCTTTGGGCGCGGCGATCATCGACCGGCACAGGGACGAGGCGTCCCCGGCGCTGATCTCGCTTCTGAAGGACGGGACGGTTGATCACCTGAGTTTCCGGGAGCTTTACGAGGCCAGCAACCGGTTTGCCAATCTGCTTGCCTCGAAGGGAGTGGCGCCCGGCGACCGCGTGGCAGGCTTTATGCCAAGAGGGCCGGAAGTGGTCATTGCCATTATCGGCACGCTCAAGGCCGGGGCGGTCTATGTGCCGGTTTTTACCGGTTTCGGACCCGAAGCGGTGGCCTTCCGGCTCACCCATTCCGGCGCCAGGCTGCTGGTCACCCATGAGGATTTTCTGGGCCAGCTTCCGGATGCGATTTCTGGCGAACTTATCGTGGTCGCCGGGGATGGCCTGGCATTGCCGCCCACCGCCACGGATTTTTATAAGGCAATTTCCGCCCAGAGTACGGAGTTTGACAGCATTACGACCCGCCGGGATGACCCGGCTGCAATTATCTATACTTCTGGCTCGACAGGTCAGCCGAAGGGCGGCGTTATCGCCGTTAATTTTCTCGCAGCGGTATATCCTTATATCCTCTATGGCCTAGATCTGGCGGAAGGGGATGTTTTTTGGCCTACGGGCGATCCGGGGTGGGGCTACGGGTTTGTCTGTTATCTCGGGGCAATTGCCGCAGGCCGGACAGTTGTGACGGTCGAACAAAATCCGTCCGCGGAAATGTTTATGTCCGTGGTCGAACGGTTCAACATCACCAATGTGGCGACAACGCCGACGCTCCTGCGGACAATCCTGACCCTGCCGGAGCCGGATATCCAGGGCGCGCTTCAGAAAATACGGGCTATCTCAAGCTGCGGCGAGCCGCTGAATGCCAAGGTCATTGAGTCATTCGATCGCATCCTGGGAGTCAAGCCGATGGATCATTTCGGCGCCACCGAGCTGGCGCTTCCCATTGGTAATCACAACGCCATCGATATGGAGGTTCGGCCCGGTTCCATGGGGTTACCGTCCCCGGGATACCGTATGGGGATTATTGATGAAGCCGGCATAGAGATGCCTCCGGGTGAAGTCGGGCTGCTAGCGAAAAAGTCCGGCCCCGATTGCCTCTACTGGCTGAATTACTGGGGGGATCCGGAAGCGTCGGCCCACCTGATGAAGCAGGGCTGGATCGTGACAGGAGATTTGGCATCACGCGATGCGGAAGGCTATTTCTGGTTTGAGGGCCGCTCCGACGACATCATCAAAAGCGCAGGTTACAGGATCGGCCCGTTTGAAATTGAAAGCGTGCTTCTCAAGCATCCCGCCGTCGCCGAGGCCGCGGTTGTGGGAAAACCGGATACGATGCGCGGGCAGATCGTCAAGGCTTATGTCGTGCTGAAATCCGGCTTCTCGGGCGGGCCGGAGCTTGATCAGGAGCTGGTTCAGCTTGTCCGCGGCAATGTCGGCAAGCATCAGTATCCGAGGGAAATCGAGTATGTTGACACCCTGCCCAAGACAGAAACTGGTAAAATTCAACGATTTGCCCTTCGGCAAATCTCATCAGGAGGAATGTGATGGTAGTTTATGAACCGATTTGCGCCGATAGCTGGCCTGCCGCTTTTACCTTTTCACAGGGGGTGAAAGTGGGGAATATGGTGTTCCTGTCCGGGACGACAGCCACGGATGAAAAAGGCAAGATTGTCGGGCCCGGAGATATCGTGGCGCAGACACGCCAGATCTTCAGTAAGTTTGAAGCGGTCCTGAAACAGGTCGGCGGGGGCCTTGAGAACATTGTTGAGACAACGGACTATGTTCTGTCGCTGGAGGAATACAACAAGACGGCGGCGCTTCGCCGGGAAATCTTCAATGGTCCGCCATGGCCCGCGGCAACGGGGGTGGTGGTCAAGGGGTTGGTTCGCGCTGATGCGCTGATCGAAATCAAGGCAATTGCGGTTTTAAGTAACTGACATGCTCGCACAATTATTAGCCAGCTCGATTACAGCAGGGGCCGTTTATGCGTTGATAGCGCTTGGCTTCGTCCTCATCCATAAAGGCACGGGCATTGTGCATTTCGGATATGGCGACCAGGTCACATTCGGCGCATATCTTGTCCTTATCCTGCAGTTCTTAACGGGCCTGCCATTCTGGCCGGCGGTAATTGTTGCCCTGTTTGCATCGGCTTTCCTTGGTTGGGCGATCTATGCAGGTCTGATGCGCCCCTTGAGAAACGCCCCGCTTCTTGTCCAGATCATTGCGACACTGGCACTTGGAACCGTCATGCGGGAGTTTCTAAGGGCATATATGGGCCCGAATGCGTGGTCCTTTCCCTTCCTGCTCACATCATCATCATTCGAGGTAGGGGATATCCTGCTTGTCCCGGCAAATTTGGCGATAGTAGGTGTCTCGCTCGCCCTGCTATGTCTGCTTTTCCTGCTGTTCGAGAAGACATTTCGTGGCCGGTCGATCATTGCGGCCTGCGATAACCGCACGGGTGCAAGCCTGGTCGGAGTGAGTGTCTCCGGCGTATTCGCGTCCATCTGGATGCTTGCCTCGGTCATTGCAACTGTGGCAGGTATTCTGGTAGCGCCGGTGCTGACACTGTCGCCCGAAATGGGACTGATCGGGATCAAGGGTTTCGTGGCCGCCATCCTTGGCGGCTTCAACAGCCTAACCGGCGCGGTGATCGGTGGGATTCTCCTTGGGGTGATCGAGACGCTTGTCGGCGCCTACATCTCCAGCGCGCTTAAAGACATGATCAGCTATGGCATCCTGATACTGGTTGTTCTGGTCCGGCCGCAGGGCCTGCTCGGGATACTTTCGGTAAAGAAGGTCTGATCCGATGAAGTCACGACTCTTATATATTCTCCTGGGTATCGCAGCTTTCTTTATGGGCCCACAGATATTTCCCGATTACAACCTGTATCAGTTTTCCCTGATCGCGGTGACATCGCTCATCGTTCTGGGGCTCGTCATCGTCACCGGCATTGCCGGGCAGATTTCCCTTGGGCAATCCGCCTTTGTCGCACTCGGCGGTTATGGTGCCGCCATTCTGGGGGCGGGTTACGGCATACCCCTCTGGCTTGCCATCCCACTGGTTGCTGTTCTGGTCTCGGCCGTTGGTTTTGTTCTGGGCCTGATGACCTTGAGGATCGAAGGCCATTATCTTGCCCTGACGACAATGGCCTTTACGGCGATCATCCAACTTGCTCTCATCCATGCGGACAGCGTTACCGGGGGTGCCGCAGGCATGCCGGTTCCATCCTTCGAAATCTTTGGTCAGACGTTATCGAGCGGCGCCGAACTTTATTATCTTATCATTCCCGTAACGGCCCTGCTGTTTGTCGCGGTAATAAATCTGAACAATTCGCGGATCGGGCGCGCTTTTGCAGCCATTCGGCAAAGTGAAATCGCCGCGGAGGCAATGGGCATCAATGTGCTTGTCTACAAGGCGTCCGCCTTTGCTGCCAGTGCCTTTTTCGGGTCGGTCGGCGGCGGGCTGCTGGCGATATTGGTGACTTATCTTGACCCGGCCCAGTTCGGCATAACACAAACCGTCTATTACCTGGCGATCGCCGTCGTTGGCGGGCTGTTATCGCCAATTGGGGCGATCATTGGAACAGCGGTTTTCGTGTTTATTCCGGAATTTCTCCAGACCTTCCAGACCTATCTCGGGCTGGTTTTCGGGGTCCTTCTTCTGGGGTTTATCGTCCTGCGGCCGAAGGGGCTGGCCAGTCTGATTGATTTGCAAAACCTGAAAAAGGCTCTTTTCAGAAGCGGGGGGCAGTCCGTTGGGAGATAATATACTCACTGTCAGCAACGTGACGCTTCAGTTCGGGGGAATTGTTGCCCTGAATGATGTGTCTCTGGACATATCTCCCGGCACAATCCATGCCGTAATCGGTCCCAATGGTGCGGGCAAGAGCACGCTTCTCAATGTGATTTCCGGTATTTACGCGGCAACACGCGGCGATGTGGCGTTTCAAGGCCAGCGGATCAGCGGCATGTCGGCCCATGACATTAACGCACAGGGCATTGCCCGGACCTTTCAGAATACTGAATTGTTCAAGGAGATGACCGCGCTTGAAAATGTGAAGGTGGGGCTTGACCGCTTTCATGCCTGTGGCTTCCTGAACAGTGCGCTGCACACGAAGAAGTGGCGCAATACGGACATTGGGGCGGAAGATGCGGCGCGCGAACTCCTGGAGCTGGTCGGGCTGGAGGAGGATGAGCATAGACCGGCGGGGGCCCTGCCTTTTGGCAAGCAACGGCGGTTGGAAATTGCGAGGGCACTCGCCACTCGCCCGAAGCTGCTCTTGCTCGATGAGCCTGCGGCAGGGCTACGGGCCGCAGAGGTGGAGGACCTGATCGCCATATTGCGTGAGCTTAAAACCCATCACGGTCTGACAATATTGATCATCGATCATGTCATGGCCCTGGTGATGGCGATATCCGACAGGATCAGCGTTCTCAACTTTGGCAATAAAATCGCCGATGGCACACCCAAGGAAGTTCGGCAGTCTGCGGAAGTCGTCAAGGCCTATTTAGGGGAAAAGGTAGCGGATGCTTTCAATACGTAATCTCCATGCCGGTTATGATGGCAAAGAAGTTCTCCACGATATCAGCATTGATGTTCCTCTTGGGTCTGTGGTGACGGTTCTCGGGGCGAACGGCGCGGGCAAGTCCACCTTGCTGAATAGCATTGTTGGACTGGTCACTCCCAATAGTGGCGTCATTGAACTTAATGGCAGGAAAATCGATAATGCCACCCCCGACAAGGCGTTGAAGTGCGGTATCGCGCTGGTCCCGGAGCAGCGCGAGCTGTTTGTTGGCATGAGTGTGCAAGATAATTTGCGAATGGGCGGGTACCTGCATCGGAAAACAATGGATGTTGAGGCGGAGCAGCAGTATCTTCTGGAAATATTCCCTGGTTTGAGATCTCGTTTGGATCAACCGGCCGGGGCCTTGTCGGGCGGCGAACAACAGATGCTCGCGATCGCCCGGGCATTGATGTCAAAGCCCTCCATCCTGCTATTGGATGAACCTTCGTTGGGGCTGGCGCCGAAATTTGTGGAGGAGATTTTCCGCATTATTGACCGCATTACGAAAAGCGGGACGACTGTCCTGCTGGTTGAGCAGAATGCTGCAATGGCTCTCGATGCGGCCGAAACTGGCTATGTGCTGGATATCGGCAGGATCACTTTTGCGGGGACATCAGAAGACTTACAAAAATCTCCAATTGTGCGTGCTTCATATCTGTAAGTATCCTGTTCAGGCTTTGGGCTGGCACTTTCAAAAGAAAACTGCGCCCCGGCATTAGCCTCACAGCGCCGCCAGCCCACGCGCTTGTTCAGGCGGCGGATCTTTTGACGTCGGGCAGGTCATAGCCCGTATCCTCAATAAGCGCCTTGTGCAGGAGTTCGACGGCCTCCGCATAGCTGCCGTCCGCAAAGGCAAGCTGGATATCGACACCGCGCCCGGAAACATGCGTGGCAAGCAGTTCGAGATTGGAACTTTCAATTGCTGAAATGGCATCGCCAAGGATGTTCTTTGCCCGCAGGTTGGCGCCGATTGCCGAGACAATATCGACTTTCCGGGTTTGAATTTCCGCACCGGGCTGATGCTTCTGGATATTCTCTATCACGCGGCGGAGCTGCTTCATCGGCGCAGAAACATAAAAGGTCATCGTATTGGCGTTCATGCTCCAGCTCACAAGGGGTACCTTGAAGCGCCGGAACGCGGTCAGGGCGATTTCTCCAGAGCCGGGGATGCCGACCATATCCTGATCAAACACCTCGACTTCAAAGGCGTTTTCAAGACCGGTAATAATTTCGATGCGGGCCTCGTCCGGTGTCCAGCTCTCGTCAATAACGGTGCCGGGATGGTTCGGCTCGAACGTATTCACGATCCGGAGCGGGATGCCCTGCTGGCGCAGGCCTTTTGCGGCGCGCGGATGGATTGCTTCCATGCCCATGTTGGACAGCTGGTCGGCGACATCATAGTTCGTCTGGCCGATGGGTTGCACCTTGTCGGCGCCGACAATCCGGGGATCCGCGCTGGAGAGATGGAATTCCTTGTGTATCACGGCCTCTTTCGCCCCGGTAGCGCACGCGATTGCGGAAAATGTCACTTCTGAATATCCGCGTCCGTACAATCCCATCAGGCCGTCTGCGGCCTGGGTGTAACCGGTGACGATGGGCATCACGGTCTCGACATTAATATCGGCAAAGGCATCGTGGATGCGATCTTCAAGGCTCATGCTTTCGCTTTCGCGCCAGCCAGAAAGATCAACAAACTCGGCATTTACGCCGCGGCGGCGCAGCAGCAACATTGTGTTATGGGCGCTGTGGGCCTCGCCGATGCCGCTGATCATTTCCCGCACCGTCATCAGATGTTCTTTAAGCTTGAAATGCCCATATCCGCAGATCCGCTGCAGATCGATCAGGCAGCTCCGTACGCCCTCAACCCGCTCTTGCACGAAGCGGTCGGCGAGTTTGCGATCCGCCTCGTCATCAAAGGCATCGGCGTTGAGTTCCAGCATGTGGCTTTGCACCCGTGACAGGGCATCGCCCCATGCCCAGTCATTTTCCGACCCGGCATAAAGCGCAAAAACGCCCGGTTCGCCCGTCTTTTTGTTTTCCAGCAGCATATCCGTGATACCGCCATAGGCGGAGACAACGAAAATCCGGTTATAAAGCGCATCCCCTTTTCTGTCGCCGATCAGGATATTATCGAACACCACCTCGATATTTGACATCGATGTTCCGCCAATTTTATGGACGGTATGCGTGCCGCCACCTTGTGCAACCTTCTCTGTTGTCCGGGTTTGGCTTGTTTTACTGTTACTGGTCATTGGTTCCATTTCCGCGTTGTCACGCGTTTTGTAGTGCTTCATCGTTCAATTTATAGGCACCGTCCGCATCATGGACCTCGCGGCCGTTGAGGGGAGGATTAAAGGCGCAGGCGAGCTGCATGTCCTCCGTCCCGCCGCGCAGGAGATGCTGGTCATTCTTGTTCAGAATATAGACGGTGCCGGGCTCTATCTTGTAGACCTTGCCGTCGCTGACGGTTTCCACTTCGCCATTACCGGAGATGCAGTAAACCGTCTCGAAATGGTTTTTGTACCAGATCGGCGTTTCCGTTCCGGCGTAGATCGTCGTGATATGGAAGGAAAACCCCATGCCGTCGTCTGCCAGGGAAAGGCGGACGCTTTGCCAAGTATCTGTTTTTACGGTGCGGCTCGAGTTTTCACACTCTTTAAGCGTGCGAACGATCATATTAGTCTCCTGAATGTCTGTCTGTTATCGTGCGGCCGTCTATTCGGCGGCGATCAGATCCGAATTTCCTGCGTTAATTGCGGCGGCAAACGCTTGTTTGAGGATGTCCAGCCCGCGGGACAACTCCTCATCCGTAATGGTGAGGGAGGCAAGGCATTTGACAACTTCGCCATGCGCGCCGGACGTCTCGATGACAAGGCCACGCTTGAAGGATTCTTCGACAATACGCCCCGCAAGATCGCCGGATTCAACGACAATCCCGCGCATCATGCCGCGGCCGCGCAACTCGACAACCTGTTCGGCATAACTTTTCTGGATTGCCTCAAAGCCTTTACGCAGTTTGTCGCCCTTATCCTTGACGTCCTCTGCAAAGCGGTCATCTTTCCAGAATTTTTCAATGGCGACCGTGGCGGTCACGAACGCATGATTATTGCCGCGAAACGTGCCGTTATGTTCGCCGGGCTCCCAGATATCAAGCGCGCGGTTGATAAGGGTGACGGCAAAGGGCAGGCCAAAGCCGGAAAGCGATTTCGACAGGGTGACCACATCCGGTTTGATGCCGGCCGGTTCGAAGCTGAAGAAGGTGCCTGTCCGTCCGCAGCCAGCCTGAATATCATCGACGATCAGCAGGACATCATGCTTGCGGCATGTTTTTTCCAGATTTTGCAGCCATTCCATGCGGGCCGCGGTCAGTCCGCCTTCGCCCTGCACACATTCGACAATGACAGCCGCCGGAAGATCGACACCGCTGGACGGATCGCCCAGCACGCGATCGAGATAGTCGGTGCTGTCCATATCCTGGCCGAGATAGCCGTCATAGGGCATGGTGCTGCTGCCCGGCATATCCACGCCCGCGGCGCCGCGATGGTGTTCATTGCCCGTGGTCGCGAGGGCGCCGAGTGTCACCCCGTGGAAGCCGTTGGTAAAGCTGATGATATTGCTGCGCCCGGTTTTTTTACGAGCCAGCTTCAGTGCCGCCTCAACGGCATTTGCGCCGGTCGGACCGGTAAATTGCAACACATAATCCATGTTGCGGGATTCAAGGATATGCGTCTCGAAGGCGTTCAGGAAGGCGGCCTTCGCCCGGGTGTGCATATCAAGGCCATGGGTGATACCGCCAGAGCCGAGATATGCAACCAGGGCATCCCGCATGTCCGGATCATTATGGCCATAGTTCAGGCTGCCCGCCCCGGCGAGGAAGTCGATATACTCTTTTCCGTCCTCGTCCGTGAGGGTAGCGCCCTGCGCCTTGTCAAACACGACAGGGAAGGACCGTGCATAGCTCTGAACCTGTGATTCACGTCTTTCAAAAATAGAGATAACAACCTCACTTTGTTGTTGGGTTAAAAAACAGCCTTTTCATAAGCCATGACAGCGGGGTCCGCTTTTCGGATAATGTCCGCTTCCGGGGCTGAATGCTTGAGGGGGCGCTGGCCTTATGCCGCGCTGCTGAGGGCTGACATGATATCCGCCCGCTTGAAGGGGCCGATATTCCACAGCATTTCCGTGTCCTGCTGGCCATCGAAATGCTCTTCTTCGTCGAACAGGACATCCCGCTCTACCTGGGCGCCCATTTCCCGGGCTATGGAGTTGAAGACGCCGTGGGACGCCTTGTTATCCGGCGTAATTGTCGTCTTGATATATTTAACTTTTTTTGCGGAGGAACGGTGCAGGATGTCAAAGATCATCCGCTTGCCAAGAGAGAGACCCCTGGCATCGGGCGAGACGGCAACCTGCCAGATGAACAGACTTTCCTCGTCTTCCGGAATCATGTAGCCGGATACGAATCCCGCCACGTCGCCATCGATCTCCGCGAGGGAGCAGGTTTCGCTGAAATGGGAGCACTGCAGCAGGTTACAATAGACCGAATTCTCGTCAAGAGGCTTGCACCGCTCGATAAGCTCATTGATCGCCGTTCCGTCTTCCGGAGCAGGACGACGCAGGGTAACTTTCAGATCACTGTCTTTCGTTGCACTCATTGTACTGCATTCCCTCTTATCAATATATCAATTATCGATATAATATTCTTGCGTATGAAGTAGCGAGATTGGCGGCGCATGTCAACCAAGTCGCCAAAAATTAATAGTTTATTTTTATCTTATGGTGTGAAAGCTACGTTTTTGTCCGATTTTACAACCATAGGCTAATAAAAATACATTGATATTTGATTTAAATTTCTCTATTTGACGCATTAATGAAGGATGATTCAGCAGTTTTGAGCTATGTATCTTTTGCGGATAGTGCCAAAGGCAAGCACGGGATATCGGATATGGATCAACTCAACGAGGCGCTTGTCGCCATTCGCAAGATTTTGCGGGCGACGGAACTGCATGGAAAAGCCTTGCGGATTGCGACGGGTCTGAAGACATCGCAATTGATTGTTTTGCAGGCTCTTGATGAGTCGCCCGAATTGACGGTTGGTGAAATCACGGCGCAGGTGCATATGGCCCAGGCGACCGTGACGATGATCGTGAGCCGCCTCGAAAGGATGGGGTATGTTCGCCGCACAAAAGGGACGAGTGATAAACGTAAAGTCTTCGTCAGCCTGACGAATGTCGGCAGGGAGGCGCTGGCCCAGGCGCCGGAAGCCCTGCATCAGCGATTTGCTGAAAAATTCGAACCCCTGGCAGTCTGGGAGAAAACAATGCTGATCGCCTCTCTTCAACGGGTCGCGGCAATGCTGGATGCCTCGGACATTGATGCCTCGCCTCTGCTGCAGCTGGGAGATGCGCATGTCCATGAGCCGGACGGTAAGTAAGGCGCAGTCCGGCTGTAAGTTGGATGGCGGTTTTTGTTTTAGGTCTGTTTCCCATACATCTTGTTCAAGCCGGGCGAAGAAGAGGGAGAATATTGCGCATCCGCGCCCCCCTGCTGACGGCGGAGCCGAGGGATAATATGATGCGGGCATGCTTGACCTCATGTCGTTCGACACTCTTCTGAAATCATTCGCCTCGCATAGCTTTTGGGCTGGTAATTTCCAAAGATATTTGTAGAGTTTTATCAGATGGCGAAGCTCGACCTTGTGATCAGGTTGAGCAAGCAAAATCATATAACTAGAAAAGGGAGACAATAATGGATCGACGCTCATTCATTACCAAGGCCGGGGTTCTCGGCGTTGGTGCCGCCACAGCCAGCTTTGCGACACCGGCGATCGCCCAGGGTAATATCACCTGGCGCATGGTGACCACCTGGCCCAAGAATTTCCCGGGCCTGGGAGTTGGGGCACAGCGTCTTGCCGACCGTATTACCGCCGCGTCAGGCGGACGGTTGACCATACAGGTCTATTCTGCGGGCGAGCTTGTTCCGCCGTTGCAGTCGCTTGATGCGGTGATTGACGGTACCGCCGAGATGAGCCATGGCGCGGCCTATTACTGGCAGAACAAGTCACCGGCGCTGTCGTTCTTTACCGGCGTTCCCTTTGGCATGACCTCGCGCGAATTGACCGCCTGGGTCCGCTATATGGGCGGCCAGGAAATCTGGGATGAAATCTATGACCAGTTCGGCGTTCAGGGCTTTCTGTCCGGCGATACCGGCACTCAGGCGGGGGGCTGGTTCAAGAACGAGCTGACCGGTGTCGATTCTGTCAAGGGCCTGCGCTTCCGCACGCCGGGCCTCGGCGGCCGGGTCTGGGAGAAGCTGGGCGTCACCGTCACCAATATGGCGGCCGGGGAGATTTTTCAGGCGCTGCAATCGGGCACGCTGGATGCCGCGGAATTTGTCGGGCCTTACAATGATCTGGCGCTTGGCTTCTATCAGGTAGCCAAGAACTATTACTTCCCCAGCTTTGTCGAGCCGGGCCTTGCGACCGAACTGGTGGTTGACAAGAAGAAGTATCTTGATCTGCCTGCTGATCTTCAGGCGCTGATCAAGGATGTGGCCCAGGCCGAATATGATCAGGTCGCCTCGGACTTCTACGCCAATGACCCGCGTGCCCTGAAAACGCTGGTCAATGACCATGGCGTCAAGGTGCATCAATTCCCCGAAGATATTCTCAAGGCCGGGGCGGAGGCCGCCAAGGAAGTGATAAACGGACTGCGTGATTCCAGTGATCCGCTGGTCAAGAAGACCACCGACAGCTTTATTGAGTCATTGAACATCCTGCGGACCCGGTCCGAAGGCACCGATGGCGCCTTCGTTCAGGCGCGTGAGAAGTATTTTAACATCTAAGCTCCGGCTTGGTGAAAATGCGGAAAAGGCCCGGTCACTGACCGGGCCTTTCTTGTTGGAACGCGCCGTTAATTCCTCTCCGGTTCGCGCTATCCCGCGACCACCTGCGGCAGCCAGGTGACGATTTCGGGAAAGATAAAGAGGGTGGCGATCGCCAGGATTTGCAGCGCCACAAAGGGCAAAATCCCTTTGTAGATTGCCGAGGTCGGCAATTCCGGCGGTGCCACGCCGCGCAGATAGAACAGGGCAAAACCGAACGGCGGCGTCAGGAAGGATGTTTGCAGGTTCACGCCGACAATCACGCCCAGCCAGATCGGATCAATATCCAGCGCCAGAAGGATCGGCGCGGTGATCGGGATGACAATGAAGATGATCTCGAAGGTGTCAAGGATGAAACCAAGGACAAACATGATCGTCATCACGACCGCCACCGCCGCCAACGGACCGCCCGGCAGGTTGCTGAGGAATTCATGCACGAGATTATCACCGCCCATCAGGCGGAACACGACCGAGAACACGGACGCGCCGAGCAGGATGATGAACACCATGCTGGTGATGGTGGCGGTGGCGACGGCGGTCTCATACAGCACCTTCAGCGACAGCCGCCACCTGAGGGCTGCAAGAACCATTGCGCCGACAGCGCCTACGGACGCCGCCTCGGTCGGGGTGGCAATGCCCCCAAGAATGGAGCCCAGAACCACCAGGATCAACAATAGGGGCGGCACCAGCGCAACAAAGACCTCCCGCAGGAGGGTACCTTTTTCTTCGGGCGGGGCCGGTACCGCCGGGCATGACTCGGGATCGGTAACCGCCTTGAAAACCATAAAGGCGAGATAGAGCCCGACCAGCAGGAGCCCCGGCAAAAGCGCCCCGGCGAAAAGATCGCCGACCGATACCGGGGTCGGCGCGAAATTGCCCTTTGTCATCTGCACCTGGGCATTGATGCCCGACAGCATGTCGCCCATGAAGATCAGCACTGTTGACGGCGGGACGATCTGTCCCAGCGTGCCGCTCGCGCAGATGACGCCGGTCGCGAGTTTCGGGTTGTATCCCGCCCGCAACATGGCCGGGAGCGAGATCAGCCCCATGGTGACGACGGTCGCGCCGACAACCCCGGTCGAGGCGGCGAGCAGCGCCCCCACGATGATGACGGAAATGCCCAGGCCGCTGCGCAGGCTGCCAAACAGCTTGCCCATGGTCATCAGCAGCTGTTCGGCAATGTTGGATCGCTCCAGCATCACTCCCATGAAGATGAACAGCGGCACCGCCACCAGCACCTCGTTGGTCATGAAACCGATATAGCGGTTTGGCAGGGCGCCGAAATTCGAAAGATCAAAAACACCAAAGCTCAACCCAACCAGCCCGAACATCAGTGAGACCCCGGCCAGTGTGAACGCGACCGGAAAGCCCATTAGCAAGAAAGCGATGATGCCAAAGAACATCAGGCCGGAAAGCACTTCCCCGATTAAAACTGCATCCATCAGCTTTCCACCCCGACAGCCGCCCCGGTTTGTGGCGGATATTGCATTCGCGGCGGCACCAGGTCAGAGCGCCCGCCAAGGACCAGCACCGACCGCAGGGCCATTGCCACCCCCTGCAGCGCCAGAATGGCGACAAAGCCGATGATGAAGGTCTTGAGAATGAAAAGCCCCGGCATGCCCCCGACATTCGCCGATGCCTCGTAATAGGACCATGCGCGCTGGACGAATGGCAGCGAATAGATGAAAACCACCGCTGTAAAGGGCAACAGAAATGCAAGAACCCCGATCAGGTCGATCAGCGCCTTGCGCCGGTCGCTGGCCGGGCGATAATAGATATCGACACGCACATGATCGTCCCGCAGCAGGGCGAAGCCGGCAACCGCCGTAAACATCGCGCCATTCAGCCAGATATAGAGATCCTGCATCCACACATAGCTGATGGCAAAGACGTAGCGTTGCACCACGACAGTAAAGCAGACCGCGACGATTGCCAGCGACAGCCAGGAAAACACCCGTCCAATCCAAAGGTTGATCAGGCTGATGATATCAACAAGGAATGCGACCAGCCGCATTGCATATACCCTCCCCAGAGTTTTCAAAGACTTTCATACAGAACGCGTGATATTGCAACCTTTTGCAACAACATTGCGTTGCCGGAATTGTTTCTGGCCCTTTGCTATCGCTGGAAATAATTCGGGTCAATGGATGAGCGGCCTGTGCGGGAAAGGCGCCATCTGCCCTGTCGCCCTCCGGATTGGGCGTGACACCTGTAATATATGCTGAACGCCCGTGATTATCCTGTCTGGAAGCCGGTATGGAAAGTCTTCGCGCACTCACTCTTTGTGCCTCGTCCGTTTCTTCTTCCTGTCATCAATTCCCCGACGTCAATACGACAGTGCGATGCCGTGTTATTTACCTGCTTGACAGCATACCGACCAGTCGGTATATATAAAACCAACTAGTGGGTATGGAGCCAATGACCGATATTTCTCATCCATCCAAGACGAAGCTGCTGGAGGCGGCGCTGCAGGTAATCCGCGCCAAGGGGTATTCGGCGACACGGATTGAGGATATCTGCGCGGCGGCGGGAGTAACCAAGGGCAGTTTCTTTCATCACTTCAAAAGCAAGGAAGATCTGGCACTGGCGGCGGCGGATTACTGGTCCGCTATGACCAGCGAGCTGTTCGCCGCCGCGCCCTATCACGATCATGCCGACCCGCTCGACCGCGTGCTCGCCTATGTGGAGTTCCGCAAGGAGTTGCTGCAGGGCACCGTGGAGGAATTCACCTGCCTTGTCGGGACGATGGTGCAGGAGACATTCGCGACTGATCCGGCGATCCGCGACGCCTGCGAGGCGAGCATTTCGCGGCATGCTGCAACATTGGAGGATGATATCGCGGCGGCGATGGCGCTTTATGGTGTTGCGGCGGACTGGACGGCGAAAAGCCTCGCGCTGCATACCCAGGCGGTGCTGCAGGGCGCCTTTATTCTCGCCAAGGCGAAGGGTGGGGCCGCCGTTGCCGCCGACAGCGTTGATCACCTGCATCGCTATATCACTCTCCTGTTTGCGCGGCCCGATGCTCCGCAAGCCACGCATTGACCCGTTTCTCGGAAGGAAAAACCCATGACCAGCGCACCGGAAATGACGGCGGATCGGGACGACATCCTGGCGCTCTGCGCGCGTCTCGGCCAGGCTCACACGGAAAAGGACGCGGATGCCATCGCTGCCTGCTATGCGGAGGAGGCGGTCATCTATGACATGGCGCCGCCTCTCCGCCGGCGCGGCATTGACCGCGATAACGTCGCCGCATGGCTCGCGACCTGGCGCGGGCCGATCACCATCGATGCGACGGATATCGACCTCCATGTCGCGAATGGCGTTGCTTATACCACCGCTCTGAACCGGATGACCGGGCAGAAACGGGATGGGGAGGCGGTCGATCTCTGGTTTCGCACGACGATGATCTTTGCCCGCTCAAACGGGCGCTGGCGCATTGTGCATGATCATTCCTCCGTACCGTTTCATATGGACGGAAGCCTGCGGGCCGCCGTGGATCTGCATCCCTAGACAGCAAGGACGAACGGCCGCAATTTTTCACAAACAAATTTCAATACCAAGGGAGACATCACAAATGGAACCGACGATCTATCTGTTTTTTAAAGGCAATTGTCTTGAGGCGATGACGCATTATGCCGAGGTTCTGGGCGGCGAGATCGGCGGTGTTTTCCGTAACGGCGACGTCCCCGATCCGGAAAGCCGCATGCCCGGCGGCGACGATATGGTCATGAATATGGCCATAACGCTTGGCAGCGCCACCGTGATGGCCTCCGACAATAGCGAAGATATGTATGACAAGCCGCAGGGTTTCCGCATCTCCATCGCGCCGACATCGCGCGCTGAGTTTGACCGCATCCATGCCGCCCTTGCCAAGGAGGCGCAATCGATCGAGATGGCGCCGGAGGAGACCTTCTGGGCGGAGCGGTTTGCGATGTTCACGGACCGCTATGGCACGCCCTGGATGCTGAATTTCACAGGCGCCAAGGCGCCAGGCTAAGGGAGAAATCACATGACGGAACTTGCGACATGCCTGTGGTTTGACCATGGCGAAGCCCGCAAGGCGGCTGAATTTTATGCGGCGACCTTTCCCGATAGCCAGCTGGGCCGGGTGAATGCGGCACCTGGCGATTTTCCGGGCGGCCAGGCAGGGGTTGAACTGACCGTCGAATTCACCGTGCTGGGGCGGCCGTTTATCGGGCTGAATGGCGGCCCGGTTTTCACGCCAAACGAGTCGGTCAGCTTCATGATTATCACCGAAAATCAGGAAGAGACGGATCGTTATTGGGAGGCCATCATCACGAGCGGCGGCAGGCCGAGTGACTGCGGCTGGTGCAAGGACCGCTGGGGCTATTCCTGGCAGATCACGCCGCGACGGCTTCTTGAACTGACGACCAGCGCCGATCGGGAGGAGGCCAAGCGCGCCTTCGAGACGATGATGACGATGCAGAAGATTGATATTGCCGCGCTCGATGCGGCGGTCCGGGAAAACTGAAGGAGGAATGAGATGAGCTACATTGACGGATTTGTTATCGCGGTACCGACGGCGAACAAGCAGAAGTTCATCGCCCATGCCGAAAAGGGCGACAGCGTTTTTATTGACCTGGGCGCAACGCGCATCATGGAATGCTGGGGCGATGATGTCCCGGATGGCAAGGTCACGGATTTTCGCAAGGCCGTGCAGGCCAAGGACGATGAAACGGTCGTCTTCTCCTGGATCGAATGGCCCGATAAGGCAACCCGCGATGCGGGGATGAAGACGATGATGGACTGGATGGAAAATCCGGAAAAGGCGGATCCGCGTATGAACCCCGAAACCAATCCGATGCCCTTTGATGGCATGCGGCTGATCTTTGGCGGCTTCGCCCCGCTGGTCGAAGTTCGTTCGAAAGCGTAAAAGAAGGAGAAATAACATGCCCAAGAAAGTCACCCTGCACCGCGTCTTGGCCGCCAAGCCGGAGAAGGTCTATCGCGCCTTCCTGGAACCCGACGCCGTGGCGAGCTGGCTGCCGCCCTTCGGCTTCATCTGCACGGTGCAGGAGCTTGACGCGAGGGAAGGCGGTAAGCACCGTATGTCTTTTCGCAATTTTACGACGGGGGACAGCCATTCCTTCGGCGGCACCTATCTGAAACTCGTCCCCGGCGAGACGCTCGTCTATACGGACCGCTTCGATGATCCGAACCTGCCGGGCGAGATGACGGTGACCGTGACACTGAAGGCGGTGTCGGTCGGTACGGATATGACGGTGGTTCAGGAAGGAATACCCGATCTGATCCCGGAGGAGGCCTGTTATCTCGGCTGGCAGGAATCGCTCCGTAAACTCGCGAAGCTGGTCGAGCCGGACATCACCCAATAGCTCACCCATCTGCTGACTTCTATGGGAAATGAGGGAGACTGACATGCCCAGCCCGCAAATAACAATTGACGTTACAATTGCCGCGCCTGCCCGCGAGACGTGGAAAGCCTATACAACAGCCGCTGATATCACGCAGTGGAACTTTGCCTCTGACAATTGGTGTTGCCCCAGCGCCGAGGTTGATCTGAAAGCGGGCGGCCTTTACAAGGCGCGGATGGAGGCCAAAGACGGCAGTTTCGGTTTTGACTTCGAAGCGGTCTATGAGGAAGTGGATCAGGACAGGGCGATTACTCTCGCCATGCTCGATGGTCGCAAGGCGCGCACAACGTTCGAGCCCGTCGGCGGCGGCACCCGGGTGACGACCGTCTTCGATGCCGAGGATCAAAATTCGATCGACATGCAGCGGAGCGGCTGGCAGGCAATCCTGGACAATTTCAAAAAATATGTCGAGGCGCAAAGCCGCGTCGCATGACACAGGCGTCGCATGATACGGGGGCGGGGCCTTGCCCCCTCCCCTCATGCCGGATGACATCAAAGGCCGCCGCGCCCGATCTTAGGCAACCGGCCCGACCAGTTCCTGTAAATGTTCGCGGGCGCGGGAGAGGCGGGAGCGGACAGTGCCAACGGCAATGCCCAGGCAGTCGGCCACTTCCTGATAGCTCATCCCCTGGATACAGATCATGATCAGGACTTCCTGATGGGTGGGGGAGAGCTTGCGCATCGCCTCATTGACGGCATTCAATTCGATCTGCCGTTCCTGGGACGCATTGATCGATTGATGTTCAAGGCAGCATTCGGGATCAAATCGGGTCTCATATTTGATCTTGCGCCGATAGTCGGACGCGAAATGATTATACATGATCTTCGATGTCCATTTGAAAAGGTCGGTGCTTTCCTGGAACAGGTGCTTTTTTTCAATGGCCCTTAAAAGAGTGTATTGAAGCAAATCATCCGCCTCATGCGGATTCCGTGTCAGACGTCGCGCAAAATTTCTCAAGCCGGGCATTTCTGTTGTCAGTTCTTGATTGTTGAACATTTGCTGTCTTCCTTATTGCTGTTAATGCGCGGAACCTGCAATGTGAACCATCCTGGCGTGCCGGTGACGGGCTGGCTTGAATTCTGCGGCTGTGGCCGGACGAACGCCCGGTAGGTTATGCCGTTTCTGCTGGCTTCGGCTGGCGTGAGTTGCCGATGGACCCTGGCGGGGTTCCGTGATCCGGCGGTATAATCATGCTTTCGCAACCGGGGCGGCGGAAAGAAGATATAACCGGGAAAAGCCATATGCCATGAAATAGGCGTGAATGATTATTTGGCTAATCTTTTTTTACTTTATCAAATATAGGCGCGCATCATGGCGTTCTTAAGGCACACCGGGGAAGAGGCGTGCTCGCCGTCGTCCTTTCGGGGCGAAACCCTGCAGTTTTCTTTGGACAGCGGGAAGAAGGCGGGGTCTTTAAATGACGTGCCAACCGGATATTTTTTTCATTGCGTGATTATTTTGGAACTTTTGTTTGTTCCGTTCGTTAGTGGGGGGTACGCAAGATCAACATGGAGTTTATTTTAATGAGCAAATCAACCGAATCCTATCCTGAGATCAATGAATTGAAGGAAGATCTGGCCTCGCTTAAGAAGCATGTGTCCGAGCTGACGGCCGCCCTCAAAAAGGACGGGTTTGAGGAGGCGGACAGGCTTGGCGCGAAAGCCAGAGAAAAGCTGGACGAGTTGAAAGGCCGTGGCCATGAGGGCCTCCATCACATTGAGGATCATGTGCGGCAGAAGCCGGGACAGAGCATTGCGATTGCCTTTGCCGTCGGGTTCCTTGCGAGTATGCTGCTGCGAAACAGGGGTTAATCCGTGGATTCTTTCACGCAGATTGTGCAGCAGGTCATCACGAACAGCCTGCTGCCGCGAAAGTCGGATATTCTGCAACGGGGGATGATCGGAGTGTCGGCCATGGCGTTGATCGCCGTGCTGTCATTCATCACGATCCTGTTTCTGGCGCTGGCATTTTATAGCTGGATGGGCGTCTATATGACGCCGCCGCTGGCGGCCTTGGCGACCGCAGGCGCCGCCCTGCTGATCGGCCTCGTGATTGCCTTGATCACCTATGTCGCGTTGCGGCGAAAACCGCAAGCGCCGCCCCAGTCGGATGATCTTTCGCAAATCATGACGGCGGCGTCGGTGGCGGCTGAAGAATTTGGCAAGTCAATGGAAAGCAACCCGAAAACGACGTTGCTGCTGGCGGGAATAGCCGGATTTGCGGCTGCTAAATACCTACAGAAATAGGCAGCTTCCGGCCTGGACGCCTACGTCCGGGATGGGCGCCCCTTACTCAATGAAGGAGAGATAAATGCTTTTAATTCAAAAACAATTCCGATTTCTTGTGGTGGCGATTTTTGCCGTTTCCGCGCTGTCGCTTGCCGCGTGCGAAACGATGGAGGGGGCCGGCAAGGATATTGAAAAGGCCGGCGAGGCAATCCAGGACAAGGCCGACGACTAACGCCTGACCAGATGCCCCGTTGACAACGGCCCGGATTCCGGGGCGGGTCGATGGGGTCGAAATTCCTCGGCGAACAGGGCGCGCGGGCTTACTGGTCTTCCATGATATCGACGACCAGCTTGCTTGAAAAGCGGTTGAAGAACCGCTCGCCCGCCTTGTCCATATGGTGCCGCCAATGCTTCTCGGCGCCCTCCGCATCGCCCTGCGCAATCAGATCCGCCAGCTTTTCCTGCGATAGCAGGTTTTTCTGCTGACGTTGCTTGCTGGGAACATCCGCAATTGACTTTCCATACGCCATCCTGTGGTGCCGCGCGACGATCCCGGCGAGGGTATAGGCGACAATGGCGAGCGTCTGATTGCCGCATTCTTCCACCAGGATGGTGTGAAATTCGGCGTTGTGATCGGGGATATGGTCCGCCACCGCCAGCGCAACGCGCCCTTCCTCGATATGTTTGTAGAGAACGGCGGATGCCTCGGCCGGTCGCCGCTGGGCGGCAAGGCTTGCGGCCATGGGCTCGATCATTTTACGGGCATCATAGATATCGCCAAGGGTGACCTTGTATCCCTGAAGGGAGAGCCCCATGGCGCGGGTGGCGAAGGACAGGGATCTGTCGTTAATGCTCGCGCCGCCGTGGGACCCGCGGGAGACGCTGATCAGCTCCTCAAATTCAAGAATGCGAAGTGCTTCGCGGATCGTCGGCCGGGACACCTCGAACTGTTCGATCAGCTGTGCTTCGGTTGGGAGATTATGGCCGGGGGGGAATTCGCCGGTGATAATCTGGCGCCGGATCGTCGCCGCAACAATTTCTGCAATTTTTGGAATTCTAACTTTCCGAGATATTGTCTTGTTTAGCATTTTCTCGCCCAACTCATTCTTCCTTCCTGGAATCCGCAGAACTCTTGCCGTCGACTGGGTTGTCTGAGCTCCCGGAAATGTTTAGCAACTACTTTCACGCATTACCAGTTTTCTGTTTGATCGTGACATCTTAAAGCTGTTCTTCCATCTATTGCGGCCGGCGTGGGCCCGCATCCGGATATCCGCGTGGCGGCGGGGATCGCCGGACAGGTGAATGCCTCTGATCGCCAGGTGCAGGGCGCAGCGGCCGGACTTTTCAGGGTCGGGTGCAACGCCGCATAATAGGCTTGATCCTTCCCGCCAAAAGATATAACTTATATACATGATTAAAGATAGGTAGCGCAATATAAAGCGCCTGCCCCTCAAGAATGAAAAGCGATAATCCGTCGTGTGCTAACCCGTTGTCTTTCTTCTTCGCCGTGACTTCGAACGAGGGACGCCGGGGAATTATATGTGGCCCGATTAACGAAAACCGCAGTCAAGGGCGGTTTTGGCCCTTGGTTAAGTGGAGTTTGTTGTCTGATGATTAATGTTGACTATATCGACACGGTTGCCGTGGTGACCCTGTCACGCGCCCCTGTCAATGCCATGAACCGGCAATTCATGGAGCAGGTGACGACAACATTCGAAATGCTGGGCGACAATCCTGACGCGAAATGCATTCTTCTGAAATCGGATATGCGATGTTTTTGCGCCGGGGCCGATGTCAAACAAAGAGGCACCTCCGTTTCCGGGGAGCTTGGCGCGCGGGCCGGGCATAATCGTGTGGCGCGGGCAATGTTCAATGCAATTGCCGATTGCCCGAAGCCGGTCATCGCCGCCGTGCATGGGGCGGCGCTGGGCAGCGGTCTTGCAATCGTTGCCTGCTGCGACATCATCGTCGCGGCGGAAAGCGCCTTCTTCGGGCTTCCGGAAGTGACGATCGGCCTGCTGGGCGGGGCGCGGCATGCGATGCGGATTTTACCGCACTCACTGCTGCGGGAGGTTGCCTTTACCGGTGCGACCGTTCCGGCGGCATATCTGCATCAAATCGGCGTCATCCGGCATTATTGCCCTGATGACAAGCTCGCGGCGGAGAGTATGGAGCTGGCCAGGACGATTGTCGCGAATTCGGGCGTTGCGCTCTGCAAGGCGAAAACATCTCTCAACACCATTGAGAATATGAGCGTGGCCGATGGCTACCGGTTTGAACAGAAAATGACCAATGACCTGATGGATACGGACGCCGGAAAGGCAGCCTTCAAGACCACGGGTCTCTAGATCAACCACGGCAGACAAATAAAAACACTAAAAGCTGGAGATGAGTATCTATGCGGCCTCTTGAGGGAATAAGAATTCTGGATTTATCCCGCGTTTTCGCCGGGCCCTGGGCGACGCAGATGCTGGGCGACCTCGGGGCCGAGGTGATCAAGGTTGAACGGCCGGGCGGCGTCGGTGACGAGATGCGGGCCTATGGCCCTCCCTTTTTGCGGGACAGGGAGGGAAAGGATACCAATGAATCCCCGCAATATCTTGCCGCGAACCGGAACAAGAAGTCCATCACGATCGATTTCTCCAATCCCAAAGGCCGGGATATCATTCTCGATCTCGCCAAGGGCTCCGATGTTCTGGTCGAAAACTACAAGGTTGGCGATCTGGCCCGTTTCGGGCTTGATTACGACTCTGTATCGGCGCTCTGCCCGAACCTGATCTATCTGTCGCTGAGCGGGTTCGGGCAGACGGGGCCGCGGGCGACCTCTCCCGCGCTTGACGGGCTGATGCAGGCGTTCAGCGGCATCATGAGCGTGACGGGCGAGCCGGACGGCATGCCGCAGCGTGTCGGCACCATCGTCAATGATTTCAGCGCGGGCATGTATGCCGTTGTTGGCATTCTGGCGGCGCTGCGTCACCGCGATACGCATGGCGGCGGCGGGCAGTTTATTGATCTGTCCCTGATGGAGGCGTCCATCGCCCTGGTCTCTCCCATGACCATGGTGCATCTGGCCACCGACAGCCTGCCGGAGCGGACGGGGAATGTGTCCTATGGCTCGGCCCCGGCGCAGACGTTTGAATGCGCGGATGGCTATATGAGCGTGCAGGCGGGCAGCGACGATCAGTTCCGGCGCCTCTGCGGCGCGCTGGATGTGGAAGAACTGCTGCAAAATCCGCTGTTGAAAACGCGGCCCTTGCGTTTTACCCACCGGGATAAATTCATCCCGATGCTGGAAAAGATTTTTCTGGAAAAACCGGCGGCGCACTGGATTGATATCCTGAACCGGGCGGGGGTCATGAATTCGAAGGTGAACAATGTCCGCGAGGCGCTGGAGGATGAGCAGGTCCGGCACAGGGGCACGGTGCTGGAGGTGGATCATCCGCTGTCCGGCTCCCTGAAAATTATCCGCAACCCGCTCAGATTTTCAGAGACCCCTCTCGATGAATATACCGCGCCGCCCTATTCCGGGCAGCACACAAGAGAGGTGCTCAGCGATATTCTTTCCCTGAAGGAGGAAGAGATCGAGGAGCTGATCGCCTCGGGCGCCGTGTAACCGCTCTCCGCTCTCTCTCTCTCGGGGGGCGGCTGGCCCCCTCTCTTTCCATAAAAAAATCGGCAGGGCTGGTGCCCCTGCCGATAGTTCCTGCGGATGCCTACTCTTCGCGTCCCGCCGTTTTGACAAGCCGCATGAGATGGTGATCCGTATCGCCGAACAGCTTGTCGATTGCGGTCAGGCGCTTGAGATAATGGCCGATATGGAATTCATCGGTGATGGCGATGGCGCCATGCAGTTGAATGGCCTGCTCGCCGACCATCCGCCCGGCGTCGCCGATATAGGCTTTGGCCAGGCTGAGGGCATAATCGCTTTCCTCATCGCGCCCCTGATCCAGCGTCTCCGCCGCCCAGCGGCCGAGCGCGCGGGCCTCTTCGGCGGCAATAAACATATCGACCAGCCGATGCTGCAACACCTGAAGGGCGGCCAATGGCTTGCCGAATTGCACACGCGTATTCAGATGCTCTTTCGTGAGCGTGACCGCGGCCTCCATCGCGCCGACGGCTTCGCCAATGGCGGCGAGGGTTGCCTGGCGCAGCACTTTGGCCACGGCCTGATCACTCTTTCCGGGGTCCGGGCCCAGCAGCTCGGCCACCGCGCCGTCCAGATGAACGTCAGCGGCCGCGCGGCCGTCAATGGTCGGATAGGATATCAGGGTGACGCCGTCTGCTTGAGAATTGACCGCAAAGACGGCGGTTTCCCCCGGTTTGTCGGCGCATGTCGCGGTGACCAGAAGCGTCCCGGCAAGCGGGGCGCCAAGGACGACGGATTTATGGCCCGTGAGGGACCATTTGCCGTCAGTTCGGCTTGCGCATGTTTTCAAGGGGCCGACGTCATATCCCGATTGCGGTTCTGCATAGGCAAAGGCCAGCTTGCGGCTGCCATCAAACAGGGGGGACAGCAGGCGTTCTTTCTGATCTTCGGTTGCCGTGGCGGCGATAATGCCGCCGCCCAGAACGACCGAGGCAAGATAGGGTTCATTGACAAGGCTGGCGCCAAAAACCTCCGACAGCAACAGCAGATCGAGCGCCGTTCCGCCCAGCCCGCCGTCCGCTTCGGCGAACGGCAGCGCCAGCCAGCCCATCTCGGCAAAGTCTGACCAGATCTTTTCGCGGTATCCGTCGCCGGATTGCATGGCTTTCCGGCGGTCGGTGAAGCCATACTCCTCCCGCAGGAAGCGACGGCTTGTTTCCTGAAGCATTTTCTGCTCCTCCGACAGGCCCTGGATATCGGCGGAGAAGTCAGACGATAACAGCGACTTTGCGATAATGTTGCGCTGAACCTCATTCGTGCCCGCCGAGATGGAGGCCTTGCGCCAGAAGAAGTAAAAGGGCGTCGGGGTGGCGCAATAGTCCGGTCCCACGGGGTCCGACGGCCAGCCCTTCGACAGCACGTCCCGATGATAGGGCAGGGCATAGGGGCCCAGCGCATCGCTCGTCTCGCGGCTGATATCCTGCTGCAATTCGGTGCCGCGGATTTTCAGCAGGGAGGATTCGGGGCGCAGCGCCAGCGCGGGATCGTTGATCACCCGCATGACGCAGAGTTCCAGCGCCTTCACCCGGACAGCAAAGCGGGCAACGGTCATGGCGAAAGGAAGATGCGACAGGAGCGGCGCGCCGTGACGTGTTTCACGCGCGGCGATATGGCGGAGACGATGCAGCAGCGTCTTGGACCGCCCGACATCGGCATTCAGGACCCGTTCATGCCCGATGGTCGATTTCAGAAGCGTCCAGCCTTCGCCTTCCTCCCCGACCCGCTGTGTCACGGGGACGCGGACATCTTCAAAAAACACCTGATTGAGAACATGCAGACCGTCGAGGGAGGGCAGGGGCTGCACCGTAATACCCGGGCTTTTCATATCGACCAGCAGGACGGTAATGCCCTTCTGCCGCGGCCCGTCACTGCAGGTGCGGACCAGCAGTTCGCACCAGTCGGCCCATTGCGCATGGGTGGTCCAGATTTTACTGCCAGTGACAATATAATCATCGCCGTCCCGGACAGCCCTGCATCGCAGCGCCGCCAGGTCGGACCCGGCCTCAGGCTCGGAAAAGCCCTGGCACCAGACTTCCTCCCCCTTCAAGATCGGCGGCAGATAGCGCGCCTTTTGTTCCTCGGAGGCATAGGCGATCAGCAGCGGCGCAACGGTAATCAGCCCCATAGGAATAAGCTGGGGCGCATGACCCCGCGCGCATTCTTCCTCAAAAACATACTTCTGCGCCTCCGACCAGCCGGGACCGCCATATGCCTCCGGCCAGCCCGGCGCGGCCCAGCCTCTGGCATAGAGGCATTTGTGCCAGGCCAGTAGCTCGTCTTTATTGAGCTCATAGCCGCCCTTGACCTTTGCCGTTATTTCAGGGGGCAGATTTTCCTTGAGGAACCGACGAACCTCTTGTCGGAACTCATCAATGTGTTGCGTCTCTGTCATCATAGCAGCAGCGAGGGTAAATAGAGCGAAAGCTGTGGGAAGATAATGAGCATGGCGATCACAAAGACTTCCGCAATCAGGAACGGCACGATGCCGACAATGCAGTCCTGCATGCGCGCGCCCTTTGTGGAGCCGACGGTGACAAACAGGTTCAGCCCCATCGGCGGCGTGACCAGGCCGATTTCAATCGTCTTGGTCAGGATGATGCCGAACCAGATCGGATCGTAACCGAGGTCCATGATCAGCGGGAAAGTCAGCGGCAGCGTCAGGATAATGATCGCGAGCTGATCAATGAAGCAACCCAACAGCACATAGATGGCGATCAGGATGACGAAGATCATCCAGGGTTCCATCGACAGGGAGGCGACCGAGGCGACGAGCGTCTGCGGGGCCTGCGTCATGGCGAGGAAGACGCCGAAGACCGTAGCGCCGATGACAATGCCGAAAATCATCGCCGTTGTGCGGACGGTCGCCTTCATCGAGGTAACGAAGCCGTCCCATTTCATGCCGCCATGGGTGAGGCTGATGATGAGCGCCCCTAACGCGCCGACGGCCCCGGCCTCCGTAGCGGCAATCGCCCCGGAATAAATCCCCGTCGCGACGAAGATGATCAGCAACAGGGCGGACCAGATGGGAAAAACCGCGCGCCAGCGCTCTTTCCAGTTCACGCTTTCGCTGGGCGGGGCGATGTCGGGGCGCAGCCGGACCCAGACGGCGATGGTCACCATATAGGCGACGCCGGTCATGATGCCGGGGATAACGCCCGCCAGGAACAGCTTGCCGATGGAGACTTCCGTCAGGATGCCATACATGATCAGCGCCAGGCTCGGCGGGATCATGATCGAGAGCGTACCCGCGATGGCGACGGTGGCGAGGGACAGGCGGTCATCATAGCCGTGACGCTGCATTTCCGGCACGGATATGCGCGCCATCGCCGCAGAGGCCGCCGTGCTGGATCCCGACAGGGCGGCAAATCCGACATTTGCCAGTACCGCCGCCTGGGCCAGCCCGCCGCGCATATGGCCCATCCAGCGCTGGGCAAACTCGAACAGGTAATGAACGATCCGGCCATGCGACAGAAATTCAGCCATCAGGATGAACATGGGCACGGTGCTGAGCAGATATTCCGAACCCGTCCGATAGGGCGCCGTTTTCAGCACGCCGAACAGGGCGTCCCACCCGGCGATCTGCCAGATGCCGACGGCGCCCGCAACGGCAGTGGCAAAGGCGATGGGCATTCCTGCGAAAATCAGGATCAGCAGCACGATGCCGACGATGATGCAAAGGGTGGACGCAATCATTCCGGTCGTGCCTCCTGCGGCTCAAGATATTCCCTGCCGAGCAGACAGAGCGTCAGCTGGACCGCCAGGCGAAGACAGAAATAGCCAAGCCCCAGGACAACGACGACCCAGGACGGGCCGAGCGGCAGGGGGATCACCCCCCCCTCCATGCGACCGGCCATCAGATGGTCCACCGCCAGATAGCCCGCCGAGACGGTGGCAATGCCAAACACCGCGAGGGCGGACCCCATGAAAATCACGTCCAGCCACCTTTTTGCTTTGTCAGGTAAAAGTTCGAAAATCAGCAGAATGCGCACATGCCCGCCAACCCGTTGCAGCAGTCCGAATCCGAGAAAGACGATTGTCGGCATCAGATAGAGCTCGACAATTTCATAGACGCCTTCGATGGGCGAATTGAAGATATAGCGCCCTGTTACGTCGACCGAAATCAGCAGCATCAGCACAAAAAGCGCGAGACAGGACAGAAAGCTGAACCCCTTGTCCAGCCCGCGCAAAACCGAAAGAACAGCCCCCGTGCCCGGGTGCTGTTCCTCCTCTGATCCGTTTGTCATTTTCCGCTTACCAGCTTGGACCATTCGTCATAGAGCGTGTCGGCCGGCAGGCCATCCGCCTTGTTTTTCTTGATCCACTCATCGCGCACGGCGCTTGTCGCCTCCTGCCATGCGGTGTAGTCCGCCCCGGTCATTTCAACGGGTTTGATCTTGTCCTTGTATTTTTCCACATTGGCGGCGGCGTCATCGTCTGAAAACTGCGCTGTTTTGATGGACGCTTCGCGCGCGGTTTCCTGAAGGATTTTCTGCAAATCCGGTTCCAGCGAATCCCAGACGGATTTGTTGATCGTATAGACAATCGGGTAGGAGCCGAGATTGGCGTTGGTCGTCGAATAGCCGATCACTTCGTCCAGCTTGTAAATCGGCACGCTGTAGAAGGAGAACAGTGCGCCATCAACCGTCTTGCGTTGCAGGGCGGTGTATGTTTCCGGGGCCGAGATGGAGACAGGAACGGCGCCAAGGGCCTTCACGGTTTCGCCCTGAACCCCGCCGGCGCTGCGAATCTTGAGGCCGGCCATGTCGCTTTTGCCGACAACTTCTTTCTGTACCGTCATGATTTCATATTGCGGTGTCAGAATGGCCATCAGCGGCACAATGCCAAGGTCCGACAGTTCAACATCATAGAGGGTGCCCTGCAACAGGTTGAGATAGGCTTCGGTAAGCTGCACCGCGCCGCCGGGCAGGCCGGGCAGGGCCGGGACGGCGGACAGGGCCAGTCGGCTCGCTTCACGAAGCGGGGGCGTATAGGCGATATCGACCGTGCCGCTCAGCAGCAGATCGAGGCTGTCCTTCGCGCCGACGATCTGTCCGCCCGGGAAATACTGGATTTTCAGGCGGCCGTCAGAGCGGGCTTCCACCGTTTCGGTCCATTCTTTCATGGTTTTCGCGAGCGAGCTTGCCGCCGGCAGCGTATCCCCCATACGCAGGGTGCGCGTTTCCGCCGCCGTGGCAACGGATGCCGACGCGGAAAAGAGGCCGATTGCCATCGTGGCAAGGGCCATGTTTCTCACATTTCTGAAGCTGATCCTCTTCATCCGATCCTCCCGTAGGGTTGTTTTGATTGCCGAATTCCCGGTCATCATTCGTTTGACACATATCAATCGTGTATATTATATACATGATTGTTTTTCCAAACATCAAGTGAATTTCGTGGGATGAAGAAGGTTCATAAATCAAAATTGCCGGGTCTCATGCCGCCCTTCACCCCATAAATATCTGATTTCGGGATATTTTCCGGAATAATCCTGACAAAAGGGCCCCGCCGGGCGGGTCGGCGTATAAATCAAAAGGGAGAGATAAATGACGGCCATAGCCTATGAATATGATGCGGAAATCGAAGCCCTGCGCGATGGTCTCGGCGTCTTTATCCGCAATGTCGTCATCCCGCTGCATGTCAAGCATGCCGATGTTTTCGAGGATGAGCGGCGGAAATACCGCCCCGACGGGGGCTATAGCGACGCGCTGCTTGGCCTGATGCGCGAGGTGCGCATGAAGTCCGCCGAAGCCGGATATTACACCATGTGCGTTCCCGAACATATGGGCGGCGCGGGGCTCGGGCATGTCGCCTATTTTGCGGCGTGGGAGAAGATTTTCCATAGCTGCGGCGCGAAATATTTTCTGACCAGCAGCATCGTCGCCCATTGGGCCCGCGGCCCGAGCGCGGTTCTGGAGCATCTGTCGCCGCGTCTTAAATCTGAAATCCTGCCGGGCATCCAATCGGGGGACAAGACGATCTGTTTTGCCCTGTCCGAGCCCGGGGCGGGCAGCGATGCCTCGCAGATCAAAACCAGCGCCCGCCGCGATAAAGGCGGCTGGCGGATCAATGGCGAGAAAATCTGGGTCACCAACAGCCCCTATGCCGATTACGCCATTGTCTTCGCGGTGACCGATCCGGAGCTTGCGGCGGCGCGCAAGGGCGGCATTACGGGGTTTGTCGTTCCGACGGACACGGAAGGTTTCAAGGTGGAGCGGCTGATCAAGATGTTCGGCCAGACCCATACGGACGAAGCCCTGCTGCATTTCAACGATGTCTATGTGGCGGATGATCAGGTTCTGGGCGAAGTCGGCCAGGGCTTCAAGACGGCGATGCGGGGCTCTGCCCTCGGCCGTATCTATAATGTCGCGCGCTGTGTCGGCATGGGGCGCTGGGCGCTGGAAATCGCCTTCGATTATATCAAGGTGCGCAAGACATTTGGCAAAACCCTGGCGGAGCGTCAGGGCGTGACCTTCCCCCTCGTTGAAAGCGCCACGCAGATTCATGCCGCCCATTTGATGAGCCTGAATGTGGCGCAGCTTCTCGATAAAGGCCAGTCGGCCGCCAAGGAGCTGGCCATGGTAAAGGCCTATTGCGGCGAAGTGGGCCCGCGGGCGCTGGACCGGGTGATCCAGTTCCACGGCGCCATGGGGTTCACCAATGAAATGCAGCTTTTCGAAGCCTATATTTCAATGCGCAAGATCGGCATGGCGGACGGCTCGGTTGAAATCATGCGCCATCTGGCCGCCAGAAAAATGCTCGAAGGCGATATGGATCTGTAACCATCGGGCGCGGGCCACTCCCGCCCCCGCTCCCCGGCGCTGCTCCCCGCCCGGGCGCCATGGCATCGCCCGGGGCATGATATTGTGCTGATGTTATATATATCACTAAAGGTTGTATTCTGGCGATCCATGCTGTATAATAATGGCCTAATTTAAAAAAAGCATTTCCACACAATTTCAGATATTTTTATGAGAGTTTCTTCAACGCGGCGGCATTTTGCGCCGTTTGCGGGGTATTTCACATCGTTTCTGCGGCATTTGCGCCGTTAATCGAGAGAATCCGGCGGCTGGATGTCGCCCACCTATATTTTTAACAAAACGATTATTTCTAACAAAACCACCGTTTATTTTTAACAAAACCACCGTTTATTTTTAACAAAACCAATGTTGCCCTTTCCGCGCCCTCGCGCGGGAAGCCGAAATCTCGTCGATCAACAGCGAAAGGAGGCGTTTAGCCGTGCGGCAGGGTTGCCGTCTATCCCGGCCATTTCCCGATGACGAGACCCCTTTGAACAGAGGAGGCATTTTCACCAGAAACATACATTTAGAAGAACAGCAGATCGACGCCTTGCGCGGTGACGTGATTTTAGTCCGCACGCCTCCGCTCCCTTTGTCATGCCCGGACGGAATCGCGTCCGCCGGGCGCGGAGTTAAATCGCGGGCCGGACCCGTCAGGAGAGGGCTTTTGGGATAACGGGAGGGGGGATAAGGAAGGGGCGTTGCCATGGCAGGCGCGGGAAAAGGAGGCCGCAAGGGAAGCGGTTTATGCCATCCCGCCAGCGGATCAGGGGCGGGTTTCCCTTCGCCGGGGGCACTGTGGCGCTGCCGCCCGCATACACCAGAGACGATTTCGGTAAAATTTTATAGGCCGCCTCCCGGCGCAACTCTCAAGTTGACAGCGGGAGCAAAAGACACCATTCTGGGTGGAAGAAAAATCAATAAAATCAACAAAAATCAACAACAAACAGGGTGTCACAATGCAAAAGATGAAAAACCTATTTGCCGCCTTTTCGGTCCTCGCCTGTCTTGGACTGCTGATGCCGGGGGCGGCGTCCGCCAAGGATCATACAATCGGGGCGCTTTTCCCGTTGAGCGGGCCGAACGCGACCTATGGCGATGTGTTCATGTCCGGTTCCGATCTGGCCGTGGAGCATATCAATGCGGACAAGATGCTGAGCGGGCCGATGTCCATCGCCTATGAAGACAGCCAGGGCCTGCCGCAGCCGGCGGTCGTCGGCATGACAAAGCTGGTGAATGTGACGAATGTGCCCTATGTCCTGTCGGCCTTTACCGGCGTGTCGAAGGCGATTTCCACACTCGGCACCCGCAATGAGGTGGTTGCCGTGAATGGCGGCGGCGTCGGGCCGGATCTTGCCGCGCTCGGCGAATATTTCTGGAATGTCATTCCGCTGGTCAATCTCGAAGTCCGCGCCGTGATGCCCTATCTGGTGAAAGAGAAAGACATCAAGCGCGTCGTGCTGATCTATATTGATGATCCGTTCGGCAATTCCATCCTGGATGAGCTGAAAACCACGCTGAATGACGCGGGCGGCGAACTGGCGGAGGCCATGTCCGTACCGACGACCGCGCAGCAGTTTTCGGGGATCGCCGCCAAAGTGCGGGCGGCAAATCCGGATGCGGTCTATATCGCGAGCTATGGCGCGCAGCAGATCCAGATCGTCAAGCAGCTCCGCGACAATGGCGTCGATCAGCAGTTGATCACCTATTCCGGCTATCTGGTGCCGGACGCGCTCGCCCTGCCGGAAACGGAAGGCATCATTGCGACGGGACAGGGCGTGAATTACGAATCCGAAGACCCGATCACCAAGCGTTTCGTCACCGATTACAAGGCGAAATACAACCGCGACCCGACGGCCTATAACGTCAATTATTACAATGCCACGCTGCTGTATGCGATTCTCGCCCAGGCGCTGGAGGCTGAAGGCAAGGAAGTGACCGGCGCCAACCTGCTGGCGAAGCGCCAGGAGATGGAAAGCTTCAATCTTGTCGGCGGGACGGTTTCCTTCCAGAGCAACGGCACGCTGCTGTTCCCCATTCAGGTGAAAACCGTCAAGAACGGCCAGCTTGAAGTTCTGGATACGATTGATTTCGGCAAGTAAACAAAAAACAGAATAGGTAGCAGATGCTCGCGTTACAGCTGACGATCACCGGTCTTCAGACCGGTGCTCTCTACGCGCTTACCGCCGTGGGGTTCTCGTTGATTTTCGGATCAACCCGGATTTTTCATTTTGCGCATGGGGCAACCTTCATCATTGCCGCATATCTTTTTTACTACATGAATGTATCCGGCTATGGCCTGATTGCGGGCATCGCCGCCGCCACGGCGGGGGCCATCGCCTTCGGGCTGCTGCTGAACCGCTTTGTCTATGTGCCGATCCAGCGTGACGAAGGCTCTTTCTTTACGGTCTTCGTCGCCTCCTTCGGCATTGGCATCGTGGTGCAGAATGTGGTCGGGATGATTTTCGGCCGCGGCTATGTGACGGTCAGCACGCCGCTGTCCTTCTCCGTCGAGATAATGGACGGGCTGTATGTCGCCCCGATCGCCTGGATATCCATGCTCTGTGCGGCGGTTTTCTTCGGTATTCTGTGGTGTTTCCTGAAATACAGCCAGATGGGCAAGGCGCTGCGGGCGCTGGCTGATAATCCCGAACTGGTGCGGGTTTTCGGTCTGAACCCGCGCTTTATTGCGGCCTCTGCCTTTACCATCGGCTCCATTCTGGTGGTTCCGGCGGCGATTATCTCGGGGGCGACGTCGGGGCTGAACCCGGCCATGGGGCATCACGTCATGCTGATTTCGCTGGCGGCGACGATTGTCGGCGGCATCGGCAGTGTGCCAGGAACGCTGCTGGCGGGCCTGGCGCTCGGTCTCGCGGAAAGCCTGGCGCTTCTATATGTGGATTCGCAATGGACCGAGGCGGTCACCTTCGCCATCCTGTTCCTGTTCATCATCATCCGTCCGTCCGGCCTGCTGGGCCGTTCCGCGGCGCATTGAGAAGGAGGGCGCTGTGGAAGCCTATCTGCTGAACCTGTTCATTCTCATCTCCATCTATTCGATCCTTGGGGTCACGCTCAATTTCATTATGGGCTATGCGGGCATTTATTCGCTGGCCCATGCCGTGTTCTTCGGCGTCGGCGCCTATGCGGGATCCTTCATGGCGATGCATTTCAATGCGTCGATCTTTGTGACCCTGCCGGTGGCCATGGTGGCAGGGGGGCTGCTGTCGCTCATCCTCGCCCTGCCGGCGCTTCGGGTGCGGGGGGAATATTTCGTTGCCGCCTCCCTCGGGTTGCAGGTGCTGGCCGTCACCATTTTTTCCGAATGGAAAGGGGTTACCGGCGGCATCGGCGGACTGATTGGCATCCCGCCGCTGGATATTGCCGGGTTTGAGATTTTCAAACCCAGCCAGTTCATTTTCGTGACGGTGGCGGCGCTGGTCATCATTTTGTTTATCGTCAACCGGCTTGTGCATTCCAGCTTCGGGCGCAGCCTGCGGGCCATCCGCGACAGTGAAAGCGCGGCGGCGGCCTTCGGCAAGAATGTGCCGCTCATCAAAACCATTTCGGTAGTCATTTCGTCCGCTCTCACGGCGGTCGCCGGGGTGCTGTACGCGAGCTATCTCAGCTTCATCAATGTGGAAAGCTTCATGCTGGATACCTCCGTCCTGATCATGGCGATGGTCATCATCGGCGGCACGGGAACGCAGGCGGGGCCCATTGTCGGCGCGGCGCTGCTGCTGATCCTGCCCAGCCTGATCAGCTATCTCGACTTCCTGCCGCAGACGGAAATCGGCTCCATCCAGCAGATCATCTATGGTCTCGGCATGGCGCTGCTGATGATTTACCGGCCGGGCGGCATCGTGGGCCGTAAGAAGCATTCCGAAACAGGAAAAGAATAATGGTTGCATCACACACGGGCACACAGGATGTCCTGATGGAAATCCGCAATGTTGACAAGGCGTTCGGCGGCGTCAAGGCCGTCGATGATGTGTCGATGGACCTTCGGGCCGGGATCATTACCACCCTTGTCGGGCCGAACGGCGCCGGAAAGACGACGCTGTTCAACGTCATCACCGGGGAACTTGCGAAAGACAGCGGGTCCATCAAATGGCTCGGCAATCCGATCAACAAGATCAAGCCCTATCAGGCGGCGCGCGCCGGGATCCTTCGGACTTTTCAGGATTTGCGCTTGTTCAGTGAAATGTCGGTTGAGGATAATATCCTGACGGCGGTTGAGAATAATTCCCTCCCCCTTCCTGTGGGCAGGGCGCAGCGGGCGGCACGTCTTGAGCGGGTTGAATATGCCCTTGATCGCACGGGCCTTTCGTCAAAGCGCAAGATCCGGGCGAAAGACCTCGCCTATGCGGAGCGGAAATTTCTCTCCATGGCGCGGGTGATGGCGACGGAGGCGCGGCTGTGGCTGCTGGATGAACCGGCGTCGGGGCTGGACCCCAATTCCTACGAAAAATTTCTCGAAATCCTGCGGGAAGAGGTGAAACAGGGCGTCACCGTCTGCATTATCGAACATAACCTCGACATCGTGATCGGGATTTCCGACCGGATCGCCTTTCTCGACCGGGGCAAGCTGCTGGCGGATGACGAGCCGCAGAAGGTTCTCAATGATCCCGCGCTGAGAGCGATTTATTTTGGAGAGCGCACATGAGCAAATCTGTCGTTCTGGCCGCGCATAATATCACCGCCGGGTATGGCGGGCATCCGGCCATCAATGATATCTCCGTCGAACTCCGGGAAGATGAGGTGCTGTGCCTGATCGGCCATAACGGGGCGGGCAAATCCACCCTGATGAAATGCCTGTTCGGGCTGCTCGCGTCGGAGGCGGGAAGCATCACCATTGACGGGGAGGAAACCACGAAGGAAACGGCGCGGCAGGTCGCGGACCGCGGCGTCGCCATGGTGCCGGAAGGGCGCGGGGTGTTTCCGAGCCTCAGCGTGCGGGATATCTTCTCCCTCGGCATGCATGCGGCGGGCATCCCGAAGAAAGAGCGGGCGGAGCGCATCGACTGGGTGCTGGATATCCTGCCGGCCATCAAGGAATTCATGAACCGGCCCGCGGGCACCCTGTCCGGCGGGCAGCAGCAGATGGTCTCCATCGGCCGGGCGCTGCTCAACCGGCCGCGCATTCTGCTGATGGATGAGCCGTCCATCGGCCTTGCGCCCAAGCTGTTTCAGGATCTGCTGGCGCCGATCCGCGCGTTGCAGCAGCGCGAAAAACTCTCGATCCTGCTGGTCGAGCAGAATGTGCGGGAGGCGCTGAAAATATCCGATCGCGCCGTTGTCATGAAATCCGGCTCCATGATCTGGGAGGGGCTGCCGGATGAGTTGCAGGATAATGAACGGCTGATGGAGCTGTATTGATGGCGTTCACGGAGCTTACCTTCGACAGCGCCCTCGCGGACCGGATCGCGTGGGAAAAGGCGGGCGATGCCCGTCCCATTTTCGTGACGGAGGAGGGGGTCGGCATCTCGCCGTCCGCCTTTGAGAAGATGGTCGCGGCAAATGCCGCCTGGCTGGCCTCCCGCGGGGTCGGGGACGGGGACCGGGTCGCGATCTGGCTGTCCAACAAAATCGAATGGATGACGCTGCTGTTCGCCTGCGCCCGCCTCGGCGCGATTGCGGCGGCGGTCAATACCCGATATCGCACGGCCGACCTTCACCATATCCTGAAGTCGAGCGGCGCCCGGATGCTGATCTTCGAAGGGCGGAACGAATATACGGATTTCTATAAGCTGATCTCGGAGCTGGAGTTCACGGACCTGCCGGAGCTGCAAACGCTTGTCTGCCTCGATCATAAAGGCGCGGCGCTGCCGCCGATCCATGGGATGCCCATCGACAGCTTTGTGATGGACGACAGCCTGCCCGCGCCGACGGCGGCCGGCACGCCGGAAAGCCCGATCCTGCTGTTCACCACCTCCGGCACCACCAGCGCGCCGAAGCTTGTGGTGCATATCCAGCGGGCGGTGGCTATCCACGCCAATAATTGCGCGACGGCGCTGGGCTTCGATAAAGCGGGCGCGCGGCTTCTGGCGGTGATGCCCTTTTGCGGGGTGTTCGGCTTAAGCCCGACGCTTGCGGCCATTGCGGGCGGCGCGCCGGTCTATCTCAATACCCGGTTTGATATTGACCTGTTGATCCGCACGGCAAAAGCCCATGCCATCACCCATCTGTTCGGCAGCGACGAGATGTATCAGCAGATCTGGCGCACGGACAGGAGCGCCCTTGACCATGCGCGGATATGCGGTTTTGCCTCCTTCACCCCGGGGATGGAAGAAAAGCTGCGCCAGATGGCGTCATCCGGCGTGCCGCTGGCCGGTTTGTACGGAGCCAGTGAACTGCATGCCATTCTGTCAACGCAGTCCCTGTCTTTGCCGATCGAGCAGCGGTTGCAGGGCGGCGGGGAGTTTGCGGGCGCAACGGAAATCCGGGTGCGGAATACGGAAACGGGCGAATTATGCGCCGTCAATGAAGTGGGCGTTCTGGAATTCCGCGCGCCGACGAATTTTATCGGTTACTTCCGTAATGCGGAGGCCACGAAAAAGGCCATTGATGACGAGGGATATTTCCACAGCAGCGATGTGGGCTTCCTGCGGGAGGATGGCAGTTTTGTCTATATGGCCCGCAACGGCGATTTCCTGCGTCTTTCGGGCTTCCTCACCGATCCGAAGGAAATCGAGGAGGTGATCGAGCGGGAGGCGACGGTTGAAAAATGCCAGGTGGTCGGCATTGAACATGGCGGCAAGACGCGCCCTGTCGCCTTCGTCATCGCCGCGGAGGGGGAAAGCCCGCCGGACGGGGAGGAAATCATCCGCAATGCGGCGGCCGTGCTGGCCCATTACAAGGTACCGCTCGCGGTGATTGCCCTTGACGCCTTTCCGACCACGGAAAGCGCCAATGGCCTGAAAATCCAGAAGACGAAACTGCGGGATATGGCGATCCGCCATTGCCGGGAGAATTTGCCCGCAGGCTGACGGGGGAATTTATCGGATGCCGAGATACTGCGCGATGCCGTCGGCCGCGACGGCGCCGGTGGCGAAGCAGCCCTGCAACAGATAACCACCTGTCGGCGCCTCCCAATCCAGCATTTCGCCCGCGACGAAATGCCCCGCCGTGCCCCTGATCATCAGATTGTCGGTGAGGTTGGCGAATTTCACGCCGCCGGCGGAGGAAATGGCGCGGGCGATGCCCTGCATGCCGGTGAGCGGGACCGGAAGCGCCTTGATCAATTTGGCCAGCCGGGCGGCGTCATCGAAATCGGATTTATCGGCAAATTCATGCAGCAGGGCGATGTGCAGCGGCGACAGATTGAGCATCTTGCGCAGGAAATTGGCGCGGGACATTTTTCCGCGCGGGCGGGAAAGCTGCTGGATCATTTCTTCTTCTGATGTAGCAGGCTTCAAATCCAGCGTCACGGTAACGGGGGCGGCGGTTGCCAGCGCCTCGCGCAGCGGCTTGCTGAGCGCATATATCGCCCCGCCCTCAAGCCCCGCCCGGGTTACGACCAGATCGCCGGGGATTGATCGCCGGTCAAAGGAAATCGCGATATTCTTGAGCGGGCTGCCCTCGAACTTACCGAGGAAGAAATCACTCCAACCCACAGTGAAGCCGCAATTGCTGGGGGCGAGGGGGGCGATGTCGAGACCGCGCGCGGCCAGCGGCGAAATCCATGCCGCGTCGGAGCCGAGATGGGCATAACTGCCGCCGCCCATGGCGTAAAGAATGGCGTCCGCCGCAAATTCACTCTGGCCGTTGCCATCGGTGCGGAATATGAGGCGGTTGGTATCTGTGGTGCCGATCCATGAATGACGCAGGTGAAACTGCACATTCCGCTGATCAAGAAGGCGGAGCCAGGCCCGCAGCAGCGGCGTTGCCTTCAGCCCCACGGGAAAGACTCGCCCGCTGGAGCCCTTGAAGGTCTCAACGCCGAGCGAGGTGGCCCAACTGATCATGTCTGCGGGCGAAAAACGGGTCAGATATGCCGCAAAGCGGGCGGAATTTTCCGCATATTTTTCGGCGAAGCCTGCGATATTTTCCGAATGGGTCAGGTTCAGCCCGCCGCGCCCCGCAATCAGGAATTTTCGGGCGACAGACGGCTTGTGATCAAATAGATGAACAGCCAGATCGGTATGCGTGCTCAAGGTTTCGGCGGCCATCAGCCCGGCCGGTCCGGCCCCGACAATGGCCACGGTTTTTCTGCGGTCTGTCACTGGCGCGCCCTGTCTGTGTGGTGTGTGCAGGAGTGTTATCGTGAAAGAGGCGGGCGATCAAGGCGGAATGACGCGGGGTGTCCCCGGCGACTAATTAATGCAGACAGGACAACAGGCGCGACCCGAAAGCCGCGCCTGTGCGAAGAAGGGGAGCGATTACATGTTCGGCAGAACGGTAATGTCGCGGATTTCCCCGGGGGCACCCGTGACCATGCCGGTGCTTGTCGCCTTGCCGGTTTCCAGATCCACGCTGTAGAGCGTATTCTGGTTGACGAGCCAGGCCATATTCTTCATGTCCTTCGTTGTCTGGACATCGAAGGCATAGGCGCCGGAGCCTTCAAAGCCGAACTTGCCGATGGCGGCAAGGGTGCCGTCGTTGGGCGATGTCTGACGGATCAGCGCGCCGATCGTGGCATCCACATCATACATGGCGGTCTTTTCCGGCTTGCCATAGCTGTTGATATAGGCGGCGGCAACGATTTCCGGAGTTTCCCCCTTATGCATATCGCCTTCCTGATAGGCGAGGCTGCCATCGACGGTGACGGCACCTGTATCGACATCAACGCGGTGGTTTGTCGTGCCGGTCATATAGCGGAGTTTGTCCGCGGCCGGATTGAAATCCACGATAACGGCCTTGCCATCCATGGGCAGCGGCTTGTCCATCTTGGAAAGCTCGGTCGCGGCGCCGGATTTCATGTCGATGGTCACAACAACGTTATCAGGAGTGACGCCGATCAGGGTCCAGTTGGACGGGCGCACATCAATGCCGACCAGGCTGTCGACGCCGGTTACCTCCATGGTGGCGGAGACGGCAAGTGTGTCCGTATCGAACATCACCAGCGTTTTGTCGCCCACCAGCCCGACCGCGGGCGCGGCGGTGGCGGCGGAAATCGAAAAGGCGAGAGCGGTGGAAGTTGCAAGTGTCAAACGTAACATGTGAGAACCTTTCTATAGTTCAGTTGTTGATCACGGAAGAGCGACGCGTTTCAACGGCTCTGACCTGAAGACACGGCAGGGACGGAATTGGATGCAAAAAAAATAAAAATTTATTTTTTCTTGAAATCAGGGGGCTATTTCAGTGCATAGTGATGCTGAGTTGAAAAGGCTCTCCAACCCGGGATAATGATGTGACCGACGCCGCCAGTTCTGAAATCTGCTCTGTTCACGAGGCCGTCAGTATGTGCGCGGCCGGGGACAACCGCGGCATTGATATGCTTCTGAGCGAGGAGGGCGGACGATTGCTCGGCGTTGCCATGCGCATGCTGACCCGCCGCGATCTGGCGGAAGAGGCCGTGCAGGACACGCTGGTGCAGGTCTGGCGCAAGGCGGCGCAATACCGGTCCGAGACGGGCTCGGCCAAAGGGTGGCTGTATACAATCCTGCGCAACCGGTGCCGCAATATCCTGCGTGATGAGACACGCCTGACAACCTTGTCCCCGGATGAATTGACGACGCTGCAGGACGCCCGGCAGGAGAGTGTGCCGCTGGAAGGCTGGGAAATACTGCCGGGCCCGACGAAGCTGAAGGATTGCCTTGCCCTGCTGGATGCCTCCGGACGGGAGGCGATTTTACTGGCGCATGTCGCCGGGTTCACCCATGGCGAAATATCGGCGCGGCTGAAAGTGCCGCTCGGGACGGTGAAATCATGGGTCCGGCGCAGCCTTGTGTCCTTGCGGGGGTGCCTGTCATGAACATGGACAAAGACGATCTCGCCCGGCTTGCCGATGAATATGTCCTGGGTCTGCTGGAACCCCGTGACGCCGAGGCGGTTGAAACCGAAATGCAGACGAATATGGAGCTGGCGACGGCGGTCGGGCGATCCCAGGACCGGTTCCTGCCGCTTGATCTGACGGCTTCGAGTGAGACACTGAGGGAAGGATTCGCGGATCAGGTGAAACAGTCCCTCGCGCCGGAAGGCGCCTCCGGGACAGGCGCGCCGAAGGTTGTGCCACTGACCGCCGCCCGGAAAAAATCCTCCTGGCTGTCGCGGCAGGTGTTCTGGCCGGCCGCCGCCGCGGCGGCAATCGGCATCGTCATCGGCAGCTATCTGCCGTTCAACAAGCCCGATCCGGTCGTGGTGGCCGTGCTGCTGGATGCGAACGGCGTCGCCCAGGCGATTGTCGAGGATTACGGAAACTCAACGGCGCAAATCAGGTTTGTGTCCGATGTTGACGTCCCGGCCGACAAGACATTGCAGCTCTGGACCCTGCCGTCGCCGGAAACGGGGCCGGTCTCGCTCGGTGTCCTGCCGGGGGTAAGGCCCGCGGTCGTGGACGGGCCGGATTTGCCGCAGCCGAAGCCGCAGCAGCTTTACGAGGTGACGCTGGAACCGCTTGGCGGCTCTCCCACCGGCAAGCCGACCGGGCCCATCCTTGGCAAGGGACTGGCGGTATTGCAGAAGAGCTGAGCGGCGTTCCCGATCAGAAACCGATGGTGAGGGAAACGCCGAGGCTGGCGCGCCAGACATCCTCGATTTCATAGGGATTGATAGAGGTCACGCCAAGATTGCCGCTTCTGGTATTTCCGGTTTTAAAGTCCCCGGAATAGGCAAACAGGGCGTCCAGCCCCAAAGCGATATTGTCGCGGGCATGATAGCGGAGTCCGGCGCCAATCTGCGCAACGGGGCTGATTTTTGTCTCGTCCTGCACATCGGAAATAAAAACTCCCGATGGATTATCGGTTTCGGTGATACCTGACAAGCTGTTGAACGTCAGCCCAAGGCCCAGCGAGCCCCGGACGGCGAGCCTATTCGACAGCGGGTGGTCATAGGCGATATTGCCCATCACCACATTGCTGATGGCGGTCCCTTCATAGTCGGATGCCGCGCCAAACAGCGGGAAATCTGCTGTCCAGCTTATGTCGCCCCGGATATGCTGATAGCTGAGAAAAGTTGATACGGCCGGGGTGAACCGGTAGCCGACATGGCCGCCCGCGCCGATGGTGTTGCCGAAATCGACATCGCGGACAACGCCGCCCCCGGCAAATGGCGCGCCGCCATTGGTGGTGTCGGATGATCCGCCCGCTATGCCGCCCAGCACATCCAGACCGGCAAAAAAGCCCGTCTCATCCGCCAGAACCGTCGCCGGTGAAGTCACAAAAAACATAAAAACCGAAAGAGACAGGAACCGTTTCATCACAACACCTGAGCGTATAAACTGCGATGATTTTCTCATTTTATTGTTAACAAGGCCTTAAAGGCCGTAAAAATGACCGGCGATTATTGTGAGGACGCCCCGTTACCCGCGCGAATATTTTATTTCCGGATTGTCGCGCTGGTCCCCATCCGCAGAGGCAGCGGACGGCGACCAGGCCCGGATATGATGATTTCAGAAGTCTGTCAGCGGGACAAATTTCTTGTTGGCGACATCGCTCATGATCATGCGCACTTGCTGGTTCGTGAAGCGGACGCCCTTTCCAAAGGAAACCGGCCCCATCAGACCGCCGGTATCAAAGTCCTTGATCTCCTCCATCTTGGCAATAAAGCACTCGCGGGTAAGATCATCGCCGCAGTTCCGGATCGCCTCGAAAGTCAGCTGCATGCCGACATAGGAGCTGACTGAGTATCTGTTGAGCTTTTCAATCTGCTCGGCGCTCAGGTATTTTTTGGCCTTTTCAACGAAGGCCTGACCGGCGGGTTCATCCAGGGTGGCGACATAATCCACCGTGATCAGACCCTGGCCCGCTTCGCCCACAAGATCCTGGACAATGGGCAGCCGCCCTGTCCATAAAGTGCCCGCATAAATATCAAGGCCAAGCTTGTGTGCCTCCTTGGCCATGGCGACCACTTCAGAGATGATCCCGCCGTTCAGCATGGCCGTCGCCCCAGCCTCTTTCACCCGCAGCATCTCGGCCGAGAAATCCTTCTGGCCCCGCTTGTATTTAAGCTGGACAACCGTTTCCAGACCCATCTCTTCGGCGACGGCATCATAGCCTGTCCGAAGCTCCGTGCCATATTCGTCGTCCTGCGTGACGGTTGCCCATTTCGCGCCCTTCTTCTGGGTTGCCATATAGCGGATCATCTCCCGGACGCCGTTCGTATAGCTTTGCCCGACGACAAAGACGTTATGGCGTGGCGGTGTATATTGAGCGGTCGCGGGCGCATGTGCGTTGACGAGGGGAATATTATCCTCTCCCAGAACCTCCATGACGGCAAGGGTATGGGATGTGCCCGAGCTGTTGGTGAAGGCAAAGACATTATCGACATTGATCAGCTTGATCGCCGCCTGCACGGATCGTGATGGAACATAGCCATCATCTTCGCGGATAACGGCAATTTTCCGGCCGTTGATGCCGCCCGCCGCGTTGACTTCCTCAACGGCGATGACGGAGCCGAGCATCTCAGCAATCCCGATCAGGCTTGGCGGCCCGGTCAGGGGAACCACCTCCCCCAGGGTTATCGTGTCATCCGTCACGCCCGGTGTATCGGCCCAGCTATTGGGTGCGGTCAAGAGTGCGCTTGCCGCGGCAAGGGCAATAAGCAGCTTTTTCCTCATTTCAAATCTCCCTGTTGTTAACCTGTTTGCGGCCCCCACATTCGGTGCCCCGGGGTATCCGCGCATCAATGGGAAAGCGGCCAGTTAAGCCAATACCGTTTGATATCACGCCACTTCCCTACTATTCCGTCGGGTTCGTAACGGAGGAACACAACAATCACCAGGCCATAGATGACCCCTTTAATCTCCAGCGCGTTCGTGGACAGCAAATTCTTGAGCGTGCCGCCCAGGACATCGAACATGATCCGGGCAATCTCCGGCAGAGCGACCATGAAGGCGGTGCCGAGCAGCGATCCGGCGATGGTGCCGAGCCCGCCGACGATAATCATGGAGATGGATTCGATGCTCAGCAGAAAGTCGAAATTATCGACATTGATGAAGCGGACCCGGTAGGAAAACAGAGCCCCCGCGACGCCGATATAAAAAGAACTCAGCATGAACGCGAGAAGCTTGTAGCGCACCAGATCGACGCCCATGGCCTTCGCCGCAATGTCATGCTGGCGAATGGCGTTGAAGGCCCGCCCGATCCGGCTGCGCATGATGTTGATCGTGGCGAGGGTGAACAGGGAGGCAAAGCCCAGCATCAGATAATAGAGCGATATTTCCGATTTGAAGGTATAGCCAAAAATGGCCGCGCGGCTGACAAGGATCCCGGCGGAACCATGGGTCAGCCATTCCATCTCCAGAATCACCTGGTTTATGATGACCGAGAAAGCCAGCGTGGTAATGGCGAGATAAAGCCCCTTGAGGCGCAGCGACGGGATGCCGACCAGCAGGCTGACGGCGGCGGCCATCAAGCCGGAACATATGATTGCCCCGAGGGTCGGCCAGCCGTAATCCGAGACAAGAATGGCATTCGTATAGGCCCCGACGGCAAGAAATCCGGAGAAGCCGAGAGAAATCAACCCGGCGTTTCCGGTCAGCATATTCAGCCCCAGGACGCCAATCGCCATGATGCAGATCATCACGCCGAAGGAGAGAACATATGTATTGACCATGAACGGAAAGGCAATCAGTGCCATGATCAGGACCAGTGTGGCGAACATCACCAGACGCGAATCCGTCATCGCCAGAAGCTGGCTGTATGTCTCTTTGTAATTACCGCTGCGCATCAGACTCTTTCTATTTCTGGTTCGCCAAACAAGCCGTAGGGTCGCACCATCAGAACCAGAATGATGACGACAAATCCGGAAACGCTTTTCAGGCCGGTGCTCAGATATCCGCCCGTCAGATTTTCCACGACGCCGATAATCAGCCCGCCAAATCCCGAGCCCAGAACCGAATCCAGCCCGCCCAGGATCGCGGCGGGAAACGCATTGAGACCCATGGCGGAAATTGTCGGATCGAGATCATAAATGCTGGCGAACAGGACCCCGGCGATCCCGGCGATGATGGAGGATAAAGCCCATGCCACGGCATATACATGCTTGATGCGGATGCCCATCAGCAGCGCGACCGTTTCCTTGTTGGCGACGGCGCGCATGGCGATGCCGATACGCGAATACCGGAAGAAACTCCAGAAGGCGGCCATCAGCACAAGGTAGGTGATGAACGCGACGATCTGCGAGGGGTAGAGACGGATGCCGCTTATCTCGATGACCTGCTCGGACAGGCTGGTGACAAATTCATGGGGAAAGGCATCCCACAGCAGCACGACGAGCGAGCGGATAAAGACGGCCAGGCCAATGGTCACCATGACGGTTGCGAAGACCGGCTCGCCAATCATCGGCCGGATGAACAGGAACTCCACGATCAGGCCGACAATCATGCCGATCATGATCGTCGCCGGGATCAGCAGCCAGAACGGCATGTCGATCAGCGTGGTCAGCGTGTAGGCGATATAGGCGACGAGCATCAACACTTCGCCCTGTGCGAAATTGACGACGCCGGTGGCCTTGTAAATCATGGCAAAGCCCATGGCGATAATGCCGTAGAGCGCGCCCACCATGAGCCCGGAGATGACAAGATCCAGGAAATAATCCATCAGGTCCCCTTCCCGTAAATTGATAAAATTTCCTCGGAGAATTTCTTTTCAATGGTGCTGCGCCGGACTTTCTGCGTCGCGGTCAGCTCGCCGTCGTCATGATCGAGTTCCTTTTTCAGAATGCGAAATTCCCGGACATTCTCGACCCGGGCAAACAGGGCGTTGACCCGTTTCACCTCGACCGCAACCAGATCACACACCTCCTGCAGGGCGGCGAGGGAGGTGTAGGTGGTATAGGCGAGATGCTGGCCCTGCGCCCATTTGCCGACGGTTTCATAATCAATCTGGATGAGAGCCGAGAGGAAATGCCGCCCGTCGCCGATGACAATGGCCTCGCGGATATACAGGCTGTCCTTCAGGGCATTTTCAATTTCCGAGGGGGCGATATTCTTGCCCCCGCTGGTGATGATGATGGCTTTCTTGCGGTCCACCACCATCAACTCCCCGCCGGGGTGATACTCAACCACATCGCCGGTGTGAAGCCAGCCATCGGTGATTGTTTTCGCCGTTGCCTCGGGATCATCCAAATAGCCCTTGAAGACGCCCCTGGATTTGAGAAGGAGCTCACCATCTGCCTCGATACGGCTGTCAACGCCGGGGTGCGGCACGCCGACGCAGCCGATTTCACAGCTTCCCGGTTTTTGCATGAAGGCGACGCCGCCCACTTCGGTCATGCCATAAACCTGAAAGACCGGCAGTCCCAGAACATCAAAAAAGCGGAGGGTTTCGGGCGAGACCGAGGCGCCGCCGCAAAATCTCTGGCGTGTCCGGTTCAGCCCGAGAAAGCGCTGCAAGCTTCGGAACATGACAAGCCACAAGAGGAAGAACAGCGCCCTGTCCACAAGGCCGGTCTTGCCGCCATTCTTACTCCGTCGCGCACTAATTCCGTAACCAAGCCGCATACAAACTTCAAACAGGCGCTGCTGAAACGGGGTGGCGTCCCGAATGCCGATCAGGATGTTCTGCTGCAGCTTTTCCCAAATGCGGGGCACCCCCAGCATGACGGTTGGCGCGATTTCCCGCAGATTGATCGCAATGGTATCGACGGATTCGGCGAAATTGACCTCCCCGCCGGTAATCAGATGCATCGCCATTGAGTAGATGCGCTCCGCCACATGGCAAAGCGGCAGGTAGCAGACGACGGTGAAGTTTTTCGCGTTCATGCCAAATTCGCGGCAGATTTCATGGGAGGGATCGATCAGGTTGCGGTGCGACAGCATCGCGCCCTTCGGCGGGCCGGTCGTGCCCGATGTGTACACCAGCATGCAGACCTGGTCCGGATCGCCCTCATCAACTGTCCGCTCGAAGGTGTCAAGGGCGCCGGGATTTTCGAGAATATGCTGCTCTCCCGTTGCAACGACATCGGCAAAGGAAATCAGCCGGTCATTGCGATAGTGGCGCATGCCCTTCATATCAACGCAGATGATCCATTCAAGATGGGGCAGCCCGTCGCCGTCATTCAGGGCATCCTGCACCTTGTCGAATTGTTCCTGATCGCCGCAGACGATAAAGCGGCAGCGGGAATGGGCAACGATATATTTCAGCTCCGGCCAGGGGTTTGTCGGGTAAATGCCCACGACTTCCCCCTTGATCGCCTGGGCGCCAAGGTCGCTGTACATCCATTCGGGCGTATCCTCGCTGGCAATGGCCAGCCGGTCGCCTTCCGTGAAGCCGAGCGCCTGAAGGCCCAGCGCGAAGGCGCGAACGGTGTTGTAATAATGCGCCCAGCTATAGCGGTTCCAGATACCGATATCCTTCTCCCGCAGGGCGAGCTTGTCCGGCGTTGTTTGCGCCCAATATCGCAGCAACCGCGGAAATGTGGTGTTTCCTTCTGTGACCAGATCAATTTCCCGTACCATCAGGAGGGCCTCGTTTCGCGGGGTTCGGGATCCGCGCCTTTATCCGCCGCGCCGAGATAGGCGCTGATGACGGCCGGATCATTGGAAATTTCTGCGGGTGTTCCCTCGGCAATTTTTTCACCGAAATTCAGAACGCAGATGCGATCTGAAATATCCATGACAATGCCCATGTCATGCTCAACCATCAGAATTGAGATGTTGAGCTGTTCCTTGATATCGAGGATGAAGCGGGCGATATCCTCCGTCTCTTCGCTGTTCATTCCCGACACCATTTCGTCGAGCAGCAGCAGTTTCGGCTCTATCGCGAGGGCGCGGCCAAGCTCGACCCGCTTTTGCAGGCCGTAAGAGAGGGTTCCCACCTTTTGATCGCGGATTTCCTCGATCTCCAGAAAGTCGATAATCTCTTCGACCTTGCGCCTGTGCCGCAATTCCTCGCGCCGCGCCGGGCCGAGGAAGAAAGCGCCCGTGAAAACATTGGTGCGCATATGGCAGTGCCGCCCGACCATCAGGTTCTGCACGACCGTTGCATCCTTGAACACCGCCAGATTCTGAAATGTCCGGCCGATGCCGAGTTTTGCGAGGCGGTGCGTCCGTAATCGGTTGACAGGCTGACCGGCAAAGAAAATCTGTCCGTCGCTCGGCGGGAAAAGACCGCTTATCAGGTTAAAAAGCGTTGTTTTTCCGGCGCCGTTTGGGCCAATGACGCTGTAGATTTCATTATGCCCGACGGCGAGGCTGACGTTCGACACGGCGCGCACGCCGCCAAAGCTTCGGGATAGCCCGTGAATTTCAAGCAGGTTGCTCATGACAGCCACCGCTTGCGACGCTTGTAATGTTTGACATCGCGCATGTTCTTGCGGGCGCCGGCGTCGGAAAAACCGAGATAGAATTCGCAGATATCGTCATTCCGTAACAGCCGTTCCGGCGTGTCATCGAGCACCACACGACCGTTTTCCATGATGTATCCGTAATCGGCGACAGAAAGAGCCAACTGCGCATTCTGTTCAACAAGCAACACGGTGGTGCCCTCCTCCCGGACCAGGGCGCTGATTGTCGAAAAAATCTCTTCGATTATCTGCGGTGCAAGTCCGAGGGTTGGCTCGTCCAGCATCAAAAGCTTGGGTTTGGACATCAGGGCGCGACCGAGCGCCACCATTTGCTGCTCCCCTCCCGACAGGTATCCGGAGACGCTATGCCGTCGGCCCGTCAGAGCGGGGAACATGTCGTATATGCGCTCCAGCGCCTCGGCGGCGTTCCGCTGGGTTGTCGTGTAACCGCCCATGATCAGATTTTCTTCTACCGTCAAAGTATCGAAAAGCTGCCGCCCTTCCGGCACCAGCACAATGCCGGAACGGACAATCTCATCGGGCTCCATCGCGGCGATATTCTTCCCGTCGAACTCGATTGTCCCGCCCTCAACGGTGCCGTCCTCGGGGAAAAGGATTCCGGAAATCGCCTTCAGCACGGTGGTTTTTCCGGCGCCATTCGCCCCCAGTAAGGCGACCAGACTGCCTTTTTTCACCGACAGTGATACATCCCGCACGGCTTCGATTGCCTTGTCGTAGAAAATCTGGACATTTGTCAGCTCCAGCAAGGCGGAAGACGTTGCCGTCATCCCCTCGGCGGTCGTTGAAGCCGGATCTGTCTCTCTTCCGCGGGGCGGTGCGCCGGACATGCTGTCAACCCTTCCTTCTATGGTTATCGAGAACCAGGCCGTGAAAAAATCTCGCAAATCTGCGTATTGCGGGGGTTTTCAAAAGACTCATGAAACAACCGATCGCAGTATCCGCTCGGCATTTTTCCGGTGCGGCATATCAATCATCTGACCGTTCAGCTCCGCCACGCCGTTATCGGCGTGATCCAGCAGCGCAATGACCTGCCGCGCCCAGGCCGTTTGCTCCTCATTTGGGGTAAAGGCCTTGTTGATGGTCGGAACCTGCGCCGGGTGGATTGCGATTTTGCCATCGAAGCCCGCCTTGTAGGAGGCGGCGCATTCGGCGGCGAAGCGGGGCTGATCCTTGAAATCGACAAAGGCGGTATCAATGGCGTCAACGCGGGCCTCCCGCGCGGCCAGCAGGCAGATATCGCGGGCGAGCTGATAGACGCCGGTGTAGACGCCATTCTCATCGCGATTGCCGAAGGAGCCAATATCCGCGGCGATATCTTCGGCGCCCCATGTCAGGCCGGTCAGGCGGGGGTGCGACCAGTCGGAGCGCATGAGATTCCTGACGGCCCTCGCGGTTTCGGTCGCAACAGGGAGAATGCGCACCGTCCCGATGGCGTGCCCCCTGTCCGCTTCGAGCTGATCCAGCTTATCGCTCAGGCGCTGAATATCGCCCTGCGATTCACATTTCGGCAAAACAATAGCTTCCGGCGGCGTGTGCATTATCGCGTCGAGATCTTCATCGATCAGGCCCGTATTGAGCCCGTTGACACGTACAAATTTCCGGCTGTCGAACGGCTGTCCAAGTATTTTCCCGAGTAGTTTCCGCGCGGCAGGCTTGCCGGATGCAGGAACCGAATCCTCAAGATCGAAAATCAGGATATCGGCTTGGCAATCCTGCGATTTTTCGATTTTTCGCTCACTGTCGCCGGGAACGAAAAGCAGGGAACGGCATGGAAGCTGTTGCATTATTTTGGCTTCTTGTGCATCAGCGCGGTCCGTTCACAGCTCGCCACCCGATCCCCTTTGTGATTGAAGGCTTCATGGAAAAAAACCACAATGCCGTTGGACGGGCGTGACTTGCTCTCCCGCTTGGCACGGACCGTTGTTCGCGCGCTGATCGTATCGCCGTGAAAGACAGGGTGGGGGAAGGCCACATCGGTCATGCCGAGATTGCCGACCGTGGTGCCGAGCGTTGTTTCGGAAACCCCCATGCCGATCATGAGACCGAGGGTAAAGACGCTGTTGACAATGGGCTGGCCAAATTCGGTTTTTGAGGCGGCATGAAAGTCGATATGCAGGGGCTGCGGGTTGAGGGTCGCATTGCAAAAGGACATATTATCCGTCTCGGTGACCGTGCGCTTCATTGCGTGATCAAAAACCATTCCTTCTTCGAATTCCTCAAACCATAAGCCAGCCATTTTTCATTCTCCTGTTATTCTAAAGACGCATTTTTCCTGGTCTGGCAGGGCCTGCGCCCCGCCGTTCTTTTTGTTTTACATGTCCCTGAGCAGTTCGCGGGCGATGATGGATTTGCGGACTTCCGTTGTCCCTGCGCCGATTTCCAGCAGCTTGATGGATCGGAACAGCCGGTTGATCTCACTTTCCCAGATGTAACCGGTGCCGCCATGCACCTGCACGGCATTGTCGAGCACCGCGTGACAGGAATTCGCCGCATACATGACGGCGGCGGCGGTCAGCTTATGGATATCGCCACGGCCGCCGCCACCGATTTCCAGAGGGGCGGTTGCGGCCAGGCTGTGGTAGGTAAAGGCGCGCATGGTTTCGACCGCGACATACATATCCGCCAGCATGGATTGCACCATCTGGAAGGAACCGATGGGTTTGTTGAACTGCTTGCGCGTCTGCGCATATTCTATGGAAAGCTCCAGCGCGCGCTCGGCTATACCGAGGCTGACCGGCGCAATCATTGCCCGCTCGATATCCAGGCCGCTCATGACGACCGCGACCCCTTCGTTTTCCGTGCCGATCAGGTTTTCAGCCGGAACCCGGCAATCATCAAAAACCAGCTCCGCCGTCTGGCTGCCGCGAAAGCCCATTTTCGTCAGCTTCTGGGCGACCTTGAAACCGGGGAAGCTGCTCTCAACGATAAATGCCGAAATGCCATGCGCGCCCCGATCAGGCGCCGTTTTGGCATAGACCAGCAATGTATCGGCAATCGTTCCATTGGTAATGAAAAGCTTGCTGCCATTGAGAATATAATGGCTCCCGTCCCGCCGCGCCGTGGTCCGCATCGAGCCGAGAGCGTCCGATCCGGCGCCCGGTTCCGTCAGGCCCAGGGCGCCGACTTTCCGGCCCGCGCATAAATCGGGGACATAGCGCTGGCGCTGATCGTTGTTGGCGTTGCGATAGATGTTGTTCAGGCAGATATTGTCATGCACCACATAGCTTAATGCCACGGCATGGTTCCACCGGGCAAAGGCCTGGGCGACAACGCCCGCCGCGATCAGATCGAGGCCTACGCCGCCATATTCTTCGGGAATTGTTATGCCGCAGAATCCGGCCTCTGCAATTTTTGGAAATGTGTCCTCCGGCCACCATTCTTCGGCGTCCATACGCTCGGCAAGCGGATAAAGCTCATTTCGCGCGAAACGATCCGCATGATCGAGGATTGCGCGATGATCGGCGCTAAGTTCGAAGGGCATCGCCCCATTATCATTGGTCCCGTGAGACAAATTTCCACCCTGCGCCATTGAAAGCCTCCCTGTTCCCGACAATCGCCCTGCCAACGCATATTGATTTATCAAATTATCAAAGGCAGCGATTGTTTGCGCAGGTTAAATGAATATGACTCATTACGTCAAGGCAAAATATTATGCGTAGTAAATATACATTATAATATTGATTTATATATATAAAAACTGAATTTTAAAATTTCAATTTAAATACACCAGAAATTTTTTTGGATATATTGACATTTTAATGATTTGTATTCACTTTAGGAATCAAAGGATATAAGGTGGCGTCCAGAGCGCATAAAACATCATTGCGAAGGGGGCGGGATGCGGCAATACAATCGCAAAAGAGCCGGAAATTATGTAATTTTCCGGATGTCTATCTAAGATTGCCAATCCGCAACCGACGCATATGAATGGAGATACACAGCGATGTCAGATGATCTGGATAACGTGACGGGAAGCCCGAAGGCCGTGTCCCCGCAAAAGAAAGGACCGGTGCGTCAGTCGCGCGAGATACGGATGCGCCAGATTGAGGCGGCGGCCCGCGACGTGTTTGCGCAGAAGGGCTATGCGGCGACGTCCATGTCCGAAATCGCGGCGATGGCAGGCATCGTCGAAGGGACGATATACCGATATTACGAAAATAAGCGTGTCTTGCTGCTCTCGGTTCTTCATGCCTGGTATGAGGGAATGTATGCCAAGAATATCGAGAAGATTTCCGGCATAGAAGGGACGCGCGCGCGCTTTCAGGCGCTGATCTGGCAGCATCTTGAATCAATCCGCGCGAACCCTGATCTTTGTCGGTTGTTTTTCTCCGAGGTCAGAAGCTCGCCGGACTATCGCCACAGCAAACTGCATATCCTGAACCGGGCGATCACCAATGTTTTGATGGATATCGTCAAGGAAGGAATCGAAAAGGGCGAATTGCGCGCCGATATCTCGATAACCCTGGTGCGTGATCTCGCCTTTGGCGGCATCGAACATCATGTTTCGTCCTTTCTCGCGCATCATGGCGAGCTGGATCACGATGCTGTCGCGCGGCAGCTCACCGACATCGTGCTGTCCGGTATCTGCAAGGCGGAAACCACAGTTGAGTCTCTTGATAAAGTCGCGGACCGGCTGGAAAAGATTTCGGCGCGGCTTGATATGCAGACGGGTTGACCGATGATTCCGCGTCTCAACAGGTTTCATTCAAGGGGTGAGAATGAAGTCGGTGGGCGCCCAACAGCAAAAGACGGGATAACAATGACGATAAACTCTCCTGCGTTCACAAAGGTTCTGGTTGCCAATCGCGGCGAAATTGCCTGCCGGATTATCCGTGCGCTTTCTGAAATGGGCATCGCGTCGGTTGCGATTTATCATATCAGCGAGCGGCGCGCCCGGCATGTGACGATGGCTGACGAGGCCTTCGAAATCTCAGGTGATACGCCGGTGGCCGCGCATCTTGACGGAGAGCAAATAGTCGCGCTGGCCGTGCAATCGGAGGCCGCCGCCATTCATCCCGGCTACGGCTTCCTGTCCGAAAATGCCGGATTTGCGCGCCGCGTTCTTGCCGCAAAGCTTGCCTTTATCGGGCCCGATCCGGAAACGATTGAGTTGATGGGAGACAAGATCGCGTCGCGGCAGTTTGCGGCAACGCATGGCATTCCCGTCGCGCCTTCCGTTATGCCGACCGGAGATCTGGCGGCCTTTACGGCGGCGGCCGAGAAAATCGGCTTTCCGATTCTGATCAAGGCATCTGCGGGCGGCGGGGGAAAGGGCATGTCCATTGTCCGCTCCGCTGCAGAAGTTGCCGACCGCGCCGCCATTGCAGCGAGTGAGGCGGAACGGTATTTTTCCGACAACCGCATCTATGCCGAACGGTATATCGACCAGCCCCGGCATATCGAAGTGCAGGTGTTCGGCGATGGGGAAGGTGGCGCGCTTCACCTGTATGAACGGGAATGTTCTATCCAGCGGCGCTTCCAGAAGATCGTTGAGGAAGCCCCCGCCGCCAACCTGCCCGAAAGCCTGCGCGCAGAGATTTGCGACGCCGCCGTGCGCCTGACGAAAGCGGCCAGATATCGAAATGCGGGGACGGTCGAATTTATTCTTGCGCCGGATGGAAGTTTTTACTTCCTGGAGATGAACACCCGCCTGCAAGTGGAACACCCTGTCACGGAAGCGGTGACCGGGTTGGACCTGGTTCAGATGCAAATTATGGCGGCGGCGGGTCATCCGTTGCCGCTGAAACAGGAAGACATCACGGTTTCGGGCCATGCGATCGAGTGCCGTATTTGCGCCGAAGATCCCGAGCAGGACTTTTTCCCCGAAACCGGCGCGGTTCTTGCGATGACGCCCCCTCATTCATCCCGCATCCGTCTCGATCACGGCCTTGCGGAGGGGCAGGCGGTTACCTCAAATTTTGATTCCATGCTTGCCAAGCTGATTACGCATGGCGACAGCCGGGAGGCGGCAATCGAGTTAAGCATTGCGGCGTTACAGGAGCTTACCCTGCTGGGTGTTGTGACAAATATCGACTATTTGGCGCGGCTGATTGATCATCCCGATTTTCGCGCGGGCAGAATACATACGGGCTTTGTGACAGAACATGCGGCGGATCTCGCCTTGCCCTCTGCGGCTCTTGAAGACAGGGACGCTGCCATTATCGCGGCGGCGCTCTCCTCGCGGGAATTCAGGGCGCTTGCCTTTGATATTCCCGAACCCTACGCATCCATTGGCGGCTGGAGGAATTGACCGTGACAGTCAGATTTGTTGTCGAAGATAAAGAGTATCCGGTTGACATTATTGCCCGCACGCCCGTTCTTGTCGTGGCGATTGACGGGCGGCAGTATGAGGTTGTCGATCACGGCGCCCATAAAAACCGGCGGAAGATCGAGATCAACGGGCAGGCACATGACTTTATGCTGGCGCATGATGGCAATATCGCGCATCTCAAGTCAAAAAACCGGAGCTGGACAGTCAGCCTTCTGGATCCCCGGCAGGCGACGGAACAGACCGCCGCGAACTCCGATGAAATAAGGGCGCCCATGCCCGGCGTTGTCGTCAGTATCGCAAAGAAAGAGGGCGATACCGTCGCCCGCGGCGAGACGGTTCTAACGATCGAGAGCATGAAGCTGCAAACCAATCTGACGGCGCTTCGCGACGGTGTGATCGGGAAAATTCACAAGCCTCAGGACGCCTTGTTCGACAAGGGCGAGGTGATTGCCTCGCTGGTGCCCGAAACCTCGCAGAACAGTTCCCCGACGGAGTAGCAAATGCACAGGATCAACTCATCCATCAATACGGCGAGCGATGATTTTCGCGCCAATGATGCCCATAACCGAAAATTAATTGCGGAGTTTCGCGAACGGCAGGAGGCGGCGCGGCATGCCCGTCCGGCGCGCGATCTCGCCCGCCTCGAAAAGCATGGTAAAATGCTCCCCCGTCAACGGATCGACATGCTGCTGGATCCGGGAACGCCGTTCCTCGAACTATCGACGCTGGCCGCAAATATGGAATATGACGGCAATGCGCCGGGCGCGAGCATCATCACGGGGATCGGCATTGTCTCAGGGCGTGAGGTTATTATCCATGCGGATGATTCCTCGATCAAGGGCGGCGCCTGGTACCCCCTGTCGATCAAAAAGATTGTCCGCTGTCTGGATATCGCCGTTGAAAACAGATTGCCGGTTATTCATTGCTGCGATTCGGCTGGCGGGTTTCTGCCGCTGCAAAGCGATGTTTTCGCCGACCGGCATATGGCGGGGCGAATGTTCCGCAATCAATGCCTGCTGTCAAAAATGGGCGTCAAGCAGCTTGCTCTGGTGTTCGGTCATTGCACGGCGGGTGGCGCCTACATTCCGGCCCTCGCCGATTACAGCGTGATTGTCCGGGGAACGGGCGGTGTTTTTCTTGGCGGCCCGCCCCTGGTCAAGGCGGCGACGGGGGAAGAGGTCAGCGCCGAGGCGCTGGGTGGCGCCGACATGCATACCAGCATCAGCGGCACCTGTGATTATCCCGCCGCTTCCGAGGCGGACGCGATTGCCATCGGCCGCGAAATAGTCGCGCAGTGGGAAAAGCCGACGAAATGGGCCTGTCAGCGCGAAGAGGCTGCGCCGCCCTATTACGATCCGGAAGAACTCTACGGCATCATTCCCAATGACATCAAAAAGGGCTTTGATATGCGCGAGGTGATCGCCCGTATTGTCGATGGCAGCCGGTTCCATGAGTATCAGCCGAACTACGGGCAAACCCTGATCGCGGGATTTGCCAATATCTGGGGCTGGAAGGTCGGGATTGTCGCCAATAACGGCGTATTGTTCAATGATTCCTCTCTCAAGGCCGCGCATTTCATCGAGCTGTGCAACCAGAACAACACCCCGCTCGTGTTCCTGCAGAATATCACCGGCTATATGGTGGGCGAGACCTATGAACGGCAGGGTATAACCAAAGACGGCGCCAAGATGATCATGGCGCAGGCCTGTTCTCACGTGCCGAAATTTACGGTGATGTGTAACGGCTCCTTCGGCGCCGGAAATTATGGCATGTGCGGCCGCGCCTTCGATGCGCGGTTCCTGTTTGGCTGGCCGAATAACCAGATCGGCACGATGGGCGGAGAGCAGGCGGTTAAAACACTGGTTGAGGTGAAATCCAAACAACTGGAACGCAATGGTGAAGCACTGGACCCGGCAATCCTGAATGAGGTAAAGGAGAAAACCGAGGCGGCCTATATGGAGCAGCTCTCGGCCTATTACTCGACCTCGCAGATATGGGACGACGGCATTCTTGATCCCGTCGATACCCGCAATTCACTCGGAATGGCGATCACCGCTTCCCTGAACGCCCCGCTAGGTGACACCGGATACGGCGTTTTCAGACTCTAACGGTTCGCAGTGATTCCGATGGGACGTCCCGCTACCACCGTAAAAACTTGCTGCCGAGAATGCCTCCGATGACAGACAGCATTAGAATAGGTAGGCCATAGTAGGCAGAGATGTAGGATGCGGTATCCTTGTCGCAATGGAGGCCATAGGCGGTTGCGGCGAGGCAGCCGGCGCCGAACCCGGACAGCATGCCGAGCAGGGCGGGACGCGGGGAGGCCGTTCTGCTGTGCCAGAATTTCCACGTAAGGCCCATGATCGCGCCGCCGCCAATCGATATGACCGACAGGCATAAAAAGGCGGATCTGTCCAGCAGGCTGTCCAGCAGGAACCCTGGTGGGTAGCGGGTCATCTGGAAACTGAACTGCCAGATCAGGAGGGCCGCCGCCAGCAGCAGGGGGGCCAAATGCCCCCATTTAACGCGTCCGCCTGGTCTTGAAATATCCGTGACCAGAAAGATGGTGCCGAGCGCGGCAAGGAAAAACAGTCCCGGCTTCCAAAACATGGCACCGGTTTCAACCGCACGGGCGTAATCATGGCGCAATCCCAGAACACTGAGGATCAGGATCAGGATCACAAACAGGCAACCCGCGCAGTATAGCCATAGCCTGTGGTTGGCCAGAGGCGTGACCGGGTTGAGATCGGCGACAAGCTGATCTATCAGATTATCCTTCATCCTGCATCTCCTGCACGGCGGTCTTCATCTTTTTTATGCCGCGGTGCACCATGATTTTGACCGAAGACGGGCTGTGCCCTGTCTTTTCGCTTACTTCCCGAACGCTCATTTCCTGTAACTTGACCATTTCAATCACTTCCGCCTGCGCAGGCGGAATGAGATTGAGCAGGGTTCGAATATCCTGCTTGGCGCTTTCGTCACGCTCCGGCCGTTGTGACGGAAATTCTTCGTCAATCTCGACTTCCACATATTTGAGGGTCGCGCGCATATGATCAATCCAGCGATGACGTGCGATTGCCCCGATCCATGGCCCGAATGGATATTTGGGATCAAAGGTCTGTCTTTTCCCATGCAATGTCATGAGCGTGTCCTGCACCAGGTCCTCCACGGCATTCTGGTGGATGCGCTTGCTAAAATAAGCCGTCAGCCAGCGTCTCAGATCATTGAGCAGCAGCCGGTATGCCCCCTGATCCCCATTGAGAGCGGCGCGCATCCATTCATCCCACTTCTCACTGTTATACGGCGTCATCAGCGTGTGGTTACACCTGTTGATAAAAAAAGTTTTCATTCGGCTGTTCGGGCAGGTTCGTCAATTGGTAACCATCCTGGCCCCTTGATGGCATGATTTCGCTGGCAGTCTAGTAACTTGCCTGCCGCTTGTCCATGCAGGGGCGGGATATCGGCCCCTCATCACCATAATGTGCGGAAATAGGAGCAGTCTGCAAAGCGGATATCCGCAGGTTAAAAAAATTTGCATCAGATTGTAACCGAACGGTGTGCGGCCCCGTATTACACATCAGAACGGATCGGCAAACGGTTCTTCGCAGATCATTCATGGGGAATGGTCTGATACTTAAAGTCTGAAAGGAAGTAATATGCAACTCTCCAAATCTGTAATGACGGCCGCTGCCCTCGGAGCTTTTGTCGCCGGTGCTGCGCTTCTCCCTGCCGATACGCAGGCCAAGGATGGTTTCGAGAAATGCGCGGGTATCGTCAAGGCAGGACAGAATGACTGCGCCGCCAATGGCCATAGCTGTCAGGGACAGGCCAAGAAAGACGCGGATTCCAAAGAGTGGGTTTATGTGCCGAATGGCACCTGCGAGAAAATCGTGGGCGGCATGGTTGTCACCGGATAATCACGCCATAAGGAGTTCCTGCCATGCATCAATCGCATTCATCACCTCGATCCGGTATAGGCCTGCGGTCGGTGCATGTGCGGGACCTTTTGAGCGGCCGGGCGCCGGTCGGCTTTCTGGAGGCGCATTCGGAAAACTACTTTGGCGGCGGGGTAGCCCGTCAGCAGATCCGCCAGATTGCGGAAATATATCCCGTGTCGGTGCATGGGGTTGGCCTGTCCCTTGGCCGGGCAGACGGTCTGGATAGGGCGCATATCCGGCATCTTAAAACGCTCGCCGATGAGATAAACCCCCTCTTTGTGTCAGAGCATCTGAGTTGGAGCGGTTATAGCCATACTCATGTGCCGGATTTGCTTCCCTTGCCGTTTATCGACGAGGCGCTGGATATTTTTGTCGATCATGTCAGCGAGTTTCAGGACAGGATCGGGCGTCAGATACTGGTTGAAAACCCGTCCAATTATCTGGCCTTTGCTGAACTCGACTATAGCGAGCCGGAATTTCTGAACCTGCTTGTCGAGCGATCGGGCTGTGGCCTGTTGCTGGATATCAACAATATCGTCGTGAGCGGGCATAATCTGGGCTATGACCCTGTGGCCTATGTTGATGAGATCAATGCCGATGGCAGGGTGCGGCAATTCCATCTGGCCGGATACCAGATCAACGAGATCGAGAACGGCGAGACCGTCTATCTCGATACGCATGGCAAACCGGTCTACCCCGAAGTCTGGGAGCTGTATGCTCATGCCTTGCGCCGGTTTGGCGATGTTCCCTGTCTCATCGAATGGGATACGGATATTCCCGCGCTTGATATCCTTGTCGCGGAAGCCGCCAAGGCGGATGCCCTCCGCGTGGAGATGAGGGAGGAGCGCCATGCCCGGACTGGCTGAGATTCAGGCCGCCTTCCTGCACGATATTTATACAGGAGAGCGCACGAGCCTTATGTATCTGGATGCAACGCGGGCGTCACCGTCAAGGCTTGATATTTATCGGAACAATGCCGTCCTTGGTCTGACAGACATGCTGGCGCGCGCTTTTCCGGTTCTCGTTCAAATTGTGGGCGAGGAATTCTTCAAAACGGTCGCGCGACACTATATCAGACGTCATCCCCAGCCTTCCGGCAACCGTCATGCTTTTGGCGGTGATCTGGCGGACTTTCTGGGCGGGTTCAAGGAGGCTCGATCCCTACCATATGTGCGTGACATTGCCGCGATTGAGTGGGCTTATTTTCAGGCGGCGCTGGCGGATGATGCAAATCTGCTCGACTTTGAAAGGCTGGGCGAAGCAATTGCGGCTGATCCGGCTTTCGCGCTGACGGTTCATTCCGGCGTGTCCATTGTGCCGCAGACATTCAATGCGCTGGATATCTGGCAGGAACATCAGAAGGAAGAGGTTGGGCTGGTTCAGCTCAAATCCGATCCCCATCAACTTGTCATCTGGCGCGGAGGGGAGGATTGCATCCTCATACGCCGCGCTTCGGATGCCCTGGCGGCGCTGGTTTCACACAGCCGGACAGGCCTGTCTTTCGCCCAATCCATGGCCATTGCCGGGGAAAATCTCACCGATCTGGAGGGATTTCAGCAGGAATTTGCCGACGCCATGAGTCTCGGGCTTTTCGCACGAACCACAAGGGATGCCTTTCATGATTAAATATGCGTCTTCCGTTATGGATCATTTGACGGCGCGGTCAAGCTGGCTTCAATCGCTCGCCTTGCTGGCGATCCGGCTCTGGATTGCCAAGGTGTTTTTCATGTCCGGCCTGCTGAAGATCAAAAGCTGGCAGACGACCCTCGCTCTGTTTGCGGATGAGTATAAGGTTCCCGTGCTGTCCCCGGAAATAGCGGCCTATCTGGCGACAGCTGCCGAGCTGACGTTGCCGGTTTTATTGGTGCTGGGGTTGATGACGCCTGTTGCAGCGGCAGGCCTTTTCCTCATGACCCTTGTGATCGAACTGTTCATTTATCCGGGCACGACCGATCATTATCACTGGTTGCTGCTACTGGGTGTTCTGATCACTCATGGCAGCGGCAGGTTCGGCGCGGATTTCTGGCTTGTCAGAAATATGATGCCGCGCTTTTCATCTCACGGGCGCATTGACAGGCGGGGCCCCGCCGCCTGACAACGGGCCGGGTTCGCAGAGAGGGCGCGTTTTCTCTCGGCGATGTCGGGTGCTTACCTGTTCTTCTCTGTCAAACGGATATTGTCGCCGATGACCACGCGCATCCAGAGATTTGACAGAAGATGCGCCACATCCTCCGGCGCGCCGGAATATTTCGTCAGGGTCGGATCTTTGCGGACATAGAGATTGGCAAGATATTCATCCACCATGCCGCCGGCGGCATAGACGATCATCACGCCTTCGGGATCATCCGCCGGCCTGTTGCCAAGGCGCCGGGCAATCGCGCTGGCGGTCCGCTTGTTCCATGTGCTGTTGAGGGACTGATATATTTTCTCGAACTCGGTCGATTCTTCCGTCATCTGCATGAGGCAGCGCAATAGCCCCCGGTTCAGATAGAACTGCTTCACATAGGAAAGGGTTGTGGCGTAGACCGCATCGGAAAGGCTGTTCTGATTGGTGCCGGCTTCTTTCAGGGATTGAAAGATATGATGCACAAACTGGGATAGCGTCGTTGTCGTCACACTCATCTTGTCATTAAAATACAGGTAAAATGTCCCCTGCGAGACGCCGGACTGCTTGCAGATGTCGGTAATCCGCAAGTCATGGAAAAAAGTATCCTGAAGCAGCTTGGCGGTTGCGACCATAAGCCGAAGACGCGTGCGGTCACCCTTTTTAAGGGTAACGTCATCCTTTGCCTGTTGTTCCAACACCTTATTGAACGGAATATCTTTTTTCATACCCTCGCCGTATTTTATATATCTCGACAAAGTAGTATATGTCGTAAATTGTGAAAAATGAACTGGCCTTATAACAGCACTTGCAAACTACGGGTAGCCTGCACTATAAATAAATATGATGTCATATTTGGTAAATGTCAATGATCTGCGAAGGCCATACAGGCTGGTTCTGGGTATTGTCAAACGGGTTCGTTGGTCTCGGAAGGAAGAAAAATGCCGTTAGTAGAGAATGCGGAGTATCTACCCGAAAATGAGATTGCCGCCATTCAGCAGCAGGGATGGGATCGGCAACGTCTTCATGTTTCCAAAAATTCCGATTTTTTCAAATCACTTTGGGGCAGGCAATCGCCGCCGGAACGGCTGGAGGATATCACTGCGCTACCACTTTGCGACAAAAGCATGTTGCGGGTAAGCCAGGCGGCCCGGCCGCCGTTCGGCAATTATCTGGCGGCGGCCGATACGGCGGTGAGCCGGCTGCACCGAACGTCCGGGACAACGGGCCAGGCCATGAATCTGGCGCTTTCGCAACGCGACAGCCATATCACCGCCGTTGTTGGCGGGCGCAGTCAGCGTGCCGCCGGCCTGGGGCCGGGCCATCGTGTGGTGCATTGCCTGAATTACCAGATGTGGATGGGCGGGCTTACCGATCATATGACGCTTGAGGCCACCGGCGCGCTGGTCGTTCCTTTTGGTGTTGGAAGCACGAAGCTTCTGATCAATACCATTATGGAATTGAACATCACGGCCATTTCCTGCACGCCGTCCTATCCGGCGGTGCTGGAGGCGGTGATTGCGGAACATTTCCCGGGGATCACCCCGGCGGACCTTGGATTGAAGCTCGGACTATTCGGGGGTGAAGCGGGGCTGGACAGTCCCGACCTGCGCCGCCGTCTGAAAACGGTCTGGGGGCTGGAACCCCGGAATGCGAACTATGGCGTGTCGGATGTTTTCTGCAATTTCGCCGGTCAGTGCGAGCATGATACGGACCTTCATTTTCTTGGCGGCGATGTGCTTTATCCGGAAATAATCGATCCTGATACGGCGGAGAGCCTTCCGATTAAAGCGGGAGTGACCGGGGAGCTGGTGCTGACCCATCTGGAGAGGGAATGCCAGCCGCTTGTGCGCTTTCGCACAGGGGATGTGCTGCGGATTACGGCGACCGGGCCCTGCGTTTGCGGGCGCACGGGTTTTCGGTTTCAGGTGATCGGGCGCAGCGATGACATGGTGGTTGTCAGGGGGATCAATGTGTTCCCGACAATGGTTGCCGCCGTCATCAACGGCAATGACCAGCTTTCCGGAGAATATCTTGTCCGGCTGAACGGGGCGGGACCATATGACCATCTGCCGATAGAGGCCGAGATTAAAGCGGGTATTTCACCATCTGAAAATCTGGCGGCAGAGGTGACCCGATCCATCAAGGACGCACTTGGGGTCACCGCAGTAGTAACGCTTGCCCGGCCGGGCAGCCTGCCACGGACTTCCGGTAAAACCCGGCGGGTCATCAGGGAGAATTGAAAAATGAATAATACAGTCAAGCTGACAATCTCGGACGGCATTGCCGAAATACGGTTGAACCGGCCAGACCGGCTGAATGCCATTAACCCCGATCTTCTTGCCGGACTTGCGGATGCGCTGCGGAATGCCCAGGCGGACCCGGATGTCGAGGTGATCCTGCTGTGCGGGGAGGGGCGCGCTTTCTGTGCCGGGGATGATTTGAAGGAATTCAATCAGCAATCAACGGGCGAAGCGGAAACGCGCCGGTTTATTGAAGATATCCAGCTTGTCACCGATCTGATCATGAACGGCGATAAAATAGTTGTGGGGGCGATTCACGGCTGGGCGGTCGGCGGTGGCCTCGAATGGGTGATGAATTGCGATCTGGCGATCATGTCCGAAAGCTGCCGGTGCTTCTTCCCGGAAATTAATCTGGGGCTGTTCGTGACCGGCGGCGTCAGCTCGCTTCTGCCAAATCAGGTCGGTTTGCAGCGCGCGAAAGAGCTGATCCTGTTCGGGGAGCATATTACTGCGGATGAGGCGCTGAAAATGGGTATCGTCTGCCGTGTCGTCGCGGACAAGATATTATACGAACAGGCTCTCAATACAGCGCGGAAGGTGGCCGAATTGCCCAAAACCGCCCGGCAGAATGTCAAGAAGGTCCTGAACCGGAGCTTCCAGCTTTCCATCAATGAAGCAATGAAACTGGAAACAGACGCGACGGTTGAATGCTTCCTGGATCCTGAAGCAATGATGCGCATTGAAAATTCCCGCATCAACTAAGGACAACAGGCCCGCCGTTACCCTGGCGGGCCTTTCGCATCTCTTTATTTATCCGGAACTAATGCGAGATCCGGGATGCGGTTTGCCCAGGGCGCCGCGCGTTCAATCTGACCGCCAAGCTGATAGAGAATATCTTCCCCGCCAAAGCGCGCGGCGAACTGAACGCCAACCGGCAGGCCGTCGCGCGTCCAGTAAAGGGGCAGGGTCAGCGCGGGCTGCCCGGTGACATTATATAACGGCGTATAGGCGGAGAAATCCCAGACATGCTCTGTATAGCCCTCGCTTGTCGTATAATCGAATGAAGCGCGCGGCAATGGCGGCTGGGAGAGGGTCGGGGAAAGGATAACGTCGTATTTCTTATGAAAAGCGGCAAGGCGTCGTCCCGTCTCGTGCGCCTTGCGGCAGGCAAGATAGAAATCGGCGCTGCTTGCCGCCCGACCGGCTTCAAGGAAGGACCAGATCGCCGGGAGAAAATCGGCTTCATTGACCTCCGCCAGCCCCTTGAGAGCAGCCTTGGATTTGACGCTGGCATACATGCCGACACCGAGGATAACCGTTGATGCGTGGGCAAGGCCGTCTTCTTCCCATCTGACGCCGTGGTCCGCCTCCTCCACGATATGTCCGAGGGATTCCAGCAGCTTTGCCGTTTCAGTCGCGGCGGCAATGCAGTCTGGATGGACATCCGTTGCGATTGGCGGTCGGGTGCAAAGGGCAATCCGGAGCGGCTTCGGATCCCGATCGAGCAGTCGCAGATAGCTTTCCGGCGCGGGCGGCGCCCAATAGGGATCGCCATAATCGGGCATGGCTGTCGCATCCATCAGGGCGGCGCTGTCCCGCATTGATCGGGTCAGGACGTGTTGCGTGCTCATTCCGATCAGTTCGTCCCCGACATCCGGGCCATATGTGACGCGCCCCTTTGATGGTTTCATGCCAACGACCCCGCAACAGGATGATGGAATGCGGATTGATCCCATACCGTCACTGCCATGGGCGGCGGGGACGATCCGGGCGGCGACGGCGGCGGCGGAGCCTCCGCTTGACCCGCCAGCCGTATGATCCAGCGACCACGGGTTCAATGTGGCGCCGAATAATGTGTTGTAGGTGTCCGCGGCAAGCCCCATTTCCGGCACGTTTGTTTTAGCGAACATGACAAGCCCGGCCTCCTTGTAGCGGAGAGTGACTTCACTGTCGAAATCGGGAACGGTTGCCATAAAGGCGTTGCCCGCCGTGTTCTTGGTCCCCTTGTAGGAGGCGCGGAGGTCTTTCAGCAGGAAGGGGACGCCGGCAAAGGGCCCGCTGCCCACCCCGTCGGCAATCTGTTGGCGCCCGAGATCTTCAAACAATGTAATGACAGCATTGATTTGCGGATTGATTCGCTCCAGTCGGCGCAGCGCGATGTCGAGTAATTCATCCGGCGTTACATCCCGGTTCTTGACAAGCTCGCCAAGGCCAATGGCATCTTTGCTGATATATTCACTTTCACTGATCATGATGCTGCTTTCCAGTTGCTGAAGTTTGCATTTGTAACCTGATAGTCGGAATTATGATTCTTCGGCCAAGGCTTGTTTTATGCCTTGCGACGACAGATTTCTCCCTTGTTCCTTGCGGCGGCTCCTGAGAGAAGCCTGGTCATGCCCCTGTTTCAGGAATTATTGCCGATCACGGATTTAGCTGTTGAAAAAAACAAAAACTGATGTCATGTTTATCATTAAATTGGCGTACTGGTCAATAAACAAGAGGCACATTCTCAGAAAAATCAGGAGGTATGGATGAAACGTTTTCTTGCAGCAGTTCTCATGTCAATCGGAGTGGCGCTGCCCGCCCATGCCGACGATCCGATTAAAATCGCGGTTATTCAGGATGTCACCGGCAGCGCGGTTCTGGAATCCTACGCCAATCAGGTTTATCGCGGGTTTGATCTGGGCATCCAGTGGGCCACAGAAGGAACAGGCAAGGTTTTGGGGCGGGAAATTGAAGTTATCCGCAAAGACACCAATATCAAACCGGATCGCGCCCGCGCTCTGCTGGCGGAATCTTATGAGGATGGTGCGGTCATCGCCGTCGGCTCGACGTCATCGGGCATAACGAAGGCCATGCTGCCGGTCGCGCAGGATTATGAGAAGATCCTGCTTGTGGCGCCGGCTGTCGCCGATTCAATCACGGGGGAGGATTGGAACCGGTATATCTTCAAATCTTCTCGCAATAACTCCTTTGATATGCAGGCACAGGCAGTTGCCATGCGTCTCGATGAAAACACCTCGATCGGGATTATCGGCGAGGATTATGCTTTCGTGCGGGATGGCGCGGAGGCCCTGAAGGGCGCAGTCAAGAAATATGGCGCGAAAGTCGTTGCCGAAGAATTTGTTGAAGTCAACGCCGCGGATCTGACCCCGGCCCTGGAAAGAATTGCCGAGAAAATGGAGGGCGTGAAGGGGCGCAAGATTTTGTTCGCCTATTTCGGGTTTCTGCCAAACTACATGGGCAAAATTATGAACTGGGGACCGGAACGGTATAACCTGGAGCCGACAAGTATCGTTACGACCTTGCCGACCCTTGAAACATTCAAGGTCGCGCCGGGGATGGAAGGTGCCACCTTCTATTATTATGATCTGCCGAAGAACGAGATTAATGACTGGCTTGTCACCCAGCATCAGGAACAGTTTGGCTCGCCGCCTGACTTCTTCACGGTTGAGGGATTTTCTGCTGCCTCTGCGGTGGTAACAGCGTTGAAAACGGCCAAATCTTTTGAAACGGAAGATCTGATTTCCGCCATGGAAGGGATGGAATTCCCGACAGCTCGGGGGCCGCAGCGGTTTCGCCCGGAAGACCACCAGGCTATGATGCCGATGTATCACGTGAAGCTGGCGAATGAAAACGGGGTTGCATGGGCCGTCCCGAAACTCGTCCGCAAGATCGAACCCGAAGAGTTCGATATTCCGATCCGCAACAAGAAGTAATCCTGACGACGCTGGGGAAGCGCAGAAGCTTCCTCAGCTTTGATGCCGCTCTTGTCCCTGTGGCGGAGATATTCCCGCACAGGAATGCACAGCCAAGGAATAAATATATGGACCTCGCAGTCGATCCCGAGACCGCCCCTTCTGTTATTCAGACCATCGACCTTTCGATTAGTTTTGGGGGGCATGTGGCGGTGAGTGACGTGTCATGCCATTTTGACAAGGGGACATTGACGGCGATTGTCGGGCCGAACGGCGCGGGAAAAACGACTTACTTCAATCTCATATCCGGACAGCTTAAGGCGACATCGGGACAGGTGCTGCTGAATAATGAGGATATTGTCGGTTATTCGGTTGCGCAAAGAACCAGGCTCGGCATCGGGCGTGCCTTTCAGTTGACCAATCTGTTCCCCAAGCTGAGCGTGCGGGAGAACATACGGCTGGCCGTTCAGTCCCGCGCGCAGATAAAAGGCCGATACCTTTCGCTCTGGAGCAAACATACCGGGCTGATTGAAAAGGCGGATCACTATCTGGAATTGGCCGGTCTTTCTCAATATGCCAACAGCCGCGCCTCAACGCTCAGCCATGGCGATCAACGGAAACTGGAAGTCGCCCTGTTAATGGCGCTGGAACCGATGGTCTATATGTTCGATGAGCCGACGGCGGGAATGAGCGTTGATGAGGTCCCGATCGTTCTTGAGCTGATCCAGCGCATAAAGAAAGAAAAAGACAAAACCATCCTGCTGGTTGAGCACAAGCTGGATGTCATCCGGTCACTGGCGGATCGGATCGTCGTTCTCAACAACGGCGCGGTCGTTGCCGATGGCGATCCGGTGGAGGTGATGGCTTCCGATATCGTCAGGGAAGCCTATCTCGGCCGGGCACGGTCCGGCAGGAAGGGAGAGCAGTGATGAGCGAACCGATTTTGCGGCTGGAGAATGTCCATACCGACATCGAGCAGTATCATATCCTTCAAGGTGTCACCTTCGAGGTGCCGGAAAATGCGTTTACCGTCCTTGTCGGACGCAATGGCGCAGGTAAAACCACAACGTTGCGGACGATTATGGGGTTGTGGAAGGCGAGAGAAGGCGATGTTCTGCTGCGCGGCACGGATATCAAGAGCTGGTCCACGGCCGATATCGCCCGCGCGGGCGTTGCATATGTGCCAGAGAATATGGGGATATTCGGGGATTTGACCGTTCGCGAAAATATGATCCTGGCGGCAAGGCGGGGAAGCTTCAATACGGAGCGTCTGGAATGGATTTTCGATTTGTTTCCGCCGCTTAAGAAATTCTGGAATCTGGCGGCCGGAAATCTTTCGGGCGGACAGAAGCAGATGTTGTCAATCGCCAGGGCTATTATAGAACCCTGCGATCTGCTGCTTGTGGATGAGCCGACAAAGGGCATCGCCCCGGCAATTATCGAGGACATGATTGAGGCGTTTCTGGAATTGAAGCGCTTGCAGACAACGGTTCTTCTGGTCGAGCAGAATTTCGCTTTTGCGGAGGCTCTTGGTGATACGGTCGTCGTGATTGATGACGGGCGTGTCGTACATCAGGGAGATATGGAAACCCTGTCTCTTAATAAAAATCTTCAGCAACAATATCTGGGGCTTGCGCTCAATGAGTAAGCATAATTCTGCAGGAAGTTTGGCGGCAGCCCGTTCCGGGTCTTTAATTGCCAGTCGTGACTGGCGGCCGGTTCTGATTGTTCTCGGGGTATCGGCGGGGGCGTTGATGTTGATCGGGTCCCCCAGTATCTGGCTGACCCTGACTCTGGCCGGGCTGGCCATGGGAATGATGGTTTTTATTGTCGCATCAGGTCTGACGCTGGTCTTTGGCCTGATGGATGTTCTGAACTTCGGGCACGGGGCTTTTGTTACCGTTGGCGCCTATATCGCCTATAGCATGCTGATATTGATGACCGGCATGACGCTCGCTGATGACGTTGTTCTGAATGTTTTGGCGCTTGTGGCCGTCGCCGTTGTGGCAGCGCTCGGTGCCGGGCTTCTCGGTTGGGCGTTTGAGCATGTGATTGTCCGGCGTGTATATGGAGATCATCTGAAACAGATCCTGATCACCATGGGCGGAATGATCGTGATCGAACAGGTCGTGATGATGATCTGGGGATCGCAGGAGCAGCTGATCCGGCTGCCGACATCGCTGCAGGGCGCGTTCGTGATGGGGGATGCCGTTGTCGAAAAATACCGCCTGATTGTCGTTGTGTTTGGATCACTGCTGTTTCTGGCCATGTATCTGTCACTGGCGCATACCCGGATCGGGTTGTTGATCCGGGCGGGGGTGGAAGATGCGGAAATGATCCAGGCCCTCGGCTATAGAATTCGTCGCCTTTTTATTGGTCTGTTTGTCGTGGGTTCCGGCCTCGCCGGATTTGGCGGTGTCATGTGGGTATTTTACCGTGGGACCCTGACGGCAGATATTGGCAGTGAATTGATGATACTGGCTTTTATCGTCATCATCATGGGCGGGCTTGGGTCGATAACAGGGTGCTTTATCAGCGCTATCTTGGTTTCTGTTGTGGCAAACTATGTCGCTTTCCTTATTCCTGAAATGGCAATGACTTCCACTATCATACTTCTGGTGGCCGTAATTACCTGGCGGCCGCGCGGTCTGTTTCCCCTGACGAAAAGGTAATCATTATCGCCATGATCCATTCTCTTCTTTCCCGTGATCTCCCCCGAAGCCGTCTCGTCTCCGCCGTGCTTGTGCTGTTGCTGGTGGCGATGCTTCTGGCGCCGGTCACTGTTGGCGGACTGACGATCATGAGCATGTTTGCAAAAATTGCGATTTTTGTCGTTCTGGTGGGATCCTTCGACTTGCTGCTCGGCTATACCGGTATGATTTCCTTTGCGCATACCATGTATTACGGCATTGGCGCCTATGGCGTCGGGATCATGCTGAAAACGCTCGGGGTTGGCTGGGATGCCATTTTTGTCGGCTTTCTGGGTGGGGCATTGCTGTCCTTTGCCATTGCGGTGGGGGTCGGCCTGTTCAGTATGCGGACCAAAACCATCTTCTTTGCAATGATTACCCTGGCGGTCGCCAATGCCTTCGCCGTTCTGGTCAATCAGTTCTACACCGTTACCGGCGGTCATGACGGACTGATCTTTCAGATACCCTATATCCTCAAACCGGCCTTCGTGATTATTCCGCGCGATGTCCTGGGGGTTCCCATTAACGGAACGACGCTGAGCTATTATTTGATACTGATCATCTGCGGGTTGCTGTTTTTATTGATGCTGCGGCTGGTCAATTCGCCGTTCGGGCGCGTATTGCAGGCTATCCGGGAGAATGAACTGCGGGCGGAAGCGCTCGGTTTCAATGTGCTCCGCCATCGGGTTCTTGTGAGCTGTATTGCCGCCGTTCTCGCCTGCACCGCCGGGGCCTTGAATGCGCTCTGGCTGCGATTTGTCGGGCCGGAGGTCACACTTGATCTACAGGTGATGCTGGATGTTCTCCTGATTGTCGTGATTGGCGGGATGGGCACCCTGTATGGGGCAGTGATCGGCGCTGGAATTTTTGTTCTGGCGGAAACCTATCTGCAAAGCGCGATTGCATTTTTCGCGACCATGGTCCAGGACATTCCGGTTTTGTCCATCGTGATTCACCCTGATCGGTGGGTTTTCTGGCTTGGCGTCCTGTTCGTGATCAGCGTTTATTATTTCCCGGAAGGGATAGTCGGCCATCTGCGGGACAAGGCGGAAAAGCAGTATAAAAAGAATGAACCAGAGGCGACTTAAAAAAGGGACGTTTTTTCTTGCTCGCCTCCGGCGTTATTTACTGTGGGGCAATATCCGGAACAATGCCACGCGGTGAACATTCTGATGGAGCGGGCGGAGCGGATATAAACGAGGGCAGGCCCTTTATTGGGCCTTTGGTCTCACCCTGCCTGTTTGCCCCGCCGCCCGGTAAACAGCCCCCCCATCCAGTTGACAAAATCCCGGCTGTAATAGGCAATCATCTGCGGCCGCATATCGCTTTGCAACTCCGGCGGAGCCGAGATGAGAGCCGGGGCAGGAGAAGAAACGGAGAACGCGCCGGTTACGGGGACTGCGAGACACTGCTCCAGCCTGTTCAGCACGGGAGGAGGGGAAGATTCCTCCGGCGTGACCAGAAGGCCAAGCCTGCGCAGGCCATTGCCAAGACCGGTCCGCGATGACCAGACAGCCAGCGGAATAGCGGCCGCCATGCCCAGCGTTACCGGCAGCAGCCAGTAGAAGAGGCTCGGCACCCAGAACCAGGCGATCAAAGACCAGATAATGCCGGCCAGGGTAGGAACCCAGAGGCTGGCCGCTGCATCCTTATAGGGAAGATATAGGCTGTCCCTGTTCTGGGCATCCCAGCTGACAACATGGCCCGCCAGCGTGGTCAGCACGAAATAGGCGTGCAGGCACATCATCACCGGCGCCAGGAAGATGGAGAATATGGTCTCGATAATGGCGCTGCATGTCAGGCGAAGGCCACCGCCGAAACCACGCCGCTCTTCACCATTGAACAGCGTCAGGATCAGGCCGGCAACCTTGGGCCCCAGCAGCATGATAACGGTCAGGGTGAAAAGGGAAACGATCTTGTTGTATTCCACGACCTGCCAGGTGGGGAAAAGCTGTGGGCCGTTGCCGAAGAATTGATGCGGAATGACGGCGCGCATTACCCCGTCGATGGTGGTCAGTACCAGCAGCAGCAGCCATAGCAGAGAGGAAACATACGCCAGAGCGCCAAGCAGAAAATGCAGCCGACTGATGCCATGCAGGCCACGCACGCCCAGAAGCTTCAGATGTTGCAGGTTCCCCTGCGCCCAGCGTTTATCGCGCTTGGCATACTCCAGCAGATTTCCTGGCAACTCTTCATAGGAACCTTGCAGATCCGGCATCAGATAAACGCGCCAGTTGCCCCGGCGGATGAAGGCCGCTTCGACAAAATCATGGGAAAGAATATCCCCGCCAAGCGGCGCCTTTCCGGGCAATGTGGGCAGGCCGCAATGGTTGATAAAGGCCTGCGAGCGGATAATCGCGTTGTGACCCCAGTAGTTGCATTCGCCCATCTGCCAGAAGCTGAGCCCGCTCGCCAGCATGGGGCTGTAAAGGCGGGAGGCGAATTGCACATAGCGGCCGAAAAATGTCTTCTGCCGGACGGGCATGGGGACCGTTTGGATGATCCCGGCCTCCGGATTTGTTTCCATGGCGCGGGCCAGCGTCACGACGGTTTCGCCGCTCATCAGGCTATCCGCATCGAGAACCAGCATATGATCATAGACGCGGCCCCAGCGGCGGCAGAAATCAGCCACATTTCCGGCTTTTTTGCCGCTGTTGTCGTCCCGGCGTCGATAGAAAATACGTCCCTCGGCGCCAAGGCGTTCCGTCATCCGCTGCAATCCGGCAACTTCTTCACGGGCAATGTCTTCATTGCGGGTATCGCTGAGGAGGAAGAAATGAAACGCCTCGCCTTCCCCGGTTTCCATGATGGAGCTGTAGGTCGCTTCCAGCCCGGCCAGAACGCGTTCCGGATCTTCGTTATATACGGGCATGATAACCGCTGTTCGCGAGGTGAGGGGAGCCTTCGCGATGTCTTTCGCCCGGATTCGGCGATGCAGCGATAGCGGATCAAGATTCAGCACATGACAGAGGAAGCCCGCCGCCGCCGACCAGAAGGAGATCACCAGCCATGAAAAGGTAATGGTGAACAGGGTCAGGATCATTAACTCAACGGCGGTCATGCCGTTCGCCACCAGAATGTCAAACATCATGCGGCAGGAAAAACCCGCAGTCAGCACCACAAGCGTAAAAAAAATGATCCGTCTTTCCCAACCGAAAGGAATGGAAAGCCGCTTGTCCTGCCCGTCCGCTGTTGAAGCGGCGCGACGCATCTTCAATTTATTTGGCATCAATAGGCTCATAGAGATAGCTCCAGGTTTCGGTCAGGCGCTGGCCCCGTAATGTCAGGAAAGCGCGCATATCGGCGGGGTTTGTCGCGGTATCTTGCAGGCGGAAGGACAAACGCCAGGTATCGGTGCCGGGCAGCTTGTGCAGCACAACATCGTCGATTTTGCCTTTCGTCGTCTGAATATCGGGTTTGACGGGCTGTTCCGGATGCAGGGTGGAGAGGTCGCCGCCCTTGAAATCGATCATGAAACGCCGGACGCTCCTCGGCTGTGCTGTTGTGTCGCCCGGAATACCGCCCCACCCCGTTCTTGTGAGAAGGACACGCGCCAGATGGTTTGCCTGATCCACATGGCTGAGGCTGGTCATTCGATAGGAAAGAGATACGGGCTTATTCGTGCTGAAAGGCGCATCGAATACCCAGAAGGCGACAATATTGTCATTGATTTCTTCAGCGGAAGGAATTTCCACCAGCCGGACACTGCCCTTGCCCCAGCCTTCGCCGCGCGGCTCTATCCACAGGCTCGGCCGTTGATGGTAATGGGTTTCAAAGTCCATATAGTTGTTATAATCCCGATCACGCTGGATCAGTCCAAAGCCCCGGGGATTGATATCCATGAAGGAACTGACCCGCAAATGCCGGGGGTTGGTCAAGGGGCGCCATATCCATTCATCACTGCCGGTATGCATCAGAAGGCCATCCGAATCATGGACTTCCGGGCGGAAATCATCAAAATGGCGGGTGCTGTTTTCTCCGTAAAGAAACATGCTGGTCAATGGCGCAATGCCGATCTGATGGCCGCCATCGCGCTGATATAGTACCGTATCCACATCCACCGCCGTGCGGGTGCCGGGCGTGATGACAAAGCGGTAGGCGCCGGTAATGGACGGGCTGTCCAGAAGGGCGAAAAGCGTTATGCTGGTGGCGTCGGCCGCAGGTTTGACGAGCCAGAATTCCCGAAAGGAGGGGAACTCTTCCCCTGAAGGGAGGGCCGTGTCCACGGCTAGGCCGCGCGCGGAGAGCCCGTAAAACTGGTCCCGCGCCAGAAGGCGGAAATAGGATGCGCCGAGGAAAACAGCCAGCTCGTCCTTATACTCCGGGTTATTGAGCGGAAAATGGATTCGGAAGCCAGCATAGCCGAGATCGGCGGGCACTTTTTCTTCTACGCCCTCGCCATCATAGCGAAAGAGAGATTTGTCAAAGGGCAGCGGGGCAACCTTGCCATCTTCAAGCAGGTTGATGCTGACCGGGGCCTTGAACAGGAAGCCGGGATGAAAGAGCTGTACCTCGAAGAGAGACTGGTCCCGCCAAATGGCGGCCTCTTTACGAAAGCGGATCTTCTGGAAATCCTCATAGGTCAGATTGTTCAGCCCCTCATCGGTAACCTGTTCCGGCGCGGCATAGGGACCGGCGGCGAGCGCGCGCGCCTTTTCAACCACCCTGCCGAACAGGGTTTCCGCGTTGACAGGCTGCGTTGCCGCAGGCTCTGCCGCTTGCGCAACAACAGGTTCTGTTGTTTCCGCCGCGGCGGGCTTTGCAGGCTCCGTAACCGCCTTTGCGGCCTCTGAGCCAACGGGAGTGGTCTGCGCTCCCGCCATGCCGGGCATCAATACAAACAACCCGAAAAATGCGATAAGGGTTGCTGTCGTAACCGAATAGATATTCTTTTCCATCTGCCTTCGTTTTCTGTACTGACTGCTATAACAAGGCTTACCCACGCGCCACTGTGACCGCCATATTCACCAGATTTCGCATCAATTCCTTTCAGGAACAATGGAATCAGTGTCTATAAATAATATGGATGAACTAGGTATCGAATGTGGCGAAATTTGGTACGCGACGCCCGTGGGTAATTAGCGACTGAATTGGGGCAAAATTTTGGCAGAACAAGGGTAAGTCCCCGGAATGACAAAAAAATTATTGATTTTGCAGGCGCGAGCACCAGTTTTCATGCCATTGCATTGACAGGGTTCTTTAGGGGGCGGGCGCGCATCGTTTGCCGGGCGGGATTCAAACGTCCGGAGGGCTGTTAAAAGGAGAATCGGGCTTGGGCGAGGGGGTAACGAATGTCCGGTGAAACGATATCCATCTTCTGGTTCAGGCGGGATCTTCGTCTTGCTGATAATCCGGGCCTGAAAGAGGCTGCGAATTCCGGTCGCATTCTGCCGATCTATATCCTGGACGAGAGCGAGCCGGAGGAATTGCGGATGGGGGGCGCGTCGGGATGGTGGCTGCATCATTCCCTCATATCGCTCAATAAAGCGCTGGAAAACCGCCTCAATCTCTATCGGGGGAAGCCGGATGATATCCTTACGGAGATCATCAAGCGGCACGATGTCCAAATGGTATGCTGGAATCGCTGTTATGATCCGTGGCGTGTCGGGCAGGACAGACAGATAAAAGAAAATCTGAAGGCGCACGGCATTGCGGCGAAAAGTTTTAACGGGTCGCTTTTATGGGAACCATGGGATGTTTTGAAGGCGGACAAGACGCCTTACCGGGTCTTCACGCCTTTCTATCGCAAGGGGTGTCTCGGCGCAGTCCCCCCCCGCAAGCCAACCGGAAAAATGCGGCAACTCTCCCTCGTCCGGGACGAAAGCTCTCTTTCGCTTGATGATCTGCATCTTCTGCCCCGGACAAGATGGGATCGCAAGCTTGAACCGCACTGGAAGGTGGGCGAGGAGGGAGCACAGAAACGGCTGGTTGAATTTCTGCAAACGGGCCTTGAAGGTTACCAGAAAGGGCGGGATTTTCCGGCACAAGAAAACGTCTCCCGTCTGTCACCATATCTGCACTTTGGCGAAATTTCACCGCATCAGGTCTGGCATGCCGTCAGGATGCAAGGCGAAAGCGCCCATATCGACCATTTTTGCAATGAACTTGGTTGGCGTGAGTTTTCCCATCATCTGCTTTATCATTTTCCAACCCTGCCCTCTGAAAACTGGCAGAAAAAATTTGATGCCTTTCCCTGGACAGATGATCCGGGCCAATTATCGTTCTGGCAAAGAGGGATGACGGGATATCCCATTGTCGATGCGGGCATGCGGGAACTCTGGCAAACAGGGTATATGCATAACCGGGTGCGGATGATCGTCGCTTCTTTCCTGACAAAAAACCTGTTGATTGACTGGCGTCATGGCGCCCGCTGGTTTCAGGATTGTCTGGTGGATGCAAACCTCGCCAATAATAGTTCAAGCTGGCAGTGGGTGGCGGGCTGTGGCGCGGATGCCGCCCCCTATTTCCGGATATTCAACCCGACGACGCAGGGGGAGAAATTTGACGCCGACGGGACCTATACCCGCCAGTATGTGCCGGAGCTTGCAAAACTCCCAAATCGGTATCTCTTCAAACCTTGGGAGGCTCCGGCGGATGTGCTGGCAGAGGCGAATGTGGCACTGGGGGACAATTATCCGCGACCCCTTGTCGATATACGCCAGTCCCGGGAGAGGGCGCTGGCAGCCTATGCTTCATTGAAGACGAGCGAACCGTGATACCATTTTCGATCGTTATCCGGACGGAAAAACAAGAAGCCGCCTGTCGGTATTTCTGCCATGAGGCAGAGGCAGGCGGCTTCGCATGTAAAGAAGGCTGGTTTAGCCGACCTTGATTGTCTGGACGAAGGTATCTGCCTCCTCGCGAAGCTTTTGCACGGTGGCGTTCAACTTCCGAACCGAGTTATCCAGATTGTCTGCGGATTTAACAGTTTGCAGGGATGTCTCATTGACCTTGTTGATATTGGACGCGACTTCCCGTGTACCTTGTGAGGCTTCTTGGATATTCCGGCTAATTTCAACCGTGGCGGCGGATTGTTGTTCCGTGGCGGAGGCGATGGCCGAGGAAATTTCGTTAAGCTGGTTGATCGTCTGTGTGATACGGGCCGCTGCATCCACAGTTGTGTCGGTGCTGAGCTGGATGGATTCCACCTGTGATCCGATTTCACCTGTTGCATTGGTTGTCTGAAGGGCCAGGGATTTCACTTCCGAAGCGACAACAGCAAACCCCTTGCCGGCTTCTCCTGCCCGTGCTGCTTCGATCGTCGCGTTGAGGGCGAGAAGATTTGTTTTCCCGGCAATGTCTTTGATCAAATCAACGACCTGCCCGATTGTATCGGAGGCTTTCTTCAATGATTTGATCGTGTGCGACGTCGTCTCTGCCTCACCCGATGCTTCAATCGTTTTTTTGGAAGAGGTGGTTACTTGACGGGTGATCTCCTGAACGGAGGCGGAAAGCTGCTCTGCGGCGACGCTGACGGTCTGCACATTGACGGTCGCCTGTTCGGCAGCGGCGGCCACTGTAGCCGCCAGGCTCTGGTTATTGGCTGCATAACCTTTGAGTTGAACCGAAATTTCTGCCACCTGCTCAAGTGCATCACTGAGCGATTTCACGACTTCACCGACATTTTCTTCGAACGCAGTGGCAAGGGATAGGTGAGCCGTGACTTTCTCATCATCGCGGCGTTGCATTTCCTCGCTGGTTTTGTTCATGAAGCGGGCGCCGTCGGCAAATCTGCCGGTCATACCCGTGGTCAGAAATTTCCTGTAAAAATGCCCGGATGTCGCCGCACTCAATGAGGCGGTGGACTCCCGAATAAAGGAATCGGTAAGATCAAGCACCCGATTGAAGTCGGACAGCGCTTCGTTTAACGGGCCATGCTGGTCCCAGTCAACGATACGGGCTTCCATATCACCGGTCTTGAGGCGAGCGGTCACCTCTGCAAGGGATCTGAACGCGGCTTTGTATTGTGCAAGTTCCTCACGCACTGCATTGATATCGGCCGGAATGCTGGTTACGGAAACAGCAGCGGTTTCTGGTGCGCCAATGGCAGTATTTTGTTTGAAAAGGTTTTTAAGCATTTTTACCCACCAATCCCCAGATGAATTCTTCATAAGATTTTCCGCTTTCGGAAATCATGCTGTCGAGCAGGGCAAAGCTTTTATCCAGGCCGTCTTTCGGACCAGAATGGCGGGCCTCTTCCTGAAGTAGTCTGTTGTAAAGCGGCAGTACGTTCTGAATTCCTTCGTGGTTGGGATACCGGCGATTGGAATGATAGCCGATGATATTGTTGTTGCTGTCATAGGACGGGGTCACATGGGCGATCACCCAGTAGTATTTTCCCGTCGCGGACATGTTCTTGATATAGGCAAAGATTTCCTCGCCCTTTTGCAGGGTTGTCCAGAGAAGCTTAAAAATGGCGCGTGGCATATCGGGGTGCCGGATGATGTTATGGGGCTTGCCAAGGGTTTCTATCGTGTTCATTTCAGCAACACGGCAGAAAACATCATTGACGTATGTGATCCGGCCTTTCAGATCGGTTTTGGAGACGATGATTTCGTCAGCCGAAAACTTGATTTCTTCATCTACCGGTAAAGGACGTTGCTCCATTCTTCTTAATCCTTAGAATATTCGAGTTCGGGGGTAATATTTCAGATTCTTGATGAATACTTTATTTTACTTATAAATCATATCATTTAGCTCTCTGCATTATTTTATATTGTAGGGGAAATTGGTTAAAAATTGACTAATAGATGATGGATGCACAATAATTGATCTGTATATTAGATGGCTATTTAAAGTATTGATTTGTTGCCCTTTATGCTACAAAAGCCAGTTGCCGCTATATAATATGAGGGCTTGCAGTGCCGCAGGTTTATTTCCATATCCATGAAAGGCAGAAAACGGTATTGTAAGGCCAAATGGCGGATGATTCCGTCATGGCTTACAATATGAAAATCACTGCCTTGCAGATGGTGCAAAGGTGGAATTGAATGATGGATAAAGACAATCCATATAAAGTGCTCGGGGTGGAGCCAGCCGCCACGGACAAGGAAATCAAATCAGCGTACCGCAAGCTGGCGAAAGAGCTGCATCCGGATCTCAATCCGGGAGATGCAAAGGCGGAGGAGCGGTTCAAGGCGGTCTCTGCGGCCTATGCCATTGTCGGCGACAAGGAACAGCGTGCCCGGTTTGATCGCGGCGAGATTGATGCCGCCGGTCATGAGACGCCAAAGCAGCAATATTACCGTTCTTATGCAGATTCAGGGCCGGACACCCAGTATTATTCCACGGGCGGATTTGACGATTTCGGGGACGAAAGTGATCTCTTTTCCGAGCTTTTCAGACGCGCCCGATCGGGGCAGGGCGGCAATGCGCGCGGGTTTTCGGGGCCGATTCCGGGACAGGACGTGCAGTATCATCTGACTGTCGGCTTTATGGATGCGGTGCGCGGCGCCAGAAAACGCATTACGATGCCAAATGGCGAAACCCTTGACGTCTCTGTGCCGGCCGGTATTCGCGATGGTCAGAGTATCCGTCTGAAAGGCAAGGGCGGTGAAGGATTTAATGGTGGTCCCGCCGGAGATGCCTATGTCCAGATCGCCGTCGGGTCGCACCGCCTTTTCCGCCGGGAGGGTAAGGATATACTGATGGAGTTGCCCCTGACGCTGGATGAAGCGGTATTGGGGGCGAAAATTGCGGTGCCCACCATTCATGGCAACGTCAATGTGACGGTGCCTGCGGGTGCGAACACGGGTCAGACGCTGCGCCTTAAAGGTAAAGGGATCGCGGCCGGTAAATCCGGGGATGCGGGGGATCAGCTTGTCCGGTTGAAGGTCGTGCTGCCAAAGAAAATTGACGCCGAACTCGCATCATTCATGGAAAAATGGCGGGAGAAACATGGCTATCCGGTCAGGCAGGAATTGGAAGGAGCCGTCGGATGATCCGCGAAAGAGACGTCATTCACCGCCTTGAAGGACTTAGCCTGACGCGGCTGCGGCTCTGGGTTAAACGCGGATGGGTCATGCCGCATGAAGAGGGCGGGGAATATCATTTCCGCGAGATCGACATTGCCCGGCTGGAACTGATCCGCCAGCTCAAGATTGATATGGATGTGAATAATGAAGCGATCCCCATTGTCCTGTCATTGATCGATCAGATTCACGGTCTGCGGTTTGAGCTGAAAACCCTGGCGCAGGCCGTGGAGGCGCAACATCAGGATATCCAGTCGGCAATTTTGCGGGCATGTTCCGATGCGCATGACCATTCCGGACCACGCTGAAGAAATATTGCGGGAAGTGATCCGGTTCCCGGCACCCTAGAGATTCGAAAATAAGGCGAGTGCCACGACAGCCAGCATGGCAAGGGCCATCAGCAGATTGATCCGGAACTGGATATGGGGCGCCAGCTCCAGCCGTTTGATCATGATCCCCGCGCCAAGCCAGAGGAGATGCACAGGGATCCAGATCGCGTTCAGCAGCAGGAATTTGAACAAGGTCTCCATCGCCAGGGCATCGGGCATGAAGGGAAAGCCGGTAAACAGCGCGGTGTTGACGGCATACGCCTTGGGGTTGATGAATTGCAGTGTTATCCCGGCAATCAGGCCCGGCTGGCTTTTTGATTCAATAAAGGCGATCTTCGCCCCTGCCGTCGCAATGCGAAAAGCGAGGTACAGAAGATACAGGATTGATAGCCCCAGCAGAATGTTGCGGATGACGGGGACGGAAAAGACAATGGCCGCCAGCCCGGAGATGACCGCCAGCACGACAATATTATTGCCGATGAACAGCCCGGTAACATAGCGCAGGCCCGCCTGCCGCCCGAAGGCGGAGCCAACACCGGCGGTTGACAGAACACCGGGGCCGGGGGTGATGATCAGAAAGAAAACCGCCAGAAAAAATGTAATCATCCACCTTGCTCCGCTTTCATCTCCCGCCCGGCTGGAGGCCTTTGTGCTTCGGCCTGCCGACTACCAGCGGACAATATATACTGCGAAGGCGGTTGCAAGGCCATAAATGGCCATGGCGACGCCGATGAGGGCGAAAATTGTCCAGTCCGGCGCGCCGTAGAGTGTCAGGAGCCAGCCGCCCATGGCGACAACCACGAGCCGGGCGGTAGAGGCCAGGACCGGCCCGACCATCTTGCCCGATCCTTGAGAGGAGAAATAGAGGCACAGCCCCAGCCCGAACAGCCCGTAAAAGGGGCCGACCCAGGCGAAATAGAGCGCGGCGGACTGCAAAACGCCCGGATCCTCTGTAAACATGCCGGACCAGAGGTTCGGATAAAATGCGACAATAACGCCGATGATGCCGATAAACACGGCGGCGGTCACGCTGCCGGTCCAGGCGACTTTCCGTGCCCTTTGCGGATTACGGGCACCGATTGCCATGCCGATCATGGGGACACAGGCGACGCCGATGGCAAAGACGATTGGGATGAGAAGAAATTCAAGCCGGGCCCCGATCCCGTATCCGGCAAGGGCGGTGACACCAAATTCTGAGACAAGGCGGGTCAGGATCAGCACGGTCAGCACGGTTTGCAGCGGAGAGGCGCAGGAGACGGCGCCGACCTTGAGAATATCCCGGAACATTTCCCGGTTCAGCCGGACTCCCTTGAGCGTCAGGGTAAGGCGTGCGCGTCCGGAAATCAGATAGAGAAACAGGAAGATTGCGCCGGAGCTGTAGGATATGACGAAGCCGAGCGCGACGCCGGGCATGCCATAGGCGGGCACAGGCCCCCATCCCAGACCGAACATTCCGGCGAGCAAAAATTGAACCACCGCGATAACAAGCAGCGTCGCCGAGGGGATTTTCATTTCACCGCAACCGCGGATGATGGAGGCAAGCGTATTGGTCAGCCAGATACCGACAGCTCCGGTGAAGGCGACATTCGAATAGGCCAGCGCTTCTTTCAGGACATTTCCGGACCCGCCCAGCAGGCTGTAGATACTTTCCCCCAGCAGCAGGAAAAATACGCAGAAAAACACCCCCGCCAGCCCGCCGATAACAAGCGCATGGATGGCAAGCTGAGTGGCCCGCAGATGATTGTCCGCCCCAAGTGCGCGGCTGATGGAGGAGGAAACACCGCCGCCCATGGCGCCGGAGGACATCATCTGTTGCAGCATCACCATGGGAAAGACAAGAGCAAGACCGGCCAGCGCGGAAATGCCGATCCGGCCGGCATAGCCGGTTTCCGCAATGGCGACGAGCGCGGCAGCAAACATGGCAACGGCATTGGGCAGGCTAAGGCGGAGCAATGTCCCGAAAATCGGGGCGCTCAGTAACGGGTTGGACGGAGGCGCTGCGGGGGCGGGGGACAGCTCGGTCATTGTTATTCCTTATTATCTGTATATACAGTTATCTGGTCAATAGATCAGTCGCGTAGGTCGTCGATCATCCCGTCAATGGTATCGGCCAGGAGGGCGCTTTTTTCCGGGCCAAGGGTTGCCGCAATCCGGTCCTGGGCCGCCTGCCATCCGGGGCGGGCCGCTTTGTAACGGGCCGTTCCCACTTCCGTCAGATCGAGCTTGCGGCTGCGTCGATCTTTTTCATCTGCGGTCAGAACCACATAACCCTGCCGTTCCAGCGGACGGAGGTTGCGGGTCAGTGTCGTTGGGTCCATCACCAGCTTTTCGGCGAGGGCGCCAACATTGATGCCGCCGAAATGATAGAGATGCCCCAGAAGCCCATATTGCGTGATGGTTAGCCCATAGGGTTCAAGCTCATGGTCATAGATTTGCGTGACCCGCCGGGCGGCCTTGCGAAAGCGGAGGGCGCTACAACTCGACCTGAAGTTTTCATGGGTTTTTTGCGTCATTTCGCCTATATATCTGCATATGCAGATAATTGCAATAAAATAACATCTGAAAGCGGTTTGTCCGACTGTTCCTTATATTCAATGGAAAATTTATTGGCATCAAGGGGAGGCTTGTTGTTAAGTTGATATGGCAACAGGCAAGTGACGGAAACAGGATATATCTGTCATGTCGCTCTGTCGCTGGCGCGGGCGCAAGAAACAAGAGGAATGATAATCCCCATGACCAAACTATCCGTGCTTGATCTCGCTCCCATCAATGAAGGGAGTGACGCCGCGCAATCCTTCAGAAATTCTGTCGATGTCGCCCAGCTTGCTGAAAAGCTTGGTTATCAGCGCTACTGGCTGGCGGAGCATCATAATATTCCCGGCATTGCCAGCGCGGCGACGGCGGTTCTGCTGTCCCATGTGGGCGCGAAGACAAAAACAATTCGCATCGGATCGGGTGGTGTCATGCTGCCAAATCATGCACCGCTGGTGATTGCAGAACAATTCGGCACGCTGGCCTCTCTTTATCCTGGTCGGATTGATCTGGGGCTTGGCCGGGCGCCGGGGACGGACGGGGTGACGGCGCAGGCCCTGCGCCGCAGCCTGAGTGGCAGTGTTGATATGTTTCCGCGCGACGTCATGGAGTTGCAGCAGTATTTTGCCGAACCTGCGGCTAATCAGCAGGTCGTGGCGGTGCCAGGCGCGGGTCTTGGGGTGCCGATCTGGATACTGGGATCGAGCCTTTACGGGGCCGAGCTGGCGGCCCATTTTGGACTTCCTTACGCCTTCGCCTCTCATTTTGCGCCGACCGACTTGCGTCAGGCGCTGTTCATCTATCGCCAGAATTTCAAGCCGTCCGAGCAGCTTGATCGCCCCTATGTCATGGCGGCGATGAACCTTCAGGCCGCCGATACCCGGGAGGAGGCGGATCTCATGGCGACCTCCATGATGCAGACGGTGCTGGCGCTGGCGCGCGGAGCGCCGGTCAAGTTGCAGCCGCCGGTTGAGGGATTTGCGGAGCGGCTCGGCCCCCATGAGCGGGCGGCCATTTCCCGTTTCATGACCTATATTGCCCTTGGCAATGCGGAGGATGTCCGTGACAGCCTGCTGAAGTTCAAGGCGGAAACGGCGGCCGATGAAATTATCCTGAGCGCCCAGATATATGATCACAAGGCGCGGCTGCGGGCGTTGGAAATTGCCGCCGAGGCGATGGACGCATTGGCCTGAGTGCGGATTTTCCGTTGCCGGAACCGTCCGGCGTCCCCAGAAACATAGCAAAATCCCAATTGACTTTGCCGGATGCTGTGCTCTCATAGTTTTGTGTATAACGCAGAAGGGCGGCGGTCGATGGCGGATCAGGCGAAGGAAAATAAAGGCGATTTGGCGGGGGTGATCGCGGCGGTGCCGACGCCGGTCACCCGGGCGGGACATTTCGAAAGCGAGCGGTTCCTGCGGCAGTGCGAATGGGCGCTCGAAAACGGCTGTGACGGCCTTAATATCCTCGGCACCACGGGGGAGGCCAATTCCTTCGGACAGCAGGCGCGCCTTGATGTCATGGAGGCAGCGGCCGACGCCCTGCCCGGACGCAAACTGATGGTTGGCACCGGAACGCCCGATCTGGACACAACAATTTCGCTGACCCATCATGCGGCGGATCTCGGCTATGCGGCGGCACTGGTGTTGCCACCTTTCTATTACAAGCCGGTGAGCGATGAGGGGCTGTTCCGGTATTTCATGTCCTTGTGCGATGTGACCAGCGACAGCCCGATTCCGATATATCTTTACAATTACCCGGCGCTGACCGGCGTTCCTTTCTCTCTTGACCTGATCCACCGTCTCTGGACTGAGACGGAGGGGAGAATTTGCGGCATCAAGGATTCATCCGGTGACATTCCCTATTGCCGGGAAATTGTGAAAGCCCTGCCGGAATTTCGCGTGTTTCCAAGCAGTGAAACCAGCCTGGCCGCGGCCTCCGAGCACGGTTTTGCGGGTTGTATTTCGGCAACCGCCAATATATCCGCAGCGATTTGCGCCCGGGTATGGACGCCGGAGGAAGAAAAGCCAGATGCTGCGGATGTGGCGGAGCTGACCCGCCTTCGCGCGGCCATTACTGCGGCCCCACTTATTCCAGCCATCAAGCATCTCATCGCGCGTCGCTTTGCTGAGGAGGAATGGGAGCGGGTGCTGCCGCCCCTGACAGAGTTGACGGAGGATGAAAAAAACAGGCTGAAAGGGATCAGCCTGTCGGAATAGGCGCGCGGCTTTGTAAATATCCTACTGGGGCGCTTCCGGTTTCCCGGTTGCCATGGTCGCAGGACCATCCCCATCCGGGCCAATCTTCTGATACAGATCGCCAAGTCTGCTCGCTTCTTCTGTATACTGTCTGAAAGCCGTCTGGAAGAAATTTGTATAGACATTCATGACATCCTGGGGTGTCTTGCATTCGGCAAGCTGGGCCGGTATTGCCATGTCTTCTTTCAGACGGTCGGTGCCGAAATTGAGGACTTCCTCTCCCCAGGCCTGCATGATTTTCACAATTTTCTCATTCTGTTTGACGGCGGCTTCGAAATCACCGGGCGCAGCAAAAATGAACGGTACTGCCTCCCGACTGTCAGATGTGTTTTTTCGGGTCATTGTGCATCCTTTCCTGCCATAACAACGCCCAGTTTAACCCGACGAAACGCTGTCAACATTGATCAAAGTCAATATCAGTTTATTCTGATGTTTTTTGTCGCCGCCTTGAACGTATCCTCCGCCGTTCCGCCGGCATCAATCCTGCGCCAACGGATATGCTGCGCCCCCCGCTGTATTTGCAGACGCACCACATCGGCGGTGGCGTCAGAAGCATCATTGCGCCGCGCTGTCACCCGCGCGGCCAGCGTTGTCTCTTCTGCCTCCAGCCAGAGGCCGGTGAAGGGCACGTCCAGTTTCCGGGCGATGTCCTCCATTGCCTGCCGTTCGACTTCCTTCGCAAAGACAGCATCGACGATGACGCGCTGTCCTGATTTGAGGGCGATATATGCCTTGTGCAGCACACGGTCATAGACCGCGTCGCTGCTCTCCTGCGTGTAGGAATCCGGGGGGAGGCTATCGTTTTCGGCCACATGGAACATGGCTTTGCGTTCAACATCGGTGCGGATATGGAGATAGCCCGGCCCCGGGGACGGCCATTCGGCCAGCGCGGCGGCGAGGGTCGTTTTTCCCGTGCCGGAAAACCCGCCAACGGCAATCAGCCGGGCGGCGGGTGGCTTCAGATATTGCAGGGCCTCGCGAAAATAGACGCGGGCGCTTTCGCAGGCCGTTTCCGCGTCGGTCCCCGTTTTCTGGAGGCTGAGATCGGCCGTTACCATCGCCCTTACCCCGGCGCGCAGGGCAAGGAAAAGCGGCAGGGCTTTCAGGCCATATAAATCGGTATCCGCGCCGGAAAGAGACAGATAGCGGTTCAGCAGTCGCGTTGTGGCCTGTGCCATTTTTCGATGATTGAGGTCCATCAGAAGAAAGGCAAGATCATAAAGCGTGTCAATGCTCGCCAGCTCTTCATCAAATTCAAGGGCATCGAACAGGACGGGATGTCCGTCCATCAGGACGATGTTGCGAAGATGCAGATCCCCGTGGCAGCGCCGGATATACCCTCTCCGCCCGCGATATCGCAAACAGTAGCGCGCGTGTAAGAGTGCCGCTGACGTTGCGGCTGTAAATTCTGCTGTCTCATTTTTTGCAAAAATGCCGGGGGAGCGTGCAAAACTCGCGGAAAGCTGCGCGATCAGCTTTTCAATAATCTCCGGTCCGTTTCCATTTTTGATGATTTTTGCCTGCCGGTGACTGGCGAGGACAGCCCGGGCCAGTGCGTCTATCATTTTCTTGTCCGCAATTGTTCCACCGGGAAGCTGGTCAAAAAGATCGGTCTGATCAAATCGCTGCATATGCAGCGCCCATTCGACGGGCTCCCCCGGGCCATTTAGCGCGAGGGAGCCATCCTGCTGCTGCGTGATCGGGATCAGCCCGAGATAGAGGCCGGGCGCCGCAGGAAGGTTGATCTCCAGCTCACGGCGGCAGATGGCTTCCCGTTTTGCTAAGGTGGAAAAGTCGAGATAGGGCAGCTTGACCGGTTTTTTGATTTTATAGGCATGTTCGCCCGCAAGGAACACCATCGCACCATGTGTCTCATGGGTCTCAACCTCTTGCGGCGGGTTAGGATAGCTTGCCGGATCAGAGAGAAACGCAATGACCTTTTGTTGTGTTTTCTTGTCCGTTGGGGCCGTCATTATGTGCAATCAAGCGCCCGGAAAGCGTCATGGGTGCTGAGAAAAACCCGTCCGGGCTTCAGATGTTCAAGGAAATCGGTTTTTTCAAGCCGGTCCATTACGGGTCCTTTCACCTCTGCAAGGTGGAAGGTGACGCCGGCGTTTTTCAGATCAATGATCAATTGCTCCAGTGATTCAAGTGCGCTTCCGTCAATGGCATTTATGGCGCTGCATATAAAGATAACATGTTTCACATCCGGCTGATCGACAACAGCGGACAGCACATAATTTTCAAAATAGCGGGCATTGGCGAAAAACAGGCTCTCATCCACGCGTATGGCGAGCAGATGCGGAGAGGTCTTGACCTGATGCCGCTTGATGTTGCGGAAATGCTCGCTGTCGCCCACTCGACCGACGATGGCGATATGCGGTTTGCTGCTGCGCCAGAGAAAGAGAACGAGAGACAGGATGACCCCGATGATAATACCGCTTTCTATCCCCTCCGCCATAACCATCAGAAATGTCACCATCCAGGCGAGGGCATCGCTTTTGCTATAGATCCAGCTTGTCTTGAGAGCGCGCAGATCAACAAGACCGAGCACCGCGATGATGATAATGGCGGCAAGCACTGCCTGCGGCAGGTAATAGAAAAGCGGTGTGAAAAACAGGACCGACAGGGCGATCAGAGCGGCGGTTATGATCGCGGCGGCCTGCGTATTGGCGCCGGCATCGAAATTGACAACGGAGCGGCTGAAGCCGCCGCAGACAGGGCTGCCGCCGGAAAGGGATGCGCCGATATTGGCGACGCCGAGGCCGACCAGTTCCTGATTAACGTCAATTTTCTGCCGCCGTTTGCTGGCGAGGACGCGGGCGATGGCAACACTTTCAACGAAACTAACAAGGGCGATGAGCAGGGCGGAAATGGTGAGCTCCCGCCACAGCGCCATGTCGAAACCGGGGATGGTCAGCGGCGGCAGGCCCGCCGGTATCGCGCCGATAACGACAAGCCCGCCTGTCTCGTTCCAGAGTATTTGCGCGGATAGAATGGTCATCAGAATGACGACGAACATCGGCCCTGCCTTGACCAGTGTGCTGGCAACCCCGCCCGGAAGGCCGAGCCGCACCAGCAGCGGTCCAAGATAGCGACGCATCATGAACAGCAGGATCAGGCTGACAGCGCTGATAATCATTGTAAGGCTGTTGGCCTCATTGATATGGCTGAAAATATGAAGGACGGCTTCATCAATCCGGATATTACGCGGGATATCAAGACCGAGAAGATGCTTGAGCTGACTGAAGGCAATCACGATTGCGGCGGCGCTGGTGAAGCCTGACATTACGGGGTGACTGAGGAAATTGGCGAGAAAGCCAAGTTTGGCAATCCCCATCAGCAGCAGGAACAGCCCGACGAGCAGCGACAGGATCAGGGCAGCGGCGATATATTCTGCCGATCCCGGCAGGGCAAGGCTGCCGAGCGCGCTCGCCACCATCAGGGAGGCGACGGCAACCGGCCCCACCGCCAGCGTCCGGCTGCTGCCAAAAAGTGCATAGAGGATGGGCGGGAGGATGCTCGCGTAGAGCCCGATTTCCGGCGGTAGCCCGGCCAGAATGGAATAGGCCATGGCCTGCGGCACCAGCAGGATCGCGGTGATGATCCCGGCCGTCAGATCGCCGGGCAGGTCACCCTTGTTATAGTCTCGCAACCAGATGGCGGCAGGAATGATTTTGCCGATTGCCGATATGTTCATGGAATGCGTCACCGGGCTGTTGCTGCATATATATTTCTGGCGGCCTCGGCGATGACCTTCTCTTCATCCGTGGGAATGACGCGCACTGTGATGGTCGAGTTTGCGGTACTGATGACCGGCGCATTCGTTCGATTGGCATCATCATCGAGTTCGATACTGAGCCAGTGCAGAAATCCGCAGATGCGGCTCCGGACTGCGGCGGCATTTTCGCCGATGCCGGCCGTGAAGACGATGCTGTCCAGCCCGCCAAGGGGGACCATCAGGCTCCCTATTTCGCATGCGGCACGATAGCAGAATAGATCGATCGCTTCTTTTGCTTCCGGGCGGTCGCTTTCCATCAGGACCTGCATGTTATTGCTGATGCCGGAGATGCCCCGCAAGCCGGATTCATTATAGAGGAGATGCTGTATCTCCTCCGCCGTCATGCCGCGTTCCTGCATCAGATAAAGAACGACACCGGGATCAAGACTGCCGCATCTTGTGCCCATGACAAGGCCGTCAAGGGCGGTGAAACCCATGCTTGTGGCGACGCTTTTTCGCTCCTTCATCGCGCAGAGGCTGGCGCCATTGCCAAGATGGGCGACAATGCACCGCCCATCCGCCTGCGCACCAAGATGATGGGGCAGGACGCTGGCAATATAGTCATATGATATGCCGTGAAACCCGTAGCGGATGACCCCTTCATCGGTGTAGGAGCGCGGCAGGGCGAATGTCTCGGCGAGCGGGTTCTGCGTGCGGTGAAAGGCCGTATCGAAACAGGCAACCTGTAACAGTGCGCTATCCCGCTTCATCAGCGCGTCGATGGGGGCAAGATTATGCGGCTGATGCAGCGGCGCGAGGGAGGTGAACGTTTTCAGCCTCTCAAGCGCCTGCCGGTCAAGCTGGACAGGGGCCGCAAATTCCCGCCCGCCATGCACTACCCGGTGGCCGATGGCGACGATGCGCTCATCCTGATCATGCGCCTCCAGCCAGTCCAGCAGCCGCATGGTCAGGCTCTGGTGATCGCTCGTGGCATCAATGGCGGCAAGCTCGCCTTCGGCCATCGGCTGCCCCTTGCTGTCCGTTGCCCGGAATGCAGGCGCACGGCCGATACTTTCGATTTTGCCGCGGATCAGCGGTCTGCTGCCGGACGGTGTCAGGGGATAAAGTGCGAATTTGATACTGGAAGAACCGGCATTCAGGACAAGGATGGCGTCGGTCATGGCTTGGATTTCAGGGTATAATGGGCATAGAGCAGGGCAAGAGCGGAGGAGGCGAGTCGGGACAGTGTGCCATCGGCCCGGCTGGTCAGGATGATGGGCACGCGGGCGCCAAGAACAATCCCGGCACTTTCCGCTCCGGCGAGATAGATAAGCTGTTTGGCGATCATATTACCGGCCTCCAGATCGGGGGCAATCAGGATGTCCGCATCGCCCGCGACAACAGACTGGATGCCTTTCGTTTCCGCCGCCGATTTGGAAATGGCGTTATCAAACGCGAGTGGTCCGTCCAGCAATCCGCCGGTGATCTGTCCGCGATCTGCCATCTTGCACAGCGCCGCCGCGTCGATGGTGGAGGCAATTTTCGGATAGATGGTTTCCACCGCGGAGAGGATGGCGACTTTCGGTAGCGGAATGCCGAGGGCATGGGCGAGATCAATGGCATTCTGGATGATGTCCCGCTTGTCGTTGAGATCAGGATATATGTTGATTGCGGCATCGGTGATCATCAGCGGTTTGGGGTAACTCGGCACGTCGAGGGCGAAGACATGGCTGATCCGCCGTTCGGTGCGCAGGCCGCTGACCTTGTCGACCACGGCCTCCATGATTTCATCCGTATGCAGCTTGCCTTTCATGAGGGCGGCGACCGCACCTTCGCGCACCAGCTCAACCGCGCGGCGGGCAGCCGCATGGCTGTGCGGCACATCGACAATCTGATAGCCGTCAAGGCTGCGCCCGGCCTCTTTCGCGGCGGCGCGTATCTTCGATTCCGGTCCGACAAGAATGGGCAGGATCAGGTTTTGCTCCGCCGATTCCAGGGCGCCAAGCAGGGAGGTTGTATCGCAGGGATGGACAACCGCCGTCGGAATCGGGTCAAGATGCTGGGTCGCTTTGATAAGCTGCTGATACTGCTGTCCGGTTTGATGCAGATGCGCCTCCGCCAGCAGGGCGCGGGGGCGTTTGACTTTCTCGGTCGGAGCGCGGACTTCCGCCTCCCCCTCGATCACCGTTTCTCCGGCCTGATTGATGCAGCCGCATTTCAGCAGGACCCGCGCATCCGGTTTTTTCTCGCTGACCGTGACCCGGACCGTGACGCAATCGCCAATGCCGACAGGCTTCAGAAAATGCAGTGACTGGTTGATGAATATTGTCCCGGGTCCCGGCAATTCGGTTGCGATCACAGCCGCAATCAGAGAGCCGCCCCACATCCCATGGCTGATCACCTTTTGAAAACTATCGGAATTTGCATATTCCGCGTCCAGATGGGCGGGGTTGGCATTGCCGGACATCCCGGCGAAAAGCTCGATATCCTCCGCCTTGAGGTATCGGACTAGATCGGCCGTATCGCCAATGGTGATTTCATCATATGTCCTGTTTTCAATATACTGCATGGCGGTCCTTTTTTGTAGGCGGCGATCAGGGCAGAAACACATAAGTCCCAGGGGCGTTTCCAATGATTTCATGGCCCTTGCCGGTCATGCCCATGGGGGGCGGATCAACAGGAGGGGATGAATGTTGTTTCAGCCATCTGCTGAATTCCGGCCACCAAGAGCCCTCCCGCTCCGGCGTTTCATCATACCACTGTTCCGGATCCCTGTAGCGGTCTTCCACCCGTTTGGTGGCGATGCGGTAATGGCGGCGGGGATGCCCCGGTTCCGAAACGATCCCGGCATTATGTCCGCCATTGGTCAGCAAAAAGGTGACATCTGCATCCGACAGGGTATGAATTTTAAAGACAGAGCGCCATGGCGCCACATGGTCGCGTTCCGTGCCGACGGCGAAAACCGGCTTGCGTATATCCGTAATGGAAACCGGCCTGCCGTCCACCTTGAACCGTCCTTCGGCCAGGTCGTTATTGAGGAAAAGATGCCGGAGATATTCCGAATGCATGCGATATGGCATACGGGTTGCATCGGCATTCCATGTCATTAGATCACTTTCATCCGGGGGTTCTCCCATCAGATAGCTACGGACTGAACGCGACCAGATCAAATCGTTGGATCGCAGAAGCTGGAACGCGCCCGCCATTTGCGTGGTGTCCAGAAAGCCCTGCTCCCACATCATGTCTTCCAGGAAGGTGACCTGGCTTTCATTGATGAACAGCATAAGCTCTCCGGCCTCGGTGAAGTCGGCCTGCGCGGCAAAGAGAGAGACAGTTTTCAGCCGGTCATCATGATCGCGTGACATGGCGGCGGCGGCGATGGCGAGGAGGGTGCCGCCAAGGCAATAACCTACGGCATGGACCTTCTCGTCGGGCACAATATCCCCGATCACATCAAGCGCGGACAGAATGGAAAGGGTGCGGTAATCCTCCATCGACAGATCGCGATCCTCCGGGTCAGGATTTTTCCAGGAGACCATGAACACCGTGAAGCCCTGTTCGGTCAGATATCTGACCAGTGAATTTTCCGGCGACAGATCCAGAATATAATATTTCATGATCCAGGCGGGAACGATCAACACCGGTTCGGGTCGGACCTTTTCCGTCACCGGCTCATACTGGATCAGTTCGATCAGGCGGTTGCGGTAAACGACTTTGCCGGGCGTGACGGCGAGATTGCGGCCGACCTCGTATTTTCCGGAAGCAGGCATTTTCCGCCCGCTGACCATAGATTCCAAATCACGGGTGAAATTCTGATAGCCACGCAGGAGATTCTCTCCCTTCTCTTCGACGGTTTTTCGGATCACCTCCGGATTGGTGAGAAAATAATTGGAGGGGGAGAATACGTCCAGCATCTGGCGCGCCGCAAACTCGACGACATTTTCATGTTGTTTTGTGACGCCGCGGACCCCCGTGGTCGCATTGTGCCACCATTGCTGGTTGAGCAGGAAAGCCTGATGGAAAATGTTGTAGGGAAATTGCTGCCAGGCGTCGCCGCGAAACCGGCTATCCTGCGGCAGCGGTTCGATGCAGGCGGCATGTGTCCCCGGTTCACCCTCTGCATGGGCACAGTGAAGTGCAAAATTGGCAAGGCGCGCGCTTTTTCGGGCCGCCTTTTCAACAAGCTGCATCTGCTTACCCGGCGACATGGCCAGATGCACAACCCAGTCGGCATAGGCGCCTGCCATGGCGCTCGGCGACAAGCCGCCTGTGAAACGCGCAAGTGTTGCATGGGCGGAGCGGTCGAGAATGTCCTGTAGGGAGGCTGAGAAATAGGAATCGCTGGGAGCGGGAGAATGCCGGGATAGTCTCTTATGTTCCGGAACGGCAAATGAAGATGGGGATGTTTGCGGGGCCGCTGTAGGGGAAGAACGTGTCACTGGCAAATTGACAACGCCGTCGAATTTGCCCTCGGATGTGTTTTTGTGGCTGCGGGCGTCTTTCTTTTTCTGCATGGTTCAAACTCCTGATCCCGGCGCGGGCGGCGGGGCTCGCTCTCTTGTACTATACCCCTACTTTGTGCGCCGCACCATTGATCACGATCAATTGACATATCGGCCTTTACTGTTTTCAGCCGCCGTAATGGGGAAGCCGCCTCCGGAGAATGGGCGGGGGCATGAATTTTCCTGTTCAATTGATTTCCCTCATTTTTCACACTTGGTAGTATGGTAAAATAATATGTTGATTAAAGGAGAGGGTTGTAATGGCCGAACACAAGGCACTCCCGGCTTCAGAGCTGTGCCGGAAATATGATCTCAGCACACTCGGCTTTACCGATACGACACAGATCGAGGATCTGCGCGAGCCACTGGGTCAGGACCGCGCAGTGGAAGCCATCCGTTTTGGCATCGGTGTCCGGCATGAAGGCTTTAACCTGTTTGCCTTCGGATCGTCCGGTGCGGGAAAGACGGAAACCATCCTGCGGTATCTGGAACCGGAGGCCGCGGCCAAATGCTGCCCCGACGACTGGTGCTATGTAAATAATTTCGCGGCGCCCGATCATCCCAAAATGCTCCGCTTGCCCGCAGGCCGCGCGCGTGAGCTGGCCAAACTCATGGAAAGCCTTGCCGAGGAAGTCCGGGTCGTCATTTCCGCCGCCTATGAGAGCGAGGATTACCGCACCCGGTTTGATGTGATTGTCGAGCAGTTCAAGTTGAAGCAGGAAGAGGGGTTCGAAAGCCTGCAAAAAAAGGCGGAGGAGAAGAATATCGCCCTTGTCCGCACGCCGATGGGATTGGCGCTGGCTCCTTCGCGGGAGGGCAAGGTGCTGGATCCGGAGGCGTTTTCCAAGCTGCCCGCCGATGAGCAGGACCAGATCAAGAAAGATATTGGCGCGTTGGAAGAGAAATTGCAGGCCGCCGTTCGCATGATGCCGGAGATGGAGCGTGAACAGCGCCGTGAAATCGTTCGGCTCAATCGAGAAGTGACCAGCTTCGCCGTGGATCATCTGATTGATGAAAATCGGGAGCATTGGCATGATTGCCCGGCAGTCCTGGGGTTTCTTGATGACGTACAGGAGTATGTGATCAACCACAGCGATGTTTTCCGCCTCAGCAAGGATGAGGCCGTCGAGACAATTCCCGCCCAGATGGCCGGTGATTTCCTTCGTCAGCAGGAACGGGTCATCAACAACTGTCAGGTCAATGTCCTCGTCAGTCACAATCCCGACGGCGGCGCCCCCATTGTTTATGAAGATAACCCGACGATGGAAAATCTGCTGGGGCGTATCGAGCATCGGTCGGAATTCGGATCGCTGGTGACGGACTTCCGGCTGATCAAGCCGGGGGCGTTGCACCGGGCGAATGGCGGGTATCTTATTCTGGATGCCCGGCGGCTGCTGTCGCAGCCATATGCATGGGAAACCTTGAAACGCGAGCTGCGCAGCCGTGAGGTGCGGATCGAAACCCTGTCGCAGATGATGTCGCTCGGTAGTATCGTCAGCCTGCAGCCGGAAGCCATTCCGCTGGATGTGAAAGTAATCCTGATTGGCGATCCGATGCTATATTATCTGCTCAGCCAGAATGATCCGGATTATTACAACCTGTTCAAGGTGCCGGTCGATTTTGAAGATCAGCTTCCGGTAACTGACGATGCCATTTCGCTTTATGCCCGTTTTATCGCAACGGAAGCGCGCAAGAAAAATCTGCTGCCGCTGGACCGGAGTGCGGTGGAAAAGGTGATGGAACGGATGACCCGCCTGACCAGCGACAAGGAGCGGCTGCTCAGTCACGCCCGCGCCCTTTCCGATCTGATCTCGGAGGCTGATCACTGGGCCTCCGCGCGGGGTACCGCAAAGATCAGCGGCGAGGATGTGCAGCAGGCCATTAATGCACATATCCGCCGGTCTGACCGGATGCGGGAAAAGACGCAGGAACAGTTCCGCCGGGGCACGATGATGCTGGATACGAGCGGAGCGCATGTCGGCCAGATCAATGGTCTGTCGGTCCTGCAACTGGGTGATTTTGCCTTTGGCAGGCCAAGCCGGATTACGGCGCGGGTGCATCTGGGCCGCGGCCGGGTGGTCGATATCGAACGGGAAGTGGAGCTTGGCGGGCCGTTGCATTCGAAGGGCGTACTGATTCTCACAAATTTCCTGGCCGCCCGCTATACCCGGGACAAGCCGCTTTCCCTGACCGCCAGTCTTGTCTTTGAACAATCCTACGGCGGGGTGGATGGGGACAGCGCCTCCTCCACCGAGCTCTACGCTCTCCTGTCGGCGTTGTCCGACGTGCCAATCCGCCAGTCGCTCGCGGTCACAGGATCGGTCAATCAGTTTGGTGAAGTGCAGGCCATTGGCGGCGTCAACGAAAAGATCGAAGGGTTCTTCGATCTTTGCAAATATCGGGGTCTGACTGGCGATCAGGGAGTGCTGATCCCGCAATCGAATGTGAAACATTTGATGCTGAAAGATGAAATCGTGAAAGCAGCCGAACAGGGCCAGTTTCATATTTATCCGGTCGCGAGCATTGATCAGGGAATTGAAATACTGACCGGTGTCACGGCCGGGGTGGCGGATGAGGCAGGGAGCTTCCCTGCGGATAGCATCAACGGCAAGGTGCAGGCGCGACTTGACGGTTTTGCCGATGCGGCGGTTCGTTACGCCAGATCGGGGCGTGATGACAAATCAACGGAGAGGGCGAATGTCTGAGAGGCCGGTCAGAAAATATCGCCGGATTTTGTTGCAGATTGATGCGGCCTCCCATTGCCGTGAAACTATGGGGGCGGCGCTCGACATTGCGGCGCGTCTTGGCGGTGAACTGCACGGGGTTTTTATCGAAGACAGCGATCTTGTGACGGTGAGCGAGCTTGGTTTCGTACAGGAATTCCGGCTGTCCTCTCCGGTTGCTCACCAACTAGATCGTGTGACGTTGGAGGCGCAGCTGCGGGCCATGTCGAGAAGCGTGCAGCGGCATCTGGAACGCGAAGCCCGGCGGCGCAAGATCGTGATCGGTTTCCGGGCCGTGCGGGGGGCGGGCTGGCCATCGGAGGAGAAGGATCTTGACGATGCCGATCTTGTGATTATCGAAAGCACGGGCCGTCTGCATTCACGAAACTTCCGGGCGCGGCTTTCCAGTCGCGGGATGTTGACACGGATGCCCCGCCCGACGTTATTGCTCAAGGGCGCAAAACATTTAACCGCGGAAGCGTTGATCATTTGCGATTCCCTTGTCGCGGCGGAGCAGGGGGTGCGCGCCGTCACCTCCTTGCTATCCATTCCACTGTCGCATATTACCCTGCTGCCATTCGATCTTGATGAGGCGGCCCTTGCGGGGGTTGTCGAATTTGCAAAATCAGCCGGGCAGCCGGGAGAGGCGGGTTTGCGGATCATGCCGCCATTATTGGCGACAAATGGCTATGCGCTGGAGCGGATTCTGGCGCGGGAAAGCCTTGTTGTTCTGACTTCGGGCGGCGCCTTTTTGCAAGACCCCGCCAATCTGGAGCCTTTGTTGACCAGCCGTCACCCGCTCCTTTTTCTACATTGATCATGGTGGAAAACGGCACAGCACCGGTGGGCAGAAAGCGACCAACGTCATGACGCTGCACAGCCCGGTCAATCTTGTGCGGAAGCTGACTTTGCCGCTGCTGGTTCTTTACGGGCTCGGCGTCACGATTGGCGCCGGAATCTATGTGCTGGTTGGCGCAACGGCGGCGGAGGCAGGAATATATGCGCCGATATCCTTTCTGATCGCCGCTGTTGTCGTTGCCTTTACCGGATTTTCCTATGCTGAGCTGTCGACCCGCCATCCGGTCAGCGCCGGGGCGGCGGCCTATGTGAATGCCAGCTTTAAATCGCCGGGCCTGACATTAATCGTCGGATTACTGGTAGCGGCATCGGGCGTCGTATCCTCGGCGGCTGTCTCTCTTGGCGCGGCGGCCTATATCGGCGATATTATTGCATTGCCGCCAACCTTGCTGGCAGTGGCCGTTATCCTGATCATAGGTGCGATCGCCGCCTGGGGCATACTGGAATCCGTGACGGTTGCCGCCATTTTCACCCTGATCGAGATCGGCGGCCTGGGTCTTGTGATCTATTACGGCATCAATGCCGATCCCGCTATTTTATCGAATTCGCTGAAGTTGTTGCCACCCTTGGAACTTTCAGTCTGGGGCGGAATTATGTCGGCGAGCCTGCTTGCCTTTTTTGCGTTTGTTGGGTTCGAGGATATCGCCAATGTCGCAGAGGAGGTAATTGAACCGCACAAAACGCTGCCGCGCGGTATTGTCCTTACCCTGCTGATCACAACCGTCCTTTACTTCCTCGTCGTTTCCATCGTCGTCCTTGTCGTGCCGATGACGGAGCTGGCGGGTTCTGCCGCACCGCTCGCCTTTGTCTTTGAAAAATCCGGAACGGCAACCAGCGGGATTTTTCACTTGATCTCCATTATCGCCACGACGAATGGGGTGCTGATCCAGATCATCATGGCCTCACGGGTGATATACGGTCTGGCGAAACAGCAGAATCTCCCTGCCTTTTTTGCCGTGGTCCATCCCGTCACGCGGACACCGCTGGTCGCAACAGGCGTCATTACCGCGCTCGTTCTGATTTTCGCGACACTTCTACCCATAGCCCAACTGGCAGAAGCGACATCGAGCATTGTTCTGATCGTCTTCTGTCTGGTCAATCTCGCTCTGATCCGCCTGAAAAAGACGGAGCCCTCTCCATCCGACGGCGTTTTCGTGGTGCCGTTCTGGGTTCCGGTGGGCGGGCTGCTTCTCAGTATTACGCTACTGATTACAGGCTTTTTGCCGGTTTAGACTTTCCGGTCGCGAAACCAGCTTGAGGCGTAAAGCACGCGCTTGCCCGCCCCATTGCTGAGCTTGTACCAGAAGCGACAGAAAGGATGCAGCAGTTTGGTGATGCCGGTTATCCGCTTGGTGTTTTCAAACCGCTCATCGCCAATGGTTGACGGGCCATCCAGATCCGGCGTCGCGGGGGAAGGATGGATCAGCAGGGTTTCAAGCCCGGTTTCCCAGGCCCGGCTATGTGTGATATCGACGGGTACCCAGTTTCTCTGCATCAGCTGTAACAGACGCTGCGCTGCGGCTTTGTTCAACAGATAGGCGTAGGCGCCGCTGGGGGAGGTTGGAACACGGGTAATGCTGTATCCATGGCGCAGGCTGGCAAGTTTGCGAAAGCCAATGTCGAAGACCTTGCCATGGCCGACAAAGCGGATCAGATCCCAGGGAAGTTCTGTCTTCTGGATATCTTCCAGCACAGCGCGGAAATCATCGGCGAAGAAAACATCATCCTCCAGCACGACCGCCCGCGCGATATTTTCTTCCACCATTTTCTGATAGATGGCGCGATGTGACAGCAGGCACCCGATTTCGCCGGCCTTCAGATCCTTGCCGAAATACCGGCGGCGTTTTTCCCCGTCATAATCAGGGAGGTTAGGGATATCCAGCTTATACCCGTCCACCGCCGGAAAGAAGGTCGGGGTGAGACCGACTTTGGCCAGCCGTTCCGCCATATCGCCGCGGCGGCTCGTGTCCGATTGCCGGTTGATGACAAAAATCGGGGGAAGATCGCTATTGGGATTGAGGGGCACTGGCGGTCTCCGCGCGGTTATTGGATACAACCGGATTGTTAGGCCATGTTGGCGCGGCGATCAAGCTCCCGCATTTTCACTTGCAACTCGTGAAGATAGCGGTCTTTCACATTCATCTCGTCGAGATGCGCAATGGTATTGGTGAGATAATCCCGGCAGGTGCCGAGATGCCCTTCCCCGGTGGCGAGAAGGCGGGTTGTCTCTTCCATGTCCATCTCCCGGATATAGCGGGAATGGGTGCGGTTGATGACAAAGGTCAGCCCCTTCACCGTCCCGCCCGGCAGGCGGAGGTTGACCAGACGGGCATGATAGGCGCCGGAGATCATTTCCCGCATCCACAGGATATCCGTTTCGCTTTCGATCTTGTCCGGGGCGATGTGAAAGGCCCGGCCGTTGCAGGACCCGCCATGATCAAGCGCCAGCATCAGTCCCGGCTTGTCGGGGCTGCCCCGTCCGATTGAGGCTTTCATGCAGAAGCGGCGGCGAAATCCGTGTAGCCGGGCCGGTTGCCATTCGGTAAAGTGAAAGGCCGGATTCCACAAAAGAGAGCCATAACCGAAGACCCAGAGGCCGTCTTGCGGGTCAATTTGCGACAGAAATGCGTGCCTCGTTGCCTCCCGCTCCTCATGGGTGAGGGCCTGAAAGGGACCATGCTTCTGCGCCTCGCGAATAAGTTCGTCGATCCGCTCCCGATTGAATTCCTCTCGCACCAGCATGATATTTAATCTAATGTACCTTTGGGTCTTTGCAATGACAGGGGTTAGACAGAACAGGTGTCATAATGTTGAAGAATCTTTTGAAGAATGTCCAGAGGCCGGAGCTGGATTTTTCGACGCTGAAAAAGCCCCGCAAGCCAAACACCTATCTGATGTCGCCACCGGATTACGCCGAATATCCGCCGAAAACGGTCAGCCCGATTTTCGAGCTCGATATGCCGACGCTTGCCGCTCGGTTTGAAAAAGTCGCGCTGGGTGAACCGCGGGTCGAAAAACTCAGCAGTCGCAATATTGGCGCGGATCTGCAGGTTGACTATGTGCAATATTCGAAGCTAATCGGCTATCCCGACACGATTACGGTCCGCTTTATCGATCTGGGGGAAGGCCGGTCAACCCTCGCCATTTTCAGCCGCGCCCACTATGGATACCGTGATTTCGGCGTCAATGAAGCGCGGGTCAGGGACTGGATGCGCAAGCTCGACCTTGCCCTCAGAACGCCGGAGAAAAACGCCTAGATTTTATGGGTGCGCAGCGCGTCGTAAAAGGGCTGCTGCTCCTTTGCGAGTTTTTCAAGACTGGCGCTGAGAGTGACTTCTTTCTCCTCATAGGGCGCGAAGCCGTTCGTTGCCTCGACCGATGCATACCAGTGCGTGGCCCAGACGCCATCTTCCGGACGTCGGCCCTCGGGCCAGGAGAGCATTTCAGGCTGCCAGTTGATGTCGAGAGCCGCGCATAATTTTCGCAGCATATCTTCCGGATTTTTCAGAATATCCTCGGCTTCGACCACAACCGGGGTCTCTCCTGTGAGACGTTGCAGCGCTTCGAAAATTTCATGCTGACGCCGGATGCCGATATCATCGGTCGTGATGCGGTCCCATTTTACCGCATAGGAGGCGATGACCCGTCTCGGGTCACGGATCAGGAAACAGTTGCGATGATGGCGGAATGCGCCGAGGTCCACCTCCTCCAGCATATGGTGGGTCATCTGTTTGATATATAATTCTTGCGCAGGGTGAGGGCCGTTGAGATTTGCCGCCACCTCCTGCCAGTCGGTTGGCTGGCTGGTGATGACTTCTTCATACATCGGGTGTTTGAGGCCGGTCTTTGCCAGATAATAAGCATAGAAAGGTTCATCCACGGCGCGGCACCCCGGCCTGCTGGCGAAGGCGCGCATCATCGCCGTCGAAATATTCCGGGGGCCGGACCACGTGGAGAGACGGATCGTTTCCGTGCTTTCAGGCAAATTACTGGACTCCGTCCATCAATTCATTGACTCCGTCAATAAACTCTCCCCTAGAGGCCAAGAATCAGCTTCGCCATGATGTTGCGCTGGATTTCATTGGACCCGCCATAGATCGACACCTTTCTGGCGTTGAAATAACGCGGGGCGACACCACTCGCGTAATCCGGCCCGACGGGTTCTTCATTCTGCCCGGGATAGAGTGGGATGAAGGGCTGGGAATAGGTGCCGACGGCCTCCAGCGCCAGGGCGACAACCTCCTGATAAAGGTCCGTGCCGCGGCATTTCATGAGGGAGGATTCCGGCCCCATATTTTGCCCCGATGTGAGCTTGCTCAAGATGCGAAGCTCCGTCATTTCCAGCGCCTGCACGGCAATTTCAAGACGCGCCAGCTTGGCATTGAAGGCGGCATTTTCAATAACTGGTGCCTGCCCGTCAATTTCCTTCGCCGCAATGGCGCGGACTTTCTCCAGCCCGCGTTTGAGCCGTCCGGCATAGGCATTGCCGCGCTCAAACTCCAGCAGGTATTTGGCGCAGGTCCAGCCCTTGTTCATCTCCCCGATCAGGTTTTCCTTCGGTACCTTGACGTCATTGAAGAACACCTGGTTCACCTCCTGCGCGCCTTTGATGGGCAGGTCCAGGGTCGGGATCGGATCAACGGTGATGCCCTCCGATTTCATGTCGATCAGCAGGAAGGAAATGCCTTCCTGCGGCTTGCCGCCAGATTGCGTGCGGACAAGGCAGAAAATCCAGTCCGCATATTGGGCGAGTGTCGTCCAGATTTTGGAGCCGTTGCAGAGGAAATGATCGCCCTTGTCTTCCGCCTTCATCTGCAGGCTGGCAAGGTCGGAGCCCGACCCCGGTTCCGAATAGCCCTGGCACCACCATACCTTGTTTTCGCGAATGTCGGGCAGGAATCGCTGCTTCTGTTCTTCGGTACCGAATTTCATGATGACGGGGGCGCACATGCTGACGCCGAAGGGCATGATGCCCGGCGCGTTCGCATTGGCCATCTCGGTATCGAAGATATATTTCTGTGTTGTCGTCCAGCCCGGTCCGCCATGTTCGACCGGCCAGTTGGGAGTGAGCCAGCCTTTCTTCGCCAGCGCGTCCTGCCAGCGGAGGTGATCCGCTTTCGGCATATAATTATTGCGGTTTTCCGCCATCTTCTGTTTCAGATCCTCGTCGAATTCATCGGCGAGAAACTGACGGACTTCATCGCGAAAGGCGATGTCCTGCTGGGTAAATGAAAGGTCCATATTCCGCTCCCTGACTTTTTATCTCGACGAGTGCCATTGTCATCATGTTATGTTGATTTTTAAGATTGAATAGACCACAAGGACACACTTGTATTTTACGATAACGGATCGGAAGGATGAATAAAAATGAAAAAAGGCATCAAGCAGCTTATTGAAGAGGCGAACAGCCAGATCAAAACCCTGTCGGTCGAGGAAGCACGAGCCCTTCATGGCACCGAGGGGGTTACATTTGTCGATATTCGCGATGTACGCGAACTGGAGCGGGACGGTCAGGTGCCGGGCGCCGTGCATGCGCCGCGCGGGATGCTTGAATTCTGGGTCGATCCGGACAGCCCCTATCACAAGGAAGTTTTTGCAAGCGGCGACCGGTTTGTGTTTTTCTGCGCGGCGGGTTGGCGCTCTGCGCTTGCGACCAAGGCGGTGCAGGACATGGGCCTTGAAAATGTCAGCCATATTGATGGCGGTTATGGCGCCTGGAAAAAATCTGGCGCCCCGGTTGAGGAGCGCCAGAAAAAAGGAAACTGATATTTTATCCGGTTGATATTTGGATCGCTGCCGCGGTCAGTTCTTCTTGCCCCCGAGAAGGCCGCCGGCAGCATCCAGCAGATTCTTGACGCCACCAGATTCCTTGTCCGTTCCGCCTTTCAGGCTGTCTTTGAGATTATCTCCCGCCCCTTTGGCGTCATCTATGATCTTTTTGACATCTTCCTTATTGACGTTTTTGAGCGTGCCGACGAGATCTGGCGCATATTTCAGATTATCCCATGATCCGGTCACCAGGATCGGAACGCCAACGCCGGAGGCTTCATTGCCGCCCTGACCTTCTGTTGTGGCGACCAGCGTGGGTTCAATCCGGTAATTGACGGTTTGCGGCGGCAGCTCCACCGTGCCGGAACCGGTGACGCGGATGAACGGGTTCAGCATTTTCAGATCATCATTCTTGAGAATGCCGTTCTCGATCACATAGGTTGCTGAAATTTCGGCAAAGTCGGTTTTCTGCAACGTGCTGTTTTCCGTAAAGGCGCTGGTCAGATTACGGGCCATGGCGGCCAGGTTGATGCCGGAAACGGAGCCGTCCTGGAACAGGATCTGCCCATCGCCATTAAGCGCACTGACCATTTCCGCCTGCGATTTCCCGCTGGTCGTAATATCAGCCTGCACCATGCCCTTGCCTTCAAGTTTCCGGAAATCCGCCGCATCGGAGAGCAGCGGTTTCAGCTGTACATCCTGAATGGTGAGGGTTTTGCTGACCTTGAGCACCGGCTCCTGGGCATTGACTTCAATGCTCGCCTGTCCGGTTCCGTCATACAGGTTCATTTCGGTGAGATCGACATTGAGAATGCCGTCCTTCAGAACCGTGGCCAGCGCACTTGCTCCGATTTTGATTTGCTGCACAAGAATCTCTTGAACGGACAGGTCAAACTTTGCGTTCACGGTTTTGAGGGCGGAGAGATCGAGGGGAGTGGTATCCCATTTTTCCGTGGATGCCGGCTTCTCTGCTGGCGTTGCGGCCGCCGTGTCCCCCGCGGCTTGATCCGCAGGCAGATAGGGGTTCAGATCCAGCGTTTCGAGGGCGAGCTTGCCCACAATATCGGGAACCTTGCCGCCGAGATTGACACTGAAATCACCGGTACCCTTGATCGCATCGAAGGCAAGCTCTGCATTGGTGAAGCTGTATGTCGTGTCATTGACACCAAGCTCCCCCTTGATTGACAGGGCCTGGAAGCCTTCCCCCGCGACTTCAAGCGGCGTGCCGGTCCAGGCGGCCAATTCCCGCACCGACGGGACATCGAGCGTGGTGGTGCCGCCAAGGTTAAGCGGCTGCGTGCTTTTTACCTGACCATCGAAGCTGGCATTCACATGTTTTGAGGCAAGGCTGACAGTGGCGGCCGTTTCCATATTCTCGAGGATGGCGCGCAGCGTCGCGACATTGACATCCAGCTCCAGCTTTTCGTTGTTCCAAAGGGCGCTGCCCTCGGCCGTGAAGGGCTGATCAAGACCTTGCAGGGTGAGCCCGACATCAATATCGGAGAGATTGATGCTGGTATCGCTCTGCCGGTCCAGGAAATTGACAACGCCGTCCACGATACGCACATCACCAAGATTGAGATCGGAAATGCCAAAGCCGGACCCGCCTGCGCTCTCGTCCGCATTCTCCGCCGGTTTCTCCGCTTCACTCGCGGCGGCATCAAAGACCCAGTTGCCTTTACCGGCCTGGTCAACTTCCAGATTGATGACCGGCTTGTCGAGGATAAATTCATCCACCTGAACCTTGCCGGTAATGAGCGGCAGCAGGCGGAGCTTGATGGCCAGGCTCTGGATCGTCGCCATGCTGGCTTCGTCGGCACCCTCTGCATTGGAGAAGGTGACCATATCCGCCGTCACGCCGAGGGTCGGGAAAAAGGACAGGCTGAAATCGCCATTGATGGCGAGTTCGCGCCCTGTCGCTTCGTTGGTGGCGGAAATTAGTTCCTGTTTGATCCGGTCCGTCGGGACAATGAAGGGAAGGGCCACGACCGCGCCAACGATGAGGATCAAAATGACGATTAGTGCGATGATTGCTTTTTTCATACTCATAGTCTCCGGATACATTACGGCTTTTTTCAGATCATGCCATAAATGGGCGCCCGGGTCATGGGTCTTTGCGCTTTGCAGCCATACTTTTGCCGTGAAATGCGATAAGATAGCAGGGGATTCACACAATCGGACTCTTCATGACAGGTCGGGGATGAAACGGCTGGTATTCTTATTTCTGGCGATATTTCTACTGCTGCCGGGCGTCTCTGCGGCGGCTGAAGAGGTTGACATGCAGCTTGTTCTGGCCATTGACGTATCCTCCAGCGTGAATTTCGACGAATATAACCTGCAGATGCGCGGCTATGCTGCCGCGTTTCGCAATGCGCTGGTGATTGAGGCAATCGAGGCGGGGCCGCAGGGCAAGATAAGCGTTGCCGCGACCCATTGGGCGGGGCTCGATGAACAGCAGACTATTCTCGACTGGCAGGTGATTGCCAGTGCGGCAGACGCCGAAAGATTTGCAACGTTGCTCGATGCCGCGCCGCGCAGCTTCCCCTTCGGCGGGACGGCGATAACCGGCGCGCTGGCGCATGCCCATTCCCTGTTCGCCGGGGATCGCAGCCGATCCCTGCGCAGGGTCATCGACATCTCCGGCGACGGGGTGGTCTCCATCGGTCCGTCGCCGGAAGAAACACGCGATTCTATCGTTGCTTCCGGTGTGATTATCAACGGGCTGCCGATCCTGACTGACGAACCGTCCCTGGATGACTATTACCGGGAAAAAGTCATCGGCGGCATTGGCGCCTTTGTGGAACCGGCCCGCAATTACGACGATTTCGCCCGCGCCATTGCCGAGAAGCTGGCGCGGGAAATTCGCGGAATCTGGCAGGGCGTCTAGAAGGTGCCCGCCGGGGCGGCCTCAGACTTTCGGTCGAAGCATGGCAAAAACACTCTCGACATAGCAGTAATCCATATAGCCAAGCCGGGCCAGCGGCCGGAATTTGTCCATATTGACCATGCCGTCCGTAATGATGTCTTCATTGATATGAATACCGACGACTTCCCCGAAAACCATCATATTCTTGACATCCGGGTTGGTCGACGGCAGCTCGAGGGTCTTGTAATGAACGCATTCCAGATGCGCGGGGCTTTCCTTGACCCTGGGCGGCTTTACCAGTTCGGAGGGTTCCTTGGTCAGTCCGGCGTAGTCGAACTCATCGACATCGCGCGGTAACATGGCGGAGCTAAGGTTCATTTGCTCGCGCAGCTCATAAGTTACCATATTGCAGACAAACTCTTTTGTTACCTCAATATTGGCGAGCGAATCCTTGGCACCGCCTTCACTGTGCGTGCCATTGATGCCGAGCACGACAATCGGAGGAGAATCCGACATGGCGTTGAAGAAGCTGAAAGGCGCGAGATTAACGGAACCGTCCGCCGCAAGGGTGCTGACCCAACCGATAGGACGTGGGGATACCAGCGCCTTGAACGGGTTGTGCTTCAGGCCATGATGTTCGGATGCTTTATAAAACATGCAGAAATTCTCCGATTTTTTATCCCGGTAAACAGGAGTTTTGTAACATATGTTACTAATTGTAACGGCTGGCATATCCCAGCGCAAGCAGGATTTATTTTCTTTCCTTGCCGACATTGATGTGATATTTGCGCCATATGACCGGAAACATGATCATATTCCTTCGACGACGACAAGCTGCCGCTTATCTTTGCGCTGCCGCTTAATTCCCCTTTGCTTTGGTCATTTTAATGTCGTGACGGTATGGGGCTTCCTTAAGAGGCTGTCCCCCAATTCCGAAGTATAAATGGAAACCGTCATGTATCATATTCTCCACGAACGGCCCGGCGACGACCGGATGATCGAACCTCTGCTCGATAGATGTTTTGGTCCGGATCGATTCAACAAGACCGCCTATAAAGTCCGCGGGAATATCCGCGCCGTCCCGGAGCTCAGCTTCGTCACGCTGGATCAGAGTCAGCTTGTCGCGACCATCCGGTACTGGCCGATTACCATCGGCGGGCGGCCGTCCGCGATCCTGCTGGGTCCGATTGCTGTGGAGCCGGAGTTGCAGGGCAAGGGCATTGGCGTGCGCCTTATTCGGGAAAGTATAAAAGTGGCCGAGGATCTGGGGCATCGGCTGATCGTTCTTGTGGGCGATCCGGAATACTATATGCAGTTCGGTTTCCAGAATGCCGCTGTTCTGGGATTCCGGCTTCCCGGACCGGTCGAGGAACGCCGCTTCCTGGTGCGCGAATGTGTGCCGGGCGCCCTTGACAATGTCAGCGGAATGGTCAGCGGTGCCTCCCTGGACCCGCAGCCGCCGGGCAGGGTTGCCAATGGATCAGAGACGGCCGATCTGGTGGAGAGGCTAGCGTCCCTCACGCCACCAGCCGATGCATAGAAAGGCGAGGGTGAGGAAAAGGGCAAGCAGCGGCGGTAACATAGCCCGGCGGCTGTAGCCCGTGACTTCATAATTTTCATTGGCGCGCAGACCGAACCAGTAGTCGCTGGATTGCCGGTTGTCGGGCCGTGTGCGGCGGAAGTCCGGCAATCCGTCCTGATTGATCCAGCGGATGCCGCCGTCCGTGGCGCGCGCCGCCGGGGCAATCAGCTCCGGGCTCGCCCGGATGTCATGCAGTTCCTTCGGGTTGAGGGCGCCCACCGCCACCAATGACTTTTTCACGCCATCCTCAAGGGTGTGCAGACCGCTGGTCGCCAGTTCTATAACTCCGCGCTGCACCCCATATTCCCCCTCACTGAGCGGAATTTCCGTAACGTTACCGTCCGGGTCCGTCACGCGCACCGTCACCGGCTCCACCTCGAGGGAGCGCCGGGAGATGACAAGCTGATTGCCGGAGACTGCGCCTTTAAGCTGCTCCTCTTCCAACTCCGGCTCCTTCATCAGCCAGTGGGAGATCCGGCGCAAGAGTTCCGATTGCGGGCCGCCGCCCTCAAACCCCCGGCCCCACAGCCAGGCATGATCGGACAGCAGCTGGGCAATGCGGCCATCGCCGCTGCGCTCCAGGATCAGGAGCGGCTGTTCCAGGGGGCCGGTCATCAGGGTTTCCCCGCCAAGCGCCTCCGCCTCGATCATACGGAACCAGCGGCCCCATTCCCGATCGTCCTCAAGATTTGCCTTCAGAAGGCCGGTGACCGGATGCCGTTTGCCGACATCGCTGATCTTTGGCACATAGCCTTCCGTGAAAACGGTGCCGGTGGGCCGACCGGGCAGAACATCGGCGAGCGGCGTCTGATAGAGACTGAGCGAACTGGCGTAGGCAGGGCCTGCCGCCTCCAGCAAGGCGCCGCCGTTTTTAACATAGTTGGCGATATTGTTCAGATAGCTGGACGGCAGCACCCCGCGCCGTCGGTACCGGTCGAAGATGATGAGGTCAAACTCGTTCAGCTTTTTCTCGAACAGGTCGCGGATCGGGAAGGGGATCAGTGACAGCTCCGTGATCGGTGTGCCATCCTGCTTTTCCGGCGGGCGCAGGATGGTGAAATGCACCAGCTCGACCGACGGGTCGGATTTCAGGATATTCCGCCATCCCCGCTCGCCCATATGCGGTTCTCCGGAAACCAGCAGTACCCGCAGCCGGTCACGGATGCCGTTGATGGTGACATAGGCGCTGTTGTTCTTTTCCGTCAGCTCGCCCGCCAGCGGTTCCGACGAAATTTCAACGAAGTTGGCTCCGCCATGGGAAAGGGTGATGCTCACCGGAATTTCCTCGCCGGGCCGGGCAAGGGCGACGCCAACCGGCTCATCATTCAGTTTTATGGAGACGCGGGTTGCCTCCACATTTTGCGTTGCGCCGAAATCCTCGACCTTGACGATAATCTGCACGGGTTGATCAACAATCCCGAAGGAGGGCGCCCGAACAACGCGCAGCACGCGGTCCGTCTCGTCCGGTTCCCCGGTCAGCAGAAAATGCAGCGGGCCTTCGCTGGCGCGGATCTCGTCGGCCGCGGGCACATCGTGAATCTGCCCATCGGTAATGAAGAAAGTCGCCGCGACCCGTTCCGGGGATATATTGCGAAAGGCCTCATTGCGGAGGGCGAAGGCATAGCTGCCGTCATCCTCGCCGATCAGGGAGGATGTCTTGTTCTGCAGGATCACGCTTTCCACCTGAAGATTGTCGACAGCCTCCAGGCGGTTTTGCAATTCATCGAAGGCAGCGCGGGCGGTCTCGCTCCGCTCCCCGATGTTCTGGCTGCCCGTTTCATCGAGAATGATCAGGGCAATGTCGCTAAGGAATTTGCGTTTTTCCGACAGCAGCACCGGATTGGCGATCATCAGCAGGATCAGCGCCATCAGTGTACCGCGCAGCAGGCTTCCCCGCCCCCGCCGCCAGAGGGAAAAGAGCACGAACAGCGCGCAAATGGCGGCAAGGGCCATCAGCCAGCCGACCGGCAGGTAGGGATCGAAGCTAAGGGATGAAAAGAAGCTCTCCTCCCTCATTGGCCGAGCCTTTCCAGAATGGCCGGGACATGGACCTGATCCGCCTTATAATTGCCGGTCAGGGTGTACATGACCAGATTGATGCCGAAACGGTAGGCAAGCTCCCGCTGACGCTCGCCTCCCGGGGGTGTGGCGGCCTGATAGCGCCCGTCCGTATCCACGGCCCAGGCGGCGGCCCAGTCATTGCTGCCGATGATGACGGAGGCAACGCCGTCATTGCCTTGCGTTTCGGTCGTATCCTGAACCCACAGGTCGCCGCCGTCATAGCGCCCCGGGAATGTCTGCATCAGGTAAAAGGCACGGGTGATGACATGATCGGGCGGCACCTGATGGATGCGCGGAATATCGAGCCGCGCCGTCAGCTCACGCAGGCGGGTGTTTTCCGGGCTGTTGTAAAGATCGCCGCCATAAAGGCTGGTGGTGTTCTGATTGCGGGTATCGAACAGGATGGTGCCGCCGCCTTGAAAATAATCATTCAGCTTCAGGATGGCCCGCTCCGACAGGGCCGGAAAATCCGCCGTCATGGGCCAGTAGATGAAGGGGTAGAAGATCAGCTCGTCGCGCTCGATATCAATGGGAAGCGGGTCTTCCGCCTCCACCGCCGTGCGGTTTCTGAGCTGGCGGCTCAACCCGACAAGCCCGTTATGGCTCATGGTGTCGATGTTGTAGTCCTTCGTCAGGATATAGCCGAGCCGGGTGTCCAGCGTGGCGGCGAGGATCCTGGCGTCCCCCTCGGCCGGGGCGGCTTGCGCCCGCGCGTTCTGCGGGATGAAAAGCGGAGCGGTAAGCCCGAGGGCGAGCAGGATGGCCGCGGCCGGGGCAGCTTTGCGTAAGGGCGGCAGCCTGCCCTGAAGATGGAGCGAGATAATCTGGTCGATCAGGATCAGCAGCAGCGCCGCGAGCAGCAGCGGCGGCATCAGATCGACAAGGGCCGACGCCTCGAACGTGCGATGGGTGCCGGGCCACCCCGTCAGGTCAAACACGGAATAGGCGGTGTCAAACTCCCCGATATTGAGGGCGATGTTGAAATTCTCGTTTCCGTAATAGCCGGGCGGATGATATTTATCGAGAGTGAGGCCCTCAATTTCTGCGGTGTTAAGAGGTTCGGCAAGGGCGATATCCGCCCCCACTCGGCCAAAGCCGGTCATCAGCTGATAGGGCGGCAGATGGCGCGGCTCCGATAGGCTGCCGCCTGTATACTGGCCAAAATTGCCGATTTCCCGCAGCATTTCGACAAACAGCCCGGACAGGGCGAGATTGGACCATTCCGGCGTTGCTGTGGTGTGAAACAGGACAATCCAGCCCGCCCCCGTCGCGGCGGCGGTGACCAGCGGCGTGCCGTCCTCAAGCTGCGCCCAGGTCTTGCCGATCAGATCCGGTGACGGATTGGCGAGCACCTGCCGCGTCACCGTCACTTCCGGCGGGATCATGAGCCCGGCGAAGGGGCTGGCCTCCGGGAGGCGGCCGAGAGACATCGGCTGGTTCCACGACATCGCCCCCTGCAGGTCGCGATTGCCGGATCGTAGTTCCACGGGAACCAGCTCCCCGCTGGCATTGGCGAGTTTCGGCCCGGCAAATCGGATCAGAACCCCGCCTTTTGCAATCCAGTCGGTGAGGGCCTGCGTCGTACCCGCGGGCAGGCTCGCCGTATCGCCTAGAACGATCAGCGACTGATCGCCCGCAAGCAATTCTTCAATCGATCCGCGGGCAATATCGAAGAAGGGCGCAAGGGCGTGCGTCAGATAATGGGTCTCATTAAGCAGCGGCTGGTCGACTTGCCCCGCGTCGCTGACCACCAGCCCGACCTGCCGCCGCTGCCAGCGCTGGTCCAGCAGGTAGACGGCCCCCGCATTGCCCGCATCGGCGATTTCAAGGCGACGGATGTCATTGCGGATTTCGTTGGGGATGTTGAGGGTGACTTCTGTCCCCGCTTCCTCATCGGCGAAGCTGAAAGGGGTGGATGCCAGAATCTGCCCGGCTTCCCCGCGTGCGGTCAGCATTCCGGCAGCAGCGGGCGCCCCGGTCGGCATGACCAGCGGAATGGTCAGCTTCTCGCCTGTGAAGGCCGGGCGTTTGATAATCGGGGAGATTGCCGGCTCCGCCTCCTGATAGACGGTCAGCGGGCCGATGGCGGCAAGGGAATTGAAAAAGCCCCGTAAATCCTCCGTCTCGTCATCACCCAGGATATTGCCAGACAGCCAGATAAATTCCGGATCCGCAAAGGCCTCCAGCCGGGGCAGCAGGGAGGGCAGCGCCGCATATGAGGCGGACCATGATTTGGGTTCGGTCGACGCGACGATGCCGAGAGCCTCCTGATCGGTCAGCGCCTGCAATCGCGGTTCGACATTCTGTTCAAGGGAAGAGAGGGGCAAGACAAAAACTTCCCGCCCGTCGCGGGTTGTTTCATCGGTCAGCTTGCCAAAGGTGGTTTTCACCCCCTCCCACGCCTGCGCCGATGTCCACCCGTCATCAATGAAGATGACAACTTCCCCGTCGCTCTTTTCCTGCGCCTGAAAATTGAGGATCGGCCCGGCAATGGCGAGGATGATCAGCGCGGCAATGATGAGGCGCAGCAGCAGCAGCCACCAGGGCGTGGTGGCCGAGGATTGTTCGTCCTTTTTCAGGCGGTAGAGAAACTGCATGGCCGGGAAGCTGACGGATTTCGGCTGCGGTGGAACAATGCGCAGCAGCCACCAGATCAGCGGCAGCGCCAGCAGCGCGGCCAGCACCCAGGGATAAAGGAAGCCGAGGGAAGCAAGCGCCGCCATGCCGTTAGTTCCCCCTTATGTTGAGGGCGCTGTAAAGCCGGGCATAGGCGTCACTGGCCGGGGCATCGGTGCGATGGAAGGCGTAGTCCCATGAAATTCGCTCGGCAAGGGACGTGATCTCGCGCCGGTGCGCATTGAACAGGGATTGATATTCCTCCCGCACCGCTTCGACCCGGCCGAGAGTGAGGCTGTCGCTGTCGGCAAGGGAGAGGAATTTGGTCCGCCCCTGATAGGGCAGGTCCACCTCCACCGGATCAGCGATATGCAGCAGAAATCCATGGCAGCCGAGACTGACGAAATAGCGGATAACGGATGAAATTTCCTCCGGATCGGCGAGAAAATCACTGATCAGCACAACGGTTGATCTGGCGGACAGCCCCTCCGTCCGTCCGAGACCGGCGAGGGAAGGGGGCGGCATTTCCGCCATCCGGCTGGTAAAGCGGTTGAAGCTGGCCGGACCGGTGGAGGGCTTTTCCGACTGGCCCATCAGCCCGAATTTTTCGCCGCTTTTGGAAAGGGAGAGGGCGAGCGCGAGAGCAAGGAGGGTGGCGCGGCCAGCTTTTGATTGCGCGGCCCGGTTTGAGCCATACCGCATGGTTGGGGAATCGTCCCGCCAGATCCAGACGGTTTCCGCCGTTTCCTGTTCTTTCTGCCGGATATAGACATGCTCTCTCTTGGCGCTTTGCCGCCAGTCGATGCTGGAGGCCGGATCGTCCGGGCCATATTGCTTGAACTGCCAGAAATCCTCCCCCGTTCCGGCGCGGCGGCGGCCATGCACGCCCATATCGAACGCATTCACCAGATGTTCGGCCGCGAGGATCAGGGGAGGCAGGGACTGAACAAGCCGTTCCGCGTCTTCCCTCTGATCCGGCTCTCGACTATCCACGCGCCGCGGTCGGAACATTCACTACTCCAGCAAAGGGGTTGAAAGTGAGGTGATGACATCATCCATCGTGATGTTTTCCGCCCGCGCGGCATAGGAAAGGGCCATGCGATGACGCAAGACGGGCTTGGCGAGGGCAATCACATCATCCACCGACGGGCTGAGCCGCCGGTCCAGCAGGGCCCGCGCCCGGGAGGCCAGGATCAGGGCCTGGCTGGCGCGCGGCCCCGGCCCCCAGGAAATGTAGCGGTTGACCAGCTCATTCTGGCTTTCACCCGGACGGCCTTCGCGCACCAGGCGGAGAATGGCGTCAATCACCGCATCGCTGACCGGCATTTCGCGGACCAGATGCTGCGCTGCCATCAACTCCTCGGGCGAGAGAATTTGTGTCGGCCGCGGCTTTTCGTTGCCGGTGGTTTCCAGCAGGATACGCCGCTCCGTCTCGCGGTCTGGATAGCCGACATTGATCTGCATCAGGAAACGGTCAAGCTGGGCCTCCGGCAGCGGATAGGTGCCTTCCTGCTCAATCGGATTTTGCGTCGCCAGAACGTGAAATGGGGTGGGCAGCGGATAGGTCTGACCGGCGACGGTGACCATTTCCTCCTGCATTGCCTGTAACAGGGCGGACTGGGTACGCGGGCTGGCGCGGTTGATTTCGTCAGCCATGATGATCTGGCCGAAAATCGGCCCCTTCAGGAATTTGAAATAGCGGCTGCCATCCTCGGCAGTTTCGAGGATTTCCGATCCCAGGATATCCGCGGGCATCAGATCGGGCGTGAATTGCACCCGCTTGTCATCCAGCCCGAGAACGCCGCCAAGGGTCTCCACAAGCCGCGTTTTGGCAAGGCCCGGCACGCCGATCAGCAAGGCATGACCCCGCGCCAGGAGGGTCACAAGGGTCAGTTCGATAACCTCTTCCTGTCCGAAAATGAAGTCGCCAATTCCGGACTTCAAATGAGAGAGTTTCTCGGACAGATTATCAACTTTTTCGAGAATTTTCTGTTCGCTGTCACCAGTTGTTTTCATGTGAGTCTGTCATCCCCGGTGAATTTTGAGTAATCTCAACTGGCGACTTGGTAGCCAGCGACCGTTAACCTAGATAAATATAGTACCAAAAAACACAAATTCAGGCCAAAATTATGACAGAAGACAAAACCGGGGATAGCCTCGGCGCCATCATCAAACAGATACAGGGTCAGAAACATCCGCCCGTCCATTTGTGGAATCCGGAATTTTGCGGCGACCTCGACATGCGCATCGCCCGCGATGGAACCTGGTTCTATCTCGGCTCTCCGATCGGCAGAAAACCGCTTGTCCGGCTGTTTTCCGGCGTCATTCGCTATGATGATGACAAAGAATATTACCTTGTAACCCCGGTAGAGAAGATCCGGATTACCGTCGATGATGCCCCCTTCGTTGCCGTTGAAATGTTTGTCGATGGCAAGGGGCGGGACCGCACGATCAGTTTCCGGACCAATGTTGACGATTTCGTGATCATGGATGCGGAGCATCCCTTCCGCCTCGAAATTGACCCGGAAACGAAGGAACCCTCCCCCTATGTGCTGGTGCGGGCCAATCTGGAGGCATTGATCAACCGACCGGTTTTTTATGAGCTTGTAAATCTGGCGGAAGAGGAAAATATTGATGGACAGGCCCGCTTCGGTTTCTGGAGCAGCGGCGAGTTTTTTGAGCTTGGTTTGGTAGATGACATTTTTAGTAAGTGAACAGACGGATCTGGTAACGCAGCTTCGCGAGAGTCTTGATCCGGTGCCGACCGGCCTTTCCACAGTCCTGACGCTGGAGGGGCGCATTCGGGGGGATCATGATCTCAACCCGGCCAGCGCGCCGGACAGGAGTCTCACCTTTACCCCGGCCGCCGTTCTGGTGCCAATTGTGATGCGTCAAGACGGATGGACCGTGCTCCTGACCCGTCGGGCGACGCATCTTTCCCGCCATGCCGGGCAGATCAGCTTTCCCGGCGGCCGCTCCGATCCGGAAGATCGCGATGCGGTGGCGACGGCACTTCGGGAATCGCAGGAGGAAATTTCTCTCGATCCGTCCCTGGTTGAAGTGGTGGGGGCCCTCACGCCCTATATTACCGTGACGCAATATTCCGTAACGCCGATTGTCGGGCTGGTCCGGCCCGCCTTCGATCTGCAAGCGGAAGAAGGGGAGGTTTCGGAGATATTCGAGGTGCCGCTCGCCTTTCTGCTCGACCATGCGAACCGCAAGCAGCATAGCGGTTTTCACAATGGCGTTGAACGCTTCTGGTATGCGATCCCGTTTGGCGACTATTATATCTGGGGCGCCACCGCCGGTATGATCAAGGATTTATCAGAAAGGGTATCACTGACATGATGCGGGGCATTCTTTTTCACGTCATCCCCCTGCTGCTGCCCTTTGTGGTGTATGCGGTTTATCTTTACTTCAATGCCCGGGCGGGTGGGGATAAGTCATGGGGCAAAACATCGCTGGCCGTTGCCACGATGATCGGGCTCATCCTGATGGCGGCAAGCCTGATCACCCTTGGGCTGGTGGGGGGAGAGCCGAGAGAGGGGACGGTGTATGTGCCGCCCCGCTTCGAAGATGGCCGTGTCATTGATTCCCAGGTTCTGCCCGCTGATCCGCCTGCCGAACAGAAAGAATGAGGGGGTGATGGGCGCGGGCGCTCCTCTTGTTGATATTGCGTCCCGTCCGCCGTCCTGGCGACGCTGGCCGGAAACGGTGGCGGTGCTCAAAGCCCTGATGGGTGAAGGCGGGCGGGCGCGGTTTGTCGGCGGCTGTGTGCGCGATGCCCTCCTTGGTTTCGAGACGGAAGATATCGACATCGCCATTGACTTGCCGCCCGGCGCGGTGTTGCAAGGGCTGGAACGGGCCGGGATCACCGCCATTCCGACCGGGCTGGATCATGGCACGGTCACGGCCGTCTGCGGTGACAGACGGTTCGAAATTACCTCCCTCCGCGTGGATGTGATTTCCCATGGCCGCCATGCGGAGGTGGCCTTCACCCATGACTGGGAACTGGACGCGGCCCGGCGCGATTTTACGTTCAATGCGCTGTATCTTGATCCGAACGGGGAACTGGTGGACCCGGTCGGCGGCGTCGCCGATTTGGCCCGGCGGCATGTCCGCTTTATTGGCAAGGCGGAGGATCGCCTGCGCGAAGACCGCTTGCGCGTCCTGCGCTATTTCCGTTTTTACGCCCGCTTCGGCGACGATAACCCCGATGAAGAGGCGCTGGCCGCCTGCGCACGCTGGGCGGACAGGCTCGACACCCTGTCGGTGGAGCGGGTGCAGAAGGAAATGCTGCTGCTGCTGGGAACCGAAAACCCTGTCCCGGCGCTGCATCTGATGGCGGAGACGGGGGTGCTCGCGGCGATCACGGGCGAGAGAACCGATATCGAGCGGTTGCAGCGGATGCTGTCCTTAAACCGCCCGTCCGATGCGCTGCTGCGGTTTGCGGCCCTCCTCGGCGGGGAGGCGGGGGCGATGCGGCGGCTCGCTGACAAATGGCGGTTCTCGAATAAGCAGAAAGAGCGCCTTGCGTGCATGACCGGCGGGGAGGTGACGGCGGGGATGACGGTGAGCGCCTGCCGCGCGCTTCTCTATCATCTGGGAGCGGAGACGGTTGTCGATCAGGCCATGCTGCGGGCTTCCTTTGGGGGGAAGGTTGATGAGTATCAAATTTGCTTTGAGGCGGCGGCGAGCTGGATCAAGCCGCAATTTCCCGTCTCCGGTCATGATCTGCGGGCGCATGGCATGGCGGAAGGAGCGGAGATCGGCCGCCAGTTGCGCGAGATGGAGGCGCGCTGGATTGCCTCCGGTTTTACGCTCAGCCGGTCGGAGTTGCTGGCCAGCCTGCCGCCGCAGGATTAACGAACGCCGAGGATCCATCCCTCTTCTTCGCGGCAGATTTTCTCCTGCGCGGGGTCAAGCCAGTTCGGCGCGGCAAAAGCCGATCGGGCGGTCCCCTTCGCCATTTCGCCGAGCAGCCAGTCGCGGGACGCCAGCACCTGCCGTGCGTCCTTGATCGGGTGATCATAGGGTGTCGCATCATGAAGCGTCGGCCAGATTTCGGTCAGGATGATGCCATCCAGCCGTCTGTCCCATTCTGTTTCAAACGGCCAGAATCTGAGACGCGGCGCGATATCCGCCTCTGTGGTCAGCAGGGCGAGTTCCCGAAGGCCGGTCAGAGCCTGACTGCCGACGGAGCCGGTGGTGTACAGCTTCCAGACGCTGGAGAGGGAATGGCGGCGTTCCTTCTCTTTCAGATATTGTTCGGCAATTCGCCATTCGCTGAAATCTGGAAAGGGGAACCCTGTTCTTTTTGTCGAGAGATAATCAGAACTGGCATTCGCCGGACATCCCCAGAAAGGGCCCGTGCGGTCCGAGATTTCACGATTGAAGCGCGAGGCCACTTCGAACCGGTTGTTCCAGTCCCGTTCATCGGACGTAAGATGCCGGGCGATCCGTGTTGCTGCCTGCCGTCCCCCGCCAAGGCCACTGCCGGTTGGATATCCGAACGGAAAATCGAAACCGACACAGGCCGTCCCTCCATGGCGGCGCAAGAGATCACGGATCCGCGCCATGCAGTCCCGCCGTGTGCGGAAATATTCAGGCGCCGCCCTTTCATCGCCCGCGGCCCAGGCGACCCAGCAGCGATCCGGGGACGGCTTCGCCGGTCCCGGGCTGGCGGCGGCGGACCAGTCCACCATGATGACAAGATCGAACATCGCTTTCCTTTGTCATGGCTGTCCATGTTGCCCGGGACTTTATGCTATATTGCACAGATGACAAAGATCCATGAGTGATTACATGGGACAATGTCTGCTTCGATTTATGCGCAGGAGGAAAATGCGATGAAGCGAATAGTGATGACATCGGCGATCGCGTTGTTCATGGGGCTGGCCCAACCGGCGCTGGCCGAGGATAAGGAAACCCCGCCGGGCGACATGGCGCTGGACGGGATCAGCCGTCTGATGGAGGCGCTGGGCGCGTTTATTTCCTCCCTCCCGCAGTATGAAGCGCCGGTGATGAATGAAAATGGCGATATTATCATTCGCCGCAAGAACCCGCCGCCTCCCGATAAGAAAGAGCCGAAGCTGGAGGAAACCGCCACCTGAGAAGCCGCGATTATTGACCACGGAAAACGGATAGGCCGCTTGCAGCATCGTTTCTATTGTATGTCTGGTTGAGATATGAACAGGTGATGCCATGACACAAAAAACCAGAATAACCGCCATCATGACCCGCGACAAGCAGCAGGACGGGCGCTTTGTCTATGGGGTGAAGACGACCGGGATCTATTGCCGACCGTCCTGCCCGGCGCGCAATCCGAAGCCTGAAAATATCCGCTTTTTCGAATTGCCCGAACTGGCGGAGGCGGCGGGCTTCCGCGCCTGCCGCCGCTGCCGTCCCGATCTGGTAAAAATTGCCGATCCGGCGCTGTCGTTGACCCGGCAGGTCTGCCAGATGATCGACCGACATGTGCAGGAACAGGGATCGGACAGGATGACGCTTCAACAGATCGCTGCCGAGACCGGTTATAGCGAAGATCATCTGTCGAAAAGCTTTCGCAAAATCCTCGGGATTTCTCCGGTGGATTATTATGACAATCGCCGCACCTCCCTGTTCAAGGAGAATGTTCGCGCTGGCGAGACGGTGGCGAAGGCAGCCTATGGCGCGGGGTTCGGCTCCTCCTCCCGCCTGTATGAGAAAGCCCGTGCCCGCCTTGGCATGACGCCTGCCTCCTACGCCAAGGGCGGCACGGGCGCGGAAATCGCCTATGCCTTCGTTGATTGTTTTCTGGGGCGGATGCTCGTTGCCGGAACGCGGCACGGGGTGTGCGCCGTCTATTTTGGTGACGATGACCGGGCATTGCTGGACGAACTGGCGGAGGAATTTCCCCGGGCGGAAATTGCCGCCGATATGGGCCGCCTCGCCGATTGGACGCGGGAAATCGTCACTTTTCTGGAAAGTAGTGCGAAGGCGGTGCCGGAAATCCCGCTCGATATGTATGGTACGGCGTTTCAGCGGCGCGTCTGGCGGGCGCTGTTGGAGATCGCGCCGGGGGAGACAAAAACCTATCGCGATCTGGCAGAGGATATCGGTGCGCCCAAATCCGCGCGGGCGGTCGGCCGGGCCTGCGCCACCAATCCGGTGTCGCTGCTGGTGCCCTGCCACCGGGTCATCGGCACCGATGGCAAGCTGCATGGCTATCGCTGGGGATTGCAGCGCAAGGAAATGTTGCGCGACTGGGAGACGGCGGAGAGGATGGAGCAGACGAAGCGGGCAGGGTAAACCCCCTGGCGGCGATCAGGAGGACTGTCCGCTTGCCTTCAGCCGTGCCTGATTTTCCTCGCTGAAGCGCCGCTCGCTGGCCTCCTGGATGCGCTTGGCCAGTTCTTCCCGCTTCAATTGATACGCTTTGCGGGCGTCCGCCATTCTCGCATTCGTATCCTTGCGCCGCTCCTTTTGCCAGATATTCAACACCTTTTGCCGGTAGGGGATATTATATTTCTTGGTGCGGGAATGGTAATGCGCGATGGCGACATTCCACGACCGGCTTTCCGCCTGCAGGCGGCTGAGCAGTTCGGCGGCGTAGCGGGTGTTCTGCTCCGGGTCCAGCGCGGCGTCCAGATCTTCAAAGGCATCCGGATGGTAATAGAGATTGATCTGCATGCAGCCGACATCAATATTCTGCACGCCCTTGGCTTTCAGCGCGGTTACTTCCGCGATCGCCGCTTCCTTGCTCGGCAGGTACCGGCCGCGCCCTTCGGCATAAACTGTCCAGGGCCAGGCAATCATTTCCTGCTGCTCCTTGTGCCAGTGGCCGCTTTCGGTCAGCGACACGGCGGTCAGCAGCCGGGTCGGCAGGCGGTATTCCTGCTCCGCCTCGGTGACCGCCTTGGCGCAGGTTTCCGCGAATTCCGGGGCCTTCGCAATGACGCTGCCCGCGGCTCCCGGAGCGGCGGCGAGGGTGGCGAGGGCCAGTGATATTATTCCGATCAGTATACGCATTCATCTTCTCCTGCCCAGAGAGAAGCAAAACCCGCGCCAGTTTTGGATCAGTCGTCGGATGTGAGGTTTTTCTGCATGATCACGGTATCGACCCAGCGGTCATGTTTGTAGCCGACGGATTCCATAATGCCGACCAGACGAAAGCCGAGCGCCTTGTGCAGATTGATGGAGCCGCGATTGCCGCTATCGCCGATGACGGCAACCATCTGCTGCTTGCCGGCCTGGCGGGACAGGTCAATCACCCCGGAGAGCAGCGCCCGGCCAACCCCGGCCCCGCGCATGTCGGCCGCGATATAGACCGAATCCTCCACCGTATTGATATAGGCGGCGCGCGGGCGATAGAGATTGGCGTAGGCAAAGCCCGCGACGTCTCCGTTCCGCTCCGCCACCAGATAGGGCAGACCCTGTTGCAGAATGCTGTTGCGCCGGGCCATCATTTCCACATCGTCCGGCGGCTCGATCTCGAAGGTACCAAGGCCGTTCAGAACGCTTTCCGCATAAATCTTTGTGATAGCGCCGATATCCCCGGAGGTGGACGGCCGGACAAGGAGAGAGGTATCTGTTTTCATGTGTTTTACGCTGTCAGGAGGGAACTATACTCGGCGCCGAGCCCGTCAATGAACCGGCTGATGTTGTTTTTAAGCCGGGGGAAGTCTTCTGTCGGGGCCAGGCGATGCTGCTCCATATATAAACCACGGTTGATCTCAATCTGCAAGGCATGGACATTGTGATCGGGCCTGCCGTAATGGGCGGTGATGAAGCCGCCTGCATAGGGCGTATTCAGGCCGATCCGATAGCCGAGATTTTCCAGCCGGGTCAGGATATTGTTGAACAGCGGCGCGGCGCAGGACGTGCCATAACGGTTGCCGAGAATGATATCCGGCCGGGCACCCCGCAATCCGGATTTCCCGCGCCCTTCCCCACAGGCGGTGGCGGGCATTGAATGACAGTCGAGAAGATAGATGAAGCCGAATTTCCTCACCCCTTCCTCCAGCAGTTGGCGCAATGCGTGATGATAGGGGAAATAGCAGTCCGTAATGCGCCTCTGCGCCTCGCGAAAATCAAGCTTGCCCGCATAAATCTCCTGCCCGGCGCCGACGACGCGCGGAATGGTGCCAATCCCGCTGGCAAGGCGCGGACTTGTGGTCAGCGCATAATCGGGCAGCGGCGTGCTGTACATCAGTGGATCAAGCTCGAACGCCTCCCGGTTGGCATCGCAGTAGGCGCGCGGAAAGGTGGCGGTCAGCAGCGGTGCGCCGCACAGTGGCGCGTTCGCAAACAGCTCATCCACCAGAAAATCCTCCGACTGGCGGAGCTTCGCAAAAGTGAGCAGGGAGCTTTCGACAAAATCGGCGGGATAGTTGCGCCCGCTATGCGGCGAGGAAAAGACAAACGGGATGCGCCATTCGTCGGGCCATTCTATCTTTACCGGGGAGGGGAAGGCCGCCATGGTCCTGATTATCTCCTGTTCGGGCGGACGAAAAAATATCCCGTAGCCTTTTGCCAGCCACATGTGGATAGTATAATCTGATTTCCGATCCTTTTTGAACGAGAATTGTACAGATTTCGCCATGGCCCGTATTTTACTTGCTGAAGATGACGATAACCTGCGCCCGTTTCTGGCCCGCAGCCTGGAAAATGCCGGTCATGAAGTGCTGGCCTTCAGCGACGGGGAGGATGCACTGCCCGCGCTCGGCGCGGGGCAGGTCGATATCCTGATCTCAGATCTGGTCATGCCGGGCATGAACGGGATTGAGCTTGCCCGCCACGCGCGGGAGCAGGAGCCGGACCTGCCGGTCATTTTCATTACCGGCTTTTCCGCCGTGGCGATGGAGGCGCTGAACACCGTTGACGGGGTCAGCAAGGTCCTCTCAAAGCCGTTTCATCTCAACTCACTGGTGGAGGCCGTGCATAACGCGCTGGAGGACCGCGCCATATCCTGACACTCTTCAGGATGTCTTTCGCATGCGCGCTTTATAATTGGCTTGCAATGGCAATCATGGCGGATTATAAGTCGCCAAAACCCGCCGCAAACCGCGCGGATCCGGGGGCGTATAGCTCAGTTGGTTAGAGCGCTGTGTTGACATCGCAGAGGTCACAAGTTCGAATCTTGTTACGCCCACCATTTGTTTAACAACCCGCCCCGCTTGGCGGGTTTTTCTATGCTCAAAAACCCCGTTTTCCTATAAGGCGCGGGATTTATTTGCATATTCCGGATGGTTGTGCGTTATGGGCAGGTCGGCGTGGCCATTGTAAAGCCGATTGAGCCGGTATTTACACCGCCACCAATATTGCATGTGCTTACGTTTCCACTATTGCCGGAACCTGATAGGTTGGTGTTGTTGCTGTTAAAGAACAGCAGGTAGTTGTTTGTTGCGCCGCTGACGTTGATTACATTGTTTTCGAAAATAAGGTTGGCCGATCCGATAGCGCTCATGCCATAGGCAAAAGTATCGTCATTGTTCGATGTGATCGTGTTGCCACGAATGACAGTATTTTGCGCATTACCCAAGACCTGAATGCCAAAGACCGTGTTGCCCGTTGCGGTTACTGTCATGGTGTTATTGATAATGTCAACATTGTCCGCGCCGTCAATCCGGACGGCCGTGGTCGCCCCCGCTGCGGAAGTTGCAACATTTACACCAATGAGGCGGCTGTTATCTGCCATGTTAAAAATGTGGCTGGGGCTGCCAAAGCCGGGCGGAAATGCCCCGCTGCCACTCAGACTCGCGCCGGGTGTGGCGATGCTTACAGTGCGGCCGGATGGCGTTTGAACATTCAGACTTCCAGTGCCCATAATGGTCTGGCCATCTTGTACATCAAGCCGATCAGTCACGCTGTCAAAACTGCCGTTGAGGATCACGATGGAATTATTGCCGGCGGTCACTATCGCATCGGCAAGGTCGGGGCTGGCTGTTGTGTCGCTGCTGACGAGTGTGATGGCCTTGCCATCGGCGGTCGTGGTAATCGTTTCTGCTTCGCCAAATGCGCCCGCTTGACTGACGATGTCTATATCACGAATGACCGGATCGGCCATGCGCCGTTCCATTCTTGTCAATGGTCGGCTTCCTGTCGTTTTAGAACGCTGCAAGGGAATACGCAAACGGAGCGAGGCGAAGCCTTGTGTGCCGCGTGGATCATCATGCTGGATTTCTGCCCCCACCGATAAGCGCGCGCCCTGCCAAAGGAAAGGCACCTCATCGAATGTTAAATCAAGGCGACCGCGCGGCCCCGCAATGGTATCGGCCTTATCATCGGAAAAGTGATAACCGCCGATATACGCGCGAAGTTGTTGCCCGGCATCCGCGTCAAATAGCGGAATGCGTCTGCCGATTTCGGCATCGAACCCGCCCATGGCACGTTCTTCGCCACCACGGTATGTAATAGTGGATCCTGAAAAATCAGCGGTGCCGGCACTATCCTCGGCATGGCTTGTGCGCCCTACGGGAATGTAGGCGTTGGCACGAAAATCCCAATCAAGGGACAGGGCTTCTGCGCCAAGGGTTATCTGGTTAAGGCTGTTGTCGTAGGGGCTGTTGCGATGATCAAAATAAGCATAGCCGCCAAGGTTCCAGCCATTATCCTGCATTTGGCGCAGACCGATGCCGAAATTGCCTTCCTGACTGTCATTGTTATCTATCCGCCCACGCAGATTACCAAACAGTAAGGTATCATTATTTTGCCAAAGAGGTAAAAACAGGTCTAGTTCGCCGAGATCACGTTCATTTCCAACCTTGCCTTCCAAGTCAATGTGGGCTTGCCATTTATCCTGTGCGAAAGATTTCTGCGCGGGGATGAGAGCTATTGTGGCCGCTAGCAAAGTGAAAAGATGTCTGGTCATTGAAAGCATGCCTTGAAGAATTGTAATCACCTCTTTTTTATAGTCGGAAGCATGCATATCTACAAGCGTGCGGAGGTCAAAGAAAACTGATGCAAAATTTCCGAACATTTAAGCGATTTCAAAACAATTAACAGTTGCTTTAAAATAGTTCGTATGATGGCGGCAAATCCATCACCATTCCCGGGACATTGATATGTAATAGATTTGCGGATGTCCCGGTAAGACACGCTGAACGCGCAGCTCTGCCCGTCCATCCGGCTCTATAACCAGTCTATTGCCGGGAGTTGTGACGGCCGCGCCGGTCTCCGTTTAGTCCGTTGTTTCTGGGCATATGGCCGGTTCAGCTTTTCAGAAGAACATCGAAACCGCGAAGATGATTCGCTTGCCATCGAACGGCATGGGGGGATGCCTTCCTGCGCGCAGGGGGCTCCATCCTCTTCTGTGTGTCCGCGTCCCGCCGTCTATTGCAGGGCCGCGCTCCGCAGCAGGGCCGGGTTGCCAAGGGGGAAGTGGATCAGGGTCTGTTCGCCGTCCGGCTGGTCAAGGGCGATTTTCCATTCCATGACATAGAGCAGGGGCGCTTTCGGCTGCGCGAAATGCAGCTCTCCCGTGCTGATGTTGAGATACATCAGCTTGTGCGGCATGCGGCCGGATTTGACCGTGAGAAAGGTTGCCTCCTGGCTTTCGATGACATCGCCGGGTTTTGGCCAGTAGCCAAGCTCCATCAGCATCGTGGCTTCGGAGATCACCGGCCTGAAAGACGTATTGGCGACGCAATAGACGGGCCGTGTCGTTGCATTTCTCTCTTCCACCAGACGGGGAAGGTGGGTCCTGTCCCGTTCCGACGGTTTGATGGCAACGGTGTAATCGACAATCTCCGTCTCATTCAGAACAATGAAGGCTTTCAGACAAGGGAAAATCCTCCGTTCAATCTCCGTATAGAACAGGCTTCCGTATTTCACGTCGGAAAGAAAGGCCGGTTTTCCCAAAAGATCCACATTCATATCAGACTGCCTTAATACTGCCCCAATGTTCATATACAATGCGCAGTTCAATTGAAATTCACCCTGACAATTTTACTTCAACTCTTGCGATCCCGCAGGTGGATCATCCTATTTTGAGAATTTTATTATTCCGATCAATCAAAGGATACAGCAGAAGCAAAAATTACATCGCGAATTATATCGAAGATTTCCCGATAAGTAAAAAAATATCAGATACATGGTTAATGGACTAAAGGCGAGTGACGACTAATTTGTCAATTCCACGGTTTGCCGGTTGAAGGTGCGCGCATTCCTGACAATATGAATATTTGTGGGGTTGTCCCGCGCGGGAGGCATCAAGATGAGAATAGTCACCTTATTTATTGTGGGCCTGGTTATGGCGGGTTGCGCCTCGCCGACAATCGACGCCAATGTGACCGCTTTTCACACGCCGGAACTCTCGAATATCCGGGACAAGACGATTGCCATCCGGGCTGATCCGCCATCCCGCGAGACCAGCCTCGAGTTTCTGAATTATCGCCCCAAGATCGCTGCAAAATTGCAGCATGTCGGCTTTGACGTCGTCGAGAATGCATCAGGCCCCGATTATATCGTCCGGGTTTCCTATGGCGTCGAGGGGACGGAATCCCATTCGTCGATCACACCTTCGCCGACATTCGGCTTCGGCTATTTCGGTGGCGGGCCCGTTTATTATGGCGGCGCGATCAACAGATCCTATAACACCCGGACATGGGTGGATTATAACCGCTATATCGCGCTCGACATTATCGAGGGGGAGACCGCCGATCGCGAATCCCCGACACGGATTTATGAAGGTCGCGCGCAGTCCTCCGGCCGTTGCCCGACGGTCGCCGGGGTTTTTGACGAGATGCTGGACGCCCTGTTCCGCGATTTTCCGGGAGCCAATGGCAAGACGGTGTTTATCACCGTTCCGTGGGACGGCTCCTGCGAATAGATAGGCGCGGTTGCGGCGGGGGCTGATAGCGGCGCGCAGCGCGCCCGCTCTCTGTTCATGCCCTGTCGGCTATTCGACCTTGAAAATGCTGTATTTCGGGCCTTGCGAATTGCGTTCCCCCGTGGCGATGAACAGATGGCGGTTCATCCACAGATGCGGCTCCGCCGAGGTTTCAAAGCGCGGCTGCACCCGGAAATAAAAGAGCGATGGATCGACCGGCTCCCCCGCCGCCATTTTGGCCATCACATCCGCCGGTCCGTGGCGGAGGCCTTCGTAGCGGCAGTAGATCAGGCCGCCATCATCCGCCTCGATGGTCAGCCGGACATCAAGCTGCGTCACGCTGTCCTCCCGTGTCAGCAGCCAGTCCCCGCCGCCGGCATGGATGCTGCCCTGAAGCAGTGGTCCGGAAATCTCGCCGCCCGTCACCTCCGCAATCAGCCGGGTGCCGTGGGAGGTTTTGCCGAGATTCTGGATTGGGGTCTTCACGAAGACCTGCATGTCAAAGGCGTGGGTGAGTTTTATATCCGGCATCTTGTGTTCCTGTTCTGGTGACTGTCCTGATTACAGCCGCGGCAGATTGCCCTGTCGGCAGCAGTCGGAAGTATCGTAAGTATAGGTGCTGTAGGGGTTGGGGTTGTTGATAGAGAAACTCGTTCCGCATCCCGTTACGGCGAGTGCCAGTCCGATGATCAGCAGATATTTCATGTCAGTTCCGGGGCACGCGGCCCCTCTCCTCGTTTGTTCCGGTGGTGTCAATCTGGTTGCCTGCCCAAATTAGTCAAATGCGTCGCCGCGGTATTTTACAGCACCGGAGGCGGGGTTGACGGGCCGTTTCCGTCATTCAGTTTCGGCAGGGCGAGACTGCTGTTGCCAACCTGCATCAGCGGGATCCCGTTTTCTTTCAATGTCGTGTAAACGGCACGGTTGATATCGTAGCGGTCTTCGAAATACTGGAGGCCGGGCACCCAGGCCCGTACACCGATGACGACGCCGCCATAGGTGAAATCCTGTATGCCGACTTGCGGCGGATGTGGGGATTCCCCTTCCGTCACTTTCTTGATGGCCGTCTCGAGCAATTCGATCACACGAGGGGCGTCTTCGTCGATGGGGATGCAGAAATTGCTTTCGACGATGCGCATTTCCATGGAATTGACGATCACCTGACCGACGATTTCCTTGTTGGGAACGGCGATCTGTTCGCCGTCTTCGCCGGTCAGGAACGTCATGCCGAGGGTGATCTTATCGACCACGCCGCTGACCCCGCGTACGGTGATGACGTTGCCGACAACAAAGGGCCGGGTCAGGATGATGGCGACCCCGGCGCCGAAGTTCGAGATCGGCCCCTGCAACGCGAGGGTTGCGCCGAATGTCACGGCGCCGGCAAGCGCGATCAGCGGCGCAATGCTGACGCCGAAATTGCCGAGCGTGATGATAATCAGCAGGACGACAAGGGCCAGCTTGACCACACTGCCGATAAACTGCGACAGGGTGATGTCGATATTCCGGCGCAGCATGAGGCCGATCAGCCGGTTGCCAATCCAGTTGACAACCAGCAGGCCGAGCAGCAAAAAGGCGATGGCGCCCAGTATCTGAAAGCCATATTTGACGGCGAACTCGGTTGCGAGATCTACCCAGTAGGATACGGTTTCAATATTTTCGTTTACCTTGTCCATCGTCCTGCTTTGCTGTCAGAGTTGACGTTTCGGCTCAGTCGCCGAACAGCTTCTTGACGGCACCGCCCGCCCCGCCGAGGGCATCCGTCGCCCCTTGGGTCACGCCCTTGGCGGCGTCTCCCGCCTTGCCAGCGGCGCCGCCGATGCCGGATTTGTTGATCAGATCACCGGCGTTGGTCAACAGGCTGCCCAGATTTTTGCCGATGCCGAGGTTATCCAGCACATTCATGGTCTGGCCGGAGAGCTGATCGATGAGCAGGGCAATGACCTCTCCCGGCGTGGCCCCGCCCTCATCCTTGCCGATATCCGACAGGTGAATGTTGGGAAGGCCGCTTTCGATTTTCTGGCCCGCCAGCACGGGCGCCCGGACGGAGACACGCCCGCCATTGACGAAGAGATTATCGATAATGATTTTCGGCCCCTCACCGGCGCTGTCATCCGCTGGTTTCTCGCCGCCGGAGAGGCCATGCTCCTTCATGAAGGCATCGACATTCTCCTGAATGGCGGTCAGGTTGTTGGTCGTCTGGTTGACCTCATAAATGACGGAGGGATTGTCAACGCGGACTTCGCGGATATGGATCAGCTTGTCACTGGACCCGCCAATATTCACATCGACCGATACCGTGTCGAACCGGATGGAATGATCTTCTTCAAACCCCGCCGGATTGCCGACGCTGAATCCGTTGAGCGCCAGTTTCCCGCCAAAGATATCCAGATCGACAGTTTCAAGAACCACGTCGGTTTTTGTCACTTTCGAGCCATATTCCTTGACCGATGCAACAATCACCCTGTCCAGGTTGAAGTAAATGACCCCGACAGCTACGGCAATGATGACAATCAATGCGACAATTATTCCGCCTATTATCTTGCCCATTTTTCAAGTCCTTCGTTTCGTTGGTGTCTAGCTGAACTCCACCGGCGGTCATTTAGCCAGAGAACGTCATGTTAGGCAAATATTTATGCGGTCCGTTGTGGCCGCTTTACAGACGGCCGCCGCTCGCCTACAGATAAGACCTCTGGCAGGCGGAAAGGCGTAAGGATGTCACCGGTCATTTCATCCGATTTTACGATGGCGCTCCGCCTTGTTCCCTTTTATATCGCGCTGTTTCTGATCGTCGGCTTTCAATTGCCGTTCTGGCCGGTCTGGCTGGCGCATAAGGGCCTCAGGCCGGAGGAAATCGGCATTGTGCTGTCCGCGCCGATCTGGGCAAAGATTTTTGTCACCCCAGCCATGACCGCCATTGCCGACTATTTCGGCCGTCGCCGCGCGCCGCTCGTGGTGATGTCGGCGCTCTGTCTTGGCCTGTTCCAGCTTTATTTTCTGGTCGGCGGCTTCTGGCAGATTTTCTTTCTTGCCCTTACCATCGGGGTGTTCATCACCTCCTTCACGGCGCTTGGTGACAATCTGGTGCTGACCCTCGGCCGGACATGGAAGATTGACTATCCCCGCATCCGCCTGTGGGGCTCCATCGCCTTTATCGCCGGGTCCTATCTCGGCGGGGTGGTGATGACGGGACGCTCTCCCGATTTCATTCCGGTTTTGCTCGCCGTCGCCTATCTGCTCTTGTTCCTGTGCTGCCTGATGCTGCCGGAAATCCGGGTGGACCGCAGCGACAAGGGGCGCAAAGGCTTTCGCCTGCTGCTCGGCAACCGTTCTTTCGTGGTGTTCCTGATTGCCAGCGGCCTTATTCAGGGCAGCCACGCCGTGCTTTACAGCTCCGGCACCCTGCATTGGCAGCAGCAGGGCCTCAGCGATCAGACAATCGGCTTTCTCTGGGCTGAAGGGGTGATTGTCGAGGTGATCCTGTTTGCCTTCTCCCGCCGGGCCTTCGCGCCTTTCAGCCCGGTCCAGCTTCTGCTGCTGGCCGGTGTCGCGGGCACATTGCGCTGGCTCGTCATGAGCTTTACGCCCGGCGTGCCGGTGCTGCTGCTGATCCAGACACTGCATGGCGTCACCTTCGCCGCGGCGCATCTTGGCACCATGCGGATGATCAGCGAAACCATTCCGCTGGAATTTTCGGCGCGGGCGCAGGGGCTGTATACCGCCATCGCCCTCGGCCTCATTATGGGCGGGGAGATGTTCCTCTCCGGCTATCTCTATGACGCCTTTGCGGCGCAGGCCTATTTCTTCATGGCGGGGAGTTGCCTGATCGCCCTCGGCCTCTGCCTGCGCATTAAAGACTAGTATCCGGCCGGTTACTTTATGGGTGACAGCGCAAAGGCCTTCGGTTTAGATTGGGCGAAATTCTGGGTCTGAAAATTTAAAAAGGAAAAACGAATGGGACCGTTAGCTGGATATAAAATCGTTGAAATGGGCGGCATCGGGCCGGGCCCGATGTGCGCCATGCTGCTGGCTGATCTGGGGGCGGATATCGTCCGCATCGACCGGTTGGCAGATCCGGGCCTCGGCAGCATGCCGACCTCCCGCTTCAGCCTGCTGATGCGCGGCCGCCGCTCCGTCTCCATTGATACGAAAACAGAAGCGGGCAAGGAAGCGGTGCTCAGCCTGATCGAAAAGGCCGACGGGCTGATTGAGGGTTTCCGTCCCGGCGTGATGGAACGTCTCGGCCTCGGCCCGGATGTGGCGCTCGCGCGCAATCCGAAGCTCGTCTATGGCCGCATGACCGGCTGGGGTCAGGACGGACCCATGGCGCAGGCGGCGGGCCATGACATCAACTATATCGCGCTGTCCGGCGTGCTGCACGCCATCGGCCGCAAGGATGAGGCGCCGGTGCCGCCGCTCAATCTCGTGGGCGACTTCGGCGGCGGGGCGCTGTATCTCGCGCTCGGCCTCGTCTGCGGCCTGCTGGAAGCGCAGAAATCGGGCAAGGGCCAGGTTGTCGATGCGGCCATGGTCGATGGCGCCGCGTCGCTGATGACCATGTTCTTCGGCCTAATGGCCGCGGGTCACTGGAAGGATGAGCGGGGAGTCAACCTGCTCGACGGGGGCACCCACTATTACGATGTCTATGAGACGAAAGACGGGAAATATATATCCCTTGGCTCGATCGAAGCGAAATTCTACAAGCAGCTGATGGAGCTGACCGGTCTCGACAAGGAAAACATGCCGCCGCAGCTTGATCCCAAAAGCTGGCCGATCATCAAGGCGCGCCTGACCGAGGTGTTCAAAAGCAAAACCCGCGACGAGTGGGACGATATCATGCTGACCACCGATGTCTGCTATGCGCCCGTCCTCTCCATCATGGAGGCGACAAAGCATCCGCATAACACCCACCGCAAGACCTTCGTTGAATATGACGGGGTGGTGCAGCCGGCGCCGGCGCCGCGCTTCAGCCGCACGGAAGCGACCATCCAGCGCCCGCCCTGCCTGCCCGGCGAGCATACGCGCGAAGCCATGCGGGACTGGGGCATAACGGAAGACACCATTGACGGGCTGATCAATCAGGGCGTTATCAAGTAAGCGTAGTTACAGGGATTTTCCCAACAGAACACCCTCTCCGGCGGATCAGAAAACTTGACGCCGGAGAGGATTTCATGAACCTTTCTCTGAGAGTTTGGTAGGAGAGGGGTGATGTTGCAAAAACATCAAGATCTGGAAGTTCGCGGCGGCGTAGGCTCGCCTGCGGCGAAAAACGGGGCTGTGCCGCAAAAAATGACAGAAAACAAAGGTTTGTCAGGGGCAGCCAAGCTCTTTGGCGTTGGTGTTTTGTTAACCATAAGCTGGCTGGTTGCCGCCGGCGCCTATGCCTATACAAGAATCGGCTGGCCGGAAATCCTGACCATTGCGCCCCTTGACCTGGGAATCCTGCTGCTGGGGGCCTTTGCCCCGCTCGCTTTTTTATGGTTACTTCTGGGGTATTTTTATCGCGGCCATGAAGCGCGGTTGAAGGGCCATGCGCTCGACCATCTGATGGCCAATCTTGGCTATCCGAGCGCCGAGGCGGAAGCCCGCGTCGCCCGCCTGACCGAGGCGCTGGAGCGGCATTCGCAAAAGGTGCAGGCGGAAACGGACAAGGCGGCGGAACGTATTGAAGCGGCGTCGGGCGCGCTTGAAAAACAGGGCAGTTCGGCCCGCTCCGCTACCGATGAGCTATTGCAAACCTCCGACCGGATCAAGGGCGAGCTGGAGACGCGCGAATCGCATCTTCGCGATCTGATCGACCGGATCAATGCGCAGGGCGTGCGGTTGAATGACGCGATCAAGCTGCAATCGGACGGCCTTGAAACCGCAGCGGGCGATGCGGAACGCCGCAGCGTTGCGGTGCAGGCAGCCCTCACCGCGCAGATCAGTACCCTGGAAAAGGCGGTCGCCACGGCGGACGCGAAATCACAGGAAATCACCCGCCTGCTGGCGGAGACCAGCGAGAAGATTTTCACCAGCGCCAGCGAGACCCTGACCAGAACAACAGAGACGAAAAACGCGCTCGGTGCCGAGATCATCTCCCTTGAAGCGGCGGCGGACAAACTTCAGGCGAAGCTCGATGAAGGCGCCGCGAAACTTGGCGAACGGGGACAGGAGATTGAGGAAATATCCCGCACCTCCTCTGGCGAGCTGTCGAAGACCGCCGATATGCTGCTGCAAAGCACAACCGACCTCAGCATTGCGAGCGATGAGGGCATCACGCGGCTGAATGCGCTGCGCAATACACTGGCCAGCAGCATGGCCGAGGTGGACCGCGCCCTCGAACAGCTTGAGAGCCGCGAAGGCGGACTGTTGCAGGTCGCTCGCGATACCGAGACTGGCGCGCGCGAATCCGCCGAGAAACTGCATCAGAATTCGCAGGAGCTGGCCGTCAGGGCGAGCGAAATGGCAGAGCAGATGCTGCTCTCCAGCATGAAGCTGAAGGACGAAACGCTGGTGCTGGATGAGGTGCTGAAAACCACCGGGGTCAGCCTTGGCGCCATTGACCGGAGCCTGCGCGAGGGTCAGGCGCTGCTCGATGAAGCGGGCGAGAAATCCCTGCGCAATGCCGATCAGCTCGGCGAGAAGCTGGCGAGCCATGCGGCAACCCTGAACGAGGCGTCGGAAACCACAGGCGCGCGCACCACGCTTATCCAGGAGCAGCTGCGCAACCAGATTGCGGTTTTCGAGCAGGCATCGCAGCAGATTCTTGAGATGTCACGGGAAATCAGCGAACGGCTGGAGCAGGACCTCGACCTGCTGAACCGGACGAGCCTTGAGACCAACAGCCGGATCACGGAAGTCGGCGGCGGGTTGCAGCGTCAGGTTGAAGGATTGAAGGATATTTCGGACGCCATCACCAGCCGGATGCGCGAAGCGGGCGAGGAGCTGCGCAAGGAAGGCTCCGATATGGAGGTCAGCGCCGACAAGATGTCGCGCACGCTTGTCTCCGCCAGCGAATCCCTCGCCAAGCAGCAGAAGGAGCTGGGCGCCAGCGCCGATCATTCCAAGGGCAAGCTCGCCGCCGCGATCGAGGAAACCATCCGTTATCATCAGGACTTCATGGCCACGGCCGAACGGGCGACATTGCAGGCCCGCCAGTCCGGGGAGGCGGCGCATTCGCAAACGGCGGAACTGGCCAAAACGGCCGAGCGGGCCTCCGCCGAGCTGCGCGCCATGGGCGATCAGGCCTCAACCCATATCGAGGAGCTGAACAAGGCCGCGGCGCGGGCGGAAAGCCAGGGCAGCCGCCTCGCCGAGGTGACGCGTTCCTCCCTCTCGCATATCAGCGAGGCGAGCGGATCCGCCAAGGTGCATATGGAGGAACTGGCCGATATCTCCGTCCGGGCAAAGAACCACGCCGAAGCCATGGAGGAAATTCTCCAGCAGGAAACCCAGGCCCTCGCCGATATCGCGCAGCAACTGACCGAACAGGTGGAAACGGTCGAGAAAACCCTGTCGGAGCGGTCCTATATGCTCGACAATTCGGTGGAGCAGGCATCGGAGGCGACAGACCGTTTCCATCGCCGTTCCGTGGAGCTGGCCAAGGCCAGCGAACTGATGATCAAGGGCATCCAGTATGCCGACCGGGCGCTCGCCAAGCACAAGCTGGAAATCGACGAGGCGCGCAAGCATATCCATGACGATCTGGACCGGGTGACGTCCAAGATTTCCGAGGCCAGCCAGCAGGTGAAATCAGCGGGATCGAATGCGTCCGAGCTGTTCCACGGTCAGGCGGAGGATCTGATCCGCTTTACCGTCAAGGCGAATGAGAGCGCCCGCCTGCTGGGCGAGCAGTTTGAAAGCCAGCAGCAGCGCCTGACCCTATCCATCCGGCAGGTGGAAGAGAAGCTGAGCCAGTCCGCAGGATTGCTGAAGAACGAAAGCGAAGCCTTCAAGAAAGCCGCCGAAAAAGCGGCGGAGGACGCCAGCAGCTCCGGCCAGCGTATTGAAAAGCAGATGATTAGCCTGACGACGGCGGCGGCGAAGGCGAAGCTGGAAGCCGACCGGCTGGCCGACAAGAAGAGCCGCGTCCGCAACGAGCAGTTCATGAAATCGACCGCCTTTATCATGGAGAACCTCAATTCCCTGACCATTGATCTCAACCGGATTCTGGACAGCAGCCTGTCGGAAGAACTCTGGCGCCGCTACCGCAAGGGAGAGAAGGGTATTTTCACCCGCAAGCTGCTGAAATCCCGGGATGCGGACAAAATCCGCGCCCGTTATCGGGATAGTGGCGATTTCCGGCGGTTTGCCGATCAATATGTTTCCGAATTCCGGGAAATCATGACGGAAGCGGGCAATGTGGATCATTCCGAACTGCTTTCCGATGCCTTTATCACGGCGGATGTGGGCAAGGTCTATCTCCTGTTGCAGGAGGCGCTGGAAGGAATGGAATGACGAAGGGGCCGGATTAAGTGAGGGATGTCATAAAACCGGTCGCGCCACCGCCCGCCGAAGGGCCGGCCAAGATGGCGCAGATCATCTATTTCCTCTATCTGGCGGGGCTGGTCTTTCCGATTGCCCATCTGGTCGGCTTGGTCATGGCCTATGTCAACCGGGGGGACGGGCCGGAATGGGTTGACAGTCACCTGACCTTCCAGATCCGCACCTTCTGGATATTTCTGCTGTATGGCCTGATTGGCGCTCTGCTGACCCCGGTCGGGGTCGGGTTTCTGATTATTTTTCTTGTTTATATCTGGTTGATTGTCCGCTGCGCCAAGGGACTGAAATCCCTGACCCGCGAGGCGGCCGTGGACGATCCTGCGACCTGGCTCTGGTGATCCGGCGATATGATTGGCAGAAGAAAAAGGGGCCGTTTCTGGCCCCTTTATTTTTTTCTGTCTAGCTTGCGACCTTCTCGCGTGAGGCCTTTTTCCGCTCATGCGGGTCAAGATGGCGTTTGCGCAGGCGGATATTTTTCGGCGTCACCTCCACCAGCTCGTCATCGTCGATATAGGCAATCGCCTGTTCGAGGCTGAGCTTGCGCGGTGGGGTAAGACGGACAGCCTCGTCAGATCCGGCGGCGCGGATATTGGTAAGCTGCTTCGCTTTCAGCGGATTGACTTCCAGATCATTGGGACGGGTATGCTCGCCGAGGATCATACCCTCATAGACATCCACGCCGCTACCGATAAAGAAGAAGCCGCGGGCCTCCAGATTCCAGATGGCGAAGGCGACTGACTTGCCCGTCGAGTTGGAAATCAGAACGCCGTTGCGCCGCCCCGGAATCTCCCCCTTGTGCGGCACATAGGAATGGAACAGCCGGTTCATGATGCCGGTGCCGCGGGTGTCGGTCAAAAACTCGCCGTGATAGCCGATCAGACCGCGGGTCGGGCAGTGAAAGGTGATGCGGGTCTTGCCACCGCCGGAGGGGCGCATATCCGTCATCGTACCCTTGCGCAGCGCGATTTTCTCAACGACCACGCCGGAAAATTCATCATCCACATCGACGACGACTTCTTCCATGGGTTCCAGACGCTCGCCCTTTTCGCCCTCGCGATAGAGGACTTTCGGGCGGCTGATGGACAACTCGAAGCCTTCGCGGCGCATGGTTTCGATCAATACGCCGAGCTGCAATTCGCCGCGCCCTGACACGATGTAGGAATCGGCTTCGGGGCTGTCCTCGACGCGGATCGAGACATTGCCCTCGATCTCCTTCATCAGGCGGGCGCGGATGACGCGGCTCTGCACCTTGTCGCCATCCCGCCCGGCAAGGGGGGAGGAGTTGATGGCGAAGGTCATGGAGATGGTCGGCGGGTCGATCGGCTGCGCATCCAGCGGCTCGGACTCTTCCGGGGTGCCGATGGTGTCGGCAACCGTCGTCTTGACCAGCCCGGCGACGGAAACGATATCCCCGGCGCGCGCTTCCGCGATGGTTTCGCGTTCCAGCCCGCGGAAGGCCATGATCTTGCTGATGCGCGCTTCCTCGATCTTGCCGCCCTTGCGGCTGAGGCCCTTGACGGGGTCGTTGGTTTTCAGAACGCCGCTCTCTACCCGGCCCGTCAGCAGACGGCCGAGATAGGGATTGCTTTCAATCGTGGTGACCAGCATGCGGAAGGGTGCTTCCTCATTCACATCCGGCGCCTGCACATGGCGGACGATCAGATCGAACAGGGGGTGAAGATTCTCACGCGGGTCGGTGAGATCGGCGGCGGCCCAGCCTTCCTTGGCGGACGCGTAAAGGACCGGAAAATCGAGCTGTTCCTCATTGGCATCGAGCGCGACCAGCAGGTCGAACACCTCGTCCAGCACCTCATCGGCGCGGGCGTCGGGGCGGTCCGCCTTGTTGATGACGATGATCGGCTTGAGACCGAGGCCAAGCGCCTTCTGCGTCACGAACTTGGTCTGCGGCATGGGCCCTTCCGCCGCATCGACAAGCACGACAACGCCATCGACCATGCTGAGGATACGCTCAACCTCGCCGCCGAAGTCGGCATGGCCGGGGGTATCGACGATGTTGAGACGGTATCCGTCCCATTCGACCGAGGTGCATTTCGCCAGAATGGTGATCCCGCGCTCGCGCTCGAGATCGTTGCTGTCCATGGCCCGCTCGGCCACTTTCTGGTTGTCCCGGAACGTGCCGCTCTGTTTCAAGAGGCCATCCACAAGGGTAGTCTTCCCATGGTCAACATGGGCAATAATCGCGACGTTCCGAATTTCCATAAGATTTCTTTGTCTTTAAAAAAGAGGCGCGCAGTATAGCGTCAGGCGCGCGAATGGCAAGCGATCCTTTCGCAGACGCACAATTTTTTCGCATATGCGGATTGACAGCGGTGGCAGGCGAACCCGCGGCATTTTGCCTTGGACGGGCCGGAAGTTCCGTCAGATGTTGCCAATCCGCATAAAGGGTGGCACGATGCCTGAAAATAAAAACAGGGATTTGGGAACGCAATGCCCGTCTACAACCGGATTGCCGAAACTCATGAGGATATGCAGCGCTGGCGCCGCGATCTGCATCAGCATCCGGAGCTGTGCTTCGAGGAACGGCGGACGGCGGCCATTGTTGCGGAAAAACTCCGTAGCTGGGGGATCGAGGTGCATGAAGGCATTGGCGTTACCGGCGTCGTCGGCGTTCTGAAAGGGCAGGGAACGAGTAGACGCAGTATCGGCATCCGCGCCGATATGGACGCGCTCCCCCTGCAGGAGCTGAACGATTTCCCGCATAAATCGAAAATAGACGGCAAGATGCATGCCTGCGGCCATGACGGGCATACGGCCATTCTGCTCGGCGCGGCGCAATATCTCGCTGAGACCCGCAATTTCGACGGCACGGTGCATTTCATTTTCCAGCCGGCGGAGGAAGGCGGCGGGGGTGGCGATGCCATGGTGAAGGATGGCCTGTTTGAACGTTTCCCCTGCGAGGGGGTGTATGGCCTGCACAATCAGCCCGGCATGCCGCGTGGCAGCTTCAATGTGAAGGTCGGGCCAATCATGGCCTCGGCCGATACGGCGGTGATGAAAATCCGCGGCAAGGGCGGACATGCCGCCTATCCGCATCTCGCCAATGACCCCATTGCCGCGGGCGTACAGCTTTATACGGCGCTGCAAACCATCGTGGCGCGCAATGTCGGCCCCGTCGATAATGCGGTGGTCAGCGTCACCCTGTTCGAGGCCGGGACGGCCATCAATGTCATCCCGCAGGAGGCGACCCTCAGCGCGTCAATCCGGGCGATGACGCCGGAAATTCGCGATTTTATCGAACGGCGCATCCGGGAGATTTGCAGCGGTGTCGCGGCGACCCATGGCGTTGCCATCGATCTCGATTATCAGCGCCGTTACCCGAGTGTGATCAATTGCGAGAAGGAGACGGAGATTGCGGCCCGTGCGGCGCGGGAGATCGTCGGCGAGGAAAATATGGACCTGGCAACACCGATCCGCATGGGTAGTGAGGATTTCGCTTTCATGCTGGAGGCTTGCCCGGGCTGTTATTTCTTCCTGGGTACCGGGGACGAGACGCATTTTCATGCCGTCCATCATCCCGAATTCGACTTTAATGACGAGGTGCTGTCCATCGGGGCGAGCATCTGGGCGCGCCTTGTCGAACAGCAACTGCCGCGCCAGTAGCGGCCATGACAAGAATCATCTGTAAAAGGGAATAAGGAAAAGAAAATGTCAGACGTCCTTCTTGAAACTATTAAAGACGGTATCGCAACCGTCACCATGAACCGCCCCGACTCGCGCAATGCCTTCACGCCTGAGATGATGGATAGGCTTACAGAAGCCTTCGAGCGACTGGCCGCCGACCCGGAGGTGCGGGCGGTGGTGCTGACCGGCGCGGGCGATGCCTTCTGCGCGGGTGGCGATGTCAAAAGCTTCGCGGCCAAGGCTGGAGACAAGGTGGATATCAACGGCCGTATCCGCGAATTGCGCAATCGCATGAAGATGTGTGTCACCCTCTATGAAATGCCGAAGCCGACGCTGGCGGTCATTCCGGGCCCGGCGGCAGGGGCGGGCTTCTCCCTCGCCATGGCCTGCGACATGCGCATTGCGGCGGATGAGGCGAAGATCACCACGGCTTTTTCCAAGGTTGGGTTATCCGGCGATTTCGGCGGTTCCTATTTCGTGACGAAAATGCTGGGCGAAGCGAAGACGAAGGAGCTGTATTTCTTCGCCGATGTCCTGCTCGGCAAGGAGGCGGCAGAGATCGGTCTGGTGAATAAATCGGTCCCGGCGGCGGAACTTGCCGATGCGGCAGCCGCTCTGGCAAAACGCCTTGCCGGATTGCCGACGGTTGCCATCGGTTATATGAAAAAGAATATCGGCACGGCGTCCGAAGGCACTCTTGATGAAGTGCTGGACTGGGAAGCCAACCAGATGATCCGCGCGTTCGAAACGGAAGATCACAAGGGCGCGGCGAAGGCCTTTGTCGAAAAGCGGGCGCCGGAGTTCAAGGGTCGCTAAACGCCGGACGCAGGAGGAGGCGAGAGGGGGAGGGCGCGGGCAGGTCCCGCTTCCCATCCCGCCGCGTTATCCCCATAGTTCAGCCTTCGGCGGGTGCATGATGCTGCCGTCGAAGATGATGCCATTCTCCCTGTCTTTCTCCAGCAGCAAGGGCCCGTCCAGATCGACGAAGCGGGCGAAGGGCGAGAGATACATTGCGGGCGCCATGCCGAGGCTGGTGCCGAGCATGCAGCCGACCATGACGCCGAGGCCGAACCCGCGCGCCGCCTCTGCCAGTAATAGGGCTTCCGTCAGGCCGCCGGTCTTGTCCAGCTTGATATTGATGAAATCATACAGCTCCGTCACCGTATCGAGGGTGGCCGTATCATGGGCGCTTTCATCGGCGCAGATGGGCACGGGCCGCTCCATCTCGCCGAGAAGAGCATCTTCCCCGGCGGGCAGCGGCTGCTCGATCAGCTCGACGCCGAAATCCGCCATTTTCGGGCAGTAATCGCGCATCATGTCGGGGGTCCAGGCTTCGTTCGCATCGACAATCAGTCGGGTTTGCGGCGCATTGGCACGGACAGCGGCAACGCGTTCCAGATCCCCCTCCCCGCCGAGTTTCAGCTTGAACAGCGGACGGTGCCGGGCGGCTTTTGCGGCATCTCCCATTTTCTCCGGACTATCGAGGGAGAGGGTATAGGCGGTAATGACCGGCCCCGGCGCCGGGATGCGGGCAATGGCAGCGATGCTTTTGCCGGTCTGTTTCGCCTCCAGATCCCAGAGGGCGCAGTCAACGGCATTGCGCGCGGCGCCCGAAGGCATGATGGTCAACAGGCCGTCGCGCGTCAGCCCGTCTGCAATATAGTCGCGGACGGATGAAATCTGGCCGAGGACGGAGCGTATGCTCTCCCCATAGCGGGCATAGGGCACGCATTCCCCCCGGCCGGTCACGCCATCCTGCGTAATCTCGACGACAACGATTTCCGCCGTGGTTTTCGCACCGCGGCTGATCCGGAAGCTGCCCCGGATTGGCCAGCTTTCGGATCTTGCCTCAAGGCGGCGTTTGTTCATGGCAGATTATCGACGATGCGGGCGGTGCCGTCACGGAAGGGATCGACCGTCGGGAGTCCCAGTTCCTTTTCGATTTTTGCGAGATACTCTTCGCGCTCCCCCTCCTTGAGGCCGGAGCTGTTGATGGCGACGCCATAGAAGGCGGCTTTCTTGTTGGTCAGCCGGGCCAAGGTGAGGTTGAGTTCCATGCATTCCTTGAGGCCGGGGATCGGCATATGCGGCAGGCCGCGCATATGGGTGCGCGTCGGCTCATGACAGAGGATGAGGGCATCCGCCTGCGCCCCGTGCAGCAGGCCGAGGCTGACGCCGGCATAGGACGCATGGAACAGCGAGCCCTGCCCTTCGATCAGGTCCCAGTGATCGGCGTCGTTGGCGGGGGAGAGCATCTCCACCGCGCCGGAGATGAAATCGGCGACCACCGCATCGACGGATATGCCGCTCCCGGCGATGAAAATTCCGGTCTGACCGGTGGCGCGGAAATCCGCCTTCATGCCCCGGGCGAGCATTTCCTTCTCGAGCGCCAGCGCCGTGTACATCTTGCCGATGGAGCAGTCGGTCCCGACGGCCAGCAGGCGCTTGCCGCTGCGGGGCGTGCCCTTGCCGGTGGGGATGGTCTGGGTTGGATGGCGGACATCGAACAGGGTGCGACCATTGCGTTCGGCGGCGGCTTTCAATTCCGGGATGCTGCCAAGGCGGATATGCAGGCCGCTGGCGACGTCCATTCCGGCATCCAGCGCCTCGACGATGGCGGAAATCCAATGTTCAGGCAGGAACCCGCCGGAGTTGACAATCCCGACGATCATGGTCCGGGCACCGTTTTCCACGGCCTCCCGGATGCCCATATCCGGAATGCCGAGATCGGCTTTGCAACCCTCCAGTTTCATCTGACCCAGGCACCAGTCAGGGCGCCAGTCGACGATGCCTTTGGCGGTCTTGGCGGCAAGCTGATCCGCCACATCGCCGAGAAACATGAGATAGGGGTTCTGCATTTCCTTCATAGTGCCTCTCGATCCGTTCTTTCAAACTAGCGTTCCGCCGCGGCTTTCAATCCGCGCCTGTTCTTCCTGTAATTTCTCCATTTCCACCTGCATTTGTTGCAGGCAGTCATCGGAAGCCCATTCGCGATGTTCGCCCCGGCCATAGGCCAGAGCATTCCGATAATACAGGAAGGCATTCATGCGGCAACGGGCATAATTATTCTGCGTGCGCACGACCTGTCCGGGTGTGCCCATGACAATGGAATTATCGGGGATGACAGTGCCTTCCTTCAGGAAGCTGTGACCGGCGACGATACAGTTGTCGCCGATGACGCAGCCGTCCATGATGGTGGTATTGATGCCGATCAGACAGTTATCGCCGATGGTGCATCCGTGAATGGTGCAATGATGGGTGATGGAGCAGTGCGCCCCGATGATTGACGGTGTGCCTGACCCCACATGGATCATCACGAAATCCTGGATATTGGTGTATTCACCGACAACGACTTCGGAGGATTCCGCGCGGATAACGGTGTATGGCCAGAGGGACACCCCCTGTTCAAGGCGCGCCTTGCCATAGACCAGCGCGGTTGGATGGATATAGGCGGCGTTGTTGATAATGACGTCCGGACCGAATTCTGACATTCCCTGCTCCCTGCTTTTAACGTATTTTCAGGGATATGCGCGCGAACGTCAAACGGATGTTGGCCGGGAAGCCTAATTCAATTCCTGTTTCCAGCTTTGCACGGTCAACCAGTCATTGAAGGTCTTAAGGTCAATCGGCCGGCTCATGAAATAGCCCTGTGCCACATCACAGCCCAGCGCCTCCAGCATCCGCCAGGTTTGCGCATCCTCCACGCCTTCGGCCACCACAGACAGGCCAAGATTGCGAGCCAGATCCAGCAGCGTACGGACGATGACCTCGTCATCAGCAACGCGTGGCATGTTGAGCACAAAACTCTTGTCGATCTTGATTTCATCGACGGGAAGTTTGCGCAGATAGGCGAGAGAGGTATAGCCGGTGCCGAAATCGTCAATGGACAGGCGCACGCCGATGTCGTGCAGCTTGAAGACAATCTCGCGAGCCCGGTTAACATCGGAAATAATCGCGCTTTCGGTAATCTCCAATTTCAGCAGCTCTGCCGGAAAGCCGGTTTTTTCAAGCTGCCGTTCAACCATCTCGGGGAAGGAGGGATTATGCAGGATAAGTGCCGAGATATTGACCGAGACCGATAGCCGGTTGCCGCGTTGCAGCCATTCAGCGCCCTGTCGGACAGCCGCCTCCAGGACCCATTCGGTCAGGGCTTCGATTGAGCCGGAGCCTTCCGCAAGCGGTATGAAGGTATCGGGAAAAAGCAGCCCGTGCTTCGTATGTTGCCAGCGCACCAGCGCCTCGACGCCGATCACCTGCTGATCATGGATACGAACAATAGGCTGATAGTTCAGCAATAGCTGGTTATGTTTGATGGCCTCGGGCAGATCCTGCGCCAGGCGAAGCTGCCGCCGTCTCGCGTGGTCATCCTCATGGGTATAGAGAACAATTGACGCCTTGCCGCGCTTGGCGGAATAAAGGGCGGCAACCGATTTGTAAAGCAGGCTGTCGGCCGTGTCATGATCATCCAGAATACCGAGACCCATGGAAAGGCTGATGTCGGTTTTCTGCCCCTCAATGAGATAGGGCCTGCGAATTTCCAGCAACAGCCGGGACGCATAGCCGCCGATGGGATCTGCGGTCTCCTGGTCAAGGGCAAGCAGGGCAAATTCGTCATCACCGAGGCGGCCGATGATCGAGTTGTCCGGCGCGATATTGATCAGTCGCTTGGCCACCCGTTTGAGAATTTCATCCCCGAATTCATGGCCGCGAATTTCATTCAGCTCCCGAAAGCTGTTGATGTCGAGAATAATCAGGGAGGCCGGAATTTTTGCCGCATGGGCCTTTTCAATAGCCTTCGCCATGCGCATGCGGAATTTGCTTCGACCTGGCAGCGCCGTCAGCGGATCTTCCTCGATAAAGGCGGACAGTTCCATTTCCAGGATCGTTGTTCGATTGTTCAACTTGCAAAGCCGGTCGGCATTAAACAACGCCGTTTCGAGCCGTTCCGCCGTCAATTCGCTCCGAAAGATGCATTCGGATGCCCCTCGGCGTAGAAATCCAAGGGAGCCGTCAATAACAATGACCGGCAGGAAGGGCGGCTTGCCGGCGACCGAGGTCAGGATGTTCCTGCAGATCTCGTTATCGTTGGCGCCATCCACGATGATACAGTTATACACCCCTGCGGAAATATCTTTTGCGATAGACTCGTCAAAGGTTGTTTCATGACTGGTGACCGGAATGTTGATGCCGCGGCAGAAGTCAAGAATTTCGTCCCCCAGTTCCAGGATCAGAAGTCTGAGCTTGCTGTAGTTCAGCCTTAAAATATGTCCGTCCCGAACCACGGAGGGAGGGGCTCCGGAAACGGATTGATCTCTGATTTGCCGGGAAGCTAAACCTTTTATCGTCAATGCGCTGTTCTCTATCGGTTTTGTTCAAGCGGCTGTTGCCACAGTGAAATTGGAGTGCTTCGTAAACAACCTATAAACCGAGGATGTAAAGAAGGTCTTAATTTTTGCAAAATGTTATATATTCGAATATTCAGCTATACTGATAATTTAGGAATGAATTGGCGGGAAACAATAAGGCATTTTGTCGTATCTGGATGGCGTATGAACGGAATGATGCCAGATATAAACATGAAAAGGCCCGGAGTTCCGGGCCTTTCATCATAACAGGGCAATATAAAGGATTGCTTATATAAGGATTACTTGAATGTCTCGAGATAGGAAATCACGTCCTGGCGCTCACTTTCCTTCTTGAGGCCGACAAACCCCATTTTGGTGCCCTTGACATAGTCGCGGGGCTTCTTGAGGTAGTCGTCCAGGGTTTTTTCGTCCCAGACCAGATTTGCTTCCTTCATGGATTTTGAATAGTTGTAACCTTCGACGGAGGCGGATTTGCTGCCCGTGATACCGAAAAGATTCGGCCCGATTTTCGTGGCTCCCCCCTGTTCAATGGTATGGCAGGACATACATTTCTTTTTGAAAACCTTCTCGCCTTTTTCCGCATCGCCACCGGCAATTGCGGACGTTGCGGTCAGGGACATGACAAGCGACAGGGCAAGCGCCAACTTGGGGGCCATCCGTTTCAATCTGATCATCTTTTCCTCCATCCTTCAGGGTGTATCGCCCTGACTGAGGACCGGGATATCACAGCAGGTAATTTTGTAACAGGGGGCATAATGTCGCGGCCCCTAGGCGGCAGTTTAAGATAATCTTAAGAAAAATTGGCGACAGTAAGGGTTCCGAACAACTCAAAACTGGAGCCACTGTGACAACGAACGGTTCTTTAAGCCCTGCGGATGTGGAGCGGCTGCTGACGGATCGCTCCGCGGCGGCGCGGGCGGAAACAGTTGGAAAAATTGCGGGCGGCATGAGCGGCTCCGGCTTCAGTTCTTCCGAACGGCGGGAAGCCGAGGCAATCTTTCGTCTGCTGGTCAATGATGCGGAAGTTCTGGTCCGCCAGACATTGGCGGAGACACTCAAATCCGTTCCCGATCTGCCGCGGGATATTGCCAAAACGCTGGCCAGCGACATCGCTGATGTAGCGACGCCGATGCTGAGTTATTCCGCGTCGCTGACGGATGAGGATCTGTTTGAGATTATCAACCAGAAATCCGACATGCATCAGATGGCAATCGCAAGCCGCAGCACGGTCTCAGAGGCTGTTTCTGAAAAGCTGGCGGAAACCGGCTCGGAGGATGTCGTTGCGACGCTGATGCAGAATGAAGGCGCCGCCATTTCCGAAGACACCTATGTCCGGGTTCTGGAACAGTTTGGCGACAGCGAGAAAATCAAGACGCCGATGGCCCATCGCAGCACCTTGCCGATTACCGTGACCGAACGGCTGGTTACCATGGTGTCGGAGCGGTTGCGCGATCATCTGGTCACGCATCACGAGATGTCCCCCGGCCTGGCGACGGATATCATTCTGGAAAGCCGGGAAAAAGCCATGATCGGCTTTATCAAGGATGGTGCAAGCCACACGGAACTTGTGGATCTGATTGAGCAGCTTCATGTCAATGGCCGCCTGACGCCGACCATTATCCTCCGGGCGCTCTGTGTCGGGGATGTGGATTTCTTCGAAACGGCAATGGCAAAATACACGAATATCGCGGTTTCCAACGTGCATATCCTGGTCAATGATGCCGCCGGAAACGGTCTTCGCCAACTATGTGAAAAATCAAACATTCCGGGCGGGCTGCAGGAAATCATGCGGGTCGGACTGGATGTCGCCAACGAGCTCGACTTTGATGGTACGCCGGGAGATCGCGAACGCTATCGTAATCGGGTGATCGAGCGTGTGCTGACCCATTTTCAGGACGAATTCGACGGCGATAATGTCGATTACCTGATCGGCAAGCTGGGCAATAATAAACAGAGCAGGGCGGCATGATCCGCCCCGCCAGTTAACCCTTGTAAAAATTGACGCTGTTCCGATGAACGGCGTTTTTTATGCCCGTTTCCGTCGGATGCCGATCACATTCCCGGCCTGCGGTGGATTAGGGACGCCCGCATAACGATCCTTTCGTTCCTGAAGCGCCTGTTGCAGAAACTCCGGCATCGCCTTTGCCTTGGGTCCCGCCCGGTCGAGATGCATGATCATCTGCTCCGACGTGGCGGCGAGGAAGCCTTTGTCGCGATGACGCATTTCAAGGAACAGATGCATGCGCTTTTCGTCGCAATCCAGCACACGTATATAGATGACAAGCGGATCGCCCTCCTTCACCTCCTGCAGATAGCAGACATGGGTTTCCAATACATAAATTGTGCAGTTGGCCGAATCCCGATAGGCGTGGGTGAGCCCGATTTCATCCAGAAACACATCCAGCGACTGATCGAATATCAGGACATAATAGGCGACATTCATATGCTTGTTGTTGTCGATCCATTCAGGCAGAACCGTCTGGTCATGCAACCGTGTGAGGGCGGAATTACTCATAATCGGGTTTCCCTATTCTTCTTCCTTTGATCTGATGTTTGGCTGTATGATAGGGGGAACAATTCACGCTGGCCAGAGCGGTTGACAGGGAAGGGCAGGCAAATGGCGGACAGACATCCCGAAATGGATCAGGTAATCGGCAAGCTCACCAAACTTCTGGGAGAGCGCTGCTCGACCGCTCAGGCGGTGCGTGAACAGCATGGCAAGGATGAAAGCTGGCACATCACCGAAGCGCCTGACGTTGTCTGCTTCGCCAGAAGTACCGAAGAAGTTTCCGAGATTGTCAAAATCTGCGCCGCGCATAAAGTGCCCGTCATTCCCTTTGGCGCGGGCACCTCGCTGGAGGGGCATGTCAATGCCGTTGCGGGTGGGGTGTCCATTGACCTCAACCAGATGAATGCGATCCTGCGGGTCAGTCCGGAAGATCTCGACTGCACGGTGCAGCCCGGCGTACGGCGCAAGCAGCTCAACGAATATCTGCGCGATACAGGGCTGTTCTTCCCCATTGACCCGGGAGCCGATGCCTCGATCGGCGGGATGACGTCGACCCGTGCCTCCGGCACCAATGCGGTGCGCTACGGCACCATGCGGGAGAATATTCTAAGTCTCAAGGTGGTGCTGCCTGACGGGCGGGTCATCTCTACCGGGCACCGGGCGAAGAAAAGCGCGGCCGGATATGATCTGACCAAGCTTTATATCGGCTCGGAAGGGACGCTCGGCGTGATTACCGAAATTACCCTGCGCCTTTACGGCATACCGGAGGCCACCTCGGCCGCGACGGTTTGCTTCGCCGATATTGAGGGGGCGGTGCAGACCGTCATCCAGACAATCCAGAGCGGCATCCCCGTAGCGCGGATCGAGCTTCTGGATGATGTGCAGGTGGATGCGGTCAACCGCTATTCAAAACTCGATCTGCCGGTGCAGCCGACCCTGTTTCTGGAATTTCATGGCAGTGAAGCCTCGGTCCGGGAGCAGGCGGAGCAGGTGCGGGCCATCTCGGCCGAGTTCGGCGCCGGTGATTTTCAATGGACGACACAGGCGGAGGAGCGCACGAAACTCTGGCAGGCGCGCCATGATGCGGCCTATGCGGCCGTCGCGCTGCGCCCGGGCGGTCAGCTCTGGGCGACCGACGTCTGCGTGCCCATATCGCGGCTGGCCGATTGTATCCGCGAAACCAAGAAGGATCTGGAAGGCAGCTTTCTCGTGGCCCCGCTGGTTGGCCATGTAGGGGATGGGAATTTCCACCTTGCCTTCGTCATCATGAAGGATGACCCCAAAGAAATGGCAGAGGCTGAACGGATCAATGCCCGGCTGATCCAGCGCGCCCTTTCCATGGATGGCACCTGCACCGGCGAGCATGGGATCGGCCTTGGCAAGATGAAATACATGCACCTTGAACATGGCGAGGCGGTCGATGTGATGGCGACACTGAAACAGGCGCTGGACCCGGATAATATCATGAATCCCGGAAAAATCGTGCCACTACGGGCAGCGGAATAGGGTGGTTTTTGCCGCCGTCCCTGGGTTTTCTGAAGCTGATGTAAGGTGAGTATGACGGTATTTTCGCGCAGCAAGGGGCTGTCGGTCATCGGTTTCGATGCGGATGATACCCTGTGGCAGAATGAGTATTTCTTTCGCCTGACCGAGGAAAGATTCGCGGCGCTTCTCTCCGATTATGCGGACAGTGACCATATCATAGAAAGGTTGCTGGAGGCGGAGCGGCGTAACCTGCAATATTACGGCTATGGCATCAAGGGATTCACCCTGTCGATGATTGAAACGGCGATCGAGGTGACGGAGGACCGGGTGCCTGCCGCCCTCCTCCATGACATCCTGCGCGCCGGGCGGGAAATGCTGCGCCATCCCATCGAAACGCTGCCCCATGTACGGGAAACATTGACCGAGCTGACTGGCCATTACCGGCTGGTGCTGATCAGCAAGGGAGATCTGTTTGATCAGGAACGTAAGCTGGCCCAATCAGGACTGGGGGAATTGTTCGACGATGTCCAGATCGTCAGCGAGAAAACGACGGCCACCTATATCCGTATTTTCAATCGTGCGGGCTTTAAGCCGGGGGCAAGTATGATGGTCGGCAATTCGCTCAAAAGCGATGTCATCCCCGCGATAAAGGCGGGAAGTCATGGCGTCTATATTCCCCATGACCTGACTTGGGTGCATGAACATGCGGAGGCGCCGGACGGTCATCCGCGGTTCCATACCCTTGCGCATCTGGGGGAACTGCCTGCGCTGATTGACCGTCTGGAGGGCATCATCAGGGGTCGCACTTCGCAAGTTTGATACGACCGGGCAGCTTTGTGCGTTCATCTCCGCAGGCGGCTTCCAGTTGACCCTGCTCCAGCCCCTTCACATTTGCGAAGTTGGCGCCGGAAAGATTGGCGCCCCAAAAAGTGGCGTTGGCGAGGCTGGCGGCCGAGAAATCCGCATCTGCCAGATTGGCGCGATAGAAATTGGCATAGCGCAGATCGGTCTTGTCGAGGCGGGCGCCGGAAAGGTCGGCCCGCGTGAAGTTGCTGTTTGAGAGATCGGCGTCCGACAATTTTGCCCCTATCAGCGTCGCCCGTTTGAAATTCACATCCGAAAGCTTTGCTCCGGTGAAATCGGCATTGGTCAATATGGCGCGTTTAAAATTGGCCTCGCGGATATCGGCATTCAGAAACTGGCCACCTTCGATTGTGGCATTGTCAAAATCAGTATTGCGTAAATCAGCCCCTTTCAGGGTTGCATTCGTCAGGACCGCCTTTTCCAGGTCCGCCTCCTGCAGGATAGCCTGATCAAGATTGGCCGAGATGAGCGTCGCCTTTTCAATGTCGGAACGGCGCAGGTCCGCCGTTTGAAGATTTGCATTGCTGAGATTTACCTGCTTCAGAAAGGAATCACGCAAATTTGCTCCCTTGAGAGTGGCGTCGTTCAAATCCTGATATTGAAGTTTTGCCCCGCGCAGATCACAGCCGCTGCAACTATTCGTCGTTGTCAGCTTTTGCAAATCCGCCCTGTCCAACGCATGTGCGCCAGCCGCTGTTAGAACAAGAAAAAAGGCGCCGACAATTAATTCTCTCATTGAGTTCTCCCAAAATCAGGATGGTTTTTTGTGCTTTTATTTGCTTTAGAATTAATAATTATTGCCGCAAATTCAATTCATCATGATGTTTGACAGGATAAAGGCCGCCTGTCACTATTTAACAAAAGCAAGAAAGATAACCTGCGTCGCCCCGGGCGGCCTTAGCATCACCAGAAGGATTTATTTTCAAGATGATAAAAGCCATCCTGTGGGATTTCGGGGGCGTTCTGACGTCGAGCCCGTTTGAGGCGTTTGCACGGTATGAGGCGGAGCGGGGGTTGCCGGAAAATTTTGTCCGCACAATCAATTCGACCAACCCTGATACCAACGCCTGGGCGCGATTCGAGCGGAGCGAGGTGACGCTGGATGAGTTTGATGCGCTGTTTGAGGCGGAAAGCGCCGCCCTTGGCCATCCGGTTTCGGGTAAGGACATTGTCCGGCTGCTGGGCGGCGATATCCGGCCAAATATGGTGAATGCCCTCAAGATTTGCCGCGAGAAATATATCTGTACCTGCCTCACCAATAATGTGGCAGCCGGGAAGGGGCCGGGCATGACCCGCGATGCGGCTGCGCAAGCCGAAGTACAGAAGGTTATGGGCCTGTTCGGCGAGGTCATCGAATCCAGTAAGATCGGCCTCAGAAAGCCCGACCCGAGGATTTATGAATATGCCTGCATGCAGATGGGCGTTAAGCCAGAGGAAGTGGTGTATCTCGATGATCTCGGCATCAATCTGAAACCGGCGGCCGCAATGGGCATGACAACCATCAAGGTGGTGAGCGAGGCGCAGGCGCTGCGGGATCTGTCCGCCGCATCGGGCCTTGCCTTTTCCTGACCGGCCCGGCCGCTCCAGCTATCGCCAACGCCTGCCGGAGATAGTCGGGGAGCCTATTTTCGCACCTCTATTTCTCGCGGGCCCGATAAACGCCGTCCCAGCCGTCGGGCGGCGGGGTCTCGTGAAACGCCCGGATGCGCATCCGGAACAGGGCGACGTAACGGGAAAGCCGGTCGTTCATTGCCTCGATCCCATCGAGCCGGGTCAGCGCCTCCTGCCAGTTGCGGGTGAGATACAGCTCAAGGAAGGCTTCCATTTCGGCTCTTGCTTCCTTGAAATCCTGTTGCGCGGCATATTCTTCATTGCCGAACAGGCCGTAGATCGTTACGGCCTCCTCCTTGCCTTTCACGGCGATCAGGTCAAGCTTGATCAGGGCATAACCCGGGATGGCCCTGGCCGTGCTTTCGCCGATGATGATGCTGATGCCATATTCCTTGGTCTGCCCTTCGAGGCGGGACGCGAGATTGACCGGATCGCCCAGCACCGAATAATCAAATCTCTGCTCGGACCCCAGATTGCCGACGATGCAGACCCCGGTATTGAGCCCGATCCCCACACGCAGGGCCTTGAAAGGACGTTTTTCCGCCTCCGCCTCTTCCTTCAGGCGCGCATTCAGGGCGACAAGACGGAGAATCATCTGCAAGGCGGCATCTGCGGCGTCTTTCGGATGCCGGGCATTTTCGAGCGGCGCATTCCAGAAGGCCATGATCGCATCGCCCATATATTTGTCGATGGTGCCGTTATGTTTGAGAATTTCATCCGTCATCGGCGTCAGAAACCGGTTGATCAGATGGGTGAGGCCGCGCGGGTCATGACGATAGCCTTCCGAAATCACCGTAAATTCGCGCACATCACAGAACATGAAGGTCATTTCGCGCATTTCCCCGCCAAGGACCAGGCTGTCCGGGGACGCGGAAAGCCTCTTGACAAGTTCCGGCGAGAGGTAATGAGCAAAGGCATTCCTGATCCGGGTTCGCTCCTGCTCCGTACCACGGTAATTTGAATAGACCATAGTAATGTATACAAGGATTGAGATGAGCAGGGTGTAGCTGACATCAATCAGGGTCGATGTGTAGATGAAGAGGAATAAGGAAGACCCGATTGCGGTGGCCGAAATAAAGATCAGCAACCCGAGCGTGGTTCGTGCTCCGACGAGTGGCACCAGGAGGATCAGCAGCAATCCTGTGGCGAGCGTTCCGATCCATTCGAAAATGGCGATGAAGTCGGGGCGGAACAGGTAACTTTTACTCCAGATATTTTCCAGAAGCTGCACATGCATCTCGACCCCCGGCAGGTTGGAGGTCAGCGGCGACGCCCGCAAATCTTTCAGCCCCGTTGCCGATGTTCCGACCAGAACCAGCTTGCCGTCAATGCGGTGTTTATCAACGGCGCCGTTGATCACATCCACGGCGGAAATATAGAGCGACGGATCATATTCGGCATATTTGACGCGGATTCGCCCTCTTGCGTCGGTCGGGACAAGGGTGTCGGCAACCTTGAAGCCGATGATGCCGTTTTCGCCGGACTGGATGATCACATTTCGTCCCGTTGCAACCCTTAGCATGTCAAGGGCCAGCGAGGGGATAATCTGGTCGCCGACCCGGTTGGCGAGCGGGATGCGGCGGACGATACCGTCAAAATCCTGTTCAAGGCTGATCATCCCGCGCCCGGCGGCGGCTTCATCCAGCGTGGCAATATTGCCGACAAGCGCAGGGTAGCTTCGAAGATAGTTTCGCGGGTGCGGGCCAAGAATGGCGAAAGAGGGGATCCGGTTGAGCCCGAGATTGTTCGCCCCGACAATATCGGTAATGACGGATATGCCAAGCACGACACGGCTTTTTGCGATGGCGGTGGCAAAGGTGTCATCGAAAGAGGGCAGGGCGCCCAGCCTCTCCCGGATATCAGGGGGAAGATTGACAATATTCTTTGGCATCTGGTCGGGTGACAGACGGTCCGCTTCGGCAAACAGCATATCGAATCCGATAACCGCCGCGCCGTTTGCCGTCAGATTGTCAACGAGCTGGGCAAGGAAAGTCCTCGGCCAAGGCCATTGCCCCAGATTGAGCAGGCTTTTCTCATCAATATCCACGACGACAACCGGGCGGGACGCGTCTGCTTCACGGGGATGGGAATGCTGATAGATATCAAAAATCCGATCCCGGAAGCTGGAAAGGACAATGGGATCGGAGATCTGCAGAAAGAGCGCCATGGCCAGCAGGAGGGATGCCCATATCCGGCTGAGCCCGGCCGAAGGAGGCCGGCCGATCGGGCTTTTTATTCGTAAGGATTTGGCCACGGCCCCCTCGTACTTCCTCGTCCGGAATATAAATCAGTAAATGACCGGTTCCACAAATCTTTCCATTAACCATAGTTACGAAAAAATTTATGAAATATGTTCGAAATGTGGCATACTCTTCCGATTGAGACCAGTGCGCTTTATATTTAATGCCTTCGTTTATTCATTTTGCCGGTGGAAACCAAACGGCTGCTTTATTGAAGTGATTTATTTTAAGGATTGGTAATTGCATTTTTCGCATTGCAATGATTTTATTCCGCCCAGAGGTTGTTAAATATGAAACAAGAAGGTTTATCTGACCTCGGCAGCCGACCCCTTGCTGATTATCAGGCACCTGAACAGGGATATCTCCGGCTGGGTGATGAAATAAAGCCGCTTGTCGCGGAGTTTTCCCGCGACGGGGTTGATCTTCGGCTGACATCGGAAGATGGCGGTTACATTACGGTGCATGATTATTTTGCGTCCGGCCCGGGTGTGGACATTCTGACCGCGGGCGGTGCCCGAATCCCGTCGGATCTTGTCAGCAAGCTGTCCGGCCCCGGACCGCTGGCGCAATCGACGGGCACTCAGTCAGACGCGAGCGGCCCGATCGGCGAGATCAGTCGGCTTGAAGGAACCGTTACCGTACGTCATGCCGATGGCACCCGTGTGGAGCTGGTTGAGGGGGCGGCGGTTTATCAGGGCGATGTCATCGAAACAGCAGGCGGGTCGTCCTTTACAATTATTTTTGTCGACGATACCCAGTTTTCCATGAACGAGAATGGCCGGGCGGTCCTCGATGAGCTGGTTTATAACCCTTCCTCCGGCAGTGGAAAGTTTGGTCTCTCCCTTTTACAGGGGATTTTCTCTCTGGTCAGCGGCCAGATTGCCAAGGACGAGCCGGAAAATGTGGATGTCCGCACGCCGGTCGGCACCATCGGCATTCGCGGGACAAGCTGGTCCGGCCAGGTCAAAAGCATTGGCGAAGACTCTGTCTTCACCCTCTATACCGGGGCCATCGCCGTCAGCAATGAGGCCGGATCGCAGCTTCTCACCTTGCCGAACCAGACGGTGATTGTCACCAGCTATTCCTCCATACCCGGACAGCCTTTCGTTTTAAGCGATCAGCAGGCAGTTGACCTTTATGGCGATGTGCTGCGGTTGATTAATCCCGAATGGTTCAGAAATGAGGAAGACTTCGATCCTGACAGGATAAACCCGGAAGGCGGGCGGCGGTCCCATAATGGCGGCGGCGCGGGGTTCAATCCTTTTACGGACGGTCAGATTGATGGCGGGCTGACTGTCGGCGATCTTTTGAAATCAGCGGATTTGCTGGGGGAAACCGATCTTGGCTTTGAGCGATCTGAAGGCATGCAGGAAATCACCGGTCTGGGCCCTCAGACCAGCCTTTCGGTTGTCTCCGTTACAGATCCGGAAACAGGGAATCTGCAAAGCTTCCAGATTGTTGTCAGCCTTAATGAGCCAACGAATGTTCCGGTGACGATAACCTATGACCTGCGCGGTGGATCAGCCTCGGGCGTGGGGGCAGGATTGCCGGGCGATCTTGATTATGTCATCGAAGGAGGGAGTGAGGGGATTATCGTCATTCCGGCCGGATCGACGCAGGCAACTTTCACCGTTTCGATCATAGATGATGATGTGATCGAGAATGTCGAGTTTTTCATCATCGCCCTGACGGGGGCGCAGAATGCCGACATCAATGTTGCCTCCAGCCAGGCTATGGTTGTGATCACGGATGATGATATCGGCGTTGTCAGTCTGTCGAATGTGACTGTCGGCGGGGTGCCGGTTGCAAGCGGGGAGGCCATCACGGTTGATGAAAGCGCTGGCTCGCTCTCATTTGAACTTATTCTCGACAAGGCGGTCGCTCCAGGTGTGACGGTGGCGGTCAATTATACCATCAGCGGATCGGCAACGGCCGGTGCCGATTATATGACAGGCGGAATACAGACCGTACTGTTCGAAGGGGGAGAGAGCGGACTTGCCCCCGGCGCGACGGCGGTCATCACCATTCCCATTGTGGACGATGACATTGCGGAAGGGGCGGAGACCCTGACCCTGACGCTGGTCGGCGGATCGAGCAATGTCGTTATTGACGAGGGGGCCGAACCCCCGACAATCGTCATTGAGGATAACGATAGCGCCCCCATTGAGCTTGGGGAGGCTATGCCTGCCGAAGTCACGGAATCGGCGACGGGCGACGTCATAGAAGGCGGATCCACCGGGATTGTCGGCGGGGATATTGCGGCGGTTGCGTTCGATACGGTGCAGGCGGAGTTCAGTGGAACCGGGCTGACATCTGGCGGCGTCCTCGTTGTCCTGGATGGCCTCGGCACGAATGCCGTCACGGGTATGGCGAACGGAGCGGCGGTTTTTACCGTCACGCTCAATCTTGACGGCTCCTATGATTTTGCGCTGCTGGGGCCGATAGATCATCTCGATGCGACGGGTGCAAATCTGTCGGCGATTGCCTTTGATCTGGCGTTTACTGCGACGGGTCCGGGCGGGGATTCCGTCTCCGGCTCGTTGCCTGTCACAATCGCGGACAGTGGCCCAGTTGTCAGCGATGTGGCGGCGTCAATCCTCTATGAAGCGGCTCTGGCTGACGGGACGAATCCCTCTGCGGCCGGAACAGTTGTCAGCGGATCGGTACCCGTTGACTTCGGCCTCGACGGGGCTGGCAGTGTGACGCTGGATATTGACAGCCTGCCGACGGTTACATCGGCTGGCGATCCGGTGACCTATACGATCTCAACGCTTGCCGATGGCATGACACAGCGCGTCGAGGCCATGGCCGTCCCATTACAGGGCGGCGCGGCGCGGCCTGTCTTCTCACTCGATTTCGGACCGGAGGCGAACGGAAACGGGTATCAGTATACCCTGACGCTGAAAGACGCGCTGGATCATCCGGCATCGGGGGCCGATAGTCTCGACCTTTCCTTCAATTATGATGTTGCCGATCAAGACGGAGCCGTCGCCACCGGCTCTTTTACCACAACTGTCGTGGATGATGTTCCCATCGCGCAGCCGGATGCAGTTGAATTGCCAGCGACATCTCTGCCCGATCACAATCTGCTGTTCGTTCTGGATGTTTCCGGCTCGATGACGAATTTTGTGCCAGGGGCCGGGCAAACCCGCATTCAGATTTTGCGCACCGCGGTTGATAACATGCTCAGCGAATATGCACCCGTGACGCGCGATGTGAATATCACCATCATCGCATTTGCCGCCGGCGCCTCCGTGGTTTTTTCGGGAAGTTCGATTGACGCAGCACGGGCGTTTGTCATGAATGCCGATAATCTGGTGCCGGAAGGGGCGACAAACTATGCCGCGGCCCTTGCCGATACGGCGACAGGGGCGCAAGGCGTGCTTTCGTCACAAATTACCGATCCTGCATTTGAAGGATATAAATCGACCGTCTATTTCATTTCGGATGGCGAACCGAGCTTTGGCCAGGCCGTCCCGACAGAAGATGGAAACGCATGGCAGCAATTTGTTGACAGCAATGATATCGAGGTTCTTGCCATCGGCCTTGGCAATGATGTCAGCACCGTTGAGCTTGCCAAGGTTGAAAATGCGGGGGATGAGCCCGTTGTGGCGGCCGATCCAGCGGATCTCGGGGCCGTATTGGAAGGGACGGTTCCTGTTGTGGAGACGGACAATGTGGTGAGCTCCGGTTCTGTGGATCGTCTCGGCGCCGATGATGGCCAGTTGACCGCACTTGTCTATAACGGTGAGGAATATGATATCCCGCAGAATGGCGATCCGCTTGTGATCGAGACATTGCTGGGCGGACAGCTTTCCATTGATGCAGAGGGGAATTATACCTATACCGCCCCTGCCGCCACGCAGCCCGGGGATATAGACAGTTTTGAGTATATTCTGACGGACGGCGATAACGATAAAAGCGTGACGACGCTGACCTTTACGTTTGTCGAGAATGGGGTGGGCGATGTGGCGGCCTTTGCGGCGTTTGCCACGCAATCAAACCTGCTCACCGGAACGGAGAGGGGACAGGCGCTATACGGCACGCCGGGAGATGATTTCCTCTCTGGCGGTGAGGGAAATGATATGCTGTACGGAAATGGCGGCAATGATATCCTGAACGGTGGGGAAGGGTCTGATATTTTCTTCTTCACCCCGGCTGACAATGGTCAGACGATCATTGCGGATTTTGATATTACAGGGGACAGTATCAATCTGGATCAGATATTTGACAGCCTTGGCCTGCTGGCGGAAGAGCGCGGACGCGGCGATGCCTGGGAGCTGTCGGATACGGGCGGGAAGGCAACGCTGAGTTTTCTCATTGCAGATGGCCCCTCTATTGTCATCGACAATTATCAAAACCCGGATGTGCGCGCGCTCAATGATATCGCGTCAAAAATAGTGGTGGATGAGTCCTAGCGACCGTCCCGTCGATGCCGAGCCTTGATCTCCCGGATCTTCCGCTCTTCCCAGTCATCTGCGTGGCGGTTTCTGCTAAAGAGACGCACGGCCTCCATTAGCAGGATAAATCCCATGGCCCCCGCAGGCCAGAGGAACCACCAGTAGTCAGTCGAACTGACCAGGTTGATGATGAAAAGGAGCAGGATGATGGCGTCGAAAGTCCCCGCGCGACGATAAAACGCGGCCTGCCGTTTGACATAGGCGCGAATACGGGCGTCTTCTTCCGTCAGGCGGGGTGCCGCATCCGCAGGGCCTTCTGGAAATGGCATATGGGCGTTATCCGGGGCGGGCATTTCCGTCAGGGACAGGGAATAGACCGCGACCGGATCGCTGATATTTTTGACTTCTTTGTTGCCTAGGAAACTAAATTTCCTCGGCAACCGGTTTTTAACCTGTTCAAAGACGGAACCGGAAATGCAGATGCCTCCGGCAGGCGCCAGCGCTTCTAGTCGGGCCGCGACATTGACGCCATCGCCGAAAAGATCGCTGCCTTCCACCAGCACATCGCCAAGATTGATACCGATGCGATAGACCATGCGCCTCTCCGGCGGAACAGATCGGCTTTCACTGTTGATGATATTCTGCACCTCAACCGCGCATTCAACAGCGCGAATAACGCTTGGAAATTCACAGACCAGGCCATCGCCTGCCATATTCACGAGACGCCCGCCATGCTCACCGACGTGATGCAGAAAAACGGCATGTGTCTTTTTGAGATGGTCGAGGGTCGCCTCCTCATCGGCATTCATAAGCCGACTGTACCCTGCGACATCGGCGCAGAGGATGGTTGTCAGCTTTCTGTCTCTCTCAGACGGCATTGGGTTTTTTCCGCCTGGTTATTGGGCGGCTCCTAGTGATCCGAGGCGGCGGCGAAGTTTTTTTCAAGTCCCGTTGAGAAATTCAGGCCATCAGGGGTCAGAATGATTTCATCTTCGAAGTTTTCTCGAACCAGTCCCTTGCGGGACAGCGCCGTCCACACGGATTTGTTGGCGAGGCCGCTGGCGTCGCGGCTGGCCACGACATACTGGCCGACATGCATGTGATTGCCATGGGCATGGGGCAGGCGGGTGATTCTCACCTCCCCGCTGTCACCGACGGGGCTGCTGCTGTCCGGGTCGCGCGCCAGCAGTTGGAGGAGCATCAGGGTCTTGCTCTGAAGGGCATTTAATTTAACCGGCTTTTTTTCCACGATCGTTCCTGTGTAGCTGATGACTAAAGGCGGGCGATAAATTCCGACACGGCCCGGCCAATATCATCCGGGCTGTCTTCCTGAATAAAATGCAGGCCACTGACGGTGACTTCGCTCTGGTTGGGCCAGCCGCGGCAATACTCGCGCTGGGCCCCGATCAGGATGGAACCCGGATCGGCATTGATGAAGAGTTTTGGCAGGTCACTCTGGCTGAGCCAGGCGGCATATTCTTCAACGATGGCCACGACATCTTCGGGCTCGCCTTCGATGGGAATCTGGCGCGGCCAGGTCAGGGTCGGCCTGCGGTCCTCCCCGGCATTGCGGAAGGGGCGGATATATTCACGCATCTCCTCATCCTCCAGTTTGCGGAGGATGGAGCCCGGCAGTACCCGTTCGACAAAGATATTTTTCTCCAATACAAGCTCTTCCCCCGCGGGGCTGCGAAACGCCTGAAAGATGTTGCGCGCCGCCTCCGGCCAGTCATTCCAGCTTGCGATCGGCCGCACGATGGCCTCCATATAGGCGATACCCTTCATGGCGGCCTGATTGCGATAGGCCCAATCAAAGCCGAGGGCCGAGCCCCAGTCATGGACGATGAGCGTGACATTCTTGCCCACCTCAAGATAGGCCAGCAGATCATCCAGGAAGGCGCGATGTTCGCGAAAGCTGTATTTGTCGGGTCCGCTGTCATGCAGCTTTTCGGAATCGCCCATACCGATCAAATCGGGGGCAATCAGGCGACCCTGCCCTTCCAGATGCGGCATGACATTGCGCCATAGATAGGAGGACGTGGGGTTGCCGTGCAGAAAGACAATCGGATCGCCATCCCCCTCCTCGATATAGGACATTTTCAATCCCCGGATGGTGGCCGATTTTTTCTTGTATCTGGTTGCTGCCGTCACGTTCCGACTGTCTCCCTGATGGCTTTCGTTCAATACCCGGTAATGATTGTGTTCGCGCGGATAATAACGCGAGCGGGCAGTGCTGCACAACAAAAGAGTCGGATGCGGGGAGGGAGTGTCCCCGTCAGGGGCGGATGGCCGGTGGGGTAGCCCTTTTCTGATATCGTTTGACAACCTTCTTGACGTCATCAACGGTCAGGCCATCGCGTTTCAGAACGGCAAGCATGACCGGATCTGCAAACAGATCCTTCAGTGCAGGTTCGGGGTATTTCTGTATTTCAACTTCCATGATACCTCCTCAGGCGACGCCTTTGCGTCACTCTCCTTATGTAGAAGAAGGTTGCGTCAATTCTGTGACGGTATTTTGATTTTAAACCGGACAGGTAAATAAAGGGCTAACATTTGGCAGGAGGATCTTCGCCGTCTTCATCGTCGCGAATCAGCTTTTTCTGCTCGACTTCCGTCTTATTCCGTTCGCTTTCGGCGCGATCCAGTTTTTTCTGCTGCCCCGTTCGACCATAGCGGATGCGGTTGTTGCGCGCGTCCTCTTCATTTTTCTTGCGGTCGCGGTTTTTGCGAAACCGGTTCAGATTGACAACATCGCCCATGTAAAAGACCGCCCTGAATTTGATGTCCTATTATTATTTATATAGGAACTGATTCTTTCAGACCCAAGGGGAGTTATGGCTGGACTCATGTATCAGATGTCGTTTTACGGATCAGTTCGTCGAGAATATAAAGCCGCACGGCGCTGGAAAGATTGCCTTCCCGCTCGCGGTCGATTTCCGAGACAAGCTCGTTAATGCTGAGATGGCGGGCCGCCGCAGCGTCCCGCAGCAGATCCCAGAATTGCCGTTCCAGCGAGATGCTGGTCCGGTGCCCGGCGATGCTGATGGAATGTTTGACGATCTGCGCCTTCGAGACCTCCGGCGCATCGCGGGGGTCATCCATGGTTACTTCCGGGCGAAGAAATCATTGCCCTTGTCATCTGTAACGATAAAGGCGGGGAAATCCTCCACCTCGATCCGCCAGATGGCTTCCATGCCGAATTCTTCAAATGCCTGGACGTCCACCTTTTTGATGTTGTTCTGGGCAAGGATGGCGGCGGGGCCCCCGATGGAGCCGAGATAAAATCCGCCATGCTTGTGGCAGGCATCGACAACGACTTTGGAACGGTTGCCCTTCGCCAGCATGATCATGCTGCCGCCGGCGGCCATGAACTGATCAACATAGGCGTCCATGCGGCCGGCAGTCGTCGGCCCGAAAGAGCCGGAGGCATAGCCTTCCGGTGTTTTGGCGGGGCCAGCGTAGTAGATAATATGATCCTTGAAATATTGCGGCAGATCCTCGCCATTTTCCAGCATCTCGCGCAGCCGTTTATGGGCGAGGTCGCGGGCGACGATGATCGTGCCGGTCAGGCTGAGACGGGTGCGGATCGGATACTGGCTGAGGGTCGCCAGAATTTCCTTCATCGGGCGGTTGAGATCGATCTTGACGACATTGCCGCCCAGATCCTTGTTCGTTACCTCCGGCAGATACTTCGCGGGGTTGGTTTCAAGCTGCTCCAGGAACACGCCGTCCTTGTTGATCTTGCCCTTGATCTGCCGGTCGGCGGAGCAGGACACTCCGATGCCGATGGGGACGCTGGCGCCATGGCGCGGCAGACGGATCACCCTGACGTCATGGCAGAAATATTTACCGCCGAACTGGGCGCCGATGCCGAGTCCTTGCGAAATTTTGAGGATTTCCGCCTCCATATCGAGATCGCGGAAGGCGCGGCCATGCTCATTGCCGCTGGTCGGCAGGGTGTCGTAATATTTGGTCGATGCCATCTTGACGGTTTTCATGGTTTCCTCGGCGGAGGTGCCGCCGATAACCACGGCAAGGTGATAGGGCGGGCAGGCCGCCGTGCCGAGGGAGAGCATCATCTCTTCAATCGCCGGGACAAGCCGTTCGGGCGTCATGACGCTGGGCACCGCCTGATTGAGGAAGGTCTTGTTGGCCGAGCCGCCGCCCTTGGCCACGAACATGAAATTATATTCATCCCCATTGACGGCATACAGGTCGATCTGGGCGGGCAGGTTGGTGCCGGTATTCTTTTCTTCGAACATGCTGATGGGGGCGAGCTGGGAATAGCGGAGATTGGTTTCCGTATATGTTTCAAACACGCCACGGGAAAGCTGCTCCTTGTCCGTCCCGTCCGTCCAGACATACTGCCCTTTCTTACCCATGATAATGGCGGTGCCGGTATCCTGGCAGCCGGGCAGGATCATGCCCGCCGCGATATTGGCGTTTTTCAGAAGCTCGGTCGCGACGAATTTGTCATTCTCCGACGCCTCGTCATCTTTCAGGATATTGGCAAGCTGCTGCAGATGCTGCGGGCGCAGGAGATGCGCCACATCATGCATCGCCTCAGCGGCCAGCAGGCTGAGCGCCTCCGGCTCGATTTTCAGGATTTCCCGGCCCTCAACCGTGATTGTCGAGACATGATCAGACGTCAGCTTGCGGTAGGGGGTGTCGTCTTTGCCAAGGGAATACATTTCCTGATAATGGAATTCGGGCATGGTCGGGGCTTTCAGTCAAATTTTGTGGAATGCTTTTTGAGTTGCGGCAGATTATCTATTTTTTACGGAAAGCATCAAGGGTTATAACTTCCCCCTGCTTTTCGCCTTCCGCCGCGGGAGCAGTTTCCGATGTCTCGGTGGATGCTGCGGGGGGCTGTTCCTCGTTTTCCGCTTCTTCCCCTTCGGAAAGGGGGACCGAAAACTGAAGGCCGAACTGCACGGACGGATCGGCAAAGGCGGTCAGGGCGCTGAACGGGATGCGCAGGGTTTCGCGCTTGTGATTGAAGCTGAGATCAACCGTAAAGTAATCGGGCTCCACGGTGACATTCCAGAACTGATGTTGCAGGACGATGGTCATCTCGTCCTTGTAACGCTCGGCCAGATGCGTCGGGATGGAAACGCCGGGATGATGGGTTTTGAAAGTGATATAGAAATGCTGATCCCCGGGCAGGCCCTTCACAGCTATATGACGAAGCGCATTGCGGACAACATCCAGCAACGCCGTCTCAACCATCTTGGCATAATTGATTTCGTCATTCATTTGTTGATCCGACCCCCCACCTTCAATGCGCCGACGGGCAGTCACATTCCTCTAATGCGGAATACAGTTTAACCGGGCGTCGCATGCTGTAAAAACAAGTGAAGGGGCTTCTGTTGCCAGGTGCCCCTCCGAACCCCGTGTAGTGCAATTAAGCAGCTACGGCAAATGCTTCGTCGTTATCGTTAGCATTTATAGATTTGACCCCGTTATACGGTGGTATCATGCCGGGCAAAAATTACATCTTTACTGCGCGCGTCGAGCCTATTTCGCCCCCATCATAAAAACAGCCGCCGGTGCAACTGCGTCTGTCCTTATGGTGGAGGCGCCGGGTACCGCCCCCGGGTCCGCAACGTTTATTCCATGCAACGTTTATCGCCATAGTTGGTTTCCCAACAGACTGAATATAATTGTTTTAATGTAATTTTGAAAGGGGGAACGGTTAAATTTAACCGAGCTTCTGTCGTTCCAGTATAACGAAGCTGTGATCGAACTCATTCCTGTCCGATTTTTCATGGAATTCCCGGAAGGTTTCCGTCCAGTCTTCACTCTGGAAATCGGGGAGAAAGGCATCCCCTTCCAGTATCGTATGCACCTCGGTGAGGTAGATGCGGTCAAGCCGGTCGCGGCTTTGCCGGTAAATCTCCGCTCCGCCGATAATCATAACCTCATCCTGCTCTGCATTTGCCGCCTCGATCCTTGCGCGGGCGATGGCTTCATCCAGGCTGTGCACAACGATTGCCCCTTCAGGGGCATAGCCGGGCTGGCGGGTGATAACGATATGCGGCCGACCGGGCAGCAAGCCGGGCAGGGACTCAAACGTTTTCCGCCCCATGATCATGGGTTTGCCCATAGTGGCTTTCTTGAACCATTTAAGATCGTTGGAGAGCCGCCAGGGAAGGCCGTTTTCCCGGCCGATGACGCGGTTCGTCGAGACTGCAACAATGGCGGAAAGAAGACTTCCGGTCATTCGGATCAGACCGCGACCTTGGCCGGAATATGCGCCGCCGCCTCATAGCCTTCGAGCGTGAAATCGTCATAGGTGAAGGCGAAGATATCCTTGATATCCGGGTTGATATGCAGGCTTGGCAGCTTGCCGGGAATGCGCGAGAGCTGCAAATCCGCCTGTTCCACATGATTGGCATAAAGATGCGTATCGCCGAAGCTGTGGATGAATTCGCCTGCCTCCAGATCGCACACCTGCGCGACCATCAGGGTGAGCAGCGCGTAGGAGGCAATGTTGAAAGGCACACCGAGGAAGACATCCGCGCTCCGCTGATAGAGCTGGCAGGAGAGTTTGCCGTCCGCCACATAGAACTGGAACAGGCAGTGACAGGGCGGCAATGCCATATTGTCCACCTCCGCGGGGTTCCAGGCGCTGACAATCAGGCGACGCGAATTGGGATTTGTTTTGATCTGCTGGATCAGCTTGGCGATCTGGTCGATACTGCCGCCATCCGGTGTCGGCCAGGAGCGCCACTGCGCCCCATAAACCGGCCCGAGATCGCCATTTTCATCGGCCCATTCATCCCAGATACGCACGCCATTTTCCTTGAGATAGCGGATGTTGGTATCGCCAGACAGAAACCACAGAAGTTCATGAATGATGGATTTCACATGCAGTTTCTTGGTGGTGAGGATGGGAAAGCCCTTCGACAGATCGAAACGCATCTGATGGCCGAAAATACTGTAAGTGCCGACGCCGGTGCGGTCTGATTTGTAGACACCGTCGTTGCGGACAGTTCGAAGAAGATCAAGATATTGTTTCATCGGACAAATTTCGGCTAAAAATATGGAATATATTGTGGGAGGATAAAACAAAAGCCCCGTGAAGAACAGCCCGAATCAGCAGCAGTGGAATATTCCCTTCCATCGCCTGATTCGCCGATAGCTATTCGATTTTCTCCTCCAGAAAAGCGCGTCCCTCCCGATCCTCGATTTCCAGTACCCAGAGATCGGGGTCATTCTTCACCCGTCTTTCGATATAGGCGTCGGCATCCGTTTCCTCAACCCAGTCCGGCCCCGTGCCTTTCAGCCACATCCGCGCCCCGTCATCAAAATTCGTGGTGGGGGAGAGAACCATGCAGCCCGGCCCCAGCCGGTTGATCTTGATGAGGATGGAGCCTGCCGTCTCATCGCCGCGGCGGACAACCACCGCCGGCACATTGAAGGTGGCGCATTTGCGGATATGGGCTTTGATCCAGATTTCCGCTTTCAGCCGTGGTTGCATGGGGTCTGTCCGAATATTTCAGGGAGCTTGGGTCAGGAATGCCTCTGTTCGCCGGTGAGGGCAAGGGAAAATCAGCGCACCAAACGCTTTACTTCCGCATGGCGGGGGCAGCCGGCCATATGGTCGTTGACCATGCCGACGGCCTGCATGAAGGCATAGACAATAGTCGGCCCGACGAATTTGAAGCCCCGTGATTTGAGATCCTTCGATATGGCGCGGCTGAGGTCCGTCTCGGCAGGCACATCCGCGCGGGCCTTCCAACTATTTTGCAGGGGTGCACCGTCGAGGTAATTCCACAACAGATTTGAAAAGCCGTCCGGTTGTTTCTCTTCAATCTCCAGGAAAAGCTGCGCCCCTTTGATGGTGCCGACAATTTTGGCGCGGTTGCGGATGATGCCGCTATCCTGCATCAGGCTTTCCACCTTCGCCTCATCATAGCGGGCGATGATTTCCGGATTGAAATTGTCGAAGGCAGCTTTGAAATTCTCCCTTTTCCTGAGAATTGTGATCCAGGAAAGACCGGCCTGAAACCCGTCGAGGATGAGTTTTTCGTAAAGCGCCCGGCTGTCATATTCCGGTACGCCCCATTCCTCATCATGATAGGCCTTGTAAAAGGGGTCGTCCCCGTACCATGTGCAGCTCTCGCTCATTTTTTCTCCATCGGTTCCGATCCTTGTCCTCTACACAGAACGACGAAATGCGCTGTATGCAGCTTTTCGTGCTCCGGATTCAAGCAGGCAGCTTCGATCTTATTGCGGCTCGGATCAAGTACAAAAGCGGCGTAATAATCTTCTTCATAGTACCGCTTGCCTGACACGCCATTATCCCCGTGCGAGCAGGTCAGCGATCATGATGTGCCGGATCATTGAAAAGACAGTATCATGCAAGTCTTTGATTTTTTCTCAATCTGTAACCCCATTTAGAGACATCATCCAAGCCTCTTCATTTTTTTCAGCACAAATGTTCATGAAATGTTCTTTTTAGTATGAATTTTGACAAGATGCAAGGCATTTTGGCCAAGAGTCTGGCAAAAAAGTTGAATGGTTTTTAATTTATTCTTTTTATTAATGTGAGGTTTTAGTAGGTATGGGAAGCTGTATTATGTTTTTCTTCTTTGGATGGAATGTATGAAGTTATCGAGAACTTTGTCTGTCTTTATTTTCTGTATTATATTTTCAGGATGTGCCAGCCGATTTGATGATGTTGCCACCCTGGGCGACGAAATCAAGACGATAAATGGACAGCCCTTAGAGGTCGCAAGCGCCTATTTAGCCAATAAAACCATCAGAACCTTTACGGGATTTCATGGAAATCAAATAGAATATTTCTCTCCAAAGGGGCGGGCGTTCCTCTGGTATCCGGGAAATCGGGGGACGGTTCGGTCATTATGGATGTTGAGGCAAAAGGATGGCCGATACGATATTTGCTTTAAATATCCGACAAATAGCTACAATCCTGCAACTAAAGACTATGGTGGAAATTGGGAATGTCAGGACCTCGCAATTTATGCTAGGCGTGTCGTAGAAGTTTCTGATGCAGATATTTTCAGGCTGTCAACTGGGCGGGTTCCCTTCAGGCTTGAGCCTTCTGATCTGAATTTTTATGATCTGAAAAATATAGCCGGGATCAAACAGTGACGTTGTATAGTCTCTTTTCGGCAGTCACTGCTGTGCGTTCTCTGTCAAGTCCAGATAAAAAGGCTGTACAAGTTTTATACCCTTTGGTTCAACTTCTTCCGTGTTCCCAGCCATTCCGTCCAGCCGGACCAGGGCAAGACCCTGACCATTCGCGAAGGAGCGGACCTCGCCGATTTCCCGCCCCTCAAGGGTGATTTTATCGCCGTCGGTCAAATCGCCGTCAAATTCGATGCGCAGGAGGCGTTTCTTGATCGTCCCGCGATATTTTGTGCGCGCGGTGAGTTCCTGCCCCACATAGCAGCCTTTTGCAAAGCTGACGCCGTTTAATTCTTCGAAATTGGCTTCCAGAAGGAAGTTTTTTTCCGGCAGGATATCGCGCCCGCCATCGGGAATGGCCAGCTTGAGGCGATGGGCATCATAGGCCGTGGCGTCCGATTTGGTTGCATCCGGGAACAGGGACGCCGGATCGAAACCGTCGGCGGCAATAATCCGGACACCGAGGGATTGCTGACGCGGATCGACGAACAGAACACTTCCCGCCCGATCGACAGCGGCGCCCGGTTTCTCCGCTAGTCCGGCCGTGGTAATGGCGTCCGCGCCAAAGAGCGCGAAAACGGCCCGATCTGTTGGGCTGATGGTGACATCGGCGCGCAGTTTGTAAAGGGTCAGACGGCGGATGAGATCCTCCGCCCGGTCGCGGGTGACATCGAGGAGATACGTATCGCCGCTTTTCACGATGAAAAAGTCATGCAGAAATTTTCCCTGCGCGGTGAGAAGGGCGGAATAAAGGCCCTGTGTCTCGCTGACCCCCTTCATGTCATTGGTGATGAGATTTTGCAGGAACGTCCACACATCTTTCCCCGCGAGGGCAAGGATGCGGCGATTGTCGAGTTTTGTAACAGTCAGTTTCGCCATGCTTTCGCAACTCCGGGCATTTCCGCAACGTCCCTAACAGGTATGTCAGGAACGCGCCCTTGGCAAGAGCGACATCGCGTATTATGAAAGAGCGGCATCTCCGGAATTTGAGGATGGATCTTAGATGAGTGACGCAGGAACCGAAAAGAAGGTCAGCCCCGAAACGCGCACGGCGATCACACTGCGTCGCCCCGATGACTGGCATGTGCATCTGCGCGATGGTGAAATGCTGAAGGTGGTCGCAGAATATACGGCGCGGCAGTTCGCCCGTGCCATTGTCATGCCGAACCTCGTCCCGCCCGTCACCACGATGGCGGCGGCGGCGGCGTATCGGCAGCGGATTATGGCCGCCCTGCCTGCGGACGCCGATTTCACGCCGCTGATGACCTGTTACCTCACCGACAGCATTGACCCGAGAGAGCTGGAACAGGGCAAAGAGGCGGGCGTCTTTACCGCGGCCAAGCTTTACCCGGCCAATGCCACGACCAATTCCAGCCATGGGGTTACGAATATCCGCAATATTTATCCCGCGCTGGAAGTGATGCAGCGGGTGGGCCTGCCGCTTCTCGTGCATGGGGAGGTGACGGATGCGCATGTCGATATCTTCGATCGTGAGGCGGTCTTCATTGAACAGGTGATGATCCCGTTGCTCAAGGATTTTCCCGGGCTGAAGGTGGTGTTTGAGCATATCACGACCGCCGATGCCGCCACCTTTGTCGAGGCGGGCGGGCCCAATATCGCGGCGACAATCACGCCCCATCATCTTGTTTTTAACCGCAATGCCATCTTCAAGGGCGGCATTCGCCCGCATTTTTACTGCCTGCCGATCGCCAAGCGGGAGGTGCACCGGCTGGCGCTGCGCAAGGCGGCGACATCGGGTTCCGCGAAATTCTTTCTCGGCACCGACAGCGCCCCGCATGCTGCAAAGGACAAGGAGGCAGCCTGCGGCTGCGCCGGACTGTTCAATGCGCCTTACGCACTCGAAAGCTATGCCATGGTGTTTGAGGAGGAAGGGGCGCTGGACCGGCTGGAAGCGTTTGCATCGGAAAACGGGCCGAATTTCTATGGCCTGCCGCTCAATGAAGGGCGGGTGACACTGGAGCCCGTCAGCTTTACGGCACCGGAGCGGATTGAGGCGCCAAACGGCGGCCTCGTCCCCTTTCTTGGCGGAGAGGTGGTCAACTGGCGCTTCGCGGGAAGCACCGGCGGGTAAGCTGATCGTCTAGTGCAGACGATAGGCGCTATCCGCAAAACGGATTTCGCCTGGATATATCAGCTTGTTGGAGGCAAAGCGGACGGAATGCAGTTTTCCGTCCAGTTCCCGTTGCCAGAAATCGAGGAATTTCTGCAAGCTCGGGTATTTCGGGGCAAGGTCATATTCCTGCCAGATATAGGTTTGCAGAAATTCCGGATAATCTGGCAGATGATACAGAATCTCGGCTGTTGTCAGGACATATCCCTTAAGCTTTTTCTCCATTTCCAGCATAAGCAACTCCTTAACTGTCGGGTGACATCGGGAAGCGTCTTTCTACATAAAATAGTGTAAAATATTTTCCTTAAAAAACAATTGCTTGTGAGTTAGTATTCCAGCGGGATGCGCGAACAGGCTGTAAAGGGTAAAAACAGCCAGTAAAAATAAGGGAAAAAGCATGAGCGATACTTTCAGAGCATTGGTAATCGAAGATCAGGATGGCAAGCAGAAGGCAGGCTTCAAATCCCTCTCTGTGGCCGATCTGCCGGACGAGGATGTGCTGGTTGATGTGTCTTACTCCACTCTGAATTACAAGGACGGCCTTGCGGTCCTTGGCAAGGGGATTGCCCGCCGCCTTCCCATGGTTGGCGGGATCGACCTTGCCGGGACGGTTGCGGAAAGCAAATCCCCGGACTTCAAGCCCGGTGACAAGGTGATTGTGAATGGATATGGCCTGTCCGAGCTTTACTGGGGCGGCTATAGCCAGAAACAGAAGCTGAAACCGGAATGGCTGATCAAGCTGCCGGACGCCTTCACGATGCAGGACGCCATGGCCATCGGTACGGCGGGCTATACCTCCATGCTGTGCGTTCTGGCGCTGGAAAAGGCGGGCGTGACGCCGGACAAGGGCGATATTCTGGTGACCGGCGCGGCGGGCGGCGTCGGTTCCGTTGCCATTGCCCTGCTGGCGAAGCTTGGCTATCGCGTTATTGCGTCGAGCGGCCGGGCAGAGACCGCGGATTATCTCAAGAAGCTTGGCGCGGCAGATGTCATCAGTCGTGAGGAAACCATGGGCAGCGGCCGTCCGTTTGACAAGGAACGCTATGCCGGGGCGGTGGATTGCGTCGGTAGCAAGACCCTTGCGGCCGTTCTGGCGCAGATCAAATATGGTGGGGCGGTTGCCGCCTGCGGCCTTGCCGGGGGAAATGACCTGCCGACATCGGTTCTGCCCTTCATCCTGCGGGGCGTCTCCCTTCTGGGTGTGGATAGCGTCATGGCGCCACGGGAGAAACGCATCGAGGCTTGGAGCCGCCTTGCGACCGATCTCGACAAGTCCCTGTTTGCCGATATGACACGGGTGGAGCCGATGACCAACCTGCCGACACTGGCGGCGGATATCATCAACGGCCAGATCAAGGGCCGCGTGGTTATCGACGTGAACGCTTGACGGCGTGTCCGCTCAAAGGCGGCCTTTGGCAACAAAGTAGGGGTTGTCATGGCCGTCCTTGCCATAGCGCAGCGGGGCGCCGTCAAGGGTTTCGACGGTGCCGCCCGCAGCTTCCAGGATGGCCTGTCCGGCGCCGATATCCCATTCCATTGTCCGTCCGAAGCGGGGATAAAGGTCGGCCTTTCCTTCCGCCACCAGACAGAGTTTCAGGGATGACCCTGCGGAGATAAGCTCTTTTACGGTGAATTTTTCAATATATTCATCGGTCTCCGGCGTCCGGTGCGAGCGGCTGGCAACCACGGTCAATCCATCTTGCGGCGCGGCGCGCACTGAAATGGGAACGGGGGCGCCTTCTCCATCCTGCCGCCAGACACGGCCGGGGCCTTCGGCGAAATAGGTGGTGCCCCGTGCCGGGACATGGATAACGCCCATGGTCGTGCGTCCCTCCTCGACAAGGGCGATATTGACGGTGAAGTCCCCGCGCTTGTTGATAAACTCCTTGGTGCCGTCGAGGGGGTCCACCAGCCAGAACACGCCGCCGGAAAGATCGGGCACGCGCCCGGCAGCCTGGCTTTCCTCTGCAAGGACCGGGATGTCCGGCGTCAGATCGGCAAGGCCCTTGAGGATGATTGCTTCTGCGGCCTCATCCGCTTCCGTCACCGGGGAGCTGTCAGACTTCACTTTAAAATCGAAATCCTGATTATAGATGGTGAGGATCTTGTCCCCCGCTTCGCGGGCGATTTTTACAATTCCCTGCATCAGGGCGGGGCGGTCAAGGCGCATGCGGTTATCCAGAAACGTGATTAATCAGGTTACGCCGTAACATATCGAGAATTATCAGGATGTCACTAGCGAAACACCAGACGAAAGCCTGTTTCCTTCTCAGATGTTTGCGCGGCGGGGCGCTCTCAATCGCCGGGCAAGCGCAAGCGCGGGGTTCTCGACAAAGGTCCAGGACAGGACAGCGCAGGCAAGGGCCAGCGGAAAGGCCAGCAGAATATTCATCATGGGCGTCGTGACGCCGGAAAAGACGATCAACTGCTGGATGGGAAAGGCATAGATATAAATGCCGTATGAATAATCGCCGAGACGATTGTAGGCCCGGACCGATCCCGTCGGCAGGTATCCAAACAGAAAAACCCAGTAGACCAGCGTGAATACAAAGATCTCTCTGAAAACAACGCTGCCATGGGCGGCGAGGGCAATCAGGGCCAGCGCGATCCCGATCCACCAGCTCATGGGCAGGCGCTTGCGCCAGACAAAAAAGAGCGCGCCGATCATGAAGGGAAACGCCAGCTTGGCGAGGGCGACAAGCCGCTTCTCCGGCTCAAGGTAAAGGGTCATCGCATAGACAAGGACGAACAGGATCCAGACAAGCAGCATGAGACGGGGATGCTTCAGGATGCCCGCAAGGCCCAGCAGGGTGACAAGAAAATAACAGAGAAGTTCATGACTCAAGGTCCAGAGCGGAATGTTGATGGCGCCGCCGACTGGATTGCCTTTGAAAACGCCAGGCAGGAACTGATCCAGCGAAAAGAGAGTGAAATTGCGGAGGATATATTCCGGTGCCTCCTTCAACACGGCATCAACCGTTGCAACGGTGATGATCGGCGCCAGCACCAGCGCCGTGATCAGCAGGACAACCAAGAGAGCCGGAAAGATCCGCAGGGCGCGGGCGGTCCAGAAATGCGTCAGCTTCGGGTCACGGTCATAGCTTTGCGCGATCAGGTAACCGGAAATGGCGAAAAAGATATAGACGCTGATCATGCCGAGGTCGATACCGTTCAGCAGGGTGGCAAAAGGCTGATCCTCGATCACGCCTGTCGAAACGGGCCAGGCATGGGAGATCAGCACGCCCGTTGCCGCGATCATCCGGATCAGGTTCAGATTGTTATCGCGCCCCTGCTCAATATCGGCCAGCGTGGCAAATTTCATATATACTCCCCTGACGCCGGACGTCACATATGTGAAAAGGGTCGTCATTACGGCGCCTGATAGAGTGCATTTTACATGAATATGGTAATTAAATTCTTACAATCCGGTTTTCGGCAGGGTGGATGAAGCCATGAAAGGCGCAATTCCGGCGGTTATTCTGGCGGGCGGGCGGTCACGCCGCATGGGCGGTGGCAGAAAGTATTTGCTGGAACTTGACGGCCAGACGCTGCTTGAGCGGACTTTTGCCTGCCTGCGTCCGCAAACGACAGAGATATTGCTGAACCTGAATGATCCTGATGGCACGGTATTCAGCCCTGAGATTGCCATCCGCCCGGATTGCATAGGAGGCTTTCTTGGCCCGCTTGCCGGGATATTGACGGGCCTTGAATATTTTGCGGGCAGGGGCCTCACGGAGGGGCATATGCTGAGCGTTCCTGCGGATACGCCGTTTCTTCCCGACGATCTTGTCCGTCGGTTGTTGTCGAATGAGATAGTTGACAAGGAAACTATCGTCATGGCCCGATCGGGTGACCGCGCACACCCTGTGATCGCCCTCTGGCCCCTGGCGATTGCCCGTGATTTGCGCATGGCCCTGCGGGATGAGCAGATACGCAAAGTGCTTGATTTCGCGGAACGCTATCCCTGTCTGGAAGTGGAGTGGCCTGTCGGAAACGGCGATCCTTTCTTCAATATCAACCGGCCAGAGGATATGGAGCTTGCGCGCGAGAGGGTGAAGAACGGCTGTTCCTAGGGTTTCCGTGCGGGGATATTGATCAGCGCAACGCCGAGAATGGCGATAATAACCCCGGTCGCGACGGTGAAGGAAAGCTGCTCATCAAAGATCAGGATGCCGAGAACGACCCCGACCCCCATGCGAAGATAGCTCTGGCTCGCCGCATTCATGGAGCCCAGCGTGTTGATCAGCCGGAAATAGATGAGCAGGGCAATCGCGGTCCCGAACGTGCCGAGAACCGTCACGGCGGCGAGGGAACGCAGGCTCGGTTCCAGGGTCCAGGGCCGGTCGATGATGAGGCTGGCGGGCACCAGCACGGCGGAGGCCATGATCATGACGCCCGCCGCAGTGACGGTGGAGGGCAGATGCGCGAACTTCTTGCCGCGGATGGCGGCATAGCCAAAAAGCATGGCCGCGAGCAGGATGACGAGCTGGGCAAAGACCTGCTGCCCCAGACTTTGCAGGGCATCGACGCCGATGATCAGGATCACCCCGGCAAGACCGATAACGGCGCCCGCGATCTTGCGGAAAGTGACGGTCTCATGTTTGGTGATCAGCCAGGTGATCAGGAAAACAAAGATCGGCGATGTGGAGTTGAGCACCGTGGCCAATCCGCTATCCACAAATTGCTGGCCCCATGCGACCAGCGTCCAGGCGCCGAAGCCGTTCAGGAAGGACTGTACGAAAAAATTCCACCAGTCCGTCCGGGTGGTCGGTAGCCGATACCCTTGACGCCAGATCACCAGCAGCAGGATGAGAGACGCCAGCGAAACCCGAAGCGCGACCAGCGTCGTCGGCGGCAGCGATTCCAGACCCATTTTCGTAAACAGATAGGACGACCCCCACAGACAGGCGAGCAGGATCAGCAGCAGATACTCTTTCGGGCGATTGACTTGCGGGGCGGTAATGGCTCTGACCTCTTCTTGTTATGTTTTACGGGGAGCCCAAGAATAGCGGGGGATATGTCTCAATGATTCGATGCTGGCCGAAGTATCATTAAAATCTTTCGGCGGGCGGGTTTTAACGGCTCAGTATTCGCCCATCAGTTTATTGCGCTTTTCTGCAACAACGTCACTTAAAAAATCACTGACCGCCTTGATGCGGGCAAGGTCATGAATATCCTCTGGTGTGTTCAGCCAGTAGCTTCGTTCAATGTTGATTTCACGGGGCAGGATGGGAACCAGCGCCGGATATTCTTCGGCGGAGAAACAGTGCAGAATGCCAATCCCGGCCCCTGCCAGTACGGCCTGAAACTGAAAGATGATGCTGGAGCTTTTGAGACGGATCTCCGGGTTGCCTATCACATCCCTGAGATAGAGAAGCTGCGGGTCCGGAACCAGCTCCTCGATATAGGTGATGAAGCTGTGATGGCGCAAATCCTCCCGTCGGCGTATGGAGGGATGCGTGTCCAGATAGTCTTTCGTTGCATAGAGGCGCAGGCGATAGTCGGTGAGCTTGCGGGAAATGAGTCGGCCGGACTTCGGACGGCCGAGGGTAATGGAGAGGTCGGCCTCCCGCTTGGACAGGCTGACAAAGCGGTCATTGGCGACAAACTCCAGCTCCAGATTCGGGTGCTGGCGTTGAAACTCCGGGATTTCATGGACCAGAAACTGACTGCCGAAGCCTTCCGGCACACCAAGGCGCACCGTGCCGGTGAGGGTCTGGTTTTCTCCGCCGACCATATCCTGAATGGTGGCGGAAGAACTCTCCATCTGCTCGGCAAGGGGCAGCAGCCGTTCCCCCGCCTCCGTCAGGACAAAACCCCGTGCCGTGCTTTCAAAAAGCTTGGCGTCCAGTTTCTGTTCAAGCGCCAGCACGCGGCGGCTGACCGTCGTGTGATCAACTTTCAGTGCTTTAGCCACTTCCGTCAGGCGGCCTTTACGGCTAAGCTCAAGGAAGAAACGGATATCGTTCCAGTCAAAAATAACGATCACCTGATGTGCGTTTTTACACAGGGAATGTGCATTCTTATCTAATTACTTTGCATTTTTACCTATGTAAAGTTCACGATATAAGAATCCTATGGGAGCAGATTACATGACCGAACAATTAAAGCATTTTATCGACGGCAAATATGTGGCCGGGAAATCGGGCCGCTTCGGTCCCGTCTATAATCCCAGCACCGGGGAACACAAGGCGGACGTACCGCTCGCGACGGAGGCGGAAGTCGGCGATGCCGTCGCCAGCAGCCTTGCGGCCTTTCCGGAATGGGCGGCCACATCGCCCATCACCCGCGCCCGGGTGATGTTCAAATTCAAGCAGCTCGTCGAAGAAAACCTCGACGATCTGGCCGCTCTGTTGTCCAGTGAACACGGCAAAGTACATTCGGACGCTAAGGGCTCCGTCATCCGGGGTCTGGAAGTGGTCGAGTTTGCCTGCGGTATCCCGCATCTGCTGAAAGGCGAGTTTTCGGACAATGTGTCGTCCGGTATCGACATGTATTCAATGCGCAAGCCCCTGGGGGTGGTTGCCGGGATCACGCCGTTCAACTTTCCGGCCATGGTGCCGATGTGGATGTTCTCCGTGGCCATTGCCTGTGGCAATACATTCGTGTTGAAGCCGTCTGAAAAAGATCCGTCCCTGCCGATGCGCCTGGCGGAGCTGATGCTCGAAGCGGGCGCGCCGAAAGGTGTTCTTAACGTCATCAATGGCGACAAGGTTGCGGTTGATACGATCCTCGATGATCCGCGGATCAAGGCGGTCAGCTTCGTTGGTTCCACGCCGATTGCGAAATATGTCTATTCCCGCGCTGCGGCGGCAGGCAAGCGGTGTCAGGCTATGGGCGGCGCCAAGAACCACATGCTGGTGATGCCGGATGCCGATATGGACAAGGCCGTCGATGCGCTGATCGGCGCGGGCTATGGCTCCGCCGGGGAACGCTGCATGGCAATCTCTGTTGCCGTCGCTGTGGGCGATGCGGGGGACGAGTTGATCGAAAAGCTGGCGCCGCGGGTGCGCAATCTCAAAATCGGACCGAGTGCGGCCGATGGCGATATGGGCCCGCTGGTCACAAAAGAACATCTAGACAAGGTCAAGGGCTATGTGGACCTTGGTAAGCAGGAAGGCGCGGATCTGGTTGTCGATGGTCGCGAACTGTCGCTGCAGGGCTATGAAAATGGCTTCTATATGGGCGGCTGTCTGTTTGACAATGTCAAAACCGACATGCGGATCTACAAGGAAGAAATCTTTGGTCCGGTTCTGTCCGTCGTCCGCGCGCCGACCTTCAATGACGCCATCGAGATGGTGGACAAGCATGAGTTTGGTAACGGTACCTCCATCTTTACCCGCAACGGCGATGTGGCGCGGGCCTTCTCCAACAATGTTGAGGTGGGCATGGTTGGCGTCAATGTGCCAATCCCGGTTCCACTTGCCTTCCACAGCTTCGGCGGTTGGAAAAACTCCGCTTTTGGCGATCATAACCAGCACGGCCCGGAAGGGGTGCGCTTCTACACCAAGGTGAAAACGGTGACCTCCCGCTGGCCGGACAGCATCAAGGCGGGCGCCGAGTTCATCATGCCAACCCATAAATAAGAAAAGAATGGCGGCTCCGGTCTGATGGCCGGGGCCGTCTTTTTGACAAGGAGAAGGATATGGCCAGAATTGGATTTGTCGGGGTCGGGAATATGGGCGGGCCGATGGCCCTCAATCTTCTGAAGGCGGGGCATTCGGTCAAGGTTTTTGATCTGTCCGCCGAGGCCGTCGCCAAATGCGTTGCCGAAGGCGCGACTTCGGCGGCGACCGCGGCGGAGGCGGCAAAGAATGTCGGGATTGTTGTCACCATGCTGCCGAAGGGCGATCATGTCCGCGCCGTTTATCTGGGCGATGACGGGATTGTCGCAGCCGCGGATCAGGGCACGCTGTTTATTGATTGTTCCACTATTGATGTCGCCACCGCGCGTGAGGTTGAGGCGGCTGTCGCTGCTGCGGGCAAGAGCATGGTCGATGCGCCGGTAAGCGGTGGTGTCGGCGGGGCGGCCGCGGCAACGCTTACCTTTATGGTCGGCGGGGCAAAAGGCGCTTTCGAGACGGCGAAGCCGATCCTGGAAGCCATGGGTAAGAATATCGTCCATACCGGCGGCGCGGGGAACGGCCAGGCCGCGAAAATCTGCAACAACATGATCCTCGGCATTTCCATGATCGGGGTATGCGAGGCCTTTGTGCTGGCGGAAAAGCTGGGTCTTGAGCATCAGACCATGTTCGATATCGTCTCCACGGCGTCCGGCCAGTGCTGGTCCCTCACCAGCTATTGCCCGGTTCCGGGCCCGGTTCCGGCAAGCCCGGCCAATAATGGCTACAAACCCGGCTTCTCGGCGGTTAATATGCTGAAAGACCTGCATCTCAGCCAGGAGGCCGCGGATGGTTTCGGCGCGTCCACCGCGCTTGGAAAAGCGGCGATGGACCTTTATGAGAGTTATGTCGGCGGAGAGGGGCGGGAGGCCGACTTCTCCGGCATCGTCAATATGATCCGGAAATCGTGACGGCAGGGCCGGATTTAAGAACTGACATTATTGCGAACCGCCGGATCGAATACCGCCTCATTGGGGAGCTTGATCCGGCGTCTCCAGCCCTTGTTTTTCTGCATGAGGGGCTGGGCTGCACGGCTCTCTGGCGGGATTTTCCGGATCGGCTCTGCGCGGCAACCGGCCTCGCGGGGCTGGTGTATAGCCGGACAGGATATGGCGGGTCGGATCCGTGCGACCTGCCGCGCCCTCTCGATTATATGGAGCGGGAGGCGCGCGATGTTCTGCCGGAAGTGCTGACCCATTTCGATATCCGGAAATTCATTCTCGTCGGCCATTCCGACGGTGCTTCTATTGCCCTGATCCATGCGGGCCTGCCGGATGTCAAGCCGGCCGAGGGGACCATCGTCATGGCACCGCATGTGTATGTCGAGGATGTCTCGATTGCCGGAATCCGGGCCGCAAAAGTTGCCTATGAGCAGGGGGACCTGAAACGGCGGCTTGAAAAATTCCATGGAACTAATACCGACTGCGCTTTTCGCGGCTGGAATGACGCCTGGCTGGACCCTGCCTTTCTGAAATGGAATATTGAATGCTTTCTGCCTATTTGCACCACACCCGTTCTCGCCATTCAGGGGCGGGACGACAACTATGGGACGCTGGCGCAGATTGAGACGATAAAGGCGGCAGTTTCCGGGCCGTTTGATGCCCTGATTCTGGAGAAATGCGGGCATAGCCCCTGGCAGGAAAAGCCCGATGAGGTGCTGGCCGCATCGGCGCGTTTCGTTGCGGGGCTTGTCCCGAAAGATGTTCGCTAAAATCTTCACCCTGACGACGAATATTGCTTGCTGTTTTTCGTCTTTTGGCTGACTAATTAATCCATGAGCATACCCCTTTCGGACAATATGCGCGGGGCGGTCTTCATGTCGATCAGCATGGCCGCCTTTGTCGTGAATGATACCGCCATGAAACTGGTGGCGGAGCATCTCAGCGTGTTTCAGGCGATGTTCCTGCGCGGTATCATGACCAGTCTGATGCTTGCGGCTTTTTGCCATTACAAGGGGGTTTTGATCTTTCGCGTGCCGAAGGGCGACAGGTTGCTTGTCATCCTCCGTCTCATCGGGGAGGTTGGCGGCGCGGCGTTCTATCTGACGGCGCTGTTCCATATGCCGCTGGCGAATGCAACGGCGATCCTGCAGTCGCTTCCCCTGGCGGTGACGCTGGCGGGTGCGATCTTTCTGCGCGAACCCGTTGGCTGGCGCAGATATCTCGCCATTTCCGCCGGATTTATCGGCGTCCTGATGATTGTCCGCCCGGGAACGGAAGGATTTAACGAATATTCCATATACGCCGTTATTTCCGTATCATTTATTGTCATGCGTGATCTGGCGACCCGGCGTCTGTCGGTGGCGATACCGACGCTTTTTGTCACCTTTCTGACGTCATGTTCGGTGATGACGGTGGGCGCCGTCCTGTCGGCCTTTGCGGAATGGAAGCCGATCACAGTGGACGGAATCAGCCTGCTGGTGCTGGCGGCTCTGTTCGTGATGGTGGGATACCAATGCAGCATTACCGCCATGCGGGCGGGTGATCTCAGCTTTACATCGCCCTTCCGCTATACGATCCTGATCTGGGCGATCATTCTGGGTATCATCGTGTTCGGGGAGTTTCCAAATATCTGGATGATCCTCGGCAGTATTATCATCGTTGGCAGCGGTGTTTATACCTTCTATCGGGAACGGTATCTGATCCGTAAAATGAGAAGGGAACAGATGCTGAAAGCGGGGGAGGCGCTTAAAACATGACATCACTGGTTTTGAGAGAGAATGTGGACGGCATTGCGATCCTGACGCTGAACCGGCCGGAAGCATTAAATGCGCTGAGCCCTTCGCTGTTTGTCGAATTGCAGGAACATGTCACGTCACTGGCCCTTGAGACGGAAGAGATCGGCTGCGTCATTCTGCGCGGGGAGGGGCGTTCCTTTTCTGCGGGTAACGATTTGAAAGCCATGCAGGCGGGGGAAAAGGCGCCGTATCCGATGTATCAGGCGGAGGTTGTCGAGATGATCGAGGATCTGCCGCAACCCGTGATCGCCGAAGTACAGGGACATTGCTATACCGGTGCGCTGGAACTCGTCCTTGCTTGCGATCTGCTGATCTGCGGCGAGAGTGCGAAATTTGCCGATACCCATGGCAAATGGGGGCTGACGCCGATCTGGGGCATGAGCCAGCGACTGCCGCGCCGCATCGGCGTTCTGAACGCCAAGGAAATGATGTATACCGGCCGCGTGGTCAGCGGGGAGGAGGCTTTCGAAATCGGCCTTGCCAACCGGTGCGTGCCGGATGCCCGCTTGCAGGATGAAACGATGCAGTTGGCGCGGGAAATTGTCGGCAATTCCTGGCATACGCTGCGGGCCGACAAAATGCTGGTGAACAAGGGGCAGGATTACGGCCTGAAAGAAGGGCTGGCATTTGAGCGTAAGAACAGCCCGGGGCGCGAGGCCGGGGCGGCGGAACGGCTCTCCGGTTTCCGGAAAGAATAAGAATAGCAACGCTTGTCCCCATTGCGGGGAAGGGGCATTCGCAAGCGGCTTTATATGCGCCGTTCGCCTTTGAGAATATCGGCGATCCAGCCGCCATAGATTTCCTGGTCATTTGGCCCGGCAAGGGAGGCAAGCGCATCATCCGCATGTTCTGTCGTCAGTTGCAATCCACGCCGCTGATTGATCAGGTCCACCATAAAGGGTAGTGTCAGCTCCGGATGCGCCTGCATGGAAAAGCAGCTGGGTGAATATTTGAACCCGGCAAACAGGCAGAAATCCGCCGTCATGATCAGCTCCGCATTCTCCGGCGGCTCCATCACCTGATCTTCATGCGAAAAATGCAGCCGTGCGTCCTGCGTGTTGACAAGATCGGTCAGTGTCATCCTGCCAATATTCCAGCCGCCGGGGAATTTCGCCACCTTGCCGCCCATGGCCTGCGCCATCAACTGATGGCCGAAACAGATGCCGACTGTCGGCTGCCCGCTGACAACGAGTTTGCGGATAAAGGTTTCAAGCGGTCTGATCCAGTCCAGATCTTCATAAACCGCGTGCTTGGAGCCGGTAATTACCCAGGCGTCGCATTCAAGCGGATGCTTGGGGAATTTCCTGTCTATGGCGGGATAGACCGTATAGTCGAACGGCTCTCCCTTGAACAGGGTCATGAACATATCCGGGTATTCCCCGTATTTCACCCCGAGAGAGCCGCCGACGCGACCTGTCTGGATGATGCCGACTGTGGTTTTTCTGTCCAGATCGGAGGACATGCTGAGCCGTTTCCCTGTCCATCGTTAACCATAATGAGGCTAACTTCCGCGATTTTTCAAGGGCGGTCAAGCGCCGGATTGAAACGGTTTGGCGAGAGACGGAATATTTATGCGAAAGCCGTAAAAGCCCCGGGTCAGGATTGCGGGTTTCTGGTGGCTTCTTCCTCGTCAATCACAATCAGATCAATGACGCTGACAATAATCATCTGCTTGCCGGCATGCTCAAAATTGACGGTAACGCGATCGGCGATGGCGGATTGCACCTGCCCGATGCCCCAGTCCGGTTCCTGGGGATGGCGGACATATTGACCGGGGGAAAGCCGTGTGAGCATGATTTTTCTCTTAACAGGAAGGTCAGGATTATTGCATAGTCAGCCTATCAGAATGTCGGACGCCCGACAAAGGTTGTGAGTAAGTTGATTAAAGAGTATGCCGCTACCCTGCGGGTCTGGAGAGAAAATGATTGATCTGAAACTGGCCTCCCTCATGAGTTCCAAGCTCTGTCATGATGTGATCGGACCCATCGGCGCGGTCTGTAACGGAATTGAGCTGGCAAGTGATGACAGCAATGCGGACATGCGCACCGAAGCGTTGAAACTGGTTAGCTCCAGCGCGGGTGAAGCATCGGCACGGCTGCAATTCTATCGGCTCGCTTTCGGTCTTGCCGGGGGCATGGGACAGGATGTTTCAATCCGCGATGCGCGCAGTTTAAGCCGGGATCTGATGAGCTTTGGGAAGGTGGCGCTGGACTGGCCCGATACGGCGGGCGGCGCGGAACTTCTGCCGAAGGATGTCATTAAGATTATTTGCAACCTTGTCGTGATTTCCGCCGCCACCCTGCCGCGCGGGGGCACGCTGGCCGTTTCCGGTGATGTGAAAGACGGGGCCTGGTCCTTCACCTTTCATGCCAGGGGGCCGCGCGCCGTCCTGCGGGAGGATGTGACGGCAATCCTGCAAAATGGATATGACGAGGCAACGCTGACGGCGCAGAATGTCGGGATCCAGTATTTGATGGCTCTGTGCGCGAATACTGGTGCGACACTCGATATTCGGGAAGTGGAGGATGAGAGCATAACCCTCTCGGTCCGTTCGGCCTGAACCGCCACCTGAAATATTCTGTGAAATTCTGTATTTGACGATTTTCCATCTCCCGTTACGCGGGATATGCGAAATTTTATCCGTGAGAATCCGGGCATAAAAAGTCGCGGAATTATGCGCGACATGTAACCGCTTGTTAACCTATATCCGGCATTCTGTATCCGGGAAATCCCGGGAAATCTGTCCCCCGGGGTGACATGAAGATACGGAAAGTGTGCACGGACATGGATGACCTTCTCAGCGAATTCCTTACGGAAACCAACGAAAGCATCGGTATTGTTGATGCTTCTCTTGTTGCACTGGAACAGGATCCGGGTGACGAACGCCAGATCGACAGTATTTTTCGTCTTGTGCATACCATCAAGGGCACGTGCGGTTTTCTGGGCTTGCCACGGCTTGAGGCGGTTGCCCATGCCGGGGAGAATGTCCTTGGCAGGATCAGGGACAAGGAACTGACGGTCAACGCCGATGTTGTCACGATCATTCTTGAGGCGATAGATGTCATCAAGGACATTCTGGCGACGATTGAAGAAACCGAACAGGAGCCTCAAGGGAATGATGCAGACTTGATCGCGCGCCTGAATGACGTAGCCTTTGGCACCGCCGCTGTGGCCGTGACCCCGGATCCCGAGCCTGTTGACGACACCCCGTCCGGCGAGGTTTCCCTGGATGAGCTGGAAGCGGCATTCCTGGCGGCGGAGGGGCCGGAAGATCAGGAATTGCGGCCGGGCGAAGTCTCTCTTGACGAACTGGAGGCAGCCTTTCAGGCGGCGGAAGGTCCGGAAGAAGAGCCTGAACCCGAGCAGCAGAAGGTCGCTGCCGCCGCCAATGACGGGGCAAAGTCCGGCGGGGAGCGCACCTCCAAGGAATCCAGCCTCGCCAATCAGAGCATCCGGGTGAATGTCCAGATGCTTGAAAATCTGATGACCATGGTGAGTGAGCTGGTCCTGACCCGCAACCAGCTTCTTCAGATGGTTCGCGGTATGGATGATAACGAGTTTACCGTGCCGTTGCAGCGCCTCAGCCACGTCACAACCGAACTGCAGGAAGGGTTGATGAAAACCCGCATGCAGCCCATCGGCAATGCCTGGTCGAAGCTGCCGAGGATTATTCGCGACCTGAGCCATGATCTGGACAAGAAAATCGACCTGGTCATGCATGGAGCCGAGACCGAGCTTGACCGTCAGGTTCTGGAGCTTATCAAGGATCCGCTGACCCATATGGTGCGAAATTCCGCCGATCATGGCCTGGAAATGCCCGCAGACCGCCTTGCGGCAGGGAAGCCGGAGATCGGCAAAATCGTGCTGGAAGCCTTTCATGAAGGCGGACATATCATCATCAAGATTACCGACGACGGACGCGGTCTGAATGTCGAAAAAATCGGCAAGAAGGCCATTGAAAGCGGGCTTGCGACGGAGGCCGAGCTGGAGGGCATGAGCCCGCAGCAGATCCAGAGTTTCATCATGCGCGCCGGGTTTTCGACGGCCGAGAAGATTACCAATGTTTCCGGCCGGGGCGTCGGAATGGATGTTGTCCGCTCCAATATCGAAAAGATTGGCGGGACGATCGCTCTCAGTTCCGAAGAGGGGCAGGGATCGGTTTTCACCATCAAGATACCGCTGACCCTTGCCATTGTCTCGGCGTTGATCGTTGAATGTTGCGGAGAACGTTTCGCTATTCCGCAAACCAGCGTACTGGAACTGGTCCGCGCCTCTGCCAACAGCAGCAGCGATCATACCATTGAGATGATCAACCAATCGCCCGTCTTGCGCTTGCGCGATCATCTGCTGCCACTGGTGCATCTTAACGATATCCTGAAGCTGGAAACGGCGGCCGATGAAGTGGCAGGCCAGAGTAAAGCGCGGGGCGCCGAAGAGTTTATTGTTGTTATACAGGTTGCCAGCTATGTCTTCGGCATTGTTGTTGATCGTGTCTTCGATACCGAAGAAATTGTCGTTAAACCGATAGCGCCGATCCTGAAAAACCTCGCCATCTTCTCGGGCAACACAATCCTGGGGGATGGCAGCGTGATCATGATTCTTGATCCGAACGGAATTGCCGCCATGTCCGGTGATGGAATTGTCAATTCGGACAATACCGAACGGGAAACGGTTGCAGATAGCCAGAGGCAGGACGATAAGACCGCGTTGCTGGTCTTCCGGGCCGGCAGCCAGCATCCGAAGGCCGTGCCGTTATCGCTTGTCGCGCGGCTGGAGGAGATTGACGTTGCCTCTATCGAAGATGCAAACGGGCGCCAGGTGGTGCAGTATCGCGGACAGCTTATGCCGCTGACAACGATTGACGGGCACCAGTCCGTCCGCCAAGAAGGGCGTCAGCCGGTTCTGGTGTTCAGTGATCAGGATCGCAGCATGGGCCTGCTCGTGGACGAGATTGTCGATATCGTCGAGGATCATCTCGAGATCGAGATGGCCGCCAAACTGGATGGATTTGTTGGCAGCGCTGTCATACAGAACAAGGCGACGGACATTGTGGATGTCGGCTATTTCCTGCAAAAATGTTTTGGCAACTGGTTCGGCATAAGCGACGCACGCGCCTTTGGACAGAAAAAGGGCAAGCAGAAGGTTCTTCTGGTCGATGACAGCCCGTTCTTCCGAAACATGCTGGTGCCGCTTCTGAAAACGGCCGGATATGATGTCACAACTGCGGAAAATGGTGTCGAGGCGTTGAAGCACCGTGAGCTTGGCGAGCAATATGACATCATCATCAGCGATATCGAAATGCCTGAGATGGACGGGTTTGCCTTTGCTGAAGAAGTGAATGGGGACGGACGTTGGAGCGAAACACCCATTGTCGCCCTGTCGTCCCATACAACCGCCGATGATTTTGATCGGGGACGTGCGGTCGGATTTTCGGATTATGTGGCCAAATTTGACAAGGATTCACTCATGACGGCCCTGTCGCAAACTCTCAAAGCAAGTGGAAGCTCACGATGACCAACAGCAATATGCAGGATTATGTGACCATTCTTATCGCGGATCAGCTGTTCGGCATCCCGGTGTTGAAAGTACATGATGTACTTCGTGGCCTGAAACTCACGAAAATCCCCCTTGCCCCGCCGGAAGTCGCCGGAGCGCTCAACTTGCGCGGGCGCATCGTGACCGCAATCAATGTGCGAAAACGCCTTGGATTGTCCGAACTTGAGGTGGACAAGGAAGGAATGAGTATCGTTGTGGAGCATCACGGAGAACCTTACAGCCTGATGATCGACAATGTGGGTGAGGTGCTCAGCCTCGATCAGAATGGGCTTCAGCCCACCCCGGTTACCTTGGACAGTTGCTGGAAGGAAATTTCGGGCGGCGTCTATCGCCTTGAAGATAAGCTGCTGGTTGTCCTGCAAATCGAGCGGCTGCTGGATTTCGCGGGTAACACGACAATAGCAGCCTGACAAGAAACGGAGAAATAGAATGCCGTCATGCCTGATTGTTGATGATTCCAAGGTTGTCCGGATGGTCGCCCGGCGGATTTTGGAGGATCTGAGTTTTGGTATCCTGGAAGCTGAGGATGGAAAAAGCGCGTTGAGCAGCTGTCAGGAAAAAATGCCGGATGTTATTCTGCTGGATTGGAATATGCCGGTGATGAATGGCATTGATTTTCTGAGAACCTTACGCGGTTCCAAAGAGGGCGAACAGCCGATTGTCATTTTCTGCACGACGGAAAATGATATGGCACATATCCGCGAGGCGATTTCGGCCGGCGCGAATGAATATATCATGAAACCGTTCGATCGAGCCATTATCGAGGCAAAATTCTCGCAGGTGGGAGTCCTCTAGGTGAGTCAACCGCAAACCATTGTTGGAAAAACCGGATCGCGCGCGGCGGCACCATATCGCGTGATGATCGTGGATGATTCTGCGGTTATTCGCGGATTTCTTATCAGGTGGCTTGAAGCGGAGCCGGATATTGAGGTTGTGGCCATCGCAAGTAATGGCGCGCATGCGCTGCGTGAGTTTGATCGCGCCCGCCCCGAACTGGTTGTCTTGGATATAGAAATGCCGGAAATGGACGGATTGACGGCCTTGCCGGAGCTGGTCAGACGTGATCCCGATGTGCAGGTTATCATGGCATCTACCCTGACCCGCCGCAATGCGGATGTCAGCCTCAAAGCCCTATCCATGGGCGCGGCGGATTATATTGCCAAGCCTGAATCCACTCGCGTGGTCAATGAGAAGGAAATGTTCCAGCGCGGTCTTGTGGAAAAGATCAGAGCGCTTGGGGCGACCCGCCGGGCCCGGGATGCCGCCGCCGGGAAAGCCGTTGCGCGGTCTGAACCCACACAGGCATTTACAGCATACAAGCGGCCTGCGGTTCAACCGGCAAAGCCCCCGATTGCGTTGCGTTCGCTCAAGACTTTGCCGGTTCCCAAAGCGATTGCCATCGGCGCGTCGACGGGCGGCCCGCAGGCGTTATTCAAACTCTTCGAAGCCCTAAAAGGCAAGATCGACTTGCCAATCTTTGTGACGCAACATATGCCGGAAACCTTTACGGCCATCATGGCCGAGCATCTGAACAGATTGTATGACAAGGAATGCGTTGAGGCGAAGGACGGTCAAAAGGTCTCTCGCGACGGTGTTTATATTGCGCCGGGCAATTGGCATATGACGATTGTCAATAAAGGGGTTGATTTGTTTATCAGGCTCAATCAGGAGCCGCCGGAAAATTACTGTCGCCCGTCTGTTGAGCCGATGCTGCGCAGTCTGCACGCTATCTTCGGCGCGAATCTTCTGACGGTTATTCTGACAGGAATGGGGCATGACGGGCTGGATGCCTGTAAAAAACTTGCGGAGTCAGGAGCTGTGGTGATCGGTCAGGATGAAGAAACAAGCATCGTTTGGGGTATGCCGGGAGCGGTTGCCAATGCGGGTCTTTGCAACAGGGTGCTGCCATTGCAGGAAATTCCAAACGGAATTGAAAGTGTCATCAGGGGGAGACTGGTATGAATAGTCAGGATTTCCAGCTTTTTGGCGATATTGTCAGAACACGATCCGGCCTCGTTCTGACCGAGGAAAAAATCTATCTGCTGGAAAGCAGGCTTATCCCTCTGGCGCGGCGCCGTGGCCTTGACAGTCTTGAGGCGCTGGCATCGGAAGTCAGGCGGACAAAAGACGAGCGGTTGCTGATGGAAATAACCGAGGCGATGACGACGAATGAAACTTTTTTCTTTCGCGATACCCGCCCTTTCGACACCTTCCGGGATGTGGTTCTGCCGCAGCTTCTGAAAGCCCGGGCGGCCAAAAAATCTCTTCGGATCTGGACGGCGGCCTGTTCAACCGGGCAGGAACCCTATTCCCTCGCCATGCTGCTTAAGGAAGAAGCTGCCAAAATGGCGGGCTGGCGCGTTGAAATTCTGGCGACGGATCTTTCCAATGAAGTTCTTGAAAAAGCCAAAGCCGGCCTTTATTCCCAGTTCGAAGTGCAGCGAGGCCTGCCCATTCAGCTTTTGATGAAGCATTTTCAGCAGGTGGGCGAGATGTGGCAGATTGACAGCTCCATCCGGGCGATGGTGAAATTTCAGCCGCGTAATCTGCTGGAGGATTTCAGTTCTATCGGCCAGTTCGATGTGGTTTTCTGCCGGAATGTCCTGATCTATTTTGATCAGGCAACCAAGAGCAAGGTTCTGAATCGCGTCTATGACATTCTGGCCGTGGATGGCGCCCTGTTTCTTGGGGGGGCCGAAACTGTCCTGGGCATCTGCGACCGTTTCAAGCCGGTCGAGGGGCAGCGCGGTGTCTACACATCCGCCGAGAGTGGTTTGCTGGCGGCCGCCGGATAAGAATATCCGCCGCTTTCCCGCGGCGCTGTGCTGATTGGTTCGCAAAACAAACCCCGCAGAATTTGGAGTTCTGCGGGGTGTTTATTTGCTATATTTAGGGAGAGGGGCGATCAGCTCGCCCGGGCCTGAAGGGTTTCTTCCGGGTCACGCAGGACATACCCGCGACCCCAGACCGTTTCGATATAATTTTCGCCATTGGTTGCCGCCGCCAGTTTCTTGCGCAGCTTGCAGACGAAAACGTCGATGATCTTGAGTTCCGGCTCATCCATGCCGCCGTAGAGGTGATTGAGGAACATTTCCTTGGTGAGCGTTGTTCCCTTGCGCAGGCTGAGCAGTTCCAGCATGCCATATTCCTTGCCTGTCAGATGCAGGCGCTGGCCGCTGACTTCGACCGACTTGGAATCCAGGTTGACCACAAGGCGGCCTGTCTGGATGGTTGATTGCGCATGGCCCTTGGAGCGGCGCACGATGGCGTGAATACGCGCCACAAGTTCATCTTTGTTAAATGGCTTGGTCAGATAATCATCCGCGCCGAAGCCGAGACCCTTAACTTTGTCATCCGGTTCCGACATGCCTGACAGGATCAGGATCGGGGTGGAGACCTTGGCCGTCCGCAGTTTCTTAAGAACGTCATAACCGGACATGTCGGGCAGGCCGAGATCCAGTATAATAATGTCATAGTCGTAGAGTTTTCCGAGGTCTACGCCCTCTTCACCGAGATCGGTGGTGTATACATTGAAGCCCTCTGCGCTCAGCATCAATTCGATGCCACGAGCCATCGAGCTATCATCTTCTATCAATAAAACCCGCATCTTACTGTACCTCCTGTACGCAACCATTATTAATAAATTAACTTAACAAATAGTTAAAATAAAAGATAAAAATTAACTATCTTTGTTAACCCCGATTTACGCCATTTACGAAACATTAAAAGGTGTCGGGCACAATGGCCGGTGAGATCAACTACTGGGTTCTCCAGATCGACCGGTGGAGCATTTTTTTGCAGAATATAATTTCAGAAGTCAGCCGTCTTCCGACATCGCAATATTATGGCCGCGTGGCCGCGATACAGGGGCTGCTGATTGAAATCGGCGGCATCCAACGGCGCCTGAGTATCGGCAGCCGTGTCAACCTCTGTGCCCGCGATGGCGGCAGGGTGAAGGGGGAGGTGGTCGGCTTCCGTGATGACCGGGCGCTTCTGATGCCGTTCGGGGCGCTTGACGGAATCGGGATCGGGTGCAAGGCGGAAATCGCCGAGCGTGATCCGGTGATCTATCCGAACCCAAGCTGGCTTGGCCGTGTTGTCAATGCAATGGGAGAACCGATCGACGGGGGGCCGCCTCTCAAGGCGGGGAGTGATGCCGTTCCCTTCCGCAATGCCCCGCCACCCGCCCATGCGCGGCAGCGGGTGGGGGAAAAGATAGATCTCGGCGTTCGGGCGCTGAACAGTTTCGTGACCTGTTGTCGCGGGCAGCGGATGGGGATTTTCGCCGGGTCCGGTGTTGGCAAATCCGTTCTCTTTTCCATGCTGGCGCGGAACACGGCAGCGGATGTCAATGTGATCGGCCTGATCGGGGAACGGGGCCGCGAAGTGCAGGAATTTATCAAGGACGACCTTGGCGAGGAAGGGCTGAAGCGCAGCATTGTAGTTGTGGCGACTTCCGATGAATCCGCCCTGATGCGACGGCAGGCCGCCTACCTCACCCTTGCCCTTGCCGAATATTTCCGCGATCTGGATAATGACGTTCTCTGCCTGATGGATAGCGTGACCCGTTTCGCTATGGCACAGCGGGACATCGGCCTGTCGGGCGGGGAACCGCCGACCAGCAAGGGCTATACGCCCACTGTATTCAGTGAACTTCCGAAGCTGCTGGAACGGGCCGGTCCGGGAACGGGCAAAGGTTCTATCACCGGGCTGTTCACGGTGCTTGTTGAGGGCGACGACCATAACGAACCGGTGGCGGATGCGGTGCGCGGCATTCTCGATGGGCATATCGTGATGGAGCGTGAGATTGCCGAGCGCGGACGATACCCGGCCATCAATATTCTGAAATCCATTTCCCGCACCATGCCCGGCTGCAACAGCGAGGAAGAAAGTTTCCTAGTCAACAAAGCCAAACAGTATCTGTCCACCTATGATGACATGGCCGAGATGATCCGTCTTGGCGCCTATCGCCGGGGCAGCGATGCGCTGGTTGATGAGGCGATCCATTTCTATCCGCTTCTTGAACAGTTCATGAGCCAGGGCAAGAAGGAACGGACAACTCTTGCCGATTGTTTTGCCGCGCTTTCCGACATTCTGGAACACAAGCCAGAATTCGAGTCAGCCTGAAATGAGAATATGACGCATGAAGGGACTGGAAAATCTGATCCGGGTGCATAAATGGAAGCTCGATGAAAAACGGCGGGAGCTTGTCGATTTTGAAGAGCTCCGCCTCGGTTTCGTCAAACAGCTTCGGGCGCTTGAAGAGCAGCATCTGCGGGAACAGGAAGTGTCCGCCGGAAACCCCGAGATTGGATTTTCCTATGCTGGCTATGCCGCCGCCGTGAAAGAGCAGAGCGGGAATATTCGCGCCAGCATTGCCGAGGTGGATGCAAAGATCGCTGAGCTCACGGAAGAGGTCTCGGAATGCTATCAGGAGCTTAAAAAGTATCAAATAGCCCTTGATGCGCATAAGGCGAAAGAGAAATATGAGCAGAAAAGGCTTGAACAGATGAGCCTGGATGAAATTGCTCTCGAACTGCATCGCCGTAAAAGCCGTTAAAACAAGACTTTCATAAATTCGGAGCATTCATGCGCTTTTTTAGTTGCGCTGGACGCTCAATTTACATAATTTGAACAAATCATGAACATTAAGGCTGTGACAATGAGTGTTCGGGAAAAAGCAGAGCTGTTCAAGGCACTGCACCAGCGACAGAAAGCCTTTATCCTTCCCAATCCGTGGGACGCAGGTTCGGCAAAAATGCTGACGGCGCTCGGGTTTGAGGCCTTGGCAACAACAAGCGCGGGCTATGCCTTTTCATCCGGCAAGGGAACGGCAATCGGTGAAATCAGCCGGGAAGAAGCGCTGGACCACGCGGCCGGAATTCTTGCGGCGACGTCTTTGCCGGTCAGTGCTGATTTTGAAAATGGATACGGGCATAAGCCGGAAGACGTGGCGGAGACTGTCCGCCGTGCTGCCGAAATCGGTCTTGCCGGCTGCACCATAGAGGATACGACCGGCGATCCGAATAACCCTATTTATGATCGGGGGCAGGCGATTGAGCGGATTGCCGCGGCGGCGGAAGTCGTGGCGGGCCTCGACCGGCCTTTCATGCTGACGGCGCGGGCCGAGAATTACCTGTTCGGCAGGCCCGATTTTGCGGATACGCTGGCCCGGCTTCAGGGGTATGAGGCGGTTGGCGCCGATGTGTTGTATGCCCCGGCCCTTCCTGATCTTGAAACCATCGCAACAGTTTGCCGGGAAGTCTCGAAGCCCGTCAATATTGTCGCCGGTATCGGCCTGCCCGGTATTACGATTGCTGAACTCGAAAAAGTCGGGGTGCGCCGGATCAGTGTCGGTTCCGCATTCGCCCGCCTGGCGTTTGGCGCGATGGTGAGTGCGGCCCGGGAAATCCGCGAAACCGGTTCCTTCGCGCCGTTCCAGTCCGCCGCGACCTTTGCCTCGCTTGAAAAGCTGATCAGGTCAGCCTCGCCATCACCGTGACGACGAGATGATTACTTGCTGCCGATATGCGTTTCGTTGCGCGCCTTGGCGAGATGGATCTGTTTCTGCCGGTCGGCGAAGCGCTTTTTTTGATCCAGGCTCAGCTCGTCATGACAGCGGGGACAGCAGACTCCTTCCACATAAAGGTCCGAAGATTTTTCTGCGTCCGTAATTGGCCGGCGGCAGGCGTAGCATTGATCATAGGAGCCTTTCTCAAGATCATGATTGACCGTCACCCGCTGATCAAAGACGAAACATTCCCCTTCCCAACTGCTTTGTTCTTTCGGAATATCCTCCAGATATTGCAGAATGCCGCCTTCAAGGTGGTAGACATTCTCGAACCCTTTGGACAGAAGGTAGGATGTGGATTTCTCGCAGCGGATTCCGCCCGTGCAGAACATAGCGATTTTTTTATCGCGCACCGGATCCAGCTTTTCCTCGACGAATTTTTTGAACTCGCGGAAGGTTTTCGTCTCCGGATTGACTGCGCCGCGAAAGGTGCCGACCTCAACCTCGTAATCATTGCGCGTATCGATCAGCAGCATGTCCGGTTCATTGATCAGTCGGTTCCAGTCTTGCGGCTTGATATAGGTGCCGACTGTTTCACGTGGATCAAGACCGGGGGCGCCAAGCGTGACAATTTCTTTTTTAAGCCGCACTTTCATACGATAAAAAGGCTGCTCCTGATGCAGGGCTTCCTTATGCTGAAGATCATCGAAACGGGAATCGGATTTCAGAAATTCAAGCAGCGTATCAATCGCCTCGCGGGTTCCGGATACCGTGCCGTTGATCCCCTCTTCCGCAAGCAGGAGGGTGCCCTGGATACCGTTCCGCTTGCACAGGGTGAGCAGCTTGCCCTGCAATTCCGTATAGTCTGGTAGTTTTACGAATTTATAGAGTGCCGCAACGACGAACATGTCCTGCTTTCCAAAATGAAAATATGCGGCGAATATGGCGTAGCCGTCCGGTTCAATCAAGATTGAATATTGACATGTTCGGCGGAAGGCGGCGGCGGGCGGTAACAAGCGGAGAAGAAAACCATGACACGCGATGAATTCGATCAATTCTGCCGGTCGCTTCCGGCGACAACACATGTCATTCAGTGGGGCGATGCCTCCGTCTGGAAAGTCGGGGACAGGATTTTTGCCATCTGTTCAAACTGGGGGGCGGGCGAGGGGCCGAAGATCAGCTTCAAATGCAGCGATCTTGCCTTCACGATCCTGCGCGAACAGGAAGGGATTATTCCCGCCCCCTACCTTGCCCGCGCCAAATGGGTGCAGCTCACCCGATGCGGGGCGATGCCGGATGACGATATCCGCGATTACATTCGGGCGGCGCATGGCCTGATAAGCGGGAAATTGCCAAAAAAGCGGCGTGAAGAACTGGGTCTTTAGGTCGAGGGCGCCGCAGTTCCCTCTTCCCACTCTGCCAAGGGGTCTAGCGGAAAGGCGGGGCTGGTCCGAAAGGTAAGGTGACCCTTGAGACCGGAAATATCCATATGTTCGGTGAAGAGGCGGCTGATTTCCATCCGCATGGCGTCGGAAAGGTCACTATGGCTGCGAATGGCAAGATTGAACTGATGGGCCTTGAACAGGCCGTCGAGTTGCATCTGGCCGGAGCGGGTCAGGTTCAGCTCGATCACGAAGCGTGTTGTTTCCGGCTGGCCTTCATTCTCCGGGGTGCCGTGACGGCGATAGAACATCCGCATCTGCCGTAAATTGGCGCCGTCGAAGAAGGGGAAGTTGAGGCTTTTCCAGTCTTGCCCGCCGGTCTCCCCCTGCAGGCGGCCGAGGCTTTTGAAATCATCGTCCAGCGCCTGCAACAGGGCGCCCCGACCGCTGCCGCGCAGGGCGCTGGTGAATTCCTGTCCCAGCCATTTGTCGATGGACCCGAGGCTGAGCGCGACAATGAAGAACAGCAGGCTGTTTGAAAGCTGGGCATTGGCCTGCGGGATCGCCTGACTGATCACATTCTGCGCAATGATCGGATCGGTCCGTGCAAGATGGTTGAGGGCCTCACGCAAATTCTGCCAGTCCGCCATCAGCGGCTGTTGCGGGGCCTTGCTCCCGGCAATCCGGAGATCCCCCTCCGGCAGCGGAAAAGCCATGATTTCATCGGCAATGGCAAACTGCATCGTCGTGCCGATAGACGGAGGCGTTTTGCTGTTGAATGAAAGCGTGCCGAGCGGCGTTTGCAATGTCACCCGTGCGAAGCCAGCAGGTTCTGACGCCCGCGCGATGGCAATGACACTACCCTGGTAAATTCCTTCGCGCGGGGATAAAGGGGTGCCGGCGATTTGCAGGCGGATGATAATACTAAGTTTTTCCGTGCCTGCCGGGGGTGCAGCCTCTTGCGGACGCCCGGTTGCCCGGCCGGGTGGGGACAGGATTTCCGCGAGAACAAGATGCTGTAGGGTATGGCTTTTCGCTCCGTCTGGGGATGGCGGTGAGAGGGGGGGCTGCACTCCGCTTCCTACCATCAGGGCAGGATTGTAGGAACGCTGATAGGCTGCAAAACCATGAGACTGAGTCGACCCGACATTACCCGAAGGCATTTCGAAACCATCCGGCAGCGGGGGGAGCGTTCTTATCGCAACGGTGGCCGGAGGCGCCGAGGCCGCGGCAGGAGCTTCCGGTGACGACGGCAAAGATGGAGTTATTGACGGAGCAAGACGTAGGGCCAGAGGCGATAAAACGGGTTTATCGGTAGCGATCTGCGCCGGATTAAGCTGGCCCGCTCTGATATAGCCCTCGGCCGTAAGAGGCGGTTTGTCAATGATTGGCAGCAGCCGAACCTCAAGCGGCGGGCTAATCTCGCGCCCGTTCAGCGCGATGAGGCGGGCCATCACCACATCCTGATGCTGAGTAATTTCGAAAGTGATATGGCTGCCAATCGGAAACTGCAGGGGCGTAGTGATGCGGAAATTACCGAGTTCGGTGTGCAGCACAACATGATCGTTGGATGTTTTCGCCATGACTACGGCGTGCAGGACCGTATTTTCCTGTACTTGCCGGGGGGGCGGCTGCGGTTGGCCGTTTTGCGCAGGCAAGCCGTCTCCCTGCCCGGTGGACGGGGCGGTGCTGGCGGGCGCAACTGGCCCTTGACCACTGGCAGGCGAAGCCGCGCTTCCTGCAAGGGTTGGTGGGACGCCGGATGATGCGCGAATGCCGCTCATGCCTTTACCGCATTGCTATGCGGTCCCCCTGATAATATAGCGGGCGAGATCATCAACGGCGCCCGCCGCGCGGCTCGTCGGGAAGCGGGTCATCAGCCCCATCTGCGCCCGGATGGCATTCGAGACTTTTTCATCCTGTTCGATAATTCCTGCGAGCGGTGGCTCGATCTGTAGGAAATTCCGACAGGCGCTCAGCAGCTTGTCATAAATTTTGAGACCTTCCGCTTCTGATTTCGCCATATTTATCAGAATGCGTAAATCTGCTTCCGGCGCCGTCTGGGTCGTCACTTTGATATAGGCATAGGCGTCGGTCAGCGATGTCGGATCGCCGGTAGTAATAACAAGTTTAGGACCCAGGCCGCTGGAAAGCGTCTTGACCGCATCATCAATCCCGGCGCCAAGATCAAGGATGATATAATCATACTCCGCGCCCAGCAGGGCAAGATCCTGCCGAATTTCCCGAAGCTGGGAGACACCAAGAGAGCCGAGCGAACCGGAGCCGGAACGCCCGGCAATGAGGTCGAACCCTCCAGCGTCACAGCGGAAAATGACGTCATGAAGAGACATCTCTCCGCTGATCACGGTGGCAAGATCGAGCTCCGGCATGAGGCCAAGCTGAATATCCACATTGGCGAGGCCGACATCGCCGTCAAACAGCAGGACTTTCTTGCCGGCATTGGCAAGGGCCTGCGTAAGACTGACCGCGAGAACCGTCTTGCCGACGCCCCCCTTGCCAGAGGCGATGGTGATGATGTTATTGCCCGCAGGGCGCATGGCGGGATGCATTTCGGGCCGGTTGCGAAGGGGACTTTCTGTCTGGATCATGGTTTTACCTTGTCAAATTCCTTGCCGACTTCCGGGCGTGTAGGATCGCGAAGCAGCAGCCGCGCCAGATTTACCGGATTGATGGTGTGAAGGCCGGTTGCGACGGAGGGCGAGACGCTGGCGTAGGAAAAGCTGAGCTTTGCACTCCGCGCCGCCGTGAAAATACCGCCATAGCGGCGTGTTGTATCAAGGCGGGTAACGATCATCCGCCGGGCGCCGAGGGCGGCAAACCCTTCTGCGGTGTCGCTCATCTCGGCCGTGTCTGTGCCCGCCGCCAGAACGACAACCGGCTCGGCGCGGGCCGCAATGATATAACGGGTGAGGGCGGCAACCTCTCCTTCGTCATAAATATTAATGCCACCGGTGTCGATGAGGATATCGGCCGTACCGTCGATCTTGCTGTTTTCCAGCAGTCGTTTGAGCGCTTCTGGCGTTTCGATTACTTCAAGACTGAAGCCGAGAATGTCCGTATAGGCCCTGAGCTGTTCTATGGCGCCCGCCCGGCTGGTGTCGGTGGTGATGACATGAACCTGCCGCCCCTGCATTTTGGCGGCGGCAGCGAATTTGGCGATTGTCGCGGTTTTGCCAACGCCGGGTGGTCCAACCAGCATCATCGGCGCCTTGCGCCCCGATAGGCGGGAAGAATAGGCGAAGTGGCTGTCAAAGGCCGCCGCGAGGGCCATTTCCGTATCCTCCGTCTTGACCGCAAGGGCTGTCCGACAAAGCATTTCCGCAAGCCGTGTGGGAATGCCGTGATAAGCCATGGACTGTACAAGCGTTTCCATTTTCGGCGTGACCCGGATGGGCTGGCTGGCGTCAGAGGACTGGGCACGCGCGTCCTGTTTCGATGTCGGCTTCTGTCCATGACCATTGATGGTTTCAGGAGCGGGCGAACCGGTTTCGGCTTTCCAGTCCCGGTCCCAGTCAGCCGCCCAGCTGTCCGCTTTATGCGCCGCCGGTTTTTCCATCTGCTCGACAGCGGCCGTCAGCTGGATTTCCCCGTTATCCATCGTCTGGCTTGACAGGATGATCGCTTCCGGTCCCATTTCAAGACGCAGCAGGCTGATCGCCTTTTCCATGGAAGGAGCTGTGTAAGTCTTGATCCGCATTCAGCCGGTCCTCACACTTGTGCCAGAGTCTTGAGGCGGGCTTTCGGATGCACCTCATTTTGTGACATTACGACGGTCGTCGGGCGAAACCGCTCGATAATGGAGCGGACATAAGGCCGGATGACCGGGCTGGTCAGCATCACGGGGCTGTGCCCCTGTCTCGCCAGCGTGTCGAACACGTCGCGGACGCGGGCAATGAACTCCTGAAGCTGGCTCGGCGCCATGGAAAGCTGGCGGTCATCGCCCTGCCCGATAATGGCATTGGCGAAATTCTGCTCCCACTGCGGCGTCAGGGTGACCAGCGGGATATAGCCATCATCCGCCGTGTTGACGGCCGAAATCTGCCGCGCAAGCCGGGCCCGGACATGTTCGGTAATGATGTTGATATTCTTGGAATATCCGGTGGCTTCGGAAATCCCTTCCAGAATGGTTGCCAGATCGCGGATTGAAATCCGTTCCGCCAGCAGGTTCTGCAGGATACGCTGGACACCGCTGACTGAAATATGGGTCGGGATCAGATCGGCGATGAGCTTCTGATTGATGCTTGGCAGATCATCGAGCAGTTTCTGCGTCTCGGCATAGGACAGCAGGTCCGGCATGTGATCTTTGAGGATTTCTGTCAGATGCGTGGTGATGACGGTTGACGGATCAACGATTGTATAGCCGCGGAAAGAGGCTTCCTCGCGCTGTCCCGTATCAACCCAGATGGCGGGCAGACCGAATGTCGGCTCCACCGTCTCCTCGCCCGGCAGGTCGATACTCCTGCCCTGCGGATCCATGATCAGCAGGTTGTTCGGGCGGACATCGCCGGAACCGGCCTCCACTTCCTTGACGCGGACAAGATAGCTGTTCGCCGGAAGCTGCATGTTATCAAGAATGCGCACGCTTGGCATGACGAAGCCCATCTCGCTGGCGATCTGGCGTCGCAGGGCTTTTATCTGATCGGTCAGGCGGTAGCCTTCCGTGTCATTGATGAGGGACAGGAGGCCGTATCCGAGTTCAAGGCGCAGATCGTCGATGGCGAGCGCCGTGGAAATCGGCTCTTCTGCCGGAACGGCGGCTTTCTTGCTGTCGAGTTTGAGCTGTTCTTCCTGACTCGCCTGGAATTCCTGTTTACGGTTGAGGACAAAGGCGGAATAGCCAATCCCCCCGGCGAGAATGAGAAAGGGGATCATCGGCACACCGGGCAGCAGCGCCAGACCAACCAGCAGGGCGGCGCTGACGCCAAGGGCGCGCGGGTATCCGCCAAGCTGGTCGAGCAGTGCCTTATCCGTTGTCCCGGTGATCCCGCCGCGCGAAACAAGAAGGCCCGCCGCAACAGAAACGATCAGCGCGGGAACCTGGCTGACGAGACCGTCACCAACGGTGAGCAGGGTATAGCTGTTGGCAGCGGCGGAAAAGGTCAGGCCTTCCTGCGCGACGCCGATAATGATACCGCCGATGATATTGATGAAGGTGATGAGCAGACCGGCAATGGCATCGCCGCGCACGAATTTGGACGCACCGTCCATGGAGCCGTAGAAGCTGCTTTCATCCTCCAGCTCCTTGCGCCGCTTGCGGGCAGTGTCTTCATTGATCATGCCAGCGGAAAGATCGGCATCGATGGCCATCTGTTTGCCCGGCATGGCGTCCAGAGAGAAACGGGCCGCGACTTCAGCGATACGTCCCGAACCCTTGGTGATGACAACGAAATTGACAAGGATGAGAATGGCAAAAACGATGATGCCGATCACAAAATTTCCGCCCATGACGAAACTGCCGAAGGCCGCGATCACATGACCGGCGGCCTCTGGTCCCGTATGCCCCTCTGACAGGATCAGGCGGGTCGAGGCGAGGTTGAGGGCCAGTCGCAGCATGGTCGCAATCAGCAGCACTGTCGGGAAAGAGCTGAAATCGAGGGGCTTCGAGATAAACAGACAGGTCATGAGGATCACGACCGAAAAGGTGATCGAGATGGCCAGGCTGAAATCCAGCAGCCAGCTCGGCATCGGCAAGATCAGGACCATCAGGATGCAGACGACGCCGAAAGCAAGGCCGATATCGCTCCGTCCGACGAGCCGTGTCGCCCGTCCCAGAAGTGCGCTGCCGCCTCGTATGGCTCCTGCGGATGACTGAGTGTCACTCATGTATCAGTACTTTCAATAAAAGGATCACGAGGCATTCTCAGGCGCGGGCCTGATAGCGGGCTTCGCCTGCGGCGGATGGGATATCAATGCCATCATCGGAGTAAAGCTTGAGCTTGTTCCGCAGCGTACGGATTGAAATACCGAGAATATTGGCGGCGTGCGTCCGGTTGCCAAGGCAGTGATCCAGGGTATTGAGGATCAGGTCTTTTTCCACATCGGCAACTTTGCGGCCGACGAGAGTGTTGACCGGTGCAGCGCCTGCTGCGGCAATACTCATGGCGGCGACGCCTGAATGGGTATCCGGTGTGGCGCTTCCATCCGGCATCAGGATCGCATCTGCAGTAATGGCATCCCCCTGACACAGCAGAACGGCGCGATGGATGGTGTTTTCCAGCTCCCGCACATTGCCTTTCCATGGATTTGCCTTCAGCTTGGCCATGGCACCCTCATTGATCTTGCGCTCGCTGAGGCCATTGGACTCTGAATATTTCTTGGCGAAATGCCGGGAAAGGATCTCGATATCCTGCGGGCGCTGGCGGAGTGGTGGAATTTTCAGCGTGACGACATTGAGGCGGAACAGCAGATCCTCGCGAAATGTCTTTTCGGCCACAGCTTCGGCGAGGTCCCGGTTGGATGTCGCAATGATGCGGATATCGACGGGGACCGGCTTTGTGCCGCCGACGCGGTCGATCATCTTCTCCTGAATGGCGCGCAGCAGCTTGGCCTGAAGCTGGATGTCCATTTCACTGATTTCATCGAGCAACAGCGTGCCGCCGCTCGCTTCTTCGAATTTCCCGATGCGGCGGGCGATGGCCCCGGTGAACGCGCCTTTTTCATGGCCGAAGAGCTCTGATTCCAGCAAATTTTCCGGAATGGCGGCGCAGTTCACGCAAACAAACGGCCTGTCAGCGCGATTGCTTTTCGAATGCAGATAGCTCGCCATAACTTCCTTGCCGGTTCCCGTCTCGCCATTGATCAGGACAGAGGCGGAAGAGGGGGCAATCTGATCGGCGAGGGCAACGACATCACCCATGGCGGGATCGGCGAAAACCAGACGGTTGTTTTCCTGCGAGACAGCTTCCAGAACGGCGGCGATGAGTTCAGGATCCGGCGGCAGCGGCAGAAATTCCTTCGCGCCCGCCCGGATGGCATTGGCGGCGGCTGTCGCGTCCGTATTCACGCCGCAGGCGATGACCGGCAGATTGATCCGCTCGCTGGAGAGCATGGAGACGAGATTGCGGATTGGCAGATTGACATCAATCATGGCCATGTCCGCGCCCTTGCCCGCCCGGAGCGATGCCATCGCCATTTCGATATCGTCCACATGGCTGACCTTGGCGCCGCGCGACATCGCAATCTGGCTGGCGGCACCGATCTGACCGTTCAGGGAACCGATTATTAGCAACCTCATCGAATTACTCTCCTAAAGACTTAGCTGTAGTACTGCACGCGGCTTGCGGGCGGCAGCAGGGTGTTTAACAACATTTCAAGGCGGCGCGGATTTTCCTGCCGGCCGATAGAGGCGGCGCCAAGCATGAAGACACGGTTCAGCAGCACTTCCTCGGCGGAATTGCGCTCCAGCTTCGATGCCAGCGGATTAAAGAACATGTTGGCGAGAACAGCGCCATAAAAGGTGGTGAGCAGGGCGACGGCCATGGCGGGGCCGATGGAGCTCGGGTCATTCAGATTGCCCAGCATCTGGACAAGACCGACCAGCGTGCCGATCAGGCCCATGGCGGGAGCAACCTCGGCGGCCTTGCGCAGCACGCCCGAGCTGGTGTTGTGCCGCGCAATCATGCCATTCAGGTCATTCTGAAGAATGCGATTGACTTCCTCTGCGGGCAACCCGTCGATGACAAGCTGCAAGGATTTGCGCTGAAAGCTGTCCTCTTCCAGCATCTGGATGTAGTTCTGCAGATGGAGCACGCCTTTGCCGCGGCATTTGTCCGCCAGTTCGAGCATGGAATAGGCGGCGAAATCAGGCGATAAATTCTTGGTGAACAGGGTGCCCACGATAAGCTTCTGCGCCCGAATGACTTCGCTCAGCGAAAAGCTGATTGTGGTGACAAGAAATGTCCCGCCCAACACCAGGAGAACGGAGGGCAGATTAAAGAATGACGCAAGCGACCCGCCCAGCAGAACAGCGCCGGTGACCAGCGCGAAACTGCCGAAAAGTCCAAGAACGGTTGCCAAGTCAAATCTGTTCACAACGTGCTCCGCTTATCCCTGACGGCGATCTGCTTTGATGATTTCGGTCATGGTGACGCCGAGACGATCTTCCACGACGACGACCTCACCGCGCGCGACGAGCCGGTTGTTGACATAGATGTCGATGGCCTCGCCGACCTTTCGGTCCAGTTCGATTACCGCGCCGCGTCCGAGCTTCAGAAGCTGGCTGACCCGCATCCGTGATTTGCCAAGAACGGCGGTTACATGAACGGGAATGTCGAAGACTGCTTCAAGATCCGCCGCTGTACGGGCGATCTCGCTGTCGTCTTCTGCACTGAATTCATGATTGCCTGTATTTTCCGCATCATCGCTGACGGCGACGTCGGCGGACTGCGCCTGCGGTTTGCCAAGATCTTCAAGGTCGAATTCTTCGTCTGCCACTTTCATTACTCCTTAAAGCGGACCAGTATCGGACTGGCTGAATGGGTTGTCCGTTGTTTCCGCGCTGCCTTTAATAGACCGGATGAAGCGGCCGATCATGTCGTCAAGCCGCCCTTCAATATTGCTAAGACGCCGTTCCGTCCCCCCGTCGGCCCATTCAATACGGCAATCGCCGGGCCGGGCCTCATCGTCAGGCAGCAAGATCAACTTTCCCTGGAATCCGGCACGCATGCCGATTTCGTCAAGCCGGGGCGCAATACGCTGGCAGGTGTCATCGCTGGCGCGAACCACGATCCGTGGTTCGTCGTGCAGATCGGCCAGGCATTCTTCGATCAGACGCCGGACTTCCGATTGTGGAGCCAGTTCAATCATCTTTGGGGCGAGCCGGGATGCCAGCGCAAGCGCAAGGCTGGCGGCCTCTCCCTTGATCTCGTTGACCTTCTGTTCATGGTTTCCGATAAGCCTGCCGAGCTGTGCGCCGATTGATCCAATTGTTTCCGCTATATTTGTTTCCAGACCCTGCAATGCCTGGCTCTGGCCTTGCCGCCGGCCATTTTCAAAGGCCTCTGCCTTCAAAGATGCGACTTCGGTTTCGGTGAAGACAGTCTCTTCGCGCGGGATCGGTTTCGAGGCCTGCTTGCGGGCGGCGCCTTCAATTCCGAATTCCGTATCGAACATGAATTTGGTGGTGACAGTCATGACGGATTGCGCCCTCAGTAAATCAGTTCATCATCACCGCCGCTATCGGCGAGAATGATGTCGCCGTTATCGGCCAGATCTTTGGCGATATTGACAATTTCCATCTGGGCTTCATCCACGTCGCGCAAGCGGACCGGTCCCATTGCCTCCATATCCTCGCGCAGGATTTTGGCGGCGCGTTCCGACATGTTTGTGAAAAACAGATCCCGCAGGCTTTCCGAAGCGCCTTTGAGGCAGATCCCCAAGCGCTCCTTGTCAACATTGCGGAGCAAGGTCTGCACGCCTGCCGGATCAAGTTTCAGCAGATCTTCAAAGGTGAACATGAGGGCCTTGATTTTTTCAGCGGAGTCGCGGTTGCGTTCCTCCAGCGCGGAAACGAAGCGGCCTTCGGTATTACGATCAAAATTATTGAAGATTTCGGCCATCATTTCATGGCTATCGCGCTTGTTGGTTTTGGCGAGGTTATTCATAAACTCGCTGCGCAGCGTATCCTCTATCTTGTCGAGGACTTCCTTCTGAACGGATTCCATCTGCAACATCCGGTTCACAACTTCGAGGGCAAAATCCTCGGGCAGGGTCGAGAGGACCTTTGCCGCATGTCCGGGGCTGATTTTGCTCATAACGACGGCGACGGTTTGCGGATACTCATTTTTGAGATAGTTCGCAAGCACCTGTTCATTCACATTGGCAAGCTTGTCCCACATTGTTCGCCCGGCGGGACCGCGGATCTCTTCCATGATGCCTTCGACACGATCCGTGCTGAGCGCTTTCATCAGCAAACGTTCCGTTGCCTCATAGCTGCCGACGATATTGCCGGTGGAGGAAATCTTGCTGGCGAACTCGACGAACAGGGTTTCCATCACCGACGCCGATATTGATCCCAGATTGGACATCGCCTGCGATATTTCCTTGATCTCTTCCTCGTCAAGGCGGGTCCAGAGATCTTTTGTATGCTCCTCGCCAAGGGCGAGCATCATGACGGCGGCTTTATCCACGCCGTTCAGATATTTTGCATCATTAATGACCATGAATAAGCGCCCTTTTTACGAGTCGTGGTAGAGCCAGCTACGGAGAATGGAGATGGCCTCATCGGGGTGTTTGTCGACGATTTCGGAGACCTTGTTGAGGGCGGAGGTTCTGACCTGACCGTCCACCTTGTCGATGTCGATCATGTTGTCCACTTCGTTCAGCGTTTCAGATCGCGGAGCATTGGCCTGGGCCTGACCATGGGCGATTGCGGGGACCGCACCGCCTCCTGCAAGGGCACCGACAGCGCCGACAGGTCCGGCAAGAGCGGGCGTTGCGCTGCCGAGGGTAAGGGCACGGTTGAGCAGCGGACGGACGACGAGAAGCAACGCTAGTATGGCAACAATCACCAGAACGCCCATTTCACCAATTTTGAACAGATCCTTTTTCGTCAGCCCCATGAAGATAACGTCGCTTTCGATTTCTCCTTCAGGAAAGGGCTCGGCAACCATCGCGAAAGGCATATTGACCACCTCCACAACATCGCCGCGGGCATCATCGAAGCCGATTGCCGATTTGACCAGTCGGCTGACCTTCTCCAGCGCATCTGCTTCCAATGGCTGATAGTTTCTGGTTCCGTCTTCTGCGATAGACGTCTGGCCGTTGACAAGAACGGCGACCGTAAGACGTCGAACTGGCCCGGCTTCCCGGACTTCTGTCGTAACGGTTTTCGAAATTTCGTAATTGACGGTTTCTTCCGTTCGGGAAGTGGCATTTTCAGAGTTGGATCCGGCGCCGTTTCCTGCACCGGCTTCAGGAAGGTTGTTCGCAACGGAAACTGCCTGATCGCCCGTGGTTCCTTCATTTGAACTGCTGTTTTCCTCAACAAGCTGAGAGGAGCGGACAACCTGGCTGTCGGGATCATAGGTCTCAGAATGAACGGTAAGCTGATCGAAATCCATAACCGCGCTCACTTCCGCCCGCACATTGCCCCGGCCAAGCGATTTTTCGAGAAGCTCTTCAATCTGGTCTTTCAGGCGGCTTTCATAAGCGATACGCTTGAAGTCATTTTGTGAACTGATCCCGACGCCCGGCGTTTCCTTGCCATCGCCGCGGGCCAGTAGATTGCCATTTTCATCGACGATTGAAATATGTGACGGGGAAAGCGATGGGACGGCGGATGCGGTCATGTGCTGGATTGCGGAAATCTGGTCTTCGGTCAGACGCCCGCGACCATTGAGTTTAAGGACAATGGAGGCGCTGGCCTCCCGCTTGTCGCGACTGAAAACTTCCCGCTTTGGCAGGACAAGATGCACACGGGCGGCGGTGACACTGTTGATCGCACGGATGGTGCGCGCCAACTCTCCTTCGAGCGCACGGACATAATTGACATTCTGGACGAAGCTGGTTGTGCCGAAGGTATCGGAATTGTCGAAAATTTCATATCCGACGGAACCGCCGTTCGGCAATCCGACTTCCGCCATTTTCAGGCGGATAAGTGCAACCTGGTCTTCGGGAATGAGGATATCACGGCCATTGGCTGAAATCTGAAAGGGGATGTTGTCCGTTTCCAGCTTGGCAACGATCGAAGCGGAATCCGACGGTTCCAGCCCGCCATAGAGAAGCGCATAATCAGGGCTGCTGATCCGGCTTGCCATCAACATGATCAGCGCGATCAGGCCTATCGCGACCGATCCCAGAATGACAACTTTAACTGTTCCCAAACTTTGAAGAAGCTGGCTTAGTCCGTTCACAGGCGCCCCACTCAATTAAAATATGCGTAAAATTATTTCACTTCCTGAAAAATACGCGGAGGAGATAAACAACTGGTTAACGGCAGGCAATTTTTGCCGGGCAGTCGGAAATTTTTGCCTAGCACGTCTCAACAGGTCTCAGGGAAAGAGTGGGACAGGAGAAATATTCCCGAAGGCGTCAAAATAAAAGCCCGGCGGAATGCCGGGCTTTGCATAAAAATGGAATAACGAGTGACTTAATCAGTCATTTTTGTGAATAGGATCGCTCGGACGATATTCTTGAATACGGGTCGTCCGGAGCCCCGGAAGGCCATGTTTGTCGATTGCTTTTTGCCAGGACAGAAATTCCTCGACAGAAAGTGTGTAGCGGCGGCATGCATCATCCAGACTAATAAGCCCGCCGCGAACGGCAGCAACGACTTCCGCCTTGCGCCGGATAACCCATCGTTTGGTATCCTTGGGCGGCAGATCATGGATCGTCATCGGCTGACCATCCAGCCCAATGATACGACTAACCTTGCGGTCCATTTGCGACTGCATTTTCGCATTACCTCATACTTGTGTTTTCTCTTGAGCCGTCATCATATCCGCTGCGATTTAACAAACCGCTAATGAGGTTGGTTAATTTAACCTTCATGGCGAAAAGGGCCGTTTTCCGCCATGAAGATATGATTTCAAGCCGCTGATCCGTTACCGTTTCAGACGGATCAGCTCTTCCAGCATTTCATCGGCCGTGGTGATGATTTTGCCGGACGCTGAATAGGACCGCTGGGTGACGATCATGCGGGTAAATTCTTCCGCGATATCGACTGTTGACGCTTCTGTCGCCGAAGAAATTATCTTGCCTGCGCCGCCAATGGTTGCTTCGCGAAGGGTGAAGATGCCAGATTCGGGCGTTTCATCAAACGCATTGCCATCCCGGCTTTGCAGGCCATTGGGGTTGGCGAAGGTGGCAACGGGGATCTTATAGATTTCCTGCGATGTACCGTTGTCAAACTTCGCGATTACGGTGCCCTCTTCATTGATGTAAACGGCTTCGAATGCACCGAACAGCGCTCCGTTCACATCAGAGGAAACAAGTTCTGACACCGCGCCGGATTGCGTGAAACCGTTGGACAGGCCATCTGTGCCGAAGTTGAGATCCATCGTCTGCGGCGAATTGATCCCCATCGTCGCTGCCCAGGGAATGCTGATGGAATTGGCCAGCGTTGTTGCCCCCATATCCAGCGTTCCGTCAGAATTGAAGCCGACGATGGCGGAGGTGATCATGTTTTCCGTCCCGTCGCCATCGGTATCGGCTGTGACTTCAACCGTCCATTCATTGGGGGTCACGCCGGAGCCGGTCCGCAAAAAATTGAACGTAACCGTATGGGCCGCGCCGAGGCTGTCATATAGCTGGAAGGAGCGGACGAAATGCGGCTCGACTGTGCCATTGGTCATGTCGCCGGCCACATAGCCGGGACCAAAGGTTGTCTGGTTGGCGGAAAGATTGGCTTGCAGCGAGATGCTGGAGGTTGCCTCGGCATTGCCGGTGAGGCCGGTAATGTTGACAGGGGTGAGCGCCGCAAGATCGGACCGGTTAGCGGGAATATTTCCTTGCGGATCAATTTCCCAACCTTGCAGATAATAGCCCTGTGCATTGCGAAGCAGGCCCGTTGCATCCGGTTCGAATGTACCGGCGCGGGTGAAAACATAGTTGTCGCCGGTTGTGCCGGGGTTTGCCGAAGAGCTGACGACGAAGAAACCATCGCCGGCAATGGCCATATGGGTATCGCTTGTCGAGCCAGAGACCAGTCCCTGTCGATCAATCTGCGTACGCGGATGGACCTGAACACCGCCGGCAGTATAGGTGGTGTCCGTTGCGCTTTCGGTTACAAGGGTCGAAAAGATTGCTTTCGTTCCCTTGTAGCCAATTGTGTTGGTATTCGAAATATTATCCGAAATCGTTGCCATCGCCATCGATTGCGCGGCCAGCCCGGAAACACCGGAAAACATTGCTGCAGTCAAACTCATATTCTCTCTCCTATATTACCGCCCGCCCAAAGGACGCGGCGTGTTGCAGTTGCCGCGATCAGGCGGACGGTTCATTCAGATTTTGCTGGGTGACGGAATTGATATAGTCCAGGCCGACCGGAACCTTGCCGATCTTCAGGACGGTTTCACCATTGAGGGATTCAACGCTTGTGGCGATGCCTTCGAAACTATAGTCAACCTGCACATTGCTGCCCCCGGCTGTTTTGCCGTTCACGACGAGATAATAAACGCCGTCGCTTGCGGTGCTGCCGCTGGATTTTGTGCCATCCCAATGATACTGCTGCGCGCCAGCCGCTGCGCTGTCTTTTGTCTCGCTGAAGACGCGCGAGCCATTCTGGTCATAAATTTCATAGGTCGTCTCGCCGGCACTGCTGCCAAGACTGAGATTCCAGCTTGCCTCACCGCCCTCAAGGGCGGCCACATTCAGGTTTGTTCCGATGGACTTGCCAAGATAGTTGATCATCGTGGCGGACATCATATTTTGCTGGGACATCTGCTGAAGCTGAACCAGCGTTTCCAGGTTCTGGTTGGTTGCGATGGCCTGTTCGACATTTGTGAAATTCACGAGTTGATTAGTGAATTCCGTGGTGTCCGTCGGGTTGAGCGGATCCTGATTGGTGAGCTGGGTTGTCAGCAATGTCAGGAAGTCATCAAAATTATTCGCCAGACTTTTTTGCGCGGTTGTTGCCCGGCCATTCTGGGGCTGGTTTGCAGAGGTTATTTCCGTCATGGTCATTAACTCGCTTTCTGGAAATCAATAAATGTAATCAATTGGCTAGACCTGAATATCGAGATTGCCGTCGTTCCTGCCACTGCCTGTATATGCGGGCAGGGGCGTCTCCGCCCAGATGTCATCATCCGGCAGGCGCTCAACGGATGGTTCAAGTCCGGCAAATCCGGTGCCTTTTTCATGGCCTTCGCCGCCGTCCTGACGCAGGCTGAAATTCAGGCTGTTGGAGCCGGTATCGAAACCGGCATTCTGAAGGGCGCGTTCAAGACTGCGGGCATCCCGCTGCAACAGATCAAGGGTTTCCTGGCGATCAACCGACACAGCCGCCAGAATGCGCCCGTCATGGCCGATATCGAGTTTGACTTCAACCCGTCCAAGTTCCGATGGGTGCAAACTGATCTTGATACGGTCATGACCTTCCTTGATCGCGCTGCTGATATGGGTTGATAGCTGCTCCGCGACCGGGATATGAGCGGCGCGGGCCGCATTGGCGGCCTGGCTGGCGTTATTGGTGGCTGTCGCGTCCACATGCTGTATGGCTCCGGTGGGTGCCGTTGGCATTATCTGTCCTGTTATATCGGGTGTCATGCCTTGCTGCGTGGAGGATGTCGCCGGATGGGTTGTCTGTGGGATCAGGCCGCCCATCTGCATCGGTGCATTGGCCACTGCGGGTGTGGCTGCGTTTGGCGTTGCTGCCGGGTTGGCGGCCATGCTGGCTGTCACCAGTGTCGTGCTGCTGGCAAGGGTGGATTGAAAGCTTTGCTTCTTGCCTGCATTGGCGGTGATGCCGCCATTGCCATCGCGCAGCATCTCAGCAATCTTGGCAGAGAGAATGTCTTTTTCGCTCATTTTGGCCGTTGCTTCCGCGCGGACCGTTTCCAGAGTTTTGGGCGGCACTAAATCAGCCGCAATCTCCGCCATGCCGGATGCGGGTTGGTTTGCTTGCGGGGCGCTTCTCTCGCGCTTCCCGGTTGCTGCGGCCGTTAGTGCGGCTTCTGCAGTCCTGGCCTCGCCACTCGCAGGTAGTGGTACTTTAAGGTCAGCCGTCGCGCTGGCGCCGTTTTGCGGTGGCAGGGGTACGGGTGCTGTGGCGCCCTGCTTTTTGACTTCACCTATCCCCGGATCGGTAATCATGTTGGGCGTTATGGTTGTTTCGGCTTGGGCATCTGCGGGGATTCCGGGCAGGAGAACGATGGTTTCTTCATTTCCGTTAGCGGCCTCCACAGAGGAAGGCTCTCCGTCTTCTGTTAACGGATTGCCGGTCGTTGCAGCGCCTTTTGTCTCCTCTTTTGGAAGGGCAGTCGACGGGTCAGCCCGCTTGTCATGTTTGCCTGTTGAGGCCTCTGCCGTGGTGGCCTTCTCAGAGTTGACGGAATTTTTATCCGTCTTCCTTTTGTCTGGCGTTCCATCGGCAGTCGAGGCCCCATCAGCGTTCTTTGCGGACGAGCCCTGTTTTGCCGACGGGTCCTTCAGGAAGCTGGAAAACCCATCGTCTCCCGCCTTGGGAACATCCTTGTCCCGGCGGGATGGCTCGCTTGTCATTCCCAATACTTGACCAACATCCATGACATGTTTCTCACAATTATTTCTGTCCCGCATCGCGCGGTTTCCTCGGCTGTTATCAAGCAAAGGTCGGGCCAGTTTTTTTTGTTCTGAGAAAAATACAGTCATATCAATAGGATAAATAAGAATTTTTGAAAATCGAAGAGGAAAAAATCCACCATATTTCATTCAACTTTTTCCGGTTAGACATTTTTTGCCGGGCAGGAATAGCCATTCTCACCGTTGCCCTTTAGGTATCCCTGTGAAGGTTTGAAAAAGCTGGCATCATAATTGCTTGGGGTATGACAGAAATCTTGCCTGAGCGGCGATCCGTTCGTGCTGATTAATGGTAGAAGTGATGAAAGCTATTGAAAATCAAACGATTGCAATAATTCTTCCAGCCGCTCCCGGCCGCTATGGGAAGAGGCCGCCCGGTATCTTTTGCCATGGGGCGGCTGATTTTGCCGCTGTCACCCTTCTCTTTTCATTCGCGCTGGAGCAAATGTCATGAGCCTGAATGCAATTATGAACTCCGGTATCAGCGCCATGCTGGCAAACCAGAGCGCGCTTAATGTAACCTCGAGCAATATCGCCAACGTGAATACGGATGGATATGCGCGTAAGACGGTCGATTTCAGTGCGGTTTCAATCAACGGTTTCGGCTCCGGAGTGGAGATTGCCGAAGTCCGGCGCATTACCGATGAGTATATTGCCAAGGAACTGCGGCTCGCGACGGCTGGCTCCGAGCAATATAAGGCGATGTCAAAGCTGTATGATCAGCTTCAGTCTCTGCTCGGCGATCCGGCGGCAAACAGCTCCCTGACCGGTAAGCTTGATAGCCTTCATTCGGCCTTCGCGGCGCTGACGACGGACCCGACAATGCCGGTAGCCCGGAAAACAGTGCTGAATGAAATTTCCAGTTTCGGGATTGAGGCGAACCGGCTTCTCAGCCAGATACAAGTATTGCGAAAAGAGGCGGACAGTCATATTGGGCAGGAGATTGAAACCGTCAATAACGCGCTGTTACGTATTCATGAGCTGAATATTGAAATCCGCTCCGGGAACCAGAGCAGCCGACCGGTGGGCGATCTGCTCGATCAGCGGGATCAGGCTCTGGCCGAAATTTCAAAGATCATGGATGTGAAAACCTATCCGATGACGGACGGCGCGGTTGCTGTTGTCACCGATACTGGCCATCAGCTTCTCGATTATCAGCCGCGTCAGCTTGTCTATTCTCCGGCAGCATATGTCGGTAGCGATACGGTTTTTAATCAGATCACTATTAATAACTATGATGTGGCGACGAAAGAAGTGGCGGCGACGGGTTTGCCGCTGGATTCTGAATTGACAAGTGGGTCTCTGCGCGGCTGGCTTGATATGCGTAATACGGAATTGCCCAATCTCGCCAGTCAGATAGGCGCTCTGTCGGCGGGGGTGGCGGAACAGTTCAATGCGGTGCATAACGAAAACATCACCGTGCCGCCGCCTGCTGTCATGACGGGTGTGAATTCCGGTGTGCTGGCGACGGATGCGCACGGATTTACAGGGCAGGCGACTTTTTACAGCTTTGATGCGAATAATAATATCCTGGCCTCTCATACCGTCGATTTTGACGATCCGGGAACCAATACGATGGCCGACGTTCTGGCCGAGGTAAACGGGGCGCTGGGTGCGGGGACGCTCTCCCTTGCCAATGGTGTCTTGACCATGTCCGCCCAGGGCGGTGCAGCGGGTATTGGCGTTGGGCAGGACGCGGCGAATCCGTCTGAACGGGGCGGGCGCGGATTTTCACATTTTTTCGGGATGAATGATCTGATCCGGACGGATATTAAAACATCCTTTGCCACAGGAATGACCGCAGCGGACGCTCATGGATTTAGCGGCACAACGACGCTGGAACTGATGGGGCCAAATGGCGAAAGTCCGGTTTCGGTGACGCTCGACTTCGGGGCGATCGGCGGGACGATGGCGGATGTCGTCAATGCCATCAACAGTAATCTTGGTCCCTATGCGACGGCATCGCTCGATGCCAGCGGGACACTTGTGTTCAGCACAGCCAGCGGCTATGCGGGATATCAGATTAACGTTACGGAAAATAGTTCCCTTCGCGGCGCGACGGGCGTCAGCTTTCCGGAAATGTTCGGGGTTGGCCTGCGTTATCCGGCGGACGCGGGTCTGGGGTTTACCGTCAATCCGTCGATTGACGCCAACCCACAGCTTCTCGCCACAGCCAGAATTGATCCCGCGGGGACGCCAGCGATCACGGTGGCGGATAACCGGGGGGCGCTCGCCTTTCAGGAACTCGCGACGGCAAGCATTGCCTTTCCGACGATTGGTGGCCTCACGGGTTCCACGGTTTCTCTTGGCGATTATGCGGCACAGATCCTGGCAAAATCCGGGCTGGATGCGGCCCGCGCTGACAGCCTGCATAGTGATCGTTCAGCCTTGGCGACAGAGTTTCAGAACCGGATGCAGGAAGTGTCCGGCGTCAATATGGATGAGGAGCTCGCCAATCTCATTGTTTTTCAGAATGCCTATAACGCGTCTGCACGCATCATTACGACGGCGCGTGAAATGTATGACATTCTGATTGATCTCGTTTAGGAGAAAAGTCATGACACGCATTTCGACATTTCAGCAGAATCAGTCTCTCATCAGTGAGATGCTGAAAGCGCAAAGCAATGTCGCTTCTGCCCAGAAACAAGTTTCGACCGGGCATAAAGCGGAATATTACAAGGACATCCATATGGATGTTTCCAGCCTCGCGGGGTCGAAGTCGCTTCTCTCGCGTCTGGAGCAGCATGAGGCGAATAACGGCAAGGTGATGAACCGCCTTGCCCTGTATGACCAGTCGCTTGCCGGGATGGAAAATGCGGGAAGCGATGTTCGCGATGCCGTCATGTCGGCGGTTAGTTCCTCCTCGCCGCAGGGATTGACGGCAACGATTGAAGGGGCTTTCGAATCGGTGATGAACTTCCTCAATTCGCGTAATACGGAGGGATATCTCTTCGCCGGTTCCAATGCGGATACAGCGCCGGTCAATATTTCATCGCTTGCAGAATTGCGGGCTGCCGCACAGCCACCGACGGATATTTTCGAGAATAACGACCTGAAGGCAACGGTGCGCATTGATGAAAACCGCACGTTGGAAGTCGGCATGCTGGCCGATGAGATGGGGCTTGAAATCATGACGTCGCTGCAGCGGCTGGCGCTTTGGGCGGATGGAACTGTGCCGACCACTGCGCCAGTGCCGACGGGCCCCTCGAACGGCTTTGCCGCGCCCCTGTCACAGGAAGATCAGGATTTTCTGATCGGTGAAATTGCCAGCCTTGAGACCATGATCGACAATCTGGCCGCCCAGCGCGGTGAAAATGGCCTTAATCAGCGCGCCCTTGAAGATACCACGGAAACGCTGGCTCAGCAGATCACCCAGACCAAGATATTTATCGGTGATATAGAGGATGTAGATCCGGCCGAAGCAATCACCAATCTCAACCAGCGCCAGTTCGCGCTGGATATCTCATACAGTGTTCTAAGCTCGATCAACCGGACCAGCCTTCTGAACTTCCTGCAATGATGGCACGGGCAAGAGAGGCCCTTGCATATTGAGTGGCGCACTCTATATTGCCCGCCATGAATTCATTAGGGTTTGACACAGCGCCGGAAGAGACCCGTGTCGTTGTCGCCATGTCCGGCGGCGTCGACAGTTCGGTGACGGCTGCCCTTCTGAAAGATCAGGGCTATGATGTCATCGGCATTACCCTGCAGCTTTATGATCATGGCGTTGCGGTCCAGAAGAAAGGCGCCTGCTGCGCGGGGCAGGATATTCACGATGCCCGCCGTGTGGCCGACGCTATCGGCATTCCCCACTATGTGCTTGATTACGAAAGCCGTTTTCGCGACAGTGTCATGGACGAATTTGCCGACAGCTATCTGCGTGGGGAGACGCCGGTTCCCTGTGTGCGCTGCAATCAGACCGTGAAGTTTCACGATCTTCTTGAAACATCAAAGGATCTGGGGGCGCAGGCTCTGGCGACCGGGCATTATCTCCGCCGCGAGATGGTGGATGGCCGCGCGCGGCTCTACCGGGGGAAAAATGCTCTCAAGGACCAGAGTTACTTCCTGTTTGCGACAACTCAGGCACAGGCGGATTACCTACGGTTTCCCCTGGGCGATCTGACGAAGGACGAGACGCGCACCCTTGCGGATAAATATAACCTTGCCGTTGCAGCAAAGCCGGAGAGCCAGGATATTTGCTTTGTTCCGAATGGCAATTATGCGAGCGTGATCGAAAGATTGCGTCCCGGCGCGGCCGTTCCGGGAGATATTGTTGATCTCAACGGCGCAATTCTGGGCCGTCATACCGGCATCATCAATTATACCATTGGACAGCGCCGGGGGCTTGGGATTGCAACCGGTGTTCCGCTTTATGTGGTGCGCATTGATCCGGCGCGAAACCGTGTGATCGTTGGTCCGCCGGAGGCATTGCTGGTATCCTGCCTGACACTTCGGGACGTGAACTGGATTGGGGATCACCCGCTCAATATGGAAGGCGTTGAGGTGACGGTCAAGGTTCGCTCGACGCAGGAGCCGTTATCGGCAAAGGTTTTCGGGACCGCTGATGGCTGGGCCGAAGTGCATCTTGACACGCCGGAAGGCGGTGTTTCGGCTGGGCAAGCCTGTGTCCTGTATGACGGAGACCGCCTGCTGGGCGGTGGCTGGATTGCCGGAACGGAAGCCCCCGTCAAATTGGCGGAAGCCGCATCACAGGCGGTCCTGTAAATATCATTTCCTTGCTTGACAGGACTTTGTAAAAACCCTAAAAACCGGGCTTCGACGGACCTGTCGCTATCAGGGGCAGGCGTCTTCGGAGGCTCCTTAGCTCAGTTGGTTAGAGCGGTGGAATCATAATCCATGTGTCCCCAGTTCGAGTCTGGGAGGAGCCACCATTTCCTTTCATTCATTGTAACGCCATCATGTCGCTGACATCCGGTCCGAACTTGTGCCCGCTGTCGGCCCAGTCTTCTGTCCGGCAGGCGTGCTATTCAATATATCGTTGAATACGGCAATGCGCTTTGCTAGGTTTTACTTTCAAACATGCTGCAATGGCATGGACAATAATAAGAACAGGACTACCTTCTCATGAACATAAAAGGTAAAGCTTATATCGCAGGTGCCTATGAGCATCCGACGCGAAAAGCAGATGGAAAATCGCTGGCGCAGCTTCATGCCGAAGTGGCCAAGGGGGCGTTGGATGACGCCGGCCTTACCAAGGACGATGTTGACGGCTATTTTTGCGCAGGCGACGCGCCGGGCCTTGGTGGCCTTTCCATGATCGATTATATGGGGCTGAAGCTCCGTTATATGGATACGACGGAAACAGGCGGCTCCTCCTATATGGTGCATGTCGCCCATGCGGCGCGCGCGATTGCCGATGGCAAGTGCCGGGTCGCGCTCATCACTCTCGCGGGACGGCCGCGCGCCTCAGGCGAGGCGACGGGTACGAAGCCGCGCAATTATGGAAATGATTCCCCCGATGTTGCCTTTGAGCTGCCGTTCGGGCCGACCATCGTCAACAGCTATGCCATGTGCGCCCGCCGGCATATGTATGAGTTTGGCACCACAAGCGAGCAACTCGCCTGGATCAAGGTTGCCGCTTCTCACCACGCCCAGCATAACCCGCATGCGATGCTCCGGAAGGTCGTTACGGTTGAGGATGTGGTGAACTCTCCGATGATTGCCGATCCGCTGCATCGCCTTGACTGTTGCGTCATCAGTGACGGGGGCGGGGCGCTGGTCGTTGTCGCGCCCGAAGTCGCGAAGGAGCTGAAGCGCCCCATGGTCCGGATTATCGGAACCGGGGAAGCGCCGAAGCATCAGATGGGGGGTCGGGTTGATCTCACCTATTCCGCGGCGGCGGCCTCCGGTCCGGCGGCCTTTGCCGAAGCAGGCGTGAAGCCGACGGATATCAAATATGCCTCCGTCTATGACAGCTTTACGATTACCGTTCTGATTCAGCTTGAGGATCTCGGCTTCTGCGCCAAAGGAGAGGGCGGAAAGTTCGTTGCCGACGGCAACCTCATCTCCGGCGTCGGTAAACTACCGTTCAATACGGATGGCGGCGGCCTTTGCAACAATCATCCGGGCAATCGGGGCGGCATGACCAAGGTCATCGAAGCGGTGCGCCAACTGCGCGGAGAGGCGCATCCGGCCGTGCAGGTGCCCAACTGCGACCTCGCCCTTGCCCATGGCACCGGCGGTAATCTTGCAACCCGTCACGCGGGCGGCACACTCATCCTTGAAAGGGCTTGATAATGAGCGCAACAAGAACAATTCCCGCCCCTCATATCGAGGAAGAAACACGCCCGTTCTGGGATGGCCTGAAAGAGGGCGTGCTGCGCGTTAAATTCTGCAACAGCTGCAACTCTTTCCATCATTATCCGCGGTCCATCTGCCCGCATTGTGGCAGTGACGATACTGTCTATAAGGACAGCAACGGTCGGGGTCATATTTATTCTTTCAGCGTGTTCCGGGCGGCGCCAATTCCTTATGCCATCGCTTATGTCACGCTCGAAGGGGCCGATATTTCCCTGATGAGCAATATCGTCAATTGTGATTTCGATACGTTGGCGGTCGGGCAGGCAGTAAAGGTATGCTTCGTTGAGACCGAGGACGGCGGGGCGCCTGTCGCCATGTTTGAACCAGCCTGATCATTCATCCATTTCAATTCATAATAACAGAACAAGAGGAAATCCATGTTTAACCCCATGTCAATGGAAGGCCGCAACATCGTCGTTACCGGCGCAAGTCAGGGTGTTGGCGAAGCAGCGGCGGAAATGGTCGTCAAGCTTGGCGGGCGGGCCATTCTGGTGGACGTTCAGGGCGACAAGCTGGAAGCGGTGGCGGACAAGCTGGGCGAGGGTAACGCCGAAGTCCATGTTGGCAGCGTGGCCGATCCGGGCTTCGTGCAGGATATGGTAAATAAGTCCGTTGCCTCCAGCGGGGCCATCCACGGGCTCGTCAACAATGCGGGTATCGTCCGGGCGGCCATGATCAACAAAATGCCGATCGAGACATGGCAACAGGTGATCGATGTCAATCTCAGCGGCGTGTTTTACTGCCTTCAGGCGGTCGGCCGTCATATGATCGAGCGTTCAAAGGACGGGGACAAGAACCCCGGGGCGATTGTCAATATTTCCTCGATCGCCGGGCGGCGCGGAACGATTGGACAGATTAACTACGGTGCGGCAAAGGCCGGTGTGCTCGGTATTACCATGAGTGCGGCAAAAGAGTGGGGCCGCTATGGTATCCGGGTCAACAGCGCCTGTTTTGGCATTGTCGCAACAGAGATGACGGAAACCATCCGGTCCGAGAAATTCCGGGAGACTTATATGCAGCAGGTTGTCTTGCAGCGCTTTTCCACGCCGGAAGAGGTAGTGCAGGGTGTTTGCTTCTTGCTGTCCGACGCTTCCAGCTATGTCACCGGTCAGCATCTGACGATTGACGGTGGATCTCATATCGGCTTCTGATCGGCCTTATTGCGGGCGGGAGGTGCCGGTCCGGTCGCCTTCGCCCGCATACTCATAGATTAAATACTGACCGGTTTTTTGTGTCCGGATCACCGGCAGCCCTTCCTGATCACTGGCCAGCAGATAGCGGATTACTTCTGCCTTTCGGGCTCTTCCCGATGCGTCACGCTCGATGATCAGCGCGCCGTCCTGGGTAAATGCCTCCTCATAACCATGGCCTGAACGTTCCCAGCCTGTGAGGTTTCCCTCTGCATCATACTGGTAATCGTCCCGCCAATGACGCCTTGCGAACACCTGCGGGTCGATATAGTTACCGGCCGTTTCCGGCCCGTCATGCTCGATTGATATAATGCGGCCGGCTCCGTCATAGCTGCGGCTTTGATTGGCTGGATAGAGAAAATTGATGAAGGCGGGGGCCGAATAATGATGGCCGTTATGCACAAAGACGCCAATCTCGACGCGGTTGGTCATCAGATCGGGCCGTTCCGGCGCGGGAAACGCGTCATGCCAGGGGACGCTGATCTCGACTATGCTGCGGTCGCTCTTCTGGGGTTCAATCCTGATCCGGTCTTTGTCACCGCGCAGGACAACCCAGTGATAGGATAACGTCTGGCCTGCGGGTATGTCGGTCTGGAGCGCACTCACCGTCATCGTTTTTCGATAACGGGTCGAACGGATCGCCCGTGTGATCAGACCCGGTGTGTTGTGGAGCGTCTCGCTTCTGAAGCGACTGAAGTCGTCGACGCCATTGAGAGGTTCGCTTTCTTTCAGAACGTCGAGCATGACCATGGGTGGGATTTGCGGGATTTTGAGTGCCTGCGCGCCTTCGATCATGCGGGCAAGATCGATGTTTGCTGCATCGAAGACAGGCGGATGTGCCTTGTAGCTGAGATAGTCATCCGCATTTTTTATAGATGCTTGCCCTGCGCGGAACAGCATCTGAACAGTGGGGGTGATCAGATTGTTTGCAACAAGATATGCTTTCACTTCCGGACGGAAGGCGGCGAGAATGCTGGCTACGGCCTTCAGAAACGGTTGATCCGATCCGGATTTCCCCAAAGAAACAATCATATAAGGGGAATTTGCCGTCAAGATGTCGCCCTGCTGCGGATCATAATCCGTCACCGCCGGATAGATGTAGAGATGGTTGCGGATATATTGCAAAAACAGGCTACCGACAGCGGATGTTTCCGTCAGCGCCAGCCGGGCCTGACTGCGCCAGAAGGGGCCGCCCGTGACCGCGGTAGAAGAATTGCCAATGGCGACGCCATTAAACAGAATGACATCGTTCAGCCCATAATCGATGTCGGCTGCGACAGCTTCCTCACTGTATTGGACGAAGGTAAGCTGCGGAAAATTGCCAGGTAAAAGGGTTGAGTGTTGATGGTCGCGATTGTCATAAAGATCGCCGATATTGCCAGCGGCGCGGCCATCCTCGAACCAGCGATTAAGGGTACGGGCAATCGGATCGTCCCCCCGCTGTACGATGGGGCTGCGGTTGTCGGGCGGCAGGTCAAACTGGCTTAGCAGATTATGAAAACGTGGTAGCCAGATGGTATTGCCGGGAGTGACCAGCGCAGTCCCATTTTCGATTTTTGCCGGAACGGGTTTCGATATCCTGCTGTCAGGGGGGCTGCTTTGGCGGTTCAGGATACGCTCGACAAGATCTGTGAAGGCAGATTCGCTACGGATGGCATCCAGATTTGTATCCCGTTGCAGCAGCTCCGCATCTTGAAAGCCGAAATCGATGGCTTTCGACAAGGCTGCAAGCGCTTCGGTTTTTTTCCCGCGCACGGAAAGGATCGTCGTCAGGATATAGTAATTCTGCGGTTGGCCGGGAAAGCGGGCGGTCACTTCCCGCATGGCCTGCTCCGCTTCATGGAACCGCCCTTCGTTCAGTTGCCGAAAGACATGGCCAAGTGCCTTGGCCATGGCGGATGATTCGAACACATTAAAGGACGGCGGCCCTGATAATGCAGATGTTTCCTCCGACGCACCGAGAGACGGAGTGTGAAAAAAGAGAGCGAGCAGCGCCGTCAGGACAATCGGTTTGGCATAACGGCGCATCGCGTTGGATCAGGCCGACGTCAGGATGTGAATAACGCGCTTGTCCAGCAGGTCTTTTGTTTTGGCGCCATAGGCTTTCATGTGGGCAGAAGCGGCATGGGCCATCAGGTCGTCCATGGTTTCCCATTTTTCAATGACGGCGAAGCTGTCTTCGCCAAGTTTGGCCTGGAAACCGCCGACGCCTTCCATATCAATGACGGCGTTATATTCGATGCACCCCTTTTCGGCATGAACGGCAGGAACATTGGCCTTGAAGGCGGCAAGAACTTCCCCCCGTTTGCCCGGTTTTGCTGTGATATGGGCGATTACATTAACTGTCATATTTTTCTTCCCTTTTTTAATGTTTATTGATTTCCACGCAATTCTACAGCATAGCTTGGGGCAAAGGCCATTATTAATCGCGTCCATCCTTCCGGATGACAAATACAGGGGTGGTTTGATGAATATGAGACTGTTTCACATTGCCGGAACGATGACGGTTTGCGCTTTTTTAGCGCTGCCCGCAAACGCAGAAAACTGGCGCGGGACGGGATGCAGTGGGGTTGTCGAGATGGAGCTCGCAAAGTTGCAGCTCTCAGACCTTGGAAAACAGAGTGTCAGCTATATCGTCTCCCGCGAGGGCTCTGCCGAGACGGACAGTTCGGAGGCACTTAATGGCTGGGTCAGCTTTGAAAACTGCAAGGGCAATCTGGTTATTCAGCTTTCAAAAAGCTGCAATATCGCGCAGGTTTACACGCTCGGTGACTGCCGCGCCGACGGAATTCACCATTATTAATCAATCAGCTTGCCGTCACACTCTGTTGTAGCGGCGGGGCGCATCTCGATTTGATGTGTGAACCCAATACCGTCGCTGACGGTGAGGCTTGTGAAATCCAGCAAGGTGAGCAGGTCGAGAAAAGTCAGCTCTTCGGGGGCGCCGCTTTCTTCAAATATCGGTGTCGTCCGCGCATTGTTTGTGAGATCGGCAAGCAGCGCCCGCACACGATAGATCGAATTGAGGTAACCGTCCCGTTTGGCAACAATAATCAGCTTTCGCGCCTCCCCCCCTTTGACAAAGATCGAGTAGGGAACTTCATAAGGGGCGCTGCCTGCGCCTTCCTTGATGCCAATCACAAAGCCGACGCGTTTGCGCCTGTCCATATCGACAAGAGCGGGGACCCGCGCGCAGTAGGTCTCGATATCCGCCGGTGCCGGATAATAATATCCGATATAGCGATCATCCTTGGCAGTGGCGGGAAGGGCAGGCGCCAACCAGAATAGCAGCAGCAAACCCGCACAGCCGAGTATTCCAAACTTCATCGAGATATCCCCATTCTAATGTCACGGGGATCAGAATATTGGCAAGGCCACCTTCCCGGCAACCGGAAAGAATGGGTGGGATGTGTTTTCAGGCCGCCAGATGCGTCTTGTTCCACTCCTTCAACATGACCTTTGCTTCTTTTTCGGCGACATCCGGGGCGGGTGTCTTTTCCGGAATTTTCGCCGTCAGCTCGATCACATAGCCATTCGGATCGCGGAAATAGATGGACTGGATGAAATGATGATCGGCAATGCCGCGGGTTTCGACGCCGGCCTCCTTGCCTTTGGCGAACATTTTGTGCAGCGTGTCCATATCGACTTCAAGGGCGATATGCAGGTCATAATCATGCTGGTCCTTGAACTCAAATGGCTGATCTGGCGCTTCAAAGAAAGCAAGGAAAGAGCCGTCGTCCATCCGGTAGAAAGTGTGCAACACCTCCGTCTCGCGCCCCGTTTTGGTTTCGCGAATTGTCAGGGCATCGGCCAGAGGCAGGCCCAGAAAATCCTCGTAAAACTTCCTGGTTTCTTCCGAGCTCCGGCATCGGTAGGCATTATGGTGAAGTCCCTTGATCATGATATTCCTCAATGATTATGCGCCCCTTTTTCCTATGTCTTTTATTTGGGAAAAGATTGCCGGAAAGCAACCCTCCGCTTTGGGAGGTGCCTTGGCCAGGCCAGTAAAGGGGCCGTTGTTATCCGGTTTCCGGCTGCCGCAGCTTGAAACGCTGGATCTTGCCGGTCGCCGTTTTCGGCAACTCTTCTACGAACTCGATCCATCGTGGGTACTTGAATGGGGCAAGACGATCTTTCACGAACTGTTTCAGCTCGTCGGCGAGCGCGGCCTGGTCTATGCCTGTTTGCCGCGGGACAATGACAGCTTTTGGCTTGATCAGATTGTCCGCATCGGCCTTGCCGATCACGGCGACTTCCAGAACGGCGTCATGCTCGATCAGGGCGGCTTCGACCTCGAAGGGGGAGACGTAAATACCGCCGACTTTCAGCATATCGTCGGTCCGACCACAATAGATGTAATATCCGTCCTCATCCATGCGGTATTTGTCCCCGGCACGGGTCCAGGGGCCCTGAAAAGTTTCCAGGCTTTTCTCCCGCCGGTTCCAGTACATCAATCCGCTGGAAGGGCCGGAGATTTCAAGCGCCCCCATTTCACCGGGGGCAACGGGCAGGCCGTCATCCCCGGTCAGACGGATGTTGTACCCCGTCACCGGTTTTCCTGTGGATCCGGGACGGACGTCTCCGGGGCGGTTGGAAATGAAAATATGCAGCATCTCCGTACTGCCGATACCATCGAGAATATCGACGCCGACCTGCTTTTGCCAGCGGGCAAGCAGTTCCGCGGGCAGCGCCTCCCCGGCAGAGGTGCAGAAGCGGAGCGAATGCTCCCCCGGCTTTGGCAACAGCCCGCTTGCGAGCAGCATTCCGAATAGCGTCGGCACGCCATAGAAAATTGTCGGGGCCTGCGTTTTCAGAATTCTGCTGACTTCTTCCGCTGTTGGCGGACCTTCCAGCAGGATGGTTGTCGCCCCGACCGAGAGGGGAAAGGTCAGGCCATTGCCGAGGCCGTAGGCGAAAAACAGCTTGGCGGCGGAGAACATGATGTCATTTTCCCGGACGGCGATCGTATCCCTGGCATAAAAATCAGCGGTGGCGCGCAGATTGCCATGCAGATGCACGGTGCCTTTGGGCATCCCGGTGGTGCCGGAGGTATAGAGCCAGAAACACATATCATCGCGGGTTGTGTGGGCCGCAGTGAAATCGGCCGACTGCTCTTTCAGCAGGGAAGCAAGGGCCTGATGGTCCCCGCCCTCAGGTCCGCCGGAAACCATAACCGTTGCAAGGTTCGGATGACCCTTTAGGTGAGGCCCAAAGGCGGGAAGAAGGGCGTGGGAGACAATCAGGGCCGCGGCACGGCTGTCTTGCAGGATAAAAGCATATTCCTTGGGGGTCAGGCGGGTATTAACGGGCACGGGGACAATCCCCGCCTTGATGGCGCCCAGAAAGCAGATCGGAAAATCAAATGTATCGTTGAGACACAGAATAACCCGTTGCTCTGCCTTGAGACCAATCTGCGTCAGGGCATTGGCCGCTCTGTTAACCTGATCGCTGAGTTCCTGATAGCTGTGCGGGCCCATGCTGTCGACATAGGCCGTTTTCCCGCCGCGGCCTGCGGCTAGATTATGATCAATTAGATCGACTGCGGCATTGAAATAGTCGCCGCTCTCCTTGCTCATAGTCATCGCATCCTCCCCATGCTGACTGACCTGCCGCCACTGTATTTGCTGTTAAGCGGAATATGTCTGTCCGGTCAAATTCCTATTCAATGAGCAGCCCTGTTTTACTGCAGTTCCTTCAGCTCTTCCAGCCATGCCTCCGCCCATTCGCCGGCCATATCTTCTGGCAGTTCGCCGGTGGAGGCGTCATGGCGCTTGATTTCGCCAATGCGCGTTGCGCCGAATTTTCCCAAGGCTGCATCGAACAGGTTCCCTGCATTGCAGAATGTTTGATGATAACTGATATCGCCGAGGGCGAAAATGCCATAGTGCAGCCCCGCCAGATCAGGGCCGAGACTGTCCAGATGATCGAGAAAAGCCTGCCCATTATCGGGCACATCCCCCTGCCCATAGGTCGAAGTGCAGATGATATAGGTCGCGCCTTTTTGCAGCACCGCGGCGTCGATATTATCTGTCAGCAGGATTTCAGCTCCCATTCCCTTGCTGTTCAGGGTTTCCGCGATTTCTTCCGCCACCAGCTCCGCGGTTCCTGTCATGGTGCTGACAAGGATTTTGATCTGATCGGTCAAACGGGTTCTCTCCGAAAATACTATTCACTTGCCGGAATAGGAAATATAATGCATTTTGTCCAGTGATAAATTGATTGGAGCGGGAAAAGTATAGATGAGCCGGTCAGGGATTGAAAGAGTACGAAAAGAGGCGGGTGACGCTGACGGCTTTCTGGGGGTGGTCGGCGCGGCTGTGCGGGCGGCGCGGGCGCAGCGCGGAATGACCCGGAAAATTCTCGCACGTGATTCGGGCGTATCGGAGCGATATCTGGCCAAGCTGGAAACGGGAGAGGGCAATGCCTCCCTGCTGGTTCTGCGGGATATCGCGGGCGCCATGGACATGCCGTTGCATGATCTGATCGCGGGGGAGGAGAGCAATCCGGTCTGTCGCGAAATTTTGGCGCTGGCCAGAGGGTTGTCGCCGGAGAGCCTTGCGCATCTGGCGGTGGAGCTGAAAGAGCGTTTCGCGGGCGAAAAGGGAGCGGACAAGGGTTGCCGGGTGTCTCTGATCGGGCTGCGGGGGGCGGGTAAATCCACACTCGGGCCTCTGCTTGCAGAACGGCTCGGCTTCGGATTTGTCGAGCTGAACCGACGGATAGAAAAGGCTTTCGGGGCGGGCCTTGATGAAATTTTCTCGCTTGGCGGACAGCCGTCCTTCCGGCGACTGGAGCGACGCTGTCTGGCTGAAATTATCGCAAGAGAGGATCGTGTCGTGATCGCGACCGGCGGGAGCATTGTCGCCGATGAAGAGACTTTATCGCTTCTTCTGCGGCGCACGCACGTCATCTGGCTGCAGGCAAGGCCGGAGGAACATATGGCGCGCGTTGTGGCGCAGGGTGATATGCGGCCGATGGCCGGAAACCGGGAGGCAATGGCCGACCTCAAGCAGATACTGGCTGCCCGCACGTCCCTTTACAGCAGGGCGGACGCCTTCTGCGACACATCCGGGCGAACGGTGGAGGCCAGCCTTGATCGCCTGACAGGCGTGGCGCAGGAGTTGCTGGCATCAACTGCGCGGTAATTCGCTTGACATGCATTAAAGTGCACTTTAGTTCTTTCTGGTATAGTGAAAATAGGACCCGAGCCATGATAACCTATGACCGGCACCCGGACACATATCGCCATTGGCGTCTTGATGTCGAGGAAGACATTGCAACGCTGACCTTGAGTGTGGATGAAGACGGGGGGCTTGTGCCCGGCTATCAGCTCAAGCTTAACTCATACGATCTGGGCGTTGACATCGAGCTGAACGATGCATTGCAGCGTATCCGCTTTGAACATCCCAAGGTCCGTACGGTCATCATTACAAGCGGGCTGGACCGGATGTTCTGCGCCGGCGCCAATATATATATGCTGGGCACGTCCTCCCATGGCTGGAAGGTAAATTTCTGCAAATTCACCAATGAGACCCGCAACAGCATGGAGGACAGCAGCCGTTTTTCCGGTTTGCGCTTCCTTGCCGCCTGCAACGGGACAACAGCGGGCGGTGGATATGAGCTTGCTCTTGCCTGTGACGAGATCATCCTGATTGACGATCGGTCCAGCGCGGTGAGCCTTCCCGAAGTGCCGCTTCTCGGCGTGCTGCCGGGCACAGGCGGACTGACCCGCCTGACCGACAAGCGGAGAGTCCGCCATGATCTTGCGGATGTATTCTGCACCAATCCCGATGGCGTACGCGGAGAGCGGGCAAAAGACTGGCATCTGGTGGATGAGGTGGTGCCGCGCAATTCATTCGATGAACGTGTCGCCGAGCGGGCGCGGGAACTGGCGGCAACCAGCGCCCGCCCCACGCAGGCGACAGGCATTTCACTCACTCCTCTGGATCGGGAAATAGATGACTTTGGTTACCACTACCGTTATGTGGATGTTTCGCTGCATGAAGAGGAGGGATATGCCGTTTTGATGGTGCGGGGCCCAACGGGAGAAATACCTGAAACCCTTCATGATATTCATGCCGCCGGAGCGGGCTGGTGGCCGCTCGCCATGGCGCGGGAGCTGGATGATGCCATCCTGATGCTGCGGACAAATAATGAGGATATCGGCACGATCCTGCTCAAGACGGAAGGGGAGGTTGACCCGGTTCTGAAGATGGATGCGCTGCTTGCCGGGCATGCGGATGACTGGTTCGTCAAGGAGGTGATTGGAATGCTGCGCCGGACGTTGGCGCGTCTCGATGTCTCCTCGCGCAGTCTGTTCGCGCTTGTCGAAGAAGATTCCTGTTTTGTCGGCACCCTCTATGAACTCGCGCTGGCGGCGGACCGAATCTATATGCTCGATCTGCCGGACGAAGCGGGCGCGCCGCCACATATTGCGCTTAGCCCTTTGAATTTTGGGCCGTTTGAATCCGTGAATGGAAAAACGCGCCTGTCCCGCCGTTTTTATGAGGATGAGGTTTTGCTTAACACCCTGCGTCAGCAGGTGGGGGTCGAAATAGGGGCCGTAGAGGCGGAGGAGAAGGGGCTCGTCACCTTTATCCCCGATGATATCGACTGGGGGGATGAAATCCGCCTTCTGATCGAGGAGCGGGCCAGCCTGTCGCCGGATGCGCTGACGGGGCTGGAAGCGAACCTTCGCTTTGGCGGAACGGAAACGGCGGCAACAAAGATATTCGGGCGCTTGTCAGCCTGGCAGAACTGGATATTCAACCGTCCCAACGCGGTTGGCGAAAAGGGCGCACTCAAGCTGTTCGGAAGTGGCAGCAAGGCGGAATTCGACAGAAGGAGGGTATAGTCATGGCGATCAACTATCAGGAGCGTATCCCCAATAATGTCGACCTTGGGAACGACCGCCGTCTGCAGCGGGCATTGGAACATTGGCAGCCGCGCTTTCTGGACTGGTGGCGGGAACTGGGGCCAGAAGGTTTTCAGACCAGCGATGTCTACCTACGCACCGCAACCTCGGTGGATGCGAAGGGTTGGGCGACATTCGGTGCGGTCAAGATGCCGGATTACCGATGGGGGATTTTCCTGGCTGATCAGGAAAAGGACCGCACCATCGGCTTCGGCGATGATTTCGGCAAACCTGTCTGGCAGCAGGTGCCGGGGGAATATCGGTCGATCCTCCGCCGTCTTATCGTAACGCAAGGCGATACGGAGCCCGCCTCGGTCGAGCAGCAGCGGCTGCTGGGCCAGACATGTCCCTCTCTCTTTGATTTGCGTAATCTCTTTCAGGTCAATGTGGAAGAGGGGCGGCATCTCTGGGCCATGGTCTATCTGCTGCACGCCTATTTCGGGCGCGATGGCCGGGAGGAGGCGGAAGATCTTCTGATGCGCCATTCGGGCAGCGAGGATAACCCGCGCATTCTCGGCACGTTCAACGAGCCGATTGACGAATGGCTGTCCTTTTTCATGTTTACCTATTTCACGGACCGGGATGGAAAGTATCAGCTTAAATGTCTCGCCGAATCTTCCTTTGATCCGCTCGCCCGCACCTGCCAGTTCATGCTGACAGAGGAGGCGCATCATATGTATGTGGGGGAGACGGGGATCAGTCGCATTATCAAGCGGACACTTGCCCTGATGACCGAACTTAAAACGGATGACCCGGAGACCCTCAGAAAGGCGGGCGTGATCGACCTGCCGACATTGCAACGATACATCAATTTCTGGTTCTCCTCCTGTATGGATCTGTTCGGGGCGGAAGTCTCCTCGAATGCGGCGATCACCTTTGCCAACGGCATCAAGGGCCGCCCGGACGAGCGTAGTTATGAGGATCATGTCGCTCGCGATACCATGCTGGAAATCGAAACGCCCGATGGGATAGGCGGCATTCGCATGGAAGAAGTGGCGGTCAGAAGCGCTATCAACGATCAGGTACGCAAAGCCTATATCCGGGATTGCATGGTCGGCGTCACGCGCTGGAACCGGATGATCGCGAAGGCGGGATTTGATTTCGAGATTAGGCTTCCCTCCCCGCGCTTTCGCCGCGCCATCGGCGCCTGGGCCGGGATTCCGACAACGCCGGCAGGAGATGTCATTTCCGCCGAAGAATTATCCCGCCGTCATGATGAATTTCTGCCCTCAGAGGAGGATCGACGCTTTATCCATAGCCTGATGCAGCAGGTGATTGAGCCGGGAAAGATGGCCGGGTGGATCGCCGCGCCGGATCGGGGCATCAACAACATGCCCGTTGATTATGAATATGTAGAATTACGGGGCTGAATGCCGCCGCCCTTCAGATGCTGCCCTCTTTCTCGATAACAAGGATGCGGGATGGCGTGAGGGGAACGGCTTTATGTTCGTCGCCTGTTTCGGCGTGAAAGATATCGCCGGGCTCAAGACGGATGATTCTCTCGCCGCTGTCCTCTCTTATATGCATATCAACCAGTCCGCTCAGCAGGACAAACACCTCGGCCCCGTCATTGACGTGCCAGATATAGGGCTGGTCCGTCCAGTGTAGCCGAACGGTGGCATTTTCGATTTTTTCAATGTCAACGGCATCCCAGGCCTTTTGCCCAGTAAAATCGGCAGGTTTGATATGGCGCATGGGTCTTTCCTTGCTATAAATGCGGACTGTTATTATCCGGCGTGAGGCGTGATTTCAACTCCGGCCGCGTCAACAGCAGAGACGGACGGGACTTTATCCGCGCCCACCAGCCGTTGAGGTTCGGGTAACGGGTCAGCATTTCCGCCCCTTCCTGCGCCATCGTAAAATAATCCATCATCGCGCCGAGATGGGCATCGGCAAGGGAGAAAATGGGGCCTGTTGCATAGGCATCCGCCGTGACAAGATCATCAAGCGCCCGAAGGATGCGGGGAGCGGCGTCAAGTCCGGCCCTTACTTCCGCCTCATCCGCCGTTTCGCCAAAGGCGGGGCGAAAAACGCGGTGGGAAAAAACCTGCCGGACAAGCGGGATATAGGCATAATTATCGGCAATCGCGATGATCTGTCGCATCCGCCCACGTCCATCGGATGTCGCGGGCTGAAGAGAAGGCGGCTCGAATCTCTCGTCAAGATAGGCGGTGATGGCGGATGTCTCATAGAGAGTAAACTCATCATGGCGAAGGGCTGGTACCCGCGCAAACGGATGGATGGCGCGGTAACTTTCGGGCATATCCGCGGCGAAAGGGTTGATCTCCCGCACATCATAGGAAAGCTTCTTTTCATCAAGGACAATCCGCACGATGCGCCCGTAAACGCTGTAGGGATAATTGAAAAGCTCAAGGGTCATCCTGTGGCTCCCGGGGCAGGCGCGGTGTATCGATGTAAATATCATGTGGCATGATCTTCCGAAAACACAAGAAAATGCTCAATTTTTCCCTTGCGCTTGAAAAGCATCTCGGCGATAACGCGGCACCTTGTGGTATGATATAAAGGAGGCATTCGCGGGAGAAATGCTCGAGGATGACGGAAAGATAATCACGCCAGAGGCGGCGGAAGAAGACCGGCTTGATTACTTTATCCATAAGGATGGGATGACGTTTGCCGGGACGCATCTGATTATTGATTTATGGGGCGGGGAAGGGTTCAACGACCCGGAGCTGATTGAGGCGTCCCTTGTCAAGGCCATTGATGCGGCGGGGGCAACACTCCTGCATTTTCATATTCATGCCTTTGAGCCGGACGGCCTGTCCGGCGTTGCCGTGCTCGCGGAAAGCCATGTCAGTTTCCACAGCTGGCCGGAGCGGGGCTATATGGCGCTCGATATCTTCATGTGCGGACGCGCCGATCCCTACAAGGCAGTCAAGGTGCTGCAGGACGCCTTCCGGCCGGAGACACTCCATCTCAATGAAATCAAGCGGGGTATCGTCAGTTGATGGAACTGTTTGATGAGGGCCTGCATTCAGGCGTCAATCTGGCGCTCAGTGTCGACAAGGTGCTCTATCGGGAGCAGACCGATCTGCAGGACCTGATGATTTTTGAGAATAAAAACTTCGGTCGGGTGATGTCGCTCGACGGGTCGGTCCAGACCACCGAAAAAGATGAGTTCATCTATCATGAAATGTTCGTGCATGTGCCGATGCTCGCCCACGGCCGGGCACGGCGGGCGCTGATCATCGGGGGCGGGGATGGCGGCGCGGCACGGCAACTCATGAAGTATAGCGATATTGCTGTAACCATGGTGGATATTGACCGAACGGTGGTCGAGCTGAGTAAGAAATATATGCCTTCCGTCTCCGGCGGGGCGTTCGATGATCCCCGTTTTAATCTGGTGATTGCCGATGGCTGCAAATTCGTGAAAGAGGCGGGCGAACGGTGGGATGTCATTATTATAGACAGCACAGACCCCCATGGTCCCGGAGAGGTTCTCTATACGGAAGAATTTTATGCCGACTGCAAATCCTGCCTGACGCCGGGCGGGGTGATCATTACGCAGAATGGCGTTCCCTTCGTGCAGGAAGCGGAGCTCCGCACAAGTTATGATCGGCTCGGGCGGCATTTCAAGGATGTGAGCTTCTATCTCGCCGCGATCCCAAGTTATGTGGGCGGCGTCATGGCTTATGGCTGGGCCACGGATGATGTGGATTTGCGCAAGATCGGGCTGGCGGCCCTTGCGGCGAGATATGTGGACGCCGGGATCACGACAGACTATTACACACCGGAAGTGCATCAGGCGGCGTTTGCCCTGCCGCTCCATATTCAAAAGGTGCTAACAAAAGAGGGATAAGCGGTCCCGCCGCGCGTCAGCATTCGACCACATTGACGGCAAGGCCGCCCTGCGATGTCTCCTTATATTTACTAAGCATGTCCATGCCGGTCTGGCGCATGGTTTCAATCACCTCATCCAGTGAGACGACATGCTGCCCATCACCGGAGAGGGCGAGCCGGCAGGCATTAATGGCTTTCATGGCCCCCATGGTATTGCGTTCGATACAGGGGATTTGCACCAGTCCGCCGATGGGATCGCAGGTCAGGCCGAGATTATGTTCCATACCGATTTCGGCGGCATTCTCCACCTGCTCGTTGCTGCCGCCCAGCACGGCGGTGAGCGCCCCCGCCGCCATGGAGCAGGCAACGCCTACCTCGCCCTGACACCCCATTTCCGCCGCTGAAATGGAGGCGCGTTTCTTATATATGGAGCCGATCGCTGCCGCGGTCAGCAGGAAATTGCGGCTGCCGTCTTTGGTGACGCTCGGGCAAAATCTCTGGTAATATTTGAGGACGGCGGGAATGACCCCGGCTGCGCCATTTGTGGGGGCGGTCACGACACGTCCGCCCGCGGCATTCTCTTCATTGACCGCCAGTGCATACAGATTGACCCAGTCAAGAACGGTGAGCGGATCGCGCGAGGCGCGTTCCGGGTTATCCATCAATTCCCGGTAAAGCGCATGGGCCCGCCGTTTTACTTTCAGTCCGCCGGGCAGAACTCCTTCCGTCTGGCATCCGCGCCTGATGCTGTCCATCATGGCGTCACTCACTTCATCGAGAAAGGCGATGGTTTCGGTTTCTGACCGCCAGGCGCTTTCGTTGGCGAGCATGATTTCCGCGATGCTCAGGCCGTGATCCCGACCCATCGTCAGCAGTTCATCGGCCGATGTGAAGGGGTAGGGAAGGATGATATTATGGCCCCGTGTTTCCGCGCGGTCTCCTTCATCATGGGAGACAACATATCCCCCGCCAACGGAAAAATAATCTTTCGACAATATCTGCCTATCCATTTTGTCGAAGGCCATAAAGCGCATGCCGTTGGCATGTTCGGGCAGGATCCGGTTTTTCAGGAAAAGTAGGGATTCGATTTCATGAAACGCAATCTCATACTTTCCATTAAGGGCAATCTTTCCGCTGTCTCGTATTTTCGATATCAGAGTAGGCACAGTGTCGGGGTCGATGGTGGAGGGTCGTTTGCCTTGCAGGCCGAGAAGAATGGCAATGTCCGTCGCATGTCCGCGCCCGGTGAGAGCAAGGGAGCCGTAAAGTTCGATGCGGATGTGCGCTGTGGCGGCGAGCCTGTCATGCGCTTCCAGATGATCGACAAACCGCCGGGCAGCTCGCATCGGTCCGACGGTATGCGAGCTGGATGGCCCGATGCCGATGGTATAGAGGTCGGTCACGCTGATATTGATATCCATCTGGGATGTTACGCCCGTCCCGGGGGAGGGGGAGGTGGGCGTCTTTCCGGGCGGAGGCTGGTCTCTGTCTGGCATTCTGGGCATCCTTCTTCCTTTTGCATCTCATGCGATGCGTGAATTGGATGCCCCCTCTGTCCGGGTACCTGAAAGATTATGCCGGATTTCCGGTTTACCTCTTCGGTGATGCCGCGCGGGGCGCGTCATTCTCTCCAGAGTCCTCATTTCGGACGGTGCTTGGGCCTGAGAGTTTCCGGGGCGGTTGCTCCTTCGGCGCCGGCGGGCCGGTCTCTCCCGTCAGAATAATCGAGGAACGCCGGTTTCCCAACGTCTGAAAAAAGATTAGGAATCAAACACCCGAATTGTCAAGCAAGAGTTACGACTTCAGCGGGCGCCATATTTCAACACCCACAGGGGCAATAGCGCGGCGACATCGGCACTTTTCTCATCGAGTTCGATGGCCGTTGTCATGCCAGCATGATCCAACCGAACGATTCTGCCTCCGAAACGGCACATTTCGGCGGTGCCGACAGGTCCCATGAGGCCGGTAACAGGCACCTCCAGGTCGATATTTTCCGGTAGCCCGTTCAGAAGTAATCCATCCAGCGACCAGTTTTCGGTTGAGAAACGCTCCCCGTCGATCTCAACGCTCAGAATCGGTTTTGAAATTCGGAACGCTTCACGTTTTTCAAATTGGCTTGCAACGCTCTGGTCCAATATTTCTGCATGCAACACGGCAATCTCCAGTCTGTGAAAATCTCCGAATGGGCTATGCAGCCTTCGTGCCAGAATGACAATCAGCAGAAGGGATAGCTTTTCAGCCGGTTTGCGGCCGGGAGAGCTTGCCAGATTGTGCGGTGCAAAAATTCAGGAGGGTAAGAACTGCTCAGTTAGGGGGAAGGATTTGCCTGATAGCGATTTTCCCGGATATTTCAGGTGAGTCGCACGCGATTTTAGAATCAAAGTTGGTTAATATGCCCCTTAATGGCCATTTATACGGTCTCATCAGACTGAAGTTGTATAGGTGTAAATTTTTTTTTCAATTCACCCGAAAGTAATAATATTCTGTTTTTTAAGGAATTTTCGCAATAATGCTGCAGATGCGAAGAAAATAAATGAAATTTTGTCAAAAATGACAATTTGTCATCTTTGGATTTTCCTGCTAATAAACTAGCCAAGCTAGGTAACTGGGCGGAAGATCCGGGCCTGGCTAAAATTTTCTGAATATTGCGGGAGTTAGCCTCCGAATGTCAATGCCGACCGTTCTGGAAGGGCGTTTGTCTCTTCCGGTTATCGCATCTCCGATGTTTATTGTGTCCGGGCCTGAACTGGTTGCGGCACAATGCAAGTCAGGCATTGTCGGTTCTTTCCCGGCACTGAATGCTCGTCCCGTTTCCCAGCTGGATGAATGGCTTGATCAAATAAAAACAGAAACCGCCGCTTACGCGACAGCGAACCCGGATAAGAAGGTCGCACCGTATGCGGTTAACCAGATCGTTCATTCATCAAACTCCCGCCTGGATGAGGACGTCGCGCTCTGCGTGAAGCATAAGGTGCCGGTCATTATTTCAAGCCTTCGGGCCCCGACCGAGATTGTCGATGAAATCCATTCCTATGGCGGCATTATCCTGCATGACGTGACAACGATCCGTCATGCGGAGAAGGCGCTGGAAGTCGGGGTGGATGGTCTGATTTTGGTCTGTGCGGGCGCGGGCGGCCATGCCGGACGACTGAGCCCCTTTGCACTGGTCTCCGAGGTGCGGCAGTTTTTCGATGGCCCGCTCGCGCTATCGGGTGCGATTGCCAACGGCCGCGCCATTCTGGCGGCGCAGGCGATTGGCGCCGACCTTGCCTATATCGGCAGCGCCTTCATTGCAACGCAGGAGGCGAACGCCGTCGAAGATTATAAGAAGATGATCGTGGAAAGCACCGGTGAGGATATTCACTATACGAGTACATTTACCGGCGTTCACGGAAACTATCTGCGTCCGAGCATCGTAAGAGCCGGACTGGATCCGGAGAACCTGCCGAGCTCAGACAAGAGCCGGATGAATTTCGGCAGCGGCGGGACCGGAAAATCCAAAGCCTGGAAGGATATCTGGGGTTCCGGGCAGGGAATAGGCAGCGTCAAGACTGTCACAAGCGTGCAGGAATATGTGGATCGCTTGAAAGAAGAATATGCCCAGGCCAGGGCTGAAATCAATAAGAAGGCCATATAACGAAACTATCCCTCGCCCCTTTGGGGTGAGGGTAATTTCTTTTCCGATTTCCGATATTTTAGAAAGATGGCCCTTCCGGGCAGGATTAGCGCCGGATACCGGCGGTCAGTCCATTGCCGGCAGATTCGCGGATGATATCGCGAATATGAACGCTGCATTTGGCGCATTGCGGGGCCGCGCCTAAAGTTTCATAGACGTTGGCAATTCGCTGGGCGCCTGAAGCAACTGCGCTTTTGACGTCGCGATCCGTGAAACCGTTACAAAGGCAGATATACATTCAACGCTTGCTCACTTCTAAAAATGCCAATCATTCCGAAAAAACTATCTTTTATGCGAATAATTGTCAATAGCGTTGAAGGCGCGCCTTTCAGTTTTTATGGTTTTAGCACCCGTTCAGGAACTTTGGGACTGAACATAATTCTGAAGCCCCATCTTTTCGATCAGGCCAAGCTGGGTTTCCAGCCAGTCGATATGCTCTTCCTCCGAATCGAGTATGTCCATCAGCAGGCCGCGGGAGATATAATCCTGTTTCTCCTCGCATTCCTTGATCGCCGCCTTCAGATCGGCATGACCGGACCGCTCCATCTTGAGATCACATTCGAGAATCTCCTTGACGTCCTCGCCGATCATGAGCTTGCCGAGATCCTGAAGATTTGGCAGCCCCTCCAGAAACAGGACGCGCTTGATCAGCTTGTCCGCATGTTTCATCTCGTCAATCGATTCGTGATACTCCTTCTCCCCGAGTTCCGTCATCCCCCAGTCCTCCAGCATGCGGGCATGCAGGAAATACTGGTTGATGGCCGTGAGCTCGTTTTTCAAGATGACATTGAGGTGCCTGATAATGGCGTTATCACCTTTCATGCCTAACTCCTTGCGTTACAATGGTAGGGGCTATAAATATAGCGGACCACCGTCTGTAAATACAGTGCGGATAAATAACAAGACCTTAACAGCAAGCGAGGCACTGCGATGAGCGATAGTCAATTTAACCCGGAAAATCATAAGTTTGGCGAGGCCAGCTATTTCGAGGATCTGACCGTTGGCCAGCGCTTTTACATTCCGTCGCGCACGTTGCGGGATGCGAATTTCGCGGCCTTCCAATTGGCGTCCGGCGACAATCATCCGATCCATTATGATGTGGAATATTGCAAGGCGCAGGGACATCCCGAATTGCTCGCCCATGGCTTTCAGGTGCTAATCCAGTCGGCGCCAGGGGCGGGGCTTTTCCCGCATGTGCTGGGCGAGGCGATGGTCGCCTTTATCGACCAGTCGTCCAAATTCCTGGGTCCGGTTTATTGCGGCGATACGGTCTATCCGGAGCTTGTCATCACCGATCTTAAAGAGCAGCGGTCAACGGGGGTGGTGACGGTGAAATCCACCATCCATAACCAGCGGCGTGAGCTGGTGATGGAAGGGGAGCAGCGCTTCCTCGTCCGGCGTCGGTCGGCTGCCTGATACGTTAAAGCCGGTGGTTGCGGGTTGACGCAAGAACCGACCCGCACAGCTTTTCCTCATTTCCCGTGACGGCAAAGATATCGGCTGCTCCGACGGAGAGCGTGCGGCCATTTTGCAGAACGCGGCCACGGGCGCGCAGCTTCTCACCGCGGGCCGGGCCGGTCATCTTCACGGTATAGTCGAGTGTGGCGCAGGCCCATCCTGCGGGCAGCATACTGAGGCAGGCGCTGACCGCCGCAATATCGCCGATGGCGCCGACCATGGAGGCCGGAAACAGGTCGGGCGGCGTTGAAAATGCCTTCTGAAACGGCATTTCCACGGTCACTTCGCCCGGTCGCTCATCCATCAGGCGAACCCCGAAAGTCATTACAAAGGGCAGGAGCGGAAGAAAGTCGGAGGGTTTCGCAAGACCCTCCGGTTCCGTATTATCTATCTGTTTATCATTCGGCATAACGGCGGACAATCTGCTTGCCAAGGGATGCCATATGTACCTGATCCGGGCCGTCGGCAAGACGGACGGTCCGGGCATAGGCGAAGGCTTCAGCGAGGAAGGTGTCCTGCGACAGGCCCATGGCGCCATGGATCTGGATGGCCCGGTCAATCACCGTTTGCGCCATGGTCGGGGCAATGATCTTGATCATGGCGATCAGGTCGCGGGCTTCCTTGTAGGAGACTGCGTCCATTTTCGCCGCCGCTTTCAGGGTGAGGAGGCGCGCCTGCTCGATCTCGCAGATGGATTTGGCGATATCCTCACGCACCGAGCCTTGCTCGCTCAGCTTCTTGCCAAAGGCAACGCGGCTGTCGGCCCGCTTGCACATCAGTTCAAGCGCCCGCTGCGCGCAGCCGATCAGCCGCATGCAATGGTGGATACGGCCGGGGCCAAGGCGGCCTTGCGCAATGGCAAAACCATCGCCTTCATTGCCGATCAAGTTGGCGGCAGGAACCCGCACATTATCGAAGATGATCTCGGCATGGCCATGCGGCGCATCGTCGGAGCCGAAAACCTTCAGCGGCCGCTTGATATTGACGCCCTTTGTCCCGATCGGAACGAGGATCTGCGATTGCTGGGCATGGCGCGGCGCATCGGGGTCCGTCTTGCCCATGACGATCAGGATCTTGCAGCGCGGGTCCGGCGCACCCGTAGTCCACCATTTATGTCCGTTGATGATATATTCATCGCCTTCGCGCCGGATTGTGCATTGGACATTTGTCGCATCGGAGGAGGCGACGGCGGGCTCTGTCATGGCGAAGGCGGAGCGGATTTCGCCATTCAGCAGCGGCACCAGCCATTCATCCCGCTGGGCTTGCGTGCCATAGCGGGCCAGCAGCTCCATATTGCCGGTATCGGGTGCGTTACAGTTGAAAACCTCCGGCCCGATCGGGGAGCGGCCCATAATTTCGGCGAGCGGGGCGTATTCCAGATTGCTCAGTCCGGCGCCATAATCTTCAAATTCGGCAAGGAACAGATTCCACAAGCCTTCCGACCGGGCTTTTTTCTTCAGCTCTTCCATGATGAGCGGGATAGTCCATCGGTTAGCGGATTTTTCCACATAATCGTGATATTCTTTTTCCGCAGGATACACATGTGCTTCCATGAAGCTTTCAAGGCGTGCGGCCAGTTCGGCGGTTTTTTCGGTGAAGGTGAAGTCCATTTTCTTGGTCCCTCTTGAAAATTGAATGGTCTGTCGACAAGATAAAGGCAAGTTTAAAATCATTGAAATTTATTTGTATGATAATTCATTATTCATAACTATTATAGACATGCGATGCAGATCAATCAGCTAGATCTCAACCTTTTCCTGACCTTTGAGGCAATATACACCCACGGAAACCTCACCCTTGCCGCGCGGACGCTGAATGTGACCCAACCGGCGGTCAGCAATGCGCTGGCGCGTCTGCGCGACCGGCTGGATGACCCGCTTTTTGTCCATGCGGGCAAGCGGATGAACCCGACACCGATGGCGCAACGGATGATCGGTCCGGTCAGGCAGGCCTTGCGCCTGTTGCAGGCGGGTATTGATGCCGATGCAGAGTTTGATCCGCTCACCTGTGACAAGACAATCCGGATCGCCGTCGGTGATGTGGGGGAGACGATCCTGCTGCCCCGGTTGCTTGAAAAACTTTCGCATCTTGCGCCGCAAATGAAGGTGCAGGCCCTTCATGTTCCGCGGCAATCCATTGCGCGGCGCCTGTCCCTTGGGGAGATTGATTTTGCGTTGGATATTCCTCTGCTCGCCAATTCCCAGCTCCGGCATTGCAAGTTGGTATCCGATGCCAATGTCTGTGCCGTCGGGCGGCGGCATCCTCTTGCGGGTCGCAAGCAAATTTCGCTCGATGACTATCTCGGCATGACGCATATTCATGTTTCCTCCCGCTCGCGGGGCGGGGGTCTGGTTGATATCGAGCTGGAACGTCTCGGCCTTTCCCGACAGATCACTGTGCGCCTTCAGCATTATCAGGCGGCATTTCATATGATAGACGCGGTGGATTTGGCGGTGACCGCGCCACTGCAGCTTACCGGTATGTATGATTGCCGTATCTTTCCCTTGCCGATTGAAGTGCCCAATCTTGATCTTCATCTCTACTGGCATGTCGCCACAGATCAGGCCCCGATCAGCCAGTGGCTGAGGCAGCAGGTTTTTCCGTCTTTCTGGCAATGAAGATGGAAGGGCGTTGCGCTGCAGGGCGGAATATGGTTAGTCGGACGCCATGACGACAGACGCAGACGACGATCACGCCGGCCCGGCGTTATACCTTATCCCGACCCCGATCGGTAATCTGGAAGACATTTCTCTTCGAACCCTCAGGATTTTGCAGTCTGTGGACGCGCTGGCCTGTGAGGATACCCGGCACACCCGCAAGATTTTCGAACGGCACTCTCTCACAAGTCCGCCGGTCATCTTTGCCTGCCACGCCCATAACGAAGATCGGGCTGTCGGACGTATCCTCTCGCTGCTGCGCGATGGGAAGTCTGTCGGCATTACCACGGATGCGGGCGCCCCGGGTATCAGCGATCCGGGGCAGCGCGCTGCCGCTGCGGTGATTGAGGCTGGCTATGACGTAGTGGCCCTGCCGGGACCGAGCGCGGTCATCACGGCCCTTATGGTATCGGGCCTTCCTGTTCCGGCCTTTACCTTTCTGGGATTTTTGCCGCGTCGGCCGGGGCGGCAGCGAAAACTCTTCGCCGCTTTTGCCGACATTCCCTCGGCGCTTGTCTTTTTCGAATCCCCCTTTCGGGTAGGCAAAATTCTGGAAGTCGCCGCAGAAGTGCTGGGAGTGCGGGAGGCGGCCGTCTGTATCGAGCTGACCAAAAAATTCGAGAATATTCATCGCGGACCGCTTGATGAGCTGGCAACGCTCTTTGCCGATAAGAAAATCAAGGGGGAGGTAACCATCGTTATCGGCCCGCCGCTTCGCGCCGTATCGGAAGATGACGGCCTGGAAAGCCCCTTTCCGATGCCCTGAGCCTTCCGGCATCCCTGAATTGAGTTCTATTGTCTCCATTTATATATTAGAATGATATGAAATTTGCTGTCGACCGTTTTGGACAGTGAAAGGAGGATTGCAATGAATGTAGCGGGTATTCTGAAGGTCAAGGGAAACGATATTATTACGGTCTTGCCGTCGGACAGCATTTCGGCGGTTGCATCGATTCTCGGGGAACGGCGGATTGGCGCGGTTCTTGTGGTGGATGGCGAGGGACGGTTGCAGGGATTGCTTTCGGAGCGGGACATTGTCCGTGCTCTGGCCGAAAGTGGTGGTGCCTGCCTTGATTTTCAGGTGCGAGATCTGATGACAACGAATCTGGTAACCATCAGCCCGGCCGATTCCATCGACCGGGTCATGGCCCTGATGACCGAGAAACGAATACGGCATCTCCCGGTGCTCGATGACGACAGGCTGGCCGGTTTCATTTCCATCGGGGATGTGGTGAAAAGCCGTATTGACGAGGTGGAGCGGGAGGCGGCGGCGCTGCGCGATTATATCGCGACCGGCTGATCTTTCTCAGGCAAGGACATCCATGGCCTGTTTCAGGAAATCCATGGAGCGGTCGGCGGCGTCTTCCCCTTCAGCGATCATCTCGGCCGCCCTGTTAAATTCCAGCAACCCGAATCGTGCAAGGCGCGGCGCGATTGTGATGTCAGGCGGATCTCCGGCAAGGCGGGAACGGCTGAGCCGGTCTTGCACGATGTTCAGCGAAGACATCATCACGCCGAAAATGCTGGGCTCGGTTCCCGATTTGTCGAAAAAGCGCCGTTTCATGAGATTGAGTGGTGCGCGCGTGTAAGGCGCGGTGCCGTTCCCCGCCTCTTCCGCCATGAAGGCTGATTCGGGGTCGCCAATATTGGTCATGCCGAAAACATCCGCATTGAGATTGACGGCAATAACCAGCCGTGCGCCAAGGGCGCGGCAGACCGAGACGGGGACGGGATTGGTCAATGCGCCATCAATCAGCCAGCGATCATGGATTTTCTGCGGTGAAAAGAGGCCGGGCAGGGCATAGGAGGCCGTAATCGCTTCGGCCAGGCTTCCCTCCCGGATCCATATTTCGTGACCGGTGCCAAGTTCGGTGGTTACGGCGGCGAAGGGAACGGGGAGATCTTCTATCCGCGTATTGCCAAGAGTGTCCTCCAGCAAAGTGAAAAGCTTGTTGCCGGAAATCAAGCCGCCGCCGGAAAGGCGGATATCCAGCAGTCGGAAAAGGCCGGATTTGCCAAGATCTCGCGCCCATTCTTCAAGGGCGTCCAGCTTGCCGGCTAGATACATGCCACCGATCAGGGCGCCGATAGAAGTGCCGCAGACATAATCGGGCTGAAAGTCGGCCGCCTCCAACCGCTTAAGTACGCCGATATGGGCCCAGCCGCGGGCGACGCCGCTGCCAAGCGCCAGCCCGACTTTCGGTCGTGTCACGATATTCTGATCCGGCGGGCTGTCGTTCTGTCCGCGGTCCTGTCTTGGGCGATAAATCTTTTTCAATTCCATCGTGATGTTAAATTCCCGGGGGCGATGCCGATTGTGTGTCCCGCTGATGTCGTTATTCGAAGGAGGCTTTACAATAGCCTCAATCGTCATTTGCTTATTAGATAAAAGTTGTATTAAGGGCGCGTTAAAGATATAATACCAGCTTCATATTTTTGTAAAATTACCTGTTGACGGCGTTGCCCGGGTATCTATATAAGATGGGCAACGACGCAGTCGGATATGGCCTGATGTAGTCAGGAGGATTTCGACCGCGTTTTTTTGTCTGGTTTTTTCTGGGCGAGATTTGCTGATTGACATTGTTGTTTTTGATGAGAAGGGATGCCTGGGCGGCGGGGTT
>CAXASQ010000004.1:0-248830 GCA_963971675.1 uncultured Alphaproteobacteria bacterium | reverse complement strand
TCGTCCCAATGTTTACATGCGGTTTACTGCGATCAAATTTCTCTTTGGCCATTTTATTTCTCCGTTTTTCCCGGCTGCCTCAGCTCGTTCCGTTACGCCAACTTCGCCAGAACTTCGTCTGAAACGTGTTGTGGCACAGGTTCATAATGGTCGAAGACCATGGTAAAGGTCGCGCGCCCCTGTGTCTGGGAGCGCAGGTTGTTCACATAGCCAAACATGTTGGCCAGCGGCACCATGGCGTTGACGACCTGCGCAATGCCGCGCTGCTCCGTCCCGGTCACCTGACCGCGGCGGCTGTTCAAATCGCCCATAACGTCGCCGATATATTCGTCCGGCGTGACAATCTCGACCTTCATCATCGGCTCCAGCAGGCGCAGACCCGCCTTGCGCGCAATTTCCCGCATGGCGGCGCGGCCGGCAATTTCAAAGGCCATAACCGAGCTGTCCACGTCGTGATACGCGCCGTCGATCAGGGTCACCTTCACGTCGATCATCGGGAAGCCTGCGAGAACACCGGTTTCCACAATGTCGCGAACGCCTTTTTCCACGCCCGGAATATATTCCTTCGGAACGGAGCCACCGGTAATGGTATCCCCGAAAACAAAGCCTTCGCCCGGCTCGCTCGGCTCGACAACGATTTTGATACGCGCGAACTGACCCGAACCACCGGACTGCTTCTTATGGGTGTAATCCAGCTCGGCTTTCTGCGTGATGCTTTCGCGATACGCCACCTGCGGCGCACCCACGTTGGCCTCAACACCAAATTCGCGGCGCATGCGGTCCACAATGATATCCAGATGCAGCTCGCCCATCCCCTTGATGATCGTCTGGCCGCTTTCGATGTCGGAAGCAACGCGGAAGGACGGATCCTCCTTGGCAAGACGGTTGAGAGCGATGCCCATTTTCTCCTGGTCGCCTTTGGTTTTCGGCTCGACCGCGATCTCGATGACCGGCTCGGGGAATTCCATACGCTCCAGAATGACCGGCTTCACCGCATCACAAAGCGTATCGCCTGTAGTCGTGTCTTTCAGACCTGCAATGGCGACAATGTCACCGGCGCGCGCCTCTTTCACATCTTCCCGGCTGTTGGCATGCATCTGCAACATACGGCCAACACGCTCGCGGCTGCCCTTCACGGAGTTCAGCGTCTGCGTCCCCGCTTCCAGCACACCAGAGTAGATACGGACGAAGGTCAGCGATCCAACGAAGGGGTCGGACATCACCTTGAAGGCGAGACCGGCAAACGGCTCCTCGTCGGAGGGCATGCGCATCACGTCCTTTTCGGTTTTCACGTCAATGCCATGCGTCCCGCCAATGTCGGTCGGAGACGGCATGAAATTGATCACCGCATCAAGAAGCGGCTGCACGCCTTTGTTCTTGAAGGCCGTACCCGTCAGAACCGGAACGAACGAACCCTCAATCGTTCCTTTGCGGATGCAGCGGAGAAGGGCTTCCTCACTCGGCTCTTCTCCTTCAAGATAAGCCTCGAGAACCGCCTCGTCGACTTCAATCGCGGTCTCAACCATCGCTTCACGATACTCGGCGGCCTGATCAGCAAGATCATCGCGGATATCGCGATATTCGAACTGCGCACCCATCTCGTCACCGGCCCAGACGATCTCTTTCATCTTGATCAGATCGACGACGCCCTCAAATTCGGCTTCGGAGCCAATCGGCAGCTGGGTTACCAGCGGCTTGGCGCCCAGGCGGGTTTTGAACATCTCCACGCAGCGGAAGAAATTCGCGCCCGTACGGTCCATCTTGTTGACGAAGCACATGCGCGGCACGCGGTATTTATCCGCCTGGCGCCACACGGTTTCGGACTGCGGCTCGACACCGGCAACGCCATCAAACACCGCAACCGCGCCGTCAAGAACACGCAGGGAACGCTCAACCTCGATGGTGAAGTCCACGTGACCGGGCGTATCAATGATGTTGATGCGATAGTCTTTCCAGAAACATGTCGTCGCGGCGGAGGTAATGGTGATTCCGCGCTCCTGCTCCTGCTCCATCCAGTCCATGGTTGCCGCACCATCATGCACCTCACCAATCTTGTGAGACACACCGGTGTAAAACAGAATGCGCTCTGTCGTTGTTGTCTTACCGGCATCGATATGGGCCATAATCCCGATATTGCGGTATTTTTCGATGGGCGTTTTGCGTGCCATGTCGGAAATCCTAAGCTCTAGCTTGCGTCGTTAAATTCGATTACCAGCGATAATGGGCAAACGCGCGGTTTGCCTCCGCCATCTTGTGCGTATCTTCCCGCTTCTTCACGGCGCCGCCCCGGTCATTGGACGCGTCGAGAATTTCGCCGGACAGCCGGTCAACCATGGTGACTTCCGACCGCTTGCGCGCGCTGATGATCAACCAGCGAATAGCGAGGGCCTGCCCCCGCTCACTCCGCACTTCAACCGGCACCTGATAAGTCGCACCACCCACACGGCGGGAGCGAACCTCGATATCCGGCTTGATCTTGTCGAGGGCTTCATGGAAGACATCAACAGGGTTATTCCCCGTTTTCTTTTCAATCAGATCGAAGGCGCCATAAACGATGCCTTCGGCTGTGGATTTCTTTCCGTCATACATGAGGGAGTTCATGAACTTGGTCAGAACAACATCCCCATACTTGGCGTCAGGGAGAATTTCGCGTTTTTCTGCGGCGTGACGACGAGACATTCAATTAATTCCTTATTTCGGCTTCTTCGCGCCATATTTGGAGCGACGCTGACGGCGACTTGCAATACCCTGAGTATCCAGCACACCACGAATGATGTGGTAACGAACGCCCGGCAAGTCCTTCACACGGCCGCCGCGGATCAGAACAACGGAATGTTCCTGCAGGTTATGCCCTTCACCGGGGATGTAGCTTGTAACCTCGAAACCATTGGTCAGACGGACACGGGCAACCTTACGAAGCGCCGAGTTCGGCTTCTTCGGAGTCGTCGTATAAACTCTTGTGCAGACACCACGTTTCTGCGGGCACGCCTCCATGGCGGGCACTTTATTACGCGAAACCGGCGCCTTGCGGGGGTTTCTAATCAGCTGATTAATAGTAGGCATTCTTCTTCCTATCATTCGTTGCCGCAAATAGAACAGCCGCGTGCAGTTGCGGCTCTGCTCGCGGTCAGGTTTTTTGCGTCCACCCGAAGAGACTTAACACGTGTGTTTTCTTAAAAAATCCCGACGACACACGGAATATTCGATACACGACCAGTGTCAGGAGCGCGCAATATATGGGTGAGGCTACATGCAGTCAAGAGGAAAAGATTGGCTTTTCGTTAATCTTCCCGCCCCTGCGCTGATGAGCCGTTACACGCACCGTCAGACGTGCGATTCCCACGCTCCGGGGAATAAAATTGCGCAAATCCGAAGGTATGAAACAATTATCCAATCCCGATATGAAAAACGGCGCCCTGCAACAGGCGCCGTTTCCCGTCATCTTGCCTCTACCCTTTTGCGGCCCGCCGCCCGGTAGAGGTGATTCTCGACCTTATTCCGCCGCGGAGGTTTCGCCGGTTCCTTCCGGTTCCAACATATTTACCGAAGAGGCAGAGCTTTCCTGAATTTCCCGGTCGCGCCGGGCGGCCAGCATTTTCAGGCGGTTCATCTGGGCGCCCGTCCCCGCCGGGATCAGACGGCCGACAATGACGTTTTCCTTCAGCCCGCTCAGCATATCCTGCTTGCCCGCAACCGATGCCTCCGTCAGCACCCGTGTCGTTTCCTGGAAGGAGGCGGCAGAGATGAAGGAGTTGGTCTGCAGGCTCGCTTTCGTGATACCGAGCAAGACAGGATTCCCTTCCGCCGGGGCCTTGCCAGCAGCGACCAGCTTTTCGTTCTGAGCCTCGAACTCCTCGCTGTCCACCTGCTCACCGAGCAGGAAGTAGCTGTCGCCCGATTTCTCGATCTCGATCTTCTGCAGCATCTGACGGCAGATCACTTCAATATGCTTGTCGTTGATCTTCACGCCCTGCAGGCGATAGACATCCTGAATTTCATTGATCAGGAAGTTGGCGAGCGCCTCCACCCCGAGGACCTTCAGAATGTCATGCGGCGCCGGATTGCCATCGAGCAGATAATCGCCGACACGGACAAAATCGCCTTCATTGACAGACAGATGCTTGCCCTTCGGGATCAGATATTCGACAGGTTCCAGATTTTCATCCTCCGGACGGATGTAAAGCCGCCGCTTGGACTTGTAATCCTTGCCGAATTCGACAAAGCCGCTGACTTCCGCAATGATCGCGTGATCCTTCGGACGGCGAGCTTCGAACAGTTCCGCCACCCGCGGCAGACCACCGGTGATGTCTTTCGTCTTGGAGCCTTCACGCGGAATACGGGCCAGCACGTCACCGGCCTGCACATCGGCGCCGTCCTCAACCGAGAGAATGGCGTCAACCGGCAGGAAGTAACGGGCTTCATGACCGCTCGGCAGGGTGAGGAGTTCCCCCTCTGCATCGCGCAGCGTGATGCGGGGCCGCAAATCGCTGCCCTTGGGCTGCGACTTCCAGTCGACAACGATCTTCCGGGTGATGCCGGTCGCCTCATCCACCTGTTCGGCCATGGAGACACCGCCGACAAGGTCCTTATAGCTGACCTTACCTTCCAGTTCGGTGATCACCGGTGTGGTGAACGGATCCCACTGGGCCAGCTTGTCGCCCTTCTTCACTTCGGCGCCCTCATCGACGAGGAGACGCGTTCCATAGGCAACACGGTGGCGGGCCCGTTCGCGATTGTTCGCATCAACCAGAACCAGTTCGGAGTTTCGGCCCATGACAATCGGGAAGCCGCTGCTGTTGACAACCACATTGCGGTTTTCAATGCGGATGGTGCCGTCATGCGAGGCTTCGACAGAGGAAATTTCCGCCACCTGCGCCGTTCCGCCGATATGGAAGGTCCGCATGGTGAGCTGCGTTCCCGGCTCGCCGATGGACTGCGCGGCGATAACACCGACCGCCTCGCCGATATTGACGGGCGTTCCGCGGGCAAGATCACGGCCATAGCATTTGGCGCAGATGCCGCCCTTGGTTTCGCAGGTCAGGACCGAACGGATCAGAACCTGCTCGACACCGACATTTTCCGCCAGAAGCGCGCTTGCCTCGTCGAACATTTCCCCGCCCGGCACCAGAACCTCGCCGGTTTGCGGGTTGATCACATCCACGGCTGCCGTGCGGCCGAGCAGACGGTCGCTGAGCGTCGAGATGATATCGCTGCCCTCGACAACCTCGCGCACTGTCAGGCCGTTTTCCGTACCGCAATCCTCCTCGATGACAACGCAATCCTGCGCCACATCAACAAGACGGCGGGTCAGGTAACCGGAGTTAGCGGTTTTCAGCGCTGTATCCGCGAGGCCCTTACGCGCGCCATGCGTGGAGTTGAAGTATTCGAGAACGCTGAGGCCTTCCTTGAAGTTGGAAATGATCGGCGTTTCAATGATTTCACCGGACGGCTTGGCCATCAGGCCGCGCATCCCGGCGAGCTGCTTCATCTGGGCCGCGGAACCACGGGCGCCGGAGTTGGCCATCATATAGATGGAGTTGATCCCAACCTGGCGGTTGTTCTCATCCATCTCCACCGCTTCAATGACCTTCATCATCTCATCGGCGACGCGGTCCGTACACTGGGACCAGGCATCGATGACCTTGTTATACTTCTCGCCCTGCGTGATCAGGCCGTCATAATACTGACGCTCATATTCCTCGGCCAGCTTGCGGGTTTCTTCCACCAGACGCTCTTTTGCCTCGGGAATGCGCATGTCGTCCTTGCCAAAGGAAATACCGGCGCGGCAGGCATGGGAGAAACCGAGCCCCATCAGGCGGTCGGCGAAAATGACCGTTTCCTTCTGCCCGCAATGGCGGTAGACCTCGTCGATCACCTGCGTGATTTCCTTTTTGGTCAGCAGGCGGTTGATCAGGCTGAAGTTGATCTTCGCATTTTTGGGCAGGATTTCTTCAATCAGCATGCGGCCCGGTGTCGTTTCGACGACCTTGCGGACTTGGCTGCCATCTTCCTGAACTTCCCAGATGCGCGTCTTGATCTTGCTGTGCAGGGTCAGGACCTTGTTGTCGATTGCATGCAGCGCCTCGGCTACATCGGCAATCACCATCCCCTCACCCGGCTCGTTGGATATGTTCATGGTGAGATAGTAAATCCCGAGCACGATGTCCTGGCTGGGCACGATGATCGGCTTACCGCTCGCCGGGCTCAGGATGTTATTGGTGGACATCATGAGAACGCGGGCTTCAAGCTGCGCTTCCAGCGACAGCGGCACGTGAACGGCCATCTGGTCGCCGTCAAAGTCAGCGTTAAAGGCCGTACAGACCAGCGGATGAAGCTGGATGGCCTTGCCTTCGATCAGTGTCGGTTCGAACGCCTGGATGCCCAGACGATGCAGCGTCGGCGCGCGGTTCAGCAGCACCGGATGCTCGCGGATCACCTCTTCCAGGATATCCCAGACTTCGGGGCGTTCCTTCTCGACCAGCTTCTTCGCCATCTTGACGGTCGCCGCCATGCCCTTCAGTTCCAGCTTCGCATAGACGAAGGGCTTGAAAAGCTCGAGCGCCATCTTCTTCGGCAAACCGCACTGATGCAGCTTCAACTCCGGCCCGACCACAATCACGGAACGGCCGGAATAGTCGACGCGCTTGCCGAGCAGGTTCTGACGGAACCGGCCCTGTTTACCCTTCAGCATGTCGGACAGGGATTTCAGCGGCCGCTTGTTGGCGCCTGTGATCACCCGGCCGCGACGGCCGTTGTCGAACAGCGCATCGACGGATTCCTGAAGCATGCGTTTTTCGTTGCGGACAATAATGTCCGGCGCGCGCAGTTCGATCAGCCGTTTCAGACGGTTGTTCCGGTTGATCACCCGGCGATACAGATCATTGAGATCGGAGGTGGCGAAACGGCCGCCATCCAGCGGCACCAGCGGGCGCAGTTCCGGCGGAATGACCGGGATCACCTGCAGGATCATCCATTCCGGACGATTGCCGGATTCGATGAACGCCTCGATGATCTTGAGACGCTTGGCCAGCTTGCGTGGTTTGGCTTCGGAGGTGGTTGTCGCCATCTCCTCGCGGATTTCCTCACGGATCGTTTCTAGGTCGAGGGCCGACAGAATGTCCCGAATGGCTTCCGCGCCGATGTTGGCGGTGAAAGCATCCTCGCCATATTCATCCTGCGCGTCGAGATACTCTTCCTCGCTCAAGAGCTGATATTGTTTCAGCGGAGAGAGGCCGGGCTCGATCACCACATAGTTTTCGAAATAGAGAATCCGTTCCAGATCCTTCAGTGTCATATCCAGCAGCAGGCCGATGCGCGACGGCAGCGACTTCAGGAACCAGATATGAGCGACCGGGGATGCCAGTTCGATATGCGCCATGCGCTCGCGCCGCACCTTGGAAAGCGTGACTTCAACGCCGCACTTCTCACAGGTGATGCCCCGGTATTTCATGCGCTTGTACTTGCCGCACAGGCATTCGTAATCCTTGATCGGGCCGAAGATACGGGCGCAGAAAAGGCCATCCTTCTCCGGTTTGAAGGTGCGGTAATTGATGGTTTCGGGCTTCTTGATCTCGCCGTAGGACCAGGAACGGATTCGCTCCGGTGAGGCAATCGAGATGCGGATTTGATCAAAAGCCTGAGTGCCTTGCGGCTGACCAAAAAGGTTCATCAACTCATTCATGGACCATCTCTCCTTTTAAACCCGGGCTCGCCGGGAGGCGCTTTTATAGCAGCCTGAAAAATATATGTCTGTGACCTGCGTCTCAAAGGGTCCCGGCCGAGGCCGGGACCGCTCACTCAGTAACCGATTTGCGAAAGCTCGACATTCAGGCAGAGGGAACGCATTTCCTTCACCAGAACGTTGAAGCTTTCCGGAATACCGGCTTCGAACGTATCGTCACCACGGACAATGGCTTCGTAGACCTTGGTACGGCCGGCCACGTCGTCCGACTTGACCGTCAGCATTTCCTGCAAGGTATAGGCGGCGCCATAGGCTTGCAGGGCCCAGACCTCCATTTCACCAAAGCGCTGTCCGCCGAACTGCGCCTTACCGCCCAGCGGCTGCTGGGTCACAAGACTGTACGGGCCGATGGAACGGGCATGGATCTTGTCATCAACCAGATGGTGCAGCTTCAGCATATAAATATAGCCGACTGTGACCTTCCGATCAAAGGTTTCGCCTGTTCGCCCGTCGATCAGCGTCACCTGACCGGAGGTATCGAGACCGGCGACTTCCAGAAGGCGGTTGATATCCTCTTCCTTGGCGCCGTCGAAAACCGGCGTCGCCATCGGCACGCCGTTCTTCAGGTTACCGCCGAGTTCAAGGAACTGCTCATCGGACATGCCGGAGATTTTTTCCCCATACTCCTCATCGCCATAAACCTCTTTCAGCTTGGCTTTGAGCGGTTCGAGATCGGCCGATCCGTGACGGATGCGGTTCATGATTTCGGTAACCTGCGTTCCGATCCCATGGCTCGCCCAGCCCAGATGCGTTTCCAGAATCTGCCCAACGTTCATACGCGAGGGCACGCCGAGCGGGTTCAGAACGATATCGACCGGCTTGCCGTCCTCCAGATAGGGCATGTCTTCTTCCGGCAGAATTCGGGAGATAACACCCTTGTTGCCATGACGGCCGGCCATCTTGTCACCCGGCTGCAGCTTGCGCTTCACCGCAACGAAAACCTTGACCATCTTCATGACGCCCGGCGGCAGCTCGTCTCCCCGCTGCAGCTTGTCAACCTTGTTTTCAAAGCGGGCACGGAGGGCACCAATCGCCTCATCATACTGCTTCTTGAGCTGCTCGATCTTCTCCATCGCCGTGTCGTCCTGGACGCTGATCTGCCACCAGACACCACGATGCAACTCCAGCAGCTTCGCGGAGGTGATTTCCTCGCCCGCCTTGAACTCGCTGGGTCCGGCGGCAACCGCCTGGCCAACCAGCAGGGTCTTCAGGCGGTCATAGATCGTCCGCTCCAGAATGGCCTTTTCGTCATCCCGGTCCTTGGCGAGATGCTCGATCTCGTCCCGTTCGATGGCAAGCGCACGCTCGTCCTTCTCGACGCCGTGGCGGTTGAAAACACGCACCTCGACGACCGTACCGGCAACCCCCGGCGGCAGGCGCAGGGAGGTGTCGCGCACGTCAGACGCCTTTTCGCCGAAGATGGCACGCAGCAGCTTTTCTTCCGGCGTCATCGGGCTTTCACCCTTCGGCGTGATCTTGCCGACCAGAATATCGCCCGGCTGGATTTCCGCGCCCACATAAACGATACCGGCTTCGTCGAGGTTTTTCAGCCCCTCCTCACCGACGTTCGGGATATCGCGGGTGATTTCTTCCGGCCCCAGCTTCGTATCACGGGCGGCCACTTCAAATTCCTCGATATGGATCGAGGTGAAGACGTCATCCTTCACGATCCGCTCGGAGATCAGGATGGAATCCTCGAAGTTGTAGCCATTCCACGGCATGAAGGCCACCAGGACGTTCCGGCCCAGCGCCAGTTCACCGAGATCGGTGGACGGGCCGTCACAGATGATGTCCCCGGCCTCAACCTTGTCGCCGACCTTCACGAGCGGCCGCTGGTTGATGCAGGTATTCTGGTTGGACCGCTGGAATTTCAGTAGGTTGTAGATATCCACACCGGATTTGCTGAGATCTTCCTCATCGGTCGCGCGGATCACGACGCGGGTCGCATCCACCTGATCGACAACGCCTGAACGCTTGGCGACTGTCGCCACGCCGGAATCGCGAGCCACCCGCTCTTCCATGCCGGTGCCGACAAACGGCGCCTCCGCCCGCAGGAGCGGCACGGCCTGACGCTGCATGTTCGATCCCATCAGGGCGCGGTTGGCATCGTCATTTTCGAGGAACGGAATAAGCGCCGCGCCAACGGACACAAGCTGCTTCGGCGAGACGTCGATATAGGTCACGTCTTCCGGCTTGGCGACAACATATTCGCCCTGCGCCCGGCAGCGCACGAAATCCTCCGTGAACATACCCTTGTCATCGAGTGCCGCGTTGGCCTGCGAAATGGTATGCTTGCTCTCTTCCATGGCGGAAAGATATTTGACATCTCCGGTCAGCTTGCCGTTTTCAACGCGCTGATACGGGCTTTCGATAAAGCCGTATTTATTGACCCGGGCGAATGTCGCCAGTGAGTTGATCAGGCCAATGTTCGGGCCTTCCGGCGTTTCAATCGGGCAGATACGGCCATAATGCGTCGGATGCACGTCGCGCACTTCAAAGCCCGCGCGCTCCCGCGTCAGGCCACCCGGGCCAAGCGCCGACAGGCGGCGTTTATGGGTGATTTCCGACAGCGGGTTGGTCTGGTCCATGAACTGGCTGAGCTGGCTGGAGCCGAAAAATTCGCGCACGGCCGCCGCGGCCGGCTTCGCATTGATCAGGTCATGCGGCATGACCGTATCAATCTCGACCGAGCTCATCCGCTCGCGGATCGCCCGCTCCATCCGCAGCAGGCCGATGCGATACTGGTTTTCCATCAGCTCGCCAACGGAACGAACGCGGCGATTGCCGAGGTTGTCGATATCGTCGGTTTCCCCGTGGCCGTCCTTCAGCCGAACAAGGGTTTTCACAACTTCGAGAATATCTTCCTTGCGCAGCACGCGCACCGTATCCTCGACATCGAGATCAAGGCGCAGGTTCATCTTCACTCGGCCGACGGCGGACAGGTCATAGCGTTCCGGATCGAAGAACAACCCGTTGAACAGCGCTTCGGCCGTTTCCTCGGTCGGCGGCTCGCCGGGGCGCATGACACGGTAAATGTCGATCAGCGCCTGATCGCGCGAGCTGCTCTTGTCAACCGCCAGCGTGTTGCGGATATAAGGCCCGACATTGACATTGTCGATATCGAGCGTCGAAACCGCCTTGAAACCCGCCGCTTCCAGCCGGTCGATCAAGGCCTCGGTCAGTTCCTCGCCCGCCTCGACCAGGACTTCGCCCGTCTGCTCGTTGATCAGGTCTTCGGCGACATAGCGCCCGACCAGATCCAGATGGCCGACGAGCATGTCTTTCAGCCCCTCATCCATCAGCTTCTTGGCGAGCCGCTGCGTGATTTTCGTCCCGGCTTCCGCCACCACCTTTTCGGTGTCCGCATCCACCAGATCGCGGATCAGACGACTGCCGCGCACGCGTTCCACATTGAACGGCGTCCGCCAGCCCTTCTTCTCCAGCTTGTAATCTACCCGGTCGTAGAAATAGTTGAGGATTTCCTCATGGCTCATGTCGAGCGCCTGCAACAGCGCCGTTACCGGCAGCTTGCGGCGGCGGTCGATACGCACATAGACCACATCCTTCGCATCAAATTCGAAGTCGAGCCAGGAGCCGCGATAGGGGATAACCCGCGCCGCGAACAGCAGCTTGCCGCTCGCATGGGTCTTGCCCTTGTCATGGTCGAAGAACACGCCCGGGCTGCGGTGCATCTGGGAGACGATGACCCGCTCGGTCCCGTTGATGATAAAGGTGCCCTTGTCCGTCATGAGCGGCATATCGCCCATGTAAACGCTCTGTTCCTTGATATCGAGAACGGATTTCGCCTCGGTGTCCGGGTCCACCTCGAACACGATGAGGCGCAGCGTCACCTTGAGCGGCGCGGCAAAGGTCATGCCGCGTTGCTGGCACTCCTCCTCGTCATATTTCGGGGCTTCGAATTCGTAGGAAACAAATTCGAGACTTGCCGTATCCGCAAAATCCTTGATCGGAAAGACAGACCGGAATACAGCCTGAAGTCCCTCGTCACCGCGATCTTCGGGTGGCGTGTCTTTCATCAAAAACGCATCGTAGGATGTTTTTTGAACCTCAATCAGGTTCGGCATCTCGGTCGCCGCCTGGATAGTTCCAAAATTTTTACGAACGCGCTTGCGACCGGTGAAAGACTGCAAAATGCCCATGCCAAATCCCCGTATGTTTCCTGGCCAACTGAATAACAACCTTCAAAAAAAGGTTGCGCGCCGGAACTTCCTGGTCGCGCCCCATGCGGGCGACTGACCAGCAAAATCCTGCAAATTTTTTCCGGATATCTCGCCGTCCGGACCGGTTTGCGCGTTTGAAATCCCGCCGGATTTAGTCTTCTCCGCTTTGAAAGCGGCTGCGGGGAAGACAGCAATCGCCGCCTTCCCCGTTAGAATTTAGCGTCCCGAAGGTCGCCGCAACGCCACTGTTTTACTTAAGTTCAACAGTTGCGCCTGCGCCTTCAAGCTGTTCTTTGATCTTGTTGGCTTCGTCCTTGTTCACGCCTTCCTTAACAGGTTTCGGCGCGCCTTCGACGAGATCCTTTGCTTCCTTCAGACCGAGGCCGGTGATGGCGCGGACTTCTTTGATGACGTTGATCTTCTTCTCGCCGGCAGCGGCAAGAATAACGTCGAATTCGTCCTTTTCTTCAGCCGGAGCCGCATCGCCAGCAGCGCCGCCAGCAGCCGCAACAGCGACCGGAGCCGCCGCAGAGACGCCCCATTTTTCTTCCAGAAGTTTTGCGAGTTCCGCAGCTTCCAGCACGGTCAGGCTGGAAAGGTCTTCGGCAATCTTTTCGAGATCGGCCATTTTACTATTCTCCTCAGGTAAACCTAGTGGTTTGTTTTCAATGATAACTGGCTATTACATCTAACCCTGTGCGGCTTTCGCCGACATAACACGGGCAAGCTGGGCAGCCGGAGCCTGAAGCACGCCTGCGACCTTCGTCGCCGGGGCCTGCACCAGTCCGATCAGCTTTCCACGCAGTTCATCCAGTGACGGCAGGCTGGCGAGCGACTTGACACCTGCGGCATCAAGTTCGGTCGCCCCCATGGCGCCACCGATGACGATGAACTTGTCATTCCCCTTTGCAAAGTCCGTTGCAACTTTCGGCGCCACAACAGGATCGCTTGAATAGGCGATCCCTACCGGGCCCTTCAGTTTCGCGGACAGGGAACCGTAGTCCGTGCCATCAAGAGCGAGACGCGCAAGCCGATTTTTGGTCACTTTGAAGCTGGCTCCGGCCTGGCGCATTTTAACGCGCAGATCCGTCATCTCCGTCACAGTGAGACCACTGTATTCGGCGATGACAACAACTGCGGCATCGTTAAAGACACCGTTCAGCTCGGCAACCACCGCTTCTTTTTGCGATCGGTCCACTCGTCGTCTCCAGTTACTGGAATATTCCAACTTCGGAACATCCCGGTTTCAATTGAACCCGGCCTTCGCCGGATTCGGTTCAAACTGTCCCAGGTCCACCTGAATTGCTGACACGCAGCGAATTTTATAGCTTCCCTGTCTATGCAGGCAACAGTTGCTTTTAAATTTCCGGCATGCCGGAAACACCTGCAGTCTTGGACAGACGGATCGGCACGCCGACCCGACATTTACCGCCCCTTGACGAGGCGGCAAATTCTTTATCAGCGTCAGACGATGTCGCTGATTTCAAGTTTTACGCCCGGCCCCATGGTGGAGCTGACCGCAACTTTTTTGATATAGGTGCCTTTTGCGCCGCTCGGCTTGGCTTTTGCCACCGCATCGACGAAAGCGCGGATATTTTCAGTCAGGGCCTCCTTCGAGAAGCTGGACTTGCCGAGACCCGCATGCACGATGCCGCTCTTTTCGGCGCGGAATTCAACCTGTCCGCCCTTCGCCGCCTTGACCGCCTCGCCGACATTCGGCGTTACCGTGCCAAGCTTCGGGTTCGGCATCAGGCCGCGCGGGCCGAGCACCTTGCCGAGACGGCCAACGACGGCCATCATGTCCGGCGTTGCGATGCAACGGTCAAAATTCATTTCGCCATTCTGGATCTGTTCCATCAGATCTTCGGCGCCGACCAACTCCGCTCCGGCGGCCTTGGCTTCTTCTGCCTTGTCACCACGGGCGAACACGGCCACACGGACGGATTTGCCCGTGCCATTCGGAAGCTGGATCACGCCGCGCACCATCTGGTCCGCATGACGCGGGTCAACACCGAGGTTCATGGCAATTTCAACGGTTTCGTCGAATTTCGATTTGGCGTGCGCCTTGATGATCTCAACAGCCTCATCGAGGGCGTAGAATTTCTCGCGGTCAACCGCGCCCTGCTGTGCTTTCTGCTTTTTCGTCAGTTTCGCCATGATCTTACCCCACCACTTCCAGGCCCATGGAGCGGGCGGAACCACGAATGATATTCATTGCTGCCTCAATGTCATTGGCATTGAGATCGGCCATTTTCGCTTCGGCGATTTCCCGCACCTGCGCTTCCGTCACGGAACCGGCGACGGCGCGGCTCGGCGTGCTGCCACCCTTTTTCAGGCCCGCAGCCTTCTTCAGAAAGTAGGAAGCCGGCGGCGTCTTGGTGATGAAGCTGAAAGAGCGGTCCGCATAGACCGTGATCACAGTCGGAATCGGCATGCCGCCTTCCAGACTGCCGGTCGCCGCATTGAACGCCTTGCAGAATTCCATGATGTTCACACCCTGCTGACCCAGTGCCGGGCCGATGGGCGGAGACGGATTTGCCTGTCCCGCCGGGACCTGCAACTTGATGTAACCCGTAATTTTCTTTGCCATTATATTCCCTCTTCAACATTAAGGGGTTGTGGTGCGGCCATGGCCGGCCTCCCACAACGATCCGCACCATGCGGAATTGAATTCAACTTTTTTCGACTTGCGAATAATCCAGCTCGACCGGGGTGGAGCGTCCGAAGATGGACACCGAAACCTTCAGCTTGGCCTTTTCCTCATCCACTTCCTCGACCAGCCCCATGAAGGTCGCAAACGGCCCATCGCTGACGCGGACTTCCTCGCCCAGCTCGAAAGTAACGGACGGCTTCGGCCGTTCGATGCCTTCCTGCACCTGATTGAGGACGGCTTTCGCCTCCTTCTCGGAAATCGGCGTCGGCTTATTGCCGTTGCCAAGGAACCCGGTCACCTTCGGCAGGTTTTTCACCAGATGGTAGGTTTCCTCATTCATTTCCATATGCGCCAGCACATAGCCGGGGAAGAACTTGCGTTCCGTATTGACCTTCTGGCCACGGCGCACTTCCACCACCTCTTCGACCGGCACCAGTACCTCGTCAAACAGATCGGCCAGCCCTTTCAGGATGGCCTGCTCCTTCACGGCCTGTGCGACCTTTTTCTCAAACCCCGAATAGGCGTGAATGATATACCAACGTTTTGCCATGTGGTCAGGACCCCAGCGTCATGAATGTCTTGATGGCGAACTGAATGCCGGTATCCACCAGAAAGAAGAACATGGATGCCAGAAAGACCATGACAAAGACCATCCCCGTGGTGATCAGCGTCTCCTTACGGGTCGGCCATGTGACCTTCGAGGCTTCCTGCCGCACCTGGCGGATAAAAGCTCCTGGGTTTACCTTTGCCATAACTTATCAAATATCCTTGTTTCGGGTGAGTGACCCGGCGGTATACAGGACTTTTACACAGAGATCAACCAGAATGGCAGGAGAGGAGGGACTCGAACCCCCAACCCCCGGTTTTGGAGACCGGTGCTCTACCAATTGAGCTACACTCCTCCGGCCTGAACGGGCAGCCCCGGGTCGCCGATTTTAACTGCCGACGCCCGGGACCACCTATATCTCTATCTATCTGCCCTGCTCTTCAAGACAACAGGATGCCGCCTCTCGCTTAAGCAGTTACGCTGGCGACGACGCCGGCGCCGACGGTGCGGCCGCCTTCGCGGATCGCGAAGCGCAGGCCTTCATCCATGGCGATCGGTGCGATCAGCTCGACATCCATCGTCACATTGTCACCCGGCATCACCATCTCGGTCCCTTCAGGAAGCGAGACAACCCCCGTCACGTCCGTCGTCCGGAAGTAAAACTGCGGACGGTAGTTCGTGAAGAACGGTGTATGACGACCGCCTTCTTCCTTCGTCAGGATATAAGCTTCAGCCTTGAACTTCGTGTGCGGCGTGATCGAACCGGGGCGCGCCAGAACCTGGCCACGCTCCACATCTTCACGCTTCGTACCGCGCAGCAGAACACCCACGTTGTCACCGGCCTGACCCTGATCCAGCAGCTTGCGGAACATTTCAACGCCCGTGCAGGTCGTCTTCGTCGTCGGACGGATGCCGACAATCTCAACTTCCTCACCCACCTTGATGATGCCGCTTTCAACACGACCCGTCACAACCGTACCCCGGCCCGAAATCGAAAACACATCTTCAATCGGCATCAGGAACGGACGGTCAATGTCCCGCTCCGGCTGCGGAATATATTCGTCAACCGCCGCCATCAGCTTCAGGATCGCTTCCTTGCCGATCTCGTCATCCCGGCCTTCCAGCGCCGCCAGCGCCGAACCGCCGATGATCGGAATATCGTCGCCCGGGAATTCATACTCGGACAGAAGTTCGCGGATCTCCATCTCCACAAGCTCGATCAGCTCCGGATCATCCACAAGGTCAACCTTGTTCATGAAAACAACCAGTGCCGGAACGCCAACCTGCCGCGCCAGGAGAATATGCTCGCGCGTCTGCGGCATCGGGCCGTCGTTCGCAGACACAACCAGGATCGCCCCGTCCATCTGCGCCGCACCCGTGATCATGTTCTTCACATAGTCCGCGTGACCCGGGCAGTCCACATGTGCATAGTGGCGCGCGCCCGTCTCATATTCAACATGCGACGTCGAAATCGTAATACCACGCGCCTTCTCTTCCGGCGCCTTGTCAATCTCGTCAAACGCAAAGGACTTCCCGCCCCCGGCTTCCGACAAAACCTTCGTAATCGCCGCCGTCAGCGTCGTCTTGCCATGGTCAACGTGACCAATCGTCCCAATGTTTACATGCGGTTTACTGCGATCAAATTTCTCTTTGGCCATTTTCCGTCGTCCCGAAGCAAAAGTTACTCAGCCCAAAACACCGGATATTCCCTTTTCCGGCATCAAAATTTCGTTGACCGGTATTTAAAGCGCCGGTCAGCGCTTGGAGCGGGTGAAGGGAATCGAACCCTCGTATTCAGCTTGGAAGGCTGCTGCTCTACCATTGAGCTACACCCGCCCTGTTTCGCATCAGTGATGCCAGCTCCACGACATCAATCCATCTCATGCAGGTGGTGGAGGGAGTTGGATTTGAACCAACGTAGGCAGTGCCAACGGATTTACAGTCCGTCCCTTTTAACCACTCAGGCATCCCTCCGCACAAGCATCCCCTCCGGTATACGCCGAAGGTGACCGGCACTATCGAAAATTCACGAATAAAGTCAACCGAAAAAGAAAGTTTTTTAACGATTAAGGCAATTTTTTTCGGCGTGGCGGAAAATGCCGACTTGTTGCCGCCTGTGAAGCGCAATATAAGCAACGCCATGTCAAGAAGCAAGCCAGCAAACCCGCGCATGAAGAAAAGCAGAGCCACCTCCGGCAACGCCAGTCGTCCCGGCGCGCGCGCGCCGCAGGGCGGCAAAGCATCGCACGGGCAGGAAAGCTGGCTTTACGGCGATCATGCGGTGCTCGCCGCCCTCGCCAACCCGCGCCGCAAGCTGCGCCGCCTCGTCATGACCCGCGCGAAATTCGACGCCTTTGATCCCGATCTGCAGGGGCATATCCAGTCCCTCATCGCGCCGGAATTTTTCGATAAGGACGCCCTCGCCGCGCTGCTGCCGGAAAATGCCATCCATCAGGGCATCGCCCTGCTGCCCGCCCCGCTGGCCGAGCCTGCGATTGAGGATCTGCCCGGCGCGGAGGAGACGGAACCGGCCGTTGTCGCCGTGCTCGATCAGGTGTCGGACCCGCAGAATGTCGGCGCTATCCTGCGCTCCGCAGCCGCTTTCAATGTCAAAGCGCTGATCGTGCCGGACCGCCACTCCCCGCCGGTCACCGGCGTGCTGGCGAAGGCCGCCTCGGGCGCACTCGAGACCGTGCCGGTCATCCGCGTCGGCAATCTGTCCCGCGCCCTCGACCAGCTCGCCGATCGGGGGTATTGGCGAATCGGACTGGACGGCAAGGCCGACAAATCGCTGGAGGTTGCCGCGAAGGGCCTTCAGAAGGTCGCTCTCGTGCTCGGCTCCGAAGGCAGGGGCCTGCGGCACCTGACCGCCGAGAAATGCGATCTGCTGGCAAAACTGCCCATCGGCCCGCAAATCGAGAGCCTCAATGTCTCGAACGCCGCGGCCATCGCCTTTTACGAGCTGGACCGCCCCGGGCGCATTTCCTGACAAAAAGGACACACCGGGGGCCCCGTCCCCTGCCCATTTGTCCCGGATGTATTTTTTACTTGTCGAAGGCGGGCAAGCTGACTATTTTCCAGCCAGCCTTACGCCGCTATAGCTCAGCTGGTAGAGCAGTTGATTTGTAATCATCAGGTCCCGGGTTCGATTCCTGGTGGCGGCACCACATAAGCCCTTGAAGACACCCCGTCTTTGAGGGCTTATCTGTTTTTATCTGTGTGTAGTTCAAAGACATAGTCTCTCGTTAGTCTCACTAATTTCAGTATTTTTTGGCAAATATGAGCCTAAAACAAAAGGCACCCCGTTTCCGAGGTGCCTCATGTCTTATAACAACCGCGTGAACGCGATAACAATAGAAGCCAGAGAAGGATGTAAAAAACATCCGATGGCCAAACGGTATCGAGTTCCGTGCGGCTGGCTGGCTTCGAGCATCAAACACATAAACATTGTTAGTGTCTTTCTTCTCGTGCACTAGGCCCTTATTGCAGCCAATCCTGTGCATTCGGCCAGCGGTTGAGAGTTAATTTATTCCATTAGTGGACCCTCAAACCACTTTGGCTGTTTTGTTATTGGAACCTACGTGAATACTATATGTCGTTTTTTCAAGAGGTAAAAATGGGTTTAAGCGAAAAGGACAGAGAAAAAATTATAGCGTGGGCTACTCGACACCCTGAGATAAAGGCAGCGTATCTATATGGAAGTCGGGCGCGTGGTAACAATCAACCTAGTAGTGATATAGATATTGGGATAGTGCTGAACCGCAACAAAGGAGATAACAATACGCTCGCCACATGGGTGGCTGAAGCAAGCCGTTTGAAAGATGATCTGATCGACAAACTTTCAACACCTCTAGATTTACAATGGTACGACATAGAGCGAGAGCAACTTCAAGAGGGCGAAGCAAGTAAAGTTTACGACGGAGTTCAAGCTGACGGGATTTTACTCTATTCCGAATAGTGCTCTGACAACTGTGGAGGTGGCTTTAATCTCTTAAGGCGTACTTTTTTATCGTATTTATCGTAAAGTATATACGACACCACTGAATGAAACCGAGGGGCTTATCTGTTTGCGGCGCTCGCGGTTCAGTCTTCCCGCCATTCATCGCCCAGCAGCTCCGGCTCGGCATAGGCGTAGAGATCCGCGAGATGCCGGTCGGCATCCTCCCGGAAAAAGGCGCTCGCCAGCGCATTCACCAGCCGCTCCACCCCCACATTGACACCCGGAATATCCGCGCTGATGCCGGAATGGCTGAGCATGCTGGCGGCATTGAACAGATGGATGCGCGCCAGATGCGGCGCGGCGCCCGGCTCTTTTTCCAGAAACTCGAAACCGGGCCCGAGATAGGGGAAACGCCCGAGCTCGTCACTCTCCAGCCCGGCGGGCGGCGTGAAATGATCGCACCACAGCCGGATATCGCCCGCATGTGCGGCCAGCTCCGGCTGCCGCGTCATGTCAATGGCATAGCCGGTGCCGAGGATGACAAAATCGCCCGTGAATTTCCTGTCCCCGCCATCAAGCTGCACCGCGCCATCTTTCACCGCCGCCTGGCGGACGGAGACGCCCTTGTGGATATGAAAATTGTCATATTCCTTCAGCCGCAGCATGGAGAGACGGGGCGGCGCGATACGGCTTGCTAGGCTGTAATGAAGAAACCGCCAGCGCCTTTCGTCATCGAGGGCGAGGGTTCCGCGGAAAAAGCCGGGATAGGCCGTGTTCTTGAACTTGTTGATGCGAGGAATTTCGGTGGCGCGCATCAGCAAATGCACCTCGCCCGCGCCCTGTTCCAGTGCCACCGCGGCGCTATCCACCGCCGAGGCCGCCCCGCCGATCACCAGCACCCGTTTCCCCGCCATTGCAGAGAAATCAATCGCCTCCTCCGTATGGGCGATGAGAGACGGCGGAATATCCTCGAAAACCGCCGGGATGCGGCATCCGCCAAAGGCGGCGCGCCCGGTCGCGAGCACGGCATGGCGGGCAAGCAGAGAGACGGGCCCGTCCGGCCCTTGAAGGTGCAGCCGGAGGAGATCGCCTTCCGGCTCTATTCGTTCAAGCTGATGATTATTCTCTGTCGGGATGTCCAGGATATGGCGGTACCAGACAAGATATTCCATCCACATTTCACGCGGGATATACTCGAAGCTTTCCCACATCTCGCGGCCATATTTCGCCACGCACCACATGCGGAAGGTAAGGTTCGGCAGTCCGAGATTGGGCCCGGCAAGCCGCTTGGGCGAGCGCAGGGTGCGCATGCGCGCCGTTGTCACCCACGGCCCTTCAGCCCCGGCGTCCCGCGCATCGAATATGCGGAAATTCTGGATCCCCTCCCGCCGCAGGCCGAACGCCGCGGCCATGCCGCACATGCCGCCGCCGATGATCACCACATCGGCGACACTGGCGCCATCCGGCCCCGACATCGGCTTCACCCAGTTGTCCGGCGGATAGTTGAGATAGCGGAAATCCCGCCTGATCTGGTCTTCGAGCTGATCGAGACCGCTTCTTCCCGTTACCATAGCGCTACATTTTTATTATTATTGCCCGATCCGCAGCATAGGGAAAATGCCGCCGCCCTGACAACCGGAAACTGTCCGCTTTGATTCTTTGTGAGCGCTGCAACCGCCCCCGGCCTCACGACACCCGGCCAAACCCCATCATGGTGACGCCAAGGCCGGTTTTATAAAACATCCGCTGCACAACAAACAGCGGCCATAAAGTTACCCGGTTGAGAATGAGTTTTACCCAGGAGGGGAACACCGTTTTCCACGGAATTTCCTGAAGGCCGCTTGTCTCCGTCTGTTCGCGTTGGCTCTGCCCGATTTTCTGCATTTCCTGACTGCGCGATAACAGCCAGTTCCCGACATGAAACAGGATGTTTGAGACCGGCACCGCAACCGACCAGACCTCCACCTTCTCAAGGTGGGCGGCCGCCATGACGGAGTGCAAATCCTCCCGGTCATAGCGGCGCAGATGTCCGACGGTTTCATCTTCAAGCGACCAATGATCGCGCCGCCCCGGCACAGCCAGGATGACATACCCGCCCGGGCGAACATAGCGGCGGATTGTGCCGATGAAGGCCGCCTCATCCTCCACATGCTCCATCACCATATAGCTGAGCGCGACATCCACCTTCTCGAAATCCTCAGGCAGGTCGAAGACATCGCCTTCAATAAGCTGATACTGGCCGGTCTCGATCTCACGGGAGAGTGTTTTATGGGCCATCTCGATAGCCGACGGGGAAAAATCCACACCAACGCCGCGGAGCCCCTGATCACAGAGGAATTTTGAAAAAACGCCACTGCCGCAACCGACCTCAAGGAATGTCTTCCCGCCGGTCACTTTCAGCGCATCGCGCAGCGCCTCACAGCTACAGAATGTGCCGGGCGGATTGATTTTTACATACATACGACAACGCCTTTCAATCGGTCCTCCCACCATCGGCCCGGAGCCGCCTGCCGCCAACCTAACATAAGCGGGAATCATTGGGGAAGTGTTTGATGGCAATTGCAAGCGGATATGGTCCACCAAAGGCGCGCAATCTTGACACCGCCCGCCGATATTGAAATAAGCATATCAATGGAATGTGCCGTCGCGGCACAGGCGGCTCCGGGCAGTAAGGGGAAATCGGTGAAAGCAGTTATTCTGGCCGGCGGGCTCGGCACCCGGATATCGGAAGAATCCCATCTCCGGCCGAAGCCCATGATTGAAATCGGCGAATATCCGATCCTGTGGCATATCATGAAGATCTATTCCCATTACGGGATCAATGATTTCATCATCTGCCTCGGCTATCGCAGCTATGTCATCAAGGAATATTTCGCCAACTATTTCCTGCACCGCTCCGACGTCACTTTCGATCTGGAAAATAACGAGATCACCTATCACACGGCCAAGGCCGAGCCGTGGCGCGTCACCCTCGTCGATACGGGGGAGGCGACCATGACCGGCGGGCGGCTGAAGCGCGTTGCCGGATATCTCGATCCTGATGAGACCTTCTGCATGACCTATGGCGATGGCGTGGCCGATGTGGATATCGCCGCCCTCATCGCCTTTCACAAGGAACAGGGGCGCGAGGCGACCCTGACCGCCGTCGCTCCGCCCGGCCGCTTCGGCGCCGCCATCATCGAGAATAACAGGGTCCGTCAGTTTACCGAAAAACCGGCGGGCGATAACGGCCTGATCAACGGCGGCTTCTTCGTGCTGGAGCCGTCGGTGCTCACACGTATTTCCGGCGATGACATGCCGTGGGAGAATGACCCGCTGACCGGCCTTGCCGCCGATGGGCAGCTTGCCGCCTATCACCACCGCGGTTTCTGGCAGCCGATGGATACCTTGCGCGAAAAGAACCTTCTCGACCAGCTCTGGAAGAGTGGCAAGGCGCCGTGGCGGGTCTGGCGTTGACGGCGGGGATCATGTCATGACCGCCGCCGCCATCAATCCCGATTTCTGGAACGGCCGCCGGGTTCTGCTGACCGGACATACGGGCTTCAAGGGGGCGTGGGCCGCGCTCTGGCTCACCAAGATGGGCGCAGATGTCACCGGCATTTCCCTCGCCCCGGATGGGGAGTTTTCACTGTTTGGCATACTACAGCCCCGCCTTTCCCTTACCTCCCATCTCCTCGACATCCGCGATAAAGGCGCCCTTGCCAAAGCCGTGACGGAGGCAAATCCGGAAATTATCCTGCATATGGCGGCGCAGGCGCTTGTCCGCCGTTCCTACCGCGCGCCGGAGGAAACATTCGCCGTCAATGTCACCGGCAGCATAAACCTGATGGAGGCTTTGCGCGATCTCCCTTCCCTCTCGGCGGCGCTGATGATCACCAGTGATAAAGTCTATCGCAATGACGACAGCGGCCGCGCCTTTGTGGAAAGCGATCCGCTCGGTGGGGATGATCCCTATTCCGCCTCCAAGGCGGCGTGCGAGATTGCCGTCGCCTCCTACGCCAAAAGCTTCTTTTATGACAACAATGTGCCCGTCACCACGGCGCGCGCCGGCAATGTCATCGGTGGCGGTGATTTTTCGGAAGACCGGCTGATCCCCGATATCTGGCGCGCCGCCCGTAACGGGGAAAGCGTCACTTTGCGATATCCCGGCGCCACCCGCCCCTGGCAGCATGTGCTGGAATCCGTCTCCGGCTATCTCCTCTATCTTCAGGCCCTGGCCATGGATAAAGGCGCAGGGGTGCCGAAGGCGCTCAACTTCGGGCCGGAGAAAATCGAAAATCTCACCGTCGGGCAAATTGCCCGCGATGTGCAGGCGGCCTTTGGCATCCCTGATGACTGGTCGCTTGAAAAAACCGCGCAGCCGCCGGAGAAAACCCATCTCGCCCTCGATGCCTCCCTCGCTCGCAAGACCATCGGCTGGCGGGCCAACTGGACGGCCGAAACCGCCCTTGCCCGAACCGTGGACTGGTACAAGGCATTTAACGAGGGCGCCGATATGTATGACTTTACCCTGTCCCAGATTACCGCCTATGAGGCCCGTTCATGACCCGCCCCTTGAGTTGCCGTTTCTGTCATCGGGAATTGACCCATACTTTTGTCGATCTCGGCAGGACGCCGCTCGCCAATAGCTATCTGCGCGAAGAGCGGGATATCGCGCGGGAGAAATCCTATCCGCTGCATGCCCGCGTCTGCGACGGCTGCTTTCTGGTGCAGGTGGAGGATGTGGTCCCGGCCACCGAAATCTTCTCCGATTACGCCTATTTTTCCTCCTACTCCAGCAGTTGGGTGGAACATGCGCGCCGCTATGCGGAGAAGATGATCACCGCCCTTGATCTCGGCCCCGCCTCGCTGGTTGCAGAGATTGCCAGCAATGACGGCTATCTGCTGCGCCATTTCGTTGAAAAAGGCATCCCCGTGCTCGGGATTGAACCGGCCGCCAATGTCGCCAAAGTGGCGGAGGACGCGGGCGTCAGGACCGATGTCGCCTTCTTCGGGGTGGAAACGGCTAAACGCCTCGCCGCCAGCGGGCCCCGCGCCGATCTGATGGCCGCCAACAATGTCATGGCGCATGTGCCGGATATCAATGATTTTATCGGCGGGGTGCCGATCCTGCTGAATGAGGAGGGCGTCTTCACCATCGAATTTCCGCATCTTCTCAACCTGATTGAGAAGGTGCAGTTCGACACCATCTATCATGAGCATTATTCCTATCTCTCCCTGCTGACGGTGGAGAAAATTCTCGCCGCCCACGGCCTGCGCGTTTTTGATGTGGAGGAACTTGCAACCCATGGCGGCTCGCTGCGCGTCCATGCCTGCCATCAGGCTTCAAAAAAACATTTAGAGACGGATCGGCTAACGGCGCTGCGGACGAAGGAAGCGGCCTCCGGGATGGGAACCCTCGCCGCCTATGAGGGCTTCACACCGAAGGTGGAACATGTGCGGGACCAACTGCTCGCCTTTCTGAAAGACGCAAAGGCCGCGGGCAAAAAGGTCGCTGCTTACGGCGCGGCGGCGAAAGGGAATACATTGCTCAATTTCTGCCATATCGGACCCGAGCTGATCGAATATGTCGTTGACCGCAATCCGGAAAAGCAGGGAACCTTCCTGCCCGGCAGCCATATCCCCGTGTTCGATCCCGCGAAAATCCGCGCCGAAAAGCCCGATTACGTGCTGATCCTGCCATGGAACCTGGCCGATGAAATCTCCCGCGATATGGCCGATATCCGCGCCTGGGGCGGGCAATTCGCCATTCCCATCCCCACGCTCACGATCCTGCCATGATCTTTATCGAAACGAAAATCACCGGCGCCTATCTGATCGAACCCGAACGGCTTGAGGATGACCGCGGGCATTTCACCCGCGGCTTTTGCAGCCGCGAATTCGCCGCCGCCGGGATCAGCTTCCTGCCCGTACAGAGCAATCTCTCCCACAACAGAAGCGCATATACATTACGTGGAATGCATTTTCATGCGGCGCCCTATGCGGAGACGAAGCTGGTGCGCTGCACCGCCGGTCGCCTGTTTGATGTGATCGTCGATATCCGCGACGGCTCCCCCAGCTACGGATGCTGGGTCGGCGCGGAACTCAGCCGCGACAACGGCTCCGCCCTGTTCATTCCGGCGGGCTGCGCCCATGGCTTCCTGACGCTGGAGCCCGACACCGACGTCTTCTACCAGATGAGCCCGCATTTCACGCCGGGCTATGAGCGCGGCTTTCGCTGGGATGACCCGGACATCGGCATCGACTGGCCTGGTACGCCCGCCGTGATATCGGACCGCGACGCCGCCCTGCCCCTCCTGCGGGAGGTGTCTCCATGAGGCGCTGTCTTGTCACCGGCGCGACCGGTTTTATCGGCCCGCATGTGGTGCGGCGGCTTCTGGATTGCGGCTGGGAGGTGATTTCCCTCTCCCGCCATGAAGAATTACCGCTGGCCGGGGCGCATCGGCATATCGCCGTTGATCTTCATGACATCCCCTCAATGGAAATGGTGATCAAGGACGCGGCGGCGAGCCATCTCATCCATCTCGCATGGGAGGCGACGCCCGGCAAATTCTGGCACTCGACCGAGAATTTCCACTGGGTTTCAACCAGCGCCTATCTGCTGGATGCTTTTGTGAAAACCGGCGGAAAACGGGCAGTGCTGGCCGGGTCCTGCGCCGAATATCAATGGCAGCCGGACGCGCTGGTTGAAGATCGTTCAACGGCGGAGGGGGACAGCCTTTACGCCGCCTCGAAGCTCGCCTTCCGACGGCTTGCCCACACCATCGGCCAGGAGATTGACCTTGTCTGGGCGCGGCTGTTCTTTCCCTATGGCCCCGATGAGGCGGAGGTGAAGCTGACCTCCTACATCTTCCGGGAACTCTGCGCCGATCGCCTGCCCACCTTCCAGACGCCCGGCAACGGCATTGATCTGATCCATGTGACGGATGTGGCCCGCGCGCTGGAACGGCTGGCCGTCTCCGACCTTACCGGCACCGTCAATGTCAGCAGCGGCCGGGCCGTGCTGCCCCCCCAAATTGCACTGGAAGCCGCGAAACTCCTCGGCAAGGAGGCGCTGGTCCCGCCGCTCACCGAACTGGTGGAAGAGACATCGCTGAGCACCGCCCTTTATGGCGATAACCGCCGGTTAATGTCCATCTGGGAGGGGGCGCCGATGCTCTCCCTTGTGGATGGGCTTAAAAGCTATCTGAAAGTCTGACCCAACCGCCTAGTCCGAAGCCGCCAGCGCCGTCGCCAGAAAGGTCGAGGCCGTCTTCGGCATGCAGGCGATCACGATATGCGGACGTTTGACCGGCAACATACGGCTCGCGATCCCGTCCATCGCCAGACAGCCCGCATAGAGCAGGCGGTTCACCCGTCTGCCCGTCTTCTCTCCCTGCCCCCTCATGGTCATCACTTTCCCCGTCCCAAACGGCGGACATTCCGCCGCATCTCGACAGATTTACCGACGCGACTGTCTGCAAATCTTGCCTTCCTATCAGGGAGTTGCGGCTATTACTATATAAATAAGCGGGCGACCCATATATTTTCCCGGCTCTCTATCGGTGTAACCCGTTATGCGCCGTCTCGGGGCGATTATATAAACCCGGAATTGATATCAGTTCTTGCCATTTTTGTATTACCCGTTGATATCCAATATGCTCGTGTAATAAAGAGAGTAAAATTGCGAGGCATTGTCTGAAACACACTGACTTCAATCGCCTCACGGCAGGAGAATAGATCGCAGACGCAGGAAAGGCTTGAGATACGCAAAATGGATCCTTTATTGAAAAAATTGACCATAGGGATACCTGTCTACAACGAGGAAAAATTTATCCTGCAAACATTGGAATCATGCGTACATCAGGCCGGAACAATCCTGATATCGGATAATTGTTCAACTGACCGTACCAGTGACATTTGCGAAGAATTTGCCAACAGGCATTCAAATGTTTTCTATATAAGGAACGATTCAAATATCGGAATGCTGCAAAATTTCAAGCGTCCCCTTTCCCAGTGCGAAACAGAATATTTTCAATGGCTGGGAGCGCACGATATTCTGGGAAAAGACTATACACGTCCGTTACTTGAAGCCGCGGAGAAAGACACGTCCATTTCACTTGTCTATGGAAAAACCATCGCGATAAATGAGAATAATCAGATTCTCAAAAAAAAGAGCCGTACTAGATATACGCCGGACGCCCATAGCGACTCACCTTTCGAACGTCTATTGGATTATGTGAAAAACCTGAAGGACGGTTTTATATTTCACGGTGTTTTCAGAACAGACATTCTCAGACAGTCATGGCTTGATACCCCCTGTATAGGCAATGACGATGCTTTGCTATTCAACACGGTTGCCGCAGGCAAGACGGTCTACGTCAGCGATAGTATTCTCTACGCACGAGATTTTCCTCAAATGCGTAAAAATATCGATGATAATGAAAGAAGAACAAAGGTCATCGTCGCGGAAAATGCCCCGCCATTAACAGATGATTTAAAGCCAATGTTACAGTCGATGATGACAACAGCAGTCGGCATCGCGAATACCAAGTCGGAACTCGCACAGGCTTTCGAAGTATTGAACGAGATTTACCTGCGGCATCTTGAACCCAAATCAAAACGCCGTAAAAGACGAACAAAACAACGGCTTTTTATAGCACTGGCCGTGATTGCCATAGCCTTTGTCATATTCACAATAATACAATTTTTGATTTAACCATCAAAACGCGTCCGTCACACCCGTTTCAGGAAGCCGTCCGGCGTGACGGAAAACATCAGCTTGTCTTCCAGCGCCTGGTTATTCTCAAAGCGGAGCGGCGCGCCATCTGCCGCAAGTATCTTGCCGGTTTCAAGCTGTTTCTGATACTCGAACACGGCGCTTTTCGGGCTGTTGCCGGGGTGCCATGGGCGATCGGGATAGAAATCCTCCGGCATATCCTCGACAATGGTATCAAAGACAAGGCAATAGCTGCCGGGGCTTGTCAGCGGGGCATAGGCCTCCAGCTCCGCCAGCACATGATCATGGGTATGATTGCTGTCGAGGCTGATGAGGATGCGGGAATAGCCTTTCGCATAGTCCTTCACCTTGGCCACCATTTCCGCCGCGATGGAGGAGCCTTCGAACATGTCGATCCGCCCGGCCATGGGATGCGCCTCAATCGCCGCGCGGTTATGGGCGCGGATGTCGATATCAATGCCGAGGACGCGGCGCTTCGGCTTTGCCGGGTCCAGCATCGTGCCGCTTTCCACCGCCTCGCAATATTCCAGCAGGGAGAGCATCGCCGCGCTCTGGATGAGGGAGCCGCCATGGGCGATGCCCGTCTCGATGATCAGGTCCGGCTTGACCTCCCAGACGATTTCCTGAAAGGCGACAATATCCGTCGGAAGCTGGATGATCGGCCGGCCGAGGGACGAAAAATTATACACATAACGCTTCGCGAGCGCCTCTTTCAGCCAGTCGTGAGACAGCTTCTTCCACGCCGTTTCCTGCTGATAGGAGCGGATCGTCTCCGTCACTTCCTGCTGAAATTCAACAATCGGATCGGCTTTGTCTGTCGGCATGGATACCTCGAATTTTTCCCCAAACGGCCGCAATGGGCGGCGGGCGGCCCGCGCCGCGCCCCCTGTTTCTAACCGTCCTTTAGGGCTAAAACAACCGATTTGCGGCCCGTATTTGCGCCGGGCGGCATTTTCGGCAATTTTCACAGGATTTTTTTGCCGCAAGCGGTGAAAATTACTATGCTGCCTTAACGTTTCGCAAACCCGGCGACTTCAGGAGAAGAAAGAAATGACGAGGCAAGATCTGGTGACGGTGACCGGCGCCAGCGGCTTTATCGCGCTGCATACGACCCGGCAGCTGCTGGCCGCAGGCTATGCCGTGCGCGGCACGCTGCGGTCCATGGACAAGGCCGACGGCATTGCCCGCGCCCTCGCCGCCCGGGGCGATGATGTCTCGCATTTAAGTTTCGCCCGCGCCGATCTCACCGCCGATGACGGCTGGGACGCCGCGCTTGAGGGCGCGGACTATCTCATCCATATGGCATCCCCTGTTCCGGCGGAGGCGCCGAAAGATGAAAACGATCTCATTATCCCGGCGCGGGACGGCGCCCTCCGCGCGCTCCGCGCCGCCTGTGACGCGGGCGTGAAGCGCATTGTCATGACCTCCTCCATCGCGGCGATATCGGGCGGGCATGACAAATCACAACAGCTCGACGAAGGCTGCTGGAGCGATGTGACAAAGGACATCGGCGCCTATCAGAAAAGCAAGACCCTCGCGGAAAAAGCCGCCTGGGACTTTATTGCCGCCCTGCCCGTTGAGAATCGCCCCGAATTTGCCGTGATCAATCCCGGTTTCGTGCTCGGCCCCGTGATCGGCGGCCAGGCCAGTGCCTCCCTCGAAATTGTCCGCCGGCTGATGGCGCGGGAAGTGCCGGGCGTGCCCAATATCGGCTTTTCCCTTGTCGATGTGCGCGATGTCGCCGCCGCCCATGTCACCGCCCTCATTCATACGGACGCGCCCGGAAACCGCTTCATCTGCGTTGCCGAAAGCATGACTTTTCGCGAAATCGCCCGCCATCTCGCCGATTATCTCGCCCCGCAAGGCTATAAAATCCCGACGCGGCCGGTGCCGGACTGGCTGGTGTATTTTCTCGCCCTGTTCAGCCCGACCTTCAAACTCGTCGCCACCCGGCTCGGCCCGGCGACGGCCTTCGACACCCGCGCCGCGCGAACCCGGCTTGACTGGCAGCCGCGTTCCATGGTCCAGTCGCTGTTTGATACCGCCGACAGCCTCGGTGCGCAGAACATCACCCGCCCCGGGAGGACCCCGTCATGACGATCCGGATGTCCCCGCATCTGTTCGGCCTGCTTGTGACCGCCGCTGGCGTCATTGTCCTGTCGCCGGACGGGCTGCTGGTCCGTCTGATCGCCGCCGACAGCGCCAGCCTTCTGTTCTGGCGCGGGCTGTTTTTCTCAACGGCGATCTTTGCCTTCTATCTCCTGCGCTACGGCGCCGGTAAAGTTGTGAGCCTGCTCACAAACATGGGCAGGCGGGGCGTGATTGCCGCCCTGTTCTATAGTCTCAGCAGTGTCTTTTTCGTACTTGCGATTACCCATACCTCCATTGCCAATGCGCTCGTCATCATTGCCACCGCTCCCCTTTTCGCTGCGGTTTTCTCCTGGCTGTTTCTCAAAGAATCGGTTGCGTTGCATACCTGGATTGCCATCCTTGTCTGTATCGGCGGGATCAGCCTGATATTCATGGGCAGCCTGGGCGGCGGCAGCCGTTTCGGCGATTTCTGCGCGCTGGGCGCGGCCTGCATGATCTCCGGGCAGTTCACCACGGTGCGCCATGCGAAGGATCTCGACATGGTGCCCTCGCTCGGTATTGCCGGGCTGTTCATGGCGGCCTTCGCCCTGCCCTTTGCAACCCCGCTCGCCGTCTCCGGCGAGAGCTTCGCCTATCTCGCCCTGCTTGGCCTGGTGGTGCTGCCCGTCGCGCTGGCCCTGATCACCCTTGGTCCGCGCTATATTTCCGCCCCGGAAGTCAGCCTGCTGATCCTGCTGGAAAGTATTCTCGGCCCCTTCTGGGCCTGGCTGGCGCTCGATGAACTCCCGACACAGGAAACCGTCCTCGGCGGCACCGTCGTCATTTCCACCCTGATCATCCACACTGCCCTGACGCTGCGGCGGAACCGCCGCCTCAGCCGTCAGGCGATCTGAACGGATGGTTAGATGGTCTCTTCGCGATAGAAAATGTGGCTGCCCACCTGACCGAGCTTGCTGAGCCGGACACTCCACCCCGGCGAGACATAGGTCGCGTGATAATGGGTGGCCCGCCGGGCGACGCCACTGCGTTCCCCCTTCATGACCAGCGCCACCACTTTTAGCGATTTCTCCCATGCGGCCGTATTGGTCGGGCGATCCGGCAGCCCATCACAGGCAAAGGAAAACTGGCATCTATGCTTGCGATCCTGATTCTGGAAGACGACATCACAGGCGGTGTCCGGATACCGCGTATCGGCAATGCGATTGAGAATCACCTCCGCAATGGCAATCTGGCCGACCAGCGGTTCACTGCGGGCCTCGAAATACACCGCCTGGGCAATGCACATTTCCTGACGGGTGAACGGCCGGCCGAACAGATCGACCGATTGCAGGGACGTATCCAGGGCATCACCGCTGGGCATATCAAGATTGGGAATCGCCTGCATCTTCCCCGGCAAGGCCGGCAACTCTGAAAACTTCCTGTCAAGACGGGCGAGAGACGCCTGTTTGAGCGCGCCGGAATAAACATACTGATCAATGGGCCGCGCCGATGCGCCGATTTGAAACAGCAGCGTCAGGCTGACCGCCGACACCGCGAGAATACTGACCGCCCCAAACAGTATCCCCGCTTCATGGGAGCGGGGGGTCAATTTAGAGAGAAACTTGTTCCACGGGCTTTGCATTATCGTTATCCATCATTTCTAATCGAAAGCGACGCCGGGGATTCCCCCGCTGTTGCCATGATTATATCAAGACGTACATCCGGCCTTCATCCCCCTTACACGGGACGGGCATCCGTTTTTTTCACCTTCTGTTAACTATGGACGGCGATTAATGGTTAATAAAACCTTATCGAATGATGTCTGAGTTTTCAGATTCACGAAATTTAAACCCTTTAAAATCAGACATTTGACGCAACACGTACATGGACATGCCAATCAGGACAGTATTTTTGCGGGCTTATCCCCCAAATGAGGTATGGCCCTTTTGCCCCGCTCCGGCGCCCGGTTATTCACCGACGGCCCGGTCCGGCCCCTTACCGGATCGTCCCGGAACTGCTGTGTTCCTACCAGAGATGACGCAATTAGACAAGAATTTGTGGCGCGGGAGCCGCCACCGGCCGGTGAATCTGCTGTCATCGCCCGGCGTCCGGGGCAATTTCCGGGCGGCCCGACTTAACAAAAAGCGGGCATTGTCTGCACAAAAAGTAATCTTTGTGCTCATAAATTAGAATTTCACAAAAATTTTTTGTTTTTATCGACTGTTTTGCTTGCATCCATAGATTCAATTGATATATCAGCTAACAGAAATTTTCACAGAACAACAACAAATGTATGGTTTTATTTATGAATATAACGTCTCTGCAAAACAATGCCCAGAACGCTAGCCGATTTCTCAAGGCCATTTCGAACAAGCATCGCCTGCTTATTTTATGCAATCTGGTTGATGCCGAGCTGTCCGTCGGCGAGTTGGAGAAAATTGTCGGTCTCAGCCAGTCCGCGCTGTCCCAGCATCTTGCCCGCCTGCGCAAGGAAGGGGTTGTAAAAACCCGCCGGGAAGCCCAGACAATCTATTATTCCCTTCAGGACGAGAATGTTGTCGATGTTCTCCGTCTGCTGGAAACCATTTTCGCAGAAGATACCGCGAAACTCGCACGCGTCGCCTGATCGTGCATGGGACGGGGCGGTCGCCGCCCCCTCCCGCCATCTGACCGGGGCATTATTCCCCGTCTCCAATCACCACAACCTGTTTACCGGTCACGCCCCGCCCTTCCATTGCCCGAAGGGCGTTTGTTATGTCTGACAGCGGCCAGCTTTTGCCGATCACCGGCCGCAGCTTCTCTTCTTCCGCAAATTGCTGCAGGCCGATGGCGACGCGCCTTCCGGCCACCGGATCACGCCGCCCGAATTCCCCGGCCCGCACGCCGATCACCGCGCAGCCCTTCGCTTGCGCCCGGTCGGGCCGCAGAATGCCGAATTCCCCGCCCGCAAAACCGACCACCAGCAGCCGCCCGCCCCAGGCAATGCAGTCAAGACTGCGTTCGAACAGCTCCCCGCCCACGGGATCGGAGATGACATCGGCGCCCTGCCCCTTCGTTAATGCCATGACGCGCGCGGCGAAATCCTCTTCGGCATAATTGATCAACTCATCCGCGCCGCTTGCGGCGGCAATGGCCAGCTTCTCGGCCGAGCTGGCCCCGGCGATGACCCGCGCGCCCAGCGCCTTGCCAACCGCCACCGTCGCCTGCCCGACGCCGCCGCCGGCGCCAAGCACCAGCAATGTCTCCCCCTTCTGAAGCGATCCCCGCTCTAGCAGCGAGACATAGGCCGTCAGAAAGGTGACGGAGAAGGCCGCGGCCTCTTCGAAGCTGAGATGTGCGGGCATGGGGGTGAGCTGCGCCGGGCTCGCCGTTGCATGTTCGGCGAAGGCCCCCGTCTTGGATTTATACAGCACCGCATCACCCACCTGAAACGGCGCGTCGGGGGCGTTCGTCTCCTCGACAAGTCCGGCAGCCTCCATCCCGGGGATGAACGGCAGCTCCGGGCGGAACTGATATTTGCCATAGGTCATCAGAAGATCGGGGAAATTGAGCGCCGCCGCCTTCAGCCGCACCCGCACCTGCCCCGGTGCGAGCGGTGCGAGCGGCACCTGCTCCAGCGTGACGGCGCCGGGCCCTTCCAGGCTGCGACAAATGGTCCGGGTGGTATATGTGTCAGTCATTGAGTATGTTCTTTTTCCCTGTTCTTTCCTTGCTAGCCCATTATTGCGGCGGATATCCAGCAGAATTTACAATCTTGTGACTGGATCGGCGGGGGGAAACGGGGTAACTCTGGCGCGACGGACGAGATGAGGTTAGAGGCATGGTGGCAGTGGAAATCACCTATCTGGCGGCGGCGGGCGGCGGGCTGATCAGTTTCCTGAGCCCCTGCGTCCTGCCGCTGGTGCCGGCCTATCTCTGTCTGGTGGCGGGCAAGTCGCTGGATGACATCACCACCACCGGAGAGAGCGAGGGGCCGCGCGGCATCAACTGGCCGGTCGTGCTGACCGCCGTTATTTTCGTGCTCGGCTTCTCGACGGTGTTTATCCTGCTCGGCGCGTCGGCGACCTATATCAACCGGCTGATTGTCGGGCATCTGGATATACTCTCCAAGATCGCGGGCGGCGTCATCATCCTGTTCGGCATTCACATGACCGGGCTGGTGCGCATCCCCTTCCTCTATCGGGAGGCCCGTTTCAACAGCATCGACAAACCGCAGAACTGGCTCGGACCCTATGTCATCGGGCTGGCGTTCGGTTTCGGCTGGACGCCCTGCATTGGGCCCATCCTCGGCACCATTCTCGCCTTCGCGGCCAGTGACAGCTCGCTTGGCTATGGCGTCAGCCTGCTGGCCGTCTATTCCCTCGGCCTTGGCATTCCGTTCATTCTGGCGGCTTTTGCCCTCGACAGCTTCCTGTCCTTTTCGCGGCGCTTCCGGCGCTATTTCAAGCTGCTGGAAGTGGTCACCGGCCTGATCCTGATCGCGACGGGGCTGCTCATCTTCACCGGCCAGTTCCAGATTCTCGCCTACTGGTTTCTGGAAACCTTCCCGGGCCTCGCCACACTGGGATAATCGCGGCTATACGACGAAGGACGACAGCCCCAGCGCGCAAACCAGCACTATCGCGAGGAACCAGGTCGCCTTGATTTTATCGCGCATCTTCTCTTCCTTGAATGTGAACGGCGGGGCCGCAATCAATGCTTTGCAGCATTCGGTTCTTCCCCTAGTCTGCCTTGACGCGCCAGACATATGGACCCGCAGCCCCCGATCAAGGGAACGGGGATCACGAAACGGTGCATACAGGCGGAAAAGCCCCGGCTTTGTAGCCGCGATCACATCAGGATAAGACCAGCGCCCCCAGACACGGGCCCATCCGGGAGAAACAGCAGATGTGCGGACGATTTGTCCAGAGTAGCCCCGTCGATGAGATGCAGGAGATCTTCGGCTTTCCCGAAACGCCCAACCTCGCGCCGCGCTACAATATCGCCCCGACAACGAACATTGCGGCCATCCGCCGGGGGGAGGAGGGCGGCCCGCATCTGTTTACCGCCCGCTGGGGGCTGATTCCGGCCTGGGCGCCCGCGCCCGATATCAGCACACATATGTTCAACGCACGCAGCGAAACAGTGCGCGAGAAGCCCGCCTTCCGTGCGGCGTTCGAAAGCCGCCGCTGCCTGATCCCGGCAAACGGATTTTACGAATGGGAAAAAGCGGACAGCCGAACGCGCCAGCCGTGGTTCATCCATGTACGGGGGCGGCCCCTCATCGCCTTCGCCGGCCTCTGGGAAAGCTGGGCATCGCCAGCAGGGGAGGTCATCGAAAGCTGCACCATCCTGACCGTGGCGGCGACGATGAGCATTGCCTTCATCCACCCCCGGATGCCGGTCATTTTACACGAAGAGAATTACGGACGCTGGCTGGACGGATCCGCCGGGCAAGAGATTCTGACCGCCCTCCCCGATGCGGAGATCGCCCGCCACCGGGTATCCCAGCGCGTCGGCAATGTCCATAAGGACGATGCCGACCTGTTGGCACCCGCGCAGGCCCTGCCTACTCAGACCAGCTTGTTCTGAGAACTATCCCCTGCCGGGCCGGGCAGCACAGGGTTGCGCACCGCTTCCCGACTGATGCGGACGACGGAGCTGCGCAGCTTCTCAAATGCCTTATGTTCGATCTGGCGCACCCGCTCCTTGGTGATGCCGAGCCGTTCGCCCAGCACCTCCAGCGTGGTTTTGTCATCGAGCAATCGACGCTCGCGGATGATGATCTGCTCCCGCTCGCTCAGTTCCTGAAGCGCCGATTCCAGCCATTTGGAACGAACGGCGCCATCCAGGCTGTGCATGGTGCTCTCTTCCGGGGTTGGGCCGGTATCGCGGAGGAAATCCTCCAAGCTGTCGTCGCCCTCCTCGCCCACCGGCGCATTCAGCGACTGATCGCGGCTGGACAGACGGTTGGCCATCTTCTCCACATCCTCGATCCCGATTTTGAGTTTGCGAGAAATTTCCATCAGCGTATCGGAGGTGAAAGCCGTATCATCCATACTCTGGATTTTCGCCCTCAGCCAGCGCAGATTGAAAAACAGGGATTTCTGCGACGCGCTGGTCCCCGAGCGCACGATCGACCAGTTACGCAGGACATAATCCTGCATCGCCGATTTGATCCACCAGGTGGCGTAGGTTGAAAAGCGGATTTCCCGCTCCGGCTCGAATTTGAAGGCCGCCTGCATCAGGCCGATATTGCCCTCCTGCACCAGATCGCTCATGGACAGGCCGTAGTTACGGAATTTTGCCGCAACCGATACGACAAGGCGCATGTAAGCGGACACCAGCTCGTGCAGCGCTTTTTCATCTCCCTTGTCGCGCCAGCGATACGCCAGCTCAAACTCCCGCTCCCGCGTCAGCAGCGGGACGGACATTGCCGCGGAGACAAAAGCACGGTTACGTTTATGACTGTTAGCCGTCTCATGCTTGGTCATGTGATCTTCCTCCCACCTGTTGAAGCCGAAATGACGACGCCGTGGAAACGAACGCACATTATAATGGTTCTAATTTAATGCCGAACCCGGAAAGACGCAATGCCTCAGACGTGTTCTGACGCAATTGTGATCCATCCCGTATGCGCAAATTATATATGAGAATAACCTGCAACAGTGCCGAAAATATGACAGAAAACGGGAAGGCGGATGCTTCGGCTTCAAACCTTGCGCGGGGCGGTCGGGGTTTTCTCCACCGATCCCGAATAGATGAGAAGCGTAACCGTCAGAATGCCCGCCACCACGAAAAAGGAAATTGTAAAACCGTTGTCCGGGCTTGCCGCCAGAATCCAGCCATAGAGCGACTGCATGAAGCCAACCCCCAGAATCGCAATCAGATTCAGGGTCGAATTGGCCCGCCCGACCATATAGTCGGGGAAAAGGGTGCGGCAATGGGCCGCCAGCACCACGTAATATTGCTGCGTGAAGCTGATATAGGCGAACAGGATCATCGTCAGCCAGACGGGCATGTTCGTGGTGAAACCAAGGATGAGAAAGGTGACCAGCACGGAAGAGGAGGCCGTGATGACAATTTTTTTGCGGCTGCGGACCTTGCGATCGATAAAGCCGAAAAACAGGGCGCCGAGCGGCATCGTCACCGCCATCAACAGGATGACATTCCCCCGTGAAAGCGCATCCATGTCATAGGTGAATTCCAGATAGGGCCCACCCCACATCCCCATCAGCGCCGTCGAGGGGCCATAGGACACAAAGCCCATGCCGAGCAGGTTTAGAAACCGCGGGTAAGTCAACACCGCCCAGTAGCCCCGCAGACTGTGCAGGAAAGTGGCGGGCTTTTCCGCGCTTTCCTGATAGCCCGGCGGCGTATCGCGAATGACAATACTGCCGATCCCGATCATCACGACGGTCAGGACGGCGGCGGCAATGCAGGGGATGCGCCAGCCATAGTTTTCAATGGCATAGGCAAGCGGTGCGGAGGACATGATGGCGCCGAAACTGGAAAAGGCCATCAGCCAGGAGGCGATAGTGGCAAATTTTTCTGGCGGAAACCATTTTGCGAACAGGACATAGGAGGCCATCATCACCGCGGAGTAGCCTAATCCGATCATCACCCGGGCGACGATCACATCATTAAGGCTGTCGGCAGAGGCCAGCAGCAGGGCTCCCATCGCCCCGAACAGCGTGATCGTGGACAGCACCATGCGCGAGCCGAAACGGTCCAGCGCAATCCCCATGGGGACCTGCACTATGGCAGAGGCGAAAAACAGCGCCGCCGCCGCAATGCCGAGGCTGGACACCGGCACGCCGATATCGACGGCAATCGGTGGCATGATGACGGCCCCGGCGCTCCGGTGAAATTGCCCGAGCCCGAACAGAATCGCACAGATCAGGAAGATATAGACCGCGCGGTTTCTGATCAGCGCATCGGGGAATTGGGGTGACATTGCTTTTATTCTTTTTCTTGCCTTCGCTGCCCTAATGCTCGGTCTGAAACCACCGATTGTCAAACATTTCTGCATCCGGGGTTTCCAGCAAAAGCTGCCATTAAACAGTTTCTCCGGATCGAAATTATGCTAAATAGTCGCCTCGGTACAGCAAGCTAGGAATGCGCCTTTTATATAAAAGACACAAGGAAGAAGTTGATGGATGAATTCAAAAAGGTATTCGAGAAAAACAAAGCATGGGCCGCCAGCACCGTTGCCGAGGATCCGGACTTTTTCTCACGACTGGCGCATCAGCAATCTCCCGAGCATTTGTGGATCGGCTGTTCCGACAGCCGCGTCCCCGCCAACCAGATCATGGACCTGCCGCCCGGCGAGGTGTTCGTGCATCGCAATATCGCGAATATCGTTGTGCCGTCCGATCTCAACTGTCTCTCCGTCCTGCAATATGCGATCGAGGTGCTGAAGGTGCGGCATGTCATCATCTGTGGCCATTACGGCTGCGGCGGCATCGCGGCGGCCATGTCGACGCGCAAGAACGGCATGATCGACAACTGGCTCCGGCATATCCGGACGACGGCGCGGATCTATAATGATCTGATCGAGAAGACGACCAGCGAGAAGGAAAAGACGGACCTCCTCTGTGAGCTCAATGTGATCGAACAGGTGCAGAATGTCTGCGCCACCACGATTGTGCAGGATGCCTGGGATCGCGGGCAGAAATTCGCCGTTCACGGCATTATCTACTCGGTCGCCGACGGCCTTTTGAAAGACCTTATCCATTGCGAAATCGGCAGCAAGGTCACCCATGGCGAGGATTTTCCCAAATCCCTTGAGGCACGGCAGACGGAATTCCAGCGCTTCAACCAGTTCCGGCTGGAATGACTTTTTGTCAAATCGCTTGATCTGAACGGCGCGCGGGCTTATTTTCCAAGGAACGGCGCCTCAGACAACATGTAAAAAAAATAAAGAAATCGAGAATACGGCATGAAATTTAAAGGTACAGAGAACTATGTTGCGACGGAAGATCTGATGATCGCCGTCAATGCGGCCATGACGCTTGAGCGGCCGCTGCTGATCAAGGGCGAACCCGGCACCGGCAAGACCGTGCTGGCGCAGGAGGTGGCGAAGGCCCTCGGCAAACCGTTTATCGAGTGGAACATCAAATCCACCACGAAGGCGCAGCAGGGGCTGTATGAATATGATGCCGTCTCGCGCCTGCGCGATTCCCAGCTCGGCGATGACAAGGTGCATGACATCTCCAACTATATCCGCCCCGGCAAGATGTGGGAGGCCTTCACCGCCGACGTCAGCCCCGTGCTGCTGATCGACGAGATCGACAAGGCGGATATCGAGTTTCCGAACGATCTGCTGCAGGAGCTCGACCGCATGGAATTCTACGTCTATGAGACGCAGCAGACCATCAAGGCGCAGCACCGCCCGCTGGTGATCATCACGTCGAATAACGAAAAGGAACTGCCAGACGCCTTCCTGCGCCGCTGCTTCTTCCACTACATCAGCTTCCCCGATGCGGAGACGATGGAAAAAATCGTCGATGTGCATCACCCCGATGCGAAACAGGAGCTGGTGCGCGATGCGCTGCGTGTTTTCTTCGATGTGCGCGAGACGCCGGGCCTTAAGAAAAAGCCGTCCACCAGCGAGCTGATCGACTGGCTGAAACTGCTGATGAGCGAGGACCTGCCCGAAGACGTTCTGCAATCGCGGGATCCGGGCAAGATCATCCCGCCGCTGCATGGCGCGCTGCTGAAGAATGAGCAGGATGTGCATCTGTTTGAACGGCTCGCCTTCCTGTCCCGCCGCGAACAGCGCTAGGATACAGCCATGTTCACGAAATTCTTCTTCACCCTGAAAGACGCCGCGCTCCCCGTCACTTTGCGGGAATATCTGACGCTGATCGAGGCGCTGAAGGCCGGGTGCGCGGAATATTCGGTCAATGATTTCTATTATCTGGCCCGCGCCACACTGGTGAAGGATGAGAAGAATCTCGACAAGTTCGATCAGGTGTTCGCCCACTGCTTCAATGGCATCGAGTTTATTTCCGATGCGGCCGAGGCGGAAATCCCTGAAGAATGGCTGAAAAAGCTGGCCGAGCTGGCGCTGACCGACGAGGAAAAGGCCCAGGTCGAGGCCATGGGCGGCTGGGAAAAGCTGATGGAAACCCTGCAACAGCGCCTGAAAGAGCAGGAAAAGCGCCATCAGGGCGGCAACAAATGGATCGGCACCGCCGGCCGTTCGCCCTTCGGCGCCTATGGCTACAACCCGGAAGGAGTGCGCATCGGCCAGAAGGAAAGCCGCCACCGCAAGGCGGTCAAGGTCTGGGACAAGCGCGAATACAAGAATCTCGACGATAGCGTGGAACTCGGCACGCGCAACATCAAGGTCGCCATGAAGCGGCTGCGTCAGTTCGCCCGTGAAGGCGCGGCGGAGGAGCTGGACCTTGACGATACCATCCGCTCAACGGCGCGCAATGCGGGCTTTCTCGACCTCAAGATGCGGCCCGAGCGGCACAATACGGTCAAGGTCCTGATCCTGTTCGATATCGGCGGGTCGATGGACGACCATATCAAGGCCTGCGAGGAGCTGTTTTCGGCGGCCCGCACCGAGTTCAAGCATCTGGAATTCTATTACTTCCACAACTGCGTTTATGAAAAGCTGTGGAAGGAAAACAGCCGCCGCCACACCTCCTTCACCCCGACATGGGATGTGCTGCATAAATACCCGGCGGATTACAAGCTGATCTTTGTCGGCGATGCGACCATGAGCCCCTATGAAATCGCCTATCCGGGCGGCAGCGTGGAGCATTGGAACGAGGAATCCGGTCAGGCCTGGATGGAGCGGATGCTGAATATCTATCACAAGGCTGTCTGGCTCAACCCGGTGCCGGAAAAATACTGGGAATACACCCCGTCCGTGCAGCTTCTAAAGCAGCTCATGACCGACCGGATGTATCCGCTCACCATCGGCGGCCTCGAAAATGCCATGAAGGAACTGAGCCGGTAACGCGCGTCACCGGCCGTTCCGGCGTCTTTTAATCCTCCCGTCCCGGACGGACGAAGACTTCCCACTTACCGCCGAAAGTCTTTTTCGGCTTCTCAAACGCCGGATTTTCCTCCAGCAGCTTGTGGTGCATGGGATTGTTATAGAGGAAATAGATCGGTTCGCGCACCGCTGCCAGATCGCGGAGGATATGGTCAATCACCTCCGCCAGTATATCGGCGCCGAAGGCATTGAAGACATAAATCACATGCGGCTCCGGCGGCAGGCTATGCTCCGTGACATCCCCGTGAACGGAGCGAAGCGCGCGCGCCGTCACCCGCTTGCGACGGTACAGCTCGGCGATATTGCGGGTCGCGGTTTCATGCAGGGCCTGACTGAGCTCCACGCCGGTTACCGATTTGAACGGATAGCGGGACGCCGAGGCGAGTACCGCCCCCTTGCCCGAGCCGAAATCAATGAAATGATATTTCTCGTAATCGAGATGCAGCTTTTCCACAACATAGCGGAATTCATAATCCGAGGATGCTTCATAGCGTTTTGCCGATTCCTTCCGCTCCTCCGGAATATCCAGCATGTCCGTCTCGACCACCCCCGCAATATCAAGACCGATTTCGCGCATATTCTGGCGGAAAAACCGGTATTCTTCGAGGATATGAAATCTTGTTTTGGCGAACAGGGCGGCCAATAGCCCGAGAAGGGTTCGTTTCAGGCCCCGGTATTTGATATTGACGGCAAGCGTGCGGAGGGTCCGACGGAACTGGTTATGTTCGACCTCAAGCCCCGGATACCGGGCGGTCTTTGTGAAAACAAATTTAAACAACATATTATCCTTGGACAAATAATAGGACTGCCGAAAAGAAGAGAATGCGGGCGGCAGCCCGTCAACTTTCCGGTTAAAATCTTAATTTTCTGTTAACTTTTATCCTCCTCCACGAACTGGACGGCATTCAGAAGAGGTTGCAGGCGCGCCGCCGCCAGCCTCTGCAGCGCGAGCGTTATCACCAGATAATAAGCGGCCAGATGCAGGGTGATCGCCGCCTGCTGGCCGACAAAAACCAGCGCACCGATCAACAGCGCAAGCACAAGCAGGATGGCGCGCGCCAGATGCCGCAGCAGCGCGGACTTTCGCAGGAATTTATCGCTTGCAAGCTCATATTTGTACCAGATGTCAAAGGCGGTCGAGAGGAGGACCACAGGCAGCAGAACAAGCAGTACCGCCAGCGACAGGGCCAGCCCGCCGCGCCCGCTTTTGAAAAACTCCGCCATCAGGGCGAGCAGGGAATATTGTCCCTGAAGCCCCATAAAACCGCCCGACGTGATCAACGGCTGCGTCACGCCAAGCCCCAGCAGCGCCGCGCAAAGCATCAGCCCAACACCAAGAAACCGGTCCGGCCCGACCGCATATTTCGCAATCGTCTGACGGTCCGCCCGCCCGACAATTATCCGCTCAAGGACCCAGTGCATCGCCCAGAATTTCCTTACCCGTTACCTTATATGCCGCTTATAGCGCGTTTCGCCGCCGACAGGAATCCCCGGCCGTCATTTTTGCCCTCGGTCGTGACGTCCGCGTGCTTTCCCCTGTACGGCCGCAAAAAACCCGGATATTCTGGATAAAGAGAAATAGTGATGGTGGAATAATGAGTAGCCTGCTCAAAAATATCACCTTTATTGTCCTGATTCTGTTTTTTCTTGGCATCAGCTATATCCTGCTTCAGGAATCGGAACAGCGGGACAGCCTGAGCGGCGCGCCAATCGTCGAAGTGACCGAAGCCGCCCTCACCCCGCTGGCAGAGGACGGACAGGCTGTATTCGATACGAAATGCGCCTATTGCCATGGGCTGAATGCCGCCGGCCGCGATGGCGTCGGCCCGCCGCTTGTGCATCTGATGTATGCGCCCGGCGCCACGGATGATGCCAGGCTGGCCCTCTCCATCCGGAAGGGGGTCAAGGCCGATAAATGGCCGTTCGGCGATATGCCCGCCGAACCCGACCTCGCAGAGGAAGAAATCCGCGGCCTTGTCGCCTATATCCGCGAGATGCAAAAGGCCAATGGTATCCAGTAAGGCACACCATCATGATGGCCCCCTCCCCCGGGGCGGCGGATGGATCAGCTTATCTTCCGCAGCAATCTGACGATCTCTTCTTTTTCGTCTTCCGTCAGCGGTTCAAGGGTATCGTCCGTGATATCGAAACCATGCGGGATCAACTGCGCCGTCATGCGCTGCCCTTCCTCGGTCAGCCGCAACAGCATGCGCCGCCGGTCACTTTCATCGGGGCGGGTTTCGATCAGCCCGCGGTCAATCAGACGGCGGATTACCCCCTGAATGGTCGCCGGGTCCATCGCAGTCAGACGGCCCAGGTGATTCTGCGACAGCTCCCCTTCGTCGCGCAGCTTGGTGAGCGCCGCGAATTGCGTTGGCGTAATCTGCTCATAACCCATATGAGACTGGAAAATGGCGCTGGCTCGCTGATGGGCACGGCGGAGCAGATGTCCGATATGAACCTCAACATGATAGTCGTCAATGGAACGGCCAACCGATTGTTCCGGTTGTTCCGGTTTTAGCGGGAGTACATGGGTCATAACAGGCATCATCTCATTAACGAGGCCGCCACAGGCAAGCGACAGGCGGCGCAGAAGGTTATTTTACGACGGTAACCGCTTCCCTTCCTTTTTCAATCAACTCCATCCCTTCGCCGGACAGGCGAATCTTGGTGACCGAACAGTGGTCGGGACGGAACACAATTACATTATCGCTTCCTTCAAGGGCGCTGACAATAGCGTTGATGACAACAAAATGGGTGAAAAACACCGCGTCCTGTGTCTGGCGTCCGGTAAAATCCAGGATGGTTGAACGCCAGTGTTGCAGGTGATCCGACTGTTCCGACCAGCGCCCCGCCAGCACGCGATCCAGCCATGCCCGCCGCCCGCCGAGGTCCAGCCCGGCCGAGGGCACCTCCGACAGCTCCGGCGCGACCAGCGGTTCCTGCTGCCACAGATCCGCCAGCGGCCTTGAGGTTTCACGCGTCCGCAAAAGGGGGCTTGAGAAGAGCGCAACCGGCGATATTTCCTGATGAATTTGCGATGCGATATCAATGGCCTGACGCTCCCCGCGCGCGCTTAAGCCCGGATCCAGCGACTGATCCCATGTCGCCGCCGCCTCCCCGTGGCGGACAAGATAGATTGTTGTACTCACACTTCCACTCCTTTTTCCGGCCCCTATTCCAATGGCCGGTTATCAGGTTATAAAGCAAATATTCACATCATAAACGGGAAATTCAAATAACAACGGAAAAGACTAAATAATTACTATTAAAAGTATACTCTGTATTGGTGTATTAAATAAAAACATCTCAATTGACAGGCGTTAAAACATAACTTAAGCGTTATTAACGTTAATACTATGCAATGTAAGAGAGACAGGGGGACATTTAGCGCCGCCCCCTGATGTAAACCGGATATATGAGATGAATCATGCGCAGTTAAAGGCATTTCATGCCGTGGCAGAAACCGGGGGCTTTTCAGCCGCCGCCAAAACCCTCGGGCTTACTCAACCGGCTGTCACATTGCAGATTCAGGCGCTTGAACAGACCTATAACACCAAGCTGTTTCAGCGGCGTGGCCGCAAGACGGAAATCACGGCATCGGGCAAGCTGCTGCTTGAGATCGCCCGCAAGATGCTGCGCCTTGAGGAGGAAGCGCACAGGCTGCTGTCCTCCATCGGCACGCTGGACAGTGGGCGGCTTGATGTGGTGGCGAGTTCCTCTCTTTCCTCCCTGCCGCTTGTCGCCGCTTTTCATGCGCAGTATCCCGGCGTGCGTCTCTCCTTCATGACGGCCTCCGCAGATATGATCGAGACACAGCTGCTCGATTTTCGCGCCCATCTCGCCGTCCATCATGCGCCGCCGTCAGATAGCCGTTTGTTCGGCATCAAGATCGAAGAAGAGCCCCTTAAAGTCGCCGTATCGCACAAACATCCCTGGTCAACGAAGAAGTCGGTCACCCTCCGTGACCTGCAGGACCAGATTCTGATCCTGCCTTTCACGCCCGCCAACCGCAACGAGGCACGGAATCACTGGTCAAGGCTGCTGCAACATGATGCCGACAAGATCATTCCGCTGCAAAGCAAGGAAATCGGGCGCGAGGCGGTTGCAAATGATCTCGGCATTACTTTCCTGACCGAAACCGAAATACAATGGGATTCGCGCATTCACAGTATCGAGATTGAGGATGAAAGCCTGAAGGAAACGACCTATGTCCTGGGGCTAAAGGGCGAACGGCATACGCGGCTTGTGTCGTCCTTTTTGGAGCTGACAGGGCATAATCCCGGCGAAGATTAACCGGCGGGGACGCGGAGCTCAGAGCGCCATGGAAACCCTGTCGGTCTGACCGACCGCATCCAGCTCAATCGTCATGCCTTCCCGCGCGACGAAGGCATTCGGCCACATATCATGCGCGGCCAGCGCCACGCCATCCATAAACACGTCATCATGGGATGGGTCGTGATGGAAAATTGCCAGCTGGCCAACCCCGGCGGCGCGGCAGAGACGCACGCCTTCCTGCCAGGTCGAATGACCCCATCCCTTGTAGGACGGATATTCAGCGTCGGTATAGGTGGAATCATAGATGACAAGATCCGCCCCCTCGATAAGATCGAGGATATCCTGATCCGGGTGGCCGATAACATGCTCCGTATCGGTCACATAGCAGACGGATACGCCCTCATGCTCAATCCGATAGCCGGTGCCGCCATCGGGATGCTTCAGCGGGGCCGTACGCACATGAATGCCGTCGCCAAGGCAGAAGGAAGCCCCCGCCTTGAAATCTTCAAAGCTGAGCTTGGCCGCCAGCTCCGCAAAGGGCACAGGGAATGTCGGCTGGCACATTTGCGAGGAGAGAACCTTTTTGATCCCGCCAAGTTCGCACAGATGGCCGGCCATGACCTTGATATTCACATCCGAATTATAAATCGGGGCAAAGAAGGGGAATCCGTTGATATGGTCCCAATGGGTATGGGATTGCAGGAACAGAAAATCTTTCATACCGCGGCGCATCAGGCAGTCGCCGAGCAGCCGCACACCCGTTCCCGCATCCAGAATGATAACGCGGTCGTTGATGACAATTTCAACGCAGGAGGTATTACCGCCATATTTCATATGATCGGCAGACGGGGTCGCGATTGACCCCCGAACACCCCAGAATTTCACCCGCATCGTCATAAAGTTCAATATCACCTTCACTCGTGGCTACATCTAATATTTACAAATGTGATATTGCCAAATGATGAAATCACCTGCTTTCCGCCGTTTTTGTAATCGCGATCACGAATTTCGGGGAAGATTCCGGAAAAAAGCAGGCGGGTTGGCCGTCAACTCGCCTCTGGCCCGAGAATCCGCTCCGTCAACCGCACCCAATAGCTGGCCCCGAGCGGCAGGATTTCGTCATTGAAATCATAATTGGGGTTGTGGACATGGCAGCTTCCCTCTCCCGCGCCATTGGCGATCATGATGTAGCAGCCAGGGCGCTCGCGCAGCATCCAGGAAAAATCCTCCGCCCCCATCACCGGCGTGACATTGCGGTTCACCTTTGCGCTGCCCACCAGTTCGACGGCGGCGGCGATGGCCTCCTCCGTTTCCTCGGGCGTATTGATGGTCGGGGCATAACGGCGGTCATAGGTAAACTCCGCCTTTGCCCCATGGGCGGCGGCAATGCCGGTCGCAATCTGCCGCATCCGGTGTTCGATCATGTCCTGCACGCCCGGATCAAACGCCCGCGTCGTTCCTTTCAGCACCACATCAGCCGGAATAACATTGCCCGTATGGCCGCCGTTGATCTGCGCGACGGTCACCACCGCCGCCTGCAACGGGTCCGTATTGCGGCTGACAATATTCTGCCAGGCCAGCACGATCTCGGCCGCGATGACGATGGGATCGGTGGCCAGATGCGGAAACGCCCCATGACCGCCGTTGCCGATGATGCGTGCCTCGAAAAAATCGGCGGACGCCATGATCGGCCCCTTGCGCACCGCGAAACTGCCAACCTCATGTCCCGGCATGTTATGCATGCCGTAAACGCTGTCGACGGGGAATTTCTCGAACAGGCCATCCTGGATCATGACCCGGCCACCGGCGACATTTTCCTCCGCCGGCTGAAAGATGAACTGCACGGTGCCGTCGAAATTCCGGGTGCGGGCCAGATGCTTCGCCGCCCCCAGCAGCATGACCGTATGGCCATCATGCCCGCAGCCATGCATCTTGCCGTCGATCTGCGAGCGATGGTCAAACTCGTTGAGTTCCTGAAGGTCGAGCGCGTCCATATCCGCACGCAGGCCAATGGCGCGGTTGCCGCTGCCACTTTTCAGCGTCCCGACCACCCCCGTTTTGGCGAGGCCGCGGTGCACCTCGATCCCGAAGCTTTCCAGCTTTTCGGCAACAAAGTCGGAGGTTTGAAATTCTTCAAAGGCGGTTTCGGGATGCATGTGAATCCTGTGCCGCCATTCGGTCAGTTCGGCATGCATAGTCTCGATTTCAGGAAGTATTTTCATTTTTTGCACCATTTTATGGCTGTCTGCGACGCGTGTTGAGAAAAGCCTATCACAACAGAAAAGGCTGATAAAAGACGTTTTATCATGGTCTGAGCGTAGCAATCGGGCAATCCGTTCCGAAATCCTCTTTTCATCCGGCCCGGTCTGGACTAGAAAACAGGACGAACGGAGAGAGTTTATTGCCTGCAAAAGACGCACGGGATGGGTAGATGGTAAAGAAAACGCTCGATAAGGACCTTGGCCGTATCGAGACGCTTGAAACGCAGGCTTCGCAGGCTGGCAAAGGCCTCAAGCCGCTGGCGCTCGCCGTTCTGTTTCTGATGATTGTCTGGGCGGTGGCGGCCAGCGTCACCACCAGCGGCGAACATTCCACCCTGATCATCATCGCCGCCATCATCGGCGGCTATATGGCGCTGAATATCGGCGCCAATGATGTGGCGAATAACGTCGGGCCCGCCGTTGGCTCGCGCGCTCTCACCATGTTCGGCGCCATTGTCATTGCGGCGATTTTCGAAGCCGCAGGTGCAATTCTCGCCGGTGGTGATGTTGTCAATACCATCCAGAAAGGCATCATTGATCCGACCGGGGTGCAGAACAGCCAGATGTTCGTCTGGGCCATGCTGTCCGCGCTGTTTGCGGCGGCGCTGTGGGTTAATGTCGCCACCTGGGTCGGCGCGCCGGTCTCCACCACCCATGCCGTTGTAGGCGGGGTCATGGGCGCCGGGATCGCCGCCGCCGGTTTTAGCGTCGTGAACTGGGGCACCATGGGCGCCATCGCCGCAAGCTGGGTGATTTCCCCCGTGCTCGGCGGCGGCATTGCCGCCCTGTTCCTCGCCTTCATCAAATACAATGTCATTTACAAGGAAGACAAGGTGGCGGCGGCGCGGCGCTGGGTGCCGCTGCTGGTCGCGATTATGGCGGGTGTTTTCTCGGCCTATCTTGTCATGAAGGGGCTCGGCAAAATCTGGAAGCCCGGCCCGCTGATGGTCCTGATCCTGTCGCTGCTGTTTTTCATCGGCACCTTCGCCATTGTCCGGCCGATCATTCGCCGCGCCTCGCAAGGCATGGAAAACCGTAACAAATCCGTCCGCGCCCTGTTCACCATCCCGCTGATCTGCTCCGCCGCGCTGCTTTCCTTCGCGCATGGCGCCAATGACGTCGCCAATGCCGTTGGTCCGCTCGCCGCGATTGTCGGCGTCTCCACCTCCGGCGCCATTGACGCGAAAGTCGGTATTCCGCTCTGGGTCATGCTGATCGGCGCGGCAGGCCTCAGCGCCGGACTGTTCCTGTTCGGGCCTAAGCTGATCCGTACGGTGGGCGAACAGATCACCAAAATGAACCCGATGCGCGCCTATTGCGTAGCGTTGTCCGCCGGAATTACGGTGCTGATCGCGTCCGCCCTCGGCCTGCCGGTCAGTTCGACCCATATCGCCGTCGGCGCGATCTTCGGCGTCGGCTTCTTCCGCGAATGGGATACGGAACGGCGGGCGCGGTTGCTCCGGGAAAGTCTGCGCGAGCAGAAAATCCATCCAGACAGCAACCTGCCCATTAACGAACAGGCGGAGACTCCCAACAACAAACCGAAAAAGCTGGTGCGCCGGTCACAGCTCATGACCATCGTCGCGGCCTGGATCATCACCGTTCCCTGCGCGGCGCTGATGGCCGCCGTCATTTTCTGGATCATCCAGTACTTCGGCGCCTGACGTAACCGCAATCACATCATCGACAGATTTTCCCGGAAACTTTATCATAAACCGATAAAGTTGAATTTGATGCTTTGCCTTCCGTCAAAAACGCTTATTCTGGAATGAACGGTCAGATATAGAAGGATGCTCTCCATGAACGCAGCCGAGAAGAAAAAGAAGCTCGAAGAATCCCGTCAAAATATGACAGGGCTGGAACAGTTGCAGGCGGTCATCAGCGGCGGACAACGCCCGCCGATTTCCGAAACACTGGATTTCAACTTGATGGAAGTCTCCCCCGGCAAGGCGATCTTCGTGGGTGAGCCCAATGAGAAGCATCTCAACCCCATCGGCACCGTGCATGGTGGCTATGCGGCCACCTTGCTCGATTCGGCCCTCGGCTGTTCGATTCATACGGTTCTGGAGCCGGGGGAGCGGTATACGACCGTTGATCTCAACGTGAAATATCTGCGTGCCATGATGCCCGGCATGGGCAAGGTGACGGTGACCGGGGAAGTCGTGCACAAGGGCCGCCGCATCGCCACGGCGGAAGCCCGTGTGGTTGGCGAGGATGGCAAGCTGTATGCGACCGGCAATACCACCTGCGCCATTATCTAAGACAGTATCTAAAGCCTGCGGGTGATACCTCAGACCGGATGCGGCGACACGCCAAACACCGGTTCATGAAGAAAAATCAGCAGCGTACAGAAGATAACGCCCAGCAAAATCCGCCACCAGAGACGACGAAACGAAAGTTTCGCCCGCCCCGCCAGCACGGCGGCGAAGGGAATATTCGAGGTGCGCGCGCTGTATTGCGCCCAGCCCGCGCCAAGCTGCCGGGCTTTCTTCGCATCAATGAGAAACGTCCCGGCCAGCGCCAGCGCGCCGAATGTCCCGAAGAAAATCAGCGCCGACGTCTCGCCATTGTTGATAATATGGGTGATCGACCAGAGAACGAAACTCCACATCATCGGGTGACGCGTGATGGCATTGATGCCGCTGTAGGCGCTTTCCTTGTCAATCAGCCCGCCCGCGCCCACGGCGGTCGGGTTCGGGCTGGTCAGAGCGCTGATAAACAGGATGCTGGCAATCAGCATCAGCAGCATGCCGATATGCCGCCCCGCATTGCCCGCATACCATAATGTGTCCCCCACCGGCGCCGCGTTAAAGGCGAACACCATCCACACCAGTGCGGCAATAGAAAGAAGACTGAATGCCGCGAGATAGGCTTTTTCCCCGATCGCCGCGACGATCCTGATCCGTAATACACTCGACGGGATGATATGAATGGCCAGAAAGGCCCCCGCTGCGAGCACCAGCCCGCCCATTGTTCCTGTCATTTTCTGCTCCACCTCATGAAAACCGGATGGGCAAGTGTGCCATCAAACGGCGCCGCACGAAAGCATACTGCCCCTGAAAGTGGCGTGAATGCGAGGTCCGTCACACCGGATGCGGCGGATTCAGAAGCGATCCCCGTATTTTTCAATCATCCGCCGCCCTTCCTCCGTGAGCTTGCAGACGAGCCAGTCGGGCTTGATCGGGTTATCAAACCATGTTTCAACCCAGCCTTTCTTCAGGCAACTCCTGATGATTGACCTGCTGATCTGCTGCCCATCCGAATCAAACAGCGGCAGCTTGCCCCCCGGCTGGTAACGCCCGAGCCGGAGATATTTAAGCTGTGAGGCTGTCGGGGGTCGTGATGCCATCTGTCGAACCTAGTCCAATTCATCGCCCGATAAAAGACAACCGGCCGCATTTCGTTAAAAGGAGGCTTTTTTTATTACCGCAGGAGGTTTAAAAAAACTTCAACAGCAGAAAATTCAGGGGGGGACGTCCATGGCGATCGAGACAGGCTATACAAAATATTTTCCGGTATCCTGGGAAGAGCTTCATCGCAATGGCCGGGCGCTCGCCTGGCGGTTGATGGAAAAGGCGCCGTTCAAGGGCGTGATCGCCGTCACCCGCGGCGGCCTTGTTCCCGCCGCCATCGTCGCGCGGGAACTGGATATCCGGCATATTGATACAGTTTGCATTGCCGCCTATCGCAATGACAAGACGGTCGGCGAGGTGAAGATCATCAAAGGGTTGGAGCATATTCCCGATCAGGGTGACGGCTGGGTCATCGTTGATGATCTGGTCGATAGCGGCGTGACTGCCCGCCATGTCCGCCAGATGGTGCCAAAAGCGCATTTCGCTACCATCTATGGCAAACCCAAGGGGCTGGAACAGGTGGATACCTTCATTACCGAAGTCAGTCAGGATACGTGGATCCTCTTCCCCTGGGATCAGGCGCCGTCCTTCGTGAAGCCGATTGTTGAAAACCCCCATCTGCCTCGCTGACCGGAAGCAAACCCGTGCCTCTCAAACTCGCCGCCAACCTTAGTTTTCTGTATCAGGAACTGTCCTTTCTGGACCGATTCGCCGCCGCGGCGGATGACGGATTTACCGGCGTGGAATGCCTGTTCCCCTATGCATTCGACCCGGAAGACATCCGCCGCGCCCTTGACCGGCAGGGATTGACGCAGGTTCTGTTCAACTTCTGGCCCGGTGATCTGGCAAAAGGGGAGCGGGGTTACGCCAGCCTTGCCCGCCACCAGAGAGAATTCCGGGCAAGCCTGGAACAGGGATTTTTATACGCCGCCGCCCTTGACTGCGACAGCCTGCATCTGATGGCCGGGCTGCGCGATCCGGCGCAGCCATATGAGGCGCAGTACGCCACCTATCGGGAAAATCTGGCTTTCGCCGCCCGTGTGGGAGAAACCAAGGGCATCCGTATCCTGATCGAGCCGATCAATCCCATCGACATGCCGGGATACTTTCTGAATGATTTCGACATGGCCGCCACCCTGATCAGGGAAATTGATCATCCCAACCTCGGCCTGCAATTTGATTTCTATCATGCGCAGCGCCTCACCGGCGATCTCGTCCACCAGTATCGAAAACTTGCCCCGCTCGTCTCCCATATCCAGATCGCCAACCCGCCGGACCGGCATGAACCGGGCAATGGCGAGATCAATTACCCCTATATTTTCGGCATTCTTGAACAGGCGGGCTACAGCGGCTGGATCGGCTGTGAATACAAGCCTTCGCGCGGAACACGAGAGACACTCGGCTGGGCGCGACCATATCTTTCGAGAGAAATATAAAAGGCCGGGAATTATTGAAAATTTAAGACAACCGGGATACAAGTAAGCAATAAGAAAAAACCGGGCAAATAATAAAGATAGCGGGTACATGACGGGCAATGGCCCTCTTTGAAAATTCCAAGGCAGGGGAAAGATTTATCAACCCCATAATGTCTGCCACAAGCAGTACGCCGGTAAAACTGATGGCCTGCGCCATCGCCATTGGTCTGCTTGCCGGATACGGGGCCGTGGGCTTCCGCATCGCCATCAGCGAAATACAGCAGCTTTTTTATGGCGCGGACAGCCACGGCGTTGTCGCGCAGGCAATCGAGTTGCCATGGTGGCAGATTGTCGCCGCGCCCATGATCGGCGGTCTCATTGTCGGCCTGTTCTGGAAATATATCCTCCCCCGCCATCGCAGCCAGGGCGTCGCCGACGTAATCGAAGCGGTGATCGTCAACCGCGGCAAGATGAAACTCATTCCCGGGCTTGGCGGGCTCTTTATTAATGCGCTCACACTCGGCTGTGGCGGGTCCAGCGGACGGGAAGGCCCCGTTGTCCATTTCAGCGCCCTGATCGCCAGCCAGATCGGGCAATGGCTGCGGATGCCATCCAGATATTATATGACGCTGATTGCCTGCGGTGTCTCCTCGGGCGTGGCCGCCTCCTTCAACGCGCCGATTGCGGGCATGTTCTTCGCCCTTGAAGTGGTTGTCGGATCGCTGGCGACACAGGCCTTTGCGCCCATTGTCATCGCATCCGTCATCGGCACCGTTGTCAGCCGTGTCTATCTCGGCGACTACCCTGCCTTTATCATCCCGAATTATGAAATCGTTTCCTTATGGGAATTTCCTGCGATTGCTCTGCTCGGCGTTGTCTCCGCCATTGTCTCGCTGATCTTTATCTGGAGCATCGGCTTCACGGAGCGGACCATCGACCGCTTTCGCCTGCCCGAAGTGTTGCGCCCTGTCGCGGGCGGGGCGGTTCTCGGCATCATTGCTGTTTTTGTGCCGCAGATCATCGGCGTCGGCTATGAGGCGACGGACAGCGCGTTGAAAGGCCAGTATCCGCTGATTATCCTGCTGATGCTGATCGTGGTGAAAACCATTGCAGTCGGGATTACCTTCGGCTCGCGTTTCGGCGGCGGGTTTTTCTCCCCCTCCCTCTTTATCGGCGCCATGACGGGGGGCGCTTTCGGCCTGATCGCCGCCGCCGCCTTCCCCGAAATGGCGGCCAGCCATGGTCTTTATGCCATTATCGGCATGTCGGCCGTTGCCGCTTCTGTCCTCGGCGCGCCGATTTCGACAATCCTGATCGTTTTCGAGCTGACGGGCGATTACAAGATTTCCATTGCCGTGATGGTGGCCGTTTCGGTTGCAACGCTCATTTCCAAGAATATTTACGGGCGCAGCATTTTCCAGACCCAGCTTCTCAATCGCAATGTGGATGTGAACGAGAGCCGGGCGCTCCGCCTGCTCAGCTTCCGCCAGGTGCGGGGCATCATGGATCGTGAATTCATCGAAATTCCCAAGCACACTGACATGAAGGAACTGCGCAAGATCATCCGCAATACGAATCATGACAAATTCGTGGTGGTGGAGCCGGAGACTCACGAATTCATCGGATGCATTGATTACAGAGACCTGAAAACGGGGCTGTTCGGGGACGAGCCGCTCGATCATATGACGGCGCAGGATCTGGTGCATGAGGACGGCCCTGTGCTGTTCCCCGATACCAGCCTGAAAAACGCTCTCGAAATTATCGGCAAGAGCGATACCGAAAATATTCCCGTCATCAACCGGGCCAATGAACGGCGCCTGATCGGCATCCTGCATCAGAAGGATCTGCTGCGCGCCTATAACGCCGCGCTTCTCTCCGCCCAGGACGATACCCGCGACCGGGTTTTCAAATAAACAGCCGATCTGCGGTAGCCTCGCGGCACCGCTTGAGCTATATCTTGTCCCTATGGATGACAGCTTCGACATAGCCAGCTTTGCAGGCAATACCGGCGCGCCGAAAGCCCCGGATTTCAGCTATCTTGACGCCCTCAACGCAGGGCAGCGTGCGGCGGTGGAGGCCCTTGACGGACCGGTTTTGGTGCTGGCCGGCGCCGGCACCGGCAAGACGCGGGTGCTGGTCTCCCGCCTTGCCCATATCCTCAATATGCGCGATGTCCGGCCGTGGGAAATTCTCGCCGTCACCTTCACCAACAAGGCCGCCGCTGAAATGCAGGAACGCACGGCGGACCTCGTCGGCCCGCAGGCGATTGAAATCAAACTCGGCACCTTCCACGCCATCGGGGTATGGCTGCTGCGCCGTCATGCGGAGCTGTTGAATCTGTCCACCAGCTTCACCATTCTGGACACCGATGACCAGCTCCGCCTGCTGAAACAGATCATGAGCGAAGGCGGCGTTGATATCAAAAAATGGCCACCGCGGGCCATGGCCGCCATTATTGATCGCTGGAAAGACAAGGGGCTGCGGCCTGATCAGGTGTCGGGCACCGGCGGCAGCGAATTTGCCGATGGCAAAGGCATCGCCTTCTACAAACGCTATCAGCAACGGCTGGCAGAGCAGAATGCCTGCGATTTCGGTGATCTGCTGCTGCATGTCCTCACCCTGTTCCAGACGCATCCGGATATTCTCAGCCTCTATCAGCAGCGTTTCAAATATATCCTGGTGGATGAATATCAGGATACCAACGTCGCGCAATATCTGCTGCTCCGGCTACTGGCGCAGCGCCACCGCAATATCTGCTGCGTCGGCGATGACGATCAGTCCATCTATGGCTGGCGCGGGGCGGAGGTCGGCAATATCCTGAAATTCGAAGACGACTTCCCCGGCGCCCGTGTCATCCGGCTGGAACGCAACTATCGCTCCACCTCGCATATTCTGGGGGCCGCTTCCGGCCTGATTGCACAGAATGAAGGACGGCTCGGCAAAACCCTTTATACGGAGGATAACGAGGGCGCGCCCGTTACCCTCAAAAGCCATTGGGACGGCCAGAGCGAAGCCCGCTGGGTCGCCGAAGAGATCGAAGCGCTGGAACGCAAGGGAACGCGCACAAAGGATATGGCGATCCTTGTCCGCGCCAGCTTCCAGACCCGCGATTTCGAAGAATGCTTCTTAAGTCTTGGCATCAAATACCGGGTGATCGGGGGGCTGCGCTTTTACGAGCGGCGGGAAATCCGCGATGTTCTCGCCTATCTCCGCATCATCAACCAGCCCGACGACGATCTCGCCTTTGAACGCATTTATAACCTGCCCAAACGCGGGCTGGGCGAAAAGGCGCTTGAAAAGCTGCGGGAGATTGGCCGCGGGGCCGGGCTGTCGCTGTCCCGCGCCGCCGATTTCGCCGTCGAACAGGGCTTTTTCAAGGGCAAAGCCCAAACCTCCCTGAAGGAGCTCTCGGAAAATTTTCATAACTGGCGGGCGCAGCAGGACCTTGTAGCGACCGACGAGCTGGTGGAAACCGTGCTGGAGGACAGCGGATATTTCGACATGTGGCGGCAGGACACGTCAACCGAGGCGGAAGGCAAGCGGGAAAACCTGAAGGAGCTGATCCGCGCCGTCGGCGAATATGAAAGCCTGTCGCAATTTCTCGAACATGTCTCGCTGGTGATGGAGAACAACGCCGACAAGGGCGATGACATGGTCAGCCTGATGACACTGCATGCCGCAAAAGGCCTTGAATATGACGTGGTCTTCCTGCCCGGATGGGAGGAAGGTCTGTTCCCGCATCAGCGCGCCCTCGACGAAAATGGCGTCAAGGCCCTGGAGGAGGAACGCCGTCTCGCCTATGTCGGCATCACGCGCGCCAAGAAGCGCTGCTTCATCAGCCATGCGAGCAACCGCCGCATCCATGGGCAATGGCAATCCTCCATCCCCAGCCGGTTTGTCGACGAACTGCCGAAAGAACATATCGCCGATCAGTCTGAACAGGGACTGTACAGCACCACCGCCCGCCAGACGGGGGAGAGCAGCTTTTCCTCCTGGCGGAGCCGGGAAACCAGCCATCTTGCGGAGATTCTCAACCGGAACGCTCAGAGGAATGAACGGCTTGTGGACAACAGCACCAAACCGGTCAGCCGAACACCGGCAACAAATGAGGACGGGGGCCTTGCCGTCGGCAGCCGCATATTTCACCAGAAATTCGGCTATGGTCGCATCGTCCGCAAGGATGGCCCGAAACTGGAAATCGCCTTTGAAAAGGCCGGTATGAAGAAAGTGATGGAACAATTTGTCCAGGCAGTCTGATCCCGCCTTTTGGCAGCTCACCCTGACCCTGCCCCTCGATCAGGCCATGCAGATCGCCGATCTTTATGAAGAGGAGGCTCTGACCGTCTCAACGCAGGAGGCCGTACCAGACGGATCGCTCTGGCGGCTGGATATCCTGTTCGAACAGCAACCCGGCGCCGAGCTGCTGCACCGCCTGCCACCGGAGACAGAGTTCGACCTCGCCCCTCTCATCCAGAAGGACTGGGTCAGCGAAAGCCAGAAGATGCTGCCGCCCGTCGATGCCGGGCGCTTTTATATCCACGGCTCGCATGATGCGCCGCATCCGGCCGCCTCGCGCCATAATCTGCTGATAGACGCAGGCGCAGCATTCGGCACCGGCCTGCATGAGACGACATTCGGATGCCTGACCGCGCTCGATGATCTTCATAAATGGCGGCGGGTCCGCCATCCGCTGGACCTCGGCTGCGGCTCCGGCGTCCTGGCTCTCGCCATTGCAAAAGCATGGAATATCTCCGTCCTTGCAAGCGATATCGACCCCGCCGCCGTCGAGGTGACAAAAGCAAATGCCCGGCGCAACCGACTTGCCCCGCTCCTGACTGTGGTGGAGGCCATCGGCCTGCAAAACCGGCTGCTGCGGGAACAGGCGCCCTATGATCTGATTGTCGCCAATATTCTCGCCTGGCCGCTCATGAAAATGGCGCCGGACATTGCCGCCGCCCTTGATCGGACAGGGGTCCTGATCCTTTCGGGGCTGCTTGGCACACAGGAGGTGATGGTGAGAAAGGCCTATTTAGAGCAGGGCCTGAAGCTGAAACGCCGATACGCTATCGGCGAGTGGAACACACTGGTTCTCTGCCGATAGGGTATCAGGGAAGAAGTTGCAGCCGGTCCGCCTCGAATGGGGGGAAGAAACGGATCGGCTGCGAACGATCAGACCGCCTTGCGGTGATCGTTCAGATTTGCCGGCAGGGCAACATTGTCATTGGCCCGGAGCTGTAGCTTGCCATTGACGGCCGCTTCAATTTCCCCGCGGGAAAGGCCGATGTCCGCCAGTTCACGGCTGTTCATAGCCATAAGCTGAACATAAGCCGCCCGTGCCTGCTGGGCTTCAATGAATTTGCGGCCCAGCTTGCGCCAGAAACCTTCACCCCGTACGGAGGCGGATTTGACGGTGCCATCGACGGCCTGATCAATCTCCGCCCGCGTCAGGCCGATATCCTTCAACTCACGATCGCTCATTTCATACAGTGCTGCCTTGGCAGCAGTCGCCTGCCGCTGTTTCTTGAACTTTGCGACCAGGCCCGAAAGCTGCTCGGAGATGAAACGGCTTCTACGTGCATAAGCCTGCTGCGTCAGCTGAAATTCATCAATATAGTCATTGTTGGCATTGACGGGCGCACCCTGCACAAAGCCGTTCTGTTCTTTCGCGACATAACTCGTCATTTTCCTACTCCTTCAATTCCGTCATCGCTCCCGTAGAGCGAAGATTAGCGATTATTTTTTTCCGTAACCGGGATGAAGCCATTTTCATTGGCGGCATCACCCAGAATTTCATTTTCATACCGAACTGCCCTGACAAGCGGGCCGTGGCCCAGGTCCAGGACAATCGTCTTTTCCACATCGGCAAGACAAAGGCGCTCGCGCAAGGATCGCATCAGCCCCGATAGGCCGAAGGACCGGTCAGTAAAAGCTGGTTCATATCGCAAATGACCGACCGCGCCGTAGCCGGGCTGTCCTGCATCTGCATATCTTTCATTCCTTGCGAACATTTCACTCTTTCCGCCTGACATTCTCAATGACGAATATATTGCACTGCATCCATTAAAAAACAATAACTTACTAAGCGTTTTTGCCCGCAAAGATCGAAATGGTGCTTTGCAGAAAATGCATGGCTCACGTTGCACTCATGACGAAAAAGCGCCATATTCATCATCAGAAGTATCATGTTATCAATAGGGTTAGCCCATTTCAGGATATCGCGATGGAAACCGCCGCATTGCCCGCTCTCGCCCCGTTCCTTCCCCATGGCATGAAGGAGGAAGAGGCCGTCCAGATCCTAAAGGCCGCTGCTGCCGCCCCGCCACGCGGGGATGAGGATCTGCTGCTTTCCCGGCTTTTCCCCCGTCTCGATGCGGAAAATCTGGCGAAAATCAGCGCCGCGCGAGAAGAAATGCGCGCGCAAATTCAGACCGATGTTCTCAACCGGGCGGCATCCGTAGAACGGCTTGCGGCGCTACGGGCGGAAATGGCGCGGCAGACGCTTGACGGCTTTATCATCCCGCTTAATGACGAATTTCATGGCGAGGCGGCCCCGGCGGCGGCGGAACGGCTCAAATGGCTGACCGGATTTACCGGATCGGCGGGCGTTGCCGCTGTCCTCAAAGACAGGGCCGCAATCTTTATTGACGGGCGCTATACGCTGCAGGTGCGGGGCGAGGTGGATACCACGCTTTTCACCCCCCGCCATGTCAGCGAGGAGCCCATGAGCGACTGGCTGAAAGAACATATGTCCAGTGGCCAGACCCTTGGCGTTGATCCCTGGCTGCATACCGAAACCGGCATGAACAATCTGAAACGGCTGACCGGAGAGATTGGCGTGACGCTCGCCTCTGTCGCACAAAACCCCATAGATGCCGTCTGGCCGGACCGCCCGCCGCAACCACTTGCCCTGGTGCAGCCCCAGACGGAAAAATTTGCTGGGGAAAGCTCCGCCAGCAAGCGTCAGCGCATGGCCGCCCACCTGGCGGAGCGCAAAGTCGATGCCGCCGTGCATACCCTGCCCGATGTGGTGGCCTGGCTGCTCAACATCCGGGGGGCGGATTTGCCCTGCACGCCCTTTGCCCTTGGCTTCGCCATTCTGCATCAGGATGCGACGGTCGACCTCTTCATGAAAGAAATGAAATTTGCGGACGGCCTGAAGGAACATCTCGGCAATATGGTCCGTGTGTGGGCGCCGGAAGAATTTACGGCCGCTCTCACGGCGCTTAACGGCAAGACCGTGCAGATCGACCCGATGGTCACCAGCCAGGCCATTCTCGACCGGCTGACGGAGGGCGGAGCCAATATCATCCGGGCGGAAGATCCCTGCCTGCTGCCGAAAGCAACCAAAAATGCCGTCGAGGTGGAGGGGATGCGCCGCGCCCATATTCGCGACGGGGCGGCCATGGCGAAATTCCTCCACTGGCTCTCGGCCAATGCCGCCTCCGGGGATATTGATGAGCTTGCCGCGGAGGCGAAGCTGCGTTCCTTCCGCGAGATTGGGGAGAATTTCCGCGATCTCAGCTTCAACACCATTTCTGGCGCCGGCCCGAATGGCGCCATCGTCCATTACCGGGCGACACCGGCCAGCAACCGCAAGCTGGAAAGCGGCAATCTCTATCTGGTGGACAGCGGCGCGCAATATCTGGACGGCACCACGGATATCACCCGCACCGTCGCCATCGGCACGCCGTCACAGGAAATGAAGGAACGCTTCACACTGGTGCTGAAAGGGCATATCGCGCTCGCCCGCGCGATCTTCCCCAAAGGCACATCCGGAAGCCAGCTCGATACGCTGGCCCGCGCGCCGCTATGGGCCGCCGGGCTCGATTTCGATCATGGCACCGGGCATGGCGTCGGCAGCTATCTCAGCGTCCATGAAGGGCCGCAGCGTATTTCAAAAGCGCCGAGCGCGGTCGCCCTGCAACCTGGCATGGTCCTGTCCAATGAGCCGGGATATTACAAGACAGACGCCTATGGCATCCGCATCGAGAATCTGGTTGTTGTCTCCGAGATGACGCCCCCCGCCGGGTCGGAACGGGTTGTTTACGGCTTTGAAATCCTGACATTCGCGCCGATTGACAAGGCGCTTGTGGAAACGGGGCTGATGAGCGATACGGAAATCGCCTGGCTCAACAGCTATCACGCCGAGGTGCGGGCAAAAATCTCCCCGCTATTGACGGGGGACGGCGAAACGCTCACCTGGCTGGAGCAGGCGACGGCACCCCTCTGACCGGCGGCGCCTTCATCCCCCGCCGATCAGATCAAGCCATTCCTGTTCGTTCAGCACGGTAACGCCGAGTTCCGACGCTTTTTTGAGTTTCGATCCCGCGTTGGCACCGGCCACCAGATAATCCGTCTTGGCGGAGATAGAACCGCTGACCTTCGCGCCCAGCCCTTCCGCCTTCGCCTTCATTTCCTGCCGGGTCATCAGCTCAAGCGTACCGGTAAAGACGACTGTCTTACCGGCAACGCTGCTGTCCTCCGCCGGGCGGGCGAAATCCGTCACGGTAATCTCCGAAAGCAGGTCATCGAGCATTTTCTGATTCAGCTCTTCCCGGAAAAATTCAGTGATCGCATCGGCGACCGCCGGACCGATACCGTCAATCTCCAGCAGTTCCGCATAGGCTGCACCGCCCGCCTCTCCCGCCGCGCCAAGGCTACGGCGCAACGCATCGAGCGTGATATAGGACCGCGCCAGCAGCCGGGCATTCCCCTGCCCGATATGTCGCACGCCCAGCGCATAAATAAACCGGTCCAGCGTGATCTCCCGCCGCTCGTTAATGGCGTCGAACAGATTTTGCGTCGCCTTCTCGCCAAAGCCTTCGCGGTTCTTGATCCGGGTCAGATTTCCGGGGGCACTGTCGCGTTTTTCCAGCGTGAAAATATCCGCGGGCGCGCGGATCAGGCCGTCCTCATAAAAGGCCTCGATCAATTTGGTCCCCAGCCCTTCGATATCAAAGGCATTGCGGGAGACGAAATGCTTTAAGCGCTCCACGGCCTGCGCGCGGCAGATGAGCCCGCCGGTACAACGACGCACGGCATCCTCCTTGCCCGTCGTCTCGTTCAGCTCTTTCACCGCATGGCTGCCACAGACCGGGCAGTGATCGGGGAACACATAAGGCGTGCTGCCCTCCGGGCGCTTGTCCAGCACCACCTCCACTACCTGTGGGATCACATCGCCCGCCCGCTGGACAATTACCGTATCGCCAATGCGGATATCCTTGCGCAGGATTTCATCTTCATTGTGAAGCGTGGCGTTGGAGACAACAACGCCACCAACGGTGACGGGGTGAAGCCGGGCAACCGGCGTCAGCGCGCCGGTGCGTCCTACCTGGATTTCGATATCCTCAATCACCGTGCTGGCCCGTTCGGCCGGGAATTTATGGGCAATTGCCCAACGCGGGCTGCGGCTCACAAAGCCGAGACGCTCCTGCCAGTCCAACCGGTTGACCTTGAACACCACCCCATCAATGTCATAGTCGAGACTGGCACGCAATTCCTCGATCTTGCGATAGGCATCAATCGCCTCCTCCATATTCACACAGACTTTGGAGAGCGGGTTAACGGTAAAACCCCAATCGCTGAAAGCGGCCAGCACCTCCGATTGTGAGGTGCCGGGCAGCTCTGCCGCCTCCCCCCAGGCGTAGGCGAAAAACCGCAGCTTGCGCGATGCGGTAATCGAGGCATCAAGCTGACGCAGGCTGCCCGCCGCCGCGTTGCGCGGATTGGCGAATATCTTGCCACCGCTGTCCGCCTGCGCCGCATTCAGCGCCAGGAAATCGGACTTCGACATATAGACTTCGCCGCGAATTTCAAAAACATCGGGGGGGGAGGCCTTCTCCCCCTTCAGGGTCAGCGGCAAATCCGTCACCCCGCGCAGGTTGGCGGTGATATCCTCCCCCTCCTGCCCGTCGCCGCGGGTGGCGCCCTGAACAAACTTTCCCTTGTCATAACGCAGGCTCGCGGACAATCCGTCGATTTTCGGCTCGGCGAAGAAAGCGACTTCCTCCGTCGGCGCGAGGCCGAGAAACCGCCGCACGCGCCCTTCGAACTCCCGCAGTTCCTCATTATCAAACGCATTGTCGAGGGACAGCATCGGCACGCGATGTTTTACCTTGCGAAACCCTTTCGACGGCGCAATGCCGACATTCTGCGACGGGCTTTCCTCCGTGATCAATTCGGGAAAGCGAGCCTCAATGGCCAGAAGATCCTTGCGCAGCGCATCATATTCCGCATCCGAAATGACCGGTGCATCTTCGGCGTAATAGGCCTCGTCATGCTCGCGAATGATCTTCGCCAGTCTTTCATGCTCGGCCTTTGCCTCTTCCATCGTCAGCTTTGCGATCTCTGTCATGGTTATCCTTCAATCAGGCTGAGAGCCGCCGCGCGCGCCTCCGCCGTCACACTTGCGCCGGACAGCATCCGGGCGATCTCCTCCGTCCGTTCCTCCGCCGTGAGACGGGAGACGGAAGTGACGGTAACGCCCTCCGCCTCCGCCTTGCGGATATTCCAATGCGCCTGACCGGCGGCGGCGACCTGCGGCGAATGGGTGATGACCAGCAGCTGAAGATCATGGGCGAGACGGTGCAGCCGTTCCCCCACCGCATCGGCGGTTGCCCCGCCAACACCGCGGTCCACCTCATCAAAGACCAGTGTCGGGGCCGAACCGGCGCGCGCCAGCACGACCTTCAAGGCCAGCATGAAGCGCGACAGCTCCCCGCCCGAGGCAATTTTGATGAGTGGTCCCGCATGGCTGCCCGGATTGGTTGCCACCAGAAAGGCCACCCTGTTCATGCCCGCCGGGCCCCAGCTTTCCTCAGGCATATCGGCGATCTCGGTGGTAAACCGGGCCGCGCCAAGCCGCAGTGGCTCCAGTTCCGCCATGACGGCCTCGTCCATCTCCGCCCCAACGGTCCGGCGCTTTTCCCCCAGCGCGGCGGCCGCCTGCCTGTATTGTTCCCGGGCCGCCTCTGCCTGCTCGCGAAGGGCGGTGATCTGCCGGTCGCCTTCCTCAACCGCCCGCAGGCGGGAAATGAAGTTCTCCAGCAAACGCGGCAATTCCGCCACCTCGCATTTATGCTTGCGCGCCGCTGCCCGGAGGGCAAAGAGCCGTTCCTCCACCCGTTCCAGCCCAGCCGGATCCATGTCCAGATCACTTGCTACCATATTTATGGCGGTCTGCGCCTCAGCCATTTCGATGGCCGCCCGCTCCAGACTTTCGAGGACCGGATCAAGCTTGCCGGACGCCTTCTCGATCACCCGCTCCACCGCGCGTGTGGCGGTGCGAATACGGTTTTCAATACCGCCATGTTCCGTGAGCGCCTTTTCCGCATCGCGGAGCGCCTCCGCAATTTTCTCGGCATGCATGAGGTTGGAGCGTTCCACGGCAAGCGCTTCCTCCTCCCCCTCTTCCGGGGCGAGATCGCCAAGCTCTTCCACCATATGCCGGAGATATTCTTCATCAATGCGCGCCTGCTCCATCTCACGCAGGGCCCGCGCCAACTTTTCCGCCGTCTCCTGCATCTCCTCATAGAGACGCCCGACAGCCATCACATCAGCCTCCAACCGGCCATACTGATCCAGTAACAGGCGATGCCCGCGCGCATCCAGCAGGCCCCGCTCGGCATTTTGCCCGTGGATTTCAACAAGCATTTCCCCGACATTGCGCATCAGGCCCGCGCTCACCCCCTGATCATTGATACTGGCGCGGCTGCGGCCATCCGCTCCGAGAGTGCGACGGAGGATCAACGGCTCCCCGCGATCGACCTCGATCTCGGACAGCAATTCGAACGCCGGATGATCGGGAGGCAGATGGAATTCAGCCGTAACGCTTCCCTGCTCCGTCCCGGCGCGAACAAGGCCCGCATCGGCCCGCACCCCAAGCGCCAGCGCGAGGCTGTCCAGCAGGATGGATTTTCCGGCGCCTGTCTCCCCCGTCAGAACGCACAGCCCTTTTTCAAAGGCAATATCCAGCCGGTCGATCAGGACAATATTGCGGATGGAGAGTTTTTCCAGCATGTCCGTCGGGCGCTAAAAGACTGTTTTCCAGGCCTTGACGATCCATGAATCTTCGTGGATTTCCGGCTTGAGATAATTCTTGTCAAGCAACGCATATGAATCTTCATACCATTCGCTGCCCGGGAAGTTGTAGCCGAGAACCGCCGCCGCTGTCTGCGCCTCATCCCGAATACCGAGGATCAGATAGGCTTCCGTCAGGCGGTGCAACGCCTCCGGCGCATGCGTAGTCGTCTGATATTCCTCAACCACCGTGCGGAACCGATTGATGGCGCCGACAATATGCTTCTGGTTCAGGTAATACCGCCCGATGGCCATTTCCTTGCCCGCCAGATGGTCCCGTGTCAGATCAATCTTGAGGCGCGCATCCTGGGCATATTCCGTATTCGGAAAACGGCGCACCAGATTTTGCAGGGCATCGAGGGCCTGTCGCGTCACCTTCTGATCCCGCTCAACACCCGTGATCTGTTCATAATAGGAAATCGCCACCAGATAATAAGCGTAAGCGACATCCTTGTTGCCGGGATGCAGCTCGATGAACCGCTCCGCCGCCAGAATGGCCTGGTCATATTCATTACTCTGGTAATAAGCAAAGGCGGACATGATCTGCGCCTTGGTAGACCAGACGGAATAGGGATGCTGACGCTCTACCTCATCAAATCCACGCGCCGCCTGACCATAATTTTCGTTATTCAGATCGGCCAGCGCCTGATTATACAGATCCTCGACGGGCCGTTCGACATAGGCGTCGGGCTCCGATGTGCCGCTACAGGCCGACAGCAACACGACGATTGAAAAGGCGCACAGCACCTTTGCCTGTTTGCAAAATATTTGGTGAAACAACTTGTTCCTCTCGGCCCATGACCATCAAACTACAGAAGCTGTGGCATTTTATCCAATGAATGGGGCAAGGGGAAGTTTTCGATTAAGTTTTCTTCGTGTCCCGGAAAAAATGATCCGCAAAGCCGCCTTGTCCCCCAACGGCAACCGGCGCCGTTTCGGAAAAACCCCATTCCAATAACCCGGCGTTAGAGCTCCGGAGAAGGCGATAAAAAAATTTTATCTAATTATTGTTAGAATTTAGATATTTCGTTTTTCTACCCGTGTGTGTTATATTACCTATAAGGGTGAAGGCGCCGTTCGATTTTCTCCCACGATAATATATCGTTTTTCTCGAATCGTCGACAACGCCCTTGACAGTAAAACAACCAAAAATAAATTCAGGTTTTAAGAAAGGTACCAAACTACAATGGGCAAAGTCGCGAAAAGAGTCGACGACCACGTCGGTGAGCGGATTCGTGAAAGACGCACAATGATGGGTCTGACACAGGAGCATCTGGCGAAGGCACTCGATATTTCCTATCAGCAGGTTCAGAAGTATGAAACCGGCGCCAACCGCGTAAGTGCTGGCAGATTATATGAAATAGCAAAACGGCTTGAAGTCGATGTTGCCTATTTCTTTGAACATCTTGAACCATCAACAGCCAGCATTCCCCTGGAGCATGGCGGAAAAAACCGCTCCACGATCGAGCTTGTCCGCAATTACAGCGAAATTGAAGAGCCTGCTGTGCGCTCCGCGGTCAGCGGTCTGATCAAAAGTCTGGCTGGCAAGGAGCGGCGGCGCAAGTCCGCATAAATTCCACCCGACAGAGATTTCACAGAATGAACAGGCGCGGAAATCACTCCGCGCCTGTTATGTTTTTTGCTGTTGATTTCTAAAACAGCGCCAGATTGTACACAAGAATTTCGGTTAATCCCGGGCAGGCGCGGCGGCCTTCTGCGCGGGCCAGCTCGCCCCGCCGACATTGCCACTGCGCAGCGGTGCCTCGGTGGTGTAGCACCAGGCATCCCGGTCTGACAGGAATGCGTGCAACAGCTTGTTATTCAACGCATGTCCCGAACGGAAGCCATAAAATTCACCGATGATCGGCGCTCCGGCGAGATAGAGATCTCCGATGGCGTCCAGCGCCTTGTGCCGTACAAATTCATCGTCATAACGCAGCCCTTCTTCATTCAGGATGTCCGAGCCGCTGAGCACAATGGCGTTTTCAAGCGACCCGCCCTTGGCCAGCCCGAGTTTTTTAAGCTGCTCAAAATCGCTAAGGAAGCCGAACGTCCGGGCGCGGGAGATTTCCTTCTTGAATATCCCGTTGCGCAGGTTATAGCTGCAATTCTGCTTGCCGATCCGGGGATTGTCGAAATCAATATCAAAAGCAACGGAGATATTGTCAGCCGGGGAGAGAATCGCCCGCGCTGCCCCGTCCGCCACCTCGATTTCCTTCAGCACTTTGATATAACGACGCGGCGCGTCCTGCTCCTGGATATCAGCACATTCAATCAGAAAAATAAAAGGCGCGGCCGAACCATCCATAACCGGCACTTCCGGCCCGTCCAGCTCGATAACAAGATTATCAATTCCGGAACCGGAAAGGGCCGCCATCAGATGCTCAACCGTTGCCACCTTCACGCCCGCGTCATTGCGGACCGTCGTGCACATGACAAGATCGGACGCGCTGTCATAGCGCGCCGGAATATCGGCAATGGCCGCGTCAACATCGGTGCGCCTGAAAATAATGCCGCTGTTCGCCGGAGCGGGAACCAGCTTCATATTGATCAGCTCCCCGCCATGCAGACCTACGCCGGTGCAGCTTATGCTGTTCCGCAATGTCTTTTGATTAACAAACATTTTCCGCCACTTCTGTTGACCATGTACAAATTTTGTAGCCTGAATGTACGAAACAGCCTCGGTACAGACAAATCAAACATTGTTACCAATTATTTCGGCGCTGCACAATTTAATGGTAAATAAATCGTTATTTGCATCCTCAATGCGTGCCATAGAGCCGGTCCCCTGCATCGCCGAGCCCCGGAACGATATACGCCTTTTCATTCAGCCGCTCATCAAGAGCCGCCACATAGATTGCGACCTTTGGATGCTGACGCCGCATCACCTCCACTCCTTCGGGAGCGGCGACCAGCGCCATGAAGCAGATATCTTCAGGGGCGACCCGGTGATCGAGCAGCACATCGACAGCCGCAGCCGCGGAATACCCCGTCGCCAGCATCGGGTCCACCAGAATGAACAGCCGCCCTTCCGCCGAGGGGAGACTGCGGAGATATTCCACGGGCCGTTTGGTCTCATGATCCCGATACATCCCGATATGCCCGACGCGGGCCGAGGGCATGAGGTCAAGCAACCCGTCGGCCATGCCGAGACCGGCCCGCAGGATAGGCACAACTGCCGCCTTTTTACCGGCAAGAACCGGGGCTTCCATCTCGCAGACCGGCGTTTCGATGGCGCTGCCGGTTACGGGCAAATTGCGCGTGATTTCATATCCCATCAGCAGGGCAATTTCCCGCAGCAGCTGGCGAAAGCTACGGGTCGATGTTTCTTTGCGCCGCATATGCGTCAGCTTGTGAACAATCAACGGGTGATCAAGGATATGCAGGTTGGGAAAACGCGGATCACGGGTCATGGGCGTCGCCTCTTTACGGCTGGATGTTCTGATCTTCAGATTACGGGTATTCTTGAATTTAGACGAGTTTACGGGCTAATCCACCACTGTTGCGCACGATCCGCTATTTCATGGCAGCCGGACACAGCGCAGGGCCGATAACAAATATTTATAACCTTTCCCGCCAATTTTCTGCAAATCCCTGTTTGGTATGATCAAAGTCATCCCTATACTGCATCCAACATCGAAAGATGACCCTGTTTCGCCAATCAATCGGGAATAAGAATGACCCTGAATCCACATATCGCCGCCGACTATGTCAAACAGGTTGCCCCCGGCTTTTCGCCCCGTGTCGGTATCGTGCTGGGATCCGGCCTTGGCGGACTTGCTGACAAGATCGAAACCCTCGTCAGCATCGATTACGGCGAGATCCCGGACTTTCCCCGCTCCTCCGTCGAAGGCCATACCGGAAAACTCATACTCGGACGATTGGGCGGCATGGCGGTCGCCTGTCTTCAGGGCCGCGTCCATTATTATGAGGGCGTCAACCCCCGCGATCTTGCGATCCCCGTCCGGATGCTTAAATTGCTCGGCGTCGATATTTTGCTGCTAACCAATGCCGCGGGCAGCTTTCGTCCGAAGATGAAACCCGGAAGCCTGATGATGATCCGTGATCATATCAATCTTTCCGGCCTCAACCCGCTGGTCGGGCCCAATGACGATGCCTTCGGACCGCGCTTCTTTTCCATGGAAGACGCCTATGATCTGGTGCTTAGAAAACATCTCGCGGCGGTCGCAAAGGAGCTTGGCATCACGCTGCATGAGGGGGTTTATCTGCATTATCTCGGCCCCAATTTCGAAACCCCGGCGGAAATTCGCGCCTTTCGCCTGCTCGGTCCCGATGCCATCGGCATGTCAACGACGCCGGAGGTTGTCACCGCCCGCCATGCGGGCATGCGTGTTCTCGCTATTTCCAGCATCACCAACCCCGTCGCCGGGACGAACAAAACACCCCTCAGCCACGAGCAAACGCTTGAACAGGCGAAAATCGCGGCGGGCGATCTGGAAAAGCTCGTCATTGTGTTTCTGGAAACCCTGAAACGGGAGTTGCTGAAAGCCCATATCCGCAGCACGGAGGGACATAATGGCTGAAAGCCAGCCTGAAGGCAGTTTTTTCCCGCAGGAAATCATCCGCAAAAAACGCGATGGCAAAACACTCGATGAGGCTGAAATCGCGTTCATGGTTCGCGGCCTTACAGACGGCCGGATCAGCGAAGGACAGATCGCCGCCTTTGCCATGGCGGTTTATTTTCAGGGAATGAGCATGGCGGAACGCGCGGCTATGACCCAGGCCATGCTGCGGTCCAGCACCGTCATAGACTGGCAGAAGGAAGGTGTTTCCCGCCCCATTGTCGACAAACATTCAACGGGCGGCGTCGGAGATAAGGTCAGCCTGATCCTGGCGCCCCTGATTGCCGCCTGCGGCGGAGCGGTGCCCATGATCGCCGGACGCGGCCTTGGCCATACCGGCGGCACGATTGACAAGCTGGAAAGTATCGCCGGATACCGGATAAACCCGGAGATGGATCTGTTCGTTAAAACCGTTCGCCATGTTGGCTGCGCCATTATCGGCCAGAGCGCCGCCCTCGCCCCGGCGGATGGCCGCTTCTATGCCATTCGCGATGTGACGGCGACGGTTGAATCCATTCCGCTGATCACCGCTTCGATCCTCTCAAAGAAGCTGGCCGCCGGTCTTGACGCTCTTGTCATGGATGTGAAGTTCGGCTCCGGCGCCTTCAAGCCAGATCCGGGGGAAGCGGAGGAACTTGCCCGCAGCATCGTATCCGTTGCCAATGCCAGCGGCCTGCCGACCACTGCGCTGCTGACCGACATGGATCAGGTTTTGGGTCATACGGCGGGCAATGCCGTCGAAGTCAGAGAGGTCATTGATTTCCTGATGGGGCGCCATATGGATCCGCGCCTGTTTGATGTGGTGATGGCCCTGGCGAGTGAGATGCTCATTCTCGCCGGAATAGCGGATGAAACTACGGCACTTCACGCGGCAAAAGGCGCACTCGCCAGCGGGACGGCGGCCGAGCGATTTGCCCAGATGGTGGCGGCCCTTGGCGGACCCGCCGATCTCATGACGAACATGAACGCGCATCTCCCCCTCGCCCCGGTGCGCCGGAACATCATTGCTCCACGGCGCGGCTTCATCAACCGGATCAATGTCCGGGAATACGGCCTTGCCGTCATGGAACTGGGCGGCGGTCGTCGGCAGGCGACAGATATGATCGATCACGGGGTGGGGCTTGTAAATATTGCTGGTATTGGTGCAAAGGTCGGGCCGCGGGCGCCTGTCGCCACGCTTTATGCCCGCACCGAGGCAGATGCGGATCAAGCCGAGGCGCGCCTTTTGAAAGCGATCACCCTCACCGATGACTGTCCGGTAGCCCCTGCACCGGTGCACAAGCGGATAACGGCGGAAAAAAACTAAACACTCCTGTCCGACACCTCTCCCCTGCCGCAGAACGCATCACAAGGTCGTCCCGTCGGAAAGTCGGTTCTACTTTTTCGGCGCGCTGGCGGGAGTTTCTTCGATCTTGATATCGACCTTCGGGTCGGCGTCGTTGAAACGCTTCATGACCTCCTCCGTGATATTCATGGTCGGATTGAAGAACACGGTTCTTTCGCGATCAATACCAATATTAACCCCTTTTTCCTTGCTGACATCGGCAGCAATACGGATGATGAGTTCGCGAAATTTGAGACGGACGCCCACCAGCACTTCATTCATCTTGCCATTGATAACCTGAAAATCGCGCTGCAGACCCTGTCGCTGCTGATTCAGCTCAGCCAGTTTCTGCTGATAGGCATCGGGGGCCAGGATGGCGCGCTGTTTATCAAGCGCTTCCTTTTCCTTCAACAGCGCATCGCCGCGCTTGTTCAGCTCATCAACTTTGCTTTTGAGAAGCGCCTTGACATCATCCTCCGCCTTTTTTACCGGCGCCGATTCCTGCAAGATATAGTTGATATCAATAACAGCAACAACGGCTTCCGGCAGCTTTGATTGTGCCTGCGCACCCGCCCCTCCCGGCAGGGAAAGCGTCGTTGTGACAGCTGTCACAAACAATCCAATGAGCAGATACTGAATCTTTTTTGTCAATTGTCTCTCCGGAGTTTGGGGATTGTCGAGGCGTTACAGAGCTACATAACATCACCGGATTAATAAATCCAGAACCCTCATTGCGCCCTTCTCAGCCTGTTATCCCCGAAATAGCTGGTAAAAAAGGCAAAACAGTGAAATTGCGGCGTTGCGTCGCGGTAGTCCTCAATACCAGAATACATCCCTTTTGAGAGAATCTACCCGTTCCAGATTTCCACACATTCCGTCGCCACCTCAAGCGGCAAGATGGGCGGCCGTTCGGCGGTGCCGATATAGAGAAAGCCAACAATCATATCTTCGTCCCGCGCGCCGAGAGCGGCTTTCACATGGACATCGAAACAGGGCGCACCGGTACGCCATATTCCGGCATAACCAAGCGCATGAATGGCCAGCATGATATTTTCAGCGGCGGCGCCGGCGGAAAGATACTGTTCGATCGGCGGCACCTTGGGGCTGTCTGTCACCCTGGCAATAACAATGATCATCATGGGTGCCCGGAGCGGCTTCTGGCTTTCCTTTTCAAGCGCGGCATCGCTGGCTTCGGGGTCGCGCTTTTGCAGTGCATCACGGAATATTCCGCCAAGTTTTTGCCGCGCCTCCCCTTCAACAACCAGAAACCGCCAGGGCCGGAGACGACCGTGATCGGGCGCGCGAGCCGCGGCCTGCATGATTATCTTCACCTCTTCGGCATTGGGGGCGGGTTCGCTCAACCGCGCCGATGATTTACGCGTGATCAGGGCTTCAATGGCATCCATTAGACTGGTGTTTCCTGTTTTTAAAGGTCGTCGGCGTCCCAACAGCAATAGCAGAAAATCCGCCGACTGGCCAAAGTGTTGGACCAAGGTGGTTGTTATCGCCACATTCTGTCCCTACAGTAGTAAAGGGATGAGGGAGAAGACAATCCATTATCAGACCGGCGACATATTTTGTCTGAAATCAATGTCACCGGTCACAAAATAGAGGAGTATGTAATCGCCATCCTTGGGGGGAGAAATGAGGAAACCATCATGTCCATAAAAACTATCCTGCTACATCTGAATGACGAAGCCCATCTCGACACCAATATCGAAGCGGCCCTTGGCCTTGCGGTCGAGCATAAAGCGCATCTGATCGGTCTGTATACCATTGCACAGGTCGTCGTTCCGGCAACCTATATGGGCTATGTCCCGCCGGAACTGATCGAACAGTCCCACCAGGCGGAAGAGAAAAAAGCAGCGGCGGCAAAAAAGCGTCTGGAGGAGCTGGCCGCTAAAGTTGACTGCGACGTTGACGTCTTCATCGAACAGGGATATGCGCCGGATTTGCTGAATGCCCACGCGCTCGCCGTCGATCTTGTCGTGATCGGCCAGGGCGATCCGGAGGCGGAGAATAATGCGCAAGTTCGCTATATTGCCGAGGAAATCGTGGTCAGCTCACCAAGGCCGGTCCTGATTATTCCATCTGCCGGTAAATTTCACGATTTCGGCAATCACGTCATGGTCGCGTGGAACAATACGCGGGAATCTTCCCGCGCCCTGCATGAAGCTTTGCCCTTCCTGAAAAAGGCGGACAAGGTGACGCTGCTGCGGGTTAACGCAACGGAAGATGAAAATTTCGAGACCAAACAGATCATGGCGCATCTTGAACGACATGGCATTAAGGCGGAATTCAAATCGGGGCACTGGCCGGACCTCGATGTCGGCGATGCCATGCTGGGGGCGCTGGTCGATTATAGCGCCGATATGCTGGTGATGGGCGCCTATGGCCACAGCCGCATCCGCGAAATGATTCTGGGTGGCGCAACGAAAAGCATTCTGTCACACATGACGGCGCCGACGCTGCTCTCCCATTAATTATACAGTCGGCGGGACGTCAGAAAATATCGCTTTTTTGCACGTCCCGCCATTCGCCCATTGGCAGATCGCCAAGCTCCAGCCGACCGATCCGCTGACGGATCAGGCGCAGTGTCGGAAACCCTGCCGCCGCCGTCATGCGGCGCACCTGTCGGTTTTTCCCCTCCGTCAGGGTAAGCGTTATCCAGCAGGTCGGGATTGATTTGCGAAACCGGACCGGCGGATCGCGCGGCGGCAACTCCGGTTGCGGCGTGATCAGCTCCGCCCGGCAGGGTTTCGACTGATATCCGCCAAACATCACGCCCTTTGACAGTTTCGCCATGTCGGCTGTTTCCGGCTTTCCCTCCACTTCGGCCCAGTAGGTCCGTTCATGGCCGTTTTCCGGATCCAGCAGCCGTTTGATGAACGGCCCGTCATCGCTCAGCAACAACAATCCTTCGCTGTCCTTATCCAGTCGTCCTGCCGCATAAACGCCTGGTGGCAGGGAAAATTCTGCCAGCGTCCGCTGCCCCGCCTCGCCTGTGAACTGGCTGAGGACACCGTACGGTTTATGAAAGGCAATATATCTTGGCATGGTCAGGGACTATCAGTAAGGTCGAAAATCGGCCGCTTCTTGTGATGGCCAATTGAAAATTGTTTTACATCAAAGTTATCAAATTTTTAGGTAATTTTAGCGATGGTAAAAGACGAATTTCTGGCACCATCGCCAGAATAGTCAAAAATGCCAAACCGGATCAACATCTGCAATGGAAGATATTTCAACCGCGACCATCCGTTTTATCGGACAAAAGGAGGAGGATGCCCAGCAGCTTGGCTGGCTTCTCGCCAATGCGGCGAATGCAAATTTCTCGTTCGAACATGTGACCGGCCTCGAGAGCTTTATAAATACCGGTACGGCCAATGAGGGCGACGTTATCATTCTGGATATGACGGAAAATTCCGGAAGCCGCCTGGAAGCGGTGAGCCAGCTCGGCCAGAAAATCCCACAATCACCAATCATCGTGCTAACCGGCGAAGATGAAACAGTCGGGCGGGACGCCATTCGCAAAGGCGCACAGGATTATCTGATCAAAAGCCAACTCACCACCGACGGCATGGCCCGCAGTATCCTGAATGCAATCCAGCGGCATCAGGGGCACGGGCGCCGTGCAGAAACGGCACCGCTACTTGATTCCGCAACCGCCGTTCTGAACCGACTGCCGTTTGGCGTGATACTGGTAACGGCGGATTCGAAAATTCTATTCTTCAATGGCAAGGCGAAACGCTATCTGGAAAAGGGCGATGGTCTCACTGTCGGCGCCGACCGCATCTGCCGCGCGACCCTTCCGGGGGAGAGCCGGGCGCTGGCCAAGCTGCTGAACGATACGCTGTCCCCCGGCGACGACACCCGGTCCGAAGGGGATTTCGCCATTTCCCTGACCCGCATGGAAAGCGACCATCCGCTGAATGTCATGGTCGCGCCCATCGGTACGGGCATGGCCGGGAAAGGCGCGGTCCTCTTTGTTTCCGATCCGGCGGAACCGGTTGAGCTTTCCATTGACACCATCTGCCGCCTTTATGGCCTCACCCCGGCGGAGGGGCGTCTCGCCCTCGGCCTCACCAACGGGCACAAGCTGGACGATCTCGCCGATGAATGGGGCGTCAGCATGCATACGGTTCGTTCACAACTGCGGCAAATTTTCAGGAAAACGGATACCAGCCGTCAAAGCGAGGTTGTGAAGCTGATCCTGACCGGTCCGGCCGCCTTACAGGCCACGCCACGCGGGTGATCCACCTCAAACTATTGCAGGATCGGACAGTGGAAACGCTACTATGACTGAGTGAGCGGAAAACGCCACCTGCCCGTGATCTCAGGTTTCATCCTTTGTTGCATTCGCATCCGGATTTTCAGAGAAATATTTCCAGACTTCCCGTCCGCCGCGATTTTCGAGATAGTTGGTCAGCGCGCTGACGACCCGGCGGTCAAACCGCCTGTCCGCATCATCGAGCAGAATTTTGACCGCATCGCTGAAACTTAACGCCCCGCGATAAGCGCGCGGGCTGACCATCCCGACGAAGGCATTGGCGACGGCAATGATACGTGCAGCCTCCGTGATTTCGGTGCCGACGAGGCCATTCGGCTGGCCACTGCCGTCATAATGCTCCTGCAACTGGCGCAAGGTGGCGGCGACAGGCAGGTCGAACTCCACCTCCTCCAGCAGATCCGCACTGGCGATCAGGCTGTTGCGGATTGTCTCCAGTTCCTTTTTGGTCAGATCTTTCGTTTTGGTCAGCAACTCGGCCGGAACCAGTATCTTGCCGATATTGAGAAGGTTCCCCGCGATATCGACAGTGCGGATCAGATCATCGGTCGCACCCATCTCCCCGGCAATGGCAACCGCCACCCGGGCGACGCGGCGCGACTGATCCGCCGAATAGGGATCGCGACGATCAACGAAACCGACCAGTGTCGAAACAAGATTGCGCAACACCGCTTCGCGCCGCTCCTGCGCCATCATGACATCGGAAATATCCTGAAATACCGTCAGCACTTCCTTGCTGTTTACGCGCGAGGACCGCAGCGGCACGAAGTCCGCTTTGACAACCCGGTCCGTCGTCGCCTCCCCGCTTCCTTTCATGCGGCTGACCAGAGAACGTGGTTCGTAATCCGTGCGGACAAGATTGGTCATTTCGATGATTTCCCGCGCCTGTTCCGGGCCCAGGACACTCGCCACCTTCTTACCGATCATCTCTTCCTGCGAAATATCGACGCCGCTGGCCGCGCCGCTATTGGCGAAGGTATATTTATCCTCCACATCAAAAACGGCGATCGCCGTCGGCTGCTGATCCGTCACAATTTTCAGAAACTCACTCCGTTCCTTAAGCCGTTCCGCCATGTCCTTGTAGCGCACGGCCAGCTCCGCCGCGCGGATGGATGAACCATGCCGCCAGACGGCAATGACCGTCCCCGCAACCGCGAAAATCAGCAGCAAGAAAATACCGAGCATAGTGGAAAGCCGCTGATTGGTTTCGGCAAGGGCCTCCTGTTCGGTGACCGTGCGCACCAGATACCAGGGCGCGGCAGAAAGCGCCCGCCCTGTGACCAGCACCCGACTGCCCAGATAGTTGGAGGCAAGAGTGAAATCACCCGGATTATCCAGCACAAAAGCGGCCGCGAGGTCTCCCTTGCTGCTGAGTTTACGGGTGAGAGGAAGCGTTCCGTCCGCTAATGGCGAGATATACTGAACCAGCGTCCCGTCCTTGCGCACCAGATAGTTTTCCGCCGTCTGCAACGTATCGCCGGGCTGAAACAAAAGCGGGAAAAGTGATGTTTCAACCGTCCTGAGGCCGATCACATACCCGATAATATCCTTGACGCTGCCCTCGTCCTGGACCGCAAAAACCGGCCAGACAAAGCCAAGTGTCGGATCACCATTAATCCCTTCATAGATATCGACAAGAGCGGACTGCCCCTCTCCCGCCTTGGCAAGGGCGGCGCGGATTGTCGGATTCATCGGCGGCATATTGCCGCTGGAGACCAGAAGACGGCCCGTCGCATCCGCAAGGCCGATCCCGGCCCGGCCCGGCCGCGACACATTGGCCCGGATCTGCGGCTCCTCCGGTTCCCAGAACCCGCTGATCACCGCCTGATTATTGAGCAGATTGATCAGATATCCCGCTTCGGGAATTTCATTGATGGCAATGCCATTTTCTCCCGACTCGATGACAAGCTGGGTCAGATAGACCTGCAAAGAGGCATTGGTGGCCAGAGTACCAATGGCCTGTTCCTGTTTGCGTAGCCAATCTTCCACATTGGCCGCCCGACTGTCCGCCACAATACCGAGCCGGATTTCCCAGTTGCGGATATCCCGCTTTCTCTGCTCATCAACAAATCTGAAAGTCGCCCAGACTCCGGCAATCACCAGGGCAAGAAGCAGCACAACGCCAAGTCCCAGCGTCCTGTTCGTTTTCTTGCGTTCTGTCGTCTCGATCTCGATCCCGGACATGGATACCCCGACACAATACTCATAAAACTGCAGAATGCCCCGAAACTCTTTAAGGATGGGTAAATTCCGCCCCTTACCCTATGCAAAAAATGCCTGAATGCGCAACGGTATTGGCGGATCAGGTAAGGTTTTGTTAACCATTGCCTGGCCATAATGTCACCCTTGGAAAAATCGCCCGGCCTGACGGGCGGAGGGTGGACTGTGGCATCTGCAAAAGAGCATAAATTCCTGACGGCCCTGACAGCAGGACTGATCCTTGCTGGCACATGGAACCTCCCGTCCGCAGACGCCGCGTCTCGTAGCCTGTTCGGCTATCAGGAAACCCCCTATTCCGACCTCAAGCCGTTTCCCAAATGGCGGAGAGTTCTTGAAAACCACAGGCAAGAACCGGGGGAATGCACCCCTGGCAAGTATAATCGCTGCGCCTATCAGAAATGGGTCGAGTTGATCGAGGAATGGCGCCTTCTGCCAAAAGACGAACAGCTTGCAAAGGTCAATCGGCACATGAATCTCTTCCGCTATATCACTGATCCGATCAACTGGGGAGTGAAGGACTACTGGGAGATTCCGAAGGAATTTTTTGCCCGTTTCGGCGATTGCGAAGATTACGCCATTGTGAAATATTTTACTCTTAGGGCACTTGGCTGGTCCGAAAATGACATGAAAATCGTCATTTTGCAGGATATGAACCTTGGCGTCGCCCATGCTGTTCTTGTCGTCGCCTTTGACAACAAACAGCTCGTTCTCGATAACCAGATCGGCCAGGTGGTCGAGGCAAGCCGCATCCGCCACTACAAGCCGATTTATTCCGTCAATGAAACGGGCTGGTGGCGTCACAAGCCGGGAACGGCGCAAAACTGAGCCATAAAGCCGGCCGAGCTTTCCCACCCGAGACGAAAATCCATATGATCATAAGAAAAGGCCGCGCTCCAGGCACGGCCTTCACTCTTTCGATTTATTCCGTTTGTCGCGGCGCGATCAGCCTTTTTCAGGCAGCGTCGCCTCCTCGGGCAGGGTAACGCCAAGGGTGCTGTTCAGCATGCCCATGGTCGCAAGCAGACGGTATTTTGCGAAACGAACCGAATAATCCACGGTCACCAGCGATGTCTGCGAATTGAAAAGTTCGTTATCCGCATAGAGAAGATCCAGCAGATCCCGCTGTCCGATGGAGAATTCCTCCCGGTACGTCGCGGCAACTTCACGGTTTGCGGCCACTGCCGCGGCAAGCACAGTGGAGCGTGCCTGCGAGCGGGCCAGCGCACTCCAGCTTTTGCGCACTTCCTCTTCTACCAGCCGTTCAAAACGGCGCTTACGCTGTTCGGTTTCGGATTTCCGGGCAATGGCTTCCTTTTCCCGTCCTTCGTCAATACCGCCGCGATAAAGATTATACCGCAACCGCAGCATCGCCAGCATATCGTCATTATGCCCTCTCACCCCGTCGATATTGTTATCGGCCGAGGCACTGACTTCCAGATTGACCGTCGGGTAATAACCCGCCTGACTGGCACGGATTTCCGCTTCGGATGTTTTGATGTCGGAGGAGGCAAAAAGAATATCAGGGTTATGCTGAAGTGCCAGCGCGATAATATCTTCAACCCGGGCGGGGATAACGCTGTCATTAAAGGTCGGCTGCTGCAAATTTGCGGGGGGCGCTCCGACAACACGCTGATAGGAGATTTCCGCGTCATCCAGCGCCCGTTGCGTTTCCACCAGCGTATCTTCAGCCGCAGCAACCCGTGCGAGCGCCTGCTGATCATCGCCAATGCCGCTCTGTCCGGCGCGGACGCGTTCCTGAATTTCCCCGAGAGTACGGCGGTGTTTTTCAACATTCTCGCGCGCCAGTTCAACAATTTCCAGGCTACGCAGCGTATCGAGATAGGCCCGAACGGCATCAAGCGCGATGGCTTCAGCCCGCTCTCTGACCCGATAGGCGGCGCTTTCCACCCGGTTGCCCTGACGATCAACTTCCGCGCTGCGGAAGCCGCCATCATACAGGGTCTGGATCAGCATAAGGCTGGATTCGGTCCGCCGCAAATCTTCATTGTCGATGGTAACGGTATCCGTCCATTCATATCCGATACCCGCGTCCAGATCGAGGGTTGGAAGATACAACCCTTCAGCCTGATTGAGTTCCTGATCAATGGCCCGGCGGTTGGCCGATGCCTCACCAATTTCGGGATATGTTGAAACCGTTTGCTGAACAGCTTCACCCAGTGTCTCGGATCTTGCGATTCCAACCGTGAGAAAACTACCGACTACAGCCGCCAGAATACTTGCGGAAAGAATATCAACACTCTTTCCCGCACCGCTGCCAAGCTTCATGCCCCTCTCCCATTGGTTTCATATGCGAGCCGTCCAAACGCGTCGCCCCACTCAAAGCTGCCAGAAATTGCAAGCCGCCGGATCCGCACAGATATATCAGCAGGCAATCTACTCATTCTTACCATCCGTAATCAACTCTAATATCCCCTGAATGTTCACATATTTCAAAGGCGGCGACCCCACTGTAACATAAATACAACAAAGCCCTCGCGAATGAAACAGGAGATAATCAATGTTTCCGCTGTAATCCCGCGAAGGGTCTTCTGCAAGTCCCCCGAAGATTTTCCCAATATTCGCCGTTAACGGTTAATTTTTGTTGAAAAACAGATCAAAAGCTCGCAATTATCCTTATATATATGGCGAAACGCTTTGTTATTAAAAATGTTTGCGTAATCTCCGCAAAGCTTGCTACGCCGTTCCGGATTACTGATTAAAGACGGACTAGGCCCGTCTGGTGCCCACATGTTAACCGCTTCTTCACCAAATAAGCGTTGAATGGGGTATGATGTTTGGAAAGAAAAGCCGTGAACGCCACGGAAGTTGCCATCCGGGACAATCGACGTGACGGCCAAGGCTTGTAAAGCGCGGGGATAATGGGGTGAGCGAAACGTCGCACAGAACAAAGGCGCCGAATACGGATTCCGCAAAAGAACCGCAGCCTGCCGATGACCGCCAGAAGGCGCAGACGGCGGAGGAGTTGGCGCATGTCGCCGCCGCCTTCAAGGCCGACGAACAGACAAAGGCAACCTTGCCCGTTACAACACAACATGGTGACTGGACCGTAAATCTGTCCGAAGTGACGCGCGCCGATCAGGATTCGCTGCTAGGCTGCCTCGCCGCTCTTACCAAGCTGTTTGATGATCCGCGCACACCGGACGCTCTGATCTATGGCCTGCCGCTGGAAAATAACCGGCTGACGCCCGCGCTTTTCGTCCGGGCAGCGGAACGGGTGGGTTTAAGCGCCCGCATCTCGAACCGAAAACTTGCCGACATTCCGGACATGGTGCTGCCTTGCGTTCTTCTGCTCAAGGAACGCCGCGCCTGCATTCTCCTCTCGGTTGCGGATGGATATGCAAGTGTCGTCTTTCCCGAAACCGGTGAAGGGACAGACCGGATACCGCTTGAAAATCTGAAAGAGCTCTACGCCGGCTATGCCATCCTGACCCGCCCGAACTTCAAATACCGGGTCGAGAAGGACGAACGGCTGATGGACCGCAAGGGGTCCTGGTTCTGGGGGACCATGTGGCAGTTCTGGCCGACCTATCTTCAGGTCATCATCGCGGCCTTCCTGATCAACAGCTTTGCGCTCGCCAGCCCGTTGTTCATCATGAATGTCTATGACCGCGTTGTCCCGAACCGCGCCATGGAAACCCTGTGGGTTCTGGCCATTGGCGTGATCACCGTGATCGGCTTTGATCTGTTGCTGAAAACCCTGCGGGCGTATTTCGTCGACAATGCGGGCAAGCGCGCCGATGTGCTGCTTTCCAGCCGGATATTCGAGCAGGTGCTGAATCTTCAGGTGAAGGCGCGCCCTGCCTCCGCCGGGGCTTTTGCCAATCACCTCCGGGAGTTTGAAACCCTGCGGGACTTCTTCACCTCTGTTACGGTGACGGCGCTGGTGGATCTTCCTTTCCTCGGCATCTTTCTCTTTATCATCTATCTGATCGGTGGGCCGCTGTTCATGATTCCGGCCATTGCCGTGCCGGTCGTTCTTGTCATCGGCTTATTGCTGCAATGGCCGATGCAGCGCGCGGTTGCCAGAACGTCGGAAGAAGCGGCGCAGAAGCATGGCGTGATCATTGAAACCATTTCCGCCCTCGACACTGTCAAAAGCATGGGAATCGAAGGGCATATGCAGAAGGAATGGGAACGCTTCGTGGGCAAAACGGCCGAGACAAGCGTTGCCGCCCGTTTCTTCGCCGGGCTCGGCATCAATCTGTCCGCCGCCGCCATGCAGCTTGTGACCGTGGCCGTCGTCGTCTATGGCGTGCATCTGATGGGCGAACCCAATTCCACCATGACTGTCGGCGCCCTGATCGCCAGCACGATCCTGACCGGCCGGACAATGGCCCCGCTTGGCCAGATTGCCGGGTTACTCACCCGTCTCAATCAGGCAATGGTCGCGCTTAAAGGGCTGAACAACATCATGTCCCTACCGGTGGAGCGCGGCGCCGAAAAACGCCAGCTCAGCCGCCCCAATATTCAGGGGGATATCGAATTCAAGGATGTCACCTTCAAATACCCCGGCAGCGATCTGCCCGCCCTCAATAATGTTTCCTTCCGCATCAGTGCGGGGGAAAAGGTCGGCATCATCGGTCCGGTCGGATCGGGCAAGACAACCATCTCCCGCCTGCTGATCAATCTTTATGAACCCAATGAGGGCGCGGTCCTGATCGACGGGACGGACATCCGCCAGATTGACCCGTCCGACATCCGCCGCAGCATCGGTAGCGTTATGCAGGACATCACCCTCTTTCAGGCGACGGTGCGGCAGAACATCACCCTCGGCCACCCGCAGGCCGATGATGAAATGATCTTGAACGCCGCCCGCCTGTCCGGGGTGCATGATTTCATCAGCAAACATCCCCATGGATATGATCTTCAAGTGGGGGAGAAAGGCGCCACCATGTCCGGCGGGCAGCGCCAGGCCATCGGCCTTGCGCGGGCCTTCCTGCCCAATCCGCCCATCCTGATGCTGGACGAGCCAACCAGCGCCATGGACCTCAATTCAGAACGCCGCCTGATCGCCCGACTTGAGGAGCATATCGCCGACAAGACGGTCATTCTAGTGACGCACCGCACCTCTCTTTTCTCGCTGGTGGACCGCATCATCGTACTCGGCAATGGCAAGATCGCCGCGGACGGGCCGCGCGACAAGATTCTGAAGCTTGGTCAGACAGGGAACGGCAGCCGGAATGTCAGCGCCTCAATCGGCCGTCCGGCCCTTCGGGACGGGGGGGAATAGTCATGTCCGCGCCGCTTAAATGGGAAGATTCAGATTTCGCCTCGGATGTCGTCGCGGCCAAACTGCAAGGCCCGCACCCACGTGCTTTCCTGCTGCTGTTCGGGATTATCGCCTTCTTTGTTGTCGCCTATCTCTGGGCCAGCAATGCGGTGCTCGATGAGGTGACGCGCGGCGATGGCAAGGTGATCCCGTCCAGCCAGGTACAGATCATCCAGAATCTGGAGGGCGGCATCCTCGAAGAATTGATGGTGCATGAGGGTGATATTGTCGAGAAGGGGCAGATCCTGCTGCGGATTGACGCAACCGGCTATGCGTCCCGCGCCGGAGAAATTGAGTCAAATTACCTCAACCTGATGGGACGTATTGCCCGGCTTGAGGCCGAAGCTAAGGATGAGCCCCTGGTCTTTCCCGCAGAATTGCTGGCGGAACGGAAGGATATCTCTGTACGTGAACAGAATCTCTATAATGCCCGTCAGGCGGAGTTGCAGTCTCAGATTGCCATCCTGCGGCAACAGGCACAACAGCGGCAGCAGGAAATTGCAGAGATCAACGGACAGCTCAAACAACTCCGCACCAGCCTCGGCCTCGCCAATGAAGAGTGGGCGATCACCGAACCGCTGGCGCAGCGCGGGATTGTGTCCAAGGTAGACGCGCTAAAACTTCGCCGTGAGATCAATACGCTAAGAGGGCAGATTTCCGTGTCCGAACTCTCCCTTCCCCGCGTTGAAGGGGCGCTGAAAGAAGCCAATCAGCGGATCGAGGAAAAAATTCTCAGCTTCAAAAGTCAGGCTGCACAGGAGCTGAGCACGGCGCGGGCAGAATATGAAGCCTCGCGGCAAGCCATTCTCGGTGTTCAGGACCGCGTCACACGCACCAATGTCCGCTCCCCGGTGACCGGCGAAGTCAAGGCTGTCAAGGTCCGAACCATCGGCGGGGTCGTCAAACCCGGCGAAGATATCATCGAAATCGTTCCCATTGACGATACGCTGCTGGTGGAGGCGAATATCCGCCCCTCAGACATCGCATTTCTAAGACCCGGACAGGCCGCAACCGTCAAGATCACGGCCTATGATTATTCCATCTATGGCGGCCTGCCCGCAAAGCTGGAACGCATTAGCGCCGATACCATTCTCGATGAAAAAACCGGCGAGAGCTATTATCAGATTATTGTCCGGACCGATCAGAACTTCCTGCAACGGGGCGAGAACAGCTACCCCATCATTCCCGGCATGGTCGCCTCGGTTGACATCCTCACCGGCCAGAAAACAGTGCTCGACTACATTCTGAAACCGATCCTGAAAACCCGGGACACGGCGTTGAGAGAGAGATAATGCGCATACAGACGGCTTTCTATCGTAACAAACGACTGTTTGCTCCGTTGCTTGTCGGCCTCAGCATAACAGCGGCCGCTGTCGTCGCGTCGGCCAGAGCGGAGATAACGGAAAACGGACTGTTCGGACTGATGGAGATTTCCTCCGATGATCTGTCGGCGCTCCCCATGTGGCAACATGTTATGGCCAGCTTTCCCGCCCTTGCCGATGCGGCAAAGGAGTGCGATCTGCATATCGAGAAATGCGAAACCCAGCAGATGACCCTGTGGCGGACGAAAATCGCCGAATTGCAACGTTCGGCAGAACGCATCCAGATGCTGGAAATCAATCGCTTTCTCAATGACTGGAAGCATCTGCCAGAAGAGGACGGCGGCATCGGCAATCGCTGGGCGTCCCCCCTTCAGTTTCTGTCCCATGGCGGCGGATCGCGGGATTTTGCCGTGATGAAATATGTCAGCCTTAAAGAGTTGGGGTTTGATCCCGATGCCATGCGGATTGTCATTGCGAATGATGTGCTGCGCAACAAGGCGCATGCGGTGCTGAGCGTCCACTACCGCGGCAAACAGTATATTCTGGACAGCCTGAATGACACTATTCTGGAAGAGCGGCTGGTCAATTACTACCTGCCTCTCTATTCGGTCAATGAAAAGACGCGATGGGCGCATATACCGCAGGATTTTCTTATCGCCTGCGAGCCCTCGGGGAGCGAGAAAAATGACTGACGCGACGCTGAAGCTCGAACTCAACTCCTTTCTCACCGGACAATCGCCGGACGACAGCAGCCTGATCCGCAAGGCTCCTTGGAAATTTGTCGGGCTGTGCTTTCTGGTGCTGGCCATTCTCGCCTATTTTCTGTGTGATTACGCCATTCAGTCCCGCCAGCAGGAACTCACGCGGGAGGTTCAGAAGCGTCTTGATATTTCCGCGTCCGGCAAGGCGCAAGTGATCGAAACCTGGCTGAATTCCCGCATTGCCGCAACGGACAGAATTGCAAAAAACGACCTGTTCCGCCTCTTTGCAACGGAAATCAGCCTGGCAAAAGACGGCAAGCTGCCAAAGGCGCTCGGTGAACAGCTTCCCTATATGCAGAACGCCTTCACCAGCTTTGCCCGTCAGGAAGGATTGATTGGCGCCTATCTGCTGGGCCGTGACGGCCGCGCCTATCTTGCCTCAGGCGGGGCGCCGACGCTGACCGATGCACAGCGTGAGGCGGCCCGTGGGCTGTCCGAAAGTTCCGGCGTTACCTTCCTGCCTTTTCGGACAGGGGCCTCCGAACTCGTTTTTGATTATCTTTTGCCCATTCATGCGGCACAAAATACCGCCGACGGGACGCTGCAAACAGCCGGCGTTCTGCTTCTGACTTCCCCGGCGTCCGAGGCACTGGGCAGTCTTTTGAAGCCGAACTCCCTAGGCCATGAAAGCGAAACGACCCGCCTCTTTCAGGAAAGAGACGGGAAATACTTCGAACTTATGGCGACACGCATGCCCTATACCGTCCTGATCGAGGATGACAGCCTCACACCCGGCAATACGGGCTTTCAGGAGCTGACGGGCAAAGATGGCAAACGGATTTTTGCCTCCGGCGCCACGGTGGAGGGAACCGGATTGACTGTGTTCCAGCAGATCGAGGCAGACGAAGCGCTTGCTCCCGTCAAGACCTATGCGCTGTTCATCATCGGCCTTGCCGCCAGTTTCCTGGTGATTATCTTTACCATTCTGATCGTGATTTGGCTTCTCCTGAAAGGACAGAATGTCCGCGCCCTCGCGCATCAGTACCGGGAGTTTGCCGGCCAGATTAATGTCCAGCGCCGCCTGCTCGGCAGCATTAATAATACAATTGACGAGTTGATCAGCCTGACGGATCCCGAAGGCCGCTACATTTATGCCAACCCGTCCCTCGCCCGCCTGGCGGACTGCCCGATCCGGTCCATTCCCGGAAAAACGGACCGTGACCTGTTTGGGGAAAAAGCAGCCCGCGACTTCGCCGAACACGACCGCAAGGCAATTGCGACCGAACAGACGGTCAACGCCTTCGTTGAAATTGACACGCGGGACGGGGTGCGGACGCTGCGTATCGCCAAATCCCGCTTCCTGAATGAAGAAGGTGTTTTTCTCGGCATCGTGACGGTCGCCAGCGATATCACCGATTATGTCGAGCATCAACGTCGCAAGGAGGCCATGGATCGCAAGACCATCACGGTCCTTTCGCAGATGCTGGAGGCAAACGATCCCTACTTGCGAGATCATTCCAACCGTATGGCGCAGCTTGCCCGCTATATTTCCAATGAGCTCGGCCTCTCTTCCGATGTTGCCCGCATCATCGACACCGGCGCGCATCTGTCGCAAATCGGTAAGATTTCAATTCCGCGCGAAATCCGCCAGAAGGAAACGCGGTTGACCGAAAAAGAACAGCGGATCATGCAGGGCCATGTCCAGACCGCCGAAAAAATCCTCCTCAATGCGGAAGTCGAAAAGGACATCGTGGATGCGGTCACACAGATCAATGAACATCTGGACGGCAGTGGGTATCCAAAGGGGCTCAGTGCCGACGAAATTGACATTCCGGCACGCATTCTGGGGATGGCCGATATCCTTATTGCACGAATCTCGCCCCGTTCCTATCGCGAGGCCATCGGCGTAGACGAAGCCATGCGGGTGTTCCGCAACAATCCCGAAAAATACGATCCGCAGATTGTCGACGCCTTGCTGAAATTTTTCGAAACGTCGGAAGGGGCCGCCTTCAAGGCGGAAATCGAGGCGAAACGGGGCTGATCAGGATTCGTCGGACACTATATTGCTTTTGGTGAGCATATCCGCAACGCCGGAGACATCCTCCGCTCCGCCACCGATCTGTAAATCCGTGCCGGAGATGATCAAACGCCCACCGCCGCTCTCCCCGGCCTCAATAAAGTCGATTGGGGCATTCCCCTCGCTCGCGGCAATATTCAGCGCGTCAAACAGGGCATCAAGATCGACCGTTCCGTTGCTATCCAGATCAAGAAAGGCAAGCTCGGCTTTTACCGTCTCCTCCTCCGTGGCGAAATCTTCCACGTCTGGACCAATATCATCTTGCTGGCCATTACTCATGACAACGCTTACCTCCACTTACCCGTTACGGGAAGGATACGGACTGGTTAATTCTTCGTTACCCTATCCGGCAAACAGGCGCCCCTCATCCCTCATATGAGGTAGAATACAACAAATTTCGCTGTTTTTTCATAAAATTTTATGGTTTACGTCACTTTGACAGGGTTGGAATGCGATCCCGCAGGCCATCTGCGAAGAGAGCGACCCCCTCGGATGCGCCCTCTTGACGGAGAATTGTCGCCACATGCAGGCCCATGATGCGATACGCCTCCCCCTCCCGCAGCAGCAGAGGAGAACCGGAATCCCCCTCCGTCGCATCGCACTCATGCAACAGCATCGTCCCGAGGGGAATCCGCCGGATGGCATCGATGCGGCAGTTTTCATCCGCTGTCAGCATATGCGCAATATCCCGGCTGTATCCCGCCTGTATGACGGTGAACCCAGTCGCGAGCCCGGCTCTGACATCCTCACGAGTGATACGGCTGAAACTCAGAAATCCGTGCTTTTCCCCGAGTGGTTCATGTAATCGGGCAATGGCCCAGTCCTCTTCCACACGCGGGCTTGCCGGGTCCATATCCGGAAATGATTTGCCGCTCGCCAGCGTATAGCTGTCAATTCTCGAATGGGCGCGATAGGCCCCCTTCTCATAACCAAGGACGAAGTGATAAGCGCCCGGCACCGCCCATTTCCGCTGCCGCTTGTCCCAGAAGCAATGCGCCGCCGTCAAAATGGTGGACGGACCAATGAGAACCGCCGTGCAATGGCTGCCGTTGCGATTGAGGCGGCCAATCGTCCGCCAGGGATAATCGGCGACATTCACACGCACCCGATTATCATCCCCCTTGATGCCCGGCGCCTGCAATGCCTTGCCGGAAACCGACATGTCCGCCCGCAGCGCTGAGGGCTGCAGCAGGACAGCAAATGCCAGAATACCCGTAATGATCGCCAGCGCCTTCGGGGAATTATACACAAGACGCATGGCTTTTCTTTCTGCCGTTTTAGCCCGAGAGGCCAGCCCGGCGGCGCAGCTCCTCATCGCGAATGGTGAGTTCCTGCCCGGCGAGGTCGCGTGCCGCCTCGCTGCACAGCCAGGCTATCACGGTTGCCGGATCCGCGGCGGGAGCGAGTGAGGAACGCGGCAGTTTGCTGACCTCGTTAATACCGGAGGCACGGATCAGCCCCTGCATGTCCGTATCGACGACGCCCGGTGCAAAGCCATAAACGCGCACCCCCCTTTCCGCCGCCTCAAGTGCGGTTGCGCGGGTCAGCATGAATACGCCTGCCTTGCCCGAACAATAGGCACTCCATCCTTCCATCGGGTTATGCGCGGCACCGGAGCTGATATTGATGATTACCCCGTGCTTTTGTTCCAGAAAGCGGGGAAGGACGGCGCGGGTGCCATGATAGACACCCAGGAGATTGACGGAAATATTGCGCGCCCAGTCTTCCGGGTTGCTGGTGGCAATGGCCCCGATGGGGTCGACAATCCCCGCATTATTGATGATGGCATCAAGGCGGCCATACCGGTCCAGCGTTTCAGCGACCAGCCGCTCCACCGCGGCATAATCGGCCACATCGCAGCTGGCGGCGAAGGCGTCACCGCCTCTGTTTTTGATTTCCTCCATCACGCCGCTGCAGGAGGCGGCAGAGCGGGCGCTGAGACAGAGTTTCGCGCCGCTGTCCGCAAGGGCCAGAGCTGCCGCCGCGCCAATGCCCCGGCTTGCCCCGGTGACGATAATGGCCTGATCTTTCAGTGACTGCATGGTTTGGCTCCGTAATAATATCTCAGAATGAGGAATTCGGCTGTGTCAGAAACTCTTTTTCTTCCGGCGTACTTTCCCGGCCGAGCTGCTTGTTGCGATGGGGAAACCGGCCGAAACGTTCGATAATGACGTAATGCTTCTCGGCATAATCCAGCAACTCCGCATCGCCAAGCGCCTTGAAAAGCTCCACCGACAGCTTCTGGTCTTCCAGATCCTCGCTATGCTCAAACGGCAGGGCAGCGAACTGTTTCTGGAACTTGTTCAGCTCCCCATAAAAACCACGTTCAATCATATGCCGTGCAATTTCCCGCGCCTTGCCATCGGCGGAAAAGGCCCGCGCCGTATCACGGAACATATTGCGGGTGAACTGGTCAAACAGCAAGATGAGCGCGAGCGAGCCTTTCGCCGTTTCGGCCCAGTCAAGCCGCTCTCCTGCCTCCGCCTTTTCAAAATCATCCAGGAAGCGGGTGGTGATTTCGGCATCAAACTCGGGGTTTTTTTCGAACCATGCCCGGCGCGGCGTGCCATAGTCCTTGTCGTCTTCGGGCAGAAACCAGAAGTCGAGAATTTCCTGAACGCGGTCCATGACAGTCTCCTCTACAGATTCGGGTCGCCGGATGCAGGCGTTGCGTTACTTCTTGGGGAAACTTATAGGCGGCAGCCGGGCCTGACAAGACGGGGAAGCGGTTATTCAAGTCTTTTTCCAGAAGGAACGGATGTCCGCCGCCGAAAGCCGGAACACATCCTCGGCTGTCAGACGATAATAACGGACAAGCGCGCCCAGCAGGGACAGCTCCCGTAGATAGTCATCCTCGGTCTGATAGCGGGCGCAGATTTCCTGATCACTCATCAGATGCAGGGTGCGCAGCAGCATCGCAAGACGGAACCGGTTGCCCGCGCGGGTCTGGTCGGCGGACCGCCGCGCCATGCCTATGAACTGGTCGGCCGCCGCGAAAAGCCGCTCATCGGGATGGATCAGGACGCTCGACCGGACAAACTGGCGACAGAGACGGGCGATAAACCGGCTTTGCGGCAGATTGCCCTGCTCAAGATATTTGCGCACCACCAGGCGACGGCACACCACCATCTTGCGCGGCATCAACCGCGCCAGGCATAGAAAGGCCGGGGCATAAAAAGTCAGTTGATGAAAGGATAGCCGCTTCTCAATGAACCGGTACTCCCCGAACCAGAAACGCGCCTGCACCGCCGGAAGGCTCGCCAGCTCCCCTTCGATGCTGTCCCGCAGCGCCGCGCGCACGGCCCGTTCCTCGCGCAGAAGCTTTTCCTGATGTTCGCGCGCCGCTGGGCAGTTAATGAAAGCGGAGACAGGCCAGCCGCCAATGCGGCGTTTGCCTGCTTTCCACGGCAGTCCACTCCGGGGCTTCAGAAGATTGGAGGATGCGAGAGCATCCGTATCGTCATCCGTCATCGGTACCCGCCATCAGAATGTCACATATGACTGCCCTGACGCGCGGCGAAGGGTATCCGTGATGATCCAGCGGCCGTTTTCAGGCGGAAATGGTTGAAACGCTCATCTTGATGGGGCCGTCTTTGCGCTTGTTCCAGAACTGCGACACGTAAGGGTCATCCGTACGCACAGCCTCCTGCACATCGCCGGTCCAGACAACACGGCCTTCATGCAGCATCGCAATGCGATCGGAGATGATCCGCGCCGTCAGCAAATTGCTCGTGATGGCAATCACCGTACTGTCCAGTTCCCGCACGTTGTTGAAGATCTGGTCGTTGATGACATTGCTCATAATCGGATCGAGGCCCGCCGTCGGCTCATCCAGAAATAAAATCGGCGGGTTTCCGGCAATGGCACGGGCAAAGCCGACCCGCTTCTGCATGCCGCCCGACAGCTCCGCCGGATAGAGATCAGCCACATCCGCCGACAGCCCGACAGAGCGCAGCTTCTCAATGGCCAGCGCCTTGACCTTGGCCTTCGTCATGCCGGGCTGCTGCGCCAGGCGAAAGCCGATATTCTCCCACACCCGCATGCCATCAAACAGGCCAGAGCGCTGGAACAGGATGCCAAAGTTGCGGAAAAAATCCATGCGGTCCTTCTCGGGCAGGTCCGTCACCTCTTCCCCGTCGAGGAGGACGGATCCGCTGTCCGGCTTGACAAGACCGAGAATGCATTTGAGCGTCAATGTCTTGCCGGACCCGGACGGGCCGATCAGCGTGAGAATCTCTCCGCTCTTTACCTCCAGATTGATCCCATTGAGGACGGGCACCCCGTCAAAGCTCTTATAGAGATCCCGGACGACAATCTTATTTTCCGCAGACTTCACCATGGATCGAAACTACAGGATAAGGACGCAAAAACAAACTGCATTCTGCAAGATATGACGCCCGCAATGTGAAGATGTCTAGGCGACCTTGCGCAAGAGGTATAAAAGGAGGTCATGGAAGAAATACTGAATAAAATTCCGGCGTTCGAGCCGGGCTCCGTCTGGCTGGTTGGCGCAGGCCCCGGCGATGCCGGTCTGCTCACCTTATATGCGGTTGCCGCCCTCCGCCAGGCCGATGTGCTGGTCTATGATGCGTTGGTCGATCAGGAAATCCTCTCCCTGACCGGACCGGACACAATTCTGGAATATGCCGGCAAGCGCGGCGGCAAGCCCTCCGCCAAGCAGAAAGACATTACCGAACGGCTCATCGCCCTCGCGCGGGAGGGGAAGAAAGTCCTGCGGCTGAAAGGCGGCGATCCCTATATCTTTGGCCGCGGCGGGGAGGAGGCATTGACCCTCGCCGCGCACGGCATTCCCTTCCGGGTCATACCGGGCATTTCCTCCGGCGTCGGCGGGCTTGCCTATGCAGGCATTCCCCTTACCCACCGGGAAACCAACTCCGCCGTCACCTTCCTGACCGGCCATGATGCCAGCGGGGAAGTTCCCAGCGTGAAATGGGAGCATATCGCCAAAGGCTCCCCCGTGATCGTCATCTATATGGGCATGAAGCATATCGCCACCATTGCCGAGCGGCTGATTGAATACGGCCGCTCAAAAGACGAGCCGGTCGCCGTCATCTTCCGCGCGACGCTGAAGGATCAGGCCGTGGTCACCAGCACCTTGGAGCAGGTGGCGGGCGACGTTGAGAAGAGCGGCCTCAAGCCGCCAGCGCTGATCGTCGTCGGGGAGACGGTTGCCCTCAGTCCCGAACTCGACTGGTTCACACCCACACTTCCCGGACCAGGCAAGAATCAAAAATAACGGCTTTCTAAAACCGGCCAGAACGCCACAATTGTTGACTCAGTCAATAGATTAGTTGACCTGGTCAATTACTTTGCCATTTGCGGGAAATTTAGGAATCACTTTTTCGTGGTTTCACTCGCGCCGTCGGTTCCGCCTGCATCGGATCATCGGGCCAGTAATGTTTCGGATATCGACCCTTTAAATCCTTTTTGATATCCGCATAAGTGGTTCGCCAGAAGCTCGCGAGATCCTGCGTAATCTGCACCGGTCGGCGGGCTGGGGAGAGAAGATGCACCGAGACCGTCACCTGCCCTTCAGCCAGTTTCGGCACCTCTTCAAGGCCAAAAATTTCCTGAAGACGGACAGCGAGAACCGGCGCGTCCGGCGTTGAATAATCAAGGCGGATATTTGACCCGCTTGGCACGGGAATGGCGCGGGGGGCGAATTTTTCAAAGCGGGCGAGCTTGTCATACCCCAGCGTTGCTTTCAGGATCTCAAGCAGATCGAGCTTTTGAATATCGGCAAGGGAGGAAAGCCCCGCCAGATAGGGCAGCAACCAGTCTTCCAGCCCCGTCTCCAGTGCCGATAATGAGAAATCCGGCCAGCCGCCTTCCGGATCATGCAGCCGCGCAAATTTGACCCGCTCGACAAAGGCGCGGCTTTCCTCATCCCACGGAAGGCTTCGAAGGTCCTTGCCCCGGATCGCGCCCAGCAGGGCATGAGCAATTTCATCGGGCAGCGGTGATTTGAGACGCTGACTTTCCAGGATGAGCGCGCCCAGTCTGCGCTCCGTTACCGCGAGGACGCGCGCCTTCTTCTCGTCCCAGTATACGCGGCGTTCCTCCCGGATATCGGCGGCAAAATATTCTTCAATTTCCGCCGCACTGATGGGCGCAGCAAGGTCAATGCGTGCATCCCGCCCCTTGCCATCCAGCGCGGCCGCGACAAGATAAGGCTCCCCCGTCAGACGGTCATTTTCATTCAGCCGCGCCCCGCGCCCACCGGACAGCCGGTATTGGACCTGACTGCCGGATCTGAGTTCCCCGATCCGGTCGGGATAAGCAAAGGCGAGCAGCAGGCCCGCGCTTGCCGTGCCTGTCCCTGTCGCGCCCGGTTCTGACATTCGCCGGAGTAAATCCTGACCGACCTTCAGCACCTGCGCCGCCGACCCGCCGCCTTTTCGCGCCCGCGCAGCAGTCAGGATTTCCAGCCGAGCGCGGATATCCGCATTGGAAAAGTCGGCATCCCGGCGCAGGATATCCCGTTCGGAGAGCAACGCGGCAATATCAGCGGCGAGCGGAACTGCCTTCAGCGCCCGCGCCTTAAGCATCATTCCGGCAAGGCGGGGGTGTAATGGCAGGCGCAGGATTTCCCGGCCGAGCGGCGTGATGCGCCCTTCCCCATCCAGCGCGCTGAGCGCCTGTAACAACTCCCGCCCTTGTGCGAGCGGACCCGGCGGCGGCGCATCCATCCAGAAGAGCTCTTCGGTTGCATCCGCACCCCAGCTGGCCAGTTCCAACACAAAGCCGCAAAGATCCGCCGTCATGATTTCCGGCGGTGCAAAGTCGATCAAGCCGCGATCCTCCGCCGCTGTCCAGAGGCGATAGCACAAACCCGGCCCAAGCCGCCCCGCCCGGCCCCGTCGCTGATCGGCGGAGGCGCGGGAGACGCGGCGCGTGACCAGCGCGCTCATACCGCTGCCGGGATCAAACACCGGGGCGCGGGATAGACCCGCATCAACCACAATGCGCACCCCTTCAATGGTCAGGCTGGTCTCCGCAATATCGGTCGCAAGGACGACTTTCCGCCGTCCCTCCGCATCGGGCTGGATCGCTTTTTCCTGATCACGCAGGGAAAGATTGCCATAGAGCGGCGTCAATAGAACGCCGTGTATCCGTGCGGTGTCTTCCAACAGGCTGACCGTCCTCTGGATTTCGCCGACGCCGGGAAGAAACACAAGGATATCCCCCGCCTCCTCCCGAAGGGCCTGCTGCACCATCTCCGCCGTGACGGCCTCAATCCGTTTGGCGAGGTTACGCGGCAGGAAACGCGTTTCAACCGGATATTGCCGCCCCTCACTGCGGATAACCGGCGCATTATCAAGCCGCCGGGAAAGGCGATCGGTGTCAATGGTGGCGGACATGATCAGCAGTTTCAGATCTTCGCGGAACACCTCCTGCACCTGCCGGGTGAGGGCGAGGCCGAGATCGGTTTGCAGGCTGCGTTCATGAAATTCATCAAAAATCACGAGACCGACCCCGGCAAGCTCCGGATCCGATTGCAGGCGGCGGGTCAGAATGGCCTCCGTAACCACTTCAATGCGCGTCTTTTTCCCGACCTTGTTTTCAAGCCGGACGCGATAGCCGACCGTTTCCCCCACCGTTTCCCCGAGGAGAGACGCCATGCGGTGCGCCGCCGCCCGGGCCGCGAGGCGGCGCGGCTCCAGCATAATGATCTTCTGATCAGCCGCGATAACAGATTGCAGAAGGAACAGCGGCACAAGGGTGGTCTTGCCGGCGCCGGGGGCGGCCTCCAGAATTACCGTATTCGCCGTCCCAAAGGCCGATGACAAAGGCGTCAACGCGTCCGCAACGGGCAGGCCGGTATTTGCAAAGTCTGGTTTCATGCGTCTTTTATGCCCGCAAGCCACTCCCACGCCAACAGGGGAACGGGACCGCGGCTGCGACGGACACTCTCCGCCCCTTGATATAATGTGGCCAAAGAAGCCATAGGCAGCCTGTCATTCCTGTGGCATTATGCAAACGGCCATCCCCGCGCATTGCAAAAATTCAAGATTCAATAACCTCTTACGCCGCATCATGCTACAACAGATTGCCGAAATAGAAGCCCATTCCCTCGCCGCCATTCCCGCCCTCAGGACGGAAATTTATGACGGCTGGCACTTGCGCTTTGCCCGCAACCATACACGGCGGGCCAATTCGGTCAATGTCGTCACGCATGGCGTCTTGCCCCTTCCGGAAAAGATTGCACATTGTGAAACAGCCTATGCGGCCGAACGGCAAACATGCCATTTCCGCCTGACCCCCCTTGCCAATCCGGAGCTGGATGCCTGTCTTGAGGCGCGGGAGTATGGTTATTTCGGCGAGACGGAAGTGCGGATACAGGAACTTGCCGGTGATCTCACCCTTGATCCGGGGAAGGATCTTGTCAGCTATGACCCCGCGTCGGAATTCTGGCTGAAAGGCATTGCCGCCCTGACCGGGCAGGATAAATCAAAGCAGCAGGTCTTTCGCGAGATGCTCTCCCTCATCGACATGCGGATTCATGCCATCGGTATTCTCTGCGGCAAGCAGATTGTCGCCTGCGGCATGGGGGTCAGCGCGGGTTCATATCTCGGGCTGTTCGAATTTGCCACACACAGGAAATTCCGCCGTCGCGGTTTCGCCGGGCGTATCGCGAGACATATGCAGGCAGAGGCCCGAGAATCAGGCGCGCAAGCCGCCTATCTCCAGGTCGTTGCTGAAAACCGTCTGGGGCAGGATTTCTGGGCCGAGATGGGCTTTGATGAAGTACTGTATCGCTATCATTACCGCACAAGGCTATAGGGCGAGGGTCAGCGACGGATCGTCAAAGAAGATTTCATCGCAATTCTCCCCCGGACCGCCCCGGTCAATCACCAGAAAATCACTCGTCCCACCCAGCGCCAGTACGGGATGATGCCATGTTCCCGCATGGTAATTGACACCCTGATGACCACTCGCCCGAAAGGCCCGCAAATCAGCCGGAGAAACCGACTCTCCGCGGGGCGCAACAAGGACGAGATAGGGCCGTCCCTGCAACGGGATAAAGGCCTGACTGCCCTTCGGATGCCGCTCCACCAGCCTGATGACAAGCGGATAAGAAAGCGGTTCGGCGCGGAAGATATTGACGAGGACGCGCCCTTCCGCATCCGTTTCAACACGCGCCAGATCATGAAACCGCGTTGTCGACCCGTTGTTGATAAGGAAATTCTGCGCACCCGCCGTCTCGATCACATCACCAAAGGGGGCGAAGGCGTCTCTGGTCAGCGGTTCAATGGGGATCGGCATGGATTACCTCGCGATCCGCCCGAACAGGCGCAGGCGGCTCACCCCGCCGTCAGGAATGATATTCAGGCGGACATGACTGACAGGACCGATATCGACGACTTCCTTCTCGAAGGCATGAATGGCGTCCATGGACAGCGGCTGCTCCGGCAGCAGGGTTTTCCAGAACATACTCTGGGTGACCAGCGATTGCTCCGTCCCCCCGGTGACCCGCGCCCCCTGAATGGAACAGCGGTCCGGGTAGTTCCCCTTGAAATGGGCCGTATCCACCTCGACTTTCGAAATCACCCCGGGATGACCGAGGGCGATGATCGCCCAGTCATTGCCCGGCTCGCGCCGCCGCCGCGTTTCCCATCCATCGCCCATGTTCACGCCCCGACCGGGCATCAGGATTTGCGACGGGCTTCCATAATGCTGATCACTTGCCGCAACGCCCCGGCCACCGTTCAACAGCGCGGCCAGATCAATCATCTCTGTGCTATCGCGCTGCTGCCAGTTACATTGCACCTCCCCGTAGACCCGCAGGCGGGCGACGCCGCCATCGGGATAGATGTTAAGACGCAGATGGCTCCATGCGGATTTGCTTTCCACGGCATGCAAATGTGGGCTATTCCCCTGCAAGCTGACGGAGGGGAGGATTTCCGTCCAGACAGTCTTCGCATCCGGCTCTCCGTCCACCAGGCAGGCGTCAATGGAGGCGGCCGGCGGGAAATTGCCGGTGAAATGGCTGGTATCGATATCGACCCCATGAAGGATACCCGGCAACGCCAGGCGGATGATGCAGTAATCATATCCCCCGTTGCGACGGCGGCGGCTTTCCCAGCCGTCCATCCATTTACCATTATCATCATATTTGCCCGCAATAAAAACAGGCGGCGCCGGATCAATCAGCCGTGATTTATCGGCGAAAAAATCATCCGTCGCAAAGGTAACCTCTGCCCCCAGACGCGGCGAGGCAAGATCGGTATATTTTCCGGCAAAGCGGGCAGTGTCATCCATGGCTATTTCCTTCAACCTTTCCGTAATAGGCCGCGAGGTCTAAAGCGCCGCAAGCCGGAACCGTGCAATTCGGTCAATTTCCGTAAGCGCCCGGGCAAATTCATTTTCCCTGTCATTATGCAGCCGGGCGGCAAAACCCGCCAGTATTTCATGGCGGTTGCTGTTCTTGACGGCCATAATAAAAGGGAAGCCGAATTTATCGCGATAGGCCCGATTATAGGCCTGAAACTGGCAGAACTCTTCCTCCGTGCATTGATCAAGGCCCGCGCCCGCCTGTTCCGATGTTGACGCAGGCGTCAGATCCCCACTGATGGCCGCCTTGCCCGCAAGATCGGGATGCGCTGCCACAAGGGCCTGCTTCTCGCTGAGGGCGGCCTGATCAACAATCCGCGCCATCATCTCGGCCATTGTCTCAATCTCATCCTGCGCCTCGGTTATCCCGGCAGCCCACGCCCGTTCCGCCACCCAGGGGGAATGCTCATAAATGCTCCCGAATCGCGCCATAAATTGAACATGGTTCATTTTACTTGGCAGTGTTTTGAACTTCGTCATCAGAGAGTGCCATCCGGCTTCGGCGGGTGATGCGCATGCCAGTGCCGGGCGATATCTATGCGGCGGCAGAACCAGACCCGATCATGCCCCCGCGCATATTCGATAAAGCGTTTCAGCGCGGCAAGGCGACCCGGCCTGCCAACCAGGCGGCAGTGCAACCCGACCGACATCATTTTCGGGCTGCTTGCCCCTTCCTCATACAGGGTATCGAAGCTGTCCTTCAGATAGGTGAAGAACTGGTCGCCGCTGTTAAACCCCTGCACGGCGGCAAAGCGCATATCATTGGCATCGAGGGTATAGGGGATGACAAGCTGCGGCCTGCCCGCTTCATAATGCCAGTAAGGCAGGTCATCATCATAGGCATCCGCATCATAAAGGAAGCCCCCTTCCTCCGCTATCAGGCGCCGGGTATTGGGGCTGGTCCGCCCGGTATACCAGCCGAGCGGACGGGAACCTGACAGCCGTTCGATAATCTCGATGGCTTTCTGCATATGGGCGCGTTCCACCGTCTCCGGCACATATTGATAATTGATCCAGCGATAGCCATGACTGCATATTTCATGACCGAGATCGACGAATACCCGGGCGATATCCGGATGCCGTTCCAGCGCCATGGCAACGGCAAAGATGGTCAGTGGAATATCGTAACTTTCAAACAGCTTCAAAATCCGCCAGACACCGGCACGGGATCCATATTCATAGAGGGATTCCATGCTGATATGGCGCACGCCGGGAAGCGGCACTGCATTGGTAATTTCCGAGAGAAACGCCTCCGACGCGTCATCGCCATGCAGGATATTATTCTCGCCCCCTTCTTCATAGTTGAGGACAAACTGCATCGCGATGCGGGCATTGCCCGGCCATTGCGGATCGGGCGGCATTCCGCCATAACCGATCATGTCGCGCGGATAGCGTTTCATTTCCTCTCCTCCCTCCCGCCTTTTCCGCCCGCCCGGCCCGGTTTTGCGAATATGGTGTAGAGATCGCCCTCCACCTCTCCGTCGTCAAGATGAAGCTGGTCCTCACAGGTCTGGAGATGGTTCCGCATCAAGGCAACGGCCAAGGTTTCGTCTCCCGCATCAATGGCGCGGATAATTTCCATATGCTCATCGCAGCCGAAGGAGGACGCATTGCCTTTCTGATACTGCACGATAATAAGGGAAGTGCGGGTTACCAGTTCCCTCAGATAGGCGGCGAGAGTCTCATTCCCCGCAATGGCCGCCAGCCGCAAGTGAAAGTCGCCAGACAGCCGGACCCATGCCGTGTGATCTCCTTTATCGAGGCTGGCCCGCTCCGCCGCAACGGAAAGGCGCAAGGCTTTTATATCCTCCGGCGAACGCTTGCGGATGACCTCACGGATGATGCCTTCCTCAATCAGGCGCCGGGCCTGCAAAACTTCGCGGGCCTCCTCCGGTGTTGGCTCCGCCACGAAGGCCCCGCGGTTCGGATGGATCTGCACGATCCTTTCATGGGCCAACCGTTGCAGCACCGTGCGAATAACTGTCCGGCTGACACCGAAAATCTCCCCCAGCGCATCTTCAGCAAGCTTGGTTCCGGGAGACAATCGCCGTTCAAAAATCGCGGCCAGCACTTCCGCATAGATAAGATCAATTTGCGAGACCTTGCGGGACGGGGCGGCATTCCGGTTAACCGTGGCTGTTGGGGCAGACCGGCTCATCTTCATCCTTTAACCTTTATTGTTTCCCACCTTAGATAATACAATATTGAATATGATTGTATACAAGATAAATAAATTGTGTGGACAATACGCCTTGCCTCATGCAGAGTTTAATCTTGGTCCGGCACAGGCAGACAAATGGCACTGTCCTTCCAAGGATACGTATGGGAAAGCTGACAACGCATATTCTGGACACTTCTACCGGAAAGCCGGGCGGCAATATTCGCATTGATCTTTTTCGCCTTACTGACAGCGATAAAAAGCTGATCACCCACAACACAACCAATCCCGATGGCCGCACCGATGCGCCGCTGCTGGAAGGCGCGGCATTTAATACCGGGACTTTTGAGCTGGTTTTTCACGTCGGACCCTATTTTGACAGGACGGATCTTTCCCTTCCCGATCCGAAATTCTTGGACGAGGTTGTTATTCGTTTCGGCATCGCAGATAAGGATCAACATTATCATGTGCCACTGCTGATTTCCCCTTACGGCTATTCGACCTATCGCGGCAGTTGAGGCAAGGGCAGGCAGGCATGAAAGAGATCCCCCTCCCATGACATCCTACCGCCAGCGCATCAAATACATTCATCACGGCCGGATTGTCGAGCTCGGCGCCATTGATCCGACCATGACATTGCTCAACTATCTGCGATATGAAAAGGCGCTTACCGGCACCAAAGAGGGCTGCGCGGAGGGCGATTGCGGCGCCTGCACCGTTGTGCTCGGGGAGGCCGGGGAAGACGGCATTCGCTATCAGGCCGTCAATGCCTGCATCCAGTTCCTGCCGACTATCGATGGTAAGGAACTGATCACGGTTGAGGATCTGAAGGATGAGGATGGCGCGCTTCATCCCGTACAGCAGGCGATGGTGGAGGCAAACGCGACGCAATGCGGCTTCTGTACGCCGGGGTTTGTTATGTCGATCTTCGCGGATATGCATAACGGCGCGACCACCGACCGGCAGCATATTGATGACGTGCTGGCGGGCAATCTCTGCCGCTGCACCGGTTACGGCCCGATTGTCGAAGCGGCCAGAAACATCGCAGGAGCGGGGACAAAGGATCACTTCCACGAACGGGAGGGAGAGACTCTTTCTCTCCTGAAGAGGCTCGCGGCGGAAGATACGCTGCATTTCACCTGGCAGGACCGGCATTATTATGCCCCGGATACAGTCGAAGAACTCGCAGATATCCTTGACCGGCATCATGATGCAACCCTTGTCGCCGGGGCGACCGATGTCGGGCTTTGGATAACCAAACAGCACCGCACACTGCCCGTAGTTGTCTATCTTGGCAAAGTCACCGCGCTGCAGAAGATCACACAAACTGCCGAAGGGCTGCTCATCGGCGCGGGCGTCACATATAGCGCCGCATGGCCTACCCTCAGCGATTTTCACCCCGATCTTGGGGAGTTGGTCCGGCGCATCGCCTCTACCCAGATCCGCAATTGCGGCACCATTGGCGGGAATATTGCAAACGGTTCCCCCATCGGGGATATGCCCCCTGCCCTCATCGCCCTCAATTCCCGGCTGCGCGTGCGATCAAAGGCCGGGGTGCGGGAAATCCCGCTGGAGGAATTCTTTATCGACTATGGCAAACAGGATTTGCGGGAGGGAGAGTTTGTCGAGGCTGTCTTCATCCCTGCCCCTGCTGAGGGCGCGCATTTTGCCACCTACAAGATATCCAAACGCTTCGATCAGGACATCTCCGCCCTCTGCGGCGCCATGTCGCTCTATCTGGAGAAAGGCATTGTGGCGGATATCCGCATCTGCTTCGGCGGGATGGCAGGCACGCCAAAACGTGCAGCGGCTATTGAAAAGGCGATGATCGGCAAGGCATGGAACACGGCCACTCTCGATGCTGCGCTCAACCGGATGGGGGAGGACTATGCCCCCTTGAGCGACATGCGGGCGAGCCGGGAATATCGCCTGTTGGCGGCAAAAAATCTGCTGCGCAAATTCCTGATTGAAACGACAGACTCCGGCACCGCCATCCGCATTGTCGGCGCGAAAGGGATTGCCCATGCGTAACCCGCCGCTCAGCCAGACAGCCATTCGCGGAGCGGTTCATAGCCCCCGCCCCCATGACAGCGCTGCCCGACAGGCGGCCGGCGACGCACTTTATATTGACGATATCGCAGAGGCGAAAAACCTTCTGCATCTCTACGTCGCCCAGAGTGAGAAGGCCCACGCCCGCATCGTCAGAATGAATCTCGATGCCGTCCGCGCCGCGCCGGGCATCGTTACTGTGCTGACCGCCCGCGATGTGCCGGGGGAGAATGACGCCTCCCCCATTGCCGGGGATGATCCCGTCTTTGCGGAAGATATCGTCGAATATGCGGGCCAATCGCTTTTCGCCGTCGCCGCCGACAGCCTTGCGCAAGCCCGCACCGCCGCAAAGCTGGCCATCATTGAGTATGAGGAACTCCCCGCCATCGCCACGATAGAAGAGGCGCTTGCCGCCGAAAGCTTTGTCCTGCCGAGCCGGGAAATGCGCCGCGGCAATGCCGCAAAGGCCATTCGCAAGGCGAAGCACAGGCTGAAACAGCATTTTGCAATCGGCGGGCAGGATCATTTTTATCTGGAAGGGCAGATCACCCTCGCGCTGCCGGGGGAAGACGGCGACATTTTTCTCCATTCCTCCACCCAGCATCCAACGGAAGTGCAGCATAATGTTGCGAAATTCCTCAACCTGCCCGATCACGCGGTAACGGTGGAAGTGCGGCGTATGGGCGGCGGGTTTGGCGGCAAGGAAACGCAGGGCGCGTGGTTCGCCTGCATTGCCGCGCTCGCGACGCGGCTGACCGGCCGTCCCGCCAAGCTGCGTCTTGACCGGGATGACGATATGATCATGACCGGCAAGCGCCATGACTTCACCGTCACGGTCGAAATGGGGTTTGACGATGACGGCCGGGTAAGCGGCGCGGAATTCACTTTCGCTTCCCGCTGCGGGCGGTCCGTGGATTTATCCGCGTCCATCAACGACCGGGCAATGTTTCACGCGGACAACTGCTATTACTTTGAAAATGTCACCATCATTTCCCACCGCTGCAAGACACACACGGTGTCCAACACCGCCTTCCGGGGGTTTGGCGGGCCGCAAGGAATGCTCGCCCCTGAACGTATGATGGATGTAATTGCCTGCTATCTTGGCAAGGACCCGCTCGCGATACGTAAAGTCAATCTCTACGGCAAGGAGCGCCGCAACATTACGCCCTATCAGATGGAGGTGAGCGACAATATCGCGCCGGAGATCATTGCCGAACTGGAAAAAAGCGCAAATTATGCAGATCGCCGCGCGGCCATTCGCGCCTTCAACCAGGGCAGCCCTTATTTAAAAAAGGGAATTGCCCTGACCCCAGTCAAATTTGGCATTTCCTTCACCGCGACACATATGAACCAGGCAGGGGCCCTGCTGCATATCTATACCGATGGCAGTGTGATGATCAATCACGGCGGCACCGAGATGGGACAGGGACTTTACATCAAAGTGGCGCAGGTCGTCGCCGAAGTTCTCCAGATTGATATTGAACGGGTAAAAATCACCGCCACACGAACGGACAAGGTGCCCAACACCTCTCCCACCGCCGCCTCCTCCGGCGCGGATCTGAATGGCAAGGCGGCAGAGGCGGCGGCGCTGACGCTTAAACGCCGCCTGACCGATTTTGCCGCCACGCATTATGTGGTTGATCCGTCCGAAATCATTTTCCTGCCTAATCGCATCCGCGTCGGCAAACGCACCATCGCCTTTCGGGATCTGGTAAATCAAGCCTATATGGCGCGCATCTCCCTCTCCGCCACCGGCTTTTACCGCACGCCGAAAATCCATTATGACCCGCAAAGCTACAGCGGGCGGCCCTTTTATTACTTCGCCTACGGAGCGGCAGTCTCGGAAGTCATCATTGACACGTTGACGGGAGAAAACAAAGTCATCGCCGTCGATATCCTGCATGATGCGGGACAGAGTCTGAACCCGGCCATCGACCTGGGTCAGATCGAAGGCGGATATATTCAGGGGCTCGGCTGGCTGACAACAGAGGAACTTTTTTTTGACGGCAAGGGCATCCTCAAAACTCACGCCCCGTCCACCTACAAGATTCCCGCCTGCAGCGACCGGCCCGAGCATTTCAATATGCAGATTTTTGCACGCGGCAAAAATGCGGAGGAAACGATTTTCCGCTCCAAAGCCGTGGGGGAGCCGCCCTTCATGCTCGCCATCTCCGCCTTCAACGCCATTGCCGATGCCATATCCAGCGTTACTGATTATAAAGCCTATCCCGATCTTGACGCCCCTGCGACCCCGGAACGCGTCCTGCTGGCAATTGAACATTTGCGCCACGGGGCACATGCCAGCAAGGCGGGAGCGAAATGAGCAATTGGGTCGAGATCGCCGGGCGGTATGACGCTCCGCAACATGGGCCTGCCGTCCTGATCACCGTTGGCACCGTTCGCGGATCAACCCCGCGCGAGACAGGCGCCACCATGCTGGTCACGCAAAACCATTGCTTTGGCACCATCGGCGGCGGCAATCTGGAGTACCAAGCGATCAGCAAAGCCCGCAAATTGCTGCAAAGCCCGGATGAAGCGATGCTGCTGCGCCTGCCCCTCGGGCCGGAGTTGGGGCAGTGCTGCGGCGGACATGTAGAGCTTCTGATTGACCGTCCGGACGACCAAATCCTAAATGATATTTTTAACCGGTTTAATAAAAATAATACGGAATGCGTTTTATTGTCGCAATGGGACGGCCGCAAAGTCTCGCGCCGTATTATTGATGTCGCGGACAGCCTGGCACTTCTTGATGCCCCTCTGCGTCTAGCCGCAACGCGTCGTTTAATAAACACCGGAGCAGAAATTATCCGGCCCGCCGGAGATGGGGTGCCTGATACGGACGGCTTCACCCTTCTGCAGTCCCTTTCCGATGCCGAATTTCACGTCACCCTGTTTGGCGCCGGACATGTGGGCAAGGCGCTCATCTCCGCCCTTTCACCGCTCTCTTGTAAAATTAACTGGGTCGATCAGAGGGCGTCGGAATTTCCCGCCAGGCTCCCGCCCAACGTTACCAGATTTATCACCGACAGCCCGGAAAGTGTGATTGCGAAAAGCCCGGCGCGCGGTTACTTTCTTATTATGACGCATAGCCATCAACTTGATCTGGAAATCTGTGAAATGCTGCTCGCATCGCGGCCGGAGGCAAATTTCATCGGACTGATCGGGTCGCAGACGAAAAGAAGCAGATTTGAAAAGCGGCTTGCCGTCAGAGGATTCCAGGCCAGTGAGATTTCCCGGATAACCTGCCCCATCGGACTGGCGGAGCTTGAAGGGAAGCGGCCTGCGGAAATTGCTCTTGGCGTTGCCGCAGATTTGTTGAGACGCCATCAGGCGGACATAAAGAATAACGCAGAAAACTGCGACGAAAGAAGGTATGGCCTGATTGGAAAATAAGGCACGCGGGATCGGATAAGGGGGTTATATATGCGATTTCATGGGTGGCGGAATGAGTGAAACGGGGGGCGGCACGCCCCAGCTTGAATTGAGGGGGATCACCAAGGCCTACCCGGGATGCCTTGCCAATGATCATATCGATCTGAAAATCATGCCGGGTGAAATCCATGCGCTGCTCGGTGAAAACGGGGCAGGGAAAAGCACGCTCGTCAAGATCATCTACGGCGTTCTGGCCGCCGATGAAGGGGATATCCTCTGGGAGGGGGCTCCCGTTACCATCCCTAATCCGCACGGTGCCCGCAAGATCGGCATTGGCATGGTGTTTCAGCATTTCTCGCTGTTCGAGGCTATGACGGTAAGCGAGAATATCGCCCTTGGCCTGCCCGGACGGCAGAATATGCGATCCCTCGAAAAGCAGATCATTGACGTATCGAAAAACTATGGCTTGCCGCTGGACCCGCAACGTCAGGTCCATACCCTGTCCGTCGGCGAGAAGCAGCGGATCGAAATTGTCCGCTGCCTGTTGCAGAATCCGAAACTGCTGATCATGGATGAACCGACATCCGTTCTCACGCCGCAGGAAGCGGAAAAAATGTTCGAAACCCTGCGCCGCCTTGCCACCGAAGGGGTCTCGATCCTCTACATCAGCCATAAACTCGACGAGATAAGGGCGCTCTGTCACAAGGCGACAATCCTGCGCGGGGGCAAATTCGTCAATGAATGTGATCCGGCGAAGGAAACCGCAAAAAGTCTTGCCGAGATGATGATCGGTAGCAGCCTGCGTGCGCCTGCGCATCACAAGGCCGTCAAAGGAGGTGATGTTCGCCTCAAGGTCCGGAAGCTGACCCTCCATGCAGCGACGGAATTTGGTATCAGTCTCAAAGATATCAGCTTCAATGTGAAAAGCGGTGAAGTCTTTGGCATTGCCGGAGTTGCCGGAAATGGCCAGATCGAGCTGTTATCCGCGCTGAGCGGTGAAACCCGCAGCCGGACGGCGGACGCGATTACGCTCGACGGTGAATATATCGGCTGGCTTTCGCCGACCGAGCGGCGCGACCTTGGCCTTGCGTTCGTGCCCGAAGACCGGCTAGGCCACGGGTCCGTGCCGGAAATGACGCTTTCCGAAAACGCCTTCCTAAGCGGTTACAACCGCATGAAACTGATAAGTGCAGGGTTTATCAACAACATCTCTTCTGCCCGTTATGCGACTGATATCGTCAGAAAATTCGATGTCCGCACACCTGGCATTTTCCACACGGCTAATTCACTGTCCGGCGGCAATCTGCAGAAATTCATTGTCGGGCGAGAAATCCTGCAAAAACCCGACGTCATTATCGTCGCCCACCCCACATGGGGCGTCGATGCCGGTGCGGCGGCCTTCATTCATCAGACGCTGATCGATCTTGCAGAGAAAGGCGCCGCGGTCCTTGTCATCAGTCAGGATCTCGACGAACTTTTCGCCATCAGTAACCGGATTGCCGTGATCTCCGAGGGGCAGCTGTCCACCGCCAAGTCATTAAAAGAGATTACAGTCGAGGAAATCGGTCTCCTTATGGGCGGCACCCATGGCACGGGCGCGCCAAAGGAGGCATCTCATGTGGCTTAAGATCGAAAAGCGCCCCGAATATTCAAAAGGAATGGTATATGCGACGCCGCTGATTGCGCTGCTGCTTACCATCCTCTCCAGTATCATTTTGTTCGAGTTGCTCGGCGTCAATCCGATGGAGGCGCTCTATCAGTTTTTTGTCGCTCCGCTTGACTCCACCTATGGCTTCTCCGAACTTTTTGTAAAGGCCACCCCGCTAATCCTCTGTGCGATCGGCTTGTCTGTCGGGTTTCGCGCAAATGTCTGGAATATCGGTGCGGAAGGACAGCTCCTCATGGGCGCGATCTTCGGCAGTAGCCTGTTTATCTATTACCCAGAAACGGAAAGCGTTTTCCTGTTGCCTGTCATGATCCTGATGGGCGCAGTCGGCGGCGCGGCCTGGGCGGCCATTCCGGCGATATTGAAAACTCGCTTTAATGCCAACGAGATTTTGACCAGCCTGATGCTGGTCTATGTGGCGGGCCTTATCCTGTCATTTCTCATCCACGGATCGTGGCGCGACCCGGCGGGCTTCAACTTTCCTGAATCTCAGACATTCAGCGACAGCGCGGACATGCCGATCCTGATTGCGGGCACGCGCATGCACCTTGGCACCCTGCTCGCCCTGCTGGCTGTCCTCGGCACCTGGATCATGATGGCAAGGACGCTGATCGGGTTTCAGGTCAAGGTGATCGGCGAGGCCCCGCGCGCCGGTGGCTATGCCGGATTCAGCCAAAAAAGAATCATCTGGTTCTCCCTGCTTTTCAGCGGCGCGCTCGCCGGAATCGCGGGCATATCGGAAGTCAGTGGCCCCATTGATCAGGTTGTGCCGGTGATTTCACCGGGCTATGGCTTTACGGCCATCATCGTTGCCTTCCTCGGGCGGCTGCATCCGGTAGGCATTTTCTTCGCCGGGCTGCTCATGGCGCTGACCTATCTCGGCGGAGAAACGGCGCAAATCAACCTCGGCCTGCCGCTCGCAGTGACCGGTGTTTTTCAGGGCATGGTGCTGTTCTTCCTGCTCGCCAGCGATGTACTTATCCATTACCGGTTCCGGTGGAGCTTTTCCAGAAAGGCGGTGTCCGGATGAGTGGATTTGACTGGATCGTACCCGTATTTCTGACAGTCATTACGGCCGCAACACCGCTTGTCTTCGCCGCAATAGGCGAGCTTGTCTCGGAAAAGTCAGGTGTGCTCAATCTTGGGGTGGAGGGAATGATGCTGGTCGGCGCGGCGACCGGTTTCATTGCCGTAACCGTGACCGGCAGCTATCTCCTGGGCGTTGCCGCCGCGGCCTTCGCCGGCGCCGCGATGGCATTGCTTTTTGGCATCCTGACGCTCTCTCTCATGGCCAATCAGGTCGCGACGGGTCTCGCCCTGACACTTTTCGGAGTTGGCCTCAGCGCCCTGATGGGACAGGATTTTGTCGGAGTACCGGTGGACGCCCTGACCAAGCTCAACATTCCCGGCCTTTCCGACATTCCCTTCCTTGGCCCGATCCTGTTTGCCCAGGACGCCCTGGTCTATCTTTCCATTATTATGGTCGGAGTTGTGGGCTGGTTTCTCTATAAAACCAAAGCGGGGCTTATCCTGCGGGCGGTGGGCGATTCCCATGACGCCGCCCATGCCATCGGGTATCCGGTTATCGCCATCCGTTATCTTGCTGTTCTCTTCGGTGGCGCCATGTCCGGTATTGGTGGCGCCTATCTATCGCTTGCCTACACTCCGATGTGGGCTGAAAATATGACAGCAGGCCGTGGCTGGATCGCCCTCGCGCTGATCGTTTTTGCCACATGGAAGCCCGGTCTGGTTCTGCTCGGCGCCTATATGTTTGGCGGCATCACCATTTTGCAACTGCACGCGCAGGCCGCCGGTCTCGACGTTCCCTCGCAATTTCTATCGATGCTGCCGTATGTTGCAACCATCGTTGTTCTTGTTCTGATATCGAAGGATCAGTCGCGCATTCGCAAACATGCCCCGGCTTGTATTGGCAGGGTGTTCCATCCGGCGGCATAAGAAAATATTTCATCATCAAAAGACAAAGGAGAAAGCAATGAAACTGAAACATATCTCAAGCCTGATCGGCGCGGTGGCTCTTGCGGCGGGGATGCTTGCCGGAACGGCCCACGCGGAAGACAAGGTCGGCTTCGTTTACGTCGGCCCGGTTGGTGACCACGGCTGGACCTATCGTCATGACGTCGGGCGCAAGGCGATCGAGGAAGCCTTTGGTGGTAAGGTCAAAACATCCGCCGTGGAAAATGTGAAGGAAGGCCCGGACAGCGAACGCGTTATCCGTAAACTGGCGTCTGAAGGCCATAAGCTGATTTTCACAACCTCTTTCGGTTTCATGAACCCGACCCTGAAAGTGGCGAAACAGTTTCCGGACGTAAAATTTGAACATGCGACCGGCTATAAACGCGCGGACAATGTCAGCACCTATTCCGCCCGCTTTTATGAGGGCCGTTACGTGGTTGGCAAGATTGCGGGCAAAATGACGAAGACCAACGTCATCGGCTATGTCGGCTCTGTCGCCATTCCGGAAGTGGTGCGCGGCATCAACGCCATGACCCTTGCCGCCCGCAGCGTCAACCCGAATGTGACGGTCAAGGTGGCCTGGATCAATAGCTGGTATGATCCGGGCAAGGAAGGGGACGCCGCCAAGATCCTGATTGATCAGGGCGCCGATATCATCTTGCAGCATACCGACAGCCCCGCCCCGTTGCAGGTTGCGGAAAGCCGTGGCGTCTGGGCCGTGGGACAGGCGTCAGATATGTCCAAATTCGCGCCCAAGGCTCAGTTGACGGCTATCATTGACAACTGGGACAAATATTATGTGGAACGGACCAAGGCCGTGTTGGATGGCACCTGGAAATCTCAGGACATCTGGGGCGGGCTGGATACCGGCATGGTAGAGCTGTCCCCCTATAATGAAGCAATTCCGGAAGATGTCGTCGCCCTCGCGGAAGAAGCCCGCAAAGGGATCATTGACGGCTCCATCCATCCTTTCACCGGCCCCTTTAAAAAACAGGATGGCTCCGTTGGTGCTGCGGAAGGCGAAACTCTCGGTGATGATGTACTCCTCGGCATGGACTGGTATGTCGAAGGCGTTGAAGGGCAGCTCCCGAAGTAAGCTGTCACGATGACTCGTCCCGTCGGCATGTCAAAAGCCGACGGGCATTCAGCTTTTGTCACATGCACCTTGAGGCGGATCGACGCGAAAGAAAGCAATAAACAACAACACGCATATGGTCAGGATCGGACGCGAATTGGGAGGCGCGTGAACATGGTCAATCGGTTTGAAACCAGACGGGAGATATTATTTGAAGGGAAACAGATTTCCCTTCCACTTTACATGGACTATCAGGCGTCAACGCCGCTGGATACAAGAGTGGAAGCCGCCATGGCCCCATGGCTTGGCGCCTCTGTCGGGAATCCACACAGCAAGACGCATGTTTTTGGTCATCGTGCCAGGCATGCAATTGAAACGGCCCGCCGCAACATTGCGGCGCTTATCAATGCGCAGCCGAATGAGATAATTTTCACATCCGGCGGGACGGAGGCCAACAATCTCGCCCTCATGGGCTATGCCCGCGCACGCAAGGGGCCGCGTCATATCATCTCAGTAGCTACGGAACATGATGCCGTACGCCAGCCGCTTTATCACCTGGCCCGGGCCGAGGGCGTCGATGTCACCTTCCTTGACGTGGACAGCAGAGGCTTGATCAATCTCAACCGGCTGATTGACGCCTTTCGTGATGACACCATTCTGGTTTCCATCATGGCGGCCAATAATGAAACCGGCGTCAAGCAGGATATCGAAGCGATTGGCCGGATATGCGAATGGCAGAATGTCGCCTTTCACAGTGACGCCGTACAAGCGCTCGCCAGTGAGGCGATTGATGTGGAAACAACAAATCTGACCATGATGAGCCTGTCTGCCCACAAGGTATACGGCCCCATGGGAATCGGCGCGCTTTATATCCGCGAAGGAACGCATATCAATCCATTGATGTATGGCGGTTCTCAACAGCGGGCAATCCGTTCAGGAACTCTGCCGACGGCCCTTTGTGTCGGATTTGGAGAGGCGTGTCGTATCCTGTCCGAGAGCCGGAGAACGGAGGCGCGGCGCCTCACCCTGCTACGCCATACATTGATCGAGCAGCTTCGCGCCGGTCTTGGCGATGCCGTTCGTATCAATGGGGATGGCGCGCCCTCGATCCCAGGATGCCTCAGTATCACATTCGATGGCGTGGACGCGGAAGAACTGCTGCATGAGCTGCCCGATCTCGCACTCAGCACCGGCTCGGCGTGCCATTCGGATGAGTCTATCCCTTCCCACGTTATCCTCGCGATGGACAGAAGCGCGAGCGATGCCGCAAGCACAGTTCGTCTCGGCCTTGGACGACCAACCGGACTTACAGAGGTGAATTATGCTGCCGCGCAGCTTGTCGATGCCTGCCGCAGACTGGCCTTGCCGCAGAAAGAACGCAAAAGGGAGTAGCACCGCATGGAAATAATGGAGTGGGTGCAGCTGGCAATCCACTGGATACATGTAATAACCGGCATTGCCTGGATTGGCGCTTCATTCTATTTCGTCTGGCTGGATATGAATCTGATACCGCCCGTCAAGGAGGGGGCCAAGGACAAGGCCGGAGTGGGCGGCGAGCTTTGGGCCATTCATGGCGGTGGATTTTACGAGGTACAGAAATACCGCCTCGCGCCGCCGGAAATTCCACCGACACTTCACTGGTTCAAATATGAGGCCTATTTCACCTGGATCAGCGGATTTATCCTGCTGGTCATTCTTTATTACTTCGGGGCAGATATCTATCTCCTCGACAGAAGCAAAGCCGATATTTCCGCAGACGCCGCCATTCTGATCGGCCTTGGCACCATTTTTGGCGGCTGGATCATCTATGACCTGCTGTGCAAATCCCCGCTGATAAATCACCAGGGCTGGTTCGGGCTGCTACTCTTCCTCTTGCTGACCCTTGCGGCTTTCCTCCTCTCGCAGATATTCAGCGGACGCGGTGCCTACATCCATATTGGGGCGCTGATGGGCACGATCATGGCGGCGAATGTGCTGAAAGTGATCATTCCAGGACAGATTGCCCTCGTCACCGCCGCCAAGAAAGGCGAAACCCCGGATCCGGTCTATGGCCTACGTGCCAAGCAGCGCTCGCTGCACAACAATTATTTCACCCTGCCGGTTCTGTTCATTATGATCAGCAACCACTATCCCATGACCTTCGGTAATTCGCTCAACTGGTTGTTGCTGGCGGGGCTGGCGCTGGTTGGCGTGATGGTCCGTCATTACTTCAACATGAAAAATCAGGGCCGGGCGAAACAGGGTTTTTTCCTTCTCCCCGCTGCCTTTGTGCTGTTCTGTGCCATCGCCTGGCTTGCCTCCCCCAAATCCAATGAGGTACCGGCCGAAAAGGTTTCTTTCAGCGATGTTGAGAAAATCATTCATGACCGCTGTACAAGCTGTCATGCCGCGAAGCCGTCCAACGCAGATTACACCACCCCACCCAAGGGGGTTCGCCTTGAAACACCCGAACAGATGGCAAGGGAAAAAACCCGTATCCGTCAGCAGACGGTCGACACCCATACCATGCCGCTCGGCAATACCACGAAGATGACCGAGGAGGAACGCAAGATCCTCGGCTGGTGGATATCACAAGGGGCGTCAATAACAGATTGAGATCAGGAATAAAGCGGCGCCGGGTTGCCGGTTGCGACGCGCGCCTCCGTCGGTTCCCGACGATCGCGCGAGAAATGGCGGATATATTTATCCGTGACATTCTCCGTTTCCACCACCACACAGACATCAATCGTATTGAATTGGTGATCGATCACGGCCCCATCGCCGATATGCCCGCCTAGCCGCAGATAGCCTTTCAGAAGCGGCGGCAGCTCCCGTTGCGCCAATTCGACATCCACTTCCTTGCGTTTCATCATCTTCATGGGAATGTACTGTTCTTCGAGCGCCCGCGGCCGGAGGTGTCCTGGCGCCTTATGATAATGATGCAGATAGGAGAGCACACGTGCATGCTCTTTCAGATCGGTACCGTGAATGCTGCCGCAACCAAACATGACCTGTACGTCATGACGGCGGATATATTCGGCGATGCCGCGCCAGAGAAGCTGCATGGCACCGCGGCGGCGATAATCCGCATCGATACAGGACCGGCCGAGCTCCATGATTTCGCCCGGGAAAAATTTGAGATGTCCAAGATCAAACTCGTTTTCGGAATAAAACCCGCCATGGGCGACGGCAATGCTGCTGCGCAGAAAGCGGTATGTGCCAACAACACAGGGGGCGGCATCACTGCCCCGCTCCAGATCAATCACCAGCAGATGGTCACAGATGGCGTCGAACCGGTCGATATCACGGCTTCTGGCGAGTGCGATATCACCGGGTTTCGCCCCCATTTCCTCATAGAATATCCGGAACCGGAGGGCCTGCGCCGCATCGACATCAGCAGTGGTTTCCGCGAGCCGAAGCTCAAGATTGTTAAATCGTAACGCGTCCAAAATACGCTCCTGCAAACTCTTGTATGAACTTGCAGGAAATATCCCGGTTTCATGTTACCCGCCGATGTCACTTTCATGGCAGAGACATGACAGCCGTTTCACCATCATCAGTCGATAAGCGCCTGATGCACGAGGGCGCGCAGTTCCTTGCGCAATGGGTAAAAACTGCTCGGCACAAACTGGGTGAGGAAAAGCACTGTCATATCCTCCACCGGGTCCACCCAGAAGACCGTGCTGGCCATGCCGCCCCAGCCGAAATCACCGGGAGAGCCCATCATCTGCGACAGCGCCGGATCCAGCATGACCCAGCCGCCAAGACCAAAACCGACGCCAACGAACGAAACTTCGGAAAAGACCGGCTGCCCGTTGGCTGCCAGATCTCCCTTCAGATGGTTGCTGGTCATGAAATCGACTGTCCGGGGGCCGAGCAGTCGTCCCCCTTCCGCCGCCCCGCGACACCGGATCATCTCGGCGAATTTGAGATAGTCCGCCGCCGTCGAGACAAGCCCGCCACCACCGGAATGGCAAATCACCTTTTCTTCGGCAAAAGCGCTTTTGCGGACGGAATCAAGAACCGCCATGCCACCCTTTCCATCCGACATATAGGCAGCGGCATAACGATCCAGCTTTTCTTCTGGCACTCCGAAATCCGTATCGGTCATACGCAGGGGCGTAAATATATTTTCATGAAAAATGGATTTGAGATCCTGACCCGAGATCACTTCGACAAGCCGCCCGACCACATCGGTCGAAACGCCATAATTCCAGCGCGCACCCGGCTCAAACAGAAGCGGCATCGCCGCAAGACGATTGACCTCTTTCTCCAGTGTCCCGCGCCGCGGACCGAAATCCATCTTCTCCTTCTCATAATAATCGCCAAGCACGCCCAGATTGAAGCCATAGGTCATTCCCGACATATGTGTCAGAAGATTATGAACGGTCATGCGGACTTTGGCGGGTTCGGTGTCCTCAATATTCCGGGCCTGTGGGCGGAGCACCTGCATCTCCTTGAAGGCGGGAATAAACTCATCCACCGGATCATCAAGATGGAACAACCCTTTTTCATAGAGCATCATCAGGGCAACGGAGGTGACGGGCTTCGACATGGAGTAGAAGCGCGCCACCGTATCGTCGGTCCAGGGAGAGGCGCTGTCCATATCCCGAAGGCCAATGGATTTGGAATAGGCAATCTTGCCGCTGCGGGCAATGACGGTCTGAGTTCCCGCCAGCTTGCCGTCATCCACATACCGCTGCATCCAGTCCGTGATATATTGCAGACGGTCCGGACTGAATCCCAGACTTTCCGGCTTCTGCACGGGTTTCAACATCCCATTCCCTCCCAGTATAAATCCGACAACGCTAATTATGCCTGAACGGTAGTTTGCGTCTGAACGCCCAACCCGGCAACCCCCAGTTTCATTTCCTGTCCAGATTTCAGAAAGAAAGGCGCCGGCTTCTGGCCCAGGCCGACCCCGGCCGGTGTCCCCGTCATGATGATATCCCCCGGTGTCAGCGTCATGAACTGGCTGAGATAGGAAATAATCGTTTTGACGCTGAAAATCATGTTTTTCGTATTGCCATCCTGTCTGCGCACGCCATCAAGTTCCAGCCAGAGGTCGAGCGCCTGCGGGTCCGGCACCTCGTCGCGAGTGACAAGCCAGGGACCGATGGGGCCAAATGTTTCATGGCTTTTGCCTTTGGTCCACTGCCCACCGCGTTCGGACTGAAATTCTCGTTCCGACACATCGTTGGCAACGCAATATCCCGCCACATGGTCGAGCGCCTCTGCTTCCGTCACATATTTTGCCCGCTTGCCAATAACCACGCACAGCTCCACTTCCCAGTCCGTCTTTTGGGAGCCGCGCGGAATCTCGACATTATCGTTCGGCCCGCAAATGGCGGAGGAGGATTTCTGAAAGACAATCGGCTCTTTCGGCACCGCCGCGCCTGCTTCGGCGGCGTGATCGGAATAGTTGAGCCCGATGCAAATCGCATTACGCACATTGCCGACGCAGGCGCCAATCCGCGGATTACCTGCCGCTTTCGGCAGGGACGCCGGATCGATCGCGCGAATTTTCTGCAGATTTTCGTCCGTAAACGCTTCGCCCGCGAAATCATCAATCACCCCTGAAAGATCGCGGATATCTCCGTTCATATCCAGAATGCCCGGCTTTTCGGCTCCGGCGGAACCAAATCTCAAAAGTTTCATTGAATTTTCCTATTGCTGCTATGTTCTATATGTTTATGACAATTTTCCCGAAATGCGTGGCTTTTTCCATCATGCGGTAGGCCTCCTGCGCATTTGCGAAATCGACGGTCGCATCAATCACCGGATGAATATCATTATGGACCAACGCCGCATTCATGGCCCTGAACATATCGCACGGGCCGACATAAACGCCTTTCAGCGTGATGGATTTGCGCATGAAAACGGTCGGGTCGATCTGGCCGCCTGAAAGAATCCCGATCAGGGATATCCGTCCCCCGATACGCACCGACAGGGCGGATTTTTCAAGCGTCCCCGCCCCGCCCACTTCAATAACAAGATCAACGCCCCGGCCATCGGTGAGGTCCATCACATTCTTTTCCCAGTCCGGATGCTGACGGTAATTCACAAGATCATTGGCACCCAGCGTCTTTGCCCGGGTCAGCTTTTCTTCACTGCTGGAGGTAAGAATGGTGCGGATGCCCGCCATTTTGGCAAACTGCTGCGCAAATATCGACACGCCGCCCGTGCCGAGCAGCAAAACTGTGTGGCCCGCGCGCGCTTTTCCTGCTTCAAACAGGCAGTTCCAGGCGGTCAGCCCGGCACAAGGGAGGGTCGCCGCCTCCGCAAAGGAAAGATGGTCCGGGATGGGGAGCGCGCCGCCTTCTTTCAGCAGCACATATTCCGCAAGCATCCCGTCTATCGGACCGCCCAGCGCACTCGGCATCACGCCCGCATGAATGGGACCGGCCGGCCAGTTCTGAAAGAAAGTACCTACCACCCGGTCGCCCGCCTTGAAGACAGTCACGCCTGCGCCGACATCCTCGACAATTCCGGCCCCGTCGGAATTCGGGATGCGCGGCCCCGCAATACCGCGAGCAGCAGGGTTCATAATGGTCGACAGATCGCGGTAATTGATCGCATTCGCCTTCATCCGGACAAGGATTTCACCCGGTCCGGGCTTTGGAACATCCCGTTCAGCCTGCCTGAGGTTGCCTACTCCCCCCTCACCTTCAATTACCCATATTTTCATCGCTCACCTTCCATGAAAACAATGCCATCAGTCAGGAAAAACGGATAGAGTCGGTGTCGGTACATAATGCTGATCCATCATTTCTCGGCCTATGGGGATCCCCAGAACGCGGGCCTGATTATTTTTATAGTGAATACAAAGCCATGATTGCCCAATATTTTCCCGAGTTCAATCTTTTCCATCTCCTGATTGTCTGCCTGGCCTTCACGCTGGGAGGTTTCGTCAAGGGTATCTCCGCATTCGGTTTGCCGACAGTCGCCGTACCGATCATGGTCTTTTTTGTTCCTCTCCCCGCAGCGGTGGCCATCATGATTCTGCCTATGATGGTGACCAATTTCATCCAGATGCTGGTGACCGGCCAGATAAAATCATCCATCATCCGCCATTGGCGACTGTATCTTGGCCTTTTTCTGGGGCTGCCCATCGGCGTTTATATGCTCTCCGCCCTCAATACCGATAATCTGCTGATCGGCATTGGTGTCATGCTGATTGTTGTTGCCCTGCTCGAGCTTTCGGTTTTCTCTTTCTCTTTTCTCGGCAATCGAGAGAAAATATCGGGGCCCGTTATCGGCTTTATCTCGGGCATTATTGGCGGCATCACAACGCTCTACGCCACCCTGCCGGTATTCTTTTTTATTGCCATTAGCCTAGAGAAAGAAAAATTTGTCGCCGCCGTTAGCGTCATGCTGTTCAGCGGCAGTATCTTTCTCATGCTGAGCCTGCAAAGCATGGATATCCTCGGGCTGACCGAGCTTGCCTACAGTATTATTGGTCTTGTCCCGCTGTTTCTCAGTATGTGGGCCGGCACCAAAGTCAGGCATCTCATCAATCAGACGACCTTCAGAAAATTCGTTCTGATAATGGTCGCCATGATCGGTGTCACGATGATCTATCGCGCGCTCACTTAAGATTATTCAGCCGATAATGAGATTTCTGCAAGACCGGCATGCGGCAACGTAAAGGTAAAGAGAGCGCCGCCTTCCGTTTTGTTTGAAACCCAGATCCGTCCTCCGAAGAAAGTGACGATTTCCCGGCAGATGGCAAGGCCAAGCCCCGACCCCTGCGGCTTGTCTCCGCCCCGTCCGGTAGACTGATGAAATTTTTCAAAGACCCGTTCTTCCATGTCATCGGGAATACCCCGGCCATTATCGGCAACACTGATCTGCAACTCGCTGTCGGCGACATTCACCGAAACCTCGATCCGCCCCTCCGACTTGTCACAGAATTTGATGGCATTGGAAACCAGATTGATGATGACCTGCATGAGCTGATCCCGATCGGCGCGGACACAGGGCAGATGATCCGGGATATCCACGCGCACAGCCACGCCATTTTCCTGTACCAGCCCGTCAAGCGCCGCCATAGCCTCTTGCAACGTTGACCGCACATCCACCTCATCGAGGGACCAATCCATCTCCCCCGCCTCCATCCGGGCGAGATCGAGAAGCTGGTCGATAAGCCGGGTCAGACGGGAGCTTTCCTTGACAATGACATTCAGGAAGCGTTCGCGTTCCTCTCGTGAGACTTCCGGATTGTCGACGAGAATTTCGCCAAACGCCCTCAGGGACGTCAACGGTGTTCTCAATTCATGGCTGACCATGGAAAGAAAATGATCTTTCAGGGAATCGAGTTCCTTCAACCGTTCATTGGCATTGCGAAGCTGCGCCGTCGCCTGTTCCAGCTCCGCCGATTTCTGTTCCAAACGATGGCTGTATTCGATCACCTGGCTGGTCTCATCGAGAATTCGGTACACTTCGTCCAGACCGACAATCTCTCCCTTCACGACAGTTCCCACCATGACCCGCGCCGTTGCCGAGCCAATAGCCCCCGCCAGCAGCTTCTCGGCGAAATCAAGTAGCGCGGCATCGGCGGACTGGTTGCGTTTCAGGCTGATATTGCGTTCTTCGGCAAACTCGGCAAAAGCCTTTGCTGCGCGCTGGCCACCGACGAACCGCCCGACAAGCTGCTGCAAATCAGAAACGGTGGCCGACCCGCGCCAATAGCGGCTGTCACGCTCATCATCCGTATGGCCGAAGACATCAACAAACAACGTCCCTTGAATACGCTCGATCGCGGTCTGCTGTGACAGCAGAGAAATCAGCCACAGGGCCCCTATATTGAACAGCATACTCCAGAACAACGCATGGGTCAGACGATCAAATCCCTCCAGACCGAACAGGGCATAGGGTTTGAGAAAATCAATCCCAAAGGGGCCTTCTGCAATAAAACTGAGGGGTAACCAGCCCGACTGGGCAAAGGAGGGCAGCAGCAATGTGTATATCCACACCAGGAAACCAAGCGCCAGACCGGTCATCGCGCCGTGATAGGATGCGCCTTTCCAGAAAATTCCAATGATAATCGCCGGGGCAAACTGGGCGGCGGCGGCAAAGGAAACCAGCCCGATGGTGACGAGGGAATAGCTCTCGCTCGCGAATAAATAATAGACATATCCCAAAAACAGGATCACCAGAATACTGATGCGGCGGATCGTCAAAAGCAGGCCGGTCAGGTCATCATTCTTGTTGATATTGAACCAGCGCGCCCGCAGCAGGAGCGGCATGATCAGATCGTTGCAGATCATGGTACTGAGCGCGATCGCCGCCACGATCACCATGGAGGTGGCCGCCGACAGCCCCCCCACGAAAGCAATCAGCGCCAGCATCTCCTGATCATTGATCAGCGGCAGTGTCAGCATGAACATATCCGCATCGGCCGTGACGCCATCAAAGGCGATCCGTCCCGCAAGTGCAATCGGCAACACAAAGATATTGATCACCAGCAGATAAAGCGGGAACAGCCATGTCGCCTTGCGCAGATAGGATTCTTCGGGGTTTTCAACGGCCGTTATGTAAAACTGGCGCGGCAGACAGATAATGGCGGCCATGGACAGGATGGTCATGGTCATCCACCGGCTGTAATCCCCGTCTGCATTGACCGCGAACAGCGTATCAAGGCCGTTTTCGGCAGCTTTCGCGAAGAGGTCGGCAAAGCCACCATACAGTCCGTAGGTTACAAAAAATCCGACGGTCAGAAAGGCCACCATTTTCACAACGGATTCAAAGGCGATTGCCGCCACCAGCCCTTCATGATGCTCGCTGGCGTCAATGTGACGCGTGCCAAAAAGAATGGCGAACAGCGCAAGCGTAAGCGCAACGATCAGTGTCGTATCAATAAAATAAATCGGATCACTGGCTGCATGCAAAAGCTGCCCGTCCGCGGAGCTAATCAGGATGCGAAAACTTGTGGCAATGGATTTAAGCTGCAGTGATATGTAGGGCGTCGTACCGACAACCGTGATAATGGTGACAAGCCCGCCAAGGCGCGCCCGCTTTCCATAGCGTGAGGCAATGAAATCGGCGATTGACGTGATGCGGTGCAGCTTACAGATGCGGATAATCTTGATCCAGATGACCGACCAAAGCACAAATACCAAGGTCGGCCCAAGATAGATGGGCAGGAAATCAAAGCCCCGCGTCGCTGCGAGACCGACACTTCCGTAAAAGGTCCAGGACGTACAAAAGACGGCAATCGACAGGGTATAGACATATGGATTGCGGGTAAAAGGACGCCCCTTGTCCGCCCGATGGTCAACAAATTGCGCAATCGCGAACAAAAGCCCGAGGTAAAGAATAGAAACCGTGAGGACAAGTCCGCCCGACATCACCTTGTCTCATGCATTGGCGGCGGGGGCGACTCTCCTGACAGCGGCTCGGGTGAAGAAGAGTCCGTCTCTCTCGTTTTGCTGCGCTTCGCACCGAGCGCCGTCAGGGCAATCGCAGCGCCCCAGACGGTAAAAAGATACAGAAAGATAATCGGGATTCCAAACAGGCGCCGGGGAGAGTCAAAAATCATGATGACAGGCGGGAGAAGAGCGACCAGAAAAACAACGAACAGAAGGACCGACCATTCCTTTTTCCGTCCCGTCCTGATCATGGCCTATCCTTTCTATACTGGTAATCCTGAAGATTTAGTTCGGATTGACTGATCGGGCCGGTTTAACCGGGGATATTATTTCCCGGACCATCCGGCCAAGTTCGCGGGTCGAAAAAGGTTTGGTGACAAATTCATCCGCCCCCAGGGCGAGAGCCCGCTCCTTGTCAGCCTCCCGGCTTTTGGCGGACAGCATGATGATCTTGACATTACGGCAGGCCGGATTGACACGAATCTGTTCGCAAACCGAAAACCCGTTCTGTCTGGGTAACATGATATCGAGGAGCACCAGATCAGGCACATAGTCGTCAATCGCCCGCAGCGCCTGTTCCCCGTCCCGCGCAACCCTGACCGTAAATCCCGCCTGCTTCAAAATAAATTGCAGCGACAGGACAATATTGGGCTCGTCCTCCACCACCAGCACCGTCGGTGTCATCTTGTCATATGCTCCCTTCCATATGAACGGGAAGCTGCCGATGACTGGCGCGTAATCCGGCTTTTAAAAGCTCTTTTCGTCGGACATCTTCCCTGTTCGGCGTCCTGTCACTCCGATCATACCCCATTTACAGGGATTATGTCATGACTCATCGTGACAGGCTGCCTCATTCCAATCTTTACTTGTTCATGCGGTTAGCGATCAAATCATCGACCACCATCGGCTCCGCCAGTGTCGAGGTGTCGCCAAGACTACCGAAGTCATTTTCGGCAACCTTGCGGAGAATGCGGCGCATGATCTTGCCGGAGCGGGTCTTCGGCAGCCCCGGCGCCCACTGAATCAGATCCGGCGTTGCAATCGGACCGATTTCGTGGCGAACCCATTTAACGAGTTCTATGCGCAGCTCTTCCGTTGCCTCCACACCGGCCGTCAACGTGACATAGGCATAGATGCCCTGCCCCTTGATATCATGGGGATACCCGACTACCGCCGCTTCGGCGACCATCTCGTGAGCGACAAGTGCGCTTTCCACTTCCGCCGTCCCCATGCGATGTCCGGACACATTGATCACGTCATCCACGCGGCCCGTGATCCAGTAATAGCCATCATCATCCCGTCGCGCGCCATCACCGGTGAAATAACGGCCCGGAAAACTTGAAAAATAGGTTTGGATAAAGCGTTCATGATCACCATAAACCGTCCGCATCTGGCCCGGCCAGCTATCCTTGATACAGAGAATGCCCTCGCAGGCGCCCTCCAGCACGTTCCCCTCATTATCAACCATCAAGGGTTCAATCCCGAAGAAGGGAAGGGTCGCAGAACCCGGTTTCAGATCCGTCGCGCCCGGCAGCGGGGAAATGAGAATACCGCCCGTTTCCGTCTGCCACCAGGTATCGACAATGGGGGAACGTCCCTCACCCACCACATCATAATACCAGCGCCAGGCTTCCGGATTGATCGGCTCCCCCACAGAGCCCAGAAGACGAATGGATTTGCGGGATGTCTTTTTGACCGGCTCATCCCCCTCGCGCATCAGCGCGCGGATCGCCGTCGGCGCGGTGTAGAAGATATTGACCTGATGCTTGTCGCACACCTCCCAGAAGCGGGAGACGGTCGGATAGTTCGGCACGCCTTCGAACATCAATGTGGTCGCGCCATTGGCGAGCGGGCCATAAAGAATATAGCTGTGGCCCGTCACCCAGCCGACATCAGCCGTGCACCAGTATATGTCTCCATCATGATAGTCGAACACATAACGATGCGTCATGGCCGCATAGACGATATAGCCACCCGATGTATGCAGAACCCCCTTCGGCTGCCCTGTCGAGCCGGAGGTATAAAGGATGAACAGCGGGTCTTCCGCTTTCATTTCCTCCGGCGGGCAATCCGCATCAACCTTCGCCATTTCCTCGTGATACCAGACATCGCGCCCCTCGACCCAGCCCACTTTGTTGCCCGTTCGTTTCACAACAATACAGGTTGTGCAGTCGGGGCAATCCTCCAGCGCCTCATCCGTATTGGCTTTGAGCGGAATGGCGCGGCCGCCGCGAATGCCTTCGTCAGCCGTGATCACACAATTCGACTTGCAATCCTGAATACGGCCCGCGAGCGCATCGGGCGAGAAGCCGCCGAAGACAACGGAATGAATGGCGCCGATCCGGGCACAGGCGAGCATCGCCACGGCGGCCTCAACAATCATCGGCATGTAAAGGGTGACGCGATCGCCTTTCTTAATCCCTTGCGCCTTCAGCACATTGGCGAATTTGCACACTTCGGCATGCAGCTCACGATAGGTCAGTTTCTTGTCATCTTTCGGGTCATCCCCTTCCCAGATGATTGCGGTGCTGTCACCGCGCGTCTCCAGGTGACGGTCCAGACAGTTATAGCTGACATTCAGCGTCCCGTCGTAATACCAGCGGATATGCAGATCGTCCTGATTGTAGGAGACATCCTTGACCTGCGTGTAGGGTTTGATCCAGTCGATGCGCTTGCCATGCTCTCCCCAGAAGGCGGCGGGGTCCTCGATCGACGCGCGGTACATGGCCTGATAGCTCGCCTTGTCGGCCCAGGCCGTTTTCGCCAGTTCTTCCGGTACCGGATACAGATCCTTCGCAGACATACTCTCCGTCCTTTCACCCTGATAGCAATTTGATTCTTATTATGAAGTCAACATCGTCAGGATATTTGCTAGCTCACCATGATGCAAAACACAAGAGGGCTGTGCCCGTGGGGCTTTCATCTCGCGTCAGATTGCCAGATACTCATGCCGCAGCTCCTGATCGTCCAACACCTGTTGCGCGGTGCCGCGAAAGGCGATCTGCCCCATGTCAAGGATCAGCGCTTTGTCGGCAAGCTGAAGCGCCGCAACGGCATTCTGTTCGACGATGATCGTTGTAATCCCGAGCTTTTTAACCTCCAGCAGGATTTTTTCGATTTCCTGGACAATCACCGGCGCCAGACCTTCATAGGGTTCATCCAGAAACAACAGCTTCACCTCCCGGGCGAGGGCCCGGGCAACAGCCAGCATCTGCTGTTCCCCGCCGGACATGGTGACCGCATCCTGATTGCGCCGCTCGCCAAGCCTTGGAAAATGATCGTAAATCCGTTCGATCTCCCATCCCTTCGGCTCCGCCACCTGCGACAGCAGCAGGTTTTCCTCAACTGTCAGGCCGCCGATAATACGCCGGTCTTCTGGAACAAGCTGAATACCTTCGCGGGCAGCTTCATAGGCTTTGAGGGGATGGATCGGCTTTCCGCCGAGATAGATTTCCCCTCTCCTGAGACCGGGGCTGTCAACGCGGGCCAATGCCCGCAAAGTGGATGTCTTGCCCGCACCATTACGACCAAGCAAGGCAACAATGTCCCCTTCCTCAACATCAAAGGACACACCCTGGACGATGTAGGATTCCCCGTAATAGGCATGAATGTCCTTGACGCTGAAATAGGGCTTCTTCACTGCGGTTTCAGGGATTTTTTCTTCAATGGTCTCGGACATTAATAGGTTCCTCCCAGATACGCTTCCTTGACCTTTGGATCATCACGAACCGTCTGCGGGTCGCCATCAGCAATAACCTGACCGCGGGCCAGCACACTGACTTTGTCGGCCAGGCTGAACACCACATGCATGTCATGCTCGATAATCACCTTGGTCATTCCCCGGGATTTGATTTTCTTCAGAAGTTCAATGGTCTGATTGGTGTCATGACGGGCCATACCGGCTGTCGGTTCATCCAGCAGCAGCAGGCGCGGTCGCAGAATCAGGCACATGCCGAGTTCGAGCCGCCGCTTATCCCCCCGGCTGAGGCTCCCCGCCTCTGTCAGCATCATTTCCTTGAGACCAACATCCTCGAGGATATGTTCCGCTTCCTCGCGGATTGCCGTCTGCCGGGACAGCAGCTTTCCCGCATTCAGACGAAAGGCTCCATCGCGGTGTGAAAGGGCGGGGATCATGACATTCTCAAGCAGGGTCATTTCCTGAAAAATCTCGGGCGTCTGGAATACCCGCGCCACGCCAAGCTGGGCAATCTCATGCGGCGCCCGCCCCGTCAGCTCCTCACCGGCGAATGTGACCTTACCCGTGTCGGGCTTCAATCGGCCGATGCAGACATTGAGAAGGGTTGATTTGCCTGCGCCGTTGGGGCCGATAATCGCATGTGTCGTCCCCTCCTCCACATTCAGATTGATGTCGGAAAGTGCGCTTAACCCGCCAAAACTTTTGTTGATATTATCCAATTGAAGAACAAGACCATTCATGACGTATCCTCTCACTCCCCGGCCTGATTATGGGCCTCGACCGACTGTCGTTCCGACCTTGCGCCACGGGATATGAAATAACGATAGGTGCGGCGGAACCCTTCCACCAGGCCACCCGGCAGGAAAATCACAATCACCATGAACAGCAGACCAAGTGTCAGATGCCAACCACTGCCGACGAACAGCCCGACGACCGGCACGAGAATATCGGTCACACTGTCGGGAAGAAAGGAGAAGGCTTGCTGCAACACATTGTTATCAAAGGAAGAGAATATATTTTCGAAATATTTGATCAGCCCCGCCCCCAACATCGGGCCGACCAGCGTGCCTGCCCCACCGAGAATAGTCATCAACACGACCTCGCCCGAGGCTGTCCACTGCATCCGCTCCGCTCCGGCAAGCGGGTCTGTGACCGCCAGCAGGCTTCCGGCGAGTCCCGCATACATGCCCGAGATGACAAATGCCGTCAGCATATAAGGCCGGGTATTGAGGCCGGTATATTTCATTCGGTTCTGGTTCGACTTGATGCCTTTCAGCATGAGGCCGAATGGCGAGCGGAAAATTCGCAGCGAAATATAAAAGCCGACAATCAACAACACCGCACAGAAGTAGAACCCGGGATAGCCACTCATGGTTTCACCGAACAGATCCGTGCTCGGCAGTCCCAGACTGGGCTGTCCATTGGAAAACATGCTGTCCAGAATGCGTGGATCGGACGCCGCCAGCTGCAATCCGGTTTCCCCGTTTGTAATGGGCGTCAGAACCGAATAGGCGAGATTGTAGGACATCTGCGCGAAGGCAAGCGTCAGGATTGAAAAGTAAATACCCGACCGCCGCAGGCTCAGAAAGCCGATGATCGCCGCCAGTAGGCCGGCGAACAGGACCCCGAATATCACGGCCGGAATAACATTCATGGTCAATAGCTTGAACGACCAGACCGCTGCGTAGGAGCCAACCCCGAGAAAGGCGGCGTGACCGAAAGAGAGATAGCCGGTCAGGCCAAAGAGAATGTTAAAACCGATTGCGAAGATGCCATAGATGGCAAACTTCTGAAGCAAATCCGGATAATTTCCCCCGATCGGGTCAAGCCAGAGCGGCATCAGCAGGATTGCGGCCGCAAAGACGATGACAAGAAGGGTGTCGTTGAGGGACGGCTTGATCATATCAGTCATCCATAACTCCTGTCCGGCCCATCAGACCGCGCGGCAGCACCAGCAGAATAACAACGGCAACAAGATAGAGAATGATCTGGTCAATGCCGGGAAAGATACCTTTCACCTCATTCATGGACGCGAAGGATTGCACCACGCCGAGGAGAAACCCGGCCAGCACGGCACCGCCCAGCGATCCCATCCCACCTACGACCACGACCACGAATGAGAGAACGAGGAAGTCCATGCCAAGATGATAGTCGGGCGGCAGAATGGGCGTATACATTACCCCCGCGACACCGGCGACAATGGCCGCAATGGCGAAGACGACAGTAAAGCGCCGCTCGATATTGATGCCGAGCAGGCCGACTGTCTCACGATCCCGCATCCCGGCCCGCACGACCATGCCGTAAGTCGTGAATTGCAAAAAGGCGAATACCGAAAAAATAACAACCGCAGAAAAGCAGAAATAGATCAGCCGCCACCAGGGGTATACAAGATTGTCGCCAAGCCCCAGCCACGCACCGACATTGGCGCTGCCCGACAAAATTTCAGGGGCAGGCTGCGGTATGGGGTTGGCGCCGAAATAGGCCTTGATGATTTCCTGAAGAACGATGGCAAGACCGAAAGTTACCAGAATCTGTTCGGCATGTGGCCGTTTATAAAAATGTTTGATAAGGCCGCGTTCCATAACATAGCCAATCAGCAACATCACAGGAATAGCCAGCAGGATTGATAGCGGCACCGAATAGTCGATGATGACATGCCCAGCCTCCCCGAACCATGTTTCCAGATAGGGCTGTTCCTTATAGGCCGCAAAGGCCGTAATACTTTCATCCCGCACCTTGGCGGAGAGGGTAACCAGCTTCTGAAAGGTGACGGCACAAAATGCGCCGAGCATGAACAGCGCGCCATGGGCGAAGTTCACAATCCCGAGCGTGCCAAAGACCAACGTCAGGCCCAGCGCAATCAGCGCATAGGCCGCCCCTTTGTCCAGTCCGTTCAGGATTTGAATAAAAATGGCATCCATGAAATCTACCCCGTAATCCCCATCGAACGCATCCCGGAATTACCGCCGGGAAAAAAGGCGGGTTGACGCCCTCCCTGAACCGCCAACCCGCACTCAAATGTACAGAAACTACATCTTCACTTCATAGGGCCCAAGCTCTCCACCGAAGATGGAGGCGTCATACTCCACCTGGGCACGTGGAGTGATGTCGACCACCTTCAGGATATCGAACTGGCTGCTCGGGTTCTCGTTTCCGCGCACAACCAGTACGTCCTTGAAGCATTGATGATCTTCCGCACGATAAAGCGTCGGGCCATTGCCCATGCCGTCGAAATTGAAGCCTTCAAGCGCCTTGATGACTTCCGGAGGATAGAAAGTGCCTGCCATTTCACAGGCGTTTGCATAAAGCAGCGTCTGCACGTAGCAGGTATGGGCGGCCATTGATGGCGGCTCGCCATACTCGGCACCGAAGGACTGCACAAAGGCCTTCGAGCCATCATCCTGCAGCGACCAGTTCCAATTTGTCGTTCCCAGAATGCCTTTCACGGCATCTCCGGCACCCCGCGCCATCAGACGCGAGAAGAGCGGCACGACAATCTCGAAATTCTTGCCATTGACCTGCTTGTCCCGCAGACCGAACTGAACCGCCTGGGTCAGCGAATTGACCATATCCTTGCCATAATGGTTCAGGATGAGAACATCCGCCCCGGAATTCAGAACCGGCGTGATATATTGCGAGAAATCCCCCGCTCCAACCGGCGTCTTGACCGTTTCAACGGTTTCCCAGCCGATTGCTTCGGTCGAATTTTTGATCGATTCTTCCTGCGTCCAGCCCCAAGTATAGTCAGCCGTCAGATGATAGGCGCGGCGGTCCTTCCCATATTCCTTCTCCAGCACCGGCGCCAGCGCCTTGCCCGACATATAGGCATTGAAAAAGTGACGGAAGCCATACCGGCGCTTGTCCTTGCCTGTCGTATCATTGGAATGAGTCAGCCCCGCCATGAAGATAATGCCCTGCTCCTGACAGAGCGACTGTACGGCCACAGCCACACCTGAGGACGATCCACCGGTAATCATCAAAACACCATCTTTTTCGATCATCCGCTTTGCCGAGGCCCGCGCCGCATCGGACTTGGTCTGCGTGTCACCGGTCGAATAGGTCACTTTCTTGCCAAGCACCCCCTTGCCGGTCAGGCTGGAAGGTTTGAAGGTATTCAGCATACCGCCATCCCCTTCTCCGTTCAGATGCTTGACCGCCAGCATGTAGGCCCGCAACTCATCGTTTCCTTCATCGGCATACGGACCGGTTTGCGGCACGTTGAAACCGAGCTTCAATTCCCCGGACTTTTCAGGGTTGTTGCGAAACTCTTCCGCCCATGCATTCCGGACAAAAAAGCTCGGCGTTGCCGCAACCAGGCCGCCCACGGCGCCCGCTTTTAGCAAACCACGGCGCGACATGCCTGATTTCGTGAAATCGCTCATGAAATGTCTCCCATAATTATGTTGGATCTCCCCGGACAGGAAGCCCGCGCCTGTTTTCACGAGCCGATACCTGCTGTTTGTAAAAATTTCACAATTTTGACATTTTTCCTAATAAGTCGTTGCAAAACTGCCATTTTTTATGTAAATATTTACTAATAAATTTTGTAAGTATGTAATATTTTGTAAATATCAGGATCGGAATGGCAAAGCATCCACTGTTCGGAAGTCGCCTCAGAAAATTGCGAAAGGAGCGCAATCTGACACAGGCGGAGCTTGCCGACAGACTTGGGATTTCGGCCAGCTACCTCAATCTTCTGGAAAATAACCGGCGCAATATCACGGTTTCTCTCTTATTACAGGTCAGCCGGATTTTGAAAGTTGACCCCCTCGTGTTCTCCCCCCAGGAAGAGGGGCACCTGATCGGCGAAATATCGGATGCACTCAAGGATCCGCTGTATGCCGATGACGAATTTGCCCCGGAAGATATCGCCGAAATGGCGGCAGAATCCCCAACTTTGAGCGCCCTGTTTAAAAAGACCTATGATGCCTTCAAAAATTCACAGGCCGAATTACGCCTGATGAGCGAACGTCTGTCGCAAGATGTCCATTTCGCCAGCGCGTCCTTTCGCCTGCGAACGCTGGTAACCTCAATCGTCTCTTCAACCGAAATCCTGCATGACAACGACGATCTCGGGGCGCGGGAGAGAAAGGAATTTCTGCAAATCGCGCTGAAAGACAGCACGGCCCTCAATGATACGGTCAATGAAATGTTGGGGGCCACCGACGAGGGCGGCCTGACCGGGAAGACATGGATGCCGTCCCCCAATGAAGCGGTGTCCGATTTCATTCAGGCCCGCAACAACTACTTTGCTCCTATCGAATCAGCCGCCGCCGATTTCCGTCAGACGCTGAACGGCCACGACCTGCTTTCCACTTCGCAATTGATTGACTATCTTCAGAAAACTCACGATGTCCGGGTCGATTTTGCAACCCGCGATATACATAATACGGAAGCATCCCTGTTCGATGAGAAAAGCCGACAGGCAATTCTTTCGAAGTCATTGCCACAATCGAGTGTGAATTTTCACCTCGCGCTTCTCTGCGGTCAACTTGTCTGCCCCGACCTGTTCGCAGAAATTGCCCGCGCCCCGGAATTGCCGACGGATGCCGCCCGGCAAAAGGCAGCTGCGGCCCTCGCCAACTACTTCGCCGGGGCCGTCCTGCTTCCCTATGATCTCTTTTACCGCGCGGCAGAGGATCATCGCTACGATATCGAGTTGCTGCAGCAGCAATTCGATGCCAGTTTTGAACAAATCTGCCACCGCCTGACCACCCTGATGCGCCCCGGCAGAAGCGGCGTCCCCTTCCATCTTATTCGTAGCGACCTTGCCGGAAACATCTCGAAGCGTTTCAGCGCATCGGGCCTGCATATCCCGCGTTACGGCAATTCCTGCCCACGCTGGGTTCTGCATTCGGCCTTTCTGACGCCCGGCCTCCTTTGCCCCCAGATATCCGAAATGCCGGATGGCAGCCGTTATTTTTCCATCGCCCGCACCGTAACGAAACCCAGTCTTGGTTATGGCCAACCGAAACGGCATTACGCCATCAGCATCGGATGCGACATTGCCGAGGCACATCGGCTGATCTACGCCGAAGGCCTCAACTTATCATCCCCGAAAACGGTTATGCCGGTGGGCATCACCTGCCGGTTATGCGAGCGGGAAAACTGCGCCCATCGTGCGGCTCCGCCACCCTCGCAAATACGGCAGCCTCCGGCGCAGCGACGCAATATCTCGCCAGGCATAGGCGATTTCTAAGAGGCAGGTTTCAGTAACTGTCCAGAACCAGTCGGCCATTTGCAGTTCTGCGAACCGCGCCGTCACGCAGGGCGGTAAATTCAAGTTCCATATTCACGCCATTCAGCGTCCGCTTGTACACCTGCATGTCATAATCACCTGCGTCACTAATTGCCATGATGTAAACAGTCAGCGTCTGCTTCGAAAGTTTCGCCCAGGAAATTGGGTCACCCGCAAAAACATCGCCCGCAACGGCCGCACGCCAGAAGTTGGATCGACCCTCTTCCCCGGTAAACAGCAATGTCGTCTCTTTCAATGTTTCTTCTGGATTACCAGGGGTTCCTTTCTGTCGCAGCAACGTCCGCCAGGTGATTTCGAAATCCCCTCCGTCTTTTGGCGTAATACGCACATCGATATCCCGGCTGGTTATGGGAAAGTTGACACTTGCGTCGCTTTCCGAGACGGCATTGCCGCGCCAGTTCCCCTTGAATGCGGTGATTTTCAGATCCTCCGCCATCGTATCCACAGGGCCGATCAAGAGAGCCGCCAGAATGACGATCATAAAACTTTTAATGCTGCGCAAATTAACCCCCTGATGCAGTAGAAAACCCGTAATTCCACAAGCTTATGGAAAATCGCAATCCATGATAACGACTATATAGCAGCGCCGGAACAAGAAAAAGGCCGCAATATTCATGCGGCCTTTTCCCACTTCCTGTCAGCAACGAGTTCAGCTTTCGTCGACGACAATCTTGCCATTCGTAATATCCGAGGCGCCGAGCGACGCATTCTCCACGACAATCGAGAAACCGGAAACCTGCGTGTCTGAGCCATCCGTTACGGTAATGGTCGTGTTCCCACCGCCTTCGGAAAAGATAACATGATCCGCCCGGTCGGCCGGAGCAATTCCCAGATCATCGAACAACGCTGTCAGATCAATCACATCCGCATCGCCATTGGCGCCGAAATCCTGAATGACGTCATTGCCATCCGTATTCGCGTTCAAATAGACGAAACGGTCATCGCCATCGCCGCCGAACAGGGTGTCATCCCCGCCCATACCGGCGATATAATCATTCCCGCCGCTGCCGGTAATGGCTTCGGATGCGCCGGTGCCGATATATGCGTCATCAGGCGTGATTGTAATGCTCAGAACCGCCGAGCTGGTCGAACCGTCATCATCGCTGATGGTATAGCCAAACTCTTCAGTCTCGAAATTCCCGACATCCGTATTGGCGATATAGCTGTAATCGCCCGTTTCAAAATCCATTTCCAGAATGCCGAAGTCCGTCTTCAACGTCAGAATATTACCATTGACGGTAACGTTAGCTTCCGCCCCGTCGGAAAGGTCATATTCGATCCCTTTATAGGTAATGGAGGTGATCGGGATGATCGCCTGTGGATCTGTCCCCCATGTATCATTCGCCAGAACATTGCCCGAAACGCTATTCGCATCCGGCATCAGGCTCCCCTCAAGATCAGCCGGGCTATCGACATAAAGATAGGGGTCACCCGGATCGGGATCGTTGTTGTTGTCTTCCGGCGTATTATCGATCTGGCCGAGATGCGTGCTGTTCTGCGCATCGGTACCAATCCCGACGGCATAAACCCTGGCATCGTTCAAATCATTAGTCACCCAGTTGTTGAAATCATCAATACCGCCCTGGGTGTTGCCTTGTGTCGGCACGCCATCGGAAATGAAATAGATTTCCTGATCAAAGCCCGGCTCGAATTCAACCGTGCGGGTGAGGTCGAGCGCTGCTTTATAGTTGGTGCCGCCGCCCTCCAGGGTATCGAGCGTATCCAGCGCATCCAGAACCGAATCCAAAGTGTAGAAGGTGCCATCGCCAATAAATCGCGCCGCTGAATCGAAATCGATCAGGGTGATTACCGTCCCGGTCGGGTTGCGCTCAAACAGGGTTGTCGCCAGATTCTTAAGCGCCTCCTCCATCAGGGCGATATCCTCCTGGCTCAGGCTGGCAGAGGTATCAATGACAAAAACCGCATGAGTGTCCGCTGGCTCGGCAATCAGAACCGGGCCGTCATCCACCGCCGTCGGACCATCATCAACCGGGATCGTCACATCATTGACCGTGACATCAATGGTGAAGCTGGTGCTGGCGCTGTTATCGGCTTCCGTCACTTCGCCGCCACCCGCAACTGTCGCCCCCTCCGTTGCCGTTGTCATTACGGTCAGGGTGAAGTCGCTGTCATCATCCGTGGCGGATGTTACTGTGAGGTTGGCAAGATCCCAGCCGGTAATATCCACGTCATTGCCATCGCCGATAAAGCTGTTGACCCCGTCGGAAAGTGTTGCGCCGGACGGCAGGCCACTGATCGAGATGCCAAGGGTTTCCGAGCCATCCGCATCCTGCAATGTCGCCGCGATGTCCGGCAGGTCAATCGCTGTATTCTCATCGCCGCTGACAGCGGCATTGCCTGCGCCTCCGTTCAAAGTCAGCGTGGGCAGATCTGCAACTGCGTCAATGACAACATTGATTGTACCCGCACTTCCTGCGGCCGGGGTTGCCGTCCCGTCCTGCGAATAGGGGGTAACGGTGATCGTAAAATCCTCATCGCTATCCTCGGGCAGGCCCGTGATCGCAAGAGACGCAAGGTCCGCCCGCTCTACGCGCCAGCCATCAGCATCGGCGCTTCCGACTGAGAAAGTAATACCTGCCGGATACCCGCTCAGAATGACCCAGCCATCTTCGGTTCCGCCTTCGCCCGTCGTCAGATTGATGGTGAGCGGAATATCGCCGGTCGGGGGGGCGCCCACGGCATCGATCTGGTCTGCGGCAACGCCCAGATCTTCCTTGCCCGCCGCGTCGGACACGGTAACACTCGGCGTATCCGAAACCGGATCAACGGTGATATCAATCGTGAGGGTCGAGGTCGCGCTGTTATTATCGTCGGTGATTTCGCCGCCGCTCGCAACCGTCGCGGCCTCCGTTGAGGTCGCCGTCACCGTCAGCGTAAAATCCGTATCATCATCGGCGGGCGGCGTGATGGTGAGGGCGGAAAGATCCCAGTCACTGATATCCACATCCGTGCCATCACCATTGAACAGATTGACGCCATCGGTCAGAATTGCGCCCGCCGGAACACCGCTCAGCATCACTGTCAATGCCTCCGAACCATCTGTATCTGTCGCACCGACAGTGATGGGCGGAATTGTGATCGGCGTATCTTCCAGTCCGCTGGCATCGCCACCGCTGATCGTCGGCAAATCGGCAACCGCATCAATAGTGGCTGTTTCCGTTGTCGTCGTCGAACCGGTATCACCATCTTCGTTGGCAAAATTGGTTACAACAGTCAGGGATATATCGCCGTCGCTGTCAGCAGGTGGCAAGACATACATCGGGGGCAGGCTGCCACCAGGGGCCGCAACCGTCGCACTCCCCCCCGTCACATCCACTTCATTGCCAGGTGCCGTCCCGCCGACAAAGAAGCGCGTGCCCGGGGGAAATCCGGAAATTTCAATATCCGTGACCTGCTCGTCATTTTCCGGGGTAAAATTGACGGTCATCTGCATCGGGCGGACCGTCATGTCACCGGTATTCTGCGCGGGCTGCCAGTCTTCAAAACCACCCGAACGCATCCCCGCAGCACCCATATCCGTCACATAAGAAACTGTCGTGCTGCCGCCCGGCGGGGTCGGGTCGGGATCCGGGTCAGGTCCCGGCGGAAAAGGCGCACCAAAGCCCGGCGCCGTTTGATTTACACCGATAATCTCTTCGACCTGATCCCGCGAAAACGCAAGGTCGGTCGGCGGAAGCAAACCATTAATTCCAAGCGGATCGCCAATGCCTCCCTCTTGATAGCTGCGAAAACTGGCGCCGCCGCCATCGCTGATTTCATTACCGGCTTCCGGCTCAATGTCATTGAGGGCATAACCCTGCACCAGCGGCGTGATTTCGGCAATCTCGACAATATCGCCATTTTCAAGTTCAATTTTTGGCGGATTTTCCGTCTGCGCCAGGGTCAGAAAATCCTGCAGCAAAATAGGATCGCCACCATCGGCCGGGATGACAAGAAGGCTTCCCGCCTCCTGCATGAACTGAGCGCCGTCCAGGGATTCAACCGGTAGCCTGATTGTTTTTCCGGGAGTAACCTCAACAATAATTTCTGCATTGGCCGCCTTTTCCGCGCCCATGACTTTGTTACCGTTTGACGTCGCCATTTTTGCCATACTCCACTGAAATTACTATTACTGCGGCCCGGCCTTCGCACCTAACCCGCAAAAAAATAGCCAAATTCAATTATTTTGTCTGTAAAATTATCCAATTTAAATGGACAGTACTATGCGTACGCCCCGCCTCACATCCCCTAAACGGGGTATAATCTGAAAAAATTAGTAAAATTTTAAATATTTTCCCATGCCCACGATCATCTAAATGCAGGATATCGCCTATGATGAAAGGTGGAGCGATATCCATGAGGGGCAGATCGCTATCTATCCGGCACAACTATTCATCAGCGGGCAATCAACGCGGATTTCGCCAGAATGGCTGCCATCGCCGCGATGCCGGCCGAAACAATGGCGATAAAATACACGGACAGACCTTGATCGAGCGCCAGACCCATGAAAACAGGTCCCAATGCCGATCCGAATACCGTGGCCACCTCGACGACGGAGCGGATATTTCCCAAATGCCGGGTACCATAGATTTCAGCCCAGAGAGAAGAGAGAACCGGGCCAACCGCGCCAGACCCAAACCCAAGACAAAACATAATGACCCCGGCAAATGTCACTGACGGGACATAGGCGAAAAGCATAATGCCAATAGCCATGGGCATCAGAATGAGGGGAGCGAGCCGCCTCGCCCCCACCATATCAACAAGAAAGCCGAGGCTGACGCTACCCGCAATATGTGCGAGCGCAAAGGCCGAGAAGGAAAGTGCCCACACGTCAAAATTCCAGCCTTTGGTTTCCACCAGATAAACCTGATGAAAGAAAAACCCGGTAATCACAGCCGCCGGAGCCATGATCGATGGCGCCAATAAATATAACCTGACATCGCGCAGCACCTCCCGACGCGTCCAGTGTTTTATATCCTTCTCTTCGATATCATCCGCTTCTACCCGACCCTCTTCCTGCCTTGAGGACGCACGGACAAGAAACGGGATAGCGGGCAACAGGGTAATGGCCAGCAGTACTGCCATTCCAGGCCAGATAAACCGCCAATCAACAAACCCGAGCGCCATAGAAATGACGGGCGGATAGACCGCCAGACCCAATGGAATGCCGAGCGCCGCAATCGAAATCGCCCTGCCCCGCTCCGCATCATAACGCCGCGCCATAGACGTAAGCGCTATGTGGGTCATCATCCCCTGTCCCAGAAACCGGATGGCAATGATCCCGAAAAAAAGCGAGATCGGCCCCACTACAAACCCGAACGCGAGCAGCGCCGCCACCATCATCAGGCCGATCTTCATTGTGATACTTTTGAGAGGGAAATGATCGACGAGCGGCCCTGCTTTCCAGAGGAGCGCGGCGCACACCAGCGTCGCCAAGGTGTAGATCAGGCCAAATTCACTGTTTGTTAGGAGGAATGCTGCGCGTATTTCGCCGCCAATAACCGAGATCACATAGGTCTGGCCGGGTCCGGACCAGAAGGCGAGTAGAAAGCCAAACAGCAGAAACCGCCATTCCTGACGGACAAACAACAGGGTTCCCTGAAAATGCAGCATGATACTAACCAGCAGATAAAAAACGCCGGCCATTGCGTCATATGTATATCCCCGAGTCAAGTTGGCCCCGGAGAATATACATCAGGCGATAAAGCTTTTCTCGATCCGGTCCAGCGTTTCCATGGCGGGCAGACACTGCGCGACGGAGGAGTTCGGTTCACGTCCGTCGCGAATGGCCGCAAAAAATTCGCGGTCAATCAGCTCAATTCCATTGCTGGACACGGCAACACCGGAAAGATCGATCGGATTGTCATAGCCATCCACAAGATCATCGTAACGGGCGATATAGGTGCCGTTATCGCAAATATAGCGGAAAAAGGTGCCGAGCGGCCCGTCATTATTAAAAGAAAGCGACAGGGTACAGAGCGCGCCACCCGGGGATTTCATGCCGATGCTCATGTCAAGTGCGATGCCAAGCTCCGGATGGATCGGACCTTCCAGCCCGTAAACCTGAGCGGCCGCGGCACCCGTCTGATACTGAAACAGATCCACTGTATGACAGGCGTGATGCCACAGCAGATGATCGGTCCAACTGCGTGGTTTGCCAAGTGCGTTCGTATTGGTGCGACGGAAAAAATAGGTCTGTACGTCAAGCTGTTGCAGATTGAGCTCTCCGGCTTTGATCCGTTTGTGAATCCACTGGTGGCTGGGGTTGAAGCGGCGGACATGCCCGGCCATAGCGATCAGCCCTGTCTGCTTCTGCACATCGACAAGGCGCTGCGAATCCGCAAGATTATCTGCCATCGGGATCTCCACAAGCACATGCTTGCCCGCCTGCAATGACTGGATCGCCTGCGCGGCATGCATCTGCGTCGGAGTGGAAAGAATGACGCAGTCCACATCCTGACGGGAAAGGCTCTCCGAGAGATCAAGGGTCCAGTGCCCAATGCCACGCGCCTCTGCCGCCGCTTTGGTGCTGTCCGCTTCCCGCCCGACGATGGAGGTAACCTCAACCCCCTCTATTTTGGCGATAGCATCCAGATGCTTCTGACCGAAGGCGCCCGCCGCGCCTGCCACACAAACCCGCATCTCACCTCTCCTGTTATTTACTTGTCACGTTCATCCGGGCTAGCAATGCGTCAGCCCGGCTTTGATAGTTATCGTCACCCGCCTGCACATGCAGATCGCCGATCAACTGCTGCCACTTGATCGTTGCCTCGGACATGCCGTTCGGCAAGCCCAACTCTTCAACAGTCAAGGCCACCTCTTTCATCTCCTCCGCCCGTCGGCGGCCATGCCTCATCATGCGTTCGAAATTATAGGCGGCGCGAAACGGAAAATCGAACCCCGGATAGGTGACATCGAGGGAGGCAAGCACCGTCTCGTCAACGCCCGCCCTGCGACCGGCAAGAACGCATTCAGCGAACAACGCCTCCATCCCCTTCATCATGATACTGCGGATCATCTTGACAGAAGACGCGCCGCCCACATCCCCTTCATAAATTTGCGGGCTCATGCCAAGCTGGTTAAAAACCTCGAGAGCCATCGCCACATGCGGGCCGGAAATCAGCAAGGGAGTCTCATGCATTTTCGGATAGACCGGCGCCATCACGGCAACATCCACATAACGCCCACCTGCCGCCTCAATCCTGGCTGCCGACCGGCGTTTCGTTCCCGGCGCGCAGGAATTGCAGTCAAGATAAAGGCTGCCCTGCTCCAGGTACTCAGATACCGTCGCTGCCGCGGCGGCGGCCTGATCCGCCGTAACGAGGGAAAAGATGACATCTGTGTCCTTCAGGGCCGCCTGCAAACTCTTCGTGCCGTCTACTGCAAGAGAGGCATAGTCATCCAGCTTTGACTGTCTGACTACCGGATCGTCATGTGCGGTTTTGAGGTCATATGCAGTTATCTGCATTGCCGCCGGGGGATTGCCTGCCTTGCGCCAGCCACGGACGAAAGCCATGGCGGCTTCACCAAATCCGATAAATGCAATGTTTCCGGGCTGTGTCATTCTCTCCTGCCTGTAGCTGTATCACCCCAACCTTACCTAACCGTCTGTGCGGAGGGCGGGAAATTAAAAAAACCCGTCTGCTTATTCAAATATTGAATAAGCCGCCTTCCCATAAAATAGTTACATCAGGCTCCGGCCCGCAACACGCAACGCCTCCAGAAATTCAAGCTGCGTTGCCGTCGGATGCCAGTCCCGCCGGGTTGTCAGACCAATAGGCCGCCGCGTATCGCCAAGATCGAACGGCAGAGGCACAAGCAGGCCCATCTCCTGTTCATGACGTGTCTGATGACTGGAGATAAGCGTGATCCGGTCACTATCCATCAGCAATCTGCGGATCAGGACAAGCGAGCTTGCCTCAACAATGCTTTTCGGGCGGGCGGAATGCCTGTTTGCAAAAAGCCCTTCAAATATTGTCCGGGTGGGCGAGCCCTCCCGCGGCGTGATCCAGGGATAGCGTGTCAAATCCTCCAGGCTGACATGCTTCTTCCGGGTTAGCGGATGGTCGGCCCGGACAATAAGCGCCAGTTCATCATCGAATACGGCCTCCTCCTGCACATCATCAATTGGCGGCGGATTACGCAAAGCTCCGATAAGGATGTCAATCTCGCTATAGCGAAGGCCATGCAGAAGATCTTCATAACGCCCGTCAATCACACTGATTTCTACATTCGGGCGCAAGCGGGTAATGTGAGTAATGGCGGAGGGAAGAATGTAGGTGCGCGCAAGCGGCATCGTCCCGATCACGATCCGGCTGCTGTCAACGCCTTTATATGACCTGATTTCCATCTGCCCCTGTTGCAGTTCAGCAAAGGCAAGCTGAGCATAGCGGGCCCATATTTCGGCGCCGGGCGTCAATTCAATCCCCTGCCCTGTCTTGCGAAAAAGCATGAGTGTCGACAATCGCTCCAGATCCCGCGCGGCCCGATAAAGAGATGGTTGAGAGATTCCGACAAGGCGCGCCGCAAGACTGAAATTTCCCGTTTTTGCAATGGCAATCAAGGCCCGAAGCTGCACACCGGAGACAAGCTGATCCAGATTTGCAAAGCTCCTGCCATTCCTGATCTGCGCCATTTTGCGCGCTTCATCAATCCCGGCCCGGATAAATTCTTGAGCCCGTTCAACCCGTCTCAGATAAAGCTGTCCCGCGTCAGTAATAAAAACGCCATCTGTTCGCCGGGTAAAGAGCTCTACATCCAGAGACTGCTCCAACTTGGCAATCGCCTGTGTGATTGCGGGTTGAGAAAGGAACACCTCCTCCGATGCGCGGCTGATGCTCTGATGCGCCGCGACGACGCAAAAGGCGCGCAAATGCCGCAGATTGGGGGCCATGTTAATCATAAAAACACATTCTTCTTGCTGGAAACTTTATAAACTATAGAAAAAATTTATACCACGAATGTCAATTTGAAATAGCAAAATCAGCGGTGACGGAACATGGTAAAATTGGGAATTAGTCGATTTCAACAGGCTATCCGGCAGCGAGGAGTCCTGAATGTCTGATAAAAAAACTGCCCTTGTCATCAGCGCCCATGCCGCCGATTTTGTCTGGCGCTGCGCCGGGGCCATCGCCCTGCACCAGGAAAAGGGCTATGACGTGACGATTGCCTGCCTCTCATTCGGGGAGCGTGGGGAAAGTGCCAAACTCTGGAAACAGGACGGCGGCACCACACTGGAGGCGGTCAAGAAAGCGCGTCGGATCGAGGCGGAAAACGCCGCAAAAGCGCTTGATGCCCATGACATCGTGTTTTTCGATCTCGGGGATTATCCGCTGGAAGTAACCCGCGATGACAAGTTTAAACTGGTCGATCTGATCCGCAAGGTACAGCCGAACTTCATGCTGAGCCATTCGCAATATGATCCTTACAATACGGATCACAGCTTCGCCACGACGCTGGCCATGGAATGCCGGATGATCGCGCAGGCCTGGGGCCACAATCCGGGGCAGAAGGTTTTAGGAGCGCCGCAGCTTTACCTGTTCGAGCCACACCAAACGGAGCAGATGGGATGGAAGCCGGATGTCTTTCTGGATATCACTCCTGTTTGGGATAAAAAGCGCGCCGCCATCGAATGCATGCAGGGGCAGGAGCATTTGTGGGATTACTACACCAACGTTGCCGAAAACCGGGGCAATCATTTCCGCCGCAATTCCGGCGGGCAGGCGGGCGGGCGCCCGGCACGTTATGCGGAAGGGTTCCAGTCCATCTATCCGCGCACCGTGGATGAACTGTGATGGGCGTCGTTGTCCAGAATATCAAACGGGCGGATGCCACGATTATAAAACGTCTTGCGGCCTGCGGCGTAGCTACCGTTCATGAGGCGCAGGGGCGCAAAGGTCTCCTCGCGGCCTACATGCGGCCGATATATTCTGGCGCATCTGTTGCCGCTTCTGCGATTACCATCTCCGCTCCGCCTGCTGACAACTGGATGGTCCATGTCGCAATCGAGCAGGTGAAACCCGGCGACATCCTCGTTCTTGCGCCGACATCCCCCTCCGACGCCGGTTATTTCGGCGATCTGCTGGCCACCTCGATGCAGGCGCACGGTGGAGTTGGGTTGGTGATTGACGCGGGCGTTCGGGATATCCGCGATCTGACGGCCATGCAGTTCCCCGTCTGGTCAAAGGCGATTTCCGCGCAGGGCACCGTCAAAGAAACGCTGGGATCGGTCAATATCCCCGTCGTCTGCGCCGGGGAACTCATTAATCCCGGTGACGTCATCGTCGCGGATGATGACGGGGTCTGCGTCGTCCGCCGAGAGGAAGCGGCGGACATCGCCGATAAGGCGGAAGCACGCCTGAAGAATGAAGAGGAAAAACGCAAACGGCTTGCCGCCGGAGAGCTTGGCCTCGACATGTACAAGATGCGCGAACGCCTCAAGGAAAAGGGCCTCAAATATGTCTAGCGCGCCCTGCATGTGGATGCGGGGCGGCACCTCGAAAGGTGGATATTTCCTGGAAAGTGACCTGCCCCTGGACAGGGCGACGCGCGATGCCTTTCTGTTGCAAGTCATGGGTTCACCCGATCCGCGACAGATCGACGGCATGGGCGGTGCCGATCCGCTCACCTCCAAAGTTGCAGTGATCCGCCCCTCGGCCCGCGAGGGTGTTGATGTGGATTACCTGTTTCTTCAGGTCTTCGTCGATCAGGCCGTTGTCTCGGATTCGCAAAATTGCGGCAATATACTGGCGGGCGTCGCTCCCTTCGCCATTGAACGCGGCCTTGTCCCCCTTCGCGGGGATGAAACAACGGTCACCATATACATGGAGAATACCGGGCAAACGGCCATCGCCCGTGTCCAGACACCCGATGGAAAGGTTAGCTACACCGGTCCGGCAACAATTGATGGCGTTCCCCGGAGCGCGGCTCCCATCCCCATCACCTTTACGGAGACGGCGGGCTCCAGCTGCGGCGCCCTGCTGCCGACCGGAAATGTCCTCGATGTCATTGACGGCATAGAAGTGACGATGATTGATAACGGCATGCCCTCCGTTATCCTCAGAGCGAGCGATATGGGTATCACCGGCCGTGAAAGCCGGGAACAGCTGGAGGCGAATGAGTCCTTAAAAAAGCGCCTGGAATCCATCCGCCTGCAGGCGGGGCCAATGATGAATTTGGGCGATGTCGCGAACAAGACGGTCCCCAAAATGTGCATGGTGAGCGCGCCTGCAAAGGGCGGCGCGCTCTCCACCCGCACCTTCATCCCGCATCGCTGCCACGCCTCCATCGGCGTGCTGGGGGCGGTGACGGTCGCGACCGCTGCCGCGCTTGAAGGCTCCCCCGCCTCGGACCTCGCTGTCATTCCCGAAGGCCCCCAAAAATCCCTGCAAATCGAACATCCGATTGGGGAGACAACCGTCGTCCTCGACATCAATGACAGGGGAGAGGTGATGAGTGCCGCCATCCTGCGGACGGCCCGCAAACTTTTTGACGGCGTGGTTTTCGGCCGATAAAGAACGAGAGAATACAATGGATCCTGATTACCTTCCCTTTCACCCGAACCCGTCAAAGCCGACCTTCAAACCGCTGGCCGGGGCAGTTGATGCGCATTGCCATGTTTTCGGGCCCGCTAATTTATTTCCATATGCGCCGGAGCGGAAATACACCCCTTGCGATGCCCCAAAAGAAAAGCTTTTCGCCCTCCGTGACTATCTCGGTTTTTCGCGTAATGTCATCGTTCAGGCCTCCTGCCACGGCCGGAATAATGACGCGCTTGTCGATGCGCTGAAATCATCGAATGGCCTCGCGCGCGGCGTTGCGGTGGTCGGAGCTGACGTCACGGACGAGGCGCTTGCCGCAATGGATGCGGCCGGGGTGCGCGCCGTGCGCTTTAATTTTGTGAAAAGACTGGTGGATGCCACTCCCAAGGAAATATTCCTTGGAATTGCCGAGCGTATCGCCAGACTCGGCTGGCATATCGTTGTTTATTTCGAAGCGCCGGACCTGGAAGATCTCACGCCTTTTCTGAAGCAGCTTCCAACAACCGTTGTGGTGGATCACATGGGGCGGCCTGATGTCACAAAGGGCGTCGATCACCCCGATTTTCAGCGGTTCCTCAATCTGCTATCGGAAAATGAAAATATCTGGACCAAGGTCAGCTGCCCGGAACGGCTGACGGTCGCGGGCCCGCCCTATGACGATGTGATCGCCTTTGGCAGGGCGCTGGTGGAGCGCTTTCCGGACCGGGTTCTGTGGGGCACCGACTGGCCGCACCCGAATATGAAATCCCATGTCCCGGATGAAGGCATTCTGGTGGATGTCATTCCCCGCATCACGACCACTAGAGAAGCACAACAGAAATTACTCATCGATAACCCGATGCGGCTATACTGGCCGGAAGAAACACCCGCGACATAATATATATGAAGAACAGGCAATCCGATGCAAAGCTTGAAAGGCAAAAAGACAATACCGGGAACCATCATTTTCGATGGCCATCAGGCTGTCAAAGGCTATCAGCTGAACAAGATGTGCTTCTCCTTTAACGAGGCGAAAAACCGGGAAGCCTTCGTCAAGGATGAAGACGCCTATTGTGACCGCTATGGGCTGACAGATGATCAGCGGGCAGCGGTCAGGGAGCGTGACGTCCTGAAGCTTCTCAATCTTGGCGGAAATATTTATTACCTCGCCAAGCTTACTGGCATCTTTGGCCTGAACATGCAGGATATCGGCGCGCAACAGGCTGGTGTGACTCTGGAAGAATTCCGCGCGAAGCTGCTGGCCGCAGGGGAGAAATGACATGGCAAGATTAATTGGCGGGGTGGGCAGCTCCCATGTTCCCGCCATCGGCAATGCGATCGAACAAAAACTTCAGGGCGAGCCCTACTGGAAGCCTTTTTTCAAAGGGTATGAACCGGTCTGGCAATGGATGGAGGAGAAAAAACCCGATGTGGCGATCCTCGTTTATAATGATCACGGGCTCAATTTCTTTCTCGACGCCATGCCGACCTTCGCCATTGGCGCCGCCGCCGAATATCAGAATGCTGATGAGGGATGGGGGCTTAAACCACTTGATCCCTTCAAGGGCGACCCTGACTTCTCCTGGCACCTGATCGACAGCCTTGTGCATGATGAATTTGACATCACCATGTGCCAGGAAATGCAGGTCGATCACGGCTTTACCGTGCCGATGTCCCTGATGTGGCCGCAACAGGCGCTCCGCGAACAGGTGAAAGTCATCCCGCTCTGTGTCAATGTGGTGCAATACCCCTTCCCCACCGCAAGACGCTGCCTGCGTCTTGGAGAGGCGATCGGTCGCGCCGTTGCAAGTTATGAGGAAGATCTGGATGTAGTCATCCTTGGCACCGGCGGGCTGTCGCATCAGCTGGATGGGGAGCGAGCCGGGCATATCAACAGAGAATTTGACATGGAATTCCTGGGCCGCCTGAAAGACGATCCGGAATGGCTCCTGCAATTCTCCAACTATGATCTGGCGGACAAGGTCGGTTCGCAAGGCGTCGAGATGATTATGTGGTTGATCATGCGTGGCGCGCTGGGTGACAACATCCGGGAACTTTCCCGCAATTATCATATTCCCATTTCCAATACGGCCGCCGGGGTTGTCCTGTTTGAAGCATTGACGCCATAGCCCCGCCGGAAATCGGACTGGCGCATCCGACCCATGCATGCCAAACTTCCTGACAAGGGAAAGCCAATCATGATGGGCATGGAACAGGATGAGCGGATATATTCTCGCCCTTGATCAGGGGACGACATCAAGCCGGGCAATCGTTTTTGACAGGGAATACCGACCTGTCGCCATAGGGCAGCAGGAATTCAGACAGTTTTTCCCCGCGTCCGGATGGGTCGAGCATGATCCCGAGGAAATTTGGGCAACCAGCGTCGCAACAGCAAGGGAAGCCCTCAAGAAAGCGGGGATCGGCATCAAGGAAATTGCCGGCATCGGAATTACCAATCAGCGTGAGACAACCGTCATCTGGGACCGGGAGAGCGGCAAACCGATTTACAATGCTATTGTCTGGCAGGACCGGAGAACGGCCGGTTTCTGCAACAAGCTGAAAGAAACGGGCCTTGAAAAGCTGTTCACCAAACGGACCGGGCTACTGCTCGACCCCTATTTCTCCGGTACGAAAATAAACTGGATCCTGAATAATGTGGACGGCGCGCGCGCCAAGGCAGAGGCTGGAAAACTTGCCTTCGGCACCATTGACAGCTTCCTTCTCTGGCGTCTGACCAGCGGCAAGATACATGCGACAGACGCAACGAATGCAAGCCGGACGCTGGTCTATGATATTCATCGCGGTGAATGGTCCGATGAACTTCTGGAAATCCTCAATATTCCCAAATCCCTGCTTCCGGAAGTGCGCGATTGCGCGGCGGATTTCGGCGTGACAGACCCTGACCTTTTCGGCGGCACCGCCCGCATCGCCGCCATCGCCGGGGATCAGCAGGCCGCAACAGTGGGGCAGGCCTGCCTCTCCCCTGGCATGATGAAATCGACCTACGGCACCGGCTGTTTCGCCCTCCTGAACACGGGCGATGAGCCGGTTATCTCCAAAAACAAACTGCTGACGACAATCGCCTATCAGCTGAACGGCAAACCGGTATATGCATTGGAAGGCTCAATTTTTGTAGCAGGAGCCGCGGTACAGTGGCTGCGCGACGGGCTTGGCATTATCGACAATGCGGCGCAATCGGGCGAGCTTGCAAAAGATGCCGACCCGGAACAGCATGTTATCATGGTGCCCGCCTTCGTGGGCATTGGCGCGCCCTATTGGGATGCCGATTGCCGGGGGGCCATCTATGGCCTGACCCGCGCGACAGGCCCGAGAGAACTCGCCCGCGCGGCCCTTGAAAGCGTCTGCTTCCAGACACGCGATCTGTTGAACGCCATGCGGGCGGATTTTAACAAAAGCTATGAAACCGTGCTCCGGGTGGATGGCGGTATGGCCACCTCCGAATGGACCATGCAGCGCCTCGCGGATTTATTGGGAGCCCCGGTCGACCGACCGGCTTCAAGCGAAACCACCGCGCTCGGCGCCGCCTATCTTGCTGGAATGCAGACGGGGTTCTATCCCCCGATTGAGGATTTTGCCAAAAGCTGGCAGCGCGACAAACGTTTTACACCCGCCCTTCCCGCTCGCAAACGGGATGCGGTATACGCCAGTTGGCAGGACGCCGTGCGCCGGACACTCACGAGCTATGATCCTGAATAAGCAAGGAAAACATGATGGGATGTATTGAATATTTTTATACCGGACATTCCGTTTTTGCCTATATCGGACATGCAAAATTTCTCGAGATTGCAAAAGCGGCGGGTCGCAAGATTGATCACCGGCCTTTCGATCTCAGAAAGCTGGTCACGACCACCGGGGCCCAGCCTATGGCGGAACGATCCGCAGCACATCTTGGCTACTTTTTCGGGGTCGAGGTGCAACGCTGGGCGGCCTATCGTGCTGTCCCGATCCTGTCGCATTCTCCGACACATCATAAAAACGATATCACCCGGCTCAACTGTCTTCTAATTGCAGGAAAAGAACAGGGGGTGGATGTCAATCGTCTTGCTCATGAAATGCTCCGCGCCCATTGGGTCGATGATTTTGATCTCGATAATCCCGATGATCTGGCAACAATCTGCACACGCGCCGAAGTGAGGGCGGCCCCACTGCTTGACGCCCTTGAGAATCCGACAGTTCTTGAGACCTATCAACGCAACACCGATGAGGCAATCAGGCGCGGCGTTTTCGGCGCCCCGACCTATTTCGTTGATGGCGAAATGTTCTATGGGCAAGACCGCCTGGAGATCATGGCGCACCTCATGAGAAGCTGATTTGCAAGTCACAAGATCTGAGATTGAGGTCCCTGCGGATTTTCATTAATGCTATTGTTGCCGAAGCAATGGCATTGGAGCGGGCATGGTGAACGCGGATTTCGACCTGTATATTATCGGCGGCGGGATTAACGGTTGCGGCATCGCGCGTGATGCCGTTGGGCGCGGCTATACTGTCGCTCTCTGCGAAATGGGTGATATTGCCAGCGGCACGTCCTCAGGCTCGACAAAGCTGATCCATGGCGGCTTGCGCTATCTTGAGCATTTCGATTTTCTGCTGGTCCGCAAGGCCCTCAAAGAGCGGGAAATTCTCTGGGCCAATGCGCCGCATATCATCTGGCCGCTCCGCTTTGTTCTGCCCCATCACAAGGGGCTGCGCCCCGCCTGGCTGCTGCGTCTTGGCCTTTTCATTTATGATCATATGGGCGGGCGACGAAAACTCCCGGCGACCACTACCCTTAATCTACGGCAGGCCTTGCCAGGAACGTCCCTTAAGGAAACCTATCGAAAAGCCTTTGAATATTCCGACTGTTGGGTGAATGATTCCCGGCTGGTGGTTCTGAACGCTATGGACGCGGCAGGGCGGGGCGCCCTGATTGAACCACGCATGAAATGTATCGGTATAGAGCAGTCAGGCGATGTCTGGCGGATCACGCTTCAGGATATGGTCCGCCATACAACCCAGGTCCGGACGGCCCGGATGATCATCAATGCCGCCGGACCGTGGGTCGATCAGATCATCAACATGGCGACCCATACGGCTGCTTCTCACAATATCCGTCTTGTGCAGGGCAGCCATATCGTTGTCCCGAAGCTTTATGATCATGACCGATGCTATATGTTCCAGAATGCCGATGACCGGATCGTCTTCGTCATTCCATATGAGGGGGAATATACGCTGATCGGCACAACGGACAGGGATTATGACGGCGATCCCGGGAAGGTGAAAATCACCCCAGAGGAAATTGCCTATCTCTGCCGGGCAGCGAGCGAGTATCTGAAAACTCCTGTCCAGGAAAGCGATGTCATATGGGATTACGCGGCAGTGCGCCCGCTTGTCGATGACGGCGCGAGTAAAGCACAGGAGGCAACACGGGATTATCTGCTGCACTGGCATGGCCGTGAAGACGACCTGCCCTTTCTCAATATCTTCGGCGGTAAAATCACAACCTATCGCCGCCTTGCCGAGGCGGTCATGGAAAAGGCCCAGGAAAGGCTCGGGCAAAAAGGCGACACCTGGACCATTGATGCGCCGCTGCCGGGCGGCGATTTCCCGATGCAGGGATTTCAACAACTCGTGGATCGGCTGCACAAACGCTATCCGTTTATCGCCGCGGTCCAACTGCGCCGCCTTGCCCGCGCCTATGGCACACGCCTTTATGACCTTCTCGGCAATGTTGCGACTGATGCCGATCTCGGCGAAGATTTCGGAAATGGCCTGCGCGAGATCGAGGTGCGTTACCTGATCTCTCATGAATGGGCGCGGACAGCGGAGGATATCCTCTGGCGGCGCAGCAAACTTGGAATCGGCCAGACGCCGAAGAGAGTTCAGGCGCTCGAACGCTGGATTAAAGTCAATGTCCCGTTCAATCCGCCCGCGTCAGAAGCACGCCGAGCAGAATCACCACCGCCCCGATGATCTGCACTAGTGAGATGCTTTCCCCCAAGATCAGGACCGAACTCAGGATCGCAACGACAGGCACGAAAAAGCTGTAGACCATGCCTTTTGTTACACCGAGCCGAAGAATACCAGCGCAATACCAGACAAACGCCAAGACCGCCCCGAAGACCATGGTAATAGCCCAAATCCCCCAGCCATAGGCAGTGATACCACCCCAGTCCTGCGCCAGAATGTTCGACAGACCGATGAGCGAGAGGATCATTGCGCCGAACAGCATCGCCCAGGCTGTCACCACCATCGGCCCCCGCTTTGCAATCATTGGGCCCGACACAATGGTATAGACTGCCCAGGCACAGGCGGCCGCCATGATCATGAGATCACCTGCAATGGAACCGTTCGTGATGTTTATTTCTGTCAGGCTGTTGTTGATTACCAGCACGACCCCGATAAAGGCCAGAAGAATACCGGCCCACCCTTTCCAGCCGGGTCTGTTGCCCATAACTGCAGAGAGTAACGCACCGAATATTGGTGACGTCGATACCAGAACGGACGCCTTTGAGGCAGAAGTCAGGTTGAGTCCATACGCCCAGCCTCCCTGAAACATCGTGATGCCAAGCAGACCAATCAGGGCAAGCATCGCGGCCTCACGTCTTGTCACCGCTAACGGTATATTGCGGAACCACAGAAGGGTGAACAAGGCCAGCGGCGCCGCGAGATATCGGGTTGCGGAAAAGACAAACGGGTCCATATACTCCAGAGCGATTTTGGCAAGCGGGAAATTGATCCCCCATGCGAATACCGCACCAATCAGGAAAAGATCCCCCGATCCCGGACCGTGTCGCGCTTCCTGCCCGCCATGATTTGTCATTTCCCGCCCGTTGCTCCCATCATCCGCAATTTCCATATTGACGAGCCCTTTCGCCAGAGGATAGGCTGTGAATACGCGTCAGGACGATGATATTTTTATTCATTGCGTCTTTGATACTAGTATAACGCCCCTTGTATGCGCAAAAAACCCGTAAAAGATGTGTATTTGGCGTATGGAACGCGATAATTTTTATAAAATTATCACTTTTTCCCTGATTATGACGTCTTGCTAATCAAAAATTCAGACTTTTTCATTATTTTAACAGCATCGACAACGGTCCCAAATGGAAGCATTAACGCTTGAAACGATGATGGTGGAGAAACAGCCCAGCAATAAAGGCAAGATGCCTTTTGTGGAAAGCAAGCGCCCCGATATGAATTATATCGCCGCATTGCTGGAACATTGCATTGAGTCCAACATGTGGGCCAATCGGGGTCCGCTTTACCACATGCTCGCAGAAAAGTATCAGGAACATATGAATGTTCCCGCTTCCCGCAGTCTTCAGCCGTGCGCCAATGGCGGCATCGGGCTTGAGGCACTGGCCCGCGTTCTGGATATCAAGTTCGGCAAGCCCATTCGATGGATCGGCAGTTCCTTCAGCTTCAGCAATCTGGGGCGCGGCTATTTTTCCGGCATGCAATTTATCGATTGCACCGAGCAAGGTATTCTGGACGTCAAGATCCTCGCCACCCTCGATCCGGACAGCTTTGACGGCTTTGTCGTGACAAACCCGTTCGGGGCCTGGCCCGATTTCAGCCCCTTTATCGACTTTGCCACCAAATCGGGCAAATTCATGTTGATTGACAATGCCGCCGGATTGAGCGAGCGGCTGCCCGACTGGCCTTATCAGAGCTTCAGCCTGCATCACACCAAGCCCTATGGCTCTGGTGAAGGCGGGCTTATCCTAAGCCCGAAAGACGAGGCAGAGGCGGTTTACAATCTGCTGAGCTACAGCCCCCTGACCGAGGCGGAACGGCCGCAATGGATTAACAATGGCAAGGTTTCCGACATTGCCTGCGCCTTCCAGATTGAACGGCTTGACCATTGCCACATCTGGAAACCGGACTACCAGGAACAAACAGAACGGATCATAGCAATTGCGGCACAGGTCGGGCTTAAACCCTTATATGATTTTAACATCAGGATTCCGGCGACAAGCCTGCCCTTTTGCAGCGTGGACACCATCCCAGAAGAAAATATTCACACGTCCAAATATCTGACTTTTTCCAAATATTATCAGCCGCTTGCGCCGACACCCGTGTGCACGGATATTTTTGCCCGGCTGGTGAACATCCCCTGTCATCCCGATGTTGCGCTTATTCCGGATGACAAACTCTTACAGGATTTCTCGCAACTTACGAAAAAGTCCGCGGCAAAATTCGGCTAGCTCCCGCCTCTTGTAAAACGCCTCTCGCCCGGTCCGTCTCCCGCGTCAGGACGGTTTTATCTTCTCGCTCTGTTTGCGATAAAAAAGCTGTCACAAAAATTGTTGCAGTTACATTTTCCGCCCCCTATCCTCATTAAACAACTTCCTAATAAAAGGAAGGGTAATGGGAGGGAAACAGGATGTATCCAGGGAAATATGCAACAGAAAATCCCGATCGGCCGGCCTTTATCATGGCCTCAACGGGAGAGGCTGTCTCCTACCGCGACTATGAAGAGCGAGTGAACAGGCTGGCCCATCTGCTGCAACGCGAAGGACTGAAACAGCGGGACCATTATGCCATCTTCATGGAAAATAACGCCTGGTATATGGAAAGCTGCGCCGCCGGAGAGCGCACGGGCCTTTACTATACCTGTATTAATTCCTATCTGACGGCCGACGAACTTGCCTATATCCTCAATAACAGCGAATCCAGAATCCTGATTACATCCAGGGCCAAGAAAGATGTGGCCCGCGATGCCCTGAAACAATGTCCCGATGTGAAGCTGGCGATTGTCGTTGATGATGCCAGCGATGACCGCTTCACCAGCCTTCAGGACGCAACCCGTGACTGCCCGTCGACCCCGCTCGAGAATGAACGGCTCGGCCTTTCGATGCTGTATTCTTCGGGCACGACGGGCAAACCAAAGGGCATTCTGCGCCCCATGCCCGATGCGCATCCGCTGGATCAGATCCCCCTCTATACCTTCCTGCAAAAACTGTGGCTGTATCGGGAGGATATGATCTATCTCTCACCCGCTCCGCTCTATCATTCCGCCCCGCAGGCCGCCGTCAACTTCGTCATCCGTTTTGGCGGCACTGTAATTATCATGGAGCGTTTCGACCCGGAGGAGTATCTACGCCTTGTCGAAAAATACCGGGTGACCCATAGCCAGCTCGTTCCGACCATGTTTTCACGCATGCTCAAACTCCCCGAGGAAATTCGCAAGCAGGCCGATGTGTCTTCTCTTGAGGTTGCAATCCACGCGGCGGCGCCTTGCCCGGTTCAGGTAAAGCATGACATGATCAACTGGTGGGGGCCCATCATTCATGAATATTACGGCGCGACGGAGGGGCTCGGCTTCACGGCTAGCAACAGTGAGGAATGGCTCGCTCATCCCGGTTCGGTCGGCAAGGTGCTGCTGGGCGATTTGCATATTCTGGATGAGGAAATGAACCCCTGCCCGCTCGGCGTATCCGGCACCGTCTGGTTCAAGACGGCAACGGAATTCGAATATTTCAATGATCCGGAGCGGACGAAAGAAGCGCTTTCCCCGGATGGCACGATGAGCACCGTCGGTGATATGGGCTATATTGATGAAGACGGTTACCTCTATCTCACCGACCGGGCGACCTTCATGATTGTCTCGGGCGGCGTCAATATCTATCCGCAGGAGTGTGAAAATCTCCTGATCACCCATCCAAAAGTGGCTGACGCCGCTGTTTTCGGCGTGCCCAACGAGGATTTTGGGGAAGAGGTCAAAGCCGTTATCCAGCCGATGCCGGCGCATTCCCCCGATGCAGAGCTGGCGGCTGAGCTTGATGCTTTCTGCCGGGCGCATCTGTCACCGCAGAAATGCCCGCGATCCTTTGACTTTGAAGAACAGCTTCCGCGCTTGCCGACGGGCAAGCTGTATAAACGCCTGCTCCGCGACCGTTATTGGGGAAATAAAACCAGCCGCATCGTCTGATCGGCTTCTTCTGCGGCGATAACCTGGCCGGATTACGCTGATCGGGGCTTGCCCGCGGCGTAATCTGCATTATTATCATGACTTATGGACAAAGTTTCACAGGTCAGAGCCGCAAAATTCGCCATCGGGCAAATCGTCAAGCACCGGATCTATCCCTTCCGGGGCGTGATTTTTGATGTTGACCCGACCTTTAACAACAGTGAGGAATGGTGGGAATCCATTCCCGAAGAAGTGCGACCGAAAAAGGATCAGCCCTTTTACCATCTGTTTGCCGAAAATGCGCAAACCACTTATGAAGCCTATGTTTCGGAACAAAACCTTCTGCTCGATGACAGCGGCATACCGGTCTCGCATCCGGCGGTGAAGGACTTTTTTACCGGCATCGAGGACGGGCACTACATCTTCTCAGCACGTTTGCAATCCTGAACCCGCAACACGGCACATGCCAAAATAATTATATATCCGGCAGTCGAATTGGTAGCCGAAATCCCCTAATCAGGATAGCATGTCCCTTGCGTCAATTCATGATAACAAGGGAGGAAAAAACATGCATTGCCAACAAATTATCCATTTTGGCGAACCGCTGGAGGGGCGGGATTATCCGACGCCAGAGCCAAAGGGCACAGAAGTCCTGCTGAAGGTCACGGCCTGTGGCGTCTGCCATAGTGATCTGCATATCTGGGAAGGGTATTTCGATCTTGGACAAGGTCAGAAAATGGACCTGCTGCAACGCATGTCGCTTCCCTTCACATTGGGGCATGAGGTCGTTGGCGAAGTCGCCGCGCTCGGCCCCGAGGCAACCGGTGTTGAAATTGGCGATAAGCGCATCGTTTTTCCCTGGATCGGGTGCCGGAAATGCGCCGTCTGCAAGGCGGGGGACGAGCTGCTCTGCATGTCCCCTCAGACCGTCGGCACCCGATATAACGGCGGCTATGCGGATGAAGTCATTGCGCCGCATACGAAATATCTGATCCCCTATGATGGCATCCCGACCGAGCTTGCCTGCACCTATGCCTGCTCCGGCCTGACGGCCTACAGCGCCCTCAAAAAGCTGTCCCATCTGAAGGCGGAGGATCACCTGCTGCTGATCGGCGCGGGCGGCGTTGGCCTGTCGGCTGTGCATTTCGCGTCCAGCGTCGTCAAGGCGAAAATTATCGTCGCCGATGTCGATGCGACGAAACGCGCCATTGCCCGGCAGTCCGGCGCCCATGCCACGCTTGATAACAGCGATCCGCAAGCGGCCCTTGCCGAGCTTCAGGAAATGACCGGCGGCGGCGCGGCGGGCGCCATTGATTTTGTCGGCGCACCGACAACGGCTCTCTTCGGTTTCAACAGCCTGCGCAAGGGCGGCCATATGATCACGGTTGGGCTTTACGGGGACTCGATGCCGCTTTCCACTGCCATGCTGCCCCTGATGATGCGCACTATTCAGGGCTCCTATGTCGGAACCCTGGAGGAAATGCATGAGCTGATGGCGCTGGTTCAGGCCGGAAAGATTGCCCCTATTCCCTATGAAGTGAGGCCGCTGGACGCCGCAAACAGCGCCCTGAATGATCTGAAGGCTGGTAAAGTGAAGGGGCGTGTTGTCCTCGATCCGCGCGCCTGAGATAACAGCATAAAAAAAGCCGGGAGCCTGAAACTCCCGGCTTTGTTGTAAAAGTACAACTAATTAGTTGACTGAGACAACTTCTCCGACCGGAACGAACTTCTCACCGTCGAAGGCAATTGGCATCATCGCCTCAATCGGGAAGTAATCGTCAGGGCCTGTCTGAATCTTGACGCCAGGCAGCATCATATCCAGCTCCAGGTCCAGATTGGCGGCTTCCTTCATGACATTCTCGCGGGTCAGGTTATCACCGGCCTGCTTCAGCACCTGCTCCATCGTCTGGGCGACAAGATAGCCATAGGCCGTGAAGGAGCTGGACTGATCGCCATCCGGATAATATTCCTCCATGAACTTCTTCCATTTCTTGTAAGGCTCCGTGTCATAGATGCTGGGATCCGTGACATCCTGGAAGTACTGCAAGGAAATAATTCCCTTTGATTCTTCAAGACCTGCGGGCTTGTAAACGGCACCGACGGAGTTCGAAACCGAATTGTTCAAATGCACCGGCTTCCAGTTCAGTTCGTAAATCTTCTTGATTGCCTGAGCGGCAAACTTCGGCGTGGCAACATTGAAGAAAACATTCGCGCCGCTGTCTTTCAACTTGATAATCTGGGAATTGATCGTCGGGTCGGTCACTTCATAGCTTTCTTCCGCGACAATCAACTCGGACGCCTTGTCCCCAAGGACGTCTTTCATGCCCTTCACATAGTCTTTGCCATAGTCATCATTCTGATACAGAATCGCAATTTTCGGATCCTTCACATTTTTGAGGACATAGGTGCCAAATAGCTGCCCTTCCGTCTGGTAGCTGGGCTGCCATCCCATAGTCCAGGGGTAGTTTTCAGGATCGCCCCATTTCGTCGCGCCCGTTGCGACAAAAAGCTGCGGAACCTTTTTCTGGTTCATATAGGCATGAACCGCAGATTGGGTTGGCGTTCCCAGCCCCTGAAAGACGAGAAGAACTTCGTCCTGCTCGACCAGCTTACGGGTCTGTTCCTTTGTTTTTGGCGGGCTGTAGCCGTCATCGAGCGAAATAAATTCGATCTTGCGACCATTGACGCCACCATTCTCCTTGTTGATCTTGTTGAAATAGGCATTGATTGATTTGCCAATCTGGCTATAGGCCGCCGCAGGGCCGCTATAGGGCATGGTGTTACCAATTTTGATGCTGGTATCGGTGACGCCCGGTCCATACATCTTTTCGGCCATTGCCGTGGTCGCGGCCATGCCCATTGCGGCAACGGCAGCGAAAGTAATCGCTATTTTTCTCCCGGTATTCATATTGTTCCTCCTGTTAGTATTGATCCCTTGTGGAAGACGAGGGCTACACAAATCACTCAACCCGTTGTCCCGATCCTGCCCCTTATTTTTGCTCTTATGAGATTGACCAGTCCGGTAAATCCCGAGGGCATGACATATATAATGAGAATAAGGATAATGCCGAAAATCGCGTAGGAAAGACCCGTGGAGATTTCTTCCGCAAAATTCGGAATGACCAGAATAAAGAGGCCGCCGAACAGGGCCCCCCAGATGGATCCCGTGCCGCCAACCACCATGCCGATAAACAGCAAGATAGAAAGCTGGAATGTAAAGCTGTCCGGCGCAACAAATTCTATGATAATTGCCGACAGGGACCCGGCAACCCCTGTATAAAAGGCGCTGACCCCGAAGGTAAGCGATTTATAGAGAGAGGCACTGACGCCCATGGACCTGGCAGCAATTGAATTGTCGCGAATGGCCATCATCGCCCGGCCGGTCCGGCTGTTAATCAGGTTCCAGGCAACCCAGAACATGAACAGCATGATCACAAAGACAATCAAATACCACCACTGATCCATGGTCAGCGGCAGCATTTCCGGAACCGCAGGGCGAAAAACATCAAGCCCCTGCACACCACCAGTCAATTCCTCCAGATGCGAGGATTTCAAAATCTGCGGAATGGCAATCCCGAGAGCGAAGGTGGCAAGCGCCAGATAAAGCCCTTCAAGACGCAGCGCCGGCAGCCCGAAGAGAAACCCCGCCACGAAGCAGACAATACCGCCAACCGGAATGGTCGCATACACCGGCCAGCCATAATGAAAATACAAAATGGCCGCCGTATAGGCCCCGATGGCGTAAAAGGCGCTATGGCCCAGCGAAAACTGTCCGTTAAACCCGGTCAGCAGGTTGAGACCCAGAATCGCAATCGCATAGATCATGACCAGGGTCGCCTGAAACGTTGTGTAGCCGTCTATAAAAAACGGTAAAATCACGCCAATCACGACAAAAATCGTAACCCATTTGAACGGTATTCTGGCGCCGACAGTCAGCCGCGGATCCATTTTCACCTCTGCATCATCAGCCATGTCATTACACCCTTGTCACAATGGTTTTACCGAACAAGCCATTGGGCTTGAACAAAAGGACGGTCACGATCAGGACCAGCGCGACCGTCAGCTTCAGTTCGCTGCCGATCGCCGGAATATAGGTGCCCGCCAGATTTTCGATGATGCCGACCAGAAAGCCCCCCGCAACGGCGCCGCCCGGGCTTGAAATGCCGCCGACAATAGCCGCCGCAAAGCCATAGAGCAGAATGCCGAGCATCATGTTCGGATCAAGAAAGACAATCGGCGCAATCATCATGCCCGCGACAGCCCCGATGGCCGCCGCCAGCCCCCATCCCAGTGCCAGCATCCAGGCGACACGGATACCCACCAGCTCCGCCGATACCGGGTTGGCCGCCGCCGCCTGCATCGCCATGCCGACCCGCGTGAATTTGAAAAAGCTGAAGATTGCCAGCAGCAGGATCAGCGTCACAAAAAACATCCCGACTTCATGCAGCCCGATCAGACCCCCGAAAGAACCGCTTGGAAAGGGCGAGGGGAACGTCTTGATGGTATGATCCCAGATGGCACCCGCCGTACTGTTAAAAATCGCGATAAGCCCGATGAAGACAACGATATGGCTCAGCACCGGCGCATGATGCAGCGGTTTGATGATAATCCGCTCAATCGCCAAACCGCCCAGGAACGAGACAATAATCGTAATAAAAAAGGCGGCCCAGTATGGGACGCCCGCCGCAATCAATGACCAGCAGATATAGGTGCTGAACATCGCCATTTCGCCCTGCGCGAAGTTGAAATGATCGATTGCCTGATAGATCATCACAACCGCGAGCGCCAGGCAGGCATAAATTGCGCCATTTGCAATCCCGGTCAGTATCTGTTGCAGAAATAGATCCATGGGAATGTTTCCTAATATCCTAAGTAGGACCGGCGAACGGTCTCATTTTCCAAAATGGACTGCGAGGTGCCCGAAATGACAATATTTCCGGTTTCCAGAAGATAGGCATGATCCGCCATCTCAAGCGCCAGCGCCGCGTTCTGCTCGACCAGCAGCATACTCACCCCTTCCTCGACATTGATCCGTTTGAGGATGGCGAAAAGTTCCTGGACGATCAGCGGCGCCAGGCCGAACGATGGCTCATCAAGCAGCAACAGCCGCGGCCGCAGCATCAGCGCCCGACCAACGGCCAACATCTGCGCTTCCCCGCCGCTCAGCGTTCCCGCCTGCTGGGTTCGCCGTTGCTTCAAAATCGGAAAATAGCTGTATACCCGCTCGATATCTTCAGCAATTCCGGCCTTGTCATTCCGGCTATAGGCGCCAAGATTGAGGTTATCCTCCGTCGACATGCGGACGAAGGTGCCGCGTCCCTCCGGCACATGCGCTATCCCCTGACGGGTAATATCCGCCGTCGCCATGGCGCCGATATCTGTTTCTTCCAGCTTGATTTCCCCGCTCCGGGTCACCATGCCGCTGATCGCCCGCAACGTTGTGGTTTTCCCGGCGCCATTGGCGCCCAGAATGGTCGTCACCCCGCCTTTTTCCAAGCTGAAATCCAGCCCGTTTAGTACCTTTGTCGGCCCATAGGAGGCATGCAGCCCTTTTACCTCAAGTAAATGACTCATTTTTTGCCCGTCCCCAGATAAGCCTCAATCACATCGGGATGGCGCTGAATCTCCGCTGGCGCCCCCTCGGCAAGCTTTCGTCCGAAATTGAGGGCGATGACCTTTTCGGACACTTCCATCACCAGCCCCATATGATGCTCCACCAGCAGGACCGTGGTGCCGAATTCATCCCGGATCCGGCGGATCGTATCGACAAGCAGGGAAAGCTCATTGTGGTTGAGGCCGCCCGCCGGTTCGTCCATCAGCAGGAGTTTCGGCCGCCCGAGCAACGCCCGGGCAACCTCCAGCCGTTTCTGGATACCAAAGGACAGATCGCCGATGCGATGTAGAGCGGTATCTTCCAACTCCATGAAACGCAGCATTTCCAGTGCCCGGCGCCGCAACTCCCGCTCTTCCCGCCGGGTCCAGGGCAAGTGCAGGGCATTGCTGAGATAGTCCGATTTCGCCGTTGAATGCCCGCCAATCATGATATTGTCGAGGACGCTCAGGTTGGAAAACAGGGCAAGATTCTGAAACGTCCGGCCAATCCCGATTGAGCTCATTTTATGAACCGGACTTTTCAGGATTGATTCCCCGCAGAACAGGATATCCCCGAAATTGACGTTATAAAGTCGGCTGATACAGTTGAAAAGCGTCGTCTTCCCCGCCCCATTCGGCCCGATCAATCCGACGATCTGGCCTGGAGCAATATCAAATGAGACGCCATCAAGGGCGACAATGCCGCCGAAATGCACACTGACATCCCGGACACTCATAAGGGCATTTGACGCCGAAACATCCGCAGATGTTTCAAGGTTTAAATTTTTTTCCAATCACAGCTTATGGATGCATACGCTTCCAGATGCATATCACACGACATATGAAACGCTTCCGGACGCCTAGGCGTCCACCCTCCCAGTTAAAAACGTTCTTTATTCGTTATTTGCGGGTAACTGTGCCTGATATTTCTGTGTTTGGCTAGAGGAAAATTTATCGCCCCGGCTTTAAACCGTTTGATTTTCAATCATTTACAATGGGCCGCTTTACTAAGAAATATTCGCATATAAAATAGTAAAGCGGCCCATTCAATTTATATAAGCATAAACAAGTAATAATATAAATTACCTGATTACTTATTTTGCGCGTATCTTTTTCAGGAAGCCTTCAACCTCCCGATCAAGATCCATCACCTCTTTTGCGAGTTCATTGGAGACGCCCTGGACTTCCTGGGCCGTTTCCCCGGTGGACACAGCGGCATCTTTGACCAGATTGATATTCTGCGACACTTCCTGCGCGCCGTCCGCCGCCTGGCGGACGCTACGTGAAATCTCGTCGGTCGCGGCCCCCTGCTCTTCCACCGCCGCGGAGATCATGGTCGCGATGCTGTTGATTTTGCCGATTGTCTGGGTGATCCCGCCAATCGCGCCAACCGCATTACCCGTCTCCTCCTGCACGGCCTTGATCTGTTCCGAAATTTCTTCCGTTGCCCGCGCCGTCTGGGCGGCAAGATTTTTGACCTCGCTGGCGACAACGGCAAAGCCTTTACCGGCATCACCCGCACGGGCGGCCTCGATCGTGGCGTTCAGCGCGAGAAGATTAGTCTGTCCGGCAATATTATTGATCAGATCAACCACGGCGCCGATCCGTGAGGCCGCCTCGTTAAGCGACGTCACCATCATATTTGTCCTCTCGGCTTCCGACACGGCCTCGCCGGCAATCGAGGCGGCATCGCTGACCTGACGGCTGATTTCACTAATAGAAGCCGTCAGCTCTTCCGTCGCGGTTGCAACGGCATTCACACTGGACGTCGCAAGATCCGAGGCGGAGGCAACCGTCGTGGTCCGTCCGGCCGTATCATCCGCCGATACGGACATTGATTTCGACATCTTTGACATTTCCGCAGCAGCGGCGGCAAATTTCTCGACGAGATGCTTAACGCTGCCTTCAAACGTATCCGCCAGCTGGTTACGCTCCCGCTCCTTGGTTTCGTTCGCTTCACGGGCCAGACGCTCGCGCTCTTCCCGGGCCGCCCGCTCCGCTTCCCGCTGTTCCGCTTCACTGCGGCTCTTTTCCTCTTCGCGTTTGCGCCGTTCTTCTTCGGCTTCATTGCGTGCCTTCTCGGCATCCCGCGCCGTATCCCTGAAGCCGACCAGCGCGCGGCCCATCCGGGCAATCTCGTCATTGCCGTCCCGATAAATCTCGGCATTCAGATCCCCTTGTGACAGGCGATCCGCAGAAGCGACGAGCAACAGCAGTCTCCGGATGATATTCCGGCGTATATAGAACAGCCCGATGAGAATGGTCACCAGCAAGGCGCTCACTGCACAGATGATAAGCGTAATTTTCGTCGTGTCGGCCAACCGCTGATTAGCAGCCGTTGCGGAGGCAAATGATCCCTGTACCTCGGATGTAAAGGTATGAACATTCTGAACAAGGGCGCCCGCAAGAAACTGGCTTTCATCGACAATCTTGTCGGCCGCCTGCGCCGCTTCGAGCTCCTGCACACGCGTCTGGAAAACATTGACGGATGCATCACTGTTATCCTTCACACCCATTTCAAGAAAATCCTGAAACAGGCTGGATAGCTGCTTGGCTTTTTCGACACCGGTCTGCTCTTCAATGGAACTTAGCGGCCCGCCCATGGTGGAGATGGAGGCAAGGAAAACGGCTTCGAAATCGCGCACCCCCTCTATCGTCGTCGCCTGCGCGCCTGCGGCCAGCAGGTTGAGCATCTGGAAACCGCTGCTCTTGAATGTGAAAACATCTTCCTGCAAGGACAGAACGCTCATTGCTTCTGTCGACAGGCTGGAGGTGTCATATTCGGGTTTGACATCATTGGCGGCCTGTTCGAGAGCCGTGGTCAATGTATCGCTCCACTTGTCGGAATTCTGGATCATCCGTAACCGCAGCGGAAGCAAAAACGGGGTCAGCCCCGTATCGAGAATATTACGGGCTTCTTCCAGCTTCGGCGTAACCGTCTCAAGGCGCGCGGCAAGTTCAAGGCGCGTATGCACCTGATCATTCAGCCGGGTCAGGCTGTCCTGAATCTGAACCAGCCCGTCATTGATTTCCTTCAAGGAGGCATTGTCATTCATATATTCACGTAGCGCATCAAGCCGTTCTGTCGCCTGGTTGGCGGAAACGGTAATACGTTTATAGCTCTGGAGGCGTTCCGCCTCGCTCATCGCGCCGCTAAGCTGCGGTGTTGCAGCAGTAAGCGCAGTAGTTTCATTGGCGAGATTGAGGGCCAGTGTGATCGCCGGGAGCTTCTGTTCTATCAGATCTTTCTCTGCCGCAGTCAGCCTGCCAAGGCTGAACCAGCTCACAGCGGAGATTGCAACCGTCAAGACGGCAACGATGGAGAATGAGGCGATGAGGCGGGGACCAATGCCAAATTTCGCGTCACCAGAAGCCTGTTTTTTGCTGGTAACGGACGCCTTTAGACCGTTGAACCACTGTTTTTTTATTATCCCGAACATATTAACCTAAACTCCCGGTGGTTGTTTTCATAACCGACTATTAGCGAAGAAAAATTAACAAGAGGTTATAAAAACCAAATACATCCGGAGGGAGGAGGAAGTCTCCTGACACGAACGGCGAGGGTGGCTTAAACGGCATTGTGATGGAGTTCCGGTTTTATTGGCTGGCCTTTCCACCTCGGCTGCACCACAATTCCCTATATCTGCAACATTCAGATGGACCACCTCTATGCGACAGACAATATTTCCCGCCTTACCAGCCTCATTTACGGCAGTGCTGTTTCTGTTGACGGCATTTCTGCCGTCTTCTTACAGCTACGCAGCGGAGGAAGCAGCCATCCTCGCAGGCGGGTGCTTCTGGTGTGTGGAATCGGATTTCGATCATGTTCCGGGCGTTGTTTCAACGGTTTCCGGATATATCGGCGGAGAGGCCCCCAACCCCACCTACAAACAGGTATCCGCAGGTGGGACCGGCTATATTGAAGCGGTAAAAATCACTTTCGATCCCGCCATCATTTCCTATGACAAGCTGCTGGAAATCTTCTGGCGAAGCGTCGACCCCACCGATGACGGCGGCCAGTTCTGCGACCGGGGAGAGAGCTATAAAACTGCTATTTTCACCACATCCGACGCGCAAAATGAAATTGCAACCCAGTCGAAAGTGACCCTGGAACAATCCGGACAGCTCCCCCATCCAATAGTCACAGCAATCCGACCCGCGACGACATTTTATCCGGCTGAGGATTACCATCAGGACTATTACAACAAAAACCCTATCCGGTATACATACTACCGCTTCAGCTGTGGCCGGGACGCAAGAGTAGAAGAGCTCTGGGGGAAGGAGGCGCACCGGGGGATATTAATGAACTAGTCCGGCCGGTGTCTATTCCGCCCATGAATTAATTTCTCCGGGCTGGGATAAATCCCTGTATATTTTGAGTCGCATTAAATAATGTAGTCAAAGCCGGGGGCGCGATTTAGAATGCTCTGAAATAATTCAGTTGAAATCGGGCCAGGGTCGTCAACAGGGCGTCCTAATAATCATAAGAAAAGGCACGCAGGTGACAATTTCTGAGTCCCTCAAGAACAGCACGACCCTGCAGGGCATATCCTGGATGATTCTGACGACTTTCCTGTTCGTCGCCATGAACGGGATCGTTCGCTATCTCGGCGGGGCGCTCCCCGCAGCGGAATCCGCGTTTCTACGCTATTTCCTCGGCACCCTGATCATCCTGCCAATGGTAATCAAAAACTGGCCGGGGTATGTCAGTCGAAAAGACACCGGGTTGTTCCTGCTGCGGGGCCTGTTTCACGGAATTGGCGTTGCCCTGTGGTTTTACGCTATGGCGCATATACCCATGGCCGAAGTAACCGCAATCGGTTACGTCTCTCCTATTTTTATTACCATCGGCGCCGCACTTTTCCTCGGGGAACGGCTACAGCTACCGCGTATACTTGGCGTGCTCTGCGGCATTCTTGGAACTTTGATCATTCTTCGGCCCGGTTTTCAGGATATCAATCTGGGCCAGATCGCTCAGCTTTGTGCGGCGCCGCTTTTTGCCGCGTCCTTTGTCATCGCCAAAAAGCTGACGGAAACGCAAAGCTCGACCATCATCGTTGGAATGCTGTCTGTCGGTTGCACGATCACGCTCATCCCGGCCACCATTATTCAATGGCAAACACCGACTTTGGAACAGTTCCTGTGGCTCGCGCTCGCGGCAGTGGTTGCCACACTCGGCCATTATACAATGACACGGGCCCTTCAGGCGGCGCCCATCACGCTGACCCAGCCGCTCAATTTCCTGCAATTGATCTGGGCGACGATCCTCGGCATTCTGTTGTTTGGAGATCCGCTCGATCCTTTCGTTCTGATCGGCGGCGCTGTGATTATCGGATCGGCTACCTATATATCTCACAGGGAGTTGAGACGCAGCCGATTGGAGCGCGAGAGACGCATAGCTGACATATAAGGGAGGGAACATTGAAAGTTGAATATCATTACGATTTTGGAAGCCCCAACTGTTATCTGGCGCACAAGGTCATTCCCGGCATTGAAAAGCGCACTGGCGTTTCATTCACCTATTTCCCGATTCTTCTGGGCGGCGTTTTTAAGCTGACCAACAATATCTCGCCAATCCAGCAGTTCGCGGACATTCCGCACAAGATGGCATATATGCGCCTTGAAATGCAGCGCTTCATAAAGGAGCACGGCCTCGCAAAATTCCGGATGAACCCGCATTTCCCTGTCAATACCGTGCAGATGATGCGCGGCGCAATCGTGGCGGAGGAAGAAGGCAATGCGCCTGCATATGTGGACGCCATGCTGACCGCCATGTGGGAAGAAGGCAAAAAGATGGACGACCCCGCCGTCATCATTGAAACCCTCGATGCGGCGGGCCTCAACGGCGCGCATATTCTGGAGCGGATACAGGAACAGTCGGTGAAAGACAAGCTGATCGCCAACACCAGCAGCTCCGCCGAACGGGGCTGCTTCGGCGCACCGACCTTTTTCGTTGGCGATGAAATGTATTTCGGCAAGGACCGTCTTGAAGCTGTCGAAAAGGAGATTATGCGACAGAAATAACAACCTGCCTCGGGTGGCCTTTAATAACCCGGTTATAGAGGCCGTTCCGCCACCGCCGCCTTACCTTCACCGCCGAATTTCGTTGCGGAATACCCCATGACAAGGCCGATAACAGCCCCTTCCAAAATAAACCAGAAGAGTGACAGGAAGGGAAAATACGCCCCGAACCAGAGCAGCATATCGCTCTCCGGCCAGACATTATGGCAGCAGAAAAATGCCGATCCGATAGATTTGCAATTGCAATACGCCTAATCAATGACGGGTGATTCGGCGAGGGTTCCTTCTCCCCTATGAATGACGCGCAAACCTATCCTACTCGCCCAAAACTACATTGACCACGATCAGAAGATTAAATTTAGAGTTTTAATTTTATATAGATAATACGCATATTTTTTCTTGCAAATCGATACACACGTATTTATTGTTTCAAACGAATTTAAATTTCCTATAAGTTTCTTTTATTGTGATCAAAATCTGTAGGTTTAAAATGCTCAAAAAGGCCATTGTATTATTTTCATTGATGTTTCTCGTTTCTGCTTGCTCCGCCTGGTCTGACTCACAAGTCACGAAAGATGGCAAGGCGGTTGAAATTGCGAGTGTTTCGGAGACCGATAAAACAGATCCATCAAAAATAATTATCACTGAAGGCGATATTACAGACAAGATGTATTCTGTAATTGGCGATATTGAAGTAACGGTGAACAAAACGACCATATTCAATGCCGACCCAACGCCGGAAATGGTGAATGAAGCACTCAAGGAAAAAGCCGCTGAGATGGGCGCAGATGCCGTCATTTTTGTCCGACATGGCTCCGTTGGCGTTTCCTTTTTCAGTTGGGGAGCTCTGGAAGGAAAAGGGCGCGCAGTAGCCTTCAACAAGTGATTTTCCTGTCATTCAATTATTTAAAGAATAATTGGCACGCTATGCGGATTGCCTATGAAAGACTATTGCGCGGATATATTCTAGTTCCGCTGACGGTGCTGTTTTTGGTTAGCTGCGCCAGATCGGCTCCTGACCTTCCGATCAGCTGGGTAAATAAAGCAGATGCCGAGATTCTACAGTCCCTTAAAATAAATGAAAGTGATCTTTCCAAGACATGCCCCGATCTGAACTCTGAGCTTATCCAAGTCAATGAAGCTATCGAGGACAACGAATTGGTGATTAAGGGAGATCGTACAAAGAACCAGATTGTTGGGTACTTAGGCGCCTTGTTTATCTTCCCTGCATTCGCGGCTGACAATAACGACGAGGCAAAAGCAAACCTCGAAAATTTACAGTTTCGAAAAGATCAGCTTTACTATTTAAAGAGTCGGCAAAGCTGCAATTGATTGAAACTGATTCTGCAAAACAATGTAAATCTAAATTAACCGGTTAATTTAGATTTACATTTTTCATAGCAGCAGCTGTCTTTTCTTCATTTTCGAGATAGGCGGTAATCGCTTCCTCGCCGGTCATGTCCGGATCAGCCTCTTTCCCATCGGCAAGGCGAATGATATTCAGGCAAAACCAGCCCAGCGCGGCCTTCGAGGGCGAGATATTCTGCTCATAGGCAACCGCGCCCGCCGCCGGGGAGGTGAGCAGATGGTTCGGCGCATCGGGATCAACACACAGAGGGCGGCCGATCCCGATGATATCCACATCGCCGCTTTGCAGCGCCGCATCCATCGCCACCCGACTGCGAAAGCCGCCCGTCACCATGAGAGGAATTTTTGTAGCGGCACGGATGCTTTTGGCATATTCAAGGAAATAGGCCTCCCGCGCGATGGTGCTGTCGCGAATTTCGTCCTTTCCCCGCGTGCCGATCATCATGGCCGGGTTTTCATAATTACCGCCGGAAATTTCGAGCAGATCAACGCTGTCTTCCTCCAGCCATTTGACCACCTGCAAACAGTCTTCCAGATCAAACCCGCCCTGCTGGAAATCCGATGAATTGAGCTTTACCGAGATAGGATACGCCGGTCCGACGGCCGCACGAACGCCCTGCACAATCCGGCGCAAAAGCCGCGCCCGGTTTTCAAGGTTTCCACCCCATTGATCCGTCCGCCGGTTGGCAAGCGGCGACAGGAATTCCGAGATCAGATAACCATGCGCCGCATGTAGCTGCACACCGGAAAAGCCGGTTTCCTTTGCAACTTCCGCCACATGGATAAAGCGGCGGATGATATCCTCAATCTCCTCCTGCTCAAGGGCGCGCGGCACGCCAAAGGCGTTACCCGGCAAGGCAAGGCCAATATCGGAGGGCGCCACGGGATGCGGGTTCACCCGCACCGACGTTTGTCTTCCGGCATGACTGATCTGCATGAGGAGCAGCGTATTGTTGACGGTCCCCGCCGCCGCAAAAGCACGAAGCTCTTCAAGGCCCCCATTCCGGTCAACTACGACATTGCCCGGCCGTTCCAGATACCGGCGATCCACCTGCACATTGCCGGTAATCAGAATAGCAGCGCCCCCTTCCGCCCATTTGCGATAAAGGCGAACATGCCGATCCGTCGCCCGGTTCATGGGATCGGCCAGCCCTTCCGTCATCGGGGCTTTGGCAATCCGGTTCTTGACGGTTACGCCGCAAGGAAGCTTAAGGGGGGAGGAAATATCGTGGGTCATCTATTCGTTACCTTCCGTCATTCTCTGGGTGACGATTGCAATAATCCGGGGAAGGCGCGTCCCTTCCCCGGCGGTTTTCAGTGTAGCAGGAAATTTCCTGTCTGGAAATCACGAACTGCCTTCTCGATTTCCGCAGGCGTATTCATGACAAACGGTCCATACCTCGCCACCGGTTCTCCGAGCGGGCGCCCAGCCACCAGAATGGCGCGTCCGCCCTTCCCGCTCGATAGTTTGACGTGATCGCCGTCTGCAAGGATCGCGAGATTATTTTCCTCCACTTCCTTGCCGCTGACCGCGACGGTTCCGTCAAAAACATAGACGAAAGCCGTATGTCCTTCGGGGATGGCATGTTCATAGCTGCCACCCGGCGCAAGACTCACATCGAGATAAACAGGATCCGTTGCAACGCCCGTCACCGGCCCAGCGACCAGCCCTTCAGGACCATCAACAATTCCGGCGATAATGCGCAGATCGACGCCATCCAGTTTCACAGTCGGTACATATTCCGGATCGATATTCTGATACCGGGGAGTGCACATCTTGTCTTTCGCCGGCAGATTGACCCAAAGCTGGAAACCGCTCATCCGGCCTTCCTTCTGCTCCGGCATTTCCGAATGAATGATGCCGTGACCGGCGGTCATCCATTGCACGCTGCCGGGCCCGAGAATACCTTCCGACCCCATTGAATCCTTGTGCCGCATCTGGCCGTCGATCATATAGGTCACGGTCTCAAATCCGCGATGCGGATGCCACGGGAAACCTGCGATATATTCATCGGGATTTTCAGTACCGAAATTGTCAAGCAGCAGGAAAGGGTCCAGATCCGATATCTGACTGCCGCCGATGGAACGGCGCAGCTTCACGCCAGCACCGTCGGAGGCTACCTGCGAGAGGATAACACGGCTGACTTCACGAATCTTGGACATCGGAATGACCTTTCTACATATAATATTGGAACGATTGTTCCAGATATAGGTATCCTTTTGTGAATTTAAACCCCGCTTATCCCCTGCCGATATAGGGCATATTTGTCGCCATGATGGTCATGAACGGAACATTGGCGTCCAGTGACAGGCTATCCATGTAAAGAACGGCAGAGGCGACATTCTCCACATCCATCACCGGCTCTGCGGCAACTGATAGATTGGCCTGCAACACCCCCTGCTGCATGGCCTTTGTCATGGGGGTCGCCGCATTACCGATATCAATCTGGCCTACGGCAATATTATAGGCGCGCCCGTCCAGCGACAAGGTACGGGTGATGCCGGTAACTGCATGCTTGGTGGCCGTATAGGCGACACTGAAGGGCCGCGGAACATGCGCCGAGATGGAACCATTATTGATGATCCGCCCGCCCATGGGCGACTGGTGTCGCATCATTCCGAAGGCCGCCCGCGCGCAATAGAAGGCGCCGTTCAGATTGGTATTCACCACCTTCTGCCAGACATCTATGCCCAGCTCATCCACGGGTACTGGCGGGGCGCCGACCCCGGCATTATTGAACAAGAGATCAAGCCGACCGAATTTCTCCGTCACCATGTTGAACAGGGCATCGACCGCCTTCGGATCTGACACATCCGTCGGCACCACGAGACCATGATCGGCGCCGGGCCCGGCGAGGTCCAGCGTTTCCTGAAGCGTTTTGCGGTTTCGCCCGGCGAGTGCGACTTTGTATCCGCTTTTCAAAAGTGTCAGCGTCACTGCCCGGCCAATGCCTGCGCCCGCGCCTGTGACAACGGCAATCTTTCTCTTTTCAACCATTCCCTACCCTAACCGCATCATTACCTATTTTCCGCCGCCATAAGCATCATCGCCCGCTTCCTGGCCTGCCCGGCAACGAGACGTTTCTTGCGCGGCGCGGCCAGCCAAACGGACAAAATCGACAGCACAGACATGCCAAGTATGACATAAAAGGCCAGATGATAATTGCCGGCCTGATCATAAAAGAAGCCTGTCAGCCATGGGCCGATTGCCCCACCGAAAAGAGCCAGCGTACTGACCACCCCGAATATCAGGCCATAGCCCCGGCCCTGGAACAGATCGGCCGGCATCGCGCCGAAAACGGTTGCCACGCCATATCCCAAGCCACCTTGCAGGATCACCATGGCATACATCATGACGGCGCTCGGTATATTTTCCATGACCAGTAACAGGATGCAACTTAAAATAAATCCCGCCATGGAGAGTGTCCAGACCCATTCCCGGCCGACCTTGTCAGAGAGATTACCGAGATAGATCTGGCCGATCACACCGGCAAGCCCAACAAGTCCGAGGGCGGATGCCGCCGCAATATCCGAAAAGCCGATTTCGATCAGATATTTTGTCTGGTGAATCTGGACAGCGTACCAGACATAGAGACCGCTGGCACAGGCCAGCGCCAGCCACCAGAAGCAACCGGTTTTCACGGCTTTGGGCAATGTCCAGTCGGTATTGACCCAACCATGATCAACAACCGGATCTGCGGCGGCCTGCTGTGCGGCGGTCTGTGCCTCGCCGGGAGCGGAATCGCCGTCAGGATGCAATCCGATATCGGATGGCTGCTTGCGCTGCAAAAAGAAATTGAGCGGCAGCACGATGATCATCAGCAGACCCGCCATCAGCCAGCAGGCTTCCCGCCAGCCATTGGTGCTGATCGTCTCCTGTATGATCGGCATCAGAATGATGGCGCCGATGCCAACGCCCGAGAAAGCAATGCCGACTGCAAGTCCGCGTCTGCGCTGGAACCAGTTCGGTAGGAACATGGAATGTCCGACATAGGTCATGACGATCCCCGATCCGACCACAAGGATCCCCAGTGTCAGATAGAGATGCCAGGGTTCGGTTGCTAACGTGGACAGCACCAGCCCGAGACTGACGAGAATGGCCGACGCCGAAATCATGAACCGCGGTGCAATAAATTCAAGGAGTTTGCCAATGACGGGCGCGAGCAGGGCGCCGACGACAAAGCCAATGGAAAATGCCGCCGCCGTTGTCGCCCGGTCCCAGCCGAATTCATTGAGAATAGCCGGAAACAGCAATGAGTAGGCCGTTCGCACATTGACGCCAATGCCCATTGTAATGAAGATGATGGCCACAACAGCCCAGCCGTAAAAGAAAGGCGTGCGCGCCAGAAGCGCATTCAGGCCGCTTTGCGGCCGCATTTGATTTTCCCCAGTCATGCCGCTTCCCTATTATTGGTTATATTGAACCGGAAACTCCCACCAGCATGGAAAGAGATTAACTACTATTCGTGTATTAGGAAATGGAAAAACACACCGCTCAGCCGAAGGCAAATTATTTTCTAAGGCCCAAAATCTGTTTGATGAAAAACAGTCTGTTCAGACGTCAGAAAAGTCGGCTATAATATGCGTCATACTGAGCGATCCGCCTGCCACGCAGGCCGAAAGCCATGTTCCCCGCGATCCTGAACAACCAATAAAGCCGAAATGATGAGTAACGAAAAAAGCGCGCCCTCCGGAAAGCCCGGATTTGCCGAACAGGTTGTCCTGCTTGCCCTGATGATATCAATGGTCGCGCTTTCAATTGATGTCATGCTTCCGGCCCTTTCCGAAATCAGTACGGATTTGCAGGCGGCCAATCCGAATGATCGCCAATACATCATCGCCGCATTGTTTCTCGGTCTTGCCATCGGTCAACTTTTCTATGGCCCCATCTCCGATAGCACAGGACGCAAACCTGTCATCTATTTCGGTTTTGGCCTGTTTCTTGTCGGCTGCCTTCTCTCCATCTTTGCCAGTAACTTCACGATGATGCTGATCGGCCGATTTTTGCAGGGAATTGGCGTTGCCTCACCGAGAATTGTCTCTCTCGCCCTGATCCGCGACCAGTATGAAGGGCGCCAGATGGCGCGGTTCGTCTCGCTGGTAATGACGGTTTTCATTCTGGTGCCCGTCCTGGCTCCGTCTCTTGGCCAGCTTATCCTTTTCGTTGCCGGCTGGCGGATCATTTTTCTCGCGCTGTTCCTGCTCGGGGTCGCCACACTGGTCTGGTTCGGATTGCGGCAACAGGAAACATTGCCGCCCGAACGGCGCGTTCCGCTTTCGCTCAGCCGCATCTGGCGCGCCGTTCAAGAGGTTTTCAAAACTCGCAGCGCCTTCGGCTATACGCTTGTTGCCGGCCTGATTTTCAGCGCCTTTATCGGATATCTCACCATATCGCAGCAGATCTTTCAGGATGTCTACAAGGTCGGCGATATGTTTGCGGTTTATTTCGGCGCGCTTGCCCTTGCGCTCGGCATTTCCTCCTTTCTGAACGCCCGCCTTGTTGTCCGCTTCGGAATGTACCGGCTTTCATCCATCTCCCTTACCGGGCTGACGGCCTTTTCCATCCTGTACACCCTCTTCACCCTTTACTGGGGCGGGATCCCACCCTTCTGGTCCCTGGTGGTGTTTTTGACTGGAGTCTTTTTTTGCTTCGGCATTCTGTTTGGTAATTTCAACGCGCTGGCGATGGAACCCCTCGGCCATATTGCCGGAGTTGCCGCCGCGGTTATCGGATCGCTTACGACCTTCATGTCGATGGGTCTTGGCACCGTGATTGCGCAACTTTTCAACGGCACGCTGATCCCCATGACCATCAGTCTTTCGGCGCTCGGTCTGCTGGCGATCCTCGTTATGGTCTGGACGGAGCGGACCGGCAGGGAACGGCAAGGCAGCCGGATCAGCTGAATGTCTGGGGCCCTGAAAATTTGCCATTGCCCGCCGGTTAAAAGCGAATAAACTTACGCCTTAATTGGGAATTCAGATCAGGAAAGTAACGCCATGAGTGTCAGCAACGGCCGCCAGTTTTTGAGCATTCCGGGTCCCACCACCGTCCCGGACGCAGTGCTGTCCGCCATGCATCGCCCCGCAGTGGATATCCGCAAAGGTGAACTGGTCGACATCACAAACCGGCTGAAGGAAGATCTGAAAATGATCACCCGATCCTCTGGCACGCCCTTTATATATATCGCCAATGGCCATGGCGCCTGGGAAGCGGCGCTTACGAATGTCCTGAGCCGGGGAGACAAGGTTCTCGTGCTGGAAAGCGGCTCCTTCGCCGTTGGCTGGGGGGATGCCGGGAATATGCTTGGCCTCAATATCGAAGTGTTGCCCGGCACCTATCATAAGGCGGTTGATCCGGCCCTGCTCGAAGCCCGTCTCAGGGCGGATACCAAGGGCGAGATAAAAGCGGTTCTGGTGGTGCAGGTCGATACCGCCTCCAGCGTGATGAATGATATCTCCGCCCTGCGGCGGGCCATTGACAATGTGGGTCACGGGGCTCTCTTCATGGTGGACACCATCGCCTCTCTCGGCACGATGGATTATCGCATGGATGACTGGGGCGTTGATGTGACCGTTGCCGCCTGCCAGAAAGGCCTGATGATGTCTCCCGGCGTCAGTTTTGTTGTCGCCGGCGACAAAGCGCTCGAACGTCACAAAACGGCAAATCTGCGCACCGCCTACTGGGACTGGACCGCCCGCCAGGCAAGCGAACATTACCGGAGCTATGCCGGGACGCCGCCTGTGCACCACCTGTTCGGGCTGCAGAAATCATTCGATATGATCCGTAGCGAAGGCCTCGATGCCATATTCGAACGTCACCGGCTACTGGCGGGCGCTACCCGCGCCGCCGTCAGCAAATGGTCGGAAGCCGGGGAGCTGTCTTTCAACATTCCCGCGCCGGAGCAGCGGGCAAACTCCGTTACCACCGTACTCCTTCGCAATGGCGATCTGATTCCCGCCATCCATGACTATTGTCTTGAAAAATGCGGTTTGGTGATCGGACTCGGCATTTCCGGTCTGAGCGGTAAGGCCTTGCGCATTGCCCATATGGGCCATCTCAATGCTCCCATGATGCTGGGGACGCTCGGGACACTTGAAATGAGCTTCCGTGCGCTGGGCGTGCCGCACGGAAAGGGTGGCGTTCAAGCTGCCATCGATTTTCTGGCTGACAATGTCCCGCGCTGACGCAGGAATGAAGGGAAGAGAGCGCTCGACTATGAGAGGAGGCCGATAAGTGGCAAAACCCGATCACGCAGGCGTACGCATACCACCGCCCCTCATTTTCCTCACGTTTCTGGTCGCCGGGCTATTGCTTGATTCCGGCTGGATACGCGGTGTTCTGCCGCCCCTGCCCTTCACAATTGCCGGGGCGATCCTTTTTCTTGCCGCCCTTGCCCTGTTACTGTTATCCGCAGAAAAATTCCACCGGGCAAAGACACATCTGGAACCCTGGAAACCGACAACACAGATTATCACCAATGGCATTTACAGATATTCACGAAACCCGATTTACCTTTCCATGGCAATAGCTTACGCAGGTATTTCAACGGCCGCTGCAAGTTGGACCGCCATCATTCTTCTCATCCCCTGCCTCTTCATCATTCATTATTATGTGATCATGAAGGAAGAGGCCTACCTTGAAGATAAGTTCGGTAAGGAATATCTTGCGTATAGGGCCAAGGTCCGGCGCTGGCTTTAACCGGTTGGTCGCCAGGGTTGTTGCCTGTAACTTACAGACAACCAGCAAGGGGTGCGACATATGACAGACGATGTCAAAAACCACGTCAAATCAAATACGACTTGGACAAGATTAATTTATCTGATCCTTTACGGGGTCATATATTGGTTCGCCAATTTTGTCCTGTTCGCAATTTCCGTCGTACAATTTATCAAGACGCTGCTGAGCGGCGAGCCGTTCGGGCAATTGCAGGCGTTTGGCAGTTCCTTCGCCGAGTATAACCGGCAGATTGTCGCCTATATGTCCTACCACAGCGACGAAAAACCTTTCCCGGTCGGACCATGGCCGCCGGAAACACCCCGCCCCGATGTGACGTCACCGGCAGATGATGTAATCATTGTCGCCGAGACACCGGAAGAAAAACCGGAGAGCAAACCGGCGCCACGCAAAAAACCCGCGACCCGCAAAAAGCCGACAGACGATACGGATACATCCGCCTCCTCCGGCTGAGAACTATCCTTGTGGTAGAGTGCATGCCATGCCCTCCATCACCTTATATGAGTGAGTGATGACAAACAGGTTGCAGACCCTGCTGGATGAGAAATCGATCCTGCTGGCGGACGGGGCGATGGCGACCAATCTGTTTCCCCTTGGCCTGAAACCGGGGGACGCGGCGGAAGTCTGGAATTTAAGCGCGCCTTGGAAAATTGCCGATCTACATCAGCAATTTGTGGAGGCGGGTGCGGATATTCTGCTGACGAATAGTTTCGGCGCCAATGCCTGCCGTTTGGAACGGCACAACAAAGCGACGGATGTGCGCCCTCTTAATATCGCCGCGGCCCGTCTTGCGGCGTCCGTCGCAAAGGCAGCACAAAGAGAGATTATCATTGCGGGCAACATGGGCCCGCTTGGATGCGAGATAACCTCAACCGGCGCAATGCAGCCTGACGAAGCGACGCGTCTTTTCAGGCAACAGGCGGAGGCGCTGGCGGAAGGTGGCGTCGATCTTCTCTGGCTTGAAACAATCTCCGACAGGGTGGAGCTGGAAGCCGCCCTTGCCGCCGCGCGATCGACGGGCCTTCCGGTTATCGCCACCCTTTCCTTTCATGGCGGCGGGACAGGCCGTGAACCCCTCATTCCGTCCGACCTGCCGTCGATCTGTCACGCGGCGACCGCTTCTCCCACCGCATGGGGCAGCAATTGCGGCAATGGACCCGGAGAGGCGCTTCTGCATCTGCTTGAATTCGGGAAGCAGGCGAAGAGGGAAGATATCCTCACGATCAAGGCGAATTGCGGCCTGCCGGAGGTAAAAGATGCCATGTTTACCTATCCGGCAACTCCGGACATCATGGGAGACTATGCGCGACTTGCCGCCGATGCCGGCGCGCGAATCATCGGCGGCTGTTGCGGCGCAACCCCTGCTCATGTCAAAGCAATGGCGGACGCGCTTCGCGACTATTGCCCAAAACGCTCCCCCACCCGTCGGGAGATAGAAGCCCGCTTCGCCCCCCTGATGCCGCATTAGAAGTAAAGGTTATTTACCGGCCGCCGCACTTGGTCTTGCGGAAACCGCCGCGTGCCATTTCTTCAGATGATCCAGCCCATCCGGCATCGCAATCCGGCCCATCCCGGTTGCAAAATCGACAACGACCTGCGCGCCGATATCCGCAACGGAATAGCTGTCGCCGACCATGAAGTCGCGCCCTTCAAGATGCGCATTCAAATCTTCAAAGAAATAGAGGACCCGCTGACGGCCCCGTTCCGCCAACGCCGGAATCTGTTCAATATTGCGTGGGCCCGTAATGGCGCGGCCAACCATGAACGGCGCCGAATTACGCAGCGACTCCGCCACCGCCATAAAACCGTTCACATTGATGTAATGGCACCAGTCATTGATATGCGCGCGCTCTTCCATGTTCCGACCGAACAGGGGCGGTTCAGGAAATTTTTCTTCCAGATAGCGGTTGATGGCATCAATAGAAGAAATATAGCTGCCGTCGTCCAGTTCCAGAACCGGGACGGTGCAATGCGGGTTCATCTTCTTGAAATCATCCGCGAACTGCGCGCCTTCACGGATATTGATATTCACTGTTTCCAGCTCAACACCTTTTTCCGCAAGAAAGATACGGACGCGGCGTGGGCTGGGCGGCCCGGGGAAGTCATATAGTTTCATGTGTTTTTTTCCTTATCCAGTTTTGCGCCCCGGATCAGATCTGCACCGTCAGATTTTCAGCCAGTAGGCCCCCTGTTCGTCTTTTTTCAGGTGACCCGCTGTCGGCGCAGCGAAATGGGTCCCGATGATCAATGTTTCGCTATCACCATATTTTGCGAGGAAATCCTCCCGCGTGCGGCGTGACGCCTCTTTGTCCGTATCGGCCGAGCTGGACCATTCCGGATGCGCAATCTGGCAGGGGTGATGCATGCTATCGCCGGTAATGACCGCTTCCTCCCCCTTTGATAGAATGCGCACACAGACATGGCCGGGTGTATGGCCGGGGGATGGAAAAAGGCTGACTTCATCACAAACCTTGTGATCCATGGCGACAAGATCGGCAAGCCCTGCATCGACAATCGGCTGCACGGAATCGCCAACGACGTCACCAAACTCCTCTTGCGGAACGGCGCGCCAGTGATTCCATTCGGTCTCTCCGAAATAGTAGCGTGCGTTGGGAAAAGTCGGCACCCATTCACCATCCACCAACATCGTGTTCCAACCGACATGGTCCACATGCAGATGGGTGCACAGCACCGTATCAATAGTTTCGCGTGGATAACCGGCTGCCTCCAGATCCGCAAGAAAACTTGTCTGCAACATGTTCCAGGCGGGGATTTTCCGCTCCTTGTCATTGCCGAGACAGGTATCGACGATGATCCTCCGCGAACCCGTGTCAATGATCAGGGCATGAATGCTCATGATCAGGCGGCCTTCCGCGGTAGCGAAATGCGGCACCATCCAGTCCAGCGGCTGTACCGCTTCGGGCGTCGCCTGCGGCAGGATAAAGCGCGTTCCGCCGATTGCCTCCACCTCGACGACGCGGGTGATCGTGACATCTCCGATCTGCCATCTGTTCATTCCGGCCTCCCCCTTTTTCATTCTTATATCGCCACAGTATAACGGCCCGGGCCCGACGGACAATAGCCGATCAGCGCCCCTTGCCAAAAGCTGCCCATGCGGCATAGATGCGTGTGAGCGTCGTGACCCAGCAAAGAACCCCGAAAATAACTGCAATTTCCATAAAATATTCCGGCAGGACGCACATCAGGCAGAAGGCGGCGATGGTCTCCGTTCCCTCCGTCAGGCCGCCAAGATAGTAAAGCGATTTGCGGCCGCGGATCGCTGTTGAAATGCCGTGCCGTTCCGCCAGAATGGCGTAAGCCAGAAACGTCGACCCCGTGCCCATAAAGCTGAAGATGAGAAATGCGGCCGCCAGTGCTTTTTCCGGCTGGGCAAGAGCAAAGCCAAAGACAACGGCCGCGTAAAAGATAAAATCGCAGATGATATCCAGATAGCCGCCAAAATCGGTCAGCCGGGATTGCCGCGCAACCGCGCCGTCCAGCCCGTCACCAAGGCGATTGACCAGAATGACGAAAAGGGCCGACAGGTAATATTCCGATGCGAGCAGCGGAATGACCAGCAGCCCGATCCCAAAGCCGGTCAGCGTGACGGCATTCGCCGGAATGCCCAGCTTGGCCATTTTTCGGCCCGTGGCATTCAGAGGCGGATCGATAACCTGCCGGATTGCTGCATCAAACATCGGATTTGCGAAATACCTTCTTGCTTGCCATGGCGACGAATGAGATTGTCCTGGAAAAATGACATACTCGCCAGCACCGGGCAAGGCAATGCGCTCTGTCCCGCATGCCGATAATGTGAAGGCGATCCGGAGGAGAGAAGATGCGACATCCCCATGAATTTACCGCCCGTCTCGACTGGACCGGAGCAAGCGACGGCCCGACGACGGATTACAGAAGCTATTCCCGCGATTATGAAGTCTATATTCCCGGTTGCCCGGTGCTTGCCGGAACCGCAGCGACCGCTTTTCTCGGCACGGATACCCGATTTAACCCCGAAGATATGCTTATCGCCTCCCTCGCGGCCTGTCATATGCTGAGTTACCTCGCCCTTTGCGCCCGCAAGAATATCGTCGTTACCGGTTATCACGATAACGCCTATGGCAAGATGGATTTTGTCGATGGCGTCATGCGGTTTACGGAAGTTCTTTTGAAGCCGGACGTGATAATCCGTGAGGGCAGCGACCTGGAGCGGGCAACAAGGCTGCATCATGAGGCACATCAGGAATGCTTCATTGCCAACTCCGTCAATTTTCCGGTGCGTAATGAGCCGACAGTCGGCTACGCCAGATAACCATTTTTTAAGGATGGCTGTGTGAATATGCCGTCATAAATAACCATATTTCGAGATACAAAATGCAACTGAAATTTGAAGCGGCCATTTACAATGAGGAAGTGCTGGCCGCCCTCCAGGAAGGGGAACATCACAAGGACCTTTCCGACAGCTGGGCCGATACGCACTATTTCGATGTTTATGCTGTCAGTATAGAACAGGCATGGGAAAAGATGCGTCGCAAATACAGCGCCGATCGCGGTTTTGTCATCAAAGCGATTGAAGCCGTCGACTAACGCGTTTCAGTATCCCACATAGTAAGGGTTTGCGCCGCCCGCATGGTCGGTGACGTCCAGTACGTGCTCAATCGTCGGGACGGCGGATTTGATTTCCACTTCAATTCCCTGTTTCAATGTTGCATCCGCCATGCCGCAGCCCTGGCATCCACCGGCCATTTCCACATAGGCGGTATCTCCCTGCACATCAATCAGGCTGATATAACCGCCATGGGCCGCAATTGCCGGATTGATCCGGGTTTCCAGAAGAACCTGGATCCGTTCGGCTTCATCCGTTTGCAGCCCCGGCCGGTCCGTCGTCTCTGCCGCCGCCTCGTCAATCATCCGTTCAAACCGAACGCGCTTTACTTCCGGAACGTGATGTTTGAGGGTATTCTCAATCTTGATCTGGGTGCCAAACGCCGGGGTTGACAGCCCCCGGCTATCCATTTCAAGGGTGACAAGCCCTTCCGACGGGTCATAGGATTTAAAGGAAACATCCCCGCCATCCTCAAGAAGCTGCGGCTGCACGCGGGTTGAGACAAGCTCGACAATGGCATCGACAATCTTCTGATCATCCTCGGAATAGCTGCCGCTCGTCTTCGGCGTATCACCATTCAGCACCGGCATCCCGCTCATGTAATGATCCATGATGGCAGCCAGAACCATCGGCTTCAACTGTATCCAAAGAATTTTCTGTTCCGCATCCGGCTGCTTGATGATCGTGACGTAATCCTCGCCCAGTTCAACGGCCTTGATCCCCGGAATGTCAAACAGACGTTTGGCCAGCGGCGAGCGACCGCGCGCGTCCTCCGCATCGTTGATAAGAACGGAGCCCGACGCCAGCACCTGACGTCCCGGCATGAATTTCATCCTGTCTTCATTCTCATGTGGCAGGGTCTGGATGAACATCTACACGCTCCCGCCCCTTCGCAAAAGGGCATTAAAAAGATCACCGTGAGCTAGCAGAAAACCCGCCGCCCGACAAGGCTCAATGATAACATATGATATCGAACGCGCGATGCAATAGCCTGCCGCATACCCTCTCAGACAGTGGCAACTGCATTTGCCGGAGAGCCGACCGCGCCGGGCAGGCGCAACGGCGGCGCCGTCAGCAGAAAGCGGGAACGCCCCTGCGCCTTCAGCCAGCTATTCAGCGGCGTCAGATGCCAGAGTTCGCCCAGATGAATGCCAAGTTTGAACAGGCAATGTTCGTGGAGGGGCAGAAACGCGCAGCAGCCTTCCCCCGGGCGGGACGGATAGGCTTCGACGGCATAGTTATCCGCAATCAGCAGGGACAGCCCGCTGTCGGTGATCCAGTTGAGCAGTTTCCCATCGCGCCCATCCAGCGCGGCGCAGGAATTATGCAATGCTTTCTCATCAGGGTTTCCGGCCATTTCCATGATCATCTGCGCAAAACCGGTATGCAGACAGACCATATCTCCTTCTTCGACGATCACCCCGTCCTTTTCCATGACTTTCATCAGATCATCATAGCCGACGATTGTCTTCTCTCGCCCGAAAGCGCCCTCCAGATCGATCATGACACCGCGGCCCTGCACCCCGGCAGCGGCCATATTCTCGATCCCGAGGGCATTCGCCCGGCTTCCGCCTGCATCGTCGGGACCGCACACATGTTCACCGCCGCGATATCCGTTGTAATAGACGATTTCCGCCTTGCCATCGCCATCGGCATCAAACTCCTGTCCGACATGGGCAAGGCTGTCCCATTGCGAAGAATATTGCGTATGCAGGATCACCAGATCGTCACAGATCACATCGACAAAATTTGGATCGTCCTGTGACACCTTGTAATTCATATTTGCCCGGCCGCCTGACCGTTTTGTCGGCACAAGTTCGGGGGGAAACCGCCGTGGATTCAGCAAATTGCCGCCCGGCAGATCAAGCGGCAGGCTGAGGCAGAACCGTTCCCCCGTCCGCACTTCGGCCGCCGCCGCGCGGACCTTTTCCGGCGTAATCAGATTAAGTCGCCCGATCTGGTCATCCGCGCCAAAATCCCCCCAGTTCGAGCCTTCCGGCCGCTTCACCCATCTTGTCATGCTTGCCTCCCGCAGTTTTTGTTTTGCATAAGCATAACCGCAAGCATCGCGCGTGCAAAGCCCTCTCTCCAGCTTAATTGACGGAAGATACAGAAGCTGTTAGCAGTGTTGAAAAACAAAATGAATGGCTCCCCCGATGACAAGCGAAACCTCGAACGCGCTCAGGATCATCTTCACCCTGTCGATCGTCTATGTGGCGAGTAATTTCTTCCGTTCGGCCATTGCCGTCATAGCGCCCAATATGATGGACGAGATGGGTCTGACCCCCGAAGAACTTGGTCTTATCGGCGGTAGCTTCTTTATTGCCTTTGCCCTCATGCAGGTGCCGGTCGGCATCTTTCTGGATCGCTACGGACCGCGGAAAACCATCTTTACGCTGATGCTGGTCGCCAATATCGGAGCGGTCGGATTTGCTCTCGCCACGAATTTCATGGAACTTGCCGGCAGTCGCTTCATTATCGGCGCGGGCTGCGCGCCTGTCCTGATGGGCTCCCTCGTCATTATATCGCGGTGGCTGTCGGCGGAACGCTTTGCCTTTTACGTCTCGCTCATCGTGGCCATGGGCGGCGTCGGCAACATCCTTGCGACAACGCCAACCGCCATCCTTACAGATATGATTGGCTGGCGTGATGTATTCTGGATCGCCAGCCTGATCAGCGTCATTTCCCTGCTGTTCGGCTATCTGATCATCCGCGATGCGCCGAAGGGGCATGCCTTTCATGACCGCAAAGCCGAAACCCTGCGCGAAGCCCTCGGCGGTGTGCTGGAAATTGTCCGGAACCGGCAGTTCCAGTATCTCTTTTCCCTCAATCTGGTGATCTATGGCGTGATCATGGCCATCCTCGGGCTGTGGGGCAGCAATTACCTGCGGGACATTTATGGGCTCGACCTGACCGCGCGCGGCAATATCCTGCTGTGGATGACCCTTGGCGTGATATTCGGGAATTTCTTCTATGGCTGCCTCGACGGGGTTGTCCGGCGCCGCAAGCCGCTGGTTATTCTGGCGGCCGGCACCACCATCCTGCTCCTGATCGCTCTCGGCACCCTGCCGGTTCTGCCCGTCTGGCAGGTTGCAACCCTGTTATTCCTATTTTGCTTTTTCGGCAGCTATGGGGTGCTGATCATGTCCCATGGCCGCTCCATCTTCCCCGAACATTTGCTGGGGCGCGGCGTTGCGACGCTGAATACGGCGGTGATGCTCGGGGTTTTCATGCTGCAGTCACTTGGCGGCTTTATCGTCGGCCATTTTGTGAAAGAAGATGGAACCGCCCCAATGGAAGCCTACCGTGTTCTCTATATCACGCTGGCCGTGATCATTATCGTCGCCTTGCTGGTCTACAGCCGGGCAAGCGAATCCAAGACCACCAAAGAAAAAACGCCGGAAACCGCGTGAGGCTTCCGGCGCTTATATCATTCAACGAGGTGAAGGATCAGGGATCAGTCGCGATAATGGCTTCCCTTGCGATCCAGAATACGCAGCAGGCCCGGCCATTCCAGCCCCGATTGCGACGCGCTGATCTTGAATTGGGAAGCCGCATGTTCACAGACTTCGCGGGACGGGATGATCAGCTCCGCATCCCCTGCCATGGCCTTGACTTGCGACTCGCATGATTTTTCAAGATAGAAAATCCGGCGGAACGCCTCCGGCACTGTCGTGCCGACCGTCAGAAGCCCGTGGTTGCGCAGGATCATGGCAATGTTATCCCCCATATCACGGACCAGGCGTTCCCGCTCGTCCAGATCAAGGGCAATGCCTTCATAGCCATGATAGGCAAGACGCCCGTAAAACATCATGGAATGCTGGCTGATGGGAAGCAGGCCATGCTTCTGCGCCGCCACCGCCATCCCGGCCGTTGTATGCGTATGCAGCACACAATGCAGATCATGGCGCGCGGCATGAATGGCGCTGTGGATGGTGTAACCGGCCGGATTGATCTTGAAGGGCGTCTCCTGCTGGATATTGCCATCAATATCGACCTTAATCAGGCTTGACGCCGTAATCTCATCAAAGAACAGGCCGTAAGGGTTGATCAGGAAGTGATTCTCCGTCCCCGGCACGCGGGCGGAGATATGAGTGAAGATCAGATCGCTCATTCCATAATGCGCAACGAGCTGGTAGCAGGCCGCCAGATTGACCCGCATTTCCCATTCTTCGTCACTGACCTTGCCCTTCAGGCTCGGCACCAGCATGTCTACACCCATATCAACCTCCCTTTTCTTCCTTTATCGTTTAGTTTGCCAGCGATTTCAGCATATTGCGGGCAATAACCAGCTGCTGAATCTGGGTTGTTCCTTCATACAGGCGAAGCAACCGGACATCGCGATAGAACCGCTCGACCTTATATTCCGCCATGTAACCCGACCCGCCATGAATCTGCACGGCGCGATCAGCAATCCGGCCTGCCGCCTCTGTCGTGAACATCTTGCAGCAGGCGGCGAGCATCGCAATCTCTTCTTTTCTATCATATTTCTTCGCCGCATCCAACGTCATAGCCTTTCCGGCGAATAATTCGGCCTGACTGTCGGCCAGCATGGCTTGTACGAGCTGGAATTCCCCGATCGGCGTCCCGAACTGTTTCCGCTCTGCCGCATAGGAGAGAGCCTCCGCGATGATGCGTTCGGAAATGCCGGTGGAAACGGAGCTGAGATGCAACCGGCCGCGGTCCAGCACTTTCATGGCCGTATAAAAGCCCTGTCCCTCGTCGCCACCCAGCAAGGCCGACGCCGGAACACGGGCATCCTCAAAGATAATGTCGCTGGTCTTGGTGCCGCGCTGTCCCATCTTTTCATCCGCCTTGGCGATGGTGACGCCCGGCGTCTTCGGATCGACGAGGAAAGCGGAAATCCCGGACGCCCCTTTTTTATCCGGATTGGTGCGCGCCATAACCGTCAGCATCCCGGCGCGCAGCGCATTGGTGATAAAGCGCTTGGTGCCATTCAGAACATAGTCATCGCCGTCCTTGATGGCGACGGTGCGGAGCGATGCCGCATCAGATCCGGCATCCGGCTCCGTCAGGCAGAAGGAGGACATGATCTCACCCGATGCAAGACGCGGCAGATATTGCTTCTTCTGTTCTTCGGTGCCCGTCATGACAAGCCCCTGGCTGCCGATACCGACCGTCGTACCGATGACAGAACGGAACGTCAGCGACGCCTTGCAGAGTTCATGGATAACTTCGCATTCCTGCTCCATATTGAGGCCAAGCCCGCCATACTCTTCCGGGATCGACAGGCCAAACAGGCCCAGGTCGCGCATTTCCTGGATAATTTCTTCCGGCACCTCATTGGTCTGTTCAACCGTGTCTTCGGCTGGCACCAACCGGTCACGCACAAAGCGCGTGACAGAATCTTTCATCAACTCAAAGGTCTCGTTATCCAGAGCCATTTTCTTTCCTTCATTATACATTATGTATCAACAGGTCATCATTCGGCCCGATGAAAACCGCTGGTCGCTGTTCTGTCTCAGTCGGGCCGGTCAGGCGGAACGCCTCGCATTCTTCAAAAAATACAACTTCTGTTATCAGATATGTAAGGCCATCGCAATTGCGTGAAATGAAAACTTTCTTGCAAAGCTTACGAACTGTTACCACAGGCAATATCGACCCATAATGCAAATAGCATATACGCAATAATCGATAAAATTTCGCCCTTTTTCAATTCATAATAATATTAGATTTTCCAGAAAAAAACTTGCAGAACGAAAACCCGGCCTTCACAATGGATTACATAAACAACTAAATAATAAACCATACCGGGTTCTCAAAGGGAGGAAACTATGAGAATGGGCTTAAAACTCTGCACGGCAGCATTCGCTGCCGCGATGGCAATGTCATCTTCTGCGCTTGCCGAAGATGTAAAACTTCCGGATGTCCTTGCTTGGACAGCCTATAATACCGGGACAACCGGCTATAACCAGTCGGTTGCCATCGGCAAGGCGCTGAAAGACAAGTATGGCGTCGATATCCGTGTTATTCCGGGAAAGAATGATATTTCCAGAATGGAGCCGCTCCGCTCCGGCAAGGTTCAGTTCGTCGCCAATGGCGCCGGCACATTCTATGCCTCCGAAGGGGTTTTTGAATTCGCCAATCCAAATTGGGGCCCGCAGCGGGTTCAGGTGTTGATCTCCTCGACGGCCGATGCCGGCCTTAACGTCGCGACAACGGTTGAGTCGGGTATCAAGCAACTCAAGGACCTGAAGGGCAAACCTGTTGCCGTTGTCCGGGGGGCGCCGGCGGTGACCATCGCCATGAAAGCCTATCTTGCGTTTGCCGATCTAACCTTCGATGATGTGGAGGTAGTGGAATATGGCGGATACAACGCCGCATGGCAAGGTCTGGAAACCGGTCAAGTGGTTGCGGCTTTTGGCTCGACCGTAACGGGCCCTGCAAAAAAGATCGAGGCATCCCCGCGCGGCATTTACTGGCTGCCCACCCCGGCGGATGACAAGGAAGGCTGGGAACGGCTGCAAAAGGTCGCCCCTTATATCGTACCGCATAACGTCACTCTCGGCACCGGCAACATTACCAAGGAAACGCCGATGGAAGGGGGAGCATATCCCTATCCGATCCTGATAACCCAGAATGATCAGGACCCGGATCTGGTCTATTCAATGGTCAAGGCGATCTTCACCAATTACGATTCCTATAAAGATGCGCTTCCCGCCATGAAGGGCTGGGCCCTTGAACGGCAGACCTTCAAATGGGCGGTGCCCTATCATGCGGCGGCTGTCAAATTCTGGAAAGATGAAGGCATCTGGACCGATGACATGGAAGAGCATAACAATATGCTGCTGAAGCGTCAGGACATCCTTGCGGATGCCTGGGCAACCATGAAAGGCAAGGATCTGGAAGGCGATGCCTACCAGGCGGAATGGATGAAAGTGCGGGCGGCCGCACTGGAAGCGGCGGGGATGGACCCGACATTCCGATAAAAGATCACTTTCATGAATGACATAAAAACGGAAGAAACGGCAACGGCGGCGCCACAACTGGCCCGCCACCGTCACCTTTCCACATTGTGGCGATGGTTAATGATCATCGTCACAATTCTTGTTGTGTTGCTGGCCATCAACCATCTCTTCAATCTGAGATTTTTTGTTGGCTATGCCTGGCTCGATACGGAGTATCAATATGCGCTTGTCGGGCTGCTAGTCCCGCTTGTTTTTCTGATCTTCCCGGCATCGTCAAAAGCGTCACTGGATAAGGTGCCGTGGTATGATATGTTGCTGGCCCTGGCCATGTTCTGCCTCGCGCTTTACTTTTTCAGCAATGCGGAAAAGATCATTGATTATGGCTGGGAAATGGGCGCCCCCGATTACATGGTCATTCTTGGCTTTCTGCTGTGGCTGCTCGTGCTGGAAGCAACACGCAGAGCCGGGGGCACGGCGCTGTTCGTCATTGTCGCCCTAATTTCTCTCTATCCGCTATATGCATCCGTGATGCCCGGCCCGATCTCCGGTCTCAGCAGTTCGCTGTCTGATACCATCGCCTATCATGTCTTCAGTGCGGAAAGCATGCTGGGCATTCCCCTACGGGCCCTCGCCAATCTCGTGATCGGCTTCCTGATCTTCGGCGTTGCCCTCACCCAGACCGGCGGCGGCAAGTTTTTTATTGATCTGGCGTTTGCCGCACTCGGCCATGTCCGGGGCGGACCGGCGAAGGTGGCCATCTTTTCATCCGGCCTCATGGGCTCGATGAGCGGCAGCGTGATTTCCAACGTTATCACAACCGGTGTCATGACCATTCCGGCCATGCGGAAAACCGGCTTCCGGCCATCCTACGCGGCGGGGGTGGAAGCCTGCGCCTCGACCGGCGGGGTTCTGATGCCGCCGATCATGGGTTCAACCGCCTTTATCATGGCGGTCTTCCTGAGTACGCCATACATCACCATCGCCGTGGCGGCGATCATCCCGTCCGTCCTTTATTATCTGGCGCTGTTTATCCAGATCGATTCATATGCGGCGCGCAACAACATGCCGGGCATCCCGCGGGAGCAGTTGCCGAAGCTTTCCGACACCCTGAAAGAAGGATGGCATTTCATCACCGTCTTTATTCTGCTGATTGTCATGCTGGTCTATCTCCAGCAGGAGGTTCTGGCGCCTTTCTATGCAACGGCGCTGCTGATCGCGATCAACCAGATTTTTTCGAAAAACCGTTGGGGAATGAAGGATTTCTGGGAATTCGTCATCGCCTCCGGCAAGTTGCTGGCAGAAATTGCCGCCATACTTGTCGGTGTCGGTCTGATCGTCGGGGCGCTCTCCATCACCGGTATGGCGGGCACGCTGGTCAATGACCTGGTTTATCTTGCCGGGGGCGATATTCTGCTCCTCCTCCTGATGGGCGCGATTACAAGCTTCATCATGGGCATCGGCATGACCGTGACGGCCGCCTATATCTTTCTCGCCATTGTGCTCGCGCCCGCGCTGATTCAGGGCGGGCTGGATCCGATGTCGGTGCATCTCTTCATTCTCTACTGGGGCATGGTCTCTTTCATCACGCCCCCCGTTGCCCTTGGTGCGTTTGCGGCGGCATCCATTGCCGGCGCCAATCCCATGCGGACCGGCCTTGAAGCAATGCGGCTGGGGTCAATTATTTACTTCATCCCCTTCTTCTTTGTGCTGGATCCGGCGTTTATCTTTCATGGGGAGTTGAGCCGGACGGCTGTCGTTCTCGCCAATGCACTGGTCGGCGTCCTGCTGATCGCGAGTGCATTGCAGGGTTACCTCGTCTGGGTTGGCAACCTGCACCGTCATCCGGTGATGGGGTGGCTGGCGCGGGCGCTGATCCTGATTGGCGGTCTGGCCTTCGCCACACCGGGCGGGAGTGATCTCATCCCGTTCAGCGATTGGCAATTGGCGCTCTTTGGCCTCATCACGGCGGGCGGCGGCATCCTGCTGGCGCTCTATTACCAAAAACGATGGAAAGCAATCGCGCCCGCGTGATGCCCCATCGGATACACCGAAACGCCCGCCCAGAAAGGCGGGCGTTTTTCTTCGCTCCCGCTTAACTTACTGCGATACAATAGCCTTGCGAGCTGTCGGGGCGCATCGTATTGTGCGCCGGTTCTGGGTTTGGAAAGGGTTACCTCCTGATGAGACGCGTTTTCTCATTCATCATAATCGGGATTGTCGCGATTATATGCATTGCTATCGCGACGGTATATCTGTCAATTGGCTCCGTTATCACCGGCAGCATTGAGAAATATGGCACCGCAATAACCGGCACGGCGGTAACGCTCGAAGAAGCCGATTACTCATCCTCCAGCGGCGAAACCATTCTGCTCGGCCTGTCCGTCAGCAGCCCGCCGGACTTCAAGGCGGAACCCGCCTTTCTCGCTCCGTATATTGAGATGCTGATCGACCCGCAAACCATCAGCACGGAGGTTATTGTCATCAAGCGGATGGAGATCAAGTCGCCGGAAATCACCTATGAAATTCTGCAAAATGGCGACAATCTCCGGGCTCTGCGTCACCGGATCGAGCAGGCTGTCACCGCCGAACAGGGCGGAACTTTCGCCCCGGAAATGACAGGACCGACCGCAAAGTTCATCATCAACGATCTTTATATCAACAAAGGCGTCGTCATTGTCGAGGCGGAAACGCTGACCGGCCACCGATCAACGGCGCTGCTGGAAGATATCCATTTGCAGGATATCGGCCGGGAGGAAAACGGCCTTCTCCCCGCCGCCCTGATCCGCAGGATATACACACCCGTCGTCCAGGCCACAACCATCGCGGCGCTGTCCACCGATCTGCCGTTGACGGAACAGGTGATCAATCTCATCCGCGGCGCCAGTGACGAAACCGGTGAAATGATTGAACGCCTGCGCAAGCTGCTGGAAAAATAAAGTTGCCGCCCCCGCTTTGAGGAGGCATAACAGAGGCCATTGCAACCGTTTGTCAGGATCGGGCCGTGGCAGAAAATCCACCCTCACGCGAAGAAAATCTTCATCGCAGTGACAATCGCCGTCAGGAACTTATGGCGGCGGCGGCTCACCTTTTCAATCAACGGGGGTATGACGCCACCTCCATGCGCGATATTGCCAAGGAAGCCGGCATGCTCGCCGGGTCCATGTATTATCATTTCTCCTCCAAGGATGAATTGATCATCGCCACCTATGAAGAAGGAAGGCGGTTGATCAGCAACGCGGTTCTGGAGGCCATCGAACATGTCGAGGACCCGTGGGAGAGGCTGACCGCAGCGGCCGTCGCGCATATGAACACCCTGTTCAGCGGCAATAATTTTTCCATTTTGCTGTGCGCCGATATTTCCCGCACCGCCCCGACGCTGCGCAGCCGACTAATCGAAATTCGTGACCGTTATGACAAGCTGTTCATGGATCTCATCGAAGATCTGCCGCTTGAACAGGATATCGACAAGGGACTGCTGCGGCTCAGCCTGCTGGGATCGCTCAACTGGTCCAGCAGCTGGTACCGCCCCGGCGGACAGACCCCCGCCCAGATCGGCGCCTTTTTTGTCCGCATCATGAAGGATGGCCTGATGCCGCCAATCCACCCCGACTAATTCACATATAATTTTTGTTAATAAAATATTTTACACCATTTCACAGAAAATTATATTGCGTTTCATCGAAAAAAAACTATATCTACATCAGATATTGTGATCGCAATCAGGACAGGCTGTGCGCAATGCCGTGATTGATGGATCGCACAAAAAAACAGCATCCGGCGGGATAATCGGGAATGTCCTCCGTTGATTGCTGTTCCAAAATAAGGCTAAACTAATATCTGTCCGCGGGGATCGCGACTGTGCCATTCCCCGACAGCGCAAGGCGAGTAGGAAAGTTGAACGAACCAAAGCTCAAGACCGAAGTCTCAACCGTCGCCCGGCAAGAGGTTTCTTCTGTAGTCATCCGTTTTGCCGGTGATTCCGGGGATGGCATCCAGATTACCGGCAGCCGCTTTACCGATACGACGGCCCTCGCCGGAAACGATCTGGCCACCTTCCCCGATTTTCCCGCAGAAATCCGGGCGCCGGTCGGCACCACTTTCGGTGTCTCCGCCTTCCAGATCAACTTCGGGTCCCGCCGGATCGAAACCGCCGGGGATGATCCCGATGTGCTTGTTGCGCTCAACCCCGCCGCCCTGATGGTCAATCTTGCCCGCCTCAAAACCGGCGGGATGATCATCGTCGATGGCGGCACATTCAATGATCGCAATCTCAAGAAAGCCGGATATCTCAGCAATCCGCTGGAAGACAGCTCACTTGAAGCCTACAGCGTTGTCGATATCGACATCACAAAACTGACGCTCGAATCGGTGAAGGAATTTGGCCTTTCCCAGAAAGAAGGCCTGCGGTGCAAGAACTTCTGGGTCCTGGGGCTGGTTTACTGGATTTATGGCCGCGACCGCGGCGACACCATTGACTGGCTGCGCCGGAAGTTCGCCAAGCGCCCTGAAATCGCCGATGCCAATATTGCCGCGCTGAATGCCGGTCATGTGTATGGCGAAGCGTCGGAAATCAGTGGCATCAGCCATCTTTACAGCATTCCCGCCGCCCAGATGCCGCATGGCCTCTATCGCACGGTCACCGGCGGGGAGGCGCTCGCCTGGGGTCTCGTCGCCGGGGCGGAGCTTGCCAATCTGAAGATTTTCTTCGGCTCTTACCCGATTACGCCGGCCTCTCCCGTGCTGCATGCGCTTGCGAAAATGAAACAGTTCGGCGTGAAAACATTCCAGGCCGAAGATGAAATTGCCGCCGTCTGCTCCGCCATCGGGGCGTCCTACGCCGGGGCGCTCGGTATCACGTCGTCGTCCGGTCCGGGGATTGCCCTGAAAGGCGAGGCTATCGGCCTTGCCATCTCGACCGAACTGCCTCTCGTGATTGTCAATTCGCAGCGGGCAGGCCCCTCAACGGGTATGCCGACAAAAACCGAACAGTCCGACCTTTATCAGGCGGTCTATGGCCGCAATGGCGATGCCCCGCTGGTCGTTCTCGCGGCGCACGGCCCCTCCGACTGTTTCGATGTCGCGATAGAGGCCTGCCGCCTGGCCACCAAATATATGACGCCCGTCATGCTGCTGACCGATGGCTATATCGGCAATGCGGCCGAACCCTGGCTCATTCCGACCGTTGCGGACCGGGAAGAATTCCCCGTAAAGTTTGCCGACAACGCCGAAGGTTTCGCGCCGTTCAATCGCGATCCGGAGACGCTGGCCCGGTCCTGGGCAATTCCCGGAACGCCGGGGCTTGAGCATCGTATCGGCGGCATTGAAAAGCAGGATGGCACCGGGAACATTTCTTATGAGCCCGCCAACCATCAGCAGATGACCGATCTGCGCCGCGATAAAATCCTCAACATCGCCCATGATATTCCCGAACAGCGGGTCGAAAATGGAGAGGACAGCGGCGATCTTGCCATTGTCGGCTGGGGCTCCACCTATGGCCCCATCAGCCGGGCGGTGGACAACAAGCTGCTGGAAGGCAAAAAGGTATCGCATATCCATCTGCGCCATATCTGGCCGCTGCCCCGCAATTTTGGTGATCTGTTGCGTGGTTTCAAAAAGGTCATTGTTCCCGAAATGAATGATGGCCAGCTCAAGACCCTGCTGCGCGATCAGTATCTGATTGATGTGCAACCCCTGACCAAAGTGACCGGTCAACCGTTCAAGATTGCGGAAATTGAACGCGCCATCGACGCGGCGCTGGAGAATTGACATGAATGTTGCCGTAACGAAAGACAAGCTGAAACCGACAGACTTCGCCTCCGATCAGGAAGTTCGCTGGTGCCCCGGCTGTGGTGACTACGCCATCCTGAAAGCCGTGCAGCGGACGCTTCCAGATCTTGACACCCCGAAGGAAAAATATGTGTTCGTGTCGGGCATCGGCTGCTCGTCCCGTTTCCCCTATTACATGTCGACCTATGGCTTCCATACGATCCATGGCCGGGCCCCGGCATTTGCAACCGGCATCAAGATCGCCAATCCGGAGCTGGATGTCTGGCTCGTCACGGGCGACGGCGACGGGTTCAGCATCGGCGGCAACCACATGCTTCATGTGCTGCGGCGCAACGTCAACATGCAAATCCTCCTCTGCAATAACGAGATTTACGGCCTGACCAAGGGGCAATATTCTCCGACATCCGCCGTTGGCCTGCGCACGCCGTCTTCTCCGGACGGGTCTGTGGATGCGCCGCTCAAGCCGCTTGTCTTCACTCTTGGCGCGGGCGCCCGTTTTGCCGCGCGGGGATTTGATACGCAAAAGACCCTGCCCGAGATTTTCAAACGCGCCCATGCCCATAAGGGCACCTCGCTTGTGGAAATCCTGCAAAATTGCATCGTCTATAACGATGGCGTGTTCGATGATGTTCTGGCCCGGGATGTTGCCTCGGAAAAGCAAATCCATGTGGAACATGGCAAACCGCTGCTTTTCGGTGCGGACAAGAACAAGGGCATCCGGCTGAATGTCAAAACGCTGACCCTGGAAGCCGTCACGGTTGGCGAAAACGGCGTCACGGTAGAAGATATTCTCGTCCATGATGAGACGAACCGCAGCCTCGCCACGCTGCTCGCGGAAATGGACGGGCGCGAGTTGCCGGTCGCTCTCGGGGTTATCTATTGCGATCCGGCCCCGACCTATGAAGAAGGAATTGAGAGCAAGATCATGTCCTTGAGAGGCGCGGAAGCCCCCTCGCTCGACGGATTGCTCCGTCAGGGACATACCTGGCAGGCGTAACCGCAATATCGAAACGGAAAAGCCGACCCTTAAGGGTCGGCTTTTTTTGTGGTCGCGCATGCGTCGGTGACGCTACTCTTCCGATTTTGAGGAGGAAGAGGAGGAGGAGGAGGACATTTTGCGGCGGCCTTTGCGCTGCAGATAGTTCAGGCCGCCGATAATCGCCGCGATCGGAACGACAATCACCGCGCCGAGCAGGATATAATCCGCCGCCCAGCGGAAGGTTTCCAGCGCCATGGAATAAATCTGCCCGATTGTCCCGGTCAGATCCTTCAGCAGGTCGAGCGGCGTGATGTCAAAAAATGTCAGCCCCCAGCCAACAAGAAACGACGCCAGCAGAAGCTTTACAATCAGCGAGCCGATATTTTTTGGCATTGGTACCCTCAACAATGATCAGGCGGGCGCGTGGGCGCCCCCGGAATGCACATATCATATCGTTCAAGCCCATACCATGACCAGAGTTTATTTCCGGCAAAAAACAGCGCGAAGGCCGATACCACCCCTTTATGGGACAATCGCTTTTGCACATCGGCAAACAGTTGCTATAGTGTGCCGAAAGACCCAACATGGAGACGGGTGATGGCGTTAAAGTTTCGTATTCCCGCTGGCGAAAAAATTGTCGTCAATGGCGCAGTTATTACCAATACCAGCCCCAAGGCGATGCATTTTTCCCTGGAAAATGACGCCTCTATCATGCGCGAGCGGGATATCCTTCTGCCCGAAGATGCCAAAACCCCCCTGCAAAATGTATATCTGTTTATCCAGCTCATGTATATCGAACCGGATAGTCACGACTCCCATTATAAAAGCTTTCAGAACGCGGCCCAGATTGCCTTTCTGTCCACCGCCGATATCACGGAGCGTAATCTGGTTTTCGAACTGGTCGGACTGGTCGGTGAGAAAAATTACTATGCCGCCCTCAAGCTGTTGCAGAAGTATTTCAAATCCGTTGAAACCGGCACGGTAGAATCAGCGGAATAATATCCGGCAAAACGCCCCTCTCTCATCTCCGATTCCCTTCATTGAAATATGCGAAAGACGCCCGAATTGGTGTCCGATATCTTTTTTACGGACATCCATAAATTTTTTTGTGGCCGCCATCCATAGAAAAACCCCTTTATTTTCCGAGCCTTTCCGGCATTTCCCCGTCGTTCGCCGCGACCAAAAGCGGTTTTTTGCTCCCGCCCCCTCCTCCGGTTAAGCTTTTGTTAGGAAATGGAGGACATAGTCATCTCACGGTTTCGAAGTAGACCGGGGCTCAAAACGAGCTGTTCTGTTGCAGATGCAACAACTCTAGAATGAGGAATAAGATTATGGCTTCTATTAACACGAACTCCAGTTCCATGGCTGCTCTGCGTACTCTTACATCTACGCAGAAGAATCTCGCCAATGTCCAGTCCCAGCTTGAAACAGGTTTGCGCGTCAACAGCGCAAAAGATGCGCCTGCGACTTTCGTTATCGCCCAGGGCATGCGCGCTGACATCGGCGCTCTGAATTCTGTGTCTGAAGGCATCGCCTTCGGTCAGGCCACCATCGGCATGGCAATGGCTGCGGCAACGGCGATCTCCGATCAGCTCACCTCTTTGAAGCAGCTGGCAACCCAGGCCAAGAACGAAGGTCTCGACGGTGCGGTTATTCAGGATCAGATCGACGCGACTCTCGCCCAGATCGACACGATCACCAGCACGTCCGCCTTTAACGGCGTCAACCTGCTGACGGCAACGGCCGCAACGCTCAACGTTCCGACGGGTCTTGGCGCAACGGACCAGGTTTCCTTCTCAAACGTCGACCTGACTTCCACCACGGGCCTTGCGCTTAACACGGTCGATGCCACGGATACCGCCAACCTCGATACGCACATCGCCACGATCGATGCCGCAATCGCAACTGTTGGCGCGGCACTGACCAGCATCGGTACCTTCTCCAGCCGTCTTGATGACCAGGCAGAATTCACCACGCTGCTGACCGACACCATGAAGGAAGGCCTTGGCGTTCTCGTCGATGCCGACATGGCGGAAGTGGCGGCTGAACTGCAGGCCATCCAGACCAAGGAACAGCTCAACATCCAGTCGCTCAGCATTGCCAACGCGGCACCGCAGTCGATCCTGGCCCTGTTCCGCTAAGATCAGAACATTGGAGAGACGGCCTTTCGGGGCCGTCTTTTCCGTTAACCTCCTGTTCATCAATTCTGCACTAATATAGACGGAATTACTTTTCACCGGGAAATGTGATGCAGGTATCGTCCAACAGTTCGCTCCTCTGGTACAAGCTGGCCAACAACCAGAAGGACGCGCATATGAAGTCATTCGAGGCTCAGCCTACGGTGTCGCGCGATCTTGCCACCTTCAAGGAGAAAATCGGCGAGATCAAATCCGTCGATGACCTGATGAAGAACCGCACCGTGCTCAACATGGTGCTGTCCGCCTTCCAGCTTGAAAGTGAAATTGACAAGCCGGCGATGGTCAAAAAAATCCTGACCGAAGACCCGACGGATAAGGACAGCCTGGTCAACCGGCTGGTGGAACCGCGCTGGACCAAGCTGGCGAATGCGCTCCATGGCCTCAATTCCGATCCGGACTTCTTCCAGAAGGAAGCGAATGTCAACGCCATCATCGCCGGGTACAAAACCAACGAATTCGAAAAATTCGAAGGGGAGAAAGCCGATGGGGTACGCGAGGCGCTCTACTTCAAACGCATGGCGGGCAATGTCGAATCCCTTTCCCAGATCATGGCCGACAAGACGCTGATGCATGTCGTCCGTGTCGGGCTTGGCTTGCCGGAAAGCTTCCAGTCGCTCGAATTTTCGCAGCAGCGTGATCGCCTCGAAAAACAGATCAATATCGACGACTTCAAGGATCCCGAAAAGATCGAGAAGATGATCCAGCGGTTCCTCGTCTATACGGAGATGAACAATACGGATCCCGCGGCCAATCCCATCCTGTCGCTGTTCCAGCCGATCTCAACCGCCGGCGGCTTTGTTGGCCCCCAGCCGATCCAGGTTGACCTGTTCGTCTGACAGATTAACCATACCCGGTTAATATTGCCCCTTACGGGGAAAGAAGTTTCCCGTTCAAGAAAAAATTTCCTACTGCCGCTTTGCGGCGCCCCTCTCCCGACCCGCCCTTTCCATATCCTTTACGCGGAAAATCGCAGTTTTCCGGCGTTTATACGAATTGGCATGCCTCTTGCTTCTGTAGCTGTGAGTGAATTGCGTTCAACGGTAACGCGCAAAACTACAGGAGAAACAAAATGGCTGCTTTTTCTATCAACACCAACGCAACGGCGATGGCGGCACTACGCACCCTGACCACCACCCAGTCTGCCCTCGGCCAGACGCAGCGTCAGGTGGAGACCGGCCTCAAGGTCGCCGAACCCAAGGACAATCCGGCATCCTTCACCATTTCACAGGCGATGCGTGGCGATATTGCCGCCATGGACGCCATTGAAGAGGCGCTCACCTTCGGCCAGGCCACGGTTGCCATGGCCAACGCCGGCGCTCTCAAGATTTCCAATATTCTGATCGACATCAACCAGAAAGTCACACAGGCATTCAATGACGGCCTGGACACCGCCGTCCTGCAGGAAGAAGTCGATTCTCTGCTGGCCGACATCACAACGACAGTAGACTCCACAGTTTTCAACGGTGTGAACCTGATCGACGGTGTCAGCCCGGACCTTGAAGTTCTGACCGGCCTTGGCGGCGTCTCGCAGACGATTACGATCCAGGACCTCCGCCTGGCGACACTGGGTCTTGGCACGCTTGACTTGACGGACCCGGCGGCTTCTCTCACTGCTCTCGAAGCGGCGGAAACAATGGTCGGCAACGTCCTGACCACCCTTGGTACGGCCGCTAACCGTCTGGACCGTCAGGCGGAATTCAGTCAGCTTCTGACGGATAAGCTGAAGGAAGGCCTCGGCATTCTTGTGGACGCCAACCTTGCGGAAGCCAGCGCCGAATTGCAGGCCCTGCAAACGAAGGAACAGCTCGGCATTCAGTCCCTGTCCATCGCCAATGCCCGTCCGCAGTCCATCCTGCAGTTGTTTAAATAATCACCTGTTAGGGATTTAGTAAGAGTATCATAGGACAATTCGGTGATAAAAAAACTCTGCTATAAAAATCGAATGAGATAACGATGTCTGTAGCTGCCTACCAAAAAGCCAACCAGAATACGGAATCCCCCCGGCTGACGGAATACCGGGCGTTCGCAATATTCACTCGCGCTATGGAAGAGGCCGACAGGGATGAAGATACCATGGCAAGGATCCGCGCCGTCGCCAACAACCGGCGACTCTGGCTGACCTTGCAGACGGATCTTCTCTCCGAGGATAACAAGCTCCCCGATGATTTGCGGGGTCGGCTTCTTTCCATTGCACTCTGGGTTGGACGTTACAGCCTCAAAGCCATGAAAGGCGAAGCGGCGGTCAGCCCGCTGGTCACCGTCAACAAGCAGATTATGGATGGCATGAAGCCGCACGACCCTGCGCGCAAGGCTCCTGAGGCGGATGTTGGGCGTCCCCACATTACCCCCAACATGACCCTTTAGAAAGTTTACTAGTCAACTATCTGGATGCAGGGAAAAGTTTACTAGTCAACTACTTGGATGTTGAGGATAGTTTACTAGTCAACTACCTGACTGCCCGCGAAAGTTCCCTGGTCAACCATCATATCCCCTGGCGCAACCCGCCTGTCCCGAACTTTCCGCCCGGCTGCATCGGACGGCCATTTTCCGGCGATCCGCCCTATCTCGCGTCGGGCGCAGCCGCTATACTCCGGCCAATGAAAATCGCTGGAGAGAAAAGCATGAGCTGGGAAAAGGAAGTTCAGGAAATACAGGAAATGCGCAAGGCCGCCCGCGCCCAGGGCGGCGCCGAGGCGATCCGCGCCCAGCATGGCAAAGGCCGCCTGACCATCCGCGAACGCATTGACGGTCTTCTCGATCCCGGCAGTTTTCAGGAACAGGGCCGCATTGCCGGCGCCGCGGAACGGGATGAAAGCGGCAAGCTGACAAGCTTTTCCCCCGCCAACTACATCACCGGCCTTGGCCTCATCAATGGCCGGCGTGTCGCGGTGGGCGGGGAGGATTTTACCCTGAAGGGCGGCTCTCCCAATGCGGCGGGCCTCCGCAAGAGCATCTTCGCGGAGGAACTGGCGTCGCAATATAAAGTCCCCCTCGTCAGGATGCTGGAGGGTGGCGGCGGCAGCGTCGCGAAGGGCAAGGGCAGCGGCACCGTCGGCAATCCGGCCTATGAAAAGCCGCGCTTTCTGTCCATTGCCCGGCTGCTGGGGGAAGTGCCCGTTGCCTCCGCGGCGCTGGGCCCTGTCGCCGGGTTTCCCGCCGCGCGTTTCGCGGCCTCGCATTTTTCCGTCATGACGCGGGAGACAGCGCAACTTCTGATTGCCGGACCCGCGCTGGTCGAACGCGCGCTCAACATCAAAATCACCAAGGAGGAGCTGGGCGGCGCGGCGGTTCACAGCCGCAACGCCGTCGCCGCCAATATCGCGACGGATGAAGAGGATGCCTTCCGCCAGATCCGGCAGTTTCTGAGCTATCTTCCCGGCAATGTCTGGGAATTGGCGCCGCGCGCCGAGAGCGATGACCCGACCGACCGGATGGCGGAGGAGCTGATCCATATCGTGCCCAAAAACCGTCGCCAAGTGTTTGACATGCGCAAGCTGGTCGGGCTGGTCGTCGATCAGGATAGCGTCTTTGAAATGGGACGTCATTTCGGCCCCGGCCTGATCACCGCCTTTGCCCGGCTGGACGGGCGTAGCATCGGCGTCATCGCCAATGACAGCAAATATTATGCGGGCGCCATGGGCGCGAAGGCGGCCCAGAAAGTCCGGCGGTTTATCGAGCTGTGCGATACCTTTCATCTGCCCATCGTCAATTTCACCGATGAGCCGGGCTTCATGATCGGCCCGGAGTCGGAGAAGGAGGGGACGATCAAATACGGCACCTCCGCCGTGGCCGCCGCCGTGATGTCCGTCGTGCCCTGGGCGACGGTGGTTGTAAAGAAATCCTTCGGTGTCGCAGCCGCCGCCCATTACAGCGAGAATGGTTATGTCCTCGCCTGGCCAAGCGCCGAGATGGGCCCGCTTCCGGTGGAAGGCGGCGTTGCCGTCGCCTATCGGCGGCAGATCGAGGCGGCGGAGGATCCCGACAGGCTGCGGGCGGAGCTGGAAGAAAAGCTGGCGGCGCAGCAATCGCCCCTGCCCCGCGCCGAAAGTTTCAGCGTTCATGACATCATTGACCCGCGCGAGACCCGCCCCGCCCTCTGCCACTGGATCAACTGGATCGAACCGCAGCTTGAAAGCCTGAAAGGCCCGGTCTCTTTTTCTTTTCGCCCCTAGCCCGGCCTCCGGGGTCACAGCCATTTACCTGCCGCAAGGGCTTTGTTAAGATCGCCCGCCAGATAAAATGATAACGGGAAGGATCACATGACAGCCACATTGAAACTCAAGATCGACGGATGGGAAAACGGCGGCAAGATACCGGGAAAATTCGCCTTCGGCATTCCCGCAAGCGAAGGGCATGTCGCGCTCAGCGATAACAAAAGCCCGGCGATGAGCTGGTCCGATGCCCCCGCCGGCACCAAATCATTTGCCATCATCTGCCATGATCCGGATGTCCCCTCCAGCGGGGAAGATGTCAATCAGGAGGGCAAGACGGTCCCCACCAGCCTTCCGCGTGTTGATTTCTACCACTGGGTTCAGGTGGATATCCCCGCGAGCGTCACCAGCCTTGCGGAAGGCGCGGCGAGTGACGGAATAACCGCGAAGGGCAAGCCCATCGGCAAGAATGACTTCGGCGTCTCCGGCCTTAACAACTATACGGACTGGTTCGCAGGCGATGCGGATATGGGCGGCGAATATGGTCAGTATGACGGCCCCTGCCCGCCCTGGAATGACAGCATCGTCCATCACTATCATTTCACGGTGTATGCGCTGGATGTGGAAAGCCTCGGCCTTTCCGGTAAATTTGGCGGCGGCGAAGCCCTTGCCGCTATGGAAGGGCATGTCCTGGCAACGGGGGTCTATGTCGGCACCTACAGCATGAACCCGGACGTACCCGCCTGAGCGATCCTACACGCTGTTCCATCCGCCGCCTCCGGTCATCTCCGGGGGCGGTTTTTTCTGGCCCGCAAGTTCCGCGCCGCCGAGTGCCCCTCAGGCCCGTTCCGTCAGGGCCAGCCGGATGGCAAGGCCGATAAAGATCGTGCCGGAGATGCGCGAAATCCATTTCGCCGCTGTCGGCCGCTGCAACAAGAGCCGCCCCGCGCCGCCCGAAAACAGCCCGACCGCGCCGTTACACAAAAGGCCCGTCAGATTGAACAGCAGGCCGAGAATCAGGATCTGAAGCGCGATGGAGCCGGAACTGACCGAGACAAACTGCGGCAAAAAGGCAATGAAGAAGAGCGCCACCTTCGGATTGAAAATATTGGTCAGCATTCCGCGGCGGAACACGGTCAACATGGTCGCGGGTTTTACATGCGGGCGGCTGAGATCGCCCGCCCGCTCCGAAAAACTGCGGATGCCGATCCACAGCAGATAGCCCGCCCCGGCAAAGCGGAGGACATCAAAGGCCAGCTCCGACGTCTTGAAAATTGCCGTGACGCCGATGATCGCGAGTAGGATATGCACCATCGACCCGGTCGAGATGCCCAGCGCCGCGACAATTCCCGCGCGCGGCCCCTGCTTGAGGCCGCTTGCCGTCGTGAACAGCATGTCCGGCCCCGGCGTCAGGTTGAGCGCCAGCGCGGAAAGCACGAAAAGCCCGAGAGATCCCGCCTCGATCAGCATCGGTCAGTTTCCTTTTGGAAAGTCCGGCCGGACAACGGCCTGCGCCACCAGCATGCGGTTGGTATTGGGATCGAATGTTGCCGCCGGAGAGCCATACAGCACATAGCCTTCGGCCAGCGCCTTGCTCACCCGCACGCAAAATTCATGGGTATCCTCGCCGGTCAGAAGCCGGTATCCGGGTTTTTCATCACTCATCACAATACCTCATTCATAGTGAACCGTCAGCTTCGCCGTTTCCGGCTGAGCAGCAGATATAGAAAGGCGAGAAGAAAACAGGCCCCGCCCGCAATCAGAAAAGGAACGCGCAGCGGCGTGACATTCCGGCGAAGCGAGATCGCCTGCGCCGTTACCTGTGCTTTTTCCGGCATGATCCGCCAATCCAGCAAATAGTCGCCGGGCGCCGGAATATCGAATGTCTTGATGACCTGTTCCGATGTTTTTGATGCATATTCGGGCGTTCTGTCTTCGCGTTTATCGCGCTGCTGCCCTTCGGCTGTGAATGTCTGCATTCCGCCCGGCCCGACCATGATCACACTGTAGTCAAAGGCCCGGTTGTTCTCTTCCATCAGTTCGATGTCATAGGAAACCGTCAACACCGCGCGCATCGGGTTCATGGATGGGTCCAGCGTGACCAGACGGCCACTGCCTTCGGTTCCATGCAGTTCAAAGCGGGCAACTTCCGATCCGCTGGTCGAATAATCATAAGCAACCCAGCCAATCAGCCCGGCACCCGCCAGAAACAGCAATGGAACGATATATTTTCTCATCGGGTCTCACCGGAAAAGGGCCTTTGCGCTAACATGACGCGAGATGCAAAAATGCGCAAGCTTCCTGCGGAGCTGGCGGAAAAATCATACTGCATTTTAGGGGAAATGGTGCCGCCGGGTGGATTTGAACCACCGGCCTCTCCCTTACCAAGGGAGTGCTCTACCCCTGAGCTACGGCGGCAATATGGGTCGATGCGCGGCGGAATATATAGGGATTTGCTGCCATGTCAAAGAGTTTGTTGAAATTATTGACGCGGCAAACCGACAGGATAGAGGACGGCAGACGACAAAAAATTAACGGCAAAATACCCCCTGCATATCTCCGCTCATTGCCAGCCCTGATTTTACCTGTTTCCTTCCGGAAATTCTCTGTCACACTCTATTGCGAACACAGACGGGACCGGACGGGGCCAGTATCTTGACGGGGTTAATCCATCCTGTCATCAAACTGACCAAAAACTGCAATGCCCGGCCCGTAAGACGGTGCTCACACTTGGTTCTTGAAATGGAACCGAGCGAAACACAGCAATTGCAGGAGCCCCTACATGTCCGCAAAAGAATTTGACCGCCCGTCCTTCGATGAATTCGACGAAATGAACAACCCGCGTCCGGAAGCGACCGACTTCCAGAGAATATCCGACACCCTTCTCTCCCGCCGCCGCTTCCTCGGCCAGAGCGCCAAGTTCGGCGCCGCCGCCCTGCTTCTCGGCACCACGTCGCTGCGCAGCCTGCCCAGCGCCGCCGCAACCGGCGTCGATTTCAAGCCGGTTGCCGCCAATGCCCTGGATACCATCACCGTGCCGGACGGCTTCGACTGGCATGTGGTGACCATGTGGGGCGATCCGCTCTGGTCCAACAGCCAGGCATTCGATCAGGCCACGCGCGGCACCGAAGCCAGCCAATTGCTGGCGGTGGGCGACAATACGGACGGCATGACCCTGTTCGATATTGACGGCAAAACGGTCCTCGTCGCCAACAACGAATATGTGAATCTCAAAATCATTTATGGCAATCGCGACAGCAAGGCTCCGGAAACCGACGATGACGTGCGCAAGGGCATGGCCGCGCATGGCATCACCGTTTCCGAACTCCGGCAGGAAAACGGTAAGTGGCAGATTGTCAGGGACAGCCCGTACAACCGCCGCCTGACGGCCAGCAGCCCGATGGAAATCACCGGTCCGGCCCGTGGCCATGCTTTGATGAAAACGGCGGCTGATCCGGACGGCGTCCTCGCCCTCGGCACCTGGAACAACTGCGGCAATGGTCATACTCCCTGGGGCACCTATCTGACCTGCGAGGAAAATTTCAACGGCTACTTCTCCAGCAGCGATGAGAATTACGCCCCCTCCGCCGAGCTGAAACGCTATGGCGTCGGTAACAAGGACTGGGGCTATGCCTGGATACGCGCCGATGAACGCTTCGACATCAGCAAACACCCGACCGAACCCAACCGATTCGGCTATATCGTGGAAATTGACCCGGCCGATCCGAAGTCCACGCCCAAGAAACGCACCGCGCTCGGGCGTTTCAAGCATGAAAATGCGGAACTTGTCGTGGCGAATAACGGCCATGTGGTTGTTTATCTCGGCGATGACGAGCGCGGCGAATTTCTCTACCGCTTTGTCAGCTCAGGCAAATATGTCGAAGGGGGCAATAATCGCGACCTGCTGGATGACGGCACGCTTTATGTCGCAAAATTCAGCGATGATGGCACCGGGAAATGGGTTCCGCTGACGCCCGAAACAACGGGGATGGCGTCGCAGGCGGAAATCAGTATCCTGACCCGTCAGGCGGCCTCCGCGGTTGGCGCAACCACGATGGACCGTCCGGAATGGGTTGCCGTCAACCCGAACCGGGCCGAAGCCTATCTCGCCCTCACCAATAACAAGAACCGCGGCATCGACAAAACCAACGCCGGCGGGGATGCCATGCCGGTCGATGGCCCCAATCCACGCGCCAAGAACAACTATGGCCAGATTGTCCGCTGGCGTCCGGCGAATGACGATCATACGGCTGAACGTTTTAACTGGGATCTGTTCGTCGTCGCCGGCAATCCGACAGTTCACGGCGATGCCTATGCCGGCTCTGCCAATGTGACAGCGGACAATATGTTCAATTCACCGGACGGGCTGGCCTTCGATAAACGCGGCAACCTCTGGATCCAGACAGACGGCAGCTACTCCAACAAGGATGATTTCGCCGGGATGGGCAACAACCAGATGCTGATCGGCAACCCGTCAACGGGCGAAATCAGACGTTTCCTGGTTGGCCCGAAGGAATGCGAAATCACCGGTATTACCTGGAGCCCGGATAACCGCACGGTTTTCATAGGCGTTCAGCATCCCGGCGAAAAAGGCGATAGCCACTTCCCCGAAGGCGGACAATCCGTTCCCCGGTCCGCCGTTATTGCCGTTACCCGAAAGGACGGAGCTGTCATCAGCTAAAAGATCCGTAAACAGACGGCATGAAAAGAGGGGCGACATGCCCCTCTTTTTATATTCATTGTCTTTCTGTTAAACGTGGCATAATGACATTCAGGATGTGAATAGTCCTTCGGGCGGCTGGATAGGATGACGGATAAAGACACAAAGAAACGGCAGCAGGCTGAAAAGACGGAACGGCTGGCGGCCGAGTTGCGCGCCAATTTACACAAGCGGAAGGCGCTGCAACGCAATCGCGGGGAAGCCGCGCCTGCGCCCATCAAGAACCGTGACCGGCTCGGGGGTGGATAAATCGTCTTTTGGCCTTGGCCCTCTCCGCCACAAACTGTAGTATGCCGGTCAAAATCAGTGGTTTGAGCGGAGTGATGTGAATATGTCGATTCTATCGGACAAATGGATCAGGCAGACGACCCGTGACACGGGCATGATAGAACCCTTTGTCGAGAGCCAAAAGCGGGAGGGCATCATATCATACGGTCTGTCGTCCTATGGCTATGACGCCCGGGTTTCCGACGAATTCAAAATTTTCACCAATATCGATTCGGCAACCGTCGATCCGAAAGCCTTCTCCAGCACCAGCTTTGTTGATCGCAAGACGGATGTCTGCGTTATTCCGCCGAATTCATTTGTACTCGCCCGGACCGTCGAATATTTCCGCATCCCCCGCGATGTTCTCGTAATTTGTCTTGGCAAATCCACCTATGCGCGTTGCGGCATCATTGTCAATGTCACACCACTGGAGCCCGAATGGGAAGGCCACGTCACGCTGGAATTTTCCAATACAACTCCGCTACCTGCAAAAATCTATGCCAATGAAGGGGCCTGCCAGTTCCTGTTTCTGAAAGGGAACGAGCCATGCGAGGTGTCTTACAAGGATCGGGCGGGAAAATATATGAGGCAGGAAGGGGTGACCCTGCCAAGACTGTAAATACATGTCGAACCGTTCAAGGCCCAAGGCACGACCCACATGACAGAGATGCGCCAAAAGCTTTCCCTTCTTCGGCAAAATGGGATAAAAGCCGCTCTTTCGACAAAATTGCATGGCCGGATATCAAGGGGCCCCTCCCCGGTTATTATCAGCTATCAGCCAGACTGAAACAGAGTATTCGATATGGACAGCATTCGCATCAAGGGCGGCAAGCCGCTTAACGGTAAAATTGAGATCAGCGGCGCGAAAAATTCGGCCCTGCCGCTCATGGTTGCCAGCCTGCTTACGGAAGACCCTCTCACCCTGTCTAACCTGCCCCATGTGGCCGATATCTCGACGCTGATCACGCTTCTGTGCCAGCACGGTGCAATCGCCGTGATGAATGGGGAAAGCGCCAACGGCGGCGGCTGCGATGGCCGTTCCCTCTCCATCAGTGCAAAGAATATCACCAACACCGAAGCCCCCTATGACATCGTGCGCAAGATGCGTGCGGGCGCCCTTGTCATGGGCCCGTTATTGGCGCGCATCGGCAGGGCGCGGGTGTCCCTTCCGGGCGGCTGCGCCATTGGCACCCGGCCGATGAACCTGCATATCAGCGCCCTGGAAGAGATGGGGGCAAAAATCACCATCACCGGTGGCTATATGGAGGCAGAGGCACCCGATGGCCTGACCGGCGCGGACATCCGTTTTGAAACAGTTTCCGTGGGCGCAACGGAAAATCTGCTCATGGCCGCCTCTCTCGCCAAGGGCACAACTGTGCTGGAAAATGCTGCGAAAGAGCCAGAGATTATTGATCTTGTCCATCTGCTGCGCGCCATGGGAGCCGACATCACCGGCGAAGGCACCAGCCGTCTTGTCATCAATGGTGTTGAGCGTCTGCATGGCACAAGCTATCGCGTGATGCCGGACCGGATTGAAACCGGCACCTATGCCATTGCCGCCGTGATTACGGGCGGGCGGATAGAACTCACCAATACCCGCGCAGACCTGATCCGCTCTGTCCTTGACGCCCTTGAAGAAGCGGGCGCGGACATCGAGGAAACGGAAAACGGTTTTATCATCTCCCGCGACGGCCCAACCGTTCACGGCGTTGATATCATGACCCTGCCCTACCCCGGCTATCCCACGGATATGCAGGCCCAGTTCATGGCCCTGATGACCTTGGCCGACGGCGCGGCCATGATTACCGAAACCATCTTCGAAAATCGGTTCATGCATGTGCCCGAACTCGCCCGGCTCGGCGCCAATATCACCGTCCATGGACACTCCGCCCTGGTGCGGGGGGTGAAGCGGCTGGTTGGCGCGCCGGTCATGGCGACAGATTTGCGCGCATCGGTCTCTCTTGTGCTTGCGGGCTTGGCAGCCGAGGGAGAAACCATTATCAATCGTGTCTATCACCTTGATCGCGGTTATGAGCGTCTCGAGGAAAAACTGGCAGCCTGTGGGGCGGACATAGAACGCATTCACACAAGCTGAGGAAACGAACAACAGGACAGCCGATGCCCGATCCATTGAAGCTGATAGCAGTCGAAGCCGATGAAGTTGAAATCCTCTCCGCCGCGACGGAGGGGCTGATTACCAGCACCGGAGAGATGAGCTACCTGAAATCCGCTCGCGCCTTCGCCCTTATCGGCTCGCGTTTCAAATGGGAAGATGCCGCTGCGGCGGACAGGAGCGGCGGACCGTGGCACCGCATCCGGTCCGGACTTTATATCGGGGATGTGACGAGTGTACGGACTACGGGGATTTCCCGGCAAAAGCCGACAGAAGTCCTTGAATTGCTAAACCTGTCAACGCATGTCGGAAATGATCTGGAAACCGAAATAACCCTTAACTTCGCGGGTGGCGGCACGCTGCGAATTTCGGCGGAATGTGTCAATGTAACCCTGACGGACACGGGTGAGGCGTGGGAGACGGACAAGAAGCCATCGCATGACGATACCCCCACCGCGCCGCAGAATAGATAGAGAATGGAGCTACCGCGTGCCATCGAGTGAAGAGTTGGTCATAGCCCTGCCGAAAGGCCGGATTCTGAAGGAAGTGATGCCCTTGATCCGCGCTGTCGGGATTGAGCCCGAACCCGCGTTTGACGATCCGGCGAGCCGCCTGTTGCAATTCCGGACCAACCACCCGCATATTTCCATCATCCGTGTCCGCTCCTTCGATGTTGCCACCTTTGTCGCCTTTGGCGCCGCCCAGCTCGGCGTTGCCGGAAATGATGTCCTGCTGGAATTCAATTATCCGGAGATATACGCCCCGGTCGATCTGGATATTGGACACTGCCACATTGCAGTCGCCCAGCCGAAGGATCTGGAGGAAGATCGCGATCCCAGCCGGTGGAGCCATATCCGGATCGCCACCAAATATCCGAACCTGACGCATAAATTCTTTGCCGAAGCGGGCATTCAGGCGGAATGTATCAAGCTTTCCGGCGCGATGGAGCTCGCGCCGGGCCTTGGCCTGTGCCGCCGCATCGTCGATCTTGTGTCCACCGGGGCGACGTTGGAAGCCAATGGCCTGGTCGAGGTGGAGAAAATCCTCGACATCACCTCCCGTCTTGTCGTCAACCGGGCGGCGCTCAAAACCCGCTCTGTCGAGCTGAACGGCTGGATCGAGAAATTCCGGGAGGTGGTCAATGCCGCTTAGGCTCGATAATCGTGATGCCACCTTTGCCGCCGCCTTTGACGCCCTGCTGGATCAGAAGCGCGAGGAAGACAGGAATGTCGATGCCATCGCTGCCGATATTCTGGAGAATGTCCGCAAGAATGGCGATGCGGCCCTCCTCGACTATACAGCGAAGTTTGATCGCCTGACGCTGGATAGCGCGGACAAGCTGCGCCTCACAGATGATGAAATTCAGGCGGCGATCAAAACGTGCGAGCCGGAAACTCTGGACGCGCTGAAAATCGCCGCCCGGCGGATCGAGGATTATCACCGCCGTCAACTGCCTGCCGATGCCTTTTATGAAGATGCGGATGGCGTATCGCTGGGCTATCGTTGGACGGCTATCGAGAATGTCGGCTTATATGTGCCCGGGGGCCGGGCGACCTATCCGTCGTCCGTCCTGATGAATGCAATCCCGGCGAAGGTCGCGGGCGCCTCCCGCCTCGTGATGGTCGTTCCGATGCCGGACGGCGCCTTTAATCCGCTGGTGCTCGCCGCCGCCGATCTTTGCGGCGTTGATGAGATCTATCGCATCGGCGGGGCGCAGGCGATTGCCGCCCTCGCCTTCGGCACCAAAACCATTGCCCCCGTCGACAAGATCGTCGGCCCCGGCAACGCCTTTGTCGCCAGCGCAAAAAAGCAGGTGTTCGGCACCGTCGGCATTGACATGATCGCGGGCCCTTCCGAAATTCTGGTCGTCGCCGACAATCGCAATGATCCGGCCTGGATCGCCGCCGATCTGTTGAGCCAGGCGGAGCATGACCCGGTCGCGCAAAGCATCCTGATTACCGATGACGCCGCCTTCGCCCGTAATGTGGAAGCGGCGATCAACACCCATCTCAAAACCCTCAAACGGGCCGAAATCGCCCGGACAAGCTGGGAGACATATGGCGCGGTCATTATTGTGCAGGATATGGCGGATGCGCCCCGCCTCGTCGACCGCATCGCGCCTGAGCATCTGGAGCTCTGCGTCGATGATCCGGAGGCGCTTGCAGCTGACATCCGCCACGCCGGGGCCATCTTCCTTGGCCGGTACAGCCCCGAGGCGATTGGCGATTATGTGGCCGGGCCCAACCATGTTCTGCCAACGTCGCGAACAGCGCGCTTTTCATCGGGGCTTTCAACCCTCGACTTTGTCAAGCGGACGTCGCTGATGAAGCTGAATGCGGATAGCCTGCGGCGGGTGGGACCGGCGGCCCTTGCGCTCGCTGAATCCGAAGGCTTGGATGCCCATGCGCTTTCCGTTTCCATACGGATGAATTAAATGACGACAGTGTGAAGGAGCCGAAAGGATGGCGGGCACACAATATATCGCGAAAATCGCGCTGGATGAGAAATCCGTCGTTCGCCGCAATGCGGATATCGAGCATGAGCGGAAAGTCGCCATTTTCGATATTCTGGAACAGAACCACTTTGCCGTAACCGGCCATGAGAATGGCGGCCCCTATTCGCTTCATCTCAGTATTGAGGATAATCGGCTGATTTTTGATATTCGCAGCGAGAATGACGAAACCGGCCTTGCCCGTGTGCCGCTTCCCGTCATTTCCTTTCGGCGCATTATCAAGGATTATTTCCACGTCTGTGAAAGCTATTTCGACGCCATCAAGACCGGTTCGCCCTCAAAGATCGAAGCCATCGACATGGGTCGCCGCGGCCTTCATAACGAAGGTTCCGAACTTCTGAAGGAGCGGTTGAAAGACAAGGTGGAAACCGATTTCGATACGGCCCGCCGCCTGTTCACCCTGATGTGCATCCTTCACATAAGGGGCTGAATGTGCCGTCCGCGCGAGACGTTCATATCCATCGCCATGTAACCGATGTCGGGCGCCGATGAGCGAACTTCCCTACAGCGATAAACTGCCGGGAAGCGTTCTTTTTGCCTGTACGCATAACAGTATCCGGTCCGTCATGGCGGAAAATATCATGAAAAGCCTCTATGGCCATGCCGTCTATGTGGACAGCGCCGGTGTCATGGCGAAGGATGTGGATCCTTTTGCGGTTGAGGTTCTGGATGAAATCGGCCTTGATGCCTCCAAACATGTTGCCAAAAATTTTGACGATCTGGCGGACAACTCTTTTGACATGATTATTTCCCTCTCCGTCGAAGCCCATCATAAAGCGGAGGATATGACACGCGCGACCGCGACGGATACGGAACTCTGGAATATAATTGATCCATCGGGCACGGAAGGAAACCGGGAAATGCGGCTGAATGCCTATCGTCATGTGCGTGACGACCTTTATGAGAAAATAAAGGCAAGATTTAGAACGGCACCAGCGCCGAGAGTTTAAGTCAAGAAGCCACAAATTTGTGGCGTATTCGCCAGAATTCGTCTCTCCTTTCCTTTTTCTTTCACGTTTTCTAAAGGAAACACTTGCTTTTTCCCAATGCTGGCCTTTATTTTGCAGCATCCGCAATAATTGGAACAGGATTTTATGGCAAAAGAAGAACTGCTTGAATTTGAAGGAACTGTAACGGAGCTGCTGCCGAATGCCATGTTCCGCGTGGTCCTTGAAAATGACCATGAGGTATTGGCGCACACGGCCGGCAAAATGCGCAAGCATCGCATTCGCGTTTTGGCAGGTGACAAGGTCACTGTCGAAATGACCCCCTATGACCTGACCAAAGGCCGCATTACCTTCCGCTACAAATAAGGCCATCGCCCATGGGTGATCCCGCCACTTATAGGAAGGCTGCGGCCACATCCGCGACCGAGAATACCAGCATCACCCTGCCCCGTTCTTCCAATCCCCTGTTTATTCTGGCGTCGGCATCTCCCCGACGGCTGGACCTGCTTGCCCAAATCGGCATCCGACCGGATGCGGTTGATCCGGCTGACATTGACGAGATTCCGCTGAAGATCGAATTGCCGCGCGACCTGGCAGGCCGGCTTGCACGCCAGAAAGCGATGGCAGTTGCCTCACGACATGCTGGCCATTTTCTGCTGTCCGCCGATACCGTGGTTGCCGTTGGTCGGCGCGCCCTTGGCAAGGCCGCAAGTGAAGACGACGCCGCCCGCTTTCTCTCCCTGCTGTCCGGCCGCCGCCATCAGGTGTATACCGGCGTCACCCTGATCACCCCGACTGGCAAGGTTATCTCCCGCACGGTCTCAACAGCGGTGATTTTCAAACCACTCGATCCGCCGGAAATCCGCCTTTATCTCAATTCCGGTGAATGGCGGGGCAAGGCGGGCGGATATGCCATTCAGGGCCTTGCCGCCGCCTTTATCCGGCAGATACAGGGTTCCTACAGCAATGTCGTCGGGCTGCCGCTCTTCGAAGTCGCCAATATGCTGAAAGGGAACGGCTTTCCGTTATCGACGGACCTTCGGACATGAGCCTTACCCTGCTGATTGAAGAAGGGCCGATTGAGACACGGGCCGCCCTTCTGCAAGACGAGAAGCTTCTGGAAATACATATTGAACGGCCTGACAATGTTTCCCGTACAGGCGCCTTTTATCTTGGCCGCATTGCCAAGATCCTGCCAGACATGAATATCGCCTTTGTTGACATCGGCGGCGGGGAGAGCGGCTTTCTTCAACTTGCGGACCTGACTATCAAGGCATCCGGGATTGCGACCGCCGTTCGGGAAGGGGAAAGGCTGCTTCTTCAGATACGGAAAGATCCGAAAGGCGACAAAGGCGTTCAGCTTGGCAACCGGTTTGAACTTACCGGCAGATATCTGGTTCTGCGGCCTGGAGGGCGTGGCCTTACTTTCGCAAAACAATTGCGCAATCCAGAACGGCAGGCGCATCTGTCAAAGCTGCTGTCAGAGGCGACGCAAGGCGCGGGATTGACTGTCCGCACGGCAGCCGCTCATGCGACGGATAGCCAGATATTAGCGGAGCTGACGCGCCTTCAGTCCGATTGGGAGACTGTCAGAACCACCAGCCATGGCATGAAAAAGCCCGGCCCGGTTGGCCCACTCCCCTCCCCACTCTCTGTTCTACTGAAAAAAAATCTTTTGCTCGGCTGCCGGATCATCGTCAACAATGTCTCTGCGCTGGCAGGCGTCAGGCGCTTCCTGACGCGCCACGCAGCGGATTTTGACGGCATTGTTTCTCTCTGGCAGGATCAGGCCCCGCTGTTCGAGGCCATGGGCGTCGAGGTCGAGATTGAGACGGCCCAGCAGGCCCGAATTTCCCTTCTCTCCGGTGCGAATATCATCATTGAACCAACAGAGGCGCTAACGGTCATTGATGTCAATTCAGCGGCACAGACAATGGCCTCGGGCACGCATTCCGCCGCCCTTGCCGTCAATCTGGAGGCCGCGGAAGAAATCTGCCGCCAGATCAGGCTTCGCAATATCAGTGGCATCCTTATCATTGATTTTATTCAGATGAACGGTCAGGGCGATGTTGCAAAACTGACCGCATCCTTGCAATCCCGCCTGGACGCCGATCCTGTGGCAAGCCGGGTGATCGGGATGACTGAACTTGGCCTCATGCAGATCACCCGCAAGCGGGAACGGCCCACTCTTCGTGACCTGCTGTATATCCCCTGTCCGGCTTGTGACGGAAATGCCATACGCAAATCCGACAGTACGCTGCTGGCGGAGTTGTTTCGTGCCCTTGAACGGGAGGCTCGCCACACACGATGCGCTGAATTGAAAGTGCGGGCGGGGACCGGCCTTGCATTGTTACTGCAAAAACAGCAGACTCGCTTTGAAACAGAACTGGCCCGCCCCCTTGTCATTGAGACAGACGGGACGATGGCGGCCTTTGATTATCAACTAGGTTGAACCCGTGACAGAAATTGACATCCCGGCAAAATCCTGCCCCCAGTGCGGAAAACCCGCCGTTCTAAAATACCGCCCCTTCTGCTCGGCCAGATGCAAGCAGGTGGACCTTGGAAAATGGTTTAACGAGGCGTATGTGATCCCCGGCGAGACGGCCTCTCCTGCCGATGAGGAGGATATGGGCTGAGCTGGAACTGAGCTGGGTGGGCCTCTGTTTGCAGCGGAAAATCACTTAGGATCAGAGGCTTGATGCTTTTCTGCATTTTTGCGTCAACAGCCTCTGGACAGCCCGGAATATTTCTTTTATAACCCAGCTTCCTCGCCCGATTGGCGGCGCGAAATGCGCAGGATGCCCAGGTAGCTCAGTTGGTAGAGCAGCGGACTGAAAATCCGCGTGTCGGTGGTTCGAATCCGCCCCTGGGCACCATTTTATGAGACCCCAATGTATCAATCCAAGGCTTAGCACTCAACGCGTTGTTGTACGGCTAGTAAGTCGACAGTTTTTGTCTTAGTTTACTAAATTGAACGGCTGACGAGTTTGCATGTTCTTGCAATCGATTTTCCATGTTTTAATCATTTAGCTTATGACGCTCTTAAACATTTTTCTCATACTAGCAAAACTACCAACAACGAAAATTCAATTCGAGAATCGTTAAACTCATAAGCCTTAAATTCTTGGTCAACGGGCTAGAATGCATCATAAACAGCCTTGCGAAACTGCAACCGTAGAGGGTAGGCGCGTGATGGCATATATTGGGTCAACAATATTGCCGCCATGTTGAGCGCTGGATTGATGAAGAAAACGGTACCCGCGGCACCGGTCCAACCCCAATCGGAGACGTCGGGACCATATCCCGCTTTCTCTGGATCGACGACAACACTAAATCCCAGGCCAAAGCCAATGCCCTGCCAGGAAGCCCCGTTAAACCCTTCGGCACCCATATCCGCCATATCGCCATCGAGATGGTTTCTTGCCATTAATTCAACAGTAGCGGGCTGGAGGATCCGAGTATCATTCAACGTGCCCCCGTTCAACAACATCCGAGTAAACTGGAGATAATCTCTGGCCGTTGAAAGCAGTCCCCCCGACCCGGATGCAAACTCGGGTGGGGTGAGGTAGCTACTTGTCTCACCCGCATCAATAACGCTACCGAGCTTATCGTCTTCCACCGAATAATTCGTCGTCATACGATGCTTGTCTTTTTCCGCCAGAGTAAACGCCGTATCGTTCATATTGAGCGGCTTGAAAATCCGCCTTTGGAAAAAATCGCTTAGCGCCAAACCGCTCCATACCTCAACTAGCCGACCAACAACATCCGTGGCCATACTATAGGACCATTGCGAGCCGGGATCGAACAGCAGTGGCAATTGTCCCAGCCTGTCAACCACCTCAATCAGGCTCCCCCTGCTCCGCATACCATCCAGATTATTGTTCAGATACATTGGAACCAAATGGTTCTCAGCAAATGCGGGAAGCGTTATTCCCGCAGTATGACAGAGAAGATCTCTGATAGTTACTTGCCTTGCTGCCGGGCGAACAGTTCCATCTTCCTCCAGAACGTGTGAGTCTTTAAAGGCCGGCAAATAATCTGAAACCGGATCATCAAGGTCAAATTTTCCGGCTTCCCACATCATCATGGCCGCGACGCTGGTGACCGGTTTCGTCATGGAATAAATCCGGAAAATGGACTCCCATGTCATGGGAACGCGGGAAGCCAGATCCTGAACTCCCTCTATTTTGGAATACAATATTTCATCCACGTTCGTCACAAGGGAAACCACGCCCGAGAGCTTTTTCGAAGAGACATATTCCGAGAGCAAGCTATCAAGCTTTGTAAAATCGGGCGTGGGCATGTCCTTTACTTCCTACTATACCTAAGATCAATTCGCCGGGAGCAACTCTGCCGGAATTTCAAGACCAACTTCCTGATAGTATTTCACGGCACCCGGGTGTAACGGCATATTGGCACTGGCGAACACGGAGTCCAGCGAAATTGCCGAAAGCCAGGGCGATTTGGATTTCATTTCGTCCAGGCCAGTCCAGAATATCTTGAGCATGTTGTATACATCTTCTTCCGCTACATCTTCATTTGTCGCCATGCCCATATAAGCTCCGAGCGTTTGCACCTCACTCGTATTTACCTGGTTTTCACCGTACGCATCGGCGGCTATTGTCGCAATAAAGCGGCCAGGGCGGTTTTCATAAAGTTTTGTCAGCTCCGGATTACTTGAAACATCCCCAAGATCAAGGAGGCGGATTTCATTTGTTAGAGAAACCTGCGAGATGACCGGGCTCGGAGGATTTGTGATATTGACGTAAACATCGACGCGCTGGTCCTGAAATGCCGCACCGCCAGCATCGAAACTTGTCTCAACAGCTTCATAATCCTTGCCGGCCTCATACCCGGTACTTCCTTTGATAATTGCTTGTACTACGTTGTTTATGGCAGAACCTTTGGGCCCAACGAATACTTTCTTGTCCTTTAAATCCTTCATTTCCTTTATACCGGATTTCTCATAGACAACGAAATGGTACGTACCTGCCGGAAACATAAAAAGAGACCGGAGTTTCTTTGACATTTCAGGCGCAGTCGAGATTTTACTATACATCGCCTTGCCGGATGACATCAGGCGCTGAACAATGTTAGCCGTAATAAAAAAGTCCAGTTGACCTTTTGCAGCTTCAATTGCGTGCTGGGTTCCCTTACCCGTGGCATTCACTTGAATCTCTTGATCCTTGAGTTCCTTGTTGACGATGGTTGCGAAGGTTGTTGAGACCATATACGGCGTCGTACCCGGACCCAGTGTTGCCATTCGATAAAAGTCCTTTGCATGCACAATCTGCGGAAACGCAAAGGCAGTTAGGACGCAGATGAACGCTACTATCGATCGCGATGTCAGAAATTTAGGCATTTCATTTTCCTTTCAATTTATAGATTCATTTTCGTAGCCGCATGCCTTTGCCTAAAGATGCGCTGATATCCAATACAAGAGAGGGCCGCAATAAAGCTCACAATCTCGACAACAGGGATTGGTGCAATCAAGGCAATAGCAATTGCGAAACGCAGGATGCGTTGCCAAAGAGGAACGACACCCGCATCAAAGGCTAGCAAGCTGGTAGTTATCAACCAAACCGCTATCGCAAGCCGTATGCTCACCCATATAAACGTCAGAACTGAAAAGCCCTCAACCAACGTGATGGACGGATTGAAGATAATAAAGAAGGGAATTACAAATCCTGGAAGAGCAATTCGTACGGCTTCAATAGCTGTCTCCATCGGTTTCGATCCGCTAATGGGGGCGGCTGCGTATGCCGCCAGGGCGACAGGCGGGGTAATAGAGGAGAGAACCCCGTAATACACGACAAAAAGATGGACGGTCAGTGTCGAGAAACCCATGCTCTCAATTGCCGAACCCATGACCAGAACGATAATGAGATATGCCGGCACTGTCGGCATCCCCATTCCAAGTATGAGGCACCCGGCCATTACGAAGAACAGGGAAAGCAGAACATTGTTTTCCGAAGCCGCGAGAATTAGGCTTGCAAACCTGAGCCCCAGGCCCGTCATATTCATGGTACCAATGACCACACCGATGGCGGCTACAGCGACAATGATTGTCGCGCAGCTTCGGCCAGCCTTGATAAGAACGATCAAGAACTGAAGCGGATCGCGCCGGAATTCCGGATTTAGAATAAACCCGGAGGCAAGCGAAATAATTACCGCAACAAATCCTGCCAACGCAGGGCTGCTACCCGTTACCAACAAAAAAACGATAGCCGACAAGGCAATTCCGAGAGCCCCGGCGAAACGATAGTCATATGCAGTTACGCTGTCTTCATCTTTAACAGGCGCCAATTTAATGTCTTGCTTTGCCGCCTGAAGGCCGACAGCGCAGAATAGGCTGCTGTAAAAGAATAGCGCCGGAACAAGTGCCGCGAGACAAATGGTGAGATATGGAATACCTGTTACATCCGCCATGATGAACGCGACGGCACCCATAACCGGAGGCATTATTTGCCCGCCGGAGGAAGCGGCGGCCTCAATAGCACCTGCAAATCTAGCGGAAAAGCCCCGGCTCTTCGTCATCGGAATGGTAAAAACACCCGTTCCCACAACATTTGCGGCGACACTTCCTGATAACGTACCAAAAACAGCGCTTGAAACGACAGCCGCATATGCCGGGCCTCCCTTGAAACGACGGGTGAGCCGGAAGACCAACTTCAATACACTTTGTCCTGCCCCCACACCATCGAGAATGGCGCCGAAAACAATGAAGATAAGAATGAAGTTTGTCACAACGGCGATTGCGCGCCCGAATATACCGTCAAAACTGAACCAGATAACCGAGAGCGTCTGCTCCGCTGAAAAGCCCGCATGCTCGAAAATCCACGGCAGGTAATCCCCAAAAATACAATAGAACAATGCCCCGGCCGTAACCAAAAACAACGGAAGGCCAAACAGGCGCCGTGTCATTTCCAGTATAACCAGGACGCCCAACCAACCGCTGAATAAATCGAATTTGGAAAGCTCGAAAAGGCCGGTTTGCAAGTCTTCATACAGAATGAAGAAGTTCGAGATAGAGAGTACAATGGCAAAGATTAGCGCAACATCCGTCACCTGCCCCCAAAAGGACCGTTTACCTTGCTTATCGTCACTCCCAAACAAAGACGCAAATAATGCCACGAGGATGCCCAGAGCAATTGTACCCCCGCGCAGGAAAGCTTCGTCAAAAACACCGAACCCGGCTGTATAGATAGCAATCAGAGTTATCGCTACTGCCGCAATCGCCATAGGAAGCCGCGCCAGAGTATTCATCCCCATACTTCTATTACCCCAATCTATATTTTCCCCGCAGCCAATGTTCTTGAGCATCGGCTTTTCGTAAAAACTATCTCGACATCAAGCATCAATGCTATTATTGTTTCATTATATGTAACTCAATATCTTATATTGAAACTATAATGTAAAATAGTTAGCATCGTCAAGAACCATCAAACAAAATGGATGCAAGGGTTATCTGATCGCATCGAGGAATGACGAGGTAGCATGCAGGAGACACCATTGTGAAAGCGGCAAAGACATATCCGACACAGTATCTGCAAACGGTCAGCCGTGCAGTCGCCGTTCTAAGAGCCTTTAGAGGTGGCAGCAGAGACATGTCTCTCAAGGAGTTGACCGAGGAGCTGAAACTCAACAAGGTCACCACATTCCGCCTTGCCAGGACTCTGGTGTATGAAGGGCTGCTCGTCCAGGATCCGACGAGTGACCGCTATTCCCTCTCCTTTGGCTGCCTGGCACTGGTCGATGCAATGCTCAATCGGAATGGCCTTGCAGAAATCTCCAGGAAGCATCTGCGCGTCGCGCGGGAGGAAACCGGCGAAACAGCGACCATCCTCGTCCGGGAAGGCTGGGATCGTGTTGTTATTGCGACCGAAGCCAGCCTGCAGCCGGTTCGATATGTCATGGAAGTCGGACGGCGCAATCGCATCTATCTGAGCGGATCAGGCGCCTGCCTCGTTTCAGGTATGACTGAGGAGGAACGAGAGTCACTCTTCGCATTCATTAAGACCGATCCGATTGCCAAGGAATATGGCCTGACAAAAGAAGTGCTTCTAAGCCGACTGGAACACATCAAAGAAAACGGATGGGGCACCGCACAAGGAGAATGGGCGCAAGAAGCCTCTGGCGTCGCCGCGCCCGTATACGACAGAGAAGGTGAGGTAATAGCAGCAGTTGCCATCGCAATGCCCCGCAGCAGGTATAACAAAAGCTACCGGGATAAATGCGCCGCCGCCGCAATGAAGGCAGCGAAGTTAGTCGGCAAAGAATATGACTCCATCAACAGATAGGAAAAAAATGAGCGACAAGCCACAACTCCTCTCCGGTCTAAAAATACTAGATCTTGCCACCATGTTGGCCGCTCCGATGGCATCGAGCCTTTTGGCCGACTTCGGAGCCGACGTCATCAAGGTCGAGCTACCGGATCAGGAGGACCCGTTGCGCGACCTTCCACCGCATAAAGACGGCAAGCCACTTTGGTGGAAAGTGACAAACCGGAATAAGAAGGGCATCACACTCGACATTCGCAAGCCCCAGGGCCGGGAGTTGCTTCTCGAAATCATTGGTAATTTTGATGTGTTGGTAGAAAATTTCAGGCCTGGCACGTTGGAAAAATATGGTCTCTCCCCGGAGATTCTTCAGGCGCGCCATCCAGGCCTTATTATTTTGCGTGTATCCGGATACGGACAGACAGGCCCGAATGCTACAGATCCCGGATTTGCACGCGTTGCAGAAGCTTTCTCCGGCTTCACCTATCTCTGCGGCTACCCAGAAAGAGGGCCCATGCATATCGGCTTTCCCATTGCGGATGCGACCACAGGCATCTTTGGCGCCCTCGGGATCATTATCGCCTGCTGGTACAAAGCTAAAAATCCGGACGCGCCCGGTGAAATTATCGATTTATCCCTCGTGGAATCCATGTTTCGCCTGCTGGAATTCCTGCCAATCGAATACGACCAGCTGGGCGAAATCCGTGAGAGATCCGGCAACCGGAGTCAGTATGCAGGGCCCAGCAACATTTATCGCTCCAAAGACGGCAAATGGATATCCTTAAGCGCCTCCGCTCAGTCCATCTTTAAAAATTTCGCCCGCCAGATGGGACGGCCTGAGCTAATCACCGATCCTCGGTTTTCGACCAACAGCAATCGAGTGAAAAATTCGGAGGAACTCGATGAGATCGTCGCCGCCTGGTTTGCGGAGCGTACACAAAGCGAGGCCCTGGAAGAAATGAAGGCGGGTGGCGTTGCGGGCGGCCCGGTATTCTCGATTGAGGACATTTTCAATTCCGAGCAATATAAGGCCCGCGATGCCATTATCAAGGTAGATGACCCTGAACTCGGCCCGGTCGCTATGCAGGCCGTCACGCCGAAATACGCCAAAATGCCGGGCTCGGTCGTCAGCACCGGTCCCCGCCATGGTCAGGACACATATGAAGTTTATCAATCTCTGGGACTGAGCGAAAACCGAATTCATGAGCTCAAAAGCAATGGAATTATATAGTGGTTTGGTTTTCCAACCACACCAGCATTTACTCTTTATATTGCAGTGCTGATTGCCCCGACATTAAAGTCAAATCAAGCTAATTAGTTTTTTATGATTGGCGCTGGCTAGTTAAATATATAGCTCCCATCATTTTAGCTCCGTTTTAGACGAAAAGGTAAGAGTCCGCATCGCTCTATCGGTATATCCACGCGGACTGAAAATCTGCGTGCCGGTGGTTCGAATCCGCCCCTGGGCATCCTTTTCAAATTTACAAAAACTCTCTCAAATCTGCGATAAATCTGTCAAACTGGTCATGATGCAGCCAATGGCCCGCATTTTCATAATTTTTCACAATCGCATTTTTGAAATATTTTATGCGCCCGTCATCCACCGGGTTTGACGCCCAGCTATCCTTGCCATAACACAGCATTGTCGGGCAGGTGATATCCCCCCACAATTGGTGAGCTTCTTCGGGGCTGATATCAAAGGGGCTCCAGACGCGCATGTAATTATCGAATTTCCAGCTGAACGTCCCATCTTCATTCTGATTGACCGCATGCGTTGTGAGGTGCAGGGCCTGCGCGTCAGACAGGTGCTTGTTTTCCGCCTTCATGCGCGCGAGCGCGTCGTCAAACGTTTCATAGCGGCGATGCGTCCGGGCGCTGGCGGCGCGTTTCTGGTCAATCCAGTCACGCCAGCGCTTGGCGACCGGTTGCGCCTGCGCCTCGATGATCATTTTGGGAGACGCCCCGAGACCTTCAATCGCCACAAGCTTCCTGACATTATCTGGGTAAAGCCCAGTATACCGGATCGCCACATTTCCCCCCATGGAATGCGAGACAATTGTTACCGGGCTCAACTCCTTTTGATGGATAAGCTGTGCAATGTCATATACATAACTTTGGACACTGTAATTACCATCCGTTGACCAGCCACTATCACCATGCCCGCGCAAATCCGGCGCAATGATATGCCAGTCATGCCGCAGCTCTTCCGCCACCCAGTCCCAGTTCCGGCAATGATCCCGCCCGCCATGAATAAGCAGCAACGGCGGCGCATCCGGGTTCCCCCAGTCTGCATAATGAAGCTTTATACGCTGCGAGATATAGCTGTTCGATGTCGGGCCCATAGGCTCCCCCTTCCTCAATCCGGTTATTTCAGGCCGTAATATAAAATGAATTGGCGGTGGCGGTCCATCGGGGGATTTCTTTGAAAGGCAGAAACAGTTTTAGCAGCTTTCTGGGAGCTGCCGATGCGGTCAGATGATGATTTCGCCGCTACGGAGAATGATGGACCGGGCCACGCTATAGGCGGCCAGCATCGACGTTTTTGGATTGTCGGGCAATGAGTTGCCCGCAATTTCGACAGACAGATTGCCAAAATCCCCCATTGCCTTCAGAGAGTGAACATTTGAGGAGGTTGTCGGATCTGAAATCAGAATCGCCCGCGTATTTTCAAAGCCAAGACCGGCCAGGGCAATCGTTGCGATAACATTGGCATTCTTCGGATATCGCTTGACCGCCTCTCCCGCAGATCCATCATACAGAACCGTTGGCTCCCCTTGTCGGGCGGTCTTAAGGAAAAGCTCGCCGGGTGTGCCTTTCCATGCCTCCGGGGGTTTGATGACCGTATGTTCGACACTCTGAAGCCCTGAAAAACGCGCGGCCGACAGAGCCTCAACCCCTGCTATCGCGCCCGTAATGATGGAGATTCTGGCGCCGCTTTTGGCGGCTTTTTCATATAAGGACGCCCTCAGGTGAGCATCGGCAAGAACACCGACGGAGACAATGGAGAAAGCCACTCCGGCAGTGAGAACCGTCACCCCATACTGCCGAACGGCGTCATGCCCCGCACATTCATAAATGCCGTCAGGCGCCAGCGCGATAAGGTCTTCGACCTTGTCCACGGCCTGACAACCCGCCGGCAGGTTATTTATCGAAGCTGCGCCCGGCCTGACCAGAACGGCAGCAATAATTGTATTGCGTGAATGTTGGCCAACAACATCCATGACAACTTTCGCTATTGCCCCAAATCCAATCAGGCCGATCCGTCGAGGGTGTCTCATGATGTCAGAAACTGTCCGTCGAACACATCATCCAATGCCACGCTGCCCGCAATGGACTTGTTCAGCAGAAGCACGTTTTGCGTCACGTCGAGGGTTTCCTCTGAAAACTGTCCTGATGCGGAAACCGCCTCCTTCACCATCCCGGCGCCGATTTCCAGAACCTCGTCTCCCAACGCACCGAACACGGGTTTCAATGGCTCGCTGATTGTCTTCGGATCATTTTCAAGCACAAAGCGGGACGCCTTGCGCAGGGCATTCACCATCGCCTGACAGGTTTCCGGGTTTTCCTTCATATATTCCGGCGTTGTCCACAAACCTTCCATCATGAAAGACGGCAGGTTCGGATCCTGACCGCTTGAGTTGTCAATCAGGGTGATCGCCTTCCCGGCATGGACGACACGCTCGCCGAGCGGAACGGAAATATAAATGGCGTCTACATCTTTATTCTCAAGCGCCGCAGCGACAGCCGGGCCGCCGCCAAGGCCGACAATCGTCGCATCCGTATCCGGATTGAGCCCCGCCTTCGCCAGATTGAAGCGCGCAAGCTGCCAGGTCAACGACCCCGGCCGGGTAATACCGATTTTAAGCCCTTTCAGACCGGCAAGCTTATCCTCGATCGGACTATCGGGGGTTAGTCCCAAACGCTCAGCCGTTTCTTTTTCCATGGAGACATTGATAAGATTTTTGTCAAGCGTCGCCATGATGCATCTCATGTCCAGCCCCCGCACGAATGCCGGCAGTACCTGCGCGCCGTCATTAATCGTAAAGGCCGCATCGCCGGAGATAACGGCCTGCACATCCGGGCCGCCGCCGTTCGTCACGACAATTTCAACATCCAGACCTTCATCTTTGAAGTAGCCCAGTTCCCGCGCCAGATAATTCTGGATAAACGCGAGAGAGGTAACGGCCTGCGTCACCGTGACTTTTTGCAGGGCGGTCGCCGCAAAAGCCGTGCGGTTAAATCTCATGGTCCCCGCCAGCGCCAGTGTGGCGGCGGTTCCTGTCAAAAATGATCTGCGGGGAATGCCCTGTATCTTCGCCATATTCGTCTCCTGTTCAAGCTGTGGTGGGGTCCAGATTTCAATTTCTGCGCTTAGATACGATTGCCCGGATGTCGGGTCAGAGTCCCTGACCCCCGGCATCCCCTGAACGCGACGGCGGCCGCCATGCCAGGGCGCGACGTTCAATCCATGCCAGTAGGGAATTCAAAAAGACAACCAGGATCATCAGGACAACAATGCCGCCCATCGTCCCTGTTGTATTGTAAACGCTTGTTTCCAATTGGATTTTGTGGCCAAGCCCTTCACTTGAAGCAATAAACTCCCCAATGATCGCCCCGATGACGGCATAGGGAATGGAGAGTTTGAGGCCGAGAATGATATAAGGCATGGCCGCCGGTAAAATGACCTTTGTAAAAAGGCTGAAAGATCTTGCGCCCATCACCCATGCAAGGTCAACATAACGTCGTTCGACAGAACGCACACCGGCATAGGAATTATAAAAGACAACAAAAAAGACCAAGGTGAAGACAAGGACAATTTTCGGCGTAATCCCAATGCCGAACCAGATCACGAACAGGGGCGCCAACGCAACGCGCGGAATCCCGTTCAGGGCGAGCAGGAAGGGATCGAGTATTTTTGCCGTTTTCTCCATCCGCCCGATTGGCAGCCCCAGAGCAAGGCCAAGGGCCGCCCCGATTGAATAGCCGACGATTATCTCCGTCATCGTGGCATTCAGATGCCGGAAGAAGTCACCATTGACGACCCAGTTGTATATATAGCCGATGATCAGGCTTGGCTTGGATACCCAGAAGGAATCAAACAGGCGTCCCGATAGAATTTCCCAGGAACCGAGCAAAACCACCAGAATGGCCAATTGCCAGATCAGGGTCGTATCGAATGCCCGCTTGCCTTTGGCGGCGGATTTAATTTGCTGTTCGGATTTTCCGGCGTCCAACATGACCTTATCTCCCCATTGCATTGGCAGCCGAAACCTCATCCGCCAGTTCATCCCATAAATCCGACAGCGCCGTGCGAAATTCAGGATCATCATGAAGGTGATGCAGATCTCTGGGCCGGGACAGCTTGATGTCATAGACGGAGCGTATCCTGCCCGGACGCGCGGTCATGACAACAACCCTGTCCCCGAGCGCGATGGCTTCCTGCAAATCATGGGTAATGAAGATCACGGTCTTCTTGTCCTGCAACCACAAATCCAGCAGCTGTTGCTGCAGCACAATCCGCGTTTGCGCATCAAGAGGACCAAAAGGCTCATCCATGATGATCAACCCCGGATCGAACGACAACGCACGTACGATATTGCCCCGCTGACGCATCCCGCCCGAAAGCTGATGCGCATAGCGGTTTTCAAATCCGGCAAGCCCAACTATTTGCAGCAGTTCTTCGCTTCGTTTTCTGCGTTCCGATTTCGCCATTCCCCTTATTTCAAGAGGAAATTCAACATTCTCCCGCAAGGTGCGCCACGGGTAAAGGTTATCTTCCTGCGTGACATAACCGATATTCAGAAGCTGTTGCCATGCCGGTTTGCCATTAATCAAAATCTGACCCGACGACGGCTTGTCCAGGCCGACGACAAGATTGAGCAATGTGGATTTCCCGCATCCGGAGGGCCCAACGACCGTAACGAACTCTCCGTCAGCGACATTTAAAGAAAAATTATCAAGCGCGGTGACCGTCCCTCCATCCGGACTTTCGAAAACTTTTGTTACCTTGTCGAATATCAAAAAGTCCGATGAAGATTGCATATACCCTGCCCCGAGCTTGAAGCGTCTTTATTAACATTGAGAACAGTCAACCATATTTATATCATTGCCAACAAGTACATAATATGGAACAATCTATTGCCAATTCGGCAACGATTAGCCTGAATTTGGCCTTTACAGAATGGACGTAAATAAATTCCCATGGATCGAGACCTCCCGTCACTGATGCCGAAGGCGAGAGATGCGCAGCATCTTACCGTCCTGCGGTATTTTCACGAAGTCGCCCGGACCGGATCTATCCGGGAAGCGGGTGACAATCTGAATGTCGCCTCATCGGCCATCAGTCGGCAAATTTCGAAACTGGAGGCCGAGGTTGGCGAAGTGCTTTTTGAACGCCTGCCGCGCGGAATGAAGCTGACGGCGGCGGGCGAGATATACAGCGAATATGTTGTTGACAGCCTGCTGGCCCTGCGCCGGCTTGGATCGGAAATACAGCAACTCCGCAACATGAAGCGTGGTACCGTGAGAATTGCCGCCATCGAAGGCATGATCGGTTCTTTTTTATCGCCGCTCGTGTCCGCCTTTCGGCAGGAATATCCCGAAATCAATTTTCAACTGCTTGTTGCCAGCGCAGCAGATGTGACGACGCAGCTCCTGTCCGGGACAGCGGATATCGGACTGGCATTCAATGCGCCCGCCCTTGATAAAATAGAATATCGGCTGCGAATTAAAGATCCGGTCATGGCAATTATGGCCCCGTCATATGAACTCTGCACGGTCGAGCAGTTTGAGTTGAAGGAGATTGCAAAATGTCCCATCGCAATTCCCGTCACAACGTTCGGCATTCGCAATCTGATTGATCAGGCATGCAGGGAATCCAAGGTTCCCATGGTGCCGACGCTCGAAACCAACTCAATCGAGGCTTTACGTGCTTTCGCAAAAAACAGGGATGGAATCTCGCTGCTTCATACTTACGCCGTCAGAAAGGAACTCGAAAATGGCGAGCTGATTGCCCGGCCAATACGATCCGCCGCCCTGACGGGGGGCACGATAGACCTGTGTGTCCTCTCTGAAAGATTGCTTCCGGTCGCGGCCAAGGAGTTCCTGACCCTGGCGGAAGAAAAATTAACCGGAGTGTATGCAATCTAACGTATCACCGTCTTTTCTTTCTGCCCAATGTCATGGCCGAATAGCAGAGATCGGTTTTCTTCAAGATCAATATGAACGTCAATCAACGCCGGGCCTGTCGCCGCAAGCAATCGACCGACTTTTTCATCAATTTCCGTCCCTTTTGTAATTCGCCACCCCTGCGCGCCGAATGATTTTGCCAGAGCCGCAAAATCCGCGTTGCCATATTCCGTTCCATAGCTGACTTTCTGGCGGGCTTTCATGGCACCGAAGGCAAAATCGTTGAGAATAACCACTTTAATATTCGCCCCGATCCGAACCGCGGTTTCCAGCTCCTGGCAATGCATGGTGAAATCCCCATCCCCAAGAACGCAAATAACCTGCCGGTCCGGCGATGTCGTTGCAGCACCGATCGCGGCGGAAAGGGCAAACCCGACCGTGCCGGAGTTCGCCGCATAAAAGAAATTCTCCGGCTGCCGCACCAGCCATTCTCCCGCAAACTGCTGGAACCGTCCGCCCCCCATAACAATGGTGTGATGATCCGATGCCATAGTTTCAAGCGCCTTCATCACCGCCTGCGGCTTGACCGCCTCTGTGTCATGAATGGCATAAAATTCATTCCGTTTATCGAGCCTGTCGCGCGCTCGCGAACGGAGATCCCAGAAGGCGGAGGTGGGCTTTTGATACTTCTCTGTCATCTTTCGCGAGAAGGCCCCCGCATCGCTTACGATCGCGAGGTCCACCTGCCAGTTCTGGGCAATCATTGCCGCTTCGACATCCACTTGAATGATCGTCTGCTGTGGGCTCAGCAACGACCAGTCATGTGTCGTCAGATCATCCAACCGGCAACCGAGCGACAGGACAAGATCCGCCTCACGCAATGTCTCACTCGCATGGGTTTGCCCGAACCGGCCCGCATGCCCCAGACAAAGCGGATGATCTTCCGGCAGAACACCTCGCCCGTTTGGCGAGGTTACGACCGGCATCTCCCAACGCTCACACATCTGCCGGATGGCCTCCCGAGCATCCGGACGCCTGCCGCCACCGCCCGCAACGACAACAGGCCGCGCGCATTCCATCAATCGCCTGATAACGGCGTCGATCGCGGCCTCCGCCGGTTCCGGCAGAAAGGCTTCGGCAAAGGGTTTCAGGGGCGCGCGGATATCCTGATCCCAGAGGTTTTTAGGCACACTCAACAGGACCGGCCCCGGCCGTCCCGATAGCGCAAAGCGCAAGGCCCGGTCAAGAAGGCGCGGAAATGCATCGGCGCTCTCAACTCGCTCGCAATATTTCAACATTGGCGAAAACACGGCAATCTCCGGCATTTCATGCCAGACTTCCCGCCCGATCAGCGACTGATGTTCCTGCCCGGCTATGATCAGCAAAGGCGACGAATCCCGCATTGCCGCGAGCGCGGCCGTCAGCGTATTGGCAAGTCCGGGACCAAGATCGACAAGTAAAACGCCCGGCTTCGTGCCGAGCCTGGCCGCGGCATCCGCCATATGGCCCGCACATTGTTCATGCCGTGTCACGACGAATTCCGGCGCACCGATCCGTCTCATGGCTTCCATCGCCGGCAAGGTTGTGATCCCCGGCAACCCGAACACCGTCTTGACGCCCAGATTACTTATATTCCGCCATAAATAGTCAGCGACTGTTGACATAATCAACGCGGGTTCCTTTGTTGAATTAATGATACTCTCTATCTGACGCCTCATGGCGCAGTTATATCCAACTCCAGATTAGCGTTGCAGAGTTCAAGAACAACAAGCAAATTTAGTACATAGCGAACGCAAAACGGCAACCCAGCCCGCGCAATATGATAGACGGCGTATCCAAGCTCCTGCCGACTGCATGGATGAGGCTGCCCGTACCAACTCCAATGACACAATCACGTTACAGCGCCCGGATGCAGACACTCACTGGACTTACAAAAATTGTTAATTCGAATTATCCAATACATCTATATTATAAATAACTGATAAATAATAACACCTGAAGACATTGATGCCTTTGCTTCTTTTCAAATGATTCAAACGAAGCAAGACGGATGCAGATGGCTCTCGGCATTCCGGTAACACGCCGGACATACATGGGATGGGGCGGCAATGGCCCGGGTTAGGATATCGGCCCTATCGGGTCACACAAGATGCCTGCGAAAGCTTGTATCCATGGCGTCAATCTCATCAACGAAGGGGTGCGTCAACTGCGTGGTCAATCAACATCACAGGTAAAAGACGCCCAGACCTGCCTTGTAACCGGCGGGCGCGGCGTGGCCCCGTCGGGCGGACTTATCTTAGGGAGGGTGTAATGTCTTTATTTCCTGAACTACCAGGCATCGTTTTATCAGCAATGTGACTGATACTGATACAATGCGTATCGGAATAAAAGTCCGGCTATGGTGGGATGACATTGGTGACAGCGTCTATATCCCGCGGTTTAGGGCCATGTAGCAGGCAGCCACAAGCGGCGCGAACGAACAAAAAGCGGTACCCTTCTGGGGCCGCTTTTTGTCCATCTATTGTGCGATATGACGTGGTCTTCTTCGAAAAGCTCCCTATATAGCGCCATTTTGTCTAAGGTTTTGGATTTTGGCATCATCGAAGCCGAGATATTGTTTCAGGACACGGTCGGTATCTTCGCCGAGGCTGGGGCCGGAGCGGTCGTGGCGGCCGCCGATATAGGTGGGCGTCTCGCTCATATGCACCGGATGCTCCTTCACCGGCCAGCGGCCGATCTCACTCTGATCCAGCTCCACCAGCCATCCCAGATGCTTTAACTGCGGATCGTGATCATAGCGGTCCTCCGCCGTCTGGCACACCCCGGCCGCAACCCCGGCGGATTGCAGCGTTTGCATCAGCTCGAACCCATCATGCTGCTGCGTCTCTTCATTCATCAGCGTCTCCAGCGCATCCTGATGGGCGAGCCGTCCTTCCAGCGTCGCAAACCGCTCATCCCCCGCCCAGTCCGGATTACCAAGCGCCGCCACCAGCGCCTGCCAGTCCGCCTCGTCAAAGGCCGCAATGGCAATCCACCGGTCCTCCCCCCGGGTCCGGTAGGCCCCGTGCGGCGCCGCCGGCTTATAGGGGGAACGGTTGCCGTAGCGGGACCAGCGGCGGCCGTTCGCCGAATAGTCCAGCACCGCCGTCCCGGTCAAATAGATCCCCGTCTCGGCCTGCGAGGCATCTATGTAACAGCCTTTGCCGGTTATGTTGCGGCGATACAGCGCCGCCAGCATGGCATTGGCCATATTATACGCGCCGAACCAGTCGAGGTAGGAATAGCCGATCCCGGCGGGCGGAAAGGATTCCGGCAGTCCCGACATCTCGCTGAGACCGCTGATGGCCTGCGCCGTCGGTCCGAAGCCGCGCGCCCCGCCATAGGTACCCGCCTGGCCGAAGGCGCTCTGCTGTACATAGATGATGGAGGGGTTCAGCTCTTTCAGCCGCTCATAACCAAGCCCCATCCGCTCCATCGTGCCGGGCGAAAAGCCTTCCACGATCATATCCGCATCGCGGATCATCTCTTCCAGGATCTGCCGCCCTTCCGCATGTTTCAGGTTCAGAGACAGACCCAGCTTCCCGGAATTAATCTCCATGAAATTGCCACAACGGTCCGGGTTGTCAGAGACGGGTGAATATATTGCCGCTTCAGCGGCATCACGTTCCGCCCGTCCACCCGGAGGACACATCCCCTGACCCCAGCGCATACCATCGATACGGGAGGAATGCTCGACCTTGATCACCTCGGCGCCCATGGCGGTAAGGAAGCGTCCGGCGCCGGCGCTGGCCAGCATCCAGCTCAGATCGACGACCCGGACATCGGACAGGGCGAAGGGCTTGCCATGCTTGCTGATAACCGGCGGCTCGGCCCAGCGTTTCGGGGCGATTTTGGCCACGGGCGCAGGACGCGGCTGCCAGTCGCGCAGCACCTCCTCCGTATGCTCGCCCAGCAGCGGCGGGCGGGGACCCCGCCGCCAGGGGACTTCCCGGCATACCCATTTCGCGCCAACATAGGTGAAGCTTCTGTCAAGCTCGGGATGATAGACATCAAAGAATGTCTCCCGCGCCGCCCAATGCGCATCACCCACATTCTCCTCCGGACGGCGGATCGGCGCCCAGGGCATCCCCTGATCCTGACCATCACGCCACAGTTCGGCTGAGAAGGGCAATCGCGATACCAGGTCATCCATGAGCGTTGCGATGCGTTCTTTTGTCTCTGCTGAGTGTCGAACCGATTCCCCCGCATATTTCGGATCGCCAATATCTTTCTCCATGTTGTATTTTTTCAATACATTGACCGGCGCATCCCAACTGTTCAGAAACCCTCTCAGATATGTTTGATAGGGTAAGATATACCGGCCGTCTTTTGTCATCGAGATCGTGCGCCGGGTTGGTGGATTAATTGACGCACAGGCATGTCGGCAGGTCAGGCGCTTATACGTCTGTTTCAGATATGTCCAAGCTGGGAGGTCCTGTTCGGTATTTTTGCTGACGGCCTCATGGACATTGGCGTCGAGTTTCTGTCCCTGCCCGGTCTTCAAGCGGTAGCTGAGCGCGCCGAGAACCGACATCACCGCCATCTCCCCCACCAGATGATACGCCTGCCACATCTGCGGCGCGATCGGCGGCGTCTCATAAAAGCCGCTCGGATCCGGATCATAGCCGCAATTCATCATAATACCGCCGAGCGCCAGATGAACTAGGTCGGATCCCCGATATCCCGCCCAGGGGCCATCATCGCCAAACGGGCTGATCCGCAGATAGATCACTCCCGGGTTCATCTCCCGCAGCGCCTGATAACCCAGCCCCCGTGCGTCCATATACCCCGCCGCCCGGCTGTCAATCACCACATCCGCCGTCGCCGCAAGCCGGCGGAAGCTCTCCTGTCCCGCCGCGCTCTCAAGGTCAAGCACCAGGCTCCGCTTGCCAAAATTATAATGCCAGAAATGCAGGCTCCTCTCCCGGTCCCGCACATCCTCCAGGAACGGACCAATCGCCCGAGTTCCCTCTCCTTCCGGCGGCTCCACCTTGACCACATCCGCCCCCAGCCCCGCCAGCAGCTTGCCGCAGTATTCCCCTTGCTCGTCCGCCACCTCCAGCACACGAACGCCGGACAGGTAAGAGAGTCTATCTTCAGCCGTCTTGCCGTTCTTCTTCATTCTATTTTCCTCCCGACAGGATTGTTCTGCGCCCTCTCCGACGCCCCTCCCCCAATGAAAAGGGATGTTCCGAAATCTGCAGCGGCTGTGTCTCCAGCGCGGGGGGTCTCTCCCCTCTCTTGCCAAACGCCGCCAGGCCTTTCCTGATGATTGCTTTACCCCTTTACGCTATACGAGATAACCCTTTTTCGATCAAATCGATATATCGAATATCTTAAATTTGCACTTTATAATGTCTTCCTGAACGACGCCCGTATATTGTTGAACGTCTCCAGAAAAGGGCCCTCGAAGACATTTATTTTCGCCATTAAGATATTGGAATCGACAAAAAGCCCGCGAAAGGGATAATCTGACAACAAAAATGAAGAAAAAGAGTCAGATCATGATCATACCCCGGCCGAATATGGAAAAGTTTTTTCCCCAGATCCGTTTGCGCCGCCGTCATTACATCATTCCGAATGACCGTGCCTGAACTGCCTCCTGCCCACCCATATTAATCATCGCTGATCGCAATTTTACAAAACCAGGAGCACCCCATATGACCAGTCTGCTGCAGGAAACCAACGGCAATTTGCTGAAAATTACACTCAATCGCCCGGATCAGATGAACGCCATGTCCGCCGATATGATTCAGGATCTGACCCGCATCGTTCTGGATGTCACCGCCAAACGCAACCCTGCGCGGACCATTCTGATCACAGGGTCCGGACGCGGATTTTGTGCCGGAGCGGATTTGCAAGGCGACGGGCTGGCAAGCAGGCGAAAGGTAATCGAAGGACAGATGATGGCCGGCATCAACCGGCTTATCCTCGCCATCCGGGAAACCCCGGTGCCGGTCGTCATCGCTCTGAATGGTGCCGCAGCGGGAGCGGGCTGCGGCCTTGCGCTTTCCGGCGATATCATCATTGCCGCTCGATCCGCAAAACTGCTCACGGCCTTTTCCCGCATAGGCGCCGTACTTGACGGCGGCATGTCATGGTCTCTTGTCCACAAACTTGGAACGGCGCGCGCGATGGGAATGGCAATGTTCGGTGAACAGGCAATCGATGCGGAAACGGCGAAGGACTGGGGCCTGATATGGGATGTTGTCGAGAATGATCAGCTTATGGATAAAGCGAGCGAGATGGCGCACCGGCTGGCAAATGGGCCGACAGTCGCGCTCGGTCTGATCAAACGCGAGATTGCTTTCGCACAATCCAACAGCCTCGCTGACGCCTTGCGCTTTGAAGCCGCTTGCCAGGGGCAAGCATTTCTGAGCGAGGATTTTCCCGAAGGCGTCAAGGCATTTCAGGAAAAACGCCCCGCTCAGTTCAAGGGAGAGTGAGGTTAGAACCGATCTTCAAGAATAATTAATCCTTGACGGGCAGATTGCTCTTAATCCTCACCAGCAACAAATTGAGCAAGACATGCGTTGGACCCTTTCACTTTTTCTGTTCCTACCGGTTTTGCTTGTCCTGAGTGCCTGTGAGACAGGCTATCTGCCTTCTTCCGGTTCATCCGGCACGTCACAGGCCAAAAACAGTATTCCCACGGCCAGCAAAATGGCCAAGCCAAGGCCAACCCCGCCAACCGAAAAATCATCCGAACCAGGCGGCATTGCGGTCATTATCAAGCCGTCCAGTGTTGGCGACTATTACGGCTGGCATTTGCAAATACCAAGCGCAAAAAGCAACCAGTCTTTCAAGCCGATTTACACAGACATGGTGCAGGCGGGTTATACATACCGGATAAATCTGTGGCCGGATCAGTATCGTTTGCGTGTCATGCTCAGAAACAATGCCGAGCTGGATCAGTGGATCACCGTCAAGGCAGGTGAAATGCGCGTTGTCCTCGTTGACGTCGGGTTTGTCTTTAATGACATTACTGTCGTGCCGCTTGACGATCCACGAAACGTTAACGCCATGATGATCCATGGGAATGAGAATATCTCGGTAACGGATGCGTTCAATCCCGTGAACATCCCCATCACCGGTGAGCAGGTAGCGGTTTATTATGGCCCCCGTGACAATGACATGCCTTATGGCAAGGGGCCGGCCACAATCCGCGAAGGAGGGATAGACATTGCCGAATCCCCGGAGGTTACGATTGAAAATGGGAAACCGACCGGCGATGTGGTGTTTAAGGATGGCCGCATCGTCGAACCTGCGCCGGGGAAATATATGCAAATACCGGAAGGGGCCCGCACAGAATGGCCGGATGGAAGACGCTTCTCCGGCCAGTATGACGGTCTTGCCCCGGAAAAGGGGACAATGTCATTTACGAACGGCATAGAGTGGAATGGAATGATCGGCAGAAACGGGCCCACCGGCAAAGGACAGGTGACATACCCTGACGGTACCATCATCGATAATGTAGCCGGAATTGACAGCAAACAATATCATGGTGTCTACCCCTGCCGCAAACCCGGACAGGATGCAGGCAACTGTTATTTCATTAACGGTCAGCAGATTGCTTCAGAAGCGGAATATATAGCCCGAATGGAGCAGGAGAAACGAGACGCGGAGATTGCCGCCACACAGGCCGCCGCGAAAAAAGCCGCCTCAGAGGCACAGGCCACAGCCCCGGCATCATCGCCCAGCGGCTCTTCCTCCCCTACGGTTGATGGCTGCACATATGTCGAAGGCAAGTTCACCACAAGCTCCGGGCTCAGCAAGCTGACGCTTGATGGGCGGGGGCGCGGGCATCTGTGGCAGCAGACTTATGGAGGATCGACCACATATACAATGGATATCGATTTCACATATTCAGGAAGCCGCAACAGCATGTCCTTCAACTATCAGCCCGCACAATACAGGGATGCCTCCGGCACCCTGCTCCGCACTATTCCCGTGCCGGGAACAACAACGCAGTGCAGCTATGACGGCAAGGAACTCAATGTCAATGGCACCGTCTATTTCAAGAATTGATCCGCCTACGGATTGACGACAGGGGCTGGATCAATCCTTCAGCCCTTCCATCTTTTTTAGGCGGGAATAGAGGGTCGTCGTTTTCATTTGCAATAATTCCGCCGCGCCATTTCTGCCGGACACCCGCCCGTTTGCCGCTTTCAGTGCCCGGCGGATATTTTCCTCTTCCAATTCAAGCATCTCCGCCGCTGTCAGGAAGGCACCGCCGTCTCCGGGCAGGTCAGCCGTGGATTTCGGGCCCGCAGCAAGCTCGAAATCAGCGGGGACTGGCAGGTTGAAGCTCAGCTTTCCCTCCCTCGACAGGATGGCAGAACGCTCGATCACATTCTGCAGCTCCCGTGCATTTCCCGGCCAATCATAGGCCAGCAATGTTTTGATATTGGCCTTTGTCAAAGTCGGTTTTTTGATATTCAGACGACTGCAGATGGTCTCAAGAAAATGATCCGCCAGTATGGGAATGTCCGACGGCCGGTCCCGAAGTGCGAGACATTCCACAGGAAAGACATTCAAGCGGAAATAAAGATCTTCCCGAAAGCGTTTCGCACTGGATTCCTTTTTAAGATCCCGGTTGGTTGCGGCAATCACACGCACATCGACTTGCCGGGTTTTCTCTTCTCCCACCCGTTCAAAATGCTGATCCTGTAACACCCGCAGAAGCTTTGACTGCAGATCGAGCGGAATTTCCCCAACTTCATCAAGGAAGATCGTCCCGCCATTGGCAAGCTCAAATCGGCCGATACGATCCCTGAGCGCCCCCGTAAACGCACCTTTGACATGACCAAAGAACTCGCTTTCGAAAAGCTCCCGCGGGATGGCCGCGCAATTAACACGGATAAGCGGCCGGTCACAGCGCTTGGAAGCCTGATGAATGGCACGGGCGACCAGCTCTTTACCCGTGCCGCTCTCTCCGGTTATCAGGACATTTGTATCCGTTGGCGCAACCAGTTCGATCTGTTTCAGGACATTCTCGATGGCCTGCGAATTACCGAGAATATTATAATGATTTATGTGACTGCGGATTTCCTCCTGCAGATAGGCATTCTCCATCTCGAGACGTTCGCGAAGGCGTGCATTTTCCTCAAGCGCTGATTTAAGCTGCTTTTCGTGGCGCTTGCGCTGTGTGATATCGCGAAAGACAATCACCGCCCCGACGACCGCTCCCTCATCAACAATCGGAGTCGACGTATATTCCACACGAATATTCGCCCCACCCTTGCACCAGAAAACCTCATCATCAACGGTATGCAACGTTCCCTTTCGAAATGCGTTGTAGATGGGACAGTCCATTTCTGCATAAGGGGAACCATCCGCCCTATGGTGATGGATAACGGAATGCATATCCTTTCCGACTAGCTCGCTTGCGCTGTAACCGAGCATTTTCTCCGCTGCCGGATTGAGAAATGTCGTCACGCCATCTGCGTTGACCCCGTAAATCCCCTCGCCCGCCGCCGCAAGGATCAGACGGTTTTCCCGTTCGATTTCTCGAAAATACCGTTCGGCCTTACGCCATTCTTCAAGCCCGTTGCGATGGTAGGTATTAGCCTCATCATCAAAAGAACGGCGTTCAAGGCTGGAAAGATCAGTGATGGCAAGAATAATACGGCTTTTCCCTTGCCAGCTTACTGCTATGGCCGCATGCTCAAGCCGCATTGGCTTTCCGTCCGGGCGTTGCAACGTCAGCTCACGCGTCCAGGCATGGCCGCGATCCAAGGTTTCCTCTGTGAAAACATGTAGTTGACCGCGTTCATCAGAGTAAAGCTGACCGAGGGTGCGGCCGAGAATGTCGGTTTCCGTCATCCTGAAAAATTCCTGCGCCGATTTGTTGGCCCGCGTTATGACGCCTGAATAAGGATCAAAGATCAGCCCCGGTTCCGGACGCCTATCGAAGGCCTGACGCAGAAAAACACCTGAAAGATGCCATTCATCTTCCAGCATCGGATTGCGCGGCACCTCTTCCGGATCCCTTGCAGCATCCATTTTCACGCTCTGATATGAACCAGCATCAAGCAAATTCGTCATTCATTCGGCCCTTACGACAAATCGTAATTACAATTACCAAATATAGTATTTTACGATTTTGCGTAAATCAATTTAATTTTCAAAGACTCCCAACTCATTGATATTAATATGAAAAAATTTTTGAGAAATCTGGCACGGACATTGCGAATACCAAGACATGTTTATTTGAAGCAAAGAATTCATTTCCAATAAGGAGAATCTTAAATGGCCTCAAAAAGTCTCGGAAATCCATATGACGGAGATACCGACCTGCGGCATGGCGCCAATTGCGGATGCCATGACTGCTGGGGAAAATCTGGCAACAATGTCAAAACCCACGTCGAGACTGAGGCTTTCCAGTCCAGCGATGACTTGATGGAGCGGGTTGTGGAAAGCGCTGTTGTCCGATCCGTATTCGGCAATAATGAGCTTTCCCGTCGTTCATTCGCCAAAATGCTGGGCGGCACCACACTTGCTGCGGCTGTTGCCTCCGTCTTTCCAATGGAGCAAGCAAAGGCCGCCATTCTGGATAACCTTGGCAAGCCGGAAAAGACAAAACTCAATGTCGGCTTTGTTCCCATCACCTGCGCGACACCGATCATCATGGCGCAGCCGATGGGCTTTTATGAAAAGCATGGCCTTAACGTGGATGTGATCAAGACTGCTGGCTGGGCCGTTGCCCGCGACAAATCGCTGAACAAGGAATATGACGCGGCTCATATGCTGACGCCGATGCCGCTGGCCATTACCATGGGCGCCGGATCTACGGCAGTCCCCTTCCTGATGCCCGCCGTTGAAAACATCAATGGCCAGGCGATCGTCCTGCACAATGATCACCTCGATAAAAATGATCCTAAAATGTGGAAGGGCTTTAAATTCGGCGTTCCATTTGAATATTCCATGCATAACTTCCTGCTGCGCTATTACGTCGCCGAAGCGGGCCTTGATCCGGATCAGGACATCCAGATCCGCGTGGTTCCGCCACCGGAAATGGTTGCCAACCTGCGCGCCGGTAACCTGGATGGCTTTCTTTCGCCCGATCCGTTCAATCAGCGCGCTGTGTGGGAAAAAATCGGCTTCATTCACAAGCTCACGAAGGAAATCTGGGATGGTCATCCCTGCTGCGCCTTCGCCTGCAGCGAAGAGTTCGCCACCACTCTGCCGAATACCTATGGCGCCCTGCTCAAATCACTGGTCGATGCCACGCAATATGCACACAAGAGCGAAAACCGGAAAGAAATTTCCGCCGCCATTGCCCCGCCTAACTATCTGAACCAGCCGGTTCCCGTGATCGAACAGGTGTTGACGGGCCGCTACGCGGATGGTCTTGGCAACATCAAGGATGTCCCCGATCGCATCGATTTTGATCCGTTCCCTTGGCATTCCATGGGTGTCTGGATCCTGACCCAGATGAAGCGCTGGGGCTATATCGAAGGAGACGTCGACTACAAGGGCGTGGCCGAGCGGGTCTATCTTGCCGGTGACTGCGCCAAGATCATGAAAGACCTTGGCCTGACACCCCCGACCGAAACCTACAAAAGCTATACAATTATGGGCAAGACCTTCGATCCGGCCGAGCCCGAAGCCTATGTCGAAAGCTTTGCAATCAAAAGGTCGTAATTCATGACTTTGTCCCTGAATATAAAGGCTTTCATTCTATCGGCCTTTATTCTGATCTTGGGTCTTGCGACCTGGGAGCTGGCGATACCGGCGGCAAAGTCCGCCGGTGAGCTAACAGAATATGAAAAGCTGATGGGTGCGGCAGAACCGAAAGCCAGTGTCCCGCCCCCCTCGGCTATCTTCACCAAGGCCTGGGAACAGATCTCAAATCCGTTTTATGACAATGGTCCTAATGACAAGGGGATCGGTATCCAGATCGGATACTCCCTGTTCCGGGTGCTGAGCGGTTATTTCCTAGCTGCACTCGTTGCCATCCCCGTCGGGTTTCTGATCGGCATGTCCCCCCTTGCCTACAAGGCCTTTGATCCATTCATACAGGTCCTGAGACCGATCTCCCCTCTTGCCTGGATGCCTCTCGCCCTCTTTGTCATCAAGGACAGCCAGGCATCGGCCATCTTCGTGATATTCATCTGCTCCATCTGGCCGATGCTGATCAATACGGCCTTTGGCGTTGCCAATGTACGCAAGGACTGGGTCAATGTGGCAAGAACCCATGAACTCGGCGCTTTCCGCACCGCGTTGACTGTCATCCTCCCAGCCGCCGCCCCAACCATTTTGACCGGGATGCGTATCTCTATCGGTATTGCCTGGCTTGTCATTGTGGCAGCCGAAATGCTCGTCGGGGGAACCGGCATTGGCTACTACGTGTGGAATGAATGGAACAATCTCGACCTGACCAGCGTGATCTTCTCGATCCTTGTCATTGGCGTCGTCGGCATGCTGCTCGATTCCGCCTTTGCCTGGGTTCAGCGATCCATCCAGTATCAGGAATAGGAGACAGTATGAGCGACAAACCTTTCCTTGAAGTTGATGCCCTGTCAAAACGCTACCCGTCCCCGGATGGGGATAGCCCGCTGACAGTCTTTGAAGATGTCAATTTCGATATCGACAAGGGCGAGTTCGTCTGCATCATTGGCCATTCCGGCTGTGGCAAATCGACGATCATGAATGTTCTTGCAGGCCTCGATACACCGACAAGCGGCGGCGTCACCATGGATGGCAAGGAATTATCCGGCCCCAGCCTCGACCGCGGCGTCGTGTTTCAGAACTACTCCCTGCTGCCCTGGCTTTCGGCGCTGAAAAACGTCATCTTTGGCGTCAAAGCACGCCATCCAGAATGGTCAAAAGAACAGGTCCGGGAGCATTCCTATAAATATCTCGAACTTGTTGGCCTGACGAACGGCGCAGAGAACAGGAAGCCCTCCCAACTCTCCGGAGGGATGAGACAACGTGTCTCTATTGCCCGTGCCTTTGCAATCCAGCCAAAGCTGCTGCTTCTTGATGAACCCTTCGGGGCGCTTGATGCGCTGACACGCGGCACCATTCAGGATGAGTTGATCCGCATCTGGTCCGGTTCCGATCAGACAGTCTTCATGATCACCCATGATGTGGATGAGGCCATCTTACTGGCCGATCGTGTCCTGCTGATGACCAACGGCCCGTTTGCACAGGTAGCAGAAAGCGTTGTCATTGATATTCCGCGCCCCCGTCGACGGACCGATATCATTCACCATGAAGCCTATTACAAAATCCGCAACCATCTGGTCGAATTCCTCGCCGTCAGGTCAAAGGAACTGTCGGGCCAGCCCCGCGCGACCGGGAACGGGCCAAACCGGCCAAAAACTGTCCGCCCGGGCCTCGTTTCCGAGACAAGCGAGGAAAGTGAGCGGGCCTGCGCCCCCCCAACTTGTAAAAATCAAGGGTTAATCCCCAAGCGAATGAAAGGATAATACAGTGAACAAAGCAGACGTAACCGAAATGATCCTTGAAAAGAAGCGGAATGCCGGGCTGACATGGGCCGGGATCGCGGAATCGATCGGGATGTCGGAGGTCTTCACCACATCCGCCTGCCTCGGGATGAATTCCTTCCCGCGCGAGAAGGCCGACCTGCTGGTCAGAACGCTGGGATTGCCGCAGGACACCGCCGTTATTCTCGCGGAATATCCAACGAAAGTCTTCTCGCAAGCCATTCCAACCGACCCCTGTGTCTATCGGCTTTATGAAATCGTCGGCGTTTATGGCGACACCATCAAGGAGCTTATCCAGGAAAAGGGCGGCGATGGCATAATGAGCGCCATCGACTTTGATATGACCGTTGAAAAGGTGCCGTACGAAAAAGGCGATCGCATCGAAATTAAGATGACCGGGAAATTCCTGTCCTACAATCAGTGGTAAACTAGCCGGAAGGCGGTGCGCCGCATGATCTCGCACCGCCCCTACGCCCCTCCCCGATAACGCACTCTCCAAAGATACAGAACCCGGTTTCAGCCGGTTTTTCCATCAGAGAAATCATCCGGCATAGCCGTCAATATCGATACTGACCAGAATATGCGAATTGCCTGAACAAAGCCGACAGGCGAATTATCGCCCCGTCCCCGGCACATCTGTTTTATCCGTTGACAGCATTTAAAAAATAGAATTAGTATTCTAATACTAATTAAGGAAGAAAAATATCCACGGGGATCCGCCTTCTCTGGCGGGCTGACAGGTGAAAATGTGATTACGTTAAAAGGGTCTCCGGGCTCCCCCTATACCCGGAAAATGCTAAGTGTTTTGCGTTACCGGCACATCCCCTACCGATTTATAACCGGTGATCGGGATGATCATGGCGATATGCCGCCACCAAAAGTCAGGCTGCTGCCGATACTCTATTTCCCGGCTAACGAAGGAGGAATCGAGACGGTTGTCGATTCAACGCCGATTATTCGCCGTCTTGAAAAAGAATATCCGGAGCGCAAGATCGTCCCGGAGAATCCGGTCCTCCGCTTTCTTGACTACCTGCTCGAAGATTATGCGGATGAATGGCTTACCAAGGCGATGTTTCATTATCGCTGGCATCATGACGCCGACATTCAAATGGCTGGAAATATCCTGCCTTACTGGGCGAATATCTCTGCATCGGAGGAAAAAGTTACTGCTCGGCGGGACAGGTTTACCGCTTTACAGATTAGCCGGCTTTATGTGGTCGGTTCCAACCATACAACAGCACCGGTGATCGAATCCGCCTATCAACGGTTTCTGGAGATATTCAGCAGGCATCTTGAAACCTATCCCTATCTGATGGGCAATCGTCCAGGAGCTTCCGACTTTGCAACTCATGGTCAGCTCACCTCCCTCGCCCAGTTTGACCCAACCCCGGCCGCCCTTACAGCCACTTATGCGCCGCGTGTTTATGCCTGGGTTTCCCTGATGGAAGACCGCTCCGGACTGGAACCAACCGATGGAGACTGGATCCCTGCGGATAACATTCCCGATACCCTTCTCGATCTGCTGACAGAGTTGGGGCGCACTTATGTTCCCGTAATGCTGGCCAATGATGCGGCGTTCAAGAATGGCTCGGAAACGGTTGAGACAACGGTCGATGGTCTGCCATGGGTGCAGCAGACATTTCCTTATCAATCCCGCTGCCTTGGCTGGATACGGGATCAGTATGAAACCCTTTCCCCTCAGGATCAAAATCGGATTGGCAATCTGCTGGCCGGAACCGGCTGCGAGGCGCTGTTCGCAAAAGGGACGTGAGGATTGGACAAATACACTCTCCAGCGGCGAATCAGGGCCGAACTGACGGCTGAAGGGGCGCCCTTTGAAATAGGCGAAATCACCCTTCAATCACGGACCGTGAAAATCTATAAAAATGCGCCCGTGACCCTACTGGATGTCTGGGATGCCTCTCTCCGATATAGGGACAGAGATTATATCGTCTATGAGGAAGAGCGCTGGTCCTATAAAGACGCACATCGCGATGTCGCCTCCGTTGCCCGCTGGATGCAACGGCAGGGTATCGGCAGCGGTGACCGGGTGGCCATCTCCATGCGGAACTATCCGGAATGGATACTTGCTTTCTGGGCAACACTTCGCATCGGGGCAACAGTCGTCGCCCTGAATGCCTGGTGGACTGCTGCGGAAATGCAAAATGCCCTCCGTAAATGTCCCGTCCGTCTTTTTGTTGGAGATCAACGCAGCCTTGAACAACTTTCCAAAATCGACCCGCCGTTGATTGAGCTTCCTCCGGTTGGGGTGCGGATGCCATCCCAGTCCACAGAGGCCGTATCGGATGCAGACCACATGCCCTGGACAGCCCTTCTCGGCAATGCGGACGAAGCCCCTCCCGTCGAAATCGATCCCGAGCATGTGGCCGCAATTTTTTTCACCTCAGGAACCACCGGATCCGCAAAAGCCGTGCCGTTCACACACCGGACCTGTATCACCAGCCTGATGGGAATAGAGTTCAGCAATACCCTTAACCGGGAATTCAGACGGCAAACTCTTGGTGAACCTCCTGCACCACCACTTCCCGCAACACTCATCACAACACCGCTGTTCCATGTCTCCGCCAACAATACCGGAATGCAGCCCATGACTTCCGTCGGTGGCAAGCTGGTGCTGATGTACCGCTGGGATGCAGGCAACGCCCTTCGTTTGATCGAAAAAGAACGGATCACACGCTTCACCGTTGTTCCCCTGTTCGCAAGGGAGCTTGTGACACATCCGAGCTTTACCACAACAGATACATGGAGTGTTCAGACAGCGGGGATCGGTGCAACCGCCATCCCGGCGGAATACGCGTCAATGCTCCATCGCGCTTTCGCCAATGCCGCCCCCTCGACCGGATATGGAATGACCGAGAGCTGCGGCCCAATAACAGGGATAGGCGGGACATTCTATCTGGAAAATCCTGCAAGTTCAGGCCCTTTCCTTCCGCATATTGACTATAAATGTGTTGATGAAAACGGAGCGTCCGTAAGCCCCGGAGTTGCGGGCGAGCTGTATCTCAAGGGCGGCTCGTTTATCTCGCACTATCTCGGTGAAGAGAATTCCGATGATTTTACCGAGGATGGATGGTTTCGCACCGGCGATATTGCCTGCATAGATAGGAAGGGTTACCTCACAATTATCGACCGGGTGAAGGAAATCATCATCCGCGGCGGTGAGAATATCTCTAGTGCCGAGGTCGAAGCTGCCATCCTGTCCTATGGAAACATACGCCAGTGCGCCGCCTTCAGCGTCAAGGATGAACGCCTTGGCGAGGAGGTCGGTGTCGCGATTGTACCGGATGCAAACACCAATCTTTCCGAAGATGGGCTACGGGAATTTCTGCAAACACGTATCGCAGCGCACAAGGTCCCGCGTTACATCTGGTTTTCAGATGATGTGCTGCCCACCAATGCAACCGGCAAACTGCTGAAGTCTCTAATCCGCAATCAGTTCAGCATAAAGAATGCTGTCTAGACACCGGGGAAGGAGAACGCGGCAATGACATATGCAAACAGCAGCCCAATGGTTCCAGCCGACAATGCCGGGACATCCGGACATGCAATCATCGACCGCCTCCCGTGTCACGTCGCGATTACTGAAACTCCGCATTTGAGTAACAAGGCGCAACACTGCTACCTTTTTCAGCAAGGCATTCCGCCTGAATTAACCAGAACAGGAACTGCATATGGCTGAAAATGATGGAAAAAGCGAGCGCCCCGCTCTGCAACAACGCAGCAGGGAAAGCAGAAAACTATTGATCAAGGCGGGGTTCAAAGCCTTCTCCCGATATGGATATGAAGGGGCGCGCGTCGCCGACATCGCGGCGGAGGTTGGGCTCTCTGTCGGATCTTTCTATCACCGCTTCGGTGACAAGAGAGGGTTCTTTGACGTGCTGATGGATGAGTTTGTGAAACGGGGCATGGATGGATGGGATCTGTTTTTCGCCGAATCCTCCGTGACAAAACAGCCCGATCAGCTTTTTAAAGATCTCGTCGCGGGCATGTCTCACACGGTTGTCAAGAATATCGGCTTCTTCCATGCATATCTCTCCCTCGGACGGGAGGATGCAAATATTTCGAAGTCCGTCGGCATCCTCGACAAATACGCCGGAGACAGGTTGTTTGACTGGCTGGAAGAGCGCGGGATTACCGAAGATCGCGGCATCACCCGGGAGATGACCCACTTCGGCATTAATACGGTTGGCAAGACACTGGCATTCTCCGCCGTGATCGAGGGAACCTATTTCCGCCCCGACAATCCGCAGACCATTGCCGAACTGACAGAAATGCTGCGCCGTTATCTGAATATGGAGACGGGCAGATGAGACCTGAAAAGAAAAACCTTCAGGCTTCAAGAAAGAAAAGTCTTTGATGCTTGTCGTCTGATATCGATCCCCGGAGGGTGAAAGTTCGGAACGCCAATCAGCAAATAATAATTTGTACTAACAGGAGGAATAAACCTATGGCGTTTCGAAAATTGATGGCGGCCTGCGTCGCCATGACAGCAACCTTCACCGCACATGCCGCAACGGCAGACGAAGTGTCGCTCCCTCAAACAATCGTTGTCACGACCTATCCAACCGGCACAGGCAACTACGCCCAGCTTGTCGCCATTGGCGGGATGCTGAAAAACCGGTTTGGCGTCAATCTGCGGGCTCTTCCCGCAAAGAATGACGTCTCCCGCATTACCCCGCTGAAAAACGGCGATGCGCAATTTTCCGCGGTCAGCGGCGACAGCATCAATTCCCAGGAAGGTGTTTTCACATTCGGCAAGGAAGGCTGGGGGCCGTTGCCGGTGCGACGCCTTTTGCTGAGCCGGGCAAATGCCTGCGTCACCTTGGCGATCGCTGGTGATCTCGGCGTCAAGTCCATGGAGGATCTGCGCGGCAAGCGCATTGCCATGGTTCGCGGCGCAGGGGCAATTGCAAAGGGAATAGAGGCGCAGCTTGCCTTTGCTGGCCTCACCCTCAATGACATGCAGGTCGTGGAAGTGGGCGGCTATACCGCCGCCATCAATGGCCTTATCAATGATGAAGTCGATATTGCCATCACGGCGTCAGACGGCACCATGACCATGAAAATGCTCGCCGGTCCACGCGGTGTGACCCACGTCCCGTTGCCTTTTTCAAACGAAAAGGGTTGGGCAGCAATGCAAAATATCGTCCCCTGGTACCTGCCCGGCATATGTACGGATGGTCCGGCTATTCCAAACGGCAGAATGGAAGGGATTGCCTCCCCCTATCCTATTTTGATTTCAACAACTGATGTCGATGAAGCAACCGCCTACAGCCTGACAAAAGCCATGGTGGAAGGGTTCGACGATTACAAAGACGCGGCCCCCGGTGCGGAAGGATGGGGCATTGACCGTCAGGTTGATGACTTCATGATTCCCTACCATGAAGGGACGGTGAAATACCTGAAAGAGATCGGCCGCTGGACCGAAAAGGCGGAGGCCAATCAGCAGAAAACACTGGACCGACAGGCAATTCTGAAGAACGCCTGGGATGATTATAACGCCAGGCCGGAAGCGGATTTTGACAAGGGATGGATGGCAGCCCGAGCTGCAGCCCTGAGTTCAGCAGGCATCCCTGTCATCTTCGAAAGCTGGTAATCCGCAAAGGACACTGCCTGATATTGACATGCCCCGCCAGTCATCATCGTTGGCGGGGCGCCGTTTGCGACGGCGTTCCGAACGCGGCAACTAGCCATCCCCTTTCATCTGCCAATATGAGAAATGCCATGAACAACACGCCCGGCACATCTTTCTCCAAACCCGACAACCCGCCGGTTTACGAAGTCAATGAAACTCTTGAGGATGTCGACAAGGCGGAAACCGCCCAATATCGAAATCCGGGACGATTCTGGACAGGCGTTGCCTTCACCATGACCTCGGCCGCCATTCTGTTCGCCATAAACGAGATGTTTTTTCTCGGAATTATCAAAAAACTGACGGGTTCCGGACTGTTGCAGAACCAGTATATGTATCTGCTGACGGGCATCATGCTGTCATCCCTTTTTATCTTCAAGCCAGCCCATAAAAATGCGCCCCGCAGCCGGGTGCCGTTTTACGACGTTATCCTGTTTCTGTTGACACTCGCACTCACCGGATACTTCGTTACTCACGGGCTCAATATTCTGGATGACGCCTGGGAGTATGATGCGCCGGTTTTCGGCAAGTTTATGGCCGTGATCATGTGGGGCATCATTCTGGAAGCCGGACGACGGGGTGGCGGCCTGCCGGTCCTTTTCATTGTTATCATCGTTTCCCTTTACCCAGTCTATGTTCATCTGATGCCCGATGTTGTATCGGGGGTTAATCAGACATTTCTCAATACCGCCGCCTATCACATATATTCCGAAGAAAGCCTGCTCGGCATTCCAATGCAGGCATTTGCCCTGCTGTTTTTCGGCTTTCTCCTGTTCGGCAATGCGCTTGTCTATACCGGCGGCGGTCAGTTTTTCATCAATCTTGCCTTCGCCCTGCTCGGCCATGTACGGGGCGGGCCGGCCAAGGTGGCAATTTTCTCGTCCGGCCTGTTCGGATCCATGTCTGGTGGGCCCATCACCAATGTTCTCACAACCGGGTCCCTCACCATTCCCGCCATGAAAGGGATTGGCATCCGCTCCAAAACGGCCGCCGCCATTGAAGCCTGCGCCTCCACCGGCGGGACCATGATGCCGCCGATCATGGGGGCCACCGCCTTCGTCATGGCGGACTTCCTGAATATCAGCTACGCCAGCGTGGCAATTGCCGCCATTATCCCGTCCGTTCTTTATTACCTCGGTCTGTTCCTGCAGATTGACGCCTATGCAGCCGAACAGAACCTTCGCGGTCTCGATAAAAACAAATTGCCGCGTATTGGCGAAGTATTCCGCGATGGGTGGTATTATATTGCCGTATTCTTGCTGCTTGTCTTCATGCTGATCTATATGAATCGCGAAGCACATGCCCCCTTCTATGCAACGGCGCTGCTTCTCATCATCAATCAGTTCAACAAGAAACATCGCCTGAGTTGGCAAGGCTTCAAACGCTATATATATGCGACCGGAGGTCTTCTTGCCGAGCTGGCAGGCTTGCTCGCGGCTATCGGCCTGATCGTTGGTGCATTGCAGGCAACGGGCATGACCGGCACATTGACCAATGATCTGGTCTTCCTCGCCGGAGGAGCACCGCTCGTTCTGCTGATCATGGGGGCCATCACCAGTTTTATCCTGGGCATCGGAATGACGGTAACGGCTGCCTATATTTTTCTTGCCATCATTCTCGCCCCCGCGCTGATCAATGTCGGGCTTGATCCGCTCAGCGTGCATATGTTTATCCTGTATTGGGGGATGCTCAGCTTTATCACACCACCGGTCGCCCTCGCCGCATTCGCCGCCGCGTCTCTTGCCAAATGCGGACCGATGGAAACGGGTTTCGAAGCCATGCGTATCGGCACGATCATCTATTTCATTCCCTTCTTCTTTGTTTTCAATCCTGCCTTGCTAATGCAGGGGGATGCCTTGGAGATTGCCATTGTTTTTTTCACAGCCGTAGCAGGTATTTTACTGGTTTCCGCCGGATTACAAGGCTGGCTTCTCGGCGTTGGCAGCCTGCGCAACAAGGGCATTCTTTCCTCGGTTGGGCGTCTTTCGCTTCTGTGCGGCGGCCTTATCTTCGCGGCACCCGGCGGAGGAATGATCGGGTTCTCGCATATGGAACTGATTGTTGCCGCCGTCGTTATCACCATTCCGGGCTTTCTGGTGGCGTTCATGAAAGGGAAAACGGTTGTATCGGCGTAGCCAATTTGTCCGGCTATCTCTCTAAAAGAAAGGGCGGCACGAAAGCCGCCCTTCTCACATCACATCTTCAGGCAATATTTTACCCACACCAAGACGACATAGCCATGGTTATAGGCTGGCTGCAGAAAAAGTATCGCAATCACGGACACTTCCGCTCGCAAATCCGGTTTTGAACCAGCGGACCCGCTGAGCGGATGTGCCATGGGTGAATGAATCCGGCACGACCGTTCCCGTGGACTGTTTCTGCAACCGGTCATCCCCGATCGCCGTTGCGGCATTCAATGCCTCTTCAATATCGCCGCTTTCCAGTATCTGCCGCGTCCGATCGGCATGGAATGCCCAGACACCGGCAAAGCAATCCGCCTGAAGTTCAAGCCGCACGGAAAGCCGGTTCCCCTCTGCCTCACTGACGCGCATCCGCTGCTCATGTACCTTGGTGGAGATACCGAGAAGCGTCTGGACATGGTGCCCTACCTCATGGGCAATCACATAGGCCTGCGCAAAATCACCGGGCGCTTTGAACCGGGTTTTAAGCTCCTGAAAGAAGGATAAATCGAGATAGACCTTGCGGTCCCCGGGGCAATAAAATGGCCCCATTGCCGACTGGGCAAAACCGCAGGCCGACTGAACCGCGCCGGAGAAAAGCACCAGCTTCGGCTCTTCATAGGTCCGGTTCAGGCCTTCGAAAAGCTGATGCCAGCTATCTTCCGTATCCGCAAGGACAACAGCCACAAACTGCGCCATCTCATCCGATTCCGGCCCGACCGTCTCATATTGCTGCGATGGTGCCTGTATGCCGCCGCCGGACATGCCGCCCTGCAAAAGAATGGACGGGTCAATCCCAAGGAACAGCGAGATGCCAATAACCACCAGAACGCCGACAATGCCAAGTTTGCCGCCGCGCCCACCCGGTAGCCGGACAGGCATACCCCGCCCACCGCCGAAGCCGCCACCCGAAGACTGCCCGCGCCTGTCCTCGATATTGTCACTCCGTCGCCGATCACGCCACCGCATGGGGATTCTCCAGAAATTGTTTCAATAGCGATGGCACAAAATTACGGGAGATTGCACAGCGATACCACAGGAAAATAGTCCGATCCGGTAAAGACCAGAATGAAAAAAGGCGACGTGATCATCCGATCACGCCGCCCGCGATTAAAACCGGGGAATAGTTATGCCCGTTCAAAAATAGCGGCTAGTCCCTGTCCGCCACCGATGCACATGGTTTCAAGGCCATAGCGGACATTACGACGTTCCATCTCACGCAACAGCGTTGCAAGGATACGACCACCGGTCGCGCCAACCGGATGGCCGAGGGAAATTCCCGAGCCATTGACATTCAGCCGCTCAAAATCAGACTTCTGGAGCTTCCAGTCGCGTGTGCAGGCGAGCACCTGCGCAGCGAACGCCTCGTTCAACTCGAGAAGATCAATATCTTTCAGCGACAGCTCCGCCCGGGCGAGCGCTTCCGCCGTTGCAGGCACGGGTCCAATGCCCATGATCTCGGGTCCGACACCAGCAACTGACCAACTCACCATCCGGCCATAGGGTTTAAGGCCAAGCTCATTCGCAATGGCGCGCGTCGTCACAACGCAAGCGGAGGCGCCATCATTCTGGCCACTCGCGTTGCCTGCCGTAACGGTCGCTTCCGGATCCTGCTTACCCAGAATGGGGCGCAGTTTCGCAAGGTCTTGCAGATTGGCCTCGGGGCGCGGATGCTCATCCTTGGTGATCGTCACATCGCCCTTGCGTCCGGAAATGGTCACCGGAATGATTTCGTCATCGAAAGTTCCATTATTCTGGGCGGCGACGGCGCGGCGGTGGGATTCGACGGCAAACTCATCCTGTTCGGCCCGCGGTACGGAATGACTGCGCCGCAGATTTTCCGCTGTCTCCAGCATACCGCCGGGAACCGGATAGTTGATTCCGCCCGCCGTTACCCGGCCACGCGCCAGCGCATCATGGAACTGCATGGAGCTGCCTTTAACGCCCCAACGGCCGGAGGTGGCATAAAAAGGCGCATTCGACATGGATTCCGCGCCACCGGCAATCACCACATCGGAGCCGCCGGTCGCAACCTGCATGACCGCATTGATCACGGCCTGCAATCCGGATCCGCAGCGGCGATCAAGCTGATACCCGCCAATGGTGATCGGCAATCCGGCATCCAGCCCGACCACCCGTCCAATCGCGGGCGCATCCATCGTGGCATAGCATTGGGCGAAGATCACATCATCGACACGATCTTTCAGACCTTCACAGCGATTCATCAAGCCCTTTATAACGACTCGGCCAAGTTCATGTGCCTGCACATCCTTGAATTGTCCGCCGAAGCGGCCGACTGGCGTACGAACGGGTTCACAAATCACGACATCTTTGAGCATATTTCAATTTATCCTTTTTCTTGTGATGGCTTTGAACTGGTTAGTTCGAGACATGGTTCTTCAGGCCCCTTGCATTTTGTTTGCCCTAACTGCCGCGCAGCAATCCGCAGAATTATAACACTGATCAGGAGTTTTCACGCTTTTGTCCACTCCAGAATGAACCGGGTTGCTTCGCTGTCCATAGGCACGATGCTTTTTGACATCTTCAGCCGCACACTTCAACTCACTCGCGAGTATTGGATGCGTTTTTTTGACCCGCCTGCGGTCCAAAATGCCAGTAACTTAGAAAATTGTACGTCTTTATGTATCAGGCCGAGCGCAAATTTCAATTCATTCCGGCAAAGACTCAACGCAATAGTTTTTTTGTCATTAAAATCGAAAACAACATCAAATTCTCCGAAAACAACAAAAATCTGATATATAAATTTGCAATAGTCAACAAATAGAAGTTGTATTCGGAGAATCAAATATAACAAAAAGTCGCCTGCCGAAACAGACATAGAATCCCGTCATGGATGATAATAATAAGACTAAGGGAGAAAATAATGAACATTAGGGACATGATCGCCAAGCGTTTCATCATGATTGTGACGCTGCTCTCGCTATGCGCATTCGGCACCAATGCTTATGCCGAATATCACATCCGGTTTTCAGAAATCGGCCCGCCGCGCGGGGCGCGCGCCGATGAAATGCGATGGTGGGCTTCTGAAATAGAGAAGCGCACAAATGGCGAAGTAACAGTCGAATTCTTCTGGAGCCAGGCCCTGGCCAAAGGCAAGGACACATTGCGCGCTGTCGGCACGGGACTTGCCGATGCCGGCACAATCATGGGCATTTATAATCCGGCGGAAGTGCCCGTCTGGAATTATGGCAGCCTGCCGTTCATATCCAGAGATATCTGGGTCACCCTCCGGACATGGCAGGAGTTGCAACAGACCATGCCGGAACTGCAAGACAAGATGAAAAGAAATAATGTTCACATACTGACGAACTACACGACCGGCCAGAGCGATCTACTCACCAAATTCCCGCTTAATACGGTTGCGGATCTGCAAGGCAAGAAAATTCGGGCAACCGGCTCCTACATGGCCCTGATGAGCAATATCGACGCGGTTCCCGTGAACATCGGTTATGGCGATGTCTATCAGGCATTGGACCGTGGAACCGTCGATGGGACAGTAGTTCTTACCTATGCCATCAAAGACTACAAGTTTCATGAAGTCGCCGGCTATGTTACCGAAGTCAACATGGGCCTGATTCCGGGATTTGGTGGGGGCATAAATCTGGAACTCTGGGAAAGCATGCCCGAAAACATCCGGCAGGTCATTACCGAAGTCAGCGATGAATTCATTGATCGACTTGCAGAGGCCCTAATCAAGAGCAGCGCCACTGCCCGTGCAGAGCTGGAGGCCGGCATTGACGGCAAAGCCATGGAATTTACCTCACTTGATCCGACAGAGTATAAGAAATGGCAGAACGCGGCAGAAGAGTTTGTCGATGACTGGAAAAAGCGTGTCTCGGAAAAAGGTCTGGATCCCGAGAGCATTATCGACCAGGTCAATGCCACCACGGCAAAATATGAGAAGGAACTTGACGAAAAAGGCTATCCCTGGACCCGCAAGTAACTTTTGAGCATAAAAACTCAGGAAATCTTGATAAGCTGGTCGCTTGCCGTCTTTTGAAAGATTGCCCAATCTGATCGCAGGTATAGTGATTATAGTTATGCCTGCGATCCTACAGAACCCAAAAGCATAAGAGTGCGCCTTTTTTTGCGAAATCGGCGGCAACGCCGACCTTTTCAAATAGAGCTTTTATCAGTTGACTATCACACAGCTCTATATCAGATTTAAATCGGTTTCGGAGAATAAAGATAATAAGAAGTCGCTTTCCGAAACAGACATGCAATCCCTTCAAGGATGATAATAATAAGAGTATGGGAGACAATAATGAAAATTAAGAACATGATAGCCAAGCGTTTCATGATGATTGTGACGCTGCTCTCGCTATGTGCATTCGGCACCAATGCATATGCTGAATATAACATCCGCTTTTCAGAAATCGGCCCGCCGCGCGGCGCGCGCGCTGAAGTTATGAAGTGGTGGGCTTCCGAAATAGAGAAGCGCACAGAGGGAGAAGTCAAAATCGAATTCTTCTGGAGCCAGGCCCTGACCAAGGGCAAGGATACGTTACGCGCCGTGGGGACAGGCCTTTCCGATGCAGGCACAATCATGGGCCTCTACAATCCGGCTGAAGTTCCCATCTGGAACTATGGCAGCCTGCCTTTTGTGGCCGGAGATGTCTGGGTGACCCTTCGGACATGGCAGGAGTTGCAACAGACCATGCCGGAACTTCAAGCGGAAATGAAGAAAAACAATGTACATATCCTGACGAACTACACAACCGGTCAGAGCGACCTGATCTCCAAATTTCCGATCAGAACCGCCGCGGATCTGAAAGGCAAAAAAATACGGGGCTCTGGATACTATATTACCCTGATGAACAATCTCGGTGCGGTTCCCGTGAACATCGGTATGGGCGATATCTATCAGGCACTGGACCGCGGGACCGTCGATGGCGCGACAGCATACACCTATGCCGTAAAAGCCTACAAGTTTCATGAAGTCATCGGCTATGTTACTGAAGCCAACATGGGAATGGTTCCGGGCTTTGGCGGGGGCATCAACCTGGATCTCTGGGAAAGCATGCCCGAAAACATCCGGCAGGTCATTACCCACGTCAGCGATGAATTCATTGATCGACTTGCAGAGGCCCTCATCAAGAGCAGCGCCACTGCCCGCGCCGAGCTGGAGGCCGGTATTGACGGCAAAGCCGTGGAAGTTTCCACGCTTGATCCCGCAGAACGCGAGAAGTGGAAAGAAGCATCAATCGAGCTTGTTGATGAATGGAAAAAGCTCGTCTCATCCAAAGGTCTCGATCCGGAACGCATTATCGAGCAGGTCAATGCCACGACTGCAAAATATCAAAAGGAACTTGAGGAAAAGGGCTATCCCTGGACCCGCAAGTAACTCTTTCAAAGAAACCTCACGAAATCTTGACAAAGTAACAGTTCAAGCCTTTTTCATAAGATTTTCCGTTATGTTAACGGGTATAATTTCAAATATTATACCCGTTAACAACAAATATCCATGTGTGGCTGCGCTTTTTATCACTGCGCCAATCACGCATAATTCTGGAATTGATATGACGCGCCAGATTTTCTCTTTGAAAACTGGCAAACGCGGTTTTTTTCTAATACAACTTCTATCAGTTGACTATTACAAAATTCTGTATCAATTTCTATCCTGTTTCGGAGAATCAAAAACAACAAGAAGCAGCCTGTCGAAACAAAACGAAAATTCCTTCATGGGAGACAATAATGAAAATTAAGAACATGATAGCCAAGCGTTTCATGATGATT
>CAXASQ010000003.1:0-280876 GCA_963971675.1 uncultured Alphaproteobacteria bacterium | reverse complement strand
GTTGATCATTAATTAATCTTGTGGCTGTTTATTTAAGGAATCGTTGCCGACCCTCAACCTTGTGTCATATGTGAACGGTCTTTCTCATCAGAAAAATCAGCCAGAAAAAAATATTTTTATGCAATGGTGGGATAGGGCTCTACATTTTTTCAATCAATAGATTTGCGATGAACGCCTAGAAAGTTAAGATTGATGATTGAAATTTCGGGAATTGGTATAATTGCGACTTTTTTGGCGGGTATAATTTCGTTTTTGTCACCTTGTGTATTGCCACTCATTCCAGGATATATTTCCTACATTGCAGGCGGCCAGAGCATTGCCACCTCTCCTGAATTCAAATCGCCGGAGAAATTCGCAGCGGCCGGATTGAGTGTGTGCTTTATACTGGGATTCTCTACGGTTTTTATAGCGTTGGGAGCAAGCGCCTCAACCATTGGCCGGGTGTTGATTGGGTACAGTTATGAACTCAATTTGATTGGCGGAGGCATTATCATACTATTTGGTCTGTTTATGATCGGGTTGGCGCGGCTAGATATTCTGCAGAGAGATTTTCGATTTCATCTTGCAATTCCAGGCGGACGTCCGATCTCAGCCTATGTACTCGGTCTCGCTTTTGGATTTGGCTGGACACCCTGTATAGGCCCCATACTAGGGGCGATTTTAACCGTTAGCGCCACAACGGCAACCCTACGGGAGGGAGTAGCGCTGCTAACGATCTACGCGGCAGGTTTGGGCGTTCCATTTTTACTCGCGGCAATTTTTACAGACACTTTACGTCTTAAAATTCGTGCCCTAGGACGACTGGGTCGACGGCTCCATCAGGGGGCAGGGTTCTTGATGATTGTGATGGGCATAACGATGATGACCGGGCAACTTTCCAGGTTTTCATATTGGCTTCTGGATGCATTTCCAGTTCTGGGGAAAATAGGCTAATAATTGTAATGCAATTCATTGAATAGCTTGGAGAAAAATGCCCTAGAAATCTTAACCGGAGATATAGCTCTTTTTTAGATTAAGGAATTTTCTGCCACTTGAGGAAAAATTTCTCACCAACAAAGATCACGGCAATCCCGATTAATGCGGCATAGATCACCAACATATCAGTTGACGCTTTCACAATCAAAAATGCGCCAAGCACGATCACATCAAAAGCAATCGCCGCCAAAACGACAAATCCGTTGGCGTTGACCTCATTCCGCAAATACCGATATACGCCCCAATGAATAAAAATATCCATGATGATATAGAAAGGCTAACATGATATGGCTGAACTTATCGAAAGTTATGAAGAGCGGGCGCTAAGCAGGCTCGGCACTCTGCGTGGTGCTTTAAAGGCCGTTGAGCGGGATGCTAGCGCCGAAGCAATCAAGGACGCCATGCAGGTATCGTTGCAGCTTACAGAGGCAATCGGCGACCTGTCAGAAATCCTTATTGCCATGCTGGATCGCATAGAGGGTGATGTTGACCTTGAGAACAGCCACGACCGGGAGGAAGATAATACGCGGTTCTTTCTGCCTGTATACGGGGATGACCAGAGCAAAGGCCCTGACGGCTTTAAGGATATGAGAAAAAAGGTCCAATGACGCCCGTTTTATCTACTAGGGAAGGGCTTCGACTCTTCCTTTTTTATTCCGCGATCTCGTGCCGTATTCGAAAATCGATCTTGTTTCCGTTCGCATCAAAACCGCTGCCTTTCGATCCTTTGCCCCGCCCCAGCGTCTGCAAAACGCCAACAGCTCGCGTTCCGTCAGTACAGTTTACTTCCCAGTCGCCCTGCCCCGTCTGGTCGTATCGGAATACGGCATCGCATTTCTTGCCGCCAATCAGTGAGGCCGATTTAACATAGCCAACACGCCCTGTTTGCCGCACCATGACGGGGAATACTTCGCGCCCCACAAGAAGTTTTTCCCATGCCAGATCAAGATAGAATTGTTTTTCAGACAAATTAGTATTTTGGGTAGATGACAACTGCGGCAGACGAATTTCGCTTGATGCAGCCATCAACAATTTGTCGATTACTTCGTGCCTTGGAGTATGCACAACTGCACGAGAAGACATTCTTGTTGCAACGCCGGTATTTACATCCAGTAACATCCAGCCATTTAAATAAGCCTTTGGATTTGTCGCCATCACCATGTAGCTACCAGTCAGGTCAACCAGAACGGATGGGCGTCCTCGCGATTGTACCAGCCCCTTCACCTTCCCTTTAATCTTTACCCGCATATCTAGCGTTCCTAGGCGAACCTCTCCTTTATCAGCAAAAAGCTCATCACCTGACTTTATGCCCTCTGCCGGGTATTTTACTGAATATGTCTTTATTGCATTTTCGAAGGCGCTGAAGTCTTTTTTAGCCTTTCTGGAAGCGGCAGAATCAGCACTGGAAAAGGTTGTCTCCAGTATCTCACCATACTCGGTTAAGAGCATATTCAGTGTAAATTCCTGTCCCTCTGCTTCAAACTTAGTCTGGTACAATAAGTTTTTGCCGACTGCCGTCAGGTTTGCTTTACCTTCAACACGGTCAGATATTGTTTTTTCGTCTCCACTTTTACCTACCAGAATGATTGTTTCATCATTGATGCGATCCGCGTTATAAAATGGTCGATACTTGATGACAACGGGACTGGTAATCGGCGTAACGGATGATTCTGTGTAGTTTATGGATTGATTAAAGTGCGAAAGGGTATTCGCCTGGCATGATGTGAGCAGTAACACCGCTAAAAGAAAATATTGCTTCATCTTATCCCCCTCTCTATCTATGATAGATTAATGGGCATATTTAAAGCAAGTATACAGATTATGAAAATGATTTGGCTTGTCTTAGCCCTTATTTGTCCGCCTCTCACACACTTCCTTTATCAGCATCGCTTCACTGATCTTGTGGTGCGCCAGCTCCCTGCGCATCTCCACACCTTGGCTTAGTGTGCGACATATCACGCCAATCGCCCGACACACAGGAACGCCAATTTTCATGAGCAAGCGCCCGAAGGGGTTATCTTTCTCGATTGCGCCCATTTCGTAGGCCATATGCTCGGACCATGGCTTGGCGAACAGCCTCACAAACTTGGTAAATGCTTTTGACATGCGCATCAGGCGGACAACCGGAAGGCCCCATACTAGATAGCCCGCCCGAACATCCGGATCGACAGTTAGGCCAAATTCCTTGTCCGCTTCCCAGATATGCTGAGGCATTAGGCCCTGACGGCGCAATTCCGTGCAAATAACCGTATCTCCTCCCCCGTCGCCACCATCACCTCCGCCCTGTCCGGGGTCACCTGGGGTTCCTATGCCCACCTGCGGCCTGCGCCCCGCCTGCCGGAGAGGATGCGGACGGACCACCTGTGCCCGGTCCGGGATTGGTGCCGCCTGCATCCGGGCCCGGCGTATCAGCATTCAAACCAAAGTGCTGGGCAAGCGAAATCATACCCTTGCCGACAGCCATGGCTGGGCCGATAGGTCCTAGGCCAACAACTCCCACCGCCTTGCTCATTGCGCTGAGGTCGGCCATCGCCTGCGCCTGCTGCGCCGATGTCATGCTCGTGACATCCATTGTGTCATTTTCTTCTGCATCTGAAACGTTCCCTGCGTTGACCGACGCCCCTTCAGATGCCCAATATGGCGACTGGCTATAAAACGCCGGGTTAAGGGCGTTGACCGACACACCCCGCACCACGCCCGGCTTCAGGTTGTTCGGGTTCAGGGCGTTGCGGCCAAGGTTCTTTGGCGTGTAAAATATCGGCCTGGCAAATGGCATGAGACTATTCATTGAGCGTACCCGTCCTAGGTTCGCATCTAGCCAGAACATATTTCCGCTGTAACAAAATGATATTCTTTGTCTGGTCGACGGCGGAGCAGGATTCCTTGACCCTGTAGACCTCTGCTAGATCAAGGCCTGGTGCGTTTGCCATGTTCTTCCCCTTCGTTCTGTGCCGCATATGCAATCAGGCGGTCTAGCTTTGTGTGATAGTCTTTATCCTGATACTCGCCTTTGTCGGCCTCTGCGCCGCGTCTGAGGGCATCTAGCGACCAGTAGGGTAAGACGGACTGTATGCGGCTTATTGCCGCCTCTGGCGTGTCTTCATCCTCAACAATACGCTTGATGAATTTGGGGAGCGGGTCCGTCATGCGGCCTTCTCCATCGTGTCCAGGTGGTCGCGGATTGCCTGCCGGATAAACTCCGAAAGGCTCATTTCCTTTTGTGCCGCGTACCGCTGCGCCCGTTCCGCAAGTTGCGGGGTAAAGCGCAAGTGCATATGCCGGTCAAAGGGGGCTTTTTCCATGGGGCTATTTCCTTTCGGGTCTGCTGAATGCGATTTCCGAAAGGCAGGGGGCTGGCGTGGGGATTCCGGTAAGGTGAGGTGCTGAATAGCTTGCCGGAAAAAGAGCGCCGAACCCTGTAGAGGATACCCGGCGAATAGTAGATAATACTTCCATCAAAGGGCCTTTCGGTTGTTCGGCCTTCACAGGCGGAACATAATGGGAACATACTACACGATTTACATCTCGTTAACAAGGGCTAACCCCCTTTGAAATAAGGTGATATTGCGGCCAATTTTGAACGATTTTGCCCCCCCCCTCACGCGCGCGTACTGCTGTAATAATGCGTAGCTATTCCCTCTCAAAAAAGCCGGGATGATCCTGGTGGACACCGTACTGCACCATCCGTTCGCCAAAGCGGCGGTTGATATGGTCAATGACAACGGCGAGTTTTTCAGGCCTGTTCGGCATCCCCGGCGACAGGGGCGCGAACAGATCGCCATTACGTTCAGTGAGCGGGATCAGATCGCCCAGATGAACATTTACAGAGAGGATGTCCCCATTGCAGCGGCGGCGCATATTGCGCCACAGGTCCTCGTAAAGCGACAGCAGAAAGCGGGTATCCTGTGTTGCTGTAATCTTCCGCCCTTGCCCCCATCGGCCACGTTCGACGAAGTGCACAGAGAGCGAGAAATGACGGGCGCAATAGCCATCCCGCCGCATCCGCTCCGACGCTTTTTCGACAAGCCAGCGACCAACCAGTTTTGCCTTGTGCGGCGGCCTGTGTTCCGGTGCAAGGACCTTGGAATTACCGTATCCGTTGCGCTGAGTGGACTGAATTTTAATGTCCATGCCTTGAAGCGCTCTTACAAAGCGCTCTCCTTCGACCGAATGCCAGATCATCCGCGCATGACGCGGATCCAGACGATAAAGCGCCTCCAGCGTATAAATGCGGGCATCCCAGAGGCGGTTGCGGATACCGCGTGAAATGCCGGGCAGGTCATTGAGCCGCAAGTGATTGATAGCATCCGGCATGTTTTCCGGCGCCAGCCATTGCAGCCCGTCCGGTTTTTCCAGCTTTCCGGCAATCTTGGCCAGCAACGGGTTAGGACCGAGACCGATTGAGCAACGAAGCTCGGAGCCGACCCGCTCCCGGATCGCCGCCTTGATCCGGCGGGCCAGATCAAGCGCCTCTTGCAACTCCGATGAGCGACCGCCCAACCCCACCTGAAACTCGTCAATACTGCGGACATACTCCAGCTCGGCGATCTCATCAATCACGGCCGCGATCCGCTGATTGATGCGGACATACAGACGATGCCGGGACGGTCGGAAGATGATGCCGGGGCATAGCTGCCGGGCGTCATAGATGCGTGTGCCAGTCGTCACGCCATAGGCTTTAGCCTCGTAGCTGGCGGCGACACAGGCCCCTGATTCGGTCTCCACCGCCGTTATCGCAACCGGTTTTCCGCGCAATTTGGGGTCAAGCTGCTGTTCGATACTGGCAAAAAAACCATTCATATCAATGTACAGGCATCTCATCGGTGTCATGGTTCGAAAATCCGTCTTGCATCAGAGCCCAAATGTTCCCATTTTGTTCTCATGGCAGAAAGGAAAAATCAACTATCAAATGTCTCGTTTGGCGGGGCATGGTCGGAAGAGCTGGTTGATATTGACCGGCTTAACAGAATCCTGTCCGTAATTGAGCGGGCCGTGAGGGATTGCGCTAGCCGGGATGTACGCAGCCGTCAGCTAGAGAAGGCGCTGAACGAGATGGGCCTGACGATAGAGAAAGGGCCACAACTGGCACGGCGGTTTATGAGGGCACTTGCAGAACCAAACCCCGGCTTGCGGCATATGGAAGCCAGCAAGGTGGCCCGAATTATCAGAAGGTCTGTCGGGGCTCCAGATGTTCGGCGTCCTTGATTTGGCGGGCTTCGAAGATTTCATCGCGGCGGAGTCCGAGGGTGTTGGAGTCTGCAACACCCTCAGAGCGATATTGATTTGCGCCAACCGTTGCAACCTCTCCCCTCTGCTGCGCCGCGTCGTACTCGTCTGCAAGGCGGGCTTTTGGCCGGGTTTAGCTCCTTTTCTCGTGTCTAAATATTCAGGCCCATTTCTTTGGATAAAGAGCCTTTAAGGTTTCTTTATCAATCGGAGCGGTGTTGATGTCTTCGTCCGTCATGGCCCACCCAAGAAGGATTGCAAATCGGGCCGGATCGTTGCTCGCCATATCAATGAAATACGCAACCGCCGGGCTATTCTTTCTGGGATTAGTCATCATTTGATTTCGTCCTTCCATCAATCCTGGCCATGAGGGCCTCGATAGGATCCAGGGTTAAATCGGCGGCAATCTTGTCTGTAAACATCGCCAGATGCCTGCCTAGCATTTCCAGCGCCCTCAGGCGGTCGTTTATCCGGATTTTATGAGTGTGCTCGACTTCGTTGCTGCCGTCCTCTCTTTTGGAGGCGACAACTTCAACACTCGCAAGCGCCAGCACTATCTCGTCCGGCAATTCGCCAATATCTAGCAGCCTGTCACCGTCAAACAGTTTGCGAATATCGGCAAAGGCGACGTTCTTCAGCCCCTCTATCACCATATCCTGATGAATATTGGTTCGTTTCTGGCGGGCCTTCATACGCTCGGCGATAGCCTCCTGAATTGCGGGCTTGGCCAAGTTTTGTGAACCTATCTCTTTTGCAGTCTTCTCACTGTATCCAGCCCGGATTGCCGCCTGCGTAGCGTTAAGATTAATCAGGTACTCGTCAACAAAGACGCTTTGTTTGTCCGTAAGGTTGCTCATGGTTTAATCCTGTGTTCCCTTCAAATGTGAAGTTTTGAGAAGACTACCGAAAGCCTTTCATCTTTTTCATCCATCTCGCCCTCTCTCAAAATGCACCGTCAAACCAGAATATCGTTATCCCCTGTGCGCTCCTTGAGCATAGAGTGGTAATTATAGGTACTCCCCAGATGGGACCATGGAAGCGGCTCAAAAGGGCCTGACGGTTACTCAGACGGGACATAATTATGCCTCTCGTTTCTGAGGTGGGACCGTCAGGTAGTGAATATGTCCCGTGTCGGGAGCGACTTCTGTTTTTTTGAAGCTCATACCCGGCTTCCATTGACGCCAATCATTAGTTGCTATGTGGCCCTTATAAGGACGGTCGGTGGTCCGCCATTCAGCTGCCTTGCGCCCGTACCAATGTCCTTCTTCAACCAACGCAATAAATCCCCGTTCCTCTAGCTCATCAAAAGCTTTCGCAATGGTCGAATTGCCCAGATGCAGCTTTTTGCGGGCGTCCGCGTAGGCAAGGGACAATTCGCCATTGTTGCCGCCGTTGAATCTGGACCTAAGTTCCACATAGACCTTGATTGACGCGGGGTTAAGCGATAACCACGCCTCGCTCTGGCCCATTGAATAGGGGATCGGAACAAACTGCTCGTGCTTGTTCCGCCCGTTGGATAATACTTTGCCGCCACGCGCCATCAGGCCGCTTTCTTACCATCAGGTCGTTTAATCTCGACAACCTCAACCCGTGACAGTAAAACATGCCGACCGTGCCAGCCGCCTTCGTGGTCCTCTCGATCTGTTCGAATTGAAAGCCCGTGATTGTGGCGAAGGTCGAAGCAATAAGCGCTAAACCGCAAAGCCCAGGACGATGTTTCAAGGGCTGTTGTCCCCTTCTCTCCCGCCTCAATGAGCGCCAGCAGACATTTGGCCGTCTGCCCGCGTACGGTGAAGGGAATAGGTGCGTCACATTCCTTGTTGACGGCTGTCACTGACAAGCGGCTCATGCTTCACCTCCGAAATTCTCCCGTACAATAAGTCGGGCTAAGGCTGGTGATATGTTGTACCGATGCTGGATTAGAGAAACGGTTATAGGTAATTCCGGGGCAATCCCATTAATGAGATAGGGTTTGTCTTCCGGGGCGTTATGATGTAAATTCTTCATCGTGATAGTCCTTTGTCGTAGAGGATGAATTAAAGCCTGCCCCGCTCTGTTTCGTCACGGTTGCGGAGGCGGGCTTTTTAATGGAAAGGCAAGCGGTCATTACGCGGCCTCGTCTGAAGTGGAGGTTCTCTTTCCTTGGGCGAGCCATTCGTCAAGGTCGGCAACGTCATAAACGACGATACGCGGACCAGCTTTCGAGTAGGGCGGGCCATCGCCGCGCCACCGCATTTTAGCCAGTGTAGATTCGGCCAGCCCGACATAATCAGCGGCGGCGGGGGCTCTAAGTCTCTTGGTGGTTTGAGTGTCCATGTAAGTCTGTCCTTTAATTACTTGGGAACGTTTGTTCCGCTATGGTCAAAGGTACAGGCTTCTTTCGGCTCTAACTATTGCACTGAATAAATTAGCGCTTTGAAGCGGTGCAATGAATTAAGTTTTCGTCTTTATTTTCCCGGACTTATGCCAATTTGACTGCGGATTGTCTCTAACTGCTTCCGCCCATGCGTTGTTAAAGCCGCGCCCCGTCAGGCCGGGAAATTTCGTCATCGCCTCGACATGGTATCCGGGTTTTGGTTTTTGCTTTTCGGGCATCCGCTTCATAAGCTCATTGAGCCACTTATAGCATTTTGTCTGTGCCGCCCCGCTCTTATGGATCTGGCCCGTTGGCTCGTCATCGCGCACGGCTTCCGCCAGCAGGGCAATCTCCGCCCTATCAAACTCAAGTTTGAGAAATTTATGGTCGTCGGGGAAGGTCAAATAAAATGCCTTATGTCGCAACTCCCCTTCCTCGTCGTCTCCGGCTATGGGGTCAAGAATGGAGACGGCCCACACGTCTTGACCAATAGTCTCTGGGTGTGTCCCACTTTTTCTTATACCCTTGGCTGTAAGGTCGCCATTTCTTGCTGCCGTGACTATGCTGTCAACCGCGAGGCAAAACCTTTCGATTGATAGTCCCGCAATGTGGTCTTTGATTATACGAGATACCGCAAATTCCGGCGTTCTCGCGATTGGGTGGGCAATTAAATCAATCAAAATGCCTAGAGGGTCGCCGTGCCGGTATTCAGATATTCCTTGCAAAATGTCGTCTATGCTCCCGCATGTTGCCGCAGACAGCGCCCGCGCTGCCTTCCTGGCCACGTTGCAAGAGTATCGTCCGTCTCGTTTGCATAGATCGCCACAAGTGTCATTGCACGGCTTGGAAACAGTATAATCGACATCAGTACCCCCTTGCATTGCGGTGCCGGTGGAATAAAGGCCGCTGAAAGCCAACTCACTGGAAATCTCCATTCCCTCCATGATGCCTTGCGCCTTTCGCTCCTCCCATTCATTGCCGCTTACATCAATGTCCCCGTAGGCAATCATATGGATTGCATCCCAGAGTCTGATTTTTTTGCTCTGTATCCGCTTCACGCCATCTTGCCTTTAATACGGGTAATGTTGTCTTTCTGCGCGTCATTCATCGCGCTGTCGATCCTGCCCGCAATGCTATCCGCAGCTTTCCTTGTCGGGTCCGTTGAGCGCTCGACGTAACGGCCCGCCATCGACATTGTTTTATGGCCGAGCAGATCGCGAACGATAAAGGCGTTGAATCCGGCCTGCGCGGCGTATGTCCCTGCCGTGTGGCGGAAGTCATGCAATCTGGCGTCCGGCAACTTCGCCGCTTCTCTGACCTTCTCCCAAAATTTATGCAGCGTGTTTGTCGATAGCGGCTTTGGTGCGGAAGGGCCTTTAATCACATACTCGCCACCCTCCAAGCTCTGCAACAAGACTTGTCCAGGCGCTCCGATTGGCGCACTTCTCGCCCCCGCCTTTGCGTCCGGCAATTCTATGACGCCATCTGCCAGATTGACATATTCCCATTTCAGAGAAAGAACCTCACTCAATCGCATACCGGTTAGCGCGAGAAGGCGGATAGCCTCGATACAGCCCAGCGGCGCGGCGTTCACGTCCTCTAGTTCGCGGAGCGCCTTGCCTATCCGGCGCAACTCGTCTTCGGACAAGAACCGCTCCCGCTTTTCCTCCCGGTATTTCTTTATTCCAATACAGACATTGCGCGGGACCAGTTCCCACTCATCTACGGCAAGGCTCATCATCTTTGAGAGATAGGCTAGTGCCCGATTGGCTTCATATGGCGTTTTATTCATGGAGTGATGCCACCCCTTAACACGTGACTTTGTTAAGTCAGATATTTTGAGACTTCCAAATTCCGGTTTGATCCGCTTCTCGACAATGCGCGTTGCTTCCTTTGCTGTGCTTGGTTTGTTGTGAACATTCACATGCTCCGCAATATACCGGTCGGCCAGTTGATTAATCGTTTGCTCCCGCCTGCGTTTTGATTTCTTATCTGCGATATCCTCGCCTAGCTTGACAGCAGACAACAGCTTGCCGGCTTCTGCGCGGGCCTTCTCCGCTGTGAATGGTGAACCGTGAACGCCAATCGTAACCCGGCGGGTTTTCCCGCCCCGCCCGCCAAGGCGGTATTGCACAAGATAGACTTTCCGGCCCGATGGCGTGACCTTGAGGCCAAAGCCTTTCATGGCGGCGTCCCATAAAATAAATTCTTTGTCGGCGGGACTGGCCGCGTCAACCGTTCGCTTTTGTATTTTCACCGTTGCCATGTCTCCGATATCCCCCGGTTTCTACCTAGTAAGCACATAGTAAGCACGCAAAATGCCAACTTGCGGAATACAGCAGACTGCTAATCTATCTTAATATGCAATTTACAAGGGTTTTTGTCAACGTCTCGGAACCCCAGTAATCATTACGGAAATCTAAAAAAACAGACTCAAAATCTGTTGTCCTCAGGGCGTGCCTGTTCGAGTCAGGCCAGGGGCACCATTAAATTTGCGGCGAATTATCGTATAATTCCGCCCTTTTCATTAACGCATTGATAAGACCTTACGCGTAGAATTTCCCCGGACCTGACCACGCTGTTGATGGGGAAACGATATGCCAATTCTGATGATGTCGGCTGGCGGCCTGATGGTTGTTGCGGCCATATGGGATGTCTTCTCGCGGCGTATTCCGAATTTGCTTCCTGTCATCATTGCACTGCTGTATTTCGTCAGCGCCGGAGCTATCGGCGACTGGGCATCGATACCCTGGCACCTGCTTTGTGGCCTGGGCGTTCTTGTTGTCGGGATTTTCATCTTCGCGCTGGGGTGGCTTGGCGGCGGTGATGTCAAGCTGCTGGCTGCCCTGTCTCTCTGGGCCGGGCCGGATCAGCTTCTGCTGTTGCTGCTGATGACCTGTCTTGCCGGCGGCGCGCTGGCGCTGGCCTTTGTTCTGCCTGTTCTGATCCTGCGCAAGCCCGCCCTCTCCGGCCTGATCGACTGGTTCTTTGTGAAAGTCCTGAAACAACCGGCGCCCATGCTGCAAACCGTCAGGAGTATGGGATTACAACTCCCCTATGGCGTCGCCATTGCAATTGCCGGGGCGGTTGTCTTTTACCAGTATTTCAAGGTCCTGTAGGCGGCAAAAGCCCGTCAGCCTTTATCCCGCTTCTGTCGTTGCAATCCCTCATCCGACGTGGTTGCGGGGCGTAACGGGCTGCGGTCACTCGTCAGCGCCTCATTCACCTTCTCGCAGATTTCATCAAGCGTGAAGGGCTTGGCGATCACGTCATGGATCAGCATGTCAAGATTGTAGGCGCGCTGTCGTTCCGCCGCATAGCCCGTCATCATCAGGATGCGAAGATCGGGCAAATCTTTCGAGACTTTGAGAGCAAGCGCAATTCCGTCCATCACCGGCATAACGATATCGGTCAGCAGCAGATCAAACGGTCGGCCTTTCTGCAAGGTGACAAGCGCGTCGGCGCCATCATTAACGGTAACCACTTCATGGCCGTGATATGTGAGGGCGCGGCTGATGAATTCCCGAAGCGCGGCCTCATCCTCAGCAATCAGTATGCGCGCCATTCATGCCCTCCATTCAGTGCCTGACAATATAACCGATATAGGGCAGCTCACGAAAATAATGCGCATAATCGAGGCCATAGCCGACGACAAACAGATCCGGGCAGTCAAATCCAACGAAATCCGCCTCAAAATCCGCAGCCCGCTTGCCTTTCTTGTCGAGCATCAGGCAGGTCTTGACCATGGCGGCCCCGCGCGCGTAAAGCTCCTTTCTGGCGAAGGCCATGGTTCGACCCGACTCCAGAATATCATCGATCAACAGAACCTTGCGCCCCTTAACCGTATCAACAATGTCCCGGGTGATGACGACATTACCGCTACTGACCGTCTTGTCGCCATAGGAAGAGAGCGCCATAAAATCGATCTGCGGGTTGACCCCGGCATGGTGCAACGCACGGATCAGGTCCGCCGCAAAAACAAAACTGCCTTTCAGAACCGCAATTACCAGAATATCCGACCCCATGGTCGCCGCAATTTCTTCTGCGAGCTCCTGATTGCGCCGTGAAATATCCGCGGTGGCAAAAAGGATTTCAATATCCGGTTTCGTCTCGCCCGCGTTCATCTCGACCCTTCCTTTATGGCAGCGATTAACGTCATCGCCAATACAATCCGACGGTCAGCTCTCAGGGTCAATCAGATCGACCTTGACATTTTTTGCCTCCTCGGGCGGCTGATTCATGCTGCTGGAAAACTCCACCTGCCCCCATGGCATGACTTGCGGTTCCTCAACCGTCGTCGTCCAGCTATACACCGTCTGCCCGTCTCCATCGATTAACGCGATCCTGATCCGCGGCAAAGGCTGCGGACTGGCCGTCACATTCTTGATAATGCCGGAGACCGTCAGCGTGGTCACGTCATTTTGCAAAATGGAGCGTGTTTTCAGATCATGAATTTCAAGTCCCAGCATATTGCGGGTTTCCACATCAATGCGCAGGGACTGATAGAGCGGGGCGCTGCCAGGCCAGAGCTGTACGACGATATTGCGGGCAAAATAGGCGCCCGCAACAAGAAGCATTACCAACAGCAAGAGCAGAAACCAGCCGAGCCAGCTCCGCTTTCCCTTTTTCTGTGGCGGCGCAGGCGTCTTGCGGGGCGCCGTCATCTGCTCAATACTCAGGCCTTCTTCGGGCTGCGGCTCTGATTGCGCCGGTTCTGCCGCCGCAACCGGCTTTGGCATGTCATCGGGCTGAAATTCTCGCCATTTGTGGCCGCATTTAGCGCATTTGACGGCGCGGCCTTCCGGCCCAATGGTAACCGGATCGATGGAATAACGGGTTGCGCAACTGGGACAGGTTAAAATCATCGGCGAGAGTCACCATCTCACGAATTAAAGTTTCTTTTTTATAGGCGTTTGCTTGCACATGCACAAGACTGGCTGATAAATCTATCATAGTTTATGCTCAGACGCGTTTTGCCCGGAGGACGAATGGTCAGGTTTGAAAATGTCGGAATGCGATATGGCCTCGGACCGGAGGTGCTACGCGATGTCAGTTTTGACCTGCAACCCGGATCCTTTCATTTTCTTACCGGCCCGACGGGTGCGGGGAAAAGCTCCCTGCTCAAGCTGCTTGCCCTTTCCCATCGGCCAAGCCGGGGCCTCATCACTTTGTTCAACAAGGAAGTTTCGGGCATTCCGCGCGATGATCTGCCTGCCATGCGCCGCAAGATCGGCGTCGTGTTTCAGGATTTCCGCCTGCTTGATCATCTCTCCGCCCTTGAAAATGTGGCGCTGCCGCTGAAAATCGCCGGGGCGAAGAATGACCAGATCTACAAACATGTGGCGGAACTATTGGAATGGGTTGGTCTGGGCCGCCAGGTGGATGCCAAACCACCGACGCTATCAGGCGGGGAGAAACAGCGTGTCGCCATCGCCCGCGCTGTCATCAACCGTCCGCAATTGCTGATCGCCGACGAACCTACGGGCAGCATGGACTGGGAAATGGGCCTGCGCCTCATGTATCTTTTTCAGGAACTCAATAAAATCGGCACAACCGTCGTCGTCGCCACCCATGATCTCGAACTGATCAAACGCTTTGGCAATCCGGTCATGTATTTGAAAGACGGTCTTCTCACCATGCGCCGCCAGAATGAGGTACCCAGTCAGTTCAGCGGGGAAGGGTCATGATTCCTTTCTTCGACAAAACCGCAGAACTGCAGCTGGAAAAGGATGTCTCCACCCGCTATCTGCCCGTGGTTATTTCCGCCATGATCTTCTTGGCTGCCCTGGCAATCGGCGGGCTGTTTTCCTTCAACAACGCCATCGGCATCTGGTCACAAACCCTGACCGGTAATCTCACCGTGGAAATCGCGCATGATCCGGCCTCTGATCTCGATAAAAAAGTTACTGATGCCATTGCGCTTTTGACTGCAACGCCCGGGGTCTCCTCTGCGCGGGCTATTGAACAGGCGGAAACCTTGAAGCTGCTGGAGCCTTTCCTTGGGCGCAATGCCGCCCTAGGTGAGCTCCCTATTCCCCGCCTGATTGAAGTGGTGATCGCAAAGGGCAGCGCGGTTGATCTGGCCGCCCTCAATGAGAAATTGGGAGCGGCGGTGCCGGGCGCAAGGATGGATATCTATCGGCCGTGGCTCGATAAAATGGTGCTGCTGGGTCGTTCGGTCCAGCTCCTTGCGGGCGGGATCATGCTGCTGATCGGCGCGGTCACCGTTATCATCGTCATCTTTGCCGTCCGCACCGGTCTGATCATGCATTCGGAAGTCATACAGGTGCTGCATTTGATCGGCGCGCGCGACAGCTATATTGCCGAGCAGTTTCAGAATTACTTTGCCCGGCTCAGCTTTCTCGGCTCCCTGCCGGGTCTGATCGTCGCCATCATTGTCATGTTTATCTTCAACTTTCTCGTCGGTTCACTGGAGGCCTCAATGCTGCCGCCCATGACCATTGGCATTGAAGGGATTGTCGCACTTCTGCTGCTGCCGGTTTTGGTGGCGCTGCTGACAAGGTTTACCGTGCGCAGGGTCGTGATGCGAACATTGAGCCGGATGATGTAATGCTTGTGATACTGGACAGAGATGGCGTCATAAATGAGGACCGCGCGGATTTCGTCAAGACGCCGGAGGAACTTGTCTTCATCCCGAACGCCCTTGAGGCGGTCGCCCGGCTGAACAGCCGGGGGCACAGGTTGGTGGTGGCAACCAACCAGTCCTGCGTTGGTCGCGGAATTATCACCGACGAACAGCTTGCCGTCATTCATGGCAAGCTGCTTGATGCTCTGGCCAGAGTTTCCGGACGGCTCGACGACATCATTGTTGCCCCCGACGCCCCTTGGGAAGCCAGTGACAGACGCAAGCCCGGTCCCGGCATGCTGATCGAAGCCATGCGAAAGTTTGGGCAGCGCCCCGGGGAAACCGTCTTTATCGGCGACAGCCTGCGGGATTTGCAAGCCGCCCATGCGGCAGGGTGCCATCGCATTCTGGTGCAGACGGGCAAGGGTCACAAAACCCTCTCGGCCGGAATTGACCGTAAATTGCTGCCCGTGCATGTGGCGCGCGATCTTGATGAGGCCGCCGACTATATTCTGGACGGGAGATTCTAACATGTTCCGCCAGATCAAGCCGCTGCTGATATTCTTTTTTCTGCTAACCTCTATCTGGATCGGGGGCTTCCTCACCTATATGTCGGATGTTGAGGGCCCGCCGCCTGCGCCATCGCGCAAGCTGGACGGCATCGTCATCCTGACGGGAACGCCCGCACGGCTGACCGCCGGATTTGATCTGTTGAAGCAAAATGAGGGCGCGCGGTTGCTCGTCTCCGGCGTCAATTCAAAGGTGACACGGGAGATGCTTCGCCAAGCCATGGGCCAGAGTGAGCGGCTGATGGATTGCTGCGTCGATCTCGGGCGACTTGCGCGGAATACGGAAGGCAATGCCTATGAGACATATCTCTGGGCGAAAACGAACAATTATAGCAATCTTGCCATTGTCACCAGCGCGTACCATATGCCAAGAAGCCTGATCGAGCTGAAACGCTATATGCCGGGTGTAATGCTGTTTGCCTATCCGGTGGCGAATGATACTCTGGGCTTGGAGGATTGGTGGAAAAGCCCGAAATCTTTCCTGATTGTCGCAGGAGAGTTCAATAAATATGTTTTCAGCCTGATCCGGGCACGTCTGGATGACTGGCAGCAAGAGAGAGATGCGTGACAGCAATAAGATCCGTAGGTTTTTTCATCTGTTTTTTTGTCTGGTCCGTGATCATGAATCTGGTCTTTATTCCAGCGCTGCTGCTGGATAAGAAATGGATCGTGCTGGGTCAGCGGATCTGGTCAAGCGGCATCATCTTCCTGCTGCAAACCATTTGCGGCCTGCGGCTTGAAATTCGCGGGCGCGAATATATCCCCAATGGTGCAGGCATTATCGCGGCCAAGCATCAATCCGCGTTCGAGACAATGGTCTTTCACGAAATTACCGACGACCCAGCCATCATCCTCAAGAAAGAGCTGCTCAATATCCCTGTCTATGGCTGGTATTGCCGCAAGACTGAAATGATCGCGGTTGATCGCAAGGGCCATGCCGCCGCCCTCAAATCCATGCTCGCGCAAGCCGGAAAGGCAATCGCGAATAACCGGCCGATCATCATTTTCCCGGAAGGCACCCGCTCTCCTCTCGATCAGGACCTGCCTTTTCAGCCGGGAATCGCCGCGCTTTATTCAAAGCTGGATCAGCCGGTGACGCCGGTTGCCCTCAACACCGGGCTTTTCTGGCCCCGCAAAAGCTTTTTCTGCCGTCCGGGCGTGATGGTCATGGAATTCCTGCCGCCCATCGAGCCGGGGCTGGACCGCAAGACCTTCATGGCCGAGCTGAAATCGCGTATTGAAGCGAAAACGGAGGAACTGGTTGCGGAAGGGCGCGCGAAATACCTCTCGTAACCTATCTCAATCACAGATAAAATTTTGCGTCCATCCCCTTTCGACTTATATTCAAAGAGTAAGATACATTTGACAGAAGGTGCCCACATGTCACCCGTTGCCCCCATATCGCAACAAATCTGGGACATGAAATACCGCTTCCGCTCCCCGGACGGCGGCGCGAAGGAGCGCTCGATCGAGGAAAGCTGGCGGCGGGTCGCCCGCGCCGTTGCCGCGGCTGAGCCGGAAAAGTCCCGCAAAAAATGGGAAGACCGCTTCTATGCATTGCTGGAGGATTACAAATTCCTGCCGGCAGGGCGCATTCTTTCGGGCGCCGGGACGGACCGCAAGGTCACCCTGTTCAACTGCTTCGTCATGGGCGATATCGGCGATGACATGGCGTCCATCTTCGAAAATCTGAAAGAGGCCGCCCTCACCATGCAGCAGGGCGGCGGGATCGGCTATAACTTCTCCACCCTCCGGCCCAAGGGCGCACCGGTCAAGGCGCTCGGCTCCGACGCTTCCGGCCCGCTCAGCTTTATGGATGTCTGGGACAGCATGTGCCGCACGATCATGAGCGCCGGCTCCCGCCGCGGTGCCATGATGGCGACGTTACGCTGTGATCATCCGGATATCCTCAGCTTTATCCGGGCGAAGCAGGATCCGGGCCGTCTTCGCATGTTCAACCTGTCCGTCCTTGTCACCGATGCCTTTATGGAGGCGGTGAAACGCAACGATAACTGGGAATTGCGCTTTGATGGCACCCTGTACAAGACGATCCGGGCGCGTGATCTGTGGGATGAGATCATGCGCGCTACCTACGCCTTTGCGGAGCCCGGCGTCATCTTCATCGACCGCATCAATAACCGCAACAATCTTTATTATGCGGAAACTATTACCGGGACAAACCCCTGCGGGGAGCAACCCCTGCCCGCCTATGGGGCCTGTCTGCTCGGCTCCGTCAATCTCACCCGCCTGATCCGCGATCCATTTGGCAAGAAACCGTCAATGGATGTGAAGAAACTGGATGCGGTGGTGCGCGATGCCGTCCGGCTGATGGACAACGTCATTGATATTTCCGGCTATCCGCTGCCGGAACAGGCCAATGAAGCCCGCACCAAACGGCGGATCGGACTTGGCATCACCGGTCTGGCTGATGCACTGATCATGTGCGGGGTCCGGTATGGCTCGGACAGGGCGCTCACCCTGACCCGGAATTGGATGGCCGACATTCAGCGTTCCGCCTATCTGGCCTCAAGCGATCTGGCGGCAGAGAAAGGGAGCTTCCCTCTTTTTGACAAGGAAAAATATCTTGCCGGGGAAACAGTGAAAGGCCTGCCGGATGATGTCAAAAGCGCGATCGCGGAGAAAGGCATTCGCAATGCATTGCTCACCTCCGTTGCGCCAACCGGGACCATCTCCCTGCTGGCTGACAATATCTCCAGCGGGATCGAGCCTGTCTTCAGCTTTTCCTATACCCGCAATGTGCTGATGCCGGACGATACCCGCAAGGCGGAAGAGGTGACGGATTATGCGCTGCGGCTTTATCGCCGCCTGAAGGGAGAAGACGCGCCGCTGCCCGATTACTTCGTCGATGCACAGGTTCTGACGCCGCCGGATCATGTCAAAATGCAGGCGGTGGTGCAGGAATTTATCGACAGCTCCATTTCAAAAACGATCAACTGCCCCGAAGATATCAACTTCGAGAATTTCAAGGATATCTACCTGCAGGCCTATGAGCAGGGCTGCAAGGGCTGCACCACCTATCGCCCCAATGACGTGACCGGCGCGGTGCTGGAGGTGAGCAGGAAATCAGGAGAGGGAGCGGACCCGCAACCCGCCCTGCCGCTGGAGGAACCCTACAGCAAACCGTCCGACAGTTTTGAGGCCGGTGGCATCGTCTATATGACCAAACCGCTGGATCGGCCCGGCACTCTGCCCGGGCAAACCTATAAGCTGCGCTGGCCCGAAAGCAACCACGCCATATATATAACAATCAATGACATCATTCAGGATGGCCGCCGCCGTCCTTTCGAGATTTTCATCAATTCGAAGAATGTCGAGCATTTCGCCTGGACGGTGGCCCTCACCCGTATGATTTCCGCCGTTTTCCGCCGCGGCGGCGATGTCAGCTTCGTGGTGGGTGAGCTGAAAGCTGTGTTTGATCCGCGCGGCGGCGCCTGGGTGCAGGGGAAATATGTCCCCTCCCTTCTTGCCGCCATCGGCGAAGTGATCGAAACCCATATGATCCAGATCGGCTTTCTGCCTGTCCCGGCGGAAAAGGGAGGGGAGCGCGACGCGGTGGCAAAAGTCCGGATGCAAGGCGGCGACGGCAAGCCAATCGAAGGATTGTTACGCCAGTGTCCGCAATGCGGGGAGGCCGGGCTGATCCGTCTGGAGGGTTGCGATACCTGCACCACCTGCGGCTATTCCAAATGCAGTTAAGGTGCGTCAGCCGCCTGCTTCAATCTTTTGCATTATACGGTGAAGCGGCCCATCGGCAATACCGAAGGCGTCAAGATGTTCCAGCGTGCTTTTCAGATACTCCACATTCGGGCCGCCACGCCCGTGCGCGCGCGCAATAATGCGCGCCGCATCCTCCTCGGCCGGTTTGCCACAATATTGCTCATGCAGCGGATCGGCAACAAAAGTGAGGGCGGGCGCCATGACGCCCGTCTGTAAAAGCCGGATACGCACCATTTTCGGGCGATACACGCTGGTCACCATTTCCCGGCGGTAGAGATAGTCGATCACCGGTTCACGGATACCGGCCGGGCAGAGGATGCCCTTGCCCCGGCAGGAGCCCCCCCGATCCAGCCCGAGCACGAGCCCCGGATTTTCATGCGTTCCCCGATGCACCACGGACGTCACACAAAAAGCCCGGTGATAACCGTAAAGCTGCGCATCCTCTATGCCGAGATGATCGAACCCCGGTCGCCACATCAGTGACCCATATCCGAATATCCAGAGATCCTCCCCCTCCGGCAAAGCAGGCAAGGGATAATCGACAGGCGGCAGATCGGGCTCGAGGACAAGATCATATTTTCGCATTATACCTTCTTCGCCTCGCCTTTTCTGTAATTCACAAGCGCAACGCCAATGACCGCAATCGCCATGCCGAGAAGAGCCAGCGCCCCCAGTTCTTCATCAAACAACAAAAAGGCGACAATCGCCGTGCAGGGCGGCGTCAGGTAAAAGAGGCTGGAAACATTGGCCGCCGCCCCGCGCCGCAACAGCAGGTAAAGAAGCGTCATGGCGCCAAGGGAGAGCACAATGACCAACCAGCCGAGAGCAAAAAGCAACTCGCCGGACCAGATAATGTCCTGCGTCTCAAAAAGGAACGACATCGCCGTGAAATAGAGTGCCGCCACGGCGAACTGGATCAGATTGCCGCTCTTGATATTCATGTCGGCGCAGTATTTTTTCTGATAGAGCGTGGCGGCAGAAATACTGATCAGGGCGATGAAAGAAAGGCTCATGGCAAAGGTTGTCCCCTCCCCGAGGGCAAGTTTGTTGAGCACCACCAGAAACACGCCGGAAAGCCCCAGCAGAAGACCGATCCATTTTTGTAGCGACACCCGTTCCTGCAGCAAAAATCCTGCGAGAGCCGCAACAATAAGCGGTTGGATTCCGACAATCAGCGATGAAATCCCCGCCGGAGTGCCTTCGGCAATCGACATAAAAACAAAACCGAGATACCCGCCATGCATCAGCAGGCCGCCGATGGAAATATGCAGATAATCGCGCTTGCGCACCGGCCAGTGAGTTCGGGTCAGCAAAACCACCGGCAGCATCAGTATCACACAAAGAATGAAGCGGACGGCCAGAAATGTCAGCGGCTCGATATAAGGAAGGCCGAGCTTCGCCCCGATGAAGCCGGTGCTCCACAGAAAGACGAAAACCGCAGGCATTGCCTTGAGAGAGAGCGTTTCCGATACCGGTGGTGATTTTCCGGTCATGTGACTGAAGGCCCTTTGTCATGAAAATTTGTGACATCCGCCCCTCTTTCTATATAGTCTGCCGGGCAACGACACAAGCAACCAGCGCGGACTGATAATGCGTATTCTCTACGGTGGAATTCTGGCCCTGATCCTCTTTGTCGGAGGATATGTTTTCTGGTGGAATCATGTGGCCGAGCAGATGCTTATCCAGGCGGAAAGATGGCAGGCCGCGCGAACGGCCGAGGGTTATGAAATCCGCCACAAGCCTCTTACAACCTCCGGTTTTCCCTATCGGGTTGCGGTAACGGCGGAAGACCTTTCCATCGCCAACCCCGGCCATGAATATGCACCGCGCATCGAAATCCCGCGCTTCTGGGCGATTGTACAGCCCTGGCGCATCAATCATGTGATCTATGGAATTGAAGGAACGGGCAAAGCCGTCTGGCAGGAAAAGGGCGCGACGAGAGAGGTAACCTTCACGGCGGCTTCTGTTCTCGGCAGTGCGACCTTCAACCTTCAGGGGCGTATGCAGACGGCCGCCCTTGATATCAAGGAACTGAACGCAACCCCATCCTGGCGGCCGCCTGTCAGTGCCGGGCGTGTGCAGCTTCATGGCCGTCCAAGGCAAACGGAGACGGAGGAAAAATCCGCGCCAGAAAAAGCAGACGGACAGCAGATCGCCCTCCGGATCCATAATCTTGTTATCGACGGGATGGAGGATTTCCCTCTCGGATCACAAATTGCGGATTTCGCTCTTTCCAGCACCCTCTATGGCACCATCCGGCGACTGCCCGCAAAAGACACACTGGCCGAATGGCGCGATGCGGGCGGGTATGTTGATATCGAGGCATTGCAAATAGGCTGGGGCCAGGGCGCCCTTCAGGGGGAAGGACGTGTTGCCCTGGATGAACAACTACGCCCGCAAGGGGCCGTCGATACCCGCATTTCGGGCTACCGGGAAATTCTCGCGGCGCTGATTGCCGCCGGACAGATCAACCCCGATGCCGGTGTCACAATCGGTTTCGGCCTTGATCTTCTGGCGCGGGAAGATGACAGCGGCAGGCGCTATATCGGGCTGCCGTTATCCGCCCAGAACGGCCGTCTCTATCTCGGCCCCGTATACCTGATGAATGTCCCCGCCGTCACGGGCGAAAGCTGACCGGACCGAAGCGCCCTATCAAGCTATTCTTCCGATTTATGGGTCCGGCCGAAGTCCGGCTCCGGCGTTTCCTGCCCGGCATCGATAATCTGACGACGGATCGCCCGAGTGCGTGAGAAAATCTTGAACAGCGTCTCCCCGTCCTCCCAGCGGATTGCGCGCTGCAACTGCGCCAGATCCTCGGTGAAACGGCCGAGCATTTCCAGCACCGCGTCCTTGTTATGCAGGAAGACATCCCGCCACATGGTCGGATCAGAGGCCGCAATGCGGGTGAAATCGCGAAAACCACCGGCGGAGTATTTGATCACTTCCGATTGCGTGACATCTTCCAGATCATCGGCGGTGCCAACGATATTATAGGCAATCAGATGCGGAATATGCGAGGTGATGGCGAGCACCAGATCGTGATGCGCGGGATCCATCGTCTCAACCTTGCTGCCCATCGCCGCCCAGAACGCGCCCAACTTCTCGACTGCCGCCTCGCTTGCCTGATCGCAGGGGGTCAGGATACACCAGCGGTTTATGAACAATTCGGCGAATCCGGCGGCCGGGCCTGATTTTTCCGTTCCTGCAACCGGATGCCCGGGAATGAAATCGACACCTTCCGGAATATGCGGCCCGATGGCCTTGACAACCGCCCCCTTGACGGAGCCTACATCGGTGACAATCGCGCCCTTTTCAAGATACGGCGCAATCTGTTCGGCAATCGCCGCATAGGTTCCGACCGGGGTGCAGAGAACAACCAGATCCGCGCCCTTTACCGCCTCAACCGGGCTTTCATAGGCCGCATCGACAACGCCAAGCTCCTTGGCGATGCGACGGCTGTCAGCCGTGCGCGCCGCACAGACGATTTCCTCCGACAGGCCCTGCTTTCGCGCAGCGCGTGCGATGGACGAGCCGATCAGACCGATGCCGATCAGCGCCAGCCGCTTGAATTTAACTTTCGTCATAACCTTGTCTATTTGCCGAGGAAATCCCTCAACGCCTCTGTTACCGCGTGGTTTTCATCATCGAGACCGATGCTCATGCGCAGGCAGGTGGCCAGGCCATAGCCCGCAACAGAGCGCAGCAGAAGGCCGCGTTCCGCCAGATAGCTTTCTGCCTCAGCGGCGGTTTTACCACTATCCTCAAAATCAATCAGCAGGAAATTGCCAACACTCGGCGTGACACCAAGGCCCATCCCGCGAAATGCCTGCGTCAGGATCGGCAGCCATTTATCATTATGACGGCGGGCGGTTTCGATATGTGCCTGATCCCTGACCGCTTCAACGCCCCCCGCCTGGGCGAGGCTATTGACATTGAAGGGACCGCGTACCCGCTGCAGCACATCAATAATGGCGGGCGGGCAATAGGCCCAGCCAAGACGCAGCGCTGCAAGTCCGTAGATCTTCGAAAAAGTCCGTGTCATGACCACATTGTCATGGGCCTCAACCAGTTTCGCGCCCGCCGAATAATCGTTATTGGATACATATTCCGCATAGGCAGCATCCAGCACCAGCAGGATATCATCGCGAAGATGCGCACGCAGGCGTTCCACCTCGGCATGCGGAAGATAGGTGCCTGTCGGGTTGTTGGGATTGGCGAGAAAGACAATCTTCGTCCGGTCCGTGACGGCGGCCAGCAGGTTATCGACACTGACTGTCCGGTCAACCTCCGGCGCCTTTACCGGCGTCGCACCCGCGACCTTGGCCGAAATGGCATACATAAGGAAGCCATATTCGCTGAACAGAACCTCATCACCCGGCCCGACATAGGCGGTATTGAGCAGCGAGATAATCTCATCCGAGCCATTGCCGCAGACGATCCGCGATGCATCAAGCCCATGCACCTGTGCAATCGCCTCAATCAGTTCATGGGCCACGCCATCGGGATAGCGATGTGCGGCCACCGCCGCCGCCCGGATCGCCTCCACCGCTTTCGGGCTGGGGCCGAGCGGCGACTCATTGGAGGAAAGCTTCGCCACCTTTTGGTTTTCGCCCGCCTTCGACTTGCCGCCGACATAGGGCGAAATGGTAAGGATGGCAGGTTGCGGAACCGGTGTCGTCATGGAAGTTCTCTTGACTGAAGGGTCATTCGGTTATTTTATCGGCACGGCATAGGCGCCCAGAAGGACCGCCTTGATAAAGACCTCGCCGCTGATACGGCCCAGATCTTCAAGACGTGAATCCCCTTTCGCCACGAATTCCGGCATTTCAATCAGATGCAGCCAGTCCCCGTCATTGCCATCGGGCTGGCGGGAATCCAAGCAATGACCGTTCAGCCCGGCTTTGCCGAGATTTTCGTTGAGTCGCGCCCGGCTGACTTCTTCGCGCGTGATGATGACCATCACTGTCACATCATCGCCCGACGGCTCCGGTTCCGCCTGACCGATCACAAGGGAGTTGAGATCCTCAAATTCGCCCGACGGATTGTCAAGGAATGGCAGGGCGGCGAGAATTTTCGGCACATTCTCCCCTCCTTGTGCAAGGTGCGTCCACCAGCTGTCCCGCTCCCGCGTCAGCCATGGCAGAACGCCGAGCGTTGACGGGTTATCATACACTTCCCGCAACACATTGGTCGGACTCTGATGCAGCTTCATCGGTGTGGCCGAGCCAAAATGAAACCGCGCCAAATCCCAGTATCCTACGGATTTATCAGGCGCGGTTATCGAGACCGAATAGGGCTTCTGCATCCAGCCCACAGCAGCAATCAACTCGCGCCAGATCGCGGCGACCACAGTGTCAGAAAGCTGGCTTGAATGCCGTTCCAGAATTTTGCGCAGGATGATTGCCTCGCGGCCGGGACGAAAGGCCAGCGGTTTGCCATCTTCCTTCTTCGCGGCCGCAATATCCCCAACGATTGCAATCCGCTTTTCCAGCACTGATAATAGCTCTTCATCCAGACGATCAATTTCAGCCCGGAGAGCCTCCAGTTTAGTATTTTTTATTGTCACCATTGCTACCCGAACTAACAGACAGTTGCGTCAAAATTGGAGCATAAACCCCGCAGTTTGGCAAAGAATATATTGACAGACCTCGCCCCGCCGCACTAGCTAACAGCAAAGTCATCCAAAACAAAGATTTTTCTAATCCAATTGTTACGAAAAGAGAAATAAAAGTGTCCGTAAGCTCTCCAGGATCGGATAGCCATTCCGTCCTTCTCGGAACGGAAACGCCGTTGCAACTTGATTGCGGCGTGACTTTGGGTGCCATCCGGATGGCCTATTGCACATATGGCAGCCTCAATGCGGACAAGTCTAACGCCATTCTGATCTGTCATGCGCTGACGGGGGATCAGTTCGCCGCCAGCCGCCAGCCCCTCACCGGCAAGGATGGCTGGTGGGATCTGATGATCGGACCCGGCAAAATACTGGACACAGACAAGTATTTCATTGTCTGCAGCAACGTTCTCGGCGGTTGCATGGGCACCACGGGGCCGTCGGAAACGGACCCGAAGACCGGCAAACCCTATGGCCTTAACTTCCCCATCATCACCATCGGTGACATGGTCAGGGCGCAGGTGCTGTTGCAGGATTACCTCGGTATCGAAAGCTGGTTCAGCGTGATTGGCGGCTCCATGGGCGGCATGCAGACCCTGCAATGGGCCGCGGCATATCCCGAGCGGGTGTTCAGCGCCATCCCCATCGCCTGCGCCGCCCGCCACAGCGCCCAGAATATCGCCTTTCATGAAGTCGGGCGGCAGGCGGTCATGGCCGATCCGAACTGGCAGGGCGGCGACTATTACGCGAGCGGCCGCAAACCGACATCCGGGCTTGCCGTCGCCCGCATGGCGGCGCATATCACCTATCTTTCCGAAGCGGCGCTGCACCGCAAGTTCGGCCGCAACCTGCAGGACCGGGAGAACCTGACCTACGGGTTCGATGCGGATTTTCAGGTGGAAAGCTATCTGCGCTATCAGGGGATCAATTTCGTTGACCGGTTTGACGCCAATTCCTACCTCTATATTACGCGGGCGATGGATTATTTCGATCTTTTTACAGATAACCACGGCAATCTTGCCAGCGCGTTCGAGGGAACGAAAACCCGCTTCTGCGTCGTTTCCTTCAGCAGCGACTGGCTGTTCCCGACATCGGAAAACAAACAGATCGTCCATGCGCTGATCACGGCGGCGGCCAATGTCAGCTTTGTCGAGGTGGAAACGGACAAAGGTCATGACGCCTTCCTGCTCGACACGCCGGAGATGCTGAAAACCATTGATGGCTTCCTGCAATCAAGCGCCAGAAGCCGGGGCCTGGTATCATGAACGAGACAGCAAAATTCGAACCAAAACGCGACATCCGCGTTGACTGGCAGCTGATTGCGGAAATCGTCGCGCCGGAAAGCCGCGTTCTTGATGTCGGCTGCGATGACGGACAGCTTCTCGCGCACCTGACGGAGACAAAAAATGTTGACGGGCGCGGGCTGGAGCTCAGCCAGCAGGGCGTCAATATCTGCGTCTCGAACGGTCTCTCCGTCGTGCAGGGAAATGCGGATACGGATCTGATCTACTATCCCGATGACAGCTTCGATTATGCGATTTTAAGCAAAACCCTGCAAACAACCCATCAGCCGCATGTCGTGCTGCAACAGCTGTTGCGGATCGGCCGGAGAGCGATTGTCTCGTTCCCCAATTTCGCCTACTGGCGCTGCCGCAGCTATCTGGCGCTCAAAGGGCGCATGCCAATGACCAATTCGCTGGATGTGCCCTGGTATGAAACGCCGAATATCCATTTCTGCACTCTGCGCGATTTCACGGCGTTGTGCGCACATCTCGATGTCCATATAGAAAAATCGGTCATCCTGGATGCCTCCGGCAAGGTCATGTCTCAGTCTCACGACAGCGCCTTCGCCAATTTTTTTGGTATTGACTGCATTTTCATCCTGTCCCGAAAGAGCTAAGCTCGTCACCTACAGCTCTTCGCCCATGCGGGGCAGATCACGGCTTGCAATCACGGGGCGGGCCGCCGGCAGGATAACAGGGCGGCGACGCGTTTTGCGTTCAGGCAATTCAGTCAGGGCATAGACCTGCTTTTCCGCCTCCATGATGCGGACGCCGCTGAAATGCCGCCACCATTTGGCGCCCAGATTTTCCCAAGCCCGCGCCAACCGCAAATTCAGACGCCAGTTGCCAGGCGGCATATAAAGCGCGCCTTGCCGGTCTCCCGGCGTAAAGCCATTGTCCCGGAGCAGACGGTTGAGCTGTTTATCGCTATAGGGATGGCCATAGCCGAAGGGCGTATTTTCCGTCCGCGCCCAGAGGCCGCGCCGTCCCGGCACCACAACCATCAGCTTGCCCGTCGACGTCAGAATACGCCAGAGTTCCTGCAGGATGGGGTCAACATCCGTTGTATTTTCAAGCCCATGCACCCAGATAATCCGGTCAATCGAGGCATCGGGAAGCGGCAATGTCCGCTCATCCACAAGACTAACCAGGCTGCCGCCCTCGCGCGGCCATTGGATCACGCCCTGTTCCAGCGGCATGAAGGAGATCACCCGCTCCGCCTCCGAGCGGAAGGTGCTGAGATAAGGCGTGGCATAGCCAAGACCGAGAATACGGAAATTTTTAAGATCCGGCCACATCTGCCGGACCTGCCGGGTAATCGTCCGGCGCACCACCTGCCCGAGAGAGCTGTGGTAAAAATTCCGCAAATCAATAACATCAGGTCTGATCATGGTGCTATACTGTCATATAATACAGAAATGGAAACTTAACAGAAAAACGTGAATGCGAAAGATCCCCTTATGAGCAAACTCGAAATTCACCAGATTCCGGTTCTGAATGACAATTATGTCTATCTGTTCCGCGAAAGCGACAGCGGCAAAGTCGGCGTTGTCGATCCGGCGGTTGCCGCGCCGGTGCTGGAAAAGCTGGCGGAACTCGGCTGGAAGCTGACCCACATCATCAATACCCACCATCATGGTGACCATACCGGCGGAAATCTGGCGCTGAAGGAAAAAACAGGGTGCACCATTGTGGGGGCGAAAAAGGACGCCGCGCGCATTCCGGGCATTGATATCGGCCTTGAAGATGGCGATCTTTTTGAATTTGGCACCGAAACGGCCCGGGTTTTTGAAGTGCCGGGACACACCGTCGGCCATATCGCCTACTGGTTTGAAAATTCCGATGCGCTGTTCTGCGGCGATACGCTGTTCGCGCTTGGCTGCGGTCGGCTGTTTGAAGGCACGCCCGCGCAAATGTGGCACAGCCTCGAAAAATTCCGCGCCCTGCCCGACAGCACCCGCGTCTATTGCGCCCATGAATATACGGAGGCAAACGGCCGTTTCGCCCTTTCCGTCGAGCCGGACAACATGGCATTGAAAGAGCGCTTTGCCGAGATTGTCGAACTTCGCAAACGGAAGAAACCGACAGTCCCCTCCACACTTGGGGAAGAAAAGGCGACCAATCCCTTCCTGCGGGCGGATAACCCCTCCCTCGCGGCGGAATTGCATCTAAGCGCCCATGATCCTGTCGAGGTTTTTGCCGAAACGCGCCGCCGCAAGGATAGCTTCTGATCATGTCCGCCTTCGGTTCTGCGGCAGAGATTATCGCCGCGCTCGGCATGTCGCCACATCCCGAAGGTGGCCATTTCGTCGAGACGTTTCGCGATTGTCTAACCCTGCCGGGGCAGACCCGCAGCCTTTTCACCGCCATCTATTACGTGCTGCAGGCGGGGGAGCGATCCCACTGGCACCGGGTCGATGCGGTGGAAATCTGGCATTATCACGCAGGCGCACCGCTGTCTCTTGCCATTGCAGCAGAGGATACAGCAAAGGGAGCGGAGAATATTTTCGGCCCCGACATACTGGCGGGGGAGCGGCCGCAGATAATTGTCCCGCGCGGGTCTTGGCAATCGGCCTGTTCGCTTGGGGATTGGACATTGGTCGGCTGCACGGTCGCGCCGGGATTTGAGTTTGCCGGATTTGAAATGGCGCCAGCAGGCTGGGCGCCGGGGCGCTAGCCCGCCTTCCCCGACCGCCCGATGGCGCGGATCAGGTTGAGAGACCCGAGCGCCGCGCCGCCGGTGATCAGCAGGCAGCCAAACAGCAGTGAATAGGAAAAGGCGGCAACCCCCATCACCAGCAGGATCAGCGTGGAAAGCAGCGGCGAGAGATAAGACAGCACGCCGAGGGACTGAATATCGCCATGCTTCATGCCCCGGTCCCAAAGAAAGAATGCCGCCCCGACCGGGCCAAGCCCCAATCCGAGAACGGCCAGCCACTGAAGCACCCCCTCAGGCCAGAGAGTTGTTTCAAATGCAAGATGGCAGACCAGCGCCAGTATCGCCGTAATACCGCAAAAAAGACCGATGACATCCGATGAAACCGCTGCATACCGGCGGCTCAATACAGAATAGCTGGACCAGATAAAGGCGCAGCAGACCGCCGCGAGATACCCTTTCAAATATTCTGGCCTGAAATCAAACGCGGTCCCTTTCGAAATCAGCACCGCGGCGCCAAGCAGGCTCAGAACCGCACCGGCAACATGGAACCAGTAAAATCTCTCCCCCGGCAGCAACGCGGAAAAAATCACGATCAGCAACGGCCAGAGATAGGCAATCAGGCTTGCCTCCGCCGCCGGGGCATTTTTAAGGGCCAGGAAGTAAAAGAAATGATAGCCGAACAGCCCCGCAACGCCGAGCAACCAGAGTCCGCCCGGAATGCGGAAAAACGGACGGATATCCTGACGATATAAAACCCATTTCAGCAAGACGCCGACAAAGGCGACGCCAAAACTCATGGCGGTGAGCTGAAACGGCGGAATATCCGCCGTGCCGGTCGTGAACAGCGCCAGCAGCGCCCAGAGCAGTATCGCCCCGAGCCCCGAGAGGGTCGCGACCGTTTTTCCCGCTGGCTGAGTATTCATGATTGCTTTTCCGATAAAAAAAGACATGAGCCGGTCTCCCGGCTCATGCCCCAGATGCATACCCTTATCCGGCGTATGGATCAATACATATGCTGGCCGCCGTTGATAGACAGGGTCGAACCGGTAATGAAACCGGCCTCATCGGCGGCAAGGAAGCAGACGCCACGGGCAATTTCCGACGCCTTGCCGAGCCGACCGACCGGAATCCCGGCGACAATTTTCGCCAGCACATTTTCCGGCACCGCCGCGACCATATCCGTGTCGATATAACCCGGCGCGATGGCATTCACGGTGATGCCTTGCGCGGCCCCTTCCTGCGCCATGGCCTTGGTGAAACCATGGATACCGGATTTCGCCGCCGCATAATTGACCTGACCATACTGCCCGGCCTGACCATTGATGGAACCGATATTGATCACCCGGCCGAACTTGGCCGCGCGCATGTCATCAATGGTCACCCGGCACATGTTGAAACAGGAGCCAAGGTTGGTATCAATCACCTTCTGCCAGCTTTCATGGCTCATCCTGTGCAGCGTTCCATCCCGGGTGATCCCGGCGTTATTGACAAGAATTTCAATCGGCCCGAGTTCGGCCTTGACCTTGGCCACACCTTCCGCACAGGCATCGAAGTCGGAAACATCCCATTTATAGGCCGGAATCCCGGTGCGGTTAGAAAATTCCTTCGCCCGTTCGTCGTTTCCGCCATAGTTTGCTGCGACCTTATAACCTTTGTCCTTCAGCATGATGGAAATGGCTTCGCCAATCCCGCGGGTGCCACCCGTAACGATTGCCACTCTTGACATTCTTTGTCCCCTTTTAGTTTCGAACTGCTCTATCTCTCAACACACATGGCGATACCCATACCGCCTCCAATGCAAAGTGTTGCCAGCCCCTTGTGCACATCCCGCTTCTGCATTTCATGCAGCAACGTGACCAGCACGCGAGCGCCCGATGCACCAATCGGATGCCCAATGGCAATGGCACCGCCATTCACATTGACCTTGCCGGTGTCCCAGCCAAGATCCTTGTTCACCGCACAGGCCTGCGCGGCAAATGCCTCATTCGCCTCCACAAGATCAAGATCATCGGTTGTCCAGCCCGCCTTGGCGAGGGCCGCCCGGCTGGCCGGAATGGGGCCCGTGCCCATCACCGCCGGATCGACGCCGCTCTGCGCCCAGGAAACAATCCGGGCAAGCGGCTTCAATCCGCGCTTTTCCGCCTCCGCCGAGGTCATCAGCACAACCGCCGCCGCACCGTCGTTGATACCGGACGCATTGCCCGCCGTGACCGAGCCATCCTTGGCGAAGGCCGCGCGCAGGGCGCTCAACTTCTCAACCGTCGTGCCGCCACGGATATATTCATCCTGATCAACGATGGTCTCACCCTTGCGGCCGGAAATGGTGACCGGAACGATTTCATCCTTGAACCGGCCCGCGGCTTGCGCTTCCGATGCTTTGCGCTGCGATTCTGCGGCAAACTCATCCTGCATCTGGCGCGTGATCTGCCAGCGGGCGGCGACATTTTCCGCCGTATTGCCCATATGATAGCCATGGAAGGCATCCAGCAGCCCGTCCTTCAGCATGCTGTCAATAAACTCGACATTGCCCATTTTCTGGCCGTTGCGCAGATGCGCGCAATGCGGCGCCTGGCTCATGCTTTCCTGACCGCCCGCAACAACAATCTTTGAATCGCCATTGACAATCGCCTGATAACCCAGCGCCACCGCCCGAAGACCCGAGCCGCAGAGCTGATTGACGCCCCAGGCCGGCACTTCGAAAGGCACGCCGGCATTGACCGAGGCCTGCCGTGCCGGGTTCTGGCCCTGACCGGCCGACAGGATTTGACCGAGAATGACTTCCGACACGTCGGACGCTTCCGCCTTTGAGCGAGCCAGTGATTCCTTGATGACAATCTCGCCAAGCTGATGCGCTGTCAGTGACGACAGGGCGCCATTGAAGGAACCGACAGGGGTGCGCACCGCACTGGTTATGACAACATCCATGATTATTTCTCCTGTTTCCCGATGAGTAATTTTAATTCAAAAAATATCTCATATGAGAAATAATACATCCGAATTATCCTCTCATACGAAATAACGTTAGTTGCGATCCGCCGCAACCTCTTTTTTCGCGATTGTCCGAAATCTATCGGACTGTCGCAATCCAGTCTCCCGCCTGCCGCCATAATCCCGTTTCCGCCTGCCGCCCGGCCATCATGCCCACATGCCCTGACGGCGACGTGATAACAGTGGGGTCCGGCAGCCTTTCCGCCAGCGCCAGCGCGGAAGGGCGCGGCACGATCTTGTCGGTCTCCGGCACGGCAATAAGCGACGGCAATGCAATATCCTGCGCCCGCACCGCAGCGCCGTCAACCATCCATAGATTACGCTGTATCTCATTGCGACCATACCAGCCGTTCAGGACATCCCCCGCGACGCCCCTGACAAGCGGATGCCCGTCGTTCAGCCAGTCTTCAATGGCGACGAACTCCCGCGCCTGCTCCGATTCCATGTCCATGCGGGCGAATCTGCTGAACTTGCGAAGCCCGAGATTGGGATCAAGGCTGGTGAAGATGGTCTGCAACAGGTCAACGGGAAGCTCTCCGAACCCCGTGAGGATGCTGTCCCAAAATTCCGGCTGGTCCAGCAGGGTTCTGGCCTCCCCATCCAATCCCGCATGAAAATCCCACGGCGTCGCAATGGCAATCAGGCTGCTGAGCCGTGCCTGCCGACGTTCCGCAGCGGCAACAGCAAGCGTGCCCCCCATGCAATAACCCGCAAGATGCAGCGGCGCCTTCGGAAAAAGATCCGCCACATAATCGAGCGCCGGAAGAATCCGCTCGCAAATATAGCTGGAGATGTCGAAGCCGTGCTCCTCCTCCCCCGGCGCTGCCCAGTCAAACATCACGGGATGGAACCCCCGCGCCGCCAGATAATCCACAAAACTGCGGCCCGGCATCAGATCCAGCACATAGGACGGATTGACAAGTGACGGCACCAGCAGAACAAGCGGTGCCTCTTCCGCCGCGCCCGGGGCGCCATCCAGCAAAGCCGTCGTTCCCCGCTGCCAGAGGATTGGCCGGGCCCGGTCCACACGCCGGTAAGGATGCGCGTGATAAGCCCTGATCCCGTCAATCATTTCCTGCATCATTCCACTGCCCTGATCGGCCAGCGCCTGCAACAGCTCCGGCGATGCATCAAGTGACGCGCGGCTCGCCATCTCTTCCAGCTCGGTCGGCAGCGGCACCGGCAGGTCAATACGGCCCCGATCGCGCAGCGGCAAAGTGGCGAAGGATGAGGCGACGGAGGTTGTCGCAAGACCGAGGTGCAGGGCCAGCGGGCGCGGGCCAAGGCGGCGGATCGTCGGCTTCATATGCGGGGCATCTGTCATCATAGAATTATCGGGTTGCGACAGCCGGGCGCACGCCAACAAAGACAATGCGAAAGCCCAAACAGACTGCCTGTAGCCTCATCTCATCATATAGGGTCATGGCCTTGGATGCCACCAGGTCAGGACACTTATTTCGATAATAAAGTGCATTTTTTGGAACGGCATTGCACAATAAACTTGCGCGGCGCAACAATTACAGGCGAAAATGCCAAATCAAATCTCTTACAATCAGGTAAGGAGACATTGTGGTTGAAAAAACGACGGATGACAAAAAACCTGTTGTCATAAAGAAATATGCAAATCGAAGGCTGTATAATACGGCCACGTCGTCTTACGTCACGCTCGATCATCTGAGCCGGATGGTCAAGGATGGAACCGAATTTGTCGTTTATGACGCCAAGACGAACGAAGATATCACGCGCTCGGTACTGACCCAGATCATCTTCGAGGAAGAAGCCAAGGGACAGAATCTTCTACCGATCAGCTTTCTGCGCCAGCTCATCGGCTTTTATGGGGACCGGCTGCAAACGGTGGTGCCGGACTATCTGGAAATGTCCATGCGGTCCTTTGCCGACAATCAGGACAAGATGCGCGACCTGCTGCCTGAAAACCTCACCGCGAACCCAATGTTCAAGCAGTTTGAGGAAATGGGCCGCAAGAACATGGAAATGTTCAGCCAGGCCGTCCGCATGTTTTCTCCGCCCTCCTTCTTTGCCGGGACTGAAAGTGACGCTGATCGCGTGAAACCGGCCGCGTCGAGCGAAAAGGTAGAAGCGTCCGATCAGACCGCCGAGATGATGCGGGAGTTGCGGGAACAGCTCCAAACCATGCAGAAGCGCATTGACGAAATGAGCAAAAAGTAAGCCCCGTCTTCCCCGCGCGACATCATCAGAAAAACAGGAGAGGCCGGAATGAAGTCCGGCCTCGTTTTATTTACAGCGTTTTAACGGGAAGAAGTCCAGGCGCCGTCAGATGTGACAGGTCGCAAGCCCGCGCTTTTCCAGATATTGCTGATGATAATCTTCCGCCGGGTAGAAATCGAGCGCCGGAGAAACCTCGGTCACGATCGGGCGGCGAAAATGACCGCTCTTTTCAAGAGCCGCTTTCGCGGTTTCGGCAATTATTTGCTGTCCCTCATCGCGATAAAAGACGGCACTGCGATACTGGGTGCCGATATCCGGGCCCTGCCGGTTCAGCGTCGTCGGATCATGGTTCGCCCAGAAGACATCCAGAAGATCCGCATAGCTGACCTGATCGGGATCAAAGGTGACCCGCACCACCTCCGCATGCTGCGTTTGCCCCGTGCAGACATCTTCATAGTTCGGATTGGCGGTAATACCGCCCTGATAACCGACAACTGTTTCCTTGACGCCTTTCACCTGCCGGAATGCGGCCTCCACACCCCAGAAGCACCCCGCTGCAAAATAGGCAATTTCCGTTGTAGCCGACATTTTCATCTCCTTGACTGAAGATCAATGATACTGATTATTTTGTGCTTTTCCCGAAGATTACAACAAGGTTCCGGAAAAGGTGATGGTAATCTTGCCTGACAGCATAAATTCGTATCATTGGCCCTGTTATTTTATGTATTATAACAATCTTTACAGAGCCAGTTAGTCCATTTCATGCCGAACCGGATCAAAAATGCACAGCTAAGCACACTGACCCTCGATGCGAACAGCGGGATGACCCTGCATCAGCAGCTTTTCCTTGCCCTGCGTCAGGCCATTCTGGAAGGCCGCCTGAAGCCGGGCGTGCGCCTTCCCTCCAGTCGGGCACTCGCGGCTGATCTTGGCATCTCCCGCAACACCGTGCTGGGCGTCTATGATCAGCTCACCGCCGAGGGGTATCTGGCGAGCCGCATCGGCGCGGGCTCCTATGTCTCCGATGAACTGCCCGATGATCTGCTGCAAAGAAAACGGGAGGGCGACAAACGCCGCACCGCGCCGCGGGATGTCTATCTTTCCAGAATGGCCGCTCCCTATCGGGGCAGACCGATCAAGCCCGCGGTGCGGAGCTTGCCCTTTTCGCCCGGCCTGCCTGCGCTGGAGGTTTTCCCCTTTGATGACTGGGCGCGCCTGCTGGCCCGTCACTGGCGCCGCCCCAGCCGGGAAGCTCTGGTCGATAATCCGATTGGCGGCACCAAAGCTCTGAGGGAGGCAATCGCCGCCTATCTCGGGCAGACGCGGGCCGTGCGCTGCCACGCCGATCAGGTGATTGTCCTGTCCGGCTCGCAGCAGGCAATCCATCTGGTGGTCCGCGCTTTTGCCGAACCGGGCGATGCGATCTGGATGGAAGAACCGGGATATCCCGGCTTTCGTGATTCCATTCTCTCCGCCGGGGCGACGCCGGTGTCCGTGCCCGTGGATGCGGAAGGTTTTTCACTTGAGGCCGCGCTTCAGCTTGCCCCCGACGCGCGGCTTGCCTGCATCTCTCCGTCCCATCAATATCCGCTGGGCCAGACCATGTCCCTCGCCCGACGGCTTGATCTGCTCCGCTGGGCGAAGGAGACGGGGCGCTTTATCCTCGAAGATGACTATGACAGCGAATATCGCTATACGGGACGCCCGCTGACCTCGCTACAGGGGCTGGATGACGATAATCGCGTGCTTTATGTCGGCACCATGAGCAAGATCATGTTTTCGGGCCTGCGCGTCGGCTACATGGTGGTGCCGGAGGATCTGGTGGATGTTTTTCTGGCCCTCCGGCGGATCATCGACAGCCACTCCCCCTCTGTACCGGAGGCAGCCCTCGCCGATTTTATCAATGATGGCTATCTCGCCTCCCATGTTCGCCGCACGCGCCAGCTTTATGAAGCCCGGCAGACACGACTTGTCCGCCTGTTGCAGGAAAAACTCGGCGATCTTCTTCGGGTGGAGCCGCAGGAATCGGGAATGCATCTTGTTGCCTTCCTGCCGCCGCATATCCGTGATAGGGAGATTGAGCAGACAGCGGTGGAGAAAGGGATGCTGGTGCGGGCGCTGTCGAGCTTTTACAACCTGCCGACCGATCAGACCGGCCTGATCCTCGGGTTTGCGGGAACACGGGAGGAAGATATGCCCGGCCTTGTCGACAGGCTCGCGTCAATCATACGAGACAGGGCATAGCCAGGGATATTTATGAAGTATTTCCATCTTTTACTCATCCTGCTGCTCACTGCAACAACCGGCGCCCTGGCAGGTGAGCCCGCGGAAAGGCACGCCATTGCCATGCATGGCGAGCCGAAATACCCGCCCGGCTTTTCCCACTTCGACTATGCCAACCCCGACGCACCGGTTGGCGGACATCTGCGTCTTGGCGCCATCGGCGGTTTTGACAGCCTCAACCCCTTTATCCTGAAGGGGGTTGCGCCCGATGGGCTCACCAATGTCTATCAACCGCTGCTGGAACGCTCTCGCGATGAGCCCTTTACGCTTTACGCCAACATCGCCAGAACCATTATGGTGGCACCTGACAGAAGCTGGATCACCTTCAATATCGATCCGGCCGCCCGGTTTTCGGATGGAACCCCCATCACCGCCGAAGATGTCCTCTTTTCGTTTGAAACCCTCCGGGACAAGGGCCGCCCCAATGTGCAGAGCTACTACAAGAAAGTGACGGAGGCGGAAATCCTTTCCCCCACCGCGATCCGCTTCGCATTTGAAGAGGCGGGGCGATATGAAATGCCGCTGATCATGGGCATGATGAGCATTCTGCCAAAAGCCGCCTTCGTCGCGACGGAGTTTGAGAGAAGCTCCCTCACGCCCTTTATCGGTTCCGGCCCCTATCTCATTGAAAAAGTCGATGCCGGGCGACGAATCATCTATCGCCGCAATGAAAATTTCTGGGGCTGGCATCTGCCGCAGAATAAGGGACGTTTCAATTTCAAAACACTCACCTATGACTATTTCCGCGATGACGATATCGCGCTTGAAGCCTTCAAGGCGGGCACGATAGATGCCCGCTTCGAAACCGATGCCGGAAAATGGGCTAACGCCTATGGAACCGAAGGACAGAAAACGAATTTTCTTAAGTCGACCCCGCGCCTCTCCATTCCCGCGCCCATGCTGGCGCTCGTTTTCAATACACGCCTTGAAAAATTCCGCGATATCCGTGTCCGCAAGGCGCTGACTTACGCCTTCGATTTTGAATGGATGAACGCCCATATTCTCCACGGCCTTTACAAGCGGACACAAAGTTTCTTTGAAAATTCGCCGCTGGCCGCGACAGGACCCATCCAGGATGCGGGACGGGAACTGCTCATCCCCTTCGCAGATGAATTGCCACCGGAAATCTTTACCGACAGCTTCCACCTGCCGAAAACAGATGGTAGCGGGCGGGCACGCGACAACCTCCGTATCGCCCAGGAACTGCTCTCCGACGCCGGCTATGAAATTCAGGGGGGGCAACTCGTAAACACCGTGGACGGCCGACCGTTTGAAATTGAATTTCTTATTAATAACAATGATTTTGTTCGCCTGATCACGCCCTTTCAGCGTCATCTCGACACCCTCGGGATCCACAGCAAAATACGGCCCGTGGATACGGCAAGCTATCAGAACCGCCTCAATGACTATGATTTCGATATGATCGTCAATAACTGGGGGCAATCCCTGTCACCGGGGAATGAACAGGCCTTTTACTGGAGCCGTCAGGCCGCCAGGACGCCCGGCACCCGCAACTATCCCGGCATCCATCTGGCGGCGGTCGATGCGTTGATCGAACGGATTGCAACGGCGCAAGACCGGGCAACCCTTGAAACTGCCGTCCGCGCGCTTGATCGGGTGCTGCTGTTCGGATATTACGCCATCCCGCTTTATTACACGGACCGGTTATGGCTCGCTCACTGGCCGCAAATCCATCTGCCGCCAACACCGTCTTTCTGGGGAACAACGGCCGATCTGTGGTGGTATGACGCCTCCCCGTAAGGAAGGGGAGATCAGCCAAATCGCGCCCGGTCGCGGCTTTCCCAGATATCGCGGGCGCGAGTATCCGCCGCGCGGAAATCAAGCGACGGCTCCGCCATTTTAAGGGCGACGGCCAATGTGCCGATGATCGCCAGCTCCGGCACCGGCAATGTCAGCTTTCCCTGCCACATTTTGAGAAGCTGCGGCGGCGACAGATCCTCTTCCCGCCACTTATATGTCGTCTCCTCCGTCAGGGCGGGCCATTCCTGAACGATATGCTCTCCCCCCACAAGCGCATCTGCCAGTGCCGGTTTCATGGGATTGCGCAACACCTCTCCGCCGCCGCCTTTGAAGATGGCCGCGTTGGGCTGACCCAAGGCTTTCGCCGTGCCGAGATGCAGGGCCTTATAGGGCGGATGAAACACCCCCTGAAGCTGGTACGGTGCCCGGAACGGATTGAGATCACGGGCGAAGGTGTTGACCGCCGTCCGCACCCCCAGCATCGGCCGCAGCTCGAACAGCGTCTGCACAGCGGGGCAGAAATTTTCAAGCCCGAGATAGACGAGATTGCTCTCCTCAAGACCAGCCGCGGCATCGGAAAGGGAATGCGCCTGTTTCACGTGAAACAGCTCAATTCCCGGTCGTGTTGGCGCGTAATTTTCGGAAAACCCCGCGATGCCATGCATCAGCACGCGAAACCCCTGATCGGCGAGCAGAATTGCGGCAAGAATGAACCATGGCTGCTGGCGATGACGGTCCGCATAGGAGGGCCAGTCGAAATCAACGGCGGCCGCGACCCCCGGTTCCAGAAAATGCGCGCGCGCGGCCGCGACCATGCCGGCAAATTCCGCGCCGGTCTCCCCCTTGCGGCGCAGCAGCAGCAGAAAGGCGCCCAGCTGCAATGGATCGACCCGGTCGCCAAGCACCATGTCCATGGCGTCAAAGGACTCATCGAAGCTGAGGTCACGCCACATTTTCGGGCCCTTGCCGAGGGCTCTCAGATATTGGGCAAAGGGATGATCTGCTGTCATGGGCGGGACTGTAACAGGATTTTTCCGCCCGTCCTAAAAAATGTCCAGCAACCGGCGCAAATAGTCCTTTTCGATCACCGGACGCGCCGGATCGGACAGCCGCCGCTGCAATTCATTGCGGATATCCCGGCTTTTGCTGAAGGCTTCCGTCTCCCCGCGCATGGTGGCGCTGTCAGAGACATTCCCCTGACTGCCTTCTTCCTCGATGGATCGGCCGAGGGGATCGCGCCCCTCACCCGGCTGGCCTTGGCCCGCCTGTTGCGGACCCTGTCCTTCACCGCTCTCAGCCATCTGCTCGGCAAGGTCCTGCGAGCCCTGACGGAGATTTTCAAGCGCATTGCCTTCCTGCTCAATCGCCGGGCGGCCCTGCCCCTGTTCCAGCGCGCGCCGCGCCTCATTCATCGACCGCTCGGCCCGGCCAAGAGCATCCGGAATATCCCCCTGCTCTCCCAGCCGTCCCATCAGATCCCCCAGCATCCGGCGCAGGGCTTCCTGCTGTTCGGCGAGGCCCTGCATATTTCCCTGCTGCCCCGGTTGCTGGCCCGGCTGACCATTCTGCGGCTGTTGTCCTTGCGGGCCCTGCTGCCCCGGCCGATTGGGTTGCAGGCGCTGCCCCTGCTGCTCCCGGAATGTTTGATCCAGCAATTCCTGCTGCCGGCGCATCATCTCGCCCAGTTCATTGAGCATTTCCTGCTGTGCCTGCTGGCCATCGGACGGCGCCTGCGGCCGGGCGGTCCGCAGATTTTCCATCATGTCCTGAAGCTGGCTCAACAATTCCCGCGCCGCATCTTTCGCCCCACCGCGGGCAAATTGCTCAATCCGGTCCAGCATCTGCTGCAAATCCTGCGAGCGGACAATCTGATCCCGGCTGTTGGGATCAATCGGTGGTTGATTGTCCATCGGTTGCTGCTCGGCGAGGGCGCTCAGGAAATTCTCCATCGCTTTACGGAGCTCATCGACAAGCCGGGCGATTTCTTCATCGCTGGCATTACGGTTAAGCGCCTCCATCAGGGCTTCCTGCGCCGCACGCAAGGCCGCCTCGGCGAGTGACAGGCTGCCGTTTTCAAGCCGCAATGCCGTCTCCCAGAGGATATCGGAGGCCTCATCAATGGATTTCTGTCCTTGCCCATTTCTCAGGATCGCCCGCGTCGTCGTAAGCGAGAGCATCACCGTCGTATCATGGCTGTAGCTTTCCGGCAGGCCCGCCAGAGTATCCAGCACCAGCGCCGCGTTATCCCGGTTTCCCTCCGCATCCGTCGCGAGATATTTCCTTTGTTCGATCAGCACCTTGGCGACCGGATGCGTGAAAGTCCGCTCCGGCAGCGTAAAATTGTGGGCGTCCGAATATCCGCGCTGGCCGGTCTGATCCTCGGCATAGAGACGGAGGGTAACGGAAAGTCCCGCCCAGGGATGCGCCGTCAGATCGTGATAGCTTTTGGAAACCACCTGTTTCGATCCGCGGCCCGGCGTCGGCAAGGCAATATCCATGATTTCATCGGTATTTTCGCGCGTAATCTCGCCGCCGATACGTAGGACGCCATAGTCATCGGCCGCCCTGTATTGCAGCCGGAAGGCGGACCGCTCCGTCACCTCCGGTTCCGATATCAGCTCGACCGTCGGCGCCTCATCCGGGATGACCGTTACCTGCCAGTTGGCGACCGTCTCTCCCTCCTTCTCGATCTTGACGTTTCGGCTGCTGTCAAAGTCGGTCTCGATCTGGAAATTCCGCCCATCAACGGCAATAAATTCCTGCCGCAGATCATCCGTCACCAGCACCGGTATACCGGAACCGCCTCCAAAAATATGGGCAATAAAATTGCTGTTTGTCGGCACAACAAAGGTTTTTGGCGCCCCCTTATCCTCTCCCGTTACCGGCAGAAGGATGGGGGCCTGCCCCGTGTAGGCGGGCGGCGTGATCCAGGCCGTCACTTCCGCCGGAGCGGCGGGACTTCCAATGCCGGGCGTCAGGGCGGCATAAAGACGCTCACCCGCCCGCGGGCCCGCAATAACCCCCGCCGCCACCAGCAGCAGAATGACGAGAGCGCGAACACCATACCCATCTCCCGCGCCCATATCGAGGCTTGGCAGGCCCACCTTGAGGCCGTTGACATGGCGGCGGAGGGACCGTTGATAAAGCCGCCAAAGCCGTCCCGATGACGAATCCCGGGTGGCCTCCGCCTCTGATCGCGCGCCAAGGGACCGCAAGGGACGGTGGGCCAGCGTATTGCGCCGCTCCAGATAGGCAAGGGCGCGGGCGCGGTCAGGCAGGCGAAAATTCCGCACCGCCCGGTAAAGACCATAAATAGCGGCGACGGCAAAAAGAACCAGAGAAAGAATATGCAGCCAGGAGGGAACAACAGACCAGAGATTCAGGAGAGACAGGCCAATAAACAACCCGATGACACAGAAAAACAGCCGTCCCTCGCGCCAAACCCCTTCCAGCAGGAGATTGGCCCTCGCCAGCAGAATGCGGATTTCAAACCCTAATCCATATCCTCTTTGATCGCTGTCATTGCGGCGCTGCATTCATCCTCGATGTCCGTCCAGCCAGGAAGGTATTATATCAAGTTTGAGCATCTCTTCCAAGCTCGGCCGGGCCCTGATCACCGCATATTGATCACCTTTCACCAGCACCTCCGGCACCAGCGGCCGGGTGTTATAGGTGGAGGCCATCACCGCGCCATAGGCGCCGGCGCTGCGAAAGGCAACGAGGTCGCCCTGCGCCAGCCCTTCGGGCATCTCCCGTTCACGGGCGAAGGTATCGCCGGTTTCACACACCGGCCCAACCACATCGGCGGGCGCATACGGCCCTTTTTTCTGGTCCTCCCGAACCGGATCAATATGATGATAGCCGTCATACATGGCCGGACGGATCAGATCGTTCATGGCGGCATCCAGAATGATGAATTTCCGCGCTGTCGCCTGCTTCACGAAAATTACCTCTGAGACCAGCACCCCGGCATTACCGACAATCAGGCGGCCGGGCTCAAAAATGATCTGGCAGCCAAGATTGCCAATGGCCTCCAGCGCAACCGTGGCATAATCTGTTGGCGAGGGTGGAATAGTCCCGTCATAAGGAATGCCGAGGCCGCCGCCAAGATCGACACGGCTGATGTCATGCCCCTCGGCGCGAAGCTGCTGCACCAGTTCCGCGACGCGGTTGAAAGCATTACGATAAGGCTCCAGATCGGTGAGCTGCGATCCGATATGCACATCGACGCCCTTGATCTCGATCCCGGGCAGCGCCGCCGCCTCGGCATAGATACGCGATACATCCTGCCAGGGCACGCCGAACTTGTTCTCCGCCTTGCCGGTGGAGATTTTCGCATGGGTCTTTGCATCCACATCCGGATTGACCCGGAAGGTGATCGGCGCCCGGACGCCCATGCTGCTTGCGACCTCGCTCAGCTGATGGACTTCGGGCTCGGATTCCACATTGAACTGATGGATGCCCATCTCAAGCGCATAGCGCATTTCCTCCCGCTTTTTGCCGACACCGGAAAAGACGATTTTTTCCGGCGGAATGCCCGCCTCGATCGCGCGGCGCAACTCCCCTTCCGAGACCACATCAGCGCCAGAGCCAAGACTGGCAAGGGTGCGGATCACGGCCTGATTGGAATTGGCTTTCAGCGCATAGCAGACCAGCGCATTCGCGCCGTCAAACGCGCCGGAGAATACCTTGTAGTGGCGTTCCAGCGTCGCGGAGGAATAGCAATAAAAGGGCGTGCCCACCTCTTCGGCAATGCGGCGAAGGGGAACTTCTTCGGCGTACAGCTCGCCGTTCTTATAGGTAAAATGGTCCATTATCTGCCCATCTGAAAAGGATCAGCTTTTCTTCTGTTCGCTGGTCGGCGCGTTTGGTGAATATTTGGGCGGGCTTTTCACGCCGCAGGATGCAAGCGTGAGGGCCGCCACCGCAATCACCAGAAAGGAGGTTATTTTCCGCGTCATTTCGTTTCTCCTTCTCCGGCCCGGAATTGGCGCCAGCGGGCAACCTGCTCTCGCACATTTGAAGGTGCCGTGCCGCCGTAACTCACCCGGCTGGCCACAGAATTCTGCACGCCCAGCACCTTATATATATCCTCCGTGATGCCGCTTTCCACGGATTGCATGTCAGCAATCGGCAGATCTTCAAGCCCACAGCCGTTATTTTCCGCCATCTTCACCAAAGTGCCGGTGACATGATGCGCCTGCCGGAACGGCATGTTCAGCTTTTGCACCAGCCAGTCGGCCAGATCGGTCGCCGTGGTGAAACCGGCGCCGGAGGCCGCCGTCATCACCGCGCCATTGACCTTGATATCGCGGATCATCCCGCTCATGGCGGCAAGGCAGAGTTGCAGGTTGTCGGCCGCATCAAACACCGGCTCCTTATCCTCCTGCATGTCCTTGCCATAGGTCATGGGCAGGCCCTTCATCATCATCAGCAGGCTGGTGAACGCCCCGGCGCTGCGCCCCGCCTTGCCGCGGATCAACTCCGCCGCGTCCGGGTTTTTCTTCTGCGGCATGATGGAGGAACCGGTCGAGAAGCTGTCGGAGCATTCCACGAAACGGAACTGCGCACTCGACCAGATGACAATTTCCTCGGCCAGCCGCGACAGATGCATGGAGCAGATGGAGGCGAAGCTCAAAAATTCCAGCGCAAAATCCCGATCCGACACCCCGTCCAGCGAATTGGCCGTCGGCCGGTCAAAGCCGAGCGCCTTTGCCGTCTGTTCCCGGTCGATGGGAAAAGACGTGCCCGCAAGCGCGGCGGAGCCGAGCGGACTTTCATTGAGGCGCGCCCGCGCATCCTTGAGCCGTCCGCGATCGCGCGCGAACATTTCCACATAGGCCAGCATATGATGGCCGAAGGTGACCGGCTGCGCTGCCTGCAGATGGGTGAAGCCCGGCATGACGGTCTCCGCCTCGGCCTCCGCCTGATCGAGGAGGGCGTCCTGAAGATCCGCCAGCTCCCCATCCAGATGGTCCATGGTGTCACGCACCCAGAGTTTGAAATCCGTCGCCACCTGATCATTGCGCGACCGCGCCGTGTGAAGGCGCCCGGCCGCATCGCCGATCAACTCGCGAAGGCGCGCCTCCACATGCATATGGATATCTTCAAGCGCCGGATCGGTTTTGAAATTGCCTGCGTCAATCTCACGAAGAATTGTCTGCAATCCTTCCTGAATTTTTCCCCCATCGGCGCGCGAAATGATATTGCAATCCATCAACATGCTGGAATGCGCCATGGAACCCGCTATATCCTGGGCATAGAGCCGGCGGTCAAAGTCAATGGAGGCATTGATCCGTTCCATGATTTCGGCGGGGCCTTTGGCGAACCTGCCACCCCAAAGCTCATTTGCGCTCATTCTCGGGCTCACTTTGTAACTATTGGACGTTTATTGATCATGATAACCAGACCGATGAAATTCATAAGCCTGCTGTTGCTGCTTACATTTACAGGGCTTGGTGCCGGAACATCAACTGCTTTCTCCGAAAATCTGAGCGCGTTGTTGACCGGCGATATGGCGAAGTTCGCCCCCTATGACGAGCCGCGCCCGGTCAAGGATTTCACCTTCCTGAATGCAGCAGGCGCGGAAGAGAAGCTGTCCGATTATCAGGGCAAGGTCGTTCTGGTAAATTTCTGGGCGACATGGTGTGGCCCCTGCCGCGAAGAAATGCCAAGCCTGGATCGCTTGCAGGCAGAACTCGGTGGGGATGATTTTGTCGTCCTCGCGGTCGGACAGGACCTCCAGGGCATGGAAAAAGTCACGCAGTTCTTCGAAAAATACGAAATCCGCCATCTCGCCCCGATCAATGATAAGTCCAGCCAGTCAAGCCGCAGCGCGGGCGCCTTCGGCCTCCCCTCCACCCTGATCCTGAACGCGGAAGGCAAGGAAGTGGGCCGTCTTGTCGGTCCGGCGGAATGGGATTCCTCCGAAGCCAAGGCCCTGATCAAATATTATATGACAGGATCATAGGGGCGGCTCGCCCCGCCCCTTGCGGCGTTTCAGCAGGTAAAGCCGGAACAACCGCTCCACGCCCCAGCTCAGTGCTACATAGAAAACCACATTGACGAGGGTCATCAGCGTCAGATCGATGCCCAGCCCCATATCACCCTGCTGAACGGCCACGTAAATCTGAAAGGCCAGAATTGTGGCAATACCGATTGTGCCGATAATGGCGACGGCAATGCGTGTCCGGCCATCCGTCCAGGGTATGGCCATCAGGCACAGAAAAGATACCGCCTGAAACACGGCAGACCAGAGACTGAGGCTGTAGTCGGTCATTCCTGATCCAGAACTCTCAGTGCCATATCCACCATGGGACGCAGCACCTCTTCCTCCGGTGTTACCTTGCCAATGACGCGCAAGCCCTGCATGACGCAGACGAAATAAGCGGCGAGATCGGCCGGCTTCTGGCGCGATTTAAATTCGCCCTCTGCCTGGCCGCGGGCGATGAGTTCGCCCAAAATGGTTTCAAGTTCATCGAAAAAATCGCGCACCCGTTCCGCGCATTCATCATCGCGGGAGCAAAGCTCAACCGCCGCATTGGTCATGAAACAGCCGCGCCGTTTCGGATCGGTCACCTGTTTCTGCATGAAAACATAAAGAAATTCTGTCAGCATCTCGCGCGGGTTACCGTCGCGGCGCAGGCTGTCGGTGCGCAGGATAGCCCCGGTACCATATTGGTCCAGCGCTTCCAGAAACAGGCGGCGTTTATCACCAAACGTGTCATAAAGACTGCCCCGGTTGATGCCCATGCAGTCAACCAGATCCTGGACCGAGGTGGCCTCATAACCCTTTGCCCAGAAAGCCTTCATGGCTTTCTCCAGCGCTTCTTCCCGATTAAAGCATTTTGTTCGTGCCATTTACCGATCCACCGGGCTCATCTTCGCCCTTCTGTAAACGGTTATATACCCATTTCGGCCGGAAGCAAAGCCGCCAGACCCTCTCTATAAGTAGGGTATTGCAGGGAAATCCCAAGCTCTGACTTGATTTTTACATTGCTGATGCGCTTGCTGTCGTCATAGAAACTCCGCGCCATGGGCGTGAGGTCCGCCGCGTCGAAATCAATCAGCGGCGGCGGCGCCATCTTGAGAAGGTCCGCCGCGTACGCAACCACATCCTGCGGCGGCGCGGGTTCATCATCCGCAACATTATAGATGGCGCCGGGATTCGGCCTGTTCATTGAGGCGACAAGGATGGCCGCCAGATCGGCGACATGAATGCGCGAAAACACCTGCCCCGGCTTGTTGATGCGGCGCGCCTTGCCCGTCTTCAGGGAGACAAGCTGATTGCGGCCCGGCCCATATATGCCGGGAAGGCGGAAGATATGCACCGGCAGGCCCGCCTTTTCATAAAGGCCGCGCCAGGCCTGCTCCGCCTGCATACGGCGAAGCCCCCGCGCGCCCGACGGGTTCAAGGGGCTGGTTTCATCCACCCAACCACCATCGAGATTGCCGTAAACGCCCGTCGTCGAGAGATATCCCACCCATTCCAGATTGGGCAGGCGAAGAATTTCCTCCGCCATCGTATCAAAGACCGGATCCCCGTCACTGTCCGGCGGAATGGACAGCAGAATATGGGTGACATCCGCCGCAAGATCCGCAAAACCGTCAATCCCCGCATCGCGCTGGAAGGGATAGAGCGGCAAGCCGTCCGACGTCGCTTTGCCCGCCGGAGAGCGGCTGGTGCCGCTCACCCGCAAGGCTGGATGATCCGCCGCAATCTGCCGCGCCGTAAAGCCGAGGCCAAAGCAGAAAAGATGCTTTTCCCGGTTATTCATTCGGTTTGGTCGGCATATCTGCTCGGCCAAGGACAATGCGGGCGGAAACCGATTGCTTTACCGAAACCAGCAACTCCGCGCCGCCCGAACCCCCTCCGGATGCTTCGGACGCCATGGCGGTTTTCATCATCGGCTGCGCCATGTCGTAATTACGGCCCTGAACCGGCACAAGCTGAATAAAATCAACCTTCTTCACATGATAATCGGCGCCCGGCATGACTTTGTTGAGGCGTTCCACCTCATCAAGAGCCTGCTGATAGACCTTTTCCCGCAAATCGGCATACAGTTTTTCAAACTCTTCCAGCGACGGGGTAAAATCGACATCGGAAACCGACACCTTGTAGCCGGGCTTGCTGCTTTCCTTGGCGCGATCCTGAAGCCCGTCAATGGCCGCCTCCGGAATGCGCGCCTCCGCCGTTACATACCAGCGGTTGAGACCGGTCTGGTCAAGCTGCTGACGGGACGAGGTAATGCGCCAGTCCACATCCTTTGCCAGCGAGAGAAGCGAGGCGTCAATCTGCTTTTTAAGCTCTTCGGCGCTTTCCTCCTGCTGCACCAGCTCAACAAGAACGGAAACCCGCGCCGTATCTGTCTTGACCCAGCCCTCGCTCGTCAGGTTGAGAACAACCTGATCCTGCATGACGGATGGATGGGGCATCTGTGCAGATGCGGCCGCAGGCGCGACGGCAAGGAAAGCAACGGTGGCGAGGACCAGTCTGTTCATGATAGAACTCCCAATATATTCGATGTGTTTTCGGCATGTAGAGCCGAATAACGACCAATTTAAGGCATTTTATGGTTACGAAAACCCCTTTCCTTCTTCCTGCACTTGCCTGCCTCACTTTCATCGGGATTTTGCCTGCCCTTCCTCCGGTCAGTTCCGCACAGACACGATCACAGGAAAATGAATACGAAGCCTGCCTGATCCTGACCCGACGCGAGCCGGAAAAGGCGTTTGAATCGGCCCTCGCCTGGCGGGATGCGGGCGGCGGGTTTCCCGCCCGGCATTGCGTTGCGCTCGCCCTTGTCGCCATGAAGAAATATGATCACGCCGCCCTGACGCTGGAGGAGCTGGCGGAGGATATGCGAAATGCAGGCTCCCCCCTGTTGGTAACCGTCCTCACACAGACGGCAAATGCCTGGCTGCTGGGGGAGGAGTATGACCGCGCCATTGCGGCGGCGACGGCCGGGCTTAAAATCGAGCCCGACAATGTCGACCTCCTCATTGATCGCAGCCGGATATATGCGCAAATTGCTGACTATCAGACCGCGTTCGATGATCTGGATCTCGCCCTGAAAATCGACCCCACACGCGCCGATGCCCTGACATTTCGCGCGGCCGCGCGGCGTCATCTGGGCGATGAGACGCGGGCGCTTGAGGATATCGAACTTGCCCTCTCGCTCAACCCCGATCTGCCCGAAGCCCTGAACGAACGGGGCGTCCTGCTTTCGCGCAAGGGAGATACGGATGCGGCGCGGCAGGACTGGCTGCGCGTACTGGAACTGGCCAGCAACACCCCCGCGGGAGACGAAGCCCGCCGCCTGCTCGAAGAAATTGACGTCAACAAGGACAAGTAACCTATCCGGCGCGCTACCCCGCCATAACGAGGCGGCGGCGATATTCCAGCGCCTCTGCGACATGCAGGCGGTGGACAGTCTCGCTTTCTGCGAGATCGGCAAGCGTGCGGGCGACCTTCAAAACACGGTGATAACCGCGCGCGGAGAGTTTCAGCTTGCCAATCGCGTCCTGAAGCAGCGCCGTGGCGGAGGCATCGAGTGTCACAAAACGCTCGAGTATCTCTCCTTCCGCATCCGCATTGGTGCGAATTGTCGTTGGATGATCGAGATCGGCATAGCGCCGCCTTTGTATCTCCCGCGCCCGCAGGATGCGCGCCGCGACGACCTCCGTTGTCTCCTTCGGCGGCGGCAAGGTCAAATCCATCGCCGAAACGGCCGGAACATCCACATGAATGTCGATACGGTCCAGCATTGGCCCGGAAATGCGGGAGCGATATTCAATGGCGCATTTGGGCGCGCGAGAGCAGGCCAATGACGCATCATCCAGATGGCCGCAGCGGCAGGGGTTCATGGCCGCGACAAACTGCATTCGCGCCGGATAGGTCACATGCAGGTTGGCGCGCGCGACCACCGCCCGGCCACTTTCCACGGGCTGACGCAGGCTTTCCAGAACCTGCCGGTTAAATTCGGGCAGCTCGTCGAGAAACAGGACGCCGAGATGAGCGAGCGAGACTTCTCCCGGTTTTGCCCCGCGCCCGCCGCCGACCATGGCCGCCACAGAGGTGGAATGATGTGGATCGCGAAAGGGACGGCGGCGTGACAGCCGCCCTTCCCGCATTTCACCGGCAATGCTGGCGATCATATTGACCTCCAGCGCCTCCGCCGCATCCAGCGGCGGCAGCAAGCCCGGCAGCCGCGCCGCCAGCATGGATTTCCCGGAGCCCGGCGGCCCCGACATCAGCAGGTTATGTCCGCCCGCCGCCGCCACTTCGAGGGCCCGTTTCGCCACCTCCTGCCCCTTGATATCCTCAAGACGAAGGGGCAGCGCCTCCTCCAGAAGACCGCCATGCCGGGGCGGGTTTAAAACCTGGGTCCCCTTGAAGTGATTGATCAACGCCAGCAGATTTTCCGGCGCCAGAATTTCAAGATCTCCCGCCCAGGCCGCCTCCGGTCCGGAGGCCGCGGGGCAGATCATATTCCGTCCCTCCCCCACGGCGGCGACAGCGGCGGGCAGAACGCCGGAGACCGGATTGCAGCTTCCGTCCAGCGACAGCTCCCCCATCACATAGTATTCTTCAAGCTCTTCCCCCGGCAGGACGCCCATCGCCGCGAGAATGCCGAGCGCAATAGGCAGGTCGTAATGCGCGCCCTCCTTCGGCAGATCGGCCGGGGCCAGATTGACGGTGATGCGCTTCGGCGGCAGGCCGATCCCGAGGGAGGTGAGCGCGGCGCGCACCCGCTCCCGGCTTTCGGCGATGGATTTGTCGGCAAGCCCAACGATCGTGAAGGCAGGCAGGCCGGACGCCATCATCACCTGCACATCCACCTCGCGCACTTCAAGGCCCTGAAAGGCGACCGTTCTTATTCTTGCCTGCATGCCAAAATTCTGAAGAATATTCCCCCACCCGCATGACGATAGCATGCAGAGAAAAATTCTTCATGGTTAAAATTGACAGCTATGGCGGGCTATTCTGCCGCGCGATTCCCGACCTTCTCTTCAAGACAGTCCCAGATCTGAGCTTCCAGCTTCGCATCGTTGAAGCGGTTGATTTCCTGAATACCGGTCGGAGAGGTCACGTTAATCTCGGTCAGATGGTCGCCGATCACATCAATACCGACGAAAATCAGCCCCTGTTCCTTCAATGCCGGGCCAATAATACGGCAAATCTCCTCTTCCCGCGTTGTCAGGGACGATTTGACCGCTTTCCCGCCCACATGCATGTTAGAGCGGACCTCTCCCGCAAGCGGCACGCGGTTGATGGCGCCCGCCGCCTCACCATCGATCAGGATGATCCGCTTGTCCCCCTGACGCACTTCGGGGAGATATTTCTGCACGATCATCGGCTCACGATAGAACTGGGTGAACATCTCGCAAAGCGCGCTCAGATTCTCATCCTCCGGCTTGATATGGAAAATTCCCGCACCGCCGTTGCCATAAAGCGGCTTGACGATAATATCCTTGAACTCCGCCCGGAATTCACGGATTTCCTGTAGATTGGAGGAGATCAGCGTCGGCGGCATCAGCCCGTCGAAATGGGTGACGAACAGTTTTTCCGGCGCATTGCGTACGCTGACCGGATCATTGACAACAAGCGTTTGCGGATGGATATGCTCCAGCAAATGGGTCGCAGTAATGTAGGACATGTCAAAGGGCGGATCCTGCCGCATCAGGACCACATCCATGGTGGCAAGGTCAATCCGTTCCGCCGCGCCCGCCGTGAAGTGATTGCCCTTTTCGCGGCGGAGCGTGATGGGCCGGGCATTCGCGACAAGACGCCCCTGCGAGAAGGACATATCCTGTGGCCCATAATGATACAGGCCGTGGCCGCGCGCCTGCGCTTCCAGGCCAAGGACAAAACTGCTGTCCCCGTTGATATCAATATTTTCAATGGGATCCATCTGGATGGCAACGGCAAGACTCATTATTCCCGACCTTTTTGTTTAAAGTGATGCGCCGCTTTTTGTGATGCGCGAGCCTACCTCGCCCGCCCTGCCGGTTCAAGGCAGGTTATGTATCGGACTTCATTTTGACATAGCTGACGATGCTGCGAACTCCTGAGATATCCTTGGCATGTGCTTTGACGCGGTTCAGCTCCGCTTCATTCTGGGCAATCCCCATCAGATAGACCGTCGCATTCACCGTTTCCACCGAATAATTGATGTTGTAGACCTGCGGATCACGCAGAAGCTGCAGTTTCAGTTTGGTCGTGATCAGGCTGTCGGAGGCGAAGTTTGAACTGTTCTCACTTCCCGCAACGGTTATTTCATTATGTACTTCCTTGACGCCCTTGACGCCCCAGATAAGCCGCGAGATGGTCACCCGGTCTTCCGGGTTTGGCACCTCTCCCGTCACCAGAACCGTACCTGCAATCACCGTGGTGGAGGTGGAGGTAAAGAGAGGCTCGCTTTCCTGGAAAATCGCGTTCATGACCTGCACCTTTATGGTGGCGTCATCCACCACCGTGCCAACGGACCGTTCTTCGGCGACGGCAACACCGCCGATGGCCGCACCGCCCAGTATCACCGTCGGAGTACAGCCGCTTAGCAGAAAAAGGGATGAAAGGGCAAAGAGAAGAGAAGCAACAAGTTTCATTGGGCACGCCTTTAACCATGATGTTCAGACTAATATAGAGTCAAACTCCGACGGTTGAAAGCCTCTGTTCCGTCTTACTCCCACGCCGCCTCAATATGCCGCGGCAAGTGACGGAACGAAGTGACAAGAAGCACATCGAAGCGCAAGTCCAGCCCCTGAAGATCAGGCCGCTCCTGCAGGAAGGCTTGCAGGGCCCGGGCAATACGGCGACGCTGCTTCGGACTGATCGCTTCCAGCGCATCAACGAATCGCTCACGGGATTTGACCTCTATGGCAACCAGCATACGGCCCCGGCGGGCGATGATATCCACTTCCCCCACCGGTTTGCGATAGCCCCTGGCAAGGATTTGATAGCCCTTTGCCCGGAGCAGGAGCCCCGCCACCACTTCCGCCCATCGGCCGCGGAAATAGGCGCGGCGGCGTTTGCGCTTCAGCGCAAGTTTCGATGCATGTGCCAAAATGTCGCCTCCCGAAACTGTTTTATACCCTGCACCCATAATTTGCTTGCCCGCCTATCGGGCGTTACCTAGTCTTTCGATCAGGACTGCCAGAAAACATGAACGGAGTGGATCTTTGTTTCCCGCAAAAACTGACATGGCCGCATCTTCCAAGCCGGGCCGGAACTTTTTCCGCCTGTTTTGCCTTGCCGGGGTCACCCTGCTGTTTCTGTCCGCCTGTCAGCCCGCCAACATCAGTGAAACAGAGCAAACTGACATTGCCAAGGATAGCACAAAATCCGGCGATGCAGATAGCAAGGATGATGCGCTCGCAGGCCAGACATCCCCATTCGATGACATGTCGGGAACGCCGGGCGTTGATCCGCTCAGCCGCCTGATCGCCCCCGCACCGCCGGTCGTGGGCCTGCGCGCACCGAAAGACCCGGCCAAACCGGAACCGGTCAAGATTGCCATTCTGCTGCCACTGTCTGGACAGGCGGCGGCTGTGGGTCAGGATTTGCTCAATGCCGCGAATATGGCGCTTTTCGATCTTGGCAACCCCGGCGTCCAGCTTTTGCCCTTTGACACCGTGGGAACGCCACGCGGGGCGGAAAGCGCCGCTGCAGAAGCTCTCGTCGCCGGGGCAGAGCTTATTCTGGGGCCGCTTTTTTCATCCTCCGTCAGCACCGTCAAGCCACTCGCCAGGGAGCGCGGCGTCAATGTCATCACCTTTTCAACCGACACAACCGTCGCCGGGGAGGGTGTTTATGTCATGGGCCTGACGGTCGGGCAGCAGATCCAGCGCGTTATGGAATTTGCCTATCGGCAGGGGTTGCTGAAATTCGCCGTTCTGGCGCCGCAGTCCGCCTATGGCGACGCCGTCATCAATAATGTCACACAGACAAGCGACGCACTTAACCTGGTTCTGGAGCGGACGGTACGCTACCCGGCCAATCTGCCGCCCGGCTCTCCGGAGCTTCATGAATATGCCAAAATCCTTGGTGATTACGCCCGGCGTCAGCGTGACCTGGCCCGGGAAATCGACATCAATAAGGCAAAAACTGACGACGAATCAAAAGCCTATGTAAAACGGCTGCAAAGGCTCGATACTTTTGGCGATGTCCCGTTCGAGGCGCTGATCATTCCCGAAGGCGGCGCCCGGCTGAAGGAGCTGGCCTCGCTCCTCTCCTACTATGACATTGATCCGGAAATCGTACAGTTTATCGGCACGGGCCTTTGGGAAGACCCCTCCCTGTCGGCGGAACCGGCGCTGGTGGGCGGCTGGTTTTCCGCCCCCGCGCCTCAGAAGGCCGCCGGGTTCAGGTCAAGATTCGCCTCCGTCTATGGCTATCAGCCCGCCCGCATTGCCAGCCTCGCCTATGATGCCATGGCGCTCGCCGGGATCATGGCGCAACAACCCCTTGAAACCCGCTTCACCCGCGATGCCATTGAAAACCCGGACGGATTTACCGGCTATGACGGCATTTTCCGCTTTCCCGAAAATGGCGTTGCGGAGCGAGGGCTTGCCGTTCTTGAAGTCGGACCAAAACAGCAGATGGTGCTGGAACCTGCACCGGAAAGTTTCGCGCCGGCCCTGAACTAAACCAGGATCTCGGCCAGCAGGCTATTGAGAACAAAGCGCCCTTTTTGGGTCGCGCGAAGGCGTTGGTCGTCCCTTTCCATCAAGCCTGCCTCCATCAATCGCCGCAATCGCACCGTGTGAATAAATTCATCCATCGGCGCACCGATCAGGCGGGTAAAATTGTCAAACCAGACCCCTTCATCCAGCCGAAGACCCATGAGAAGGAGTTCCTCCCCCCGCTCCAGCCTGTCGGGCAGCGGGGTTTCCATCTCTGTTGCGTGGCCTCGCTGTTCCACCTCGACCAGCCAGCTTTCCGGGCGCTTTTTCTGCTGGAAGGCTGTTCGCAGGCCATTTTGCACCAGCCTGCCATGCGCGCCGGGGCCAACGCCGATATATTCACCATAGCGCCAGTAGGTGAGGTTATGCCGACATTCAAATCCGGGCCGGGCATGATTTGAAATCTCGTAGGCGGGCAGCCCTGCGTCAGCGCAGATTTCCTGTGTCAGCTCGAACAGCTCTTCCGCATTTTCTTCATCCGGCAAAGAAAACTCCCCGCGCCGGACAGCCCCGGCAAAGCCGGTATTGGGTTCAATCGTGAGCTGGTAAAGCGACAGATGATCCCCGGCAAGCGCAAGTGCCTGCCCCAAATCCTGTCGCCAGTCATGGGCACTCTGTCCCGGCAGGGCATAAATCAAATCGAAGGAGATGTTGGGAAACAGCCCCCGCGCCAGCTCGATCGCTGCCAGCGCCTCCCGCACCGAATGCTCCCGCCCGAGGAATTTAAGCGCCTCATCGCGCAGGGACTGAACCCCTAAGGACAGCCGCGTCACCCCCGCATCGGCATACCCCGCAAAAGAGGTCGCCTCGGCTGAGGTGGGATTGGCTTCCAGTGTAATTTCAATGCCTTGCGAAAAATCGAAGCGTTCTCTTGCCCCTTCAATCAAACGACCGACCGTCTCCGGGCTCATCAGGGAAGGTGTGCCGCCGCCAAAGAAAATGCTGGTCAACTGGCGCTGATCCGTGCGGGATGCGAAATAATCAAGCTCCGTCAGCAGCGCCTTCGTCCAGCGCGCCTGATCCACCGTGTCCCGCACATGGCTGTTAAAGTCGCAATAGGGGCATTTCTTCCGGCAGAAAGGCCAGTGGATATAGAGGCCGAAGCCCGGTTCCGGCGCTCTATTTTTCGGTGAAGCAGGCATTGATAAGCTGCCTGAACGCATCGGCGCGATGGCTCATGGCATGTTTTGCCGCCGCGTCCATCTCCCCGAATGTGAGGTCATACCCATCGGGCAGGAAAACCGGATCATAGCCAAACCCGTTTTCACCGCGCGGTGGCCATACGGCGGTGCCGGTAACCGTGCCTTCAAAGCTTTCCACATGCCCATCCGGCCAGGCGAGCGTCAGGGCGCAGATAAAGCGGGCCCGGCGCGCATCCGGCGTCATGACGCCTGCCTTTTGCAACTCGTCTTCCACCTTCTGCATAGCGACCGTGAAATCTTTCGACGGCCCGGCCCAGCGGGCGGAATAGATGCCGGGCGCCCCATCCAGTGCCTCCAGCGCGAAGCCGGAATCATCGCTGAGCGCAATCATGTTCGCCCCGCGTGCTGCCGCCAGGGCCTTGATCTCCGCATTGGCGATGAAGCTGTCACCATCCTCCACAGGTTCAGGCAGGCCGAGACTGCCCGCTGAAACAGGCTCGACATCAAAGGCGGCCAACAGCTCGCCGATCTCGCGGATCTTGCCGGGATTATGGCTCGCCACCACCAGCTTGCGGCCGGTGAATTTGCGGTGTCCGCTCACAGCCCGAGCGCCTGACGCTGCAACTCACACAGCTCCTTCACGCCTTTTTTGGCGAGGGTGAAGAGATTGGCAAACTCGGTCTCGGAGAAGGGATGTTCTTCCGCGGTACCCTGAATTTCAATAATCCGGCCATCGGATGTGAGAACAAAATTGGCGTCGGCCTGTGCATTGCTGTCCTCGGGATAGTCGAGATCGAGGACCGGTGCCCCCTGATAAATCCCGCAGGAGACGGCGGCGACCTGCCCCTTCATCGGGACTTCCAGAATCTTGCCATTCTCCACCAGCTTCTCAAACGCCTGATAGAGCGCGACATAGGCGCCGGTGATGGACGCCGTGCGGGTGCCGCCATCGGCCTGAATGACATCGCAATCGACCGTGATCTGTCGCTCGCCAAAACCTTCGAAATTCACGAGTGCCCGCAAGGAACGACCGATGAGGCGCTGGATTTCCACTGTCCGGCCCTGCTGCTTTCCGCGCGCCGCCTCCCGCGCCATACGCGATCCGGTGGAGCGGGGCAGCATGCCATATTCCGCCGTCACCCAGCCCTTTCCCGTATTGCGCAGGAAAGGCGGCACCCGGTCCTCGACGCTTGCCGTACAGAGTACATGGGTATCGCCGAATTTGACGAGGCAGGAGCCTTCGGCATTTTTTGCAAATCCGGGTTCCAGAATGACGTTTCTGAGCTGGTCGGGCGCTCTGCCGGAGGGGCGCATGGAATTTCCTTTGTCTGAGATGAAATATGGCGCCTGTTGTAGCCGTTGCGCCTGATTGACGCAAGCCTTCCGCGTCACTACATTCATGCCGGTATGCGTAAATGACCCAGCATTCGGAAACGCAATGACGATACAGGAGCTAAATGAGCGGAGCCGTCTGGTTTTCCGGCATATAGTCGAAGCCTATATGCAAACCGGAGAACCGGTGGGATCGCGCACGCTTTCGCGCATCAGCGAGCTGGATCTGTCCCCGGCCTCCATCCGCAATGTCATGGCGGATCTGGCCGACCTCGGGCTGCTGTATTCCCCCCATACCTCCGCCGGGCGACTGCCAACGCAGCAGGGCCTGCGCCTCTTTGTCGATGGCATTCTGGAACTTGGCAACCTGACAGAGCAGGAGCGCACCGATATTAAGTCGCGCTGCGCCGTGGAAGGCCGCACCATGGAGGAAATGCTGACCGAAGCATCGACCATGCTCTCCGGTTTATCGAACTGCGCTTCCCTCGTCATCGCGCCAAAAACCGATACCGCCATCAAGCAGATCGAGTTTGTCCGCCTTGGGGTTGACCGGGCGCTGGTGATCATCGTCTCCGCCAACGGCATGGTGGAAAACCGGGCGATCGACCTGCCGCCCGGATTGAGCGATTCCGCCCTGCGCGAAGCCTCCAACTATCTCAATGCCAAACTGACCGGTCGCACCCTGCAACAGACCCGGCAGGAAATCCAGGACGAGCTTGATAACCATCAGGCGCAGCTCGACGCGCTGACGCAGGATTTGATTGCCCATGACATTGCCAGCTGGGGCGGCGGGGAAACGCTGATTGTCCGCGGCCATGCCAATCTGCTGCAGAATATTCAGGCGCTTGAGGATCTTGAAAAAATCCGCGAGCTATTCGATACCCTTGAAGTCAAGAGAGAACGGATTAAATTGCTGGAATTGACCGAAAAGGGCCGGGGCGTCAAAATATTTATCGGTTCGGAGAATAATCTTTTCTCGCTTTCCGGGACATCAATGATTATTTCTCCCTATCAGAACAGTCAGGAGCAGATCATTGGCGCCATCGGCGTCATCGGTCCGACTCGGTTGAACTATGCCCGTATCGTCCCTATGGTCGATTATACGGCGAAAGTGATCGGTAAATTGCTGGACTAAGGTCGAGAACAGGAAGCAGACAGAATGAGTGACCCGAAAGAGACGCCTGTAAATGAACAGGTGGAAAATGCAGACGTGACAAATCCGGCGGATGAAACCTCTCGGGAAGCCGCAGAGGCAACAACGGCAGAAGGAGCCGGGCAGCAGGCAGATATCATTGCCGAAAAAGACGCCGAAATTGCTGATCTGAAAGACAAGCTGCTCCGCGCCATGGCGGAAGTCGAGAATATGCGCCGCCGGGCCGAGCGGGAAAAACAGGATGCGCATAATTATGCGGTCACGAAATTCGCCCGCGATGTCCTGAGCGTCGCCGACAATCTGCGCCGGGCCATCGACAGCGTGCCGGAGGCCGCCCGCGAGAGCGGCGATGTGAAAAATATCCTGACCGGGGTGGAGCTGACGGAATCCGAACTGCTCAACACCATGGAAAAGCACCAGATCCGCAAGATCGATCCGAAGGGCGAGAAATTCGATCCCAACATGCATCAGGCGATGTTCGAGATTGAGGATCCGTCTGTTGAGCCCGGAACCGTCCTGCAGGTGGTGCAGGCAGGCTATAGCATTGCGGACCGGCTGCTGCGCCCGGCCATGGTCGGGGTTGCCAAAGGCGGGCAGAAACGCAGCGAAACGCGTATCGACGAAAAAGTATAATCACCCTGGCGCTTCATGGCGCCTTACCGGCCATGGCGGCGGCATGCCGCCGCCGGTACCCGTCCACACTATAGATAATCAGGCCGATCCAGATCAGGCCGAAGGCCATCATCCGGGCCTCGCCGAACGGCTCGTGATAGAGAAACACGGCCAGCAGGGCCTGCAATGTTGGAGACATATACTGTAGCAGCCCGAGGGTGGTGAGTGTCAGATGCCGCGCCGCCGTTGCAAACAGGATCAGCGGCACGGCCGTCACAATCCCCGTACCCGCCAGCAGAACGAGCGTCCAGCCATCGTGATGAAAACCGACCGGTGCCGCGCCCGGCGACATGGGCTGCACCGCAAATGTCAGATACAGCAGAAAGCCGAGCGCGAGCGGAAACATCAGAATGGTCTCCACCGTCAGCCCGACCGTACTGTCCACCGCCACCTTCTTGCGGAACAGCCCGTAAAATCCGAATGAAAAGGCCAGATATAAGGATACCCAGGGGAGAAAGCCAAGCTGCATTGTCATAATCGCGACAGCAACAACGGCGAACAGGATAGCGACGCCCTGCCAGCGGTTGAGCCGCTCCCCCAGAAACAGCAACCCAAGCAGTACATTGACCAGCGGATTTATATAGTAGCCGAGGCTGCCTTCGAGAATGCGCTCATTGGCGATGGCCCAGATGTACAGCATCCAGTTGCTGCCGATCAGCAGGGTTGTCACAACAAAGACTGCAAGCATACGCGGCGCGCGGAAAATTTCCGCAATCTGCCGTCCCCGTCCCGTCATCATGACAATGATTGCCACAAACAGCAGCGACCAGACGGCACGATGGGCGGCAATTTCGATGGGGGATACATGAGACAGCCATTTGAAATAGACCGGCGCACAGCCCCAGATGAAGAATGCGCCAACACCACTGAGCAGACCGCGCGCCTCATCCGTCGCGAAACGGGCCAGATAGGGGACATTGCCCTGACGGGGCGGCTCGGCAGAAACAGTCATCCCTCACTCCGGGCTGAATATGGTTATCTTTCTCGTATCAGAGCAACCCGGGCCCGTAAAGCGGGATTGAAGCATGTCTGCCATGCTGTTTATACGCGTCATCCGGACACCTGTTTAAGGCGGTGTCCGCCGTCAATCTGTCTCGCTGCACAGATTCATGCCCTTGCACTGCAAATATTTCGAACTTATATACACGGCAACAGACTTAAACTTGACTCCCGGGGGTTACCGTGGTGCATGAAGTGGCCACGCTGATCTGCCAATATTGAAGAGGATATGATGGCTAAAGTAATCGGAATTGACTTGGGAACGACCAACTCCTGCATCGCCGTTATGGACGGCAAAAATGCAAAGGTCATTGAAAATTCGGAAGGGGCGAGAACCACCCCGTCCATGGTCGCCTTCACGGAAGACGGGGAGCGACTCGTCGGCCAGTCGGCCAAGCGTCAGGGTGTCACCAATCCGCAGAACACATTTTTTGCGATCAAGCGCCTTATCGGGCGGCGGTTTGATGACAAGACCACCCAAAAAGATCGGGAAATGGTTCCTTATGATATCATCAAGGCGGATAATGGTGACGCCTGGGTCCAGTCCCGCGGCGAGAAATACTCCCCGAGCCAGATTTCCGCTTTCATCCTTCAGAAAATGAAGGAAACCGCCGAAAGCTATCTCGGCGAGACCGTCACACAGGCCGTTATCACAGTTCCTGCCTACTTTAACGACGCACAGCGCCAAGCAACCAAGGACGCCGGCAAGATCGCCGGGCTTGAAGTCCTGCGCATTATTAACGAGCCGACGGCGGCCGCGCTTGCATACGGCATGGACAAGGCGAACCAGACCGTTGCCGTATATGACCTTGGCGGCGGTACGTTCGACGTTTCCATCCTTGAAATCGGCGATGGCGTCTTCGAGGTCCGCTCCACCAACGGCGATACTTTCCTCGGCGGTGAAGACTTCGATTTGAAACTCGTCGATTATCTGGCGGATGAATTCAAGAAGGAGCAGGGCATTGACCTGCGCGGCGACAAGATGGCACTGCAACGCCTGAAGGAAGCTGCGGAAAAGGCCAAGATCGAACTGTCTTCTTCCCAATCGACGGAAATCAACCTGCCTTTCATTACGGCGGATGCAAGCGGCCCCAAGCATATGCAGCTGAAGCTGACCCGCTCGCAGTTCGAACATCTTGTCGAAGATCTGATCAAGCGCACGCTCGCGCCTTGTGAAAAGGCTCTGAAGGATGCCGGGTTGCAAAAAGGCGAAATCGACGAGGTAATCCTTGTCGGCGGTATGAGCCGTATGCCCAAGGTGATCGAGGCGGTGAAAACCTTCTTTGGCCGCGATCCGCACAAGGGCGTCAATCCGGATGAAGTCGTCGCCATTGGCGCCGCCATTCAGGCCGGTGTCCTGCAAGGTGACGTGAAAGACGTTCTGCTGCTCGACGTGACGCCGCTGTCACTTGGTATTGAGACGCTGGGCGGTGTCTTTACCCGTCTCATCGACCGCAACACGACGATCCCGACGAAGAAGAGCCAGACCTTCTCAACCGCAGAGGACAACCAGCAGGCCGTGACCATCCGCGTTTTCCAAGGGGAACGTGAAATGGCCGCCGACAACAAGCTGCTCGGCAATTTCGACCTGACGGAAATTCCCTCTGCTCCGCGCGGCGTGCCGCAGATTGAGGTGACCTTCGATATCGACGCCAACGGCATCGTCAATGTGTCCGCAAAGGACAAGGGTACGGGCCGCGAGCAGAAGATCCAGATCCAGGCTTCCAGCGGTCTCAGCGAGGCCGACATCGAAAAGATGGTCAAGGATGCCGAGGAACATGCGGCTGAAGACAAGGCGCGCAAGGAAAAGGTCGAAGTCCAGAATCAGGCTGACAGCTTGGTCCATGCAACCGAGAAAACACTGGCCGAAGCCGGTGACAAGGTTGGCGACGATGTAAAGGGACCGATTGAAACCGCTCTTGGCGAACTTAAGGAAGTCAAGGAAAGTGGCGATGTTGAGACCATCAAGGCAAAGATGGAAGCCCTGCAAGCCGCGTCTATGAAACTCGGGGAAGCCCTCTATGCGCAATCCCAGGGGGAGGCGCAGGCCGACAGCAACGCCGACGCTGCCGGGCCTGAAGGCAAGACAACGGATGATGATGTGGTCGATGCCGACTTCGAGGAAGTCGACGACGACAAGAAAGACAAGTAAGGATTTTAAAGGGATTTCCCGATAAGATCGCCCTTCTCATACACCGCCTCGGCACCGGAAATCCGGGCCGGGGCGGCATCCGTTAAGTGATACTGGCAATGGCAAAACGCGACTACTACGAAATTCTAGAGGTGGAACGCACTGCGGAAGCCGCCGTAATCAAAAGCGCCTATCGCAAGAAGGCGATGCAGTACCATCCGGACCGTAACCCCGACAACCCGGAGGCGGAAACCGCTTTCAAGGAAGTCAACGAGGCTTATGAGATCCTGAAAGATCCGCAGAAACGCGGCGCCTATGATCGTTATGGCCATGCGGCGTTTGAAAATGGCGGCGGCGGGGGCGCGGGTGCCCGCGGCTTTGGTGGCATGGGCGGCTTCAGCGATATTTTTGAAGATCTGTTCGGCGATTTCATGGGTGGCGGCGGCGGCAACGGACGCACCCGCGCGCCGCGCGGATCGGATTTGCGCTACAATCTTGAGATTTCGCTGGAAGATGCCTATCACGGCAAGAAGATGGAACTCAAAATTCCGACCACGGCCCCGTGCGAGAGTTGCGACGGGACAGGGGCGGAAGCGGGTTCAGAGCCTGTCACCTGTGAGAGTTGCCATGGCGCCGGAAAAATCCGCGCCCAGCAGGGTTTTTTCACCATCGAACGCACCTGCCCGGTCTGTCAGGGTCAGGGGCAGGTTATCAAGAACCCCTGCAAGACCTGCCGCGGGGAAGGCCGGGTCCATAAGGAAAAGACCCTCTCCGTCAATATCCCCGCCGGGGTTGATGACGGCAACCGCATCCGCCTTTCGGGTGAGGGCGAAGCAGGGATGCGCGGCGGACCGCCTGGCGATCTTTATATTTTCCTCACCGTCGCCGATCACCGGATTTTCCAGCGAGATGGCCAGAATATCCATTGCCGGGTGCCCATCCCGATGATGACGGCAGCCCTTGGCGGGGATATCGAGGTGCCGACCCTCGACGGTGCGCGCGCCAAGGTCAGCATCACCGCCGGTACCCAGTCAGGCCGAAAATTCCGCCTGCGCGGCAAGGGCATGCCGATTATGAATTCCCACAGCCACGGCGATATGTATATTCACACCATCGTTGAGACGCCGGTTAATCTGACGAAACGCCAGAAAGAGCTGCTGAAAGAATTCGACGCCGCCGGCAAGGGCGCGCACAGTCCCGAATCAGAAGGCTTTTTTGCCCGTGTGAAAGACTTTCTCGCCGATCTGAAAGACTGAACGGACCGGGGAAAATTCCTGTCTCGCCTCCTCCGCTCGTCTGTGCTACATCCTGAAGCGCAAGAATTCAGGATATTGTGACATGAGTGATTTAAAGATTGGCATTGTCGGCGCCGCCGGTCGCATGGGGCGGATGCTGGTAAAGCAGGTCAGCGAAACGGCCGGATGCGTTATCAGCGGCGGGACGGAACCTGCCGGATCCCCTTTTACGGGAAAAGATATCACCGTCCTTGCCGGGCTGGACGCATCGGGCATCCTGATCGGCGAAGATCCGGCAGCCTTGTTTGATGCTGCCGATGCCGTCATTGACTTCACCGCGCCCGAAGCAACCATCGCTCATGCCCGCCTTGCCGCCGAAAAGGGCAAAATTCATATTATCGGCACCACCGGCCTTACCAACGCACAACAGGCGCAGGTGACAGCCTGCGGCGACAGGGCCGTGATTGTTCAGGGTGCGAATATGAGCCTGGGTGTCAACCTGCTGGCGCAGCTCACCCGCAAGGTCGCCCGCATTCTCGATGACGAGTTTGATATCGAAATCCTTGAAATGCACCATCACCACAAGGTGGATGCCCCTTCCGGCACGGCGCTGCTGCTCGGCAAGGCCGCCGCGGCGGGACGTGGCGTCGATCATGATAGCGTTGCGGATCGCGGGCGGGATGGCATAACCGGTGCCCGCAAGCGCGGCGATATCGGCTATGCGGTCCTGCGCGGTGGTAATGTGGTCGGCGATCACACCGTTATCTTCGCGGCGGAAAATGAGCGGATCGAATTGACCCACAAGGCCGGGGATCGTTCCATTTTTGCGCGCGGCGCTGTGCGTGCGGCTCTCTGGGCAAGGGGAAAGGCTCCTGGCAATTACGATATGATGGACGTACTCGGCCTCGGGGACTGAAACATCTCTCCGCTTCGGTAACGGTGGAGGGCGGCAGTAATAACCTCCCCCACCTCCTGCTTTTCCGCCTCTCCAAGGAAATTGCCAATCTCGAAGCTCTGTCCGCGATTGACCAGCTGAAGTCGGCCGTCCGAAATCAGCGCGCGTGCCCAATAGGCGTTAAATCTTTCCACCCGCCGCTCGCCGCCCGGCGCGATCCGGGTGATGGTCACCATATCATCGCCAATCTCGACCGTTTCGAAACGCCGCGCGGCGCGAAAGCTGAAACGGAAGGCGATATAGACCAGCAACACGTCCAGCCCGAAAAAGCCGAAAATCGGCCAGGCGCCGAGTGAGAAGAAATACAGGCCATAAATAAAACTGACCCCGGCGATCAGGCTCATCAGAATGACAAAGCCGGATCGGGAAAGGCTGTTATTGGGATGAAGGGACAGGAAGAATGTCCCGGCGTCTGACCTCGTCGGGTTTTGCATTTCTGTCTGTTCCTGAGCCTCTGGCATACTGCCCCTTTCACATTGATTATTGCGCAGAAAACAGGCCTGTGCCAATAAGATAAGATGAAAAAAGCCGACATCAGCGAATTTTTCCGCCGTCTTCATGAAAATGATCCCGAGCCCAAGGGCGAGCTGGACTATGTGAACCCCTTTACCCTGCTCGTCGCCGTTGTCCTGTCAGCGCAGGCAACCGATGTCGGGGTCAACAAGGCGACAGGTCCGCTGTTCGCAATCGCGGACACGCCGGAGAAGATGCTCGCCCTCGGCGAAGATACGTTACGCGATTATATCAAAACCATCGGTCTTTACAAAACCAAGGCCAAAAATGTCATCAAGCTGTGCGAGGCGTTGATACGTAATCACAACAGCACCGTCCCGCAAACCCGGGAAGAGCTGGAAGAACTCGCCGGTGTCGGCCGGAAGACGGCAAATGTCGTCCTCAACATCGCTTTCGGACAGCCGACAATCGCCGTCGATACCCATCTTTTCCGCGTCGGCAACAGAACCGGGATCGCGCCCGGGAAAACCCCGCTTGAAGTGGAAAAAAAGCTGGAGAAACGAATCCCGAAGGAATATCTCCGCCATGCGCATCACTGGCTGATCCTGCACGGGCGCTATGTCTGCAAGGCCCGCAAACCGGAATGCTTCCGCTGCATCGTCGCCGATCTCTGTGAATTCAAAGGGAAAGTCGCCCTCTGAAATGGCCTGCCCGTTTCACGGGCGTTCTTACGATGTTTTGGCAGTTAAAAACACTTCTTCCGCCCCGATCGCGCGTAGATAATCATTGAAGCATTGCCGACGGTCAAGGGTTGAGAAATTCTCCGGATTCCGCCCGTTGATGGCAATATAGCGAACCACTCCCGCCGCCTTTTCATCCGGATAGAAAAAGACATGTACGGCACAGTCGGCTGTCAGATACTGCCAGACTTCCGCCGGACTTTCCTGGCGCCGGAGAACCGGCTCCCCAAAAACCTCGGCAATCTCCGCCTCTGTTTTTCCAATCAGTATTTCGGGCTCCAGCAGAACACGGGGCTTTACAGCGCTGCTGGCGGGCGGCGGCGCAGAAGCCCGCTGCGACGGTATTGTTACAGGTGCCGCTGGTACCGGACTGCTCGCCACCGCGCCCGTGGAAACCGGCTTGCCGGTGGTCACCGTAATCTGATGCGACGGCGCACAGCCTGTTATCCCGACTGCCAGCGCGGCAAGAACAGCGGCAACACGTATCATGGCACGACCAACTCCCGCTTCTTCGCGATACTGCCCACCCGTTTCTTGTACAGATGAACCATCGCCGCCGTCGCCACAATCGGCGCGACAAGATTGACAATCGGTATCGTCAGCGAAAAGGCGATGACAATCCCCATCATATAGAGCTCACCCCCGTTTCGCTTGCGCAGGCGGGTGACTTCTTCCAAAGGATGATGACGGACCGCGACCATATGGAAATATTCACGGGAGATCAGATAGCCATTCAGCAGATAATAGACGAACAGATTTATGACAGGCACGAAATAAAGCGGCAGGACAAGAATGTTACAGCCAACGACAAGCGCGAGAAACTTGAGGGCATCCCAGATACTGTCCATCAGGGAAAGGCTTTTGCCCGGAGGGTCCGTCGCATAATATTGCCGTTCCACGGCGTCGGAAATATCATCGAGGAAGATACCGATCAGGGCGCTGATAATCAGCGGAAACAGGAAAAAACCGCCCAGCAGAAAGCCCAGCCCCGCCAAAATGCCAATGGCCGTATTGACCCATTGATAGTCAAACGTCGGAACGAAGGAAAAGGCCTGCGTCGCGCCAAACCCCACAAGAATATAGATCACCAGCGTCAGGCCCAGCGCCTTGAAAAGGACCGAACGGAACGCGGGATCCCCGAGCTGTGTAATAGCTCTGTTAATTGCCGAAATCAAATCGCATTCCTTCGCCTGTCACACTGAAACCGCCTGCACATGTATGTATTGAAGGGCCGTCCTGCAACTTTTTTAGCTGTTGCGGGGCGGGCGGGGATCAATCGGCAGGCGCGCGGCAAAATCATGATCGCGTTCAAATGCGTAGGCCGCCTGCAGCACCCGGTCTTCCCGCGCATTCGGTCCCATGATTTGCAAACCGACCGGCAGGCCGCTTTTTGTGAAGCCGCACGGGATCGAAATGACCGGGCAACAAGTGACTGTCAGCATGGAGGGCAACGCCAGCCAGGACATATAATTGTCGAATTTGACGCCGTTGACCTCCTCCACATAGCGCTTGTCATGGGTGAAGGCCGGGACAATCGCGGCTGGCGCCAGCAGGAAGTCATATTTTGAGAAAAACTCCACCACGCGAACATAAAGCTCCCCCTGCGCCCGCTGCGCCGCGCCGATTTCATCCGCCGTGAGCCTTGCGCCCTTCTCCACATTCCAGATAACCTCCGGTTTCAGCTTGTCACGATGGGCCGCCAGCAACGGCGCATGATTGGCGATAAACATCTGCGCCCGCAGCGTCTGGAAAATCTCCTCCGCATCGTGCAGGTCGGGACAAGCCTCCTCCACTCCGCCGCAATAACGGGCGAAGTCCGCCGCCGCTCTGGCACAGATTTCCGCCACCTCCGGATCAACCGGGCATTGTCCGAGATCGGAGCTGTAGGCAATCCGCCCGAATTTTGGAATATTTTTGAGCGCATCAACATAGGAAACCTCAGGCGCGGGCAGGCTTCCCGGATCGAGGATATGCGAGCCCGCCATCATATCCAGAAACAGCGCCGTATCCGCCACATTACGAGCCATCGGCCCTTCCACCGGATAGGTGGAGAACGGCAGCCGCAACGGGCCATGTGCCACCCGCTTTGGCGAGGGTCGCAGCCCGACAACACCGGTAAAGCTCGCCGGGGTGCGCAGACTGCCGCCGAGATCGCTTCCCTGCGCCAGCCAGACCTGACCCGCCGCCAGCGCCGCCGCGGCGCCGCCTGACGATCCACCGGGCGTCCGGCTGGTATCCCACGGGTTTGTCGTTGTCCCGAAAACCTCATTGAAGGTCTGGCCGCCGGCGCCAAATTCCGGCGTGTTCGATTTCCCGACAACTATGCCGCCGCGTTCCTCGAGCCGTTCGACCATCATATCAGAGTATGTCGCGACCTGATCGGCGAAAATGGGCGACCCCAAAGTAAACCGCACATCTTTGACCGGGGTGAGATCCTTGATGGTAATCGGTAAGCCATGCAGGTGCGGACCCTGACGATCCGCCGCTCGCTCTTTTGCGAGTTTCGCCGCATGCGCGCGGGCGCGATCAAAACAGAGGGTCGGCAGGGCATTGACAGCATCATCCGTCTCGCGGATGCGTGCTTCCGATGCGTCGAGAAGCTCACTCGGGGAAACCTTTCCGGTCTTGAGCAGATCCACGACCTCTGTCGCGGTCATTTTGATCAGATCGTTCATGCCTCCCCCTAAATCCCGTCACGGCGCAAAGCCTTCTTGCCCCGGCGCACGTAGCGACTATACTCGCCGGAGCCGGAGTAACTGTTGGGAATATTATGACAGAGCGACTATTTGACACAACCTGTATTGGCAATGCCATCGTCGATGTAATCAGCAAGGCGGATGACGCCTTCCTTGCGGCCGAAGGGCTGACCAAAAGCGCCATGATGCTGATCGATATGGAACGGGCGGAAGAACTCTATGCCAGAATGCAGCCCGGCATCGAAATGTCCGGCGGATCGGCAGGCAACACAGCGGCGGGCATTGCCTCCCTCGGCGGTAAATGCGCCTATATCGGCAAAGTCCGCGATGACCAGCTCGGCAGTATTTTTACGCATGATATCCGGGCGGGGGGCGTGACCTTTGAAACGGCAAAGTCCATGAATGGCGCCGCGACGGCCCGCTGTCTCATTCTGGTTACCCCCGATGCGCATCGCACCATGAATACCTACCTCGGGGCCTGTATCGAACTTGGACCCGAAGATATTGACCCCGATATCATCGCCGCCTCCAAAGTCACCTATATGGAAGGCTATCTGTGGGATCCGGAAAATGGCAAGCAGGCCTTCCGAAAGGCGGCGGATATTGCCCATGCGGCGGGCCGCCAGGTTTCCCTCACCCTCTCGGACAGTTTCTGCGTGGACAGATATCGTGAGGAATTTCAGGAGTTTATAAAATCCGGTGTGGATATCCTTTTTGCCAATGAAGAGGAAATCAAATCCTTATATCAAACGACCGATTTTGAATCTGCGCTGGCCGCCGTCCGCGATCAGGTGGACATTGCCTGCCTGACACGTAGCGAAAAAGGCGCGGTCATCGTCAGGGGATCAGAAGTTCACGCCGTCCCGGCAGAGACGAAACTCAAGGTCGTGGATACGACGGGCGCGGGCGATCTTTTTGCGGCCGGCTTCCTCTATGGCCATACCAACGGGCATGATCTGGCCTCCAGCGGGCGGATCGGTGTCATGGCCGCCGCCGAGGTGATCAGCCATTATGGCGCCCGGCCTGCCGTAAGCCTGAAAGAGCTGATGCAGACAAAGCTGACCGTTTCCTCGTCGTAACGAACATAACAATATGTCGAAGGGCCCCGGAAAGTCATTGCAGGAAATACGGATGGCCCTTCGGCCGGAACGGCTCCGGCTGCTCAGCGGGATCATTCTGTTCATCTTTCTGACCGGCCATTTGCTCAATCATTCCCTTGGCCTGATTTCCATTGAGGCGATGGAGGCAGGACGCGAAGTCTTCATTTTTATCTGGCGCAGCTTGCCGGGAACGATCCTGCTGCTGGGTGCCCTGACGCTGCATATCCTGCTTGTCTTTGTGAAGCTGTTGCGACATCGGGCATATCGACGCCTGCCCGGACGCGATATCCTGCAAATCGTTCTGGGGCTGATGATCCCGCCGCTTCTCATTCTGCATGTCATCGGAACGCGCATCACCCATGAAGTTTATGGCCTTGATGACAGCTACCGCTATGTCCTTTACAGCATCTGGGTGGCGACGCCGCTCCTCGGTCTTTTACAGAGTATCGGACTGGTGGTCGCCTGGCTGCATGGCTGTCTTGGGCTGCATTTCTGGTTGCGGTTAAAATCCTGGTATAAAAAATACCTCCCCTCTCTTTACAGCCTCGCCCTCGCGCTTCCGCTTCTGGCGCTCAGCGGCTTTATCAACGCGGCGAACGAAGTAGAGAGAATGTTTGAAAATGCGGCATGGCGCGCCGATTTCTTCGCCCGCCTCAATATCTCACCGGATATGATAAGCTGGGCCTATGGGCTGCGGGATACGGGCTATGTCCTGATGTTTGCGGCACTCGCCCTTCTCGCCGTCAGCCGCATTTACTGGGCAATCCGCTTCCGGCAGCGTAAGCTGAATGTCGTCAGCTATCCCGATGAGAAGCTGGTTCTCACTCCGCCCGGCCTCACTTTGCTGGAGGCCAGCCAGCTTGGCGGAATTCCCCACGCCCATGTGTGCGGCGGGCGCGGCCGCTGCTCCACCTGCCGCGTCCGGGTTCTGGACGGGGCGGACAATTTAAATCCGCCCGGTGACAAGGAAATCGCCGTTCTGCGCCGGGTTGGCGCCCCGGAGGGAACCCGGCTCGCCTGCCAGAGCATTCCGACAGGCGATGTGTCCATCATTCCGCTGCTGCCCGCCAGCGCAACGGTCGTGCAGGCGTTCAACCAGCCGGGATATCTGCAGGGGCAGGAGCGGGAAATCGCCATCCTGTTCGCCGATCTGCGCGCCTTCACCAAATTCTCCGAACAGAAACTCCCCTATGATGTGGTGTTTGTCATCAACCAGTATTTCCGCCATATGGGCGAAGCCATCGAGGCGAATGGCGGGCATCTCGACAAATTCATCGGCGATGGCGTCATGGCGCTGTTCGGTCTTAACGAAAGCGCAGAGACGGCGAGCCGCCGTGCGCTCAATGCCGCACGTGCCATGGCCATGGAACTGGATATGATGAACCGCAACCTGGCGTCGGATTTGTCCAGTCCGCTGAAAATCGGGATCGGCATCCATATCGGGCAAGTCATTGTCGGCCAGATGGGCTATGGCAACGCCACCTCCGTCACGGCCATTGGCGATCCGGTCAACACAGCAAGCCGTCTTGAGGCCCTGACCAAAGACTATTCCAGCCAGCTTATTTTCTCGGACCGCGTCGCCGCGCGCGCGGGTGAGGCCTTCTCCTCCCTCCGTCATGAAAGCGTGGAAATTCGCGGCCGGATGGAACCGCTCGGCATCTATATCGTTGAGGATGCGCGCGACCTTCTGGAGTTTTCTGTTTGAGGAGATGCGGGAACGAGAGTTACATCCCCCGCGCCATGCCGCCTTCTTTTATTTTACGGCCGCCCAGAATATGGACATGAAAATGCGGAACATGCTGCCCGGCATTTTGCCCATTGTTGCTGACAACCCGATATCCATCCTCATCCAGCCCCAGAGATCTGGCGATCTCGCCAACTTTCGCAAAAAAGTTCCCGATCTCCTCAACCGTGCCGTTCGCTGAAAAGTCGTTAATATCAATATAGGGGCGCTTCGGAATCACCAGCACATGGACCGGCATTTGCGGCGCGATATCGTTGAAGGCGAGAATGCTTTCATCTTCATAGACGGTGGCGTTGGGAAGCTCGCCCCGCAGAATTTTCGCAAACACATTTTCATTATCATAAGCCATGACTATTCCCCTTCTTCAGATGTACGCGACGCCTTCTCCGCAAGGCCGGACTGCCCTTCCCGTGCGGTCAGCTTTTCATAAATTTCGGACGGATCAACATCCGCATCAGCCCACAGGACCGCCAGATGATAGAGCAGATCGGCGCTTTCAGAAATGATTTCATCGCGTTTGCCGAGGGAGGCCGCAATGGCAAGCTCAACCGCTTCTTCCCCCAGTTTCTGGGCAATTTTTGCACTTCCCTTCGCATAAAGCGACGCGGTGTAGGAACTTTTCGCATCCGCGCCCTTGCGCGCCGCAACTGTCTCAAAAAGCCGGTCAAGGCCGGTCCGCGTCTTCTCGTTCATGCTGCCTTCTCCTCCAGCCGGACGGGGATACCGGCATTGCGCATGGCCTCTTTCGCCTCGCGGATCGTGAATTCCCCGAAATGGAAAATGGACGCGGCGAGAACCGCCGTCGCATGACCATCGCGGATACCTTCCGCCAGATGATCCAGCGTTCCAACACCGCCCGAGGCGATCACGGGCACCCTGACCGCATCGGCCACCGCCCGGGTCAGCGGAATGTTGAACCCCGATCTTGTGCCGTCCCGATCCATGGAGGTGAGCAGGATTTCCCCGGCCCCGTAGTCGGTCATCCGCCGCGCCCATTCAACGGCATCTATGCCCGTCGGCTCCCGTCCGCCATGAGTAAAAATCTCGAATTTATCCGGTCCGGTCTGCTTCGCGTCAATGGCAACCACAATGCACTGGCTGCCGAACTGTTCCGCCGCCTCGCGAACGAATTCGGGGCGCTTCACCGCGGCGCTGTTGATCGACACCTTGTCCGCGCCCGCCAGCAGCAGTTTGCGCACATCCACCACCTGCCGGACGCCGCCGCCAACGGTCAGCGGCATGAAGCATTGCTCCGCCGTGCGACGCACCACGTCATAGATAGTCTCGCGATTGTCCGATGTCGCGGTGATGTCGAGAAAACACAGCTCATCCGCCCCTTGCGCGTCATAAATCCGCGCCTGCTCTACCGGATCGCCCGCGTCGATCAGGTCTACAAAATTGACGCCCTTGACGACACGGCCGTCCTTCACATCGAGGCAGGGGATAATGCGCGCCTTAAGCATTTTCGCGCCTCACCAGATCGAGAGCCGCGACAGGGTCGATCCGCCCGTCATACAGCGCGCGGCCGATAATCACCCCTTCGATGCCGCTTGACTGCACAGCCAGCAGATTTTCAACATCCTTGATGGAGGCCACGCCACCGGAGGCAATCACCGGGATGGAGATGGCGGCGGCAAGATCCCGCGTTGCCTCTACATTGACGCCCTGAAGCGCGCCGTCCCGGTCAATATCCGTGTAGATGATGGCTTCAACCCCGGCATCCTCGAATTTCCGGGCAAGGTCAAGCGCCGATGTCTCGCTCGTCTCGGCCCAGCCTTCCACGGCCACCATCCCGCCCCGCGCATCAATGCCAACGGCAATATGACCGGGAAACATCTTGCAGGCCTCGATGACCAGAGCCGGGTCCCGCAGCGCAACGGTGCCAAGGATCACCCGGCTGAGCCCCTTGGAGAGCCACATCTCGATCGTGGCAAGATCGCGGATGCCGCCGCCAAGCTGGGTCGGGACATCCGTGACCGCCAGTATGCTCTCCACCGCCGCCGCATTTACCGGACGCCCTTCAAACGCGCCGTTCAGATCGACAAGATGCAGCCGTTCGAAACCGGCCGTTTTGAAAGCCTGGGCCTGCGCGGCCGGATCAGTATTGAAAATGGTTGCCGCCGCCATTTCACCGCGCAGCAGGCGCACACAGTTGCCATCCTTCAGATCAATCGCCGGATACAAATTCATTGCCGTTACAAGTCCGCCAGTTGTTTTTTATAGTAATAGCCATCGACATAGCGTTCGCCGTTCCAGGCATAATTCTGTTTTACGGCCCATTTCTCATATCCATTTGATTCGAGGATTGAAATCGCCGCCGCCTGTGTTTCCCGGACATCCACCTCCAGAAATTTAAACCCCTGTTCCCGCGCGCTGTTCTCCAAAACCGCGAGAAGGCCGATGGCGAGCCCGTGCCCGCGCGCATATGGTGCGATGAAAAAAGTGGCGAGCTGTGCAATATGACCGCCCGCCTCATTATTTGCAAAGGGTTTGACCAACTGGGCGGAGCCGACAATCCGCCCTTCGAACCGGGCGCAGTAAAGCTCCCGCACCGGCACCATCAGGACGCCCTTCCAAAAACTTTCCTGAACAGAGCGGCGCGGCGGCGTGAGCCACCCAAAGCCATTGCCATCGATGATGGCCTCTTCCGCCGCTTCGCACAGATCGTCAAGATCGGCGGAAGTGAACTCCTTGACAGCCTCTATCACCGGTTGCTGAATATGTCTGGAATTATCCGTCATCAGGGTTTCCATTTCAAAAAATTTGCAATCAGTTTAAGGCCCGTTTCCTGGCTTTTCTCCGGATGAAACTGCGTTCCGATCATGTTGTCACGACCAACCATAGCCGTCACCGGTCCGCCATAATCAACGATGCACAGCACATGTGCCGGATCCTGTGCCGCCAGGTGGTAGCTATGGACGAAATAGGCATGCTGCCCGCTTTCAATCCCGTCAAAAAGCGGATGATGCGTGCGAAACTCCAGTTCGTTCCAACCCATATGTGGAATTTTGAGGTCCGGATCCGATGGCTCCAGCCCGACGACATCGCCCTTGATCCAGCCAAGCCCTTCCGTCACGCCATGCTCGATCCCCTTGCCCGCCATAAGCTGCATGCCAACGCAAATGCCGAAAAACGGCCGCCCTTTCACAATCACCGCTTCATGCAGCGCCTCTATCATGCCGTCAATTGCAGCAAGGCCCAGCTTGCAAGCCCGAAACGCCCCGACGCCGGGCAGGACAATCCGGTCGGCCGTCACGACATCTTCGGGACGGCTCGTCACCTCGATGGTCATGGCCAGGCCGCTTTCCCGGCTGGACCGCTCAAACGCCTTGGCGGCGGAGCGCAAATTCCCCGAACCGTAATCAATAATCGCTGTTTTCATAACCGCAATATTTCCCCTGCCCCGGCGGGCGGACTTCATAGATTACAGGCTGCCGCCCAGCGTTCCTTTGGTGGAAGGAACCGCATCGGCGCGGCGCGGATCAATTTCAGTCGCATCGCGCAAGGCGCGAGCCAGTGCCTTGAAGCAGCTTTCCACGATATGATGGTTGTTGGTTCCGTAAAGATTTTCCACATGCAGCGTGATTCCGGCCGCCTGCGCAAACGCCTGGAACCACTCCTTGAACAATTCCGTATCCATCTCACCCAGCTTGTCACGGCTGAATTCAACCTTCCAGATCAGATAAGGGCGATTGGAAATATCGAGCGCGACACGGGTCAGCGTCTCATCCATGGGAATATGGGCGGACGCATAACGGCGGATGCCCTTCAAATCGCCCAGCGCTTTGGCAAAGGCTTCTCCGATGGCGATGCCGGTATCTTCTGTTGTATGGTGAAAATCGATATGCAGATCGCCTTTAGCGCGGAGCTTCAGATCCATCAGGCTGTGACGGGAAAGCTGTTCCAGCATATGATCGAGAAAACCGATGCCTGTTTTGACGTCATAAACGCCCGTGCCATCGAGATTGATTTCAACCTCGATTTCGGTCTCTTTCGTCTTGCGCTTCACCGTTCCTGCACGCATGAATTTTCCTTCCAGGCTGATATCTTACCGCATAGGTATCTGGCGAGGATATAGCAGGAACGGCGCAGAAAACCAAGCCTTTGCAATCAGCTTGATGCGGAAAGCCCGGCTTAATAAAAGCCTGTCGTTGCCGGTTCGCTCTCCTTGTCCGGGACAGAGGCATCGGAAGCCGCTTCCCCGCCCTCTGTCTTGGCGGTGCCACGGTTCTTGCGCACCAGCATTTCCGCTAGATTGAGGGCAAATTCGATACGATCCGCCAGCTCCTTAAAATCATCCTTCACCGCATCCGCATGGATATAGCTCAGAATTTCAAAGATCGCCCTGAGGTTGGACGCCTTTTCAGTATCGGCAACATTATCCTGATTTTGGGGGGCCATCGGTTTCTCCTCCTGATCGCATGGTTATTCGTGCAGAAGACGCGGCCCGGCACGGATTGTGAAACCTGGTATCAGCAAAAATACATGCGTAATCAAGGACAAGGGCCATTGCACCTTGACCCGTCGCGGAAAATGGTTACATCGTCATGGCAACCCCAAAGAGAGATGTGTTTTATGTCCGATAAAATTGAAAGCTGGCACGGCACCACAATCCTGTCCGTACGCAAGAATGGAACCGTCGTCGTCGCCGGTGACGGACAGGTTTCGCTTGGCCAGACGGTCATCAAATCCAACGCCCGCAAGGTGCGCCGGATTGGGCCACGCAATGATGTGATTGTCGGTTTCGCGGGGGCAACCGCCGATGCCTTTACCCTGTTTGAACGGCTGGAATCCAAGCTGGAGCAGCATCCGGGCAACCTTACCCGCGCCTGTGTCGAGCTTGCAAAAGACTGGCGGACCGACAAATATCTTCGCAGGCTGGAAGCCATGATGGCCGTCGCCAATGCCGATGTGTCGCTGATCCTGACGGGTACCGGCGATGTACTGGAGCCTGAAGACGGTATCATCGCCATCGGATCGGGCGGCAACTTCGCCCTGGCCGCCGCCCGCGCGCTGATTGATCGCGAGGATATGGAGGCCACCGATATCGCGAAAAAGGCCATGGAAATTGCGGGCCAGATCTGCGTCTACACCAATGGAAATGTTATCATCGAAAGTATCGGTAAAAATGACTAACTTATCCCCCCGGGAAATTGTCTATGAGCTGGACCGTTTCATCATCGGCCAGGCGGAAGCCAAAAAGTCGGTGGCAATTGCCCTGCGCAACCGCTGGCGGCGTCAACAACTGCCCGAAGAAATGCGCGAAGAGGTTCTGCCGAAAAATATCCTGATGATCGGCCCGACCGGCGTCGGCAAGACGGAAATCTCCCGTCGCCTCGCAAAGCTCGCCAACGCGCCTTTCCTGAAAGTGGAAGCCACCAAATTCACGGAAGTCGGCTATGTCGGCCGCGATGTGGAACAGATTATCCGCGATCTTGTGGAAATCGCCATCAACATGGAACGGGAAAAGCAACGCCAGCAGGTCATTGCCAAGGCCGAGCTTGCGGCGGAGGAGCGGGTACTCGATGCGCTGGTTGGGGCCAAAGCCTCCACCGAGACGCGTCAGAAATTCCGCAAGATGCTGCGCGAGGGGCAGCTTGACGACAAGGAAGTCGAGCTGGAAGTCATTGATACCGGCGGCGCGGGCATGCCCACCTTTGATATTCCCGGAATGCCCGGCGCCCAGATGGGTATGCTCAACCTCAACGACATGCTTGGCAAGCTGGGCGGACCGCGCACAAAACCCCGCAAGATGCTGGTGAAGGACAGCTACAAGATTCTGATTGGCGAAGAGAGCGACAAGCTGCTCGATGAGGATGCGGTGGTACGCAACGCCACCAAACTTGTGGAAAATCACGGCATTGTCTTCCTGGATGAAATCGACAAGATTTGCGCCCGCAGCGACCGCCAGGGCGCCGACATCTCCCGCGAAGGGGTGCAGCGCGACCTGCTGCCCCTGATCGAGGGAACCATCGTCAGCACCAAATACGGCACCGTGCGCACGGACCATGTGCTGTTCATCGCCTCTGGCGCCTTCCATATCGCAAAGCCGTCAGACCTGTTGCCCGAGTTGCAGGGCCGCCTGCCAATCCGGGTTGAACTCCGGGCGCTGACCAAGGATGACTTCAAACGCATCCTGACCGAACCGGAAGCCAGCCTGATCAAGCAATATGTCGCCCTGATGGAGACGGAGGGAGTGCATCTCAACTTCGCCGAAGACGCAATTGACGCCATCGCCACCATCTCCGCCGATGTCAATGCGGCGGTGGAGAATATCGGCGCTCGTCGTCTTCACACCGTGCTGGAGCGGGTGCTGGAAGAGATCAGCTTTCAGGCCACCGACAAGGGCGGATCGGTCATCAATATTGATGATGAGTATGTCCGCGAGCATCTTGGCGAGCTGGCGACCAACATGGATCTGTCGAAATTTATTCTCTGATCCCGCCGGAAACCGCGCTCAGGCCCCGTTGAAACGGGCCGGGCGCTTCTCCGCCAGGGCCGCCTTGCCTTCCTTGAAATCGTCCGATTGCAGGCATTGCATCTGGAAGCGGCGGGCCTTGGCAACATCCAGCTCCCCGCGGGCGATATCGTTCAGCGTTTCCTTCATCCTCCGGAGGGAAAGCGGCGCCAGAGCCGCAATGTCTGCGGCAAGCACATTGGTCCGCGCCTCCAGCTCTTCCGGCGCAACAAGGTAATCCAGAAAACCGATCGCCTTCAGCTCTTCCGCCGACATTCTCTCCACTGTCAGGAACAGCCGCTTCGCCGGACCAAGGCCGAGGCGGGCGACGGCGCGCGCAAGTCCCGCAGGCGGATAGTGAATGCCGATCTTTGCCGGCGGAATAAACGCACTCATGGTCGTGATACCAATACGGAAATCACAGGACAACGCCAGATCGGCCCCCCCGCCATAGACCCCGCCATTCAGGGCGCAGATAGTCGGAAAGGGCAGCCGTTCGACAACATCCGTCAGCTTTTCCAGCGGATTTTCATCGAAATTATACCGGCCAAGCTCCCCAAGATCCGCCCCCGCACAGAAGCTTTTCCCGGTCCCCGTCAAGACCATCACACGAATGGATGTCTCCGCCGCCTTTTCCTCCAGCGCCTCGCGCAGGGCTGCCATGGTTGCAGGCGTCAGCTTATTATGCTGCGCCGGATTGTCGAGGCGAACGCTTAAGGTGGCATTTTCGATTGTGATATGAAAAGATGCGTCCATCCTGAAATCCTTTTTCTTGCTTTTCTTGAATAGGTCCGAGATTAGAGGGATTAGGATAAAAATGCCAAGCAAAACAAGACCGCCGCCGCAAAAGAGATAATTCTGCCATGAACATTCGCCGCCTTCGCATGGGGCTGAAAACCGTTCTCGGGATCGCCAAAGAGGGCTTTTTCATCCCCTATCGCTATGCGGCGAGCCTGCCCGGCCCGGAAGACCGCAAGCCCTATGCCGCCATTGAAACAGTGATGGCGGCTCATGAAGACCGGTTTACCGAGATGCTGGACAGCCTTGCGGCATTTGAGGCGGATTTTGCCGACTTTGGCACCGCCCCGCCACCCGAACCCCGGTTCGAACAGGACTGGTTTCCCCGCCTTGACGCTGCCATCTGCTATGCCATGGTGCGGATGCAAAAGCCCGCCCGCATTATTGAGGTGGGATCAGGCCATTCCACCCGCTTCATGGCCCGCGCCATCCGCGATGGCAAACTCGCAACGGAATTTATCGCCATAGACCCCGCGCCGCGCGCCAGCATCGAAACACTGCCCATCACCTTTGTACGCCGGACATTGCATGAAGCCGGAACGGAGATTTTCAACAGCCTTGAGCCCGGCGACATCCTGTTCATCGATTCCAGCCATATCGCCATACCGGGCACTGATGTGGACGACCTGTTTCTCAATGTCATTCCGGCCCTGCCCGATGGGGTGATTATCCATATCCATGACATCTTCCTGCCCGATGACTACCCGAAAGACTGGGAATGGCGCGGCTATAATGAACAGCAGATGGTTGCGCCGATGTTTCTCTACGGCGGGTTCGACATCCTGTTTTCCAGCGCCTATGTCAGGAGCCGGATGAGGAAACGGCTGGATCACTCCTTCTGTGGCCGCCTGCCAATTCCGAACGGCGCCTATGAAACCAGCCTTTGGCTAATGAAGGGTGCCGCCCGGCAAAAGCCGTGACAGAACGGACGACACCCTATTTATACGGGTCCGCCGCATCCCTGAGGCCGTCGCCCAGAAAGTTGAACGCCAGCACGACAAGGATCACCGGTACCACCGGATAGATCAGCCACGGCGTTGTCGCCACCGCATTGATATTGGTGGTTTCATTCAGCAGGACGCCCCAGGATGTGATCGGCGGCCTGAGGCCGAGACCGAGGAATGAGAGCGCCGTTTCCCCGAGGATCATGCTCGGGATTGCAAGGCTGGCGCTGGCGATCAGATGGCTGGCGAATGACGGCAGCAAATGCCGCCCGATAATGCGTTTGGGCGAGGCCCCCATCAGCTGCGCTGCCGTCACGAAATCCTCCTCCCGGAGCGAAAGGAATTTCGATCTGACCGCACGGGCAAGCCCCGGCCAGTCAAGCAGGCCGAGAATAACGGTGAGGCCGAAAAAGACAAGGATGGGCGACCATGTGACAGGGAGCGCCGCCGAAAGCGCCAGCCAGAGCGGAAGCTGCGGCAGGGATTTCAGAAGCTCGATCGTCCGCTGGATGATATTATCGACCCAGCCGCCGTAATAACCGGAAATACCGCCGAGCACGATGCCAAGCGTAAAGCTGATGATAATACCGATCAGGCCGATGGATAGCGAAATCCGCGCCCCGTAAATAATCCGCGACAGGATATCGCGACCCAGCCGGTCCGTCCCCAGCCAGAAAAAGCTCGCAAGGTTCTTGTCATCCGGGCAGATGAGATGCAGGTTCCCCTTGAACAGACCCCAGAATTCATATTCATCCCCCTGACAGAAAAACCGCAAGGGATAGGGCTTATCCGTATTCACCACATACTCGCGCTTCAGCGTCTCGCGGTTGAGCGTCTGCTTGTAGCCATACACAAAGGGACCAACGAATTCCCCCTCATGGAACAGATGAATGGATTGCGGCGGGGCGAAAATATATTTCGTATGTCGCGTATGCAGGTTATAGGGCGCCAAGAATTCCGATATCAGGATCGAGAAATAGAAAAGCAGCAGCACAAGCCCGCTTATCACAGCGAGTTTGTGACGGCGAAATTTCCACCACACCATCTGCCATTGCGACGCCATGTAAAAGCGTTCCTGCTCTGGCGTGAATTTCTCGACCGAATAGGGGTCAAACGGCTCTTTCGAATGCCAGTGCTCAAGCGGCAGATCGCGATTTGATCCGTTGGTCTCCGTCATTTCGTCGCCCCCCCGGAAAGCCGGATACGCGGATCCAGCACGGCCAGCAGAATATCGGACAGGAACATCCCGACAACCGTCAGCAGCGCGAGGAACATCAACAACGATCCCGCCATATACTGATCCTGATTACGCAAGGCCTCCAGCAGCAGCGGACCCACCGTCGGCAGGCTCAGCACCATGCTGACAATAACCGAGCCGGAAATGACATCCGGCAGCAGACTGCCGATATCCGCAACAAACGGGTTGAGGGACATGCGGATCGGATATTTGATGAGCGCCCTGAGGCGCGGCACGCCTTTCGCCCGCGCCGTCGTCACATACTGCTTTTGTAACTCGTCCAGCAGGTTTGCGCGCAGGCGGCGGATCATCGACGCGGTCCCGCTGGTGCCGATCACGACGACCGGAACCAGCATGTGATCGAACACCGACATCGCCTTGTCAAAACTCCAGGGCTGATTGATATATTCATCATCCATCAACCCGCCGATAGAAATACCGAAATAGACATTGGCGTAATAGAGCAGCACCATGGCGAGCAGGAAATTGGGCGTCGCGAGGCCAAGATAGCCGATCAGCGTGAAGCCATAATCGCCAATGGAATATTGCCGCGTCGCCGAATAGACGCCGATGGGAAAGGCGACAATGTAAATGAACAGGATGGTTGCGAAATTGATCAGGAAAGAGAGGCCAAGCCGGTCTCCGACCACTTCTTTTACCGGCAGGTTATAGGCAAAAGACTGGCCCCAATCCCCCTGCAACAGGCCGGAAAAACCGTTTGGCCCCGGCCAAAACCCCATCCAGCGGGCATATTGCTCCAGTGGCGATTTATCGAGAGCATATTGTTCGCGGTAAAATTCGATCCGGGCCATCGCCGATGCCGACTCGCCCTGTGATCTAAGCTCCTCCATATGATTGGAAAGGTAATCTCCGGGGGGAAGCTGGATGATCACAAAGGTCAGGATGCTGATCACCAGCAGGGTGGGAATCATCACCAGAACTCTGTGTACAAAATAAGTAAGCATTCACCCCTGTCCTGCCAGAGCATGGCCGCGTTTCAGGCCCCACCCCTTCCTCTTTTCGCATTGTTCGCTGAAAAGCGGCGCGCCGTCAACATGCCCGCCCGAAATATCGCTTGAAAGTCCGGCTCTACGGACGCGGATGCGCATTCCCGCGCTTACCTGTCGAACCAGAAAAGATCGGGCCGGTACATGCCGAAAAGCCCGCCGGGATCCCAGTTGTAAAGGCCCGCTTCCGGAACATTGCGAAGATCGTCCGACACAACGACCGGCTGCAGAATGGCGCCCACAACTCCAATGGTAAACTGCTGATCTACATGGATTTTCAACATTTCCCGCCAGATCGCGGCCTTCTCATCATCATCCATTGTTATGAGCCACCGCTCATACAGATCGAACAAATGCTGCGCCACGGGCATATCAACCGGCTCACCGGATTTCCCTTTGGTTTCATAATACTGGCCCCATTTAGGCCATTGATAGCTGATCTGGCTGGTCGGGGCGCGGCTCGCCGGGCTCGACTGCGCATTGGGAATACCATCTTCGAAGCCGCCCCATACAGACATTATCGTCTCGCCGGAGAAGATGCGATTGCGGAAAACCTCGCGCTGCGACGGCTTGGTGAAAAGCTCGACCCCGATTTTCGCCCAGCTATCCCGGATCAGTTCCAGAATATCGGATTGCTCCGTCTCCTCACCCGCCGTTTCGACAATAACCGTCAGCGGTCTGCCATCGGGCATCAGGCGTATGCCGTCCTTGTTTCGCTCAACAAGGCCGATTTCGTCGAGAAGCGCGTTGGCCCGGTCAATATCATAACTCGCCCATTTCGTCCCCAGCTCTTCCGTATAGAAAGGGCTTTGCTTCTGCACAGCATTGTTGCCTTCCACCGCCAGGCCGAAGAACAGGATATCGTTGATTTCTTCCCGGTTGATGCCAAGCGACAGAGCGCGACGGAACCGCACATCCCGCAACAGCTTGCGCCATTCCGGGTCTTCGGCATTCAGATTGGGATACAGGGTGAAATGCGATCCGCGCGCCGTTTCCCAGAGATAAACCTTGTATCCGGATCGCTCCTCATTCTCTTTGAGAAACGTCGCATCCTGCAAGCGGAGGCCGCGCGCCTGTAAATCCACATCACCCGATGCCGTCTTTGCCGGGATCAGCTTGCCTTCCGACACCGTATAGATGATCCGGTCGATATAGGGAAGCTGGTTACCTTCCGGATCAACCCGGTGAAAATAGGCGTTCCGCTCCCCTAAAAACCGGGTCGCAGGGGACGCGGTTACATTTTGCCAGGGCTGCAATGTGGGCAAATCGGGGTTGTTAAACTGATACAGATTATCAAGCCGGTTGTGATTGGCCGCCCATGATTTCATCATGATTTTCTGCTTTGGAGTCATTTTTGACATATCCATATGATCTTCATGGTGCGCTTTCAGATAATGCGCAGGCCGATAGATCAGCAGCGGCGCCGCCCCGGCGAGGGCGGGAAGGAAGTTGGGGTTCGGCACCGACCATGAATAAATCACAGTAAGCGGATCGGGAAATTCAACTTTCGGCAGTTCATCATGAACCAGCAGGGCGGCCGGCGGCCCGGCTGGCGATAATTTCGGATTATTTGCAATGTCTTCCCACCAGTAACGGAAGTCCTCTGACGTGAAGGGCTTCCCATCAGACCATTTATGGCCTTCACGCAGCTTCATGGTGAAAACCCGGCCCTCTTCAACCTCCACGGATTGCAGGATATCCGGAACGATTTCCAGACTGGCGTTATATCCCACCAATCGCGCATAGCCATTGACAAACATCAGCTTCACATCCGACGGATTGCCGATCAACGACCGCAAGTCACCGCCGTAGTGGCCGATGCTCTGCCCCTCCGCCAGTTTGGAAACCAGGGGATTTTCCGGCAATCTTTCTTTCATGGGCGGCAGTGTGCCTGCGGCAACCGCATCTTCAAAATAGGGAATTTCCGCCCGCGCCGCCGGGATTAGCAGCAGCATGAGGACAAGCGGCAAAAGGCCCGACCAGAATATGCGCTGTTTCATCACTGCTGAAACTCCTTCATATCCGTCTCTTCATGAACACGGACATAATGTCCGCCGCCAACATCCATCATGACCGGACTGCGCCGGGAATCCACCGTGAATGGGGCGGGCCAAAGCTCGGGGTTGGACGCTTTCTCCTCAACCAGATTGGCAAAATCCAGCCGATTATCGGGGTCCGGTTCCGGCACGGCGGCCAGCAGCCGCTTGGTATAGGGGTGAATGGGGTTATTGAACAGAAGCTCTTTCGGCGCCGTCTCCACAAGACGCCCCTTGCACATGACGGCAATGCGGTCAGCAATATAATCCACCACCGCCAGATTATGGGAAATAAACAGATAGGTGAGGCCCAGCTCCGCCTGTAGATCCTTCAACAGATTGAGGATTTGCGCCTGAATGGACACATCAAGGGCGGAAACCGGCTCATCACAGATCAGCAGGTCGGGTTTCAGCGCCAGCGCCCGGGCAATGCCGATCCTTTGCCGCTGTCCACCGGAGAAAGAATGCGGATATCGTCGCAGGTGCCGGATATCCAGCCCGACCAGCGTCATCAGCTCGCGAACCGTTTCCTCCCGCTCCGCCGTGGTTCCCACATTGTGAATGACCAGCGGCTCGGAAATGATATCGAAAACGGTCATGCGCGGGTTGAGAGATGAAAAGGGATCCTGAAAGATAAACTGCACCTTCTTGCGATAATCGAACAGCGCCTGCCCTTTTAGCGCCAGAACATCAATATCCTGTCCGCGATCATTATAGGTCACTCCCCCGCTTGTCGCGCTCAAGGCCCGCAGGATCAACTTGGAAAGCGTCGTCTTGCCGCAACCGCTTTCCCCGACAAGACCAAGGCATTCTCCGGGTTGGATAAAGAAGCTGACATTATCCACCGCCAGCACTTCGCCCGCCGGTTTCGTCCCGAACAGAGAGGTTTTGCGCGTCGTAAATCTCTTTGTCAGATGCTTGACATCCAGTATGGGCTTCTCGGCGCCGCCCGACATGGGGCGCGGATCGGCCTGCTCCAGAAACTTGCTGTCCGCTTCGCGGCGGATTTCACGGATCGGCGTCAATCGTTCCCCCGGCGCCATATTAAAACGCGGGATGGCGTGCATCAGCGCCTTGAGATAGGGGTGCTGCGGATTGCGGAAAATATCTTCGAGCGTGCCCTGCTCCATCACCTTGCCATGATACATGACAATGATTTCATCGGCCATGCTGGCGACAACGCCGAGATCATGGGTGATCAGCAGGATCGCCATGCCGAGCTGCTTTTGCAGGCTTTGCATGAGATCAAGGATTTGCGCCTGTATGGTCACATCAAGCGCGGTGGTCGGCTCATCGGCAATCAGCAGCGCCGGCTTGCAGATCATCGCCATGGCGATCATCGCCCTCTGACGCAATCCGCCCGACAACTCGAAAGGATAGGTATGAAACGCCGCGTCGGGATCCGGAAAACCGACAAGCCGGAGCATGTCAACCGTCAGGCGGACGCCTTCTTCACGACTTTTCTTGTGGTGCAGATGCAACGCTTCCGATATTTGATCGCCGATGGTATGCAACGGCGAGAGAGACGTCATGGGCTCCTGAAAGATAATGGAGATACGGCCGCCCCGGATATTTCGCATTTCCCGGCTGCCTGGTTTCAGCTTCGCAATATCATAAAAGACACCGGGCTTGTCGGGCTCGAAAAACAAAATTTCGCCCCCGGTGATATGGGCCGCTTTCGGAAGGATCGACATAATCGCCTGACTGATGACCGACTTGCCGGAGCCGGATTCCCCCACCAGCGCCACTGTCTTGCCATCGGGAACGCGAAAGCTGACCCCGTCCACGGCCTTAACCGTGCCTTCGGCAACGCGGAACTCGACCCGGAGATCCCTGACCAGCAGCACATTGGTCATGGGCCAGATCCCTTGCCGGGGGTCGCTGCGTCGGCAGATAACGGCAGAATGCGGAGGGTCAACAAGTTGGCATGGGTCGTCGGATCGATGCTCACGCCATTCCGCTCCGCCATGCCATAGGTCAGACGCAGCAGTCTGTGGAATTCATGAATTGTTGAATCAATACTCAACCTCACGTCCCCGCCTTTCAGTTTGAGCTGCATCCAGCCCGCCTCACGATCCCGCCGTGTGGAAAAATACTTGAGGGAATATCCGTCAAGCTCCTCCCATTTGATATGCCGGTTGATCGGCCCGACCATGTAAATTCCGTCATCCGTCACATTAAAGCGGGTAAATTGCCGAATAACTGTCCGAATGCCGTAGCCGATGAACAAAATCAGCAGAAAAACCAGCAGATAAAGAATGACAGATATCGGGTTTAACAACAAGAGCGGAACGGCCGTGAGAAGGATGCCAAAAACGGCGCGCGCATAGCTTCCGAACAGGCTCATAGGGGGATATCTGAAAACTGCGGTCATGCGATATCGCCGTTGTCGCCGGGGCCGGACAGATGTTCCGGCAGGCCGTCAATCAGGGCAAGCGCCCCCTGAACGCTCACAAAGCGCACGGCCTCATGCCCGCAGAGGACGGAAAGCAGCCTGTAAAGTGCCGCCCATATCTCTTCATCATGAACCAGATGGTGGCTGAGAAGACCTGTCGGCTCCAACGGATCAGCGCGTCCTTCGCGCCGCGCCGAGAGATGGCAACAGATAAGGTCAACAAGCATTTCGTCCCTGACGGCCGCTCTATTGCCTCGCCAGTCGATCAGATCGACATGGGTGTTAAGCTCGGCCAGCAGGGGGGCGGCCAGCGCCTCTTTTCGAGCCTTGTATCGGGACAAACCAATAAAGCCAAGGGAAGGCAAGACACCAATATGGTTGTCCGCAATGCGGTTCCAGGGAGGCACCATGATGGGGACGAACTGATCAGTGAACACCCGGCCAAGCAGCTCTTTTCCCGCCCGCAGTTCATCCGCAATCTCGCCTGCCGCACGATTTTCCGGAAATTCGGACTTCTTCGCGCCCTCTCCTGCAAAATTCTGATGCGCATAGCCATGCTGCAAAACCGTGCAATAGGGATCGACGGCCCCGACCAAATCAGGATCAAGGCGCGATGGGATAACCGCCAAGGCCAGCGGAATATCAAAATGCGCCCGCAAATCCAGCAACCGCCGAAAGGCGGGCGTTTCTTCTGACAGATCGTCATCCCGCCACCAGAATGTGGCGATCTTCCCGGCCTGATGCCAGCGGTCCAGCTCCGCCGTCAGTTGGCCCATCTCACCCATGCCGCTTGCCCGCCCAGCTTTTCAGGAGTTCAACGCTCGCCCTTGCGCCATTTACGTCAATCTCGGCCTCCGCAGGCGGGCCCTCAAGCGCCTCATCCACCTTCGATGCCAGAGTTTCCGCTGTCAGCCCGTCTTCATCGGCGATTTTGAGCACGCCTTTTTCGGCCAACAGCCGGGCGCGCAATGTCTGTTCCGTCTCCAGCCCGCCCGCGTAGGGCACAATCACCGCCCGGCATTTGGCGTAAAGCACCTCCATCACTGTGTTATAGCCGCCCTGGCTGATGGACAGGACGCAGTTCATCAGCAGGGTCGTGAAATCGGGCCGGGCGCGTTCAATGATGACCCCTTCGGGCGCGAGGGCGGTAAGCTCATCGAATATTTCCGCCTCAACCGTAACCCCCACCATCATCCGCCATGTCAGCGCCTTCGCCGATGACAACGCCCGCGCCTCGATGGCCGTTTTAAGAAGATTGGTGCCGACCGCGCCGCCGCCGCTGGAGACAATGACTTCGCCTGCACCGGGTGCCTCCGCCCCGCCCTTGACGCCCGTATGATCGACGACATAACCCGTATAAAAGATCTTTTCACGAATGCGCGCCGTATGGGGGAAGGTTTTATCCAGCGAAATCAGCGCCGGATCACCATGCACCATGACATAATCGAAATAGCGTTCCACCAGGTCCAGCATTTCTTCATTGCGGCCCGGCTTGCTCTGCGCCACCAGGATATCGCGCACCGATGAAATGATCAGCGGGCGGGGCGTATCGGCACGCGCCGCCTCCAGCAGCGGCAGCAACTCGAAGCGCATCTGGCGGCGGCCGAAAGGAAACAGCTCGGTAATCAGTATATCCGGCCTGATTTCCCGATAAATCTCCAACAACCTGTCGGCCCGGCGCTGTCGCCACTCATCATCAATCTGCTGCCCGTCCTCATCCACCAGCACCTTGAAATAAAGATCAGTCGCCCGTGTCGCCGGAAGCTGGATCAACCGCGCGCCGCCAAGGTCCACGTCAATTTCATGGCCGCCGGAGACAACCGTCACATCAAAGCCGGCCCGCATCATGTTGCGCGCCAGGGTCGCCGTGCGCTTCAGATGCCCGATGCCGAGCAGATGCTGCACATAAAAGAGGATTTTTATCGGTTCCTGCTGTTCCATCACACGGCTTTCATTGCGATATTGATCCGAAGCGGGCGAACGGCGCCCTCCTCTGTTACGTCGAACAGATGACCCGTCGCCCAGTCGAAGCGGACCGGCGCCCGGTCCGTCATGTCCCAGTCATAGGCAATGGATTTAAGCGCCCGGATCACGCCCTTGTGGGTGATGGCAATGGTATCGCGACGCAGGCTTTTAAGAAAGGGTTGCAGACGCGCCACCACATCGGCCGGGCTTTCCCCGCCCGGCGGCGTCATATTAAGGCCAAGGGATTCGTTATATCTGAATTCCTCTCCATATTTTTGCCGAAGGTCGGGAATTGTCTCGCCCTCCCAGTCTCCCCAATGCATCTCGATGATGGCCGGTTCCAACCGGACATTCTGCCCGCCCAGCAATTCGGCCGTCTGCCGCGTGCGGGTGAGCGGGCTGCTGACCCAGTCGAAGGTCGCAAATTCATCCGGCACACGTCTGTTTTCAAGCTCGGCCCGCCCGGCGTCAGAGAGGGCAATATCCGTCCGGCCCTGTATTCGCCTTTCAAGGTTCCAGCCTGTCTTGCCATGCCGGATGACCAGCAGTTTCACCATCAGAGGATCCTTTCAATATGCGATTTCAGAAGGCCGGCGGCATGCGCGATGCTGCGCTCCTCCGCCACGAAGGCGCGGGCACGCTCCCCCATGCTTTGACGCCGTGCCGGATCAGACAGCAGGTCATCAATGGCTGTCGCAAAGGCCGCGCTGTCCCCTGGCGATGTCAGGATACCCGTCACCCCCCGCAACACCACATCGGGAACGCCGCGCAGATCCCCCGCCACAACCGGCAGGCCGCATCCTTGCGCTTCCAGAAAGGCCATGCCGTATGCTTCCCCATGCGCGGGCCAGACATAAAGATCGGCGAACTCATACCATGCGGGCAACGCCTCTGGCGCCATGGCGCCAAGATAGACCGCCCGCTCACCGATTGGAGACAGCGCCTTCTCCACGGTGGCGCGCATCTCCCCCTCCCCGATGACAAGAAGCTGCCAATCATCGCGCGCCAGCAAGGCAAGGCCCTGCCCAAGCTGACGATAGCTTTCCATCTTGTCGCCATCGCGCATCATGGCGACGCATAGCAGATTTTGGACCCCTTTCCGACCACCGGCGCGGGCGACTTCTGCCGCAACATCAACGGGCACGGCCTGCTCCTGAAACGCCTCCATATCTATGAAAGGGGGCAGCAGGATAAGCTCATGCCCCGGCGCGATGATCGGCTTCAGGCATTCTCCATCCAGCCGCGTCATATGAAACACCGCCCGGGCGGAGCGAATGGCCTGTTCCGCCGCGGCATATCCACTTTCCCAAGGCCCTGCGGCGCGCTTTGGCGCGTGACTTGCCTCCGCCACCATATAGGGGATCTGCAAGGCCTCACACACAAGGGGGCCAATCCAGTCCGGCGCCTTGTGATAGAGATGATAGGTAAACCAGCCCTTGGGTGCCTCGGCGGGATGGGCGCGCCATTTCGCGATCAGCCGCGCCGCCTCCCGCTGTCCTTCTTCCTGCACCTTCGCCTGGAAGGCGGCATCGCCTGCTTTATCGAAACTCCGCAATTTTGACGCAAGCTCAACCTCACATTCCGCCCTTTCCAGCGCCTGAAACAGTAACCGCCCCATACGCCGATCCCCGGAGGGAACCGGATGATCCGGCGATTTCATCGGCGCATAGAAAGCCAGCTTCATGATCCGCCGGTTCCGTCCCGCAATTCGGAAGCATGAGGGGCGCCAAGACGACCGGCCAGCTTTCCGACCCATTTTTGAACATCAAAGAGATCGCGAAGCCGTGCATTTCCCGCATTGGAGAGCTTTGTGCGCAAGTCCGGGTTCCGGATCAGCGTTTCAAGGGCCGCGGCCATTGCGGCCGGACTCCTCGGTTCCACCAGCAGGCCCGTCTCCCCATCAATAATCAGTTCCGGGATAGCAGACACGTCTGTAGCGACGACTGCCAACTTCTGGCTTTGCGCCTCCATCAAAACATTGGGCAATCCGTCACGGTCGCCATCCTCCGCAATGCGGCTCGCCAGCACAAAGATATCTGCTGATTTCAACGCGTCCAGCACCTCGCTTTGCGCCAGGGCGCCACGCCAGTCGATCCTGTCTGCCAACCCAAGATCTGCCGCCTGGGCCTTCAGCTCTTTCAGAAGCGGCCCGCCGCCGATATGGGTAAAGCGCCAGTGCAGCGCGCCCGGCAGAGCCGCCAGCGCGTTCAGCAGGTCATCATAGCCTTTCTTCGCGACCGCCCGACCGACAGAGAGGATTTCCACCGGCGCCTCGGCCTGCGACCCGTCCCGGTGATGCCGCCGCGCGGCAAAGTCTGGAAACCGGGCAAGATCAAGCCCATGATACATCAGCGAGACTTTCTTAGGGTCGGCGGCCAGACCGGACAGATACGCCGCATTGACAGACGTGCAGGTCACCAGCCAATCAAGATCCTCCAGCTTTTCGCGAAGTTCCCATTCCGGCGTTGTCCAGATATCCTTGGCATGGGCGGAACAGGCCCATTTTTGACCTGTCATCATCGCCGCATACCGTCCGACAGAGGCGGGCGTATGCAGAAAATGGACATAGATCATTGCCGTTTCTGTCGGCATCTCGGCAGCCAGGACCAGCGCTTGCCCGAAACGGCGAATGCGATTGGGGGTCAAATCCCGCCGCAGATCCTTAAGCCAGACGGCCCGTGCCGTCCGATATCCGGGAAGCCGCCGCGCCTTCCGCCATGAGCTGAAAACCCGCCGCGGTTCCTGATAAAGATATTCCGGCAGATAGTTGACAGTGGAAACTATCTCCTGATGGATCGGATGTGTGGATTTATCGGTCGGATGACGCAGCGAGACAAGCTGCAATCGGAGACCCGATTTTTCCAGCGCCCGCAGCTCCTGCGCAATGAAAGTTTCCGACAGGCGCGGATAGCCTTTCAGCACCACGACAACAAGCGGAAATTCAGTCTCTGGGTTGGACATGGCGCTCCGGTCCGGGTTTAACGTCCCGCATTGTTAAGGGCGATTGCGCGAAATAGCAACCGGCAATGAGGCAAAGCTGCCGTGGGGCCAAAGGCGGGTAATTTCCTCCTTGCGGCAGGCGCGCGATTTATGAAACACTACCGGCGCGGAGGGCAGGCCCGTCTGTTTGGGCCAATGGAGTGGACGGGTCGCGTTGATGGAACACAGCATATATAAGTATATTCTGCGCTACAGCATGAAACAGCAGGTTATACTCACCGTGCTGTCGATCCTGTCCTTTCCTGCCCTTTATTATTATCTCGAACTGCCGAAGCTGATCATCAATCAGGCCATTCAGGCAAATGACATCTCTTTTCCCGTTGAATATATCGGATTTGAGTTTGACCAGACCGCGTTCCTGTATCTGACGGTCGGGCTGTTCCTGCTGATGGTGATCATCAATCAGGCGTTTAAATATGTGATAAATGTCTATCAGGGGATCACCGGGGAGCGGATGCTGCGCCGGCTGAGATATGAGCTTTATTGCCGCATCCTGCGCTTTCCGCTGCCGACATTCCGCAAGAAAAGCGCGGGCGAGATTATCCCCATGATCACGGCGGAGGTGGAACCGCTTGGCGGCTTTATCGGCGAGGCCTTTGCCCTGCCGATCTTTCAGGGTGGCTATCTGGTCGTCATTATGAGTTTTCTGGTCATCCAGAACTGGGTGATGGCGCTGGCCGCTATTGCCCTTTATCCGTTACAGGCTTATTTCATCCCGAAATTGCAGAAAAAGGTCAACCTGCTCGGCAAAGAACGGGTTCGTCTTGTCCGTTACCTTTCCGACCAGCTCGGCGAGAGTGTCAGCGGCGTCGAGGAAGTGCATGCCCATGACAGCTCCGGCTATATGCGCGCCTTGTTCTCGAACCAGCTCGGCAAGATATATGATGTCCGTTACCGCATCTATCTACTTAAATTCGTTATCAAATTCCTGAACAACTTCATCCAGCAACTGGGTCCCTTTTTCTTTTACGCCATCGGCGGCACGATGGTCATCAACGGATCGCTGGAAGTCGGGACGCTGGTGGCCGCCATCGGCGCACATAAGGAAATGGCGGCGCCCTGGAAAGAGCTCCTCGCCTATTATCAGCGGCGCGAGGATGCGCGGATCAAATATGAACAGGTGGTGGAACAGTTCGAACCCGTCGGAATGCGCGATGAGGACAACCAGCTGATCGAGCCTGAGGAAATCCCGCGCCTGACGGGTGAGCTGATCGCCAGCAATCTGGAGCTGTCCGACGATACCGGCAACCGCATCCTCGACGGGCTCAGCGCCCGCCTGAAGCTCAATCAGCGGATTGCCATCATCGGCCCCGCCGGTTCGGGGCGGGAGGCGTTGACACAGGTGCTGGCGCGGCTGATCGACCCGGATCGCGGGCGGCTGATAGTTGGTGACCTCAACCTTGTCACCGTCCCAGAAGCCATTGTCGGCCGCCGGATTGCCTATGTGGGGCAGCATGGCTATGTGTTCAACGCCAGTCTCGGTGACAACCTTTTTTACGGGCTGAGGCACCGCCCGCTCCATGAGATCAGCTATACAGGCGAAGCGGAAGCGGCACGCCTTGCGTACATCCGCAATGCCGAACTGAGCGGCAATTCCACAGATGACGTTGATGCCGATTGGCAGGATTATGCGCTTGCCGGGGTTGAGGATCAGGAGACGCTCCGTGATCGGGCTCTGGAAGTCCTCGAAATGGTCGATCTCGGCGACGATGTTTACCGGCTGGGTCTGCGCAGCACAATTGATCCGGATCAGGAACCGGAGACGGCGGAGCTGGTTCTGGCCGCCCGACGCCTGTTCTTTGACAAGGTCGAGGCGGACCCCAGTCTCAAGAATATGATAGAGGCATTCGATCAGCATACATACAATACCAACGCGTCGGTTGCTGAAAATCTGCTGTTCGGGACGCCCGTAGGCGATGCCTTCGATCTTGATCGCATGGCGGAAAACCGCTATGTCCGCAAAATCATCGAGGAAGCCGGTCTAACGGAGACTTTTCTCAACATGGGCTATCAGGTGGCGACGCTGATGATCGAGCTGTTCGCCGGATTGCCGCCGGATCACGAGTTCTTCCAGCTTTACAGCTTTATTTCTTCCGAGGATCTGCCTGATTATCAGGCTCTGCTTGGGCGTATTGATGCCGATCGTCTTGATACGCTGCGCGAAGAAGACCGCCTGCGCCTTATGTCGCTGCCGTTCAAGGTCATTCCCTCCCGCCATCGTCTTGGCGTCCTGACCGACGATATCGAGGAGAAGATTGTCGCCGCCCGCCAGCGCTTTGCCGAGGAACTGCCCGCTCACCTCAAATCCAGCATCGCCTTCTTCGATGCCGAGGCCTATAACCCGGCAACCAATCTGCAGGACAATATCCTGTTCGGCAAGATCGCCTTCGGCTATGCGCAGGCGGCGGAGAAAATCGGTACCGTCCTGTCACAGGTCGTTGCAGAAATGTCCCTGCGCGGCACCATCATCGAGGTCGGGCTGAATTTCCAGGTTGGCTCCGCCGGGGGACGGTTAAGCGCCAGCCAGCGCCAGAAACTCTGCATTGCCCGTGCCATCATCAAGCATCCGGATATCATTGTTCTCAATCAGGCGACATCGTCACTCGATCTTTCAACCCAGGTGCGGCTGATGAAGAATATTCTGGAGGAATTCAGCGACCGGGCGGTCATCTGGTCGCTTGACCATGCCGACAAGACGCTCGATTTTGATTGTGTCATGATCCTGAAGAGCGGGCGGGTCGCCGAACAGGGTGAACCGGCGAAGTTAAAAGAAACAAGCACCCTGTATAAAGAGATGTTGGCGGCCTCCTGAGGCTGAAAAAGGAGAAAACGCGTGAGTCTGAAAGAAGAAGTCGAAATCCTCCGGCAAATCCCCCTGTTTGCAAAGATTGATCCGTCGCGGATCAAGCTGCTGGCCTTCACGTCCGAACGGCTGACATTTCAGCCGGATGACATTGTCTGCAAACAGGGCGATATCGGCGATGCCGCCTATTTTATCATGGCAGGTGAGGCGGATGTTATCGTCGATACGCCTTCAGGGCCGCTTACGGTTGCAACCCTCGGCAAGAATGACGTGGTCGGCGAAATCGCCATCCTGATTGATATTCCGCGCACCGCCACCATCAAGGCGAAAACCGAACTGACCACGCTGAAAATCACCAAGGACGTATTTTTCCGCATGGTCATCGAATTTCCCGAAATGGCCGTGGAGATGATGCGGGTACTCGCCGAACGGCTGGTGCGGACGACGGATGATCTGCAGAAAGCGCAGGAACGGATCCGTAACGGATCATGAGGGCGTCATGGCGCCATTGCAAGTGTAGCGTATGAGTGAGGCTTGATAATGGAAAACGGCTGGTTCTCCGCCCTGTCTGTCTATCGCGACCCCCGCATCCTCGGCATCACGCTGCTCGGCTTCTCCTCCGGGATGCCGCTGCTGCTGACCGGCAGCATCCTGCAGGCCTGGCTGACGCAGGAACAGATCGATCTCACCTCCATCGGCCTTTTTACCCTTGTCGGGCTGCCCTATACCCTCAAATTTCTCTGGGCGCCGGTGATCGACAGCATTCGTCTGCCGCTTCTCTCCCGCCTGTTCGGCAGACGGCGGAGCTGGCTGCTATTGCTTCAGGCCATTCTGATGGCGGCGACGCTGCTCCTCGGCCTTGCCGATCCGAAGTCCGGCCTTCTCTATATCACCATCATGGCGATCGCCGTCGCGTTCACCGCCGCCTCCTATGACATCATCGTCGATGCCTTCCGGATCGAGCTTTGCAATGAGAAGAATATGGCGGCGGGCGCCGCAACCTTCGTTTACGGCTATCGCATCGCCATGTGGCTGACCGGCTTTTCCAGTTTCATCATCGCCGATTATTTCGGCTGGGCCGTCAGCTATATGGTCATGGCCGGGCTGATCCTTGTGGGCGTAGTGACGGTTCTGCTGACACCGGAGCCCAGGGCCTCGGAAACTCTCCCCACCGACACGCGGGAAGGGGGAGAAAAAGCCTATCTCGGCTGGCTGAAAACCTCTGTCATCGACCCCTTTGTCGATTTCATGAAACGGCCCGACTGGCTGGTCATCCTGCTGTTCACCGTTCTCTACAAATTTGGGGACAGCCTTGCGGGCGCCATGTCCAACCCCTTTTACCTGCAAACCGGCTTTAGCCTGACCGAGATTGCCCAGGTCGTCAAAACCTTTGGCACCGTGGCGACATTCGGTGGGCTTTTCATTGGCGGCTGGCTGCTCGCCGCGACCAGCATGTATCGCGCGCTCTGGGTCTGTGGCCTCCTGCAAATGGCCTCAAACCTGATGTTCGCGGCGCTGGCGGCCATTGGCCCGGATATTTCCTTCCTCGCGCTCACCATCGGGCTTGAAAATCTCTCGGGCGGCATGGGCACGGCGGTTTTTGTCGCCTATCTTTCCAGCCTCTGCAATGTCGCCTATACGGCAACGCAATATGCCCTGCTCTCTTCCCTGATGGCCGTGGCCCGCACCGTACTGGTCTCGCCCGCCGGATGGCTGGCGAAGCAGGTTGGCTGGATGGAGTTTTTTATTCTCACTACCGTTGCGGCCTTGCCGGGGCTCCTGCTGCTCTGGTATCTCTCAAAGCGACAACCTGTTGAACAGACAAGCGGGACATCATAAAGAAACCTGCGGGAGGAACGCATGAATATTGCCCGGCTGCTTGGGCGCACCGCCGCCACATATCCGGACCAGCCCGCCCTCGCCCATGGCAAGAAGATCGTCGCCAGCTATCGGGAGTTCGACGATCAGGCCGCCGGGCTCGCGGGCGCGTTGCGCGGAAAGCTTGGCCTGAAGGCCGGAGACCGTGTTGCGCTCATCATGAAGAACCACCCCGAATACTGGATCGCACTGTTCGCCGTGTGGCGGGCCGGTCTTGTCGCCGTGCCGGTCAATGCCAAGCTGCATATCAATGAATTCCGCTATATTCTCGAAGATTCCGGCAGCCGCCTTGCCTTCGCAACGCCGGAGCTGGCCACCGACCTTACCCCGCTGACCAGTGAGCTGCCCGATCTTGACGCCGTCATTTCCATTTATGATGATGGTTTCCAGGCTCTCAAAAAAGAACCGGCGATCGAATGTCAGGACGCCTCAGGCGATGATCTCGCCTGGCTCTTCTATACCTCCGGCACCACGGGAAAGCCGAAGGGCGCCATGCTTAGCCATCGCAACCTGCTGGCCGCAACACTCAGCTATTTCGCCGATGTCACGTCTCATGATCCCGGCGATTGCATGATCCACGCCGCACCGCAAACCCATGGATCGGGCCTCTATGGCCTGCCGCTCATTGCCAAGGCGGGCATTCAGGTGACGCCCCAAAGCGGCGGCTTTGATCCCGCCGAAACGCTGGATCTGATCGCCCATTACCCCAACTGCTGCTTTTTCTTCGCCCCGACGATGGTGCATCGGCTGATCTCCAGCCCCGCTTTTGAGAAAGCTGACACCCGTAACCTGAAGATCATCGTCTATGGTGGTGGGCCCATGTATGAAGCGGATATCCGCCGCGCGATAGCGGCGCTCGGACCCCGTTTTGCGCAGATTTACGGCCAGGGCGAAAGCCCGATGACCATCACCGGCCTGACCCTGGCGATGATCCGCGATGAAAATCACCCAAGACGCAGCCAGCTTTTGGCTTCCGTCGGGGTGGAGCGAACGGATGTCGAGGTACGTGTTGTCGATGAAAATGATACGCCACTGCCAACCGGCGAAATTGGCGAGATAGTCGTGCGCGGCGATGTAGTCATGCAGGGCTACTGGAAAAATCCGGTGGCCACGGAAGAGGCCTTGCGCGGCGGCTGGTTGCATACCGGCGATATGGGATGTTTCGATGCGGACGGCTTTCTCACGCTCAAAGATCGTTCAAAAGACCTGATCATCTCGGGCGGTACGAATATTTACCCCCGCGAGATTGAGGAAGCCCTGCTCACCCATCCCGATGTCGCGGAAATCTCGGTCGTCGGCCGCCCCCATGCGGACTGGGGGGAGGAGGTCATCGCCTTTATCGTGCCCCGTCGCGGTACGCAGCCCACCATAGAGGAGCTGGACAGGCATTGTACCACGCAGATTGCCCGGTTCAAACGACCGAAAGAATATATTTTCATCGACGAGCTGCCGAAGAATAACTACGGGAAAGTTCTGAAAACAGAGCTGAGAGCGCGCTTTACGTCACCTTCGGGGTAGCAGCGCATCCCGTTTCATCCTGTCGATTGCCGCCACGGCGCCGGACAGAGTGTCAATGCCCCACAGCCCGTCCGAATAGAGGGCGAACGGCGCCGAGCCGGACCAGGAGACAAGCGTCCTGCTTTTCTCCGGCAGCCATTTCATCTTGTCATCCTGATAGGGATTTGCCGCTGCCGAACGGCTGAGACGCAGCCGGATATCCCCGCGATCATAGGGGCGCCGTCTGATGTGATAATCGGTAATTTGATCTGCGGTATATTCCGTTTGATGCAGGCGAAAAAAGCCTTTTCGCAACAGGACCGCCCGTTCATTTGTCAGAAAATAGGCGGATTGCCACGCCCGCCAGCCGTATCGCAGCGGACTGGTCAACAACCAGAGCGATCCCGCAATCAACGCAATCTCCGGCAGACGAATATCTCCCGGCTCCTCCGATTTCCACCAGATCATGAACAGGAGAGCGCATAAAAACACTCCAATCGGAAAATACCAGAAGTTAAACAGCATCGAGCGCAAGACCCCCGGTCGCCCCGCCCAGAGGAGGGTTTCATCGGGCCGGACAACATGATTATGAAACCAGTTCGCAAGGGGGCCGCCCATCCCGGCAGACGTCATGTCAGCTCCTGCTCTCACGCCTGCGGGCCGGAAGGCTATTCTGCACCTTCCGTTTCCGTCGGCACCTTCGGTTCCAGATAAATTTCTTCCAGCGCCGCAAGACCTTTTTGCAAAGCCTCGCTGTTTTCTGCTCCAAGGCGGGCCATCAGCTTGGCCTCTTCGGCCTGCATCATCGGCACCAGCTTATCATAGGCCCGACGACCTTGCTGTGTAAGGGAAATCCGTTCAAGCCGACGGTCCTTCTCATCCACATCCCGCCGGACCCAACGACGTTTCTCCAGCGTCAGGATGGCCCGGCTGACCGAGCAGTGCAAAGGCCCGCCATTCCGCGCGCGACAGATCATATTCCGCCTTGTAGGCAAGGCTGACACGATGGCTCAACGCTTCTGTCAGACGATTGAGACGATAAGGCAAAAACTGTTCCAATATCAAGGTCATAGAGGGCTTTCGGCCAGTGACAACGGGATTGTTACAAATGTTACCAATATGCAGACAGTAATTCAACCGGCAACATAACCCGTTCTCGCCGTTGTGATTTCGCTCACAATCCGGACGCGGATAGCCTCTGGGGGGCCCTTATTGATCGCCCGCAGTCTCCTTGCGGGTTTTTCTGCCGCGAAGATATCCGTTTACAAGTTTGAACAGGATATAGACAACCACCCCGGCCAGCAGCGCTCCGAAAATCTTGTGCTGAACCCCCGCCATCCGGCCGATAAACCGTTCCGCCGCCTCTCCGAACAGATAGCCGATCACCGTAAAACAGGTGGCCCAAATGCTGGCGGCGATCATGTTGAAGGTCAGATATTTTGCGGCCGGAACATTGGAAAGGCCCAGCGCGACCGGCGCTATATTGCGAATTCCATAAATAAATCGGAATGAAATTATGAATTTGATCGGATGCCGTTCGATCATCCCAAGCACGCGGGCAAAGGAGGAATAACCCCTAATTTTCTGGACAATTTTATAATCAGCGTGACGACGGCCAAGGTAGAACCAGAACTGATCTCCTGCAAAGGTTCCCAGAAAAGCGCAAAGGCCTAACAGATACGGGTTGAAATATCCCTGATGCGCCAGAAAGGCTCCGATGATGACGACCGTCTCACCTTCGAAAAACGTCAATATGATAATCGCCAGCAACCCGTAATCCGCCAGAAGTGCTTCAAATGACGGCATGGCAAGGCCTCTTCCACTGCATCAGATGTCTTTCCTGTTGAGCGTGCGGATATTCTCTGTCAATCCGCCGCATGCGATTGGAAATACGCAAAAATATCCGTCGCTGATCCGTCAGGCGCAGCATATCACGGGCCTCCAGAACCACGCCTTGCCCGGACCTGTTCTTGCATAATGCGGCCTTCTCAGGGTCGGTCGTTTGATCCTGGAACAGCAGGAGGGGTTTCGGCTCTGACTTATCGTCTGTATCGCGCGGGCCGGAGGCCGGGTATCTTCCCGCGTCAGGCATCGGCGCTGATAACGGCCCGCCACAGGCCTGTCATTTCGGCTGCCCCGGGGATCTGCTGCATGGGTTGTTCGACAAAACCGATCTTCATCTCACCGGTCAGATCCGTCTCCCTCACCTTCGCCATCAGCTTTTCAGAAACAACCACATTTGCTCCTTGTGCGGCGGCTGATTTATCCATGCGGCTGACACGTCCGATGGCATATCCGCCAAGGCTGATTTCGGGCACCTCCGCCGAGCCGCCGGCCGTGACCCGCACGGTTCCGAAATCGGCACAAACGCAGAAATCGGCGGCCTCGCTCGACACCTCCTGCCGCGCGGCCCATCCGGCGAGCGCCGCCGCCAGCTCCCGCGCTGCGCGGAGGCAGTTTTCAGCATCCCGCGCATCCCCGTCCGGAAGCCCGAATATGGCCATCACATCTTCATCCCCGAACTGTTCCAGATAGCCAGCATTGCGCACAACCGTTTTGTCAATCAGCTGATACACTGAATGGAGAAGTTGAACAGACCGCGTCGGGCCGACACGCTTTACAGCCTGCCGGAAGCCGCGCATTCTGACAAACAGCATCGCCACGCCCGCCTCATCACGCCCGCCGGACCGGAAACCCCGCCCCGTCGGCGCCGACAATGCTATCTTTTCTCGCCGCAGGGAGGATTCCATAACCGGGATCAGTGATGCCGGTTTTTTGTTTTTTTGGCCCGGGGCCATACTTTCCCGGCTGTCCTTCTCGCTGATGGCCGGTTCTCCGGATTTTTCTTCCGCAACCGGAGGAGGCGGCGGGACAGGTATCGATGGCGGTTCGGGACGAGAGGGCGCATCGGTTACAGGCCGCGCATCCGGCACGGAAAGTTCAGGCTCCATCCGGTCGGGCGCTTCTTCGGTGTCCGGCTTTCTGTCCTCTTGCTCACTCTCACTCTGAGGAGTTTCCGTTATCTCATCATTCCCCCGGATGTCTGACGCGTCATCGGAAATCTCGGACAGGGGCACCGCCTCCGCACCGAGGACCGGTTTGCTTTTCTCGTCATCTTCGCGGACATCAGAGCGTGAAGGAACAGACATTGCGCGCCCATACGGCCTATCTGTCGCGGGCTTTTTAATCGTCGGCTCTGATTTATCGGCCGCCGCAACCGTCTGCGAGACCGTTTCTTCATCAGCCGTATCAAGGGTCAGCAGATCGTCCTCGGGCTGTGGCTCGTCTTCCGCGTCAATCACCGTCTCGCGGATCGGCGCGGTTGCGGCAACGCGATCAAATGTCCAGGGCGCGCTATACTCCGCATCCGCCGCCTCCTGTGCCGCTTGCAACGCCGCCGCCCGCCGGGTGGAAAGCTGCTTCGCCACCACCAGAACCACGGCACAGAGAATGAGGGCAAGCAATGGAAACGTTAGGCCGAGCCACAGGTTGAACGCAATAAATGCCTGAATATTGGCGGCCACGAACAGACCCGCCGCAATGACCGACACCAGAATAACCGTCCAAATGCGTCTGGCTGCCGCGAGCAAGGCAAAAAACAGCCCGATCAGAGCCAGCAGCAGGATATCCAGTACAATCACCTGCTGTGATCGAATCAGGGGATTGGAGCGTTTCAGATTATCAATCACATTGGCGAGAAATTCCGCTTCCGACAGGGCCGGATCATAGGGTGTCGCGAAGGCTCCGTTCCTTGCCGTGGGAGCAAAACCAAGAACGACCAGCTTGCCCTGGAGGCCGCTTGCCTCCGGTGCACCGTCAAGCAGGTCAGCAAATCGCGTCTGCCGGTAGCTGCCGCCCGGACCATGATAATTGACCGCAAGCCGCATCTGGCTGTCCATCGGCAGATGTTCACTGTCAATTCGCAGCCCTTCCCCGAAATTCACCTCGACATTCGCAACGCTGAGGCCTGCGGCCTTCAAAAACGCCTGCATCGCAAGTGAGGGATAATACGCCCCGCCATAACCGATAACCGGATAGGCATACTGGCGCGACCGGGAGAACTGACGCGCATAGGTCACATGCCCCGGGGTCCCGGTGGACAAAATGGCCTCATCCGGCGCCTGATACCCGCCTGCCTCGACCGGGCGTTTGACGGTGGAGGAATCACGGGTTTTAAAAAGGCTGTAGGCGGTTCGCTGGACCGGAGTGGGCAAGGCCGCCCTGCTGCCCGCGGCCGGGCTCAGAGAAAAAACATAGGGAATAATGACATTGCCGCCAGTTGAGACAGCCGCGGCCATCGCTGTATAATCTGCAGCCTCCGCCGGTTTATTGCCGGGCGCGCTCTGTTTCAAAAGTCGGGGATCAAGAACGACCGCCTTCGCCCCAAGCCGGGACAGCGTCGCCATCCCCTCTCTCAGACGGGCGGCGGAAAGCCCACCATTATCCGTCTCCGTGTCCGCGTCCTCGATCAGGACCAGCTCGATCTCCGGATCCGCCGCAACAGGCCCCCGCAGAAAAAAGCGGATATCAAGCAGTTCCCCTTCGGCAAACTGGATAATGGGTTTGTCCCGCAGGTTAACAAACGCGACAATCAGTGCCGCACAGATACCCAGAACGATCATCGCCTGGCTCATTCTGGTAATCGGGGAAGGAAGGCTTTTCGTCATTCTGTGCTACGCGAACCCGTCGGCGATAGGATTATCATTACTCGAAAATGTCCGGCTGATCGAAGGACTAGCCTAATCAGCATCCGGTCTTTTGACTACTGTTTTTTCGCCCCTGAGCCAATTGACAATACTGACAGGAAGCCTTTACCGGAGCCAGCAAATTTGAAATACTGCGAAAGTCGGCAGATAACAAGCAACAACCGCCGACATCCCGCGGGAGGGGGACAAGATGACATCAGACAATTACGTCCGGCTGCGGCAGATTTGCCTTGCCGCCGCAAATATCGACGCGGCGGAGCGCGCCTTGACTGACATTCTCGGCCTTGATGTCTGTCACCGGTCGCAACTTGACCAGTTCGGCCTGGAAAATATCATGTACGCCATCAACGGCAGTTTTCTGGAGGTCGTCGCCCCGACACGGGACAACACCGCCGTCGATCGTTTTCTCGCCCGCAATCAGGGCCGGGGCGGCTATATGGCTATCTTCGACAGCGCCAATGTCGCCCGGCACAAAGCGCTTGCAGAAGCCTCGGGCGTTGCCCCCATTTTCGAACGCTATGATGACCGGGCCGATCTTCTGCAATTGAACCCCAAAGCAACCGGCGCCACCATGCTGGAGTTTGACCACCACAATGGTGGCGATGACATGATGGCAAGCTATCACTGGGCCGGAGAGGGCTGGCAGGAGTATGTCAATACGGAGGTGACCGGCGAAATCACCGGGATTGAAATTGCCGGACCCGAGACGGCCGCCCGCGCAAAACTATGGGCGCAGATTTGCGACCGTCCGGTATCTCAGGATAACGGAGTGGCGGAAATCACCCTCGATTATGGACGGCTGCGCTTTGTCCATAATCCCGGTGAAAAGCAGGATCTGTTTACCGCCATCGACCTGACAGCCAAAGATCCCGCCGCCATGCGCGCCCGGGCGAAAAAAGCGGGCTGCACGGAGACGGAGCGCGGGTTTGTGTGTTACGGCGTCGAATTTCGTCCCATCAGGGCGGGCTGATCCAACGGCGGCAATATGGCCGGATGGCACCGCCGCGAACCGGCTTATTCATGCACCAGAATATTCACAAGCCTGTCGAATGGATCGCGCGTGAACAGACGGCGCACCCCCCATGGCTCATTGACCGGGCCATAAAGAATGGGAAAGCCCGCCGCAATGAGCTTATCATGAACAGCGTCAAAATCGTCCACCTCGATGGAGATATCCGGAACATCCGTGCCTGATCCGCCCTCTGTCGCAAAGCTGACCTGCGCCCGGGCAGTCCCCTCCCCGGCGTAGGTGGCGATCCAACCGAGGTCCATCGCCTTGTCCAGCCCCAGCACATCGCCATAAAAGGCGGCGGCCTTTTGCGGGCTACCCGTTGCAATATTAAGAACGATGCGTTTGACTGTCATGACACCCTTTCCCTTGCGCCGTCCGGCAGTTTTGCACCGGCCGCAGCCTAATAGCCGGACGGCGGGCCGTAAACAGTTGTAATCGTTTCTTTCCAGTCCGCATCAGTCCAGAAATCCTCCGGTCGCTTCACCTGTATGCCCCGCGCCGCCAGATCGCTGCGGAAGATATCAATGATCAGGTCCGTTGTCAGGTCGCGGCTGTGATCGTCATAGGCGGCCGCCTCCGCCCCGTCACGGAAACAATAACCCTTCCAGAGCACGGAAAGGCGCACTTTCGAATATTCGAGTTCGGCAACAATCCTCCCCTCATCCTCGACCTGCCAATGCCCCGCCTCCGTCAGGATCAGCCGGGCATGATGACCAAGGCCGGTATAAAGATCATGCTCCGCTTCCGGGCCGACGGCACCAACGCGATGGAACATATATTCATTATCCGCGAGGACGCAGCAATTGCTGTAGGGCGGACGCTCGGTCTTCGATGGCGCATCAAACCCGTCCGGCCAATATTCAAACTCCCCGCCTTCGCCGTCATAAAACCAGGTAATGGCCGACGCGACGGGAATGGCCCAGTCATGAAACAGGGAGGAATATCCCATGGGCGCCAGCATCCAGCTCGGCACCTCCCGGTTCTGCGCGCCGCGAAAGAACGGCAAATCCTGGTGCGGCGGCAAGCCCGCCGCCGGCAGATTCAGATTTGTCATCATGGCGACAGGGCGAATGACTTCGGCATTAAAGGACTGCTGCGCGGCGGCGATAAATTCGGGGTTATAAAAGAACGGTTCCGCCCCGGCAAACACAACCTTGCCGCCCAGCGCCCAGAAGTTGCGGAACCACCCCCCGGAGGTTTCCCCCGTATTCTTGTGCACGGCGGAAAGCGTCTTGTAAGGGCTTCCTTTTTCTATCAGATCGACCACCGCTTCCGGATCGGAAAAAGCAGGGTCGAGACGAACCGGCGGGGCAAGCTGTTGTCTGGGCCGGACGACGGTGGCGGTTTGCATAGTGCCTCCCTTACTTATGGTTTTTCTAAACTATGCCAAAAACAATCGCGTCCGGCAATCGTCTCGATCCCGGTTATTCCGCCGCCGCCAATGCGCCCGGCGTCGGCGGTACATCCCGCCGGATACGCCCGGGCAGGATGAGCGCGGCAAGGGAGATGAAGGCAGCCACAATGGCGACAACGGAAATAATGCCGGAAAATCCGGCCCCCGCCTCCAGAATATAACGGGCCGCCATCAGGGACAGCGCACCGATCACCAGATTGAGCATCAGCTTCACCGCCATTACTTTGGCCCGCCAGGCATCCGGCACATAATGGGAAATGACCGTATCGGTGATCGGTATCTGGCCGAACACAAAGCTCATCGCGACAAGAGTTGCGAAGAACAGCGCATAATCCGTTTGCATCGCCATGATGCCGATCAGGATCGGCTGCGCAAGGGCAATGAAAAACAGCACCGGCTTGATCCGGTAACTATCAATCAAACGACCGACCAGAAGCTGCGCGAAAGCCGCAATAGCGTATACGAGCGCGGCCAGCAACCCGGTTGTCGCCACATCCGAGGTCACGCCAGGCAGGCTGACCTCAAACATCCGCGGGATGATGAAGGTCATGGTTCCGAACACAAATCCGCCCGCCGAGGTGACCAGCATGATGGCGGCCAGCGCCCGCTTCCAGCCCGGACGGAAGCCGATGGTTTCTTTTTTCCCCGTCGTATAGGCGGGCACTTTCATGCCGCCCCGCCGGGCAAAAAAGAAAAAGGTAATGCCTGTCAGAACGGCCGCAATGCCGGGAAGGATAAAGGCAAGCTGCCAGCTATAGCTGGCCAGGATAAAGCCGGTGATCAGTGGCGCGGCGGCAACGCCCATGTTGCCCCAGACTCCATTGATGCCGATGCGCCAGCCGACCCGTCCACCGCCCTGCGCAATCATGGCGATGCCAACCGGATGGTAGATGGAGGCAAACAGTCCAATCGCCGCAAGCCCAAGGGCGATCTGCAATGGCGATGTGGCGAAGCCGGTGACGATTGCAGACAGCCCCATACCGACAAAAAAGACTGTCATCATGTTGATGCGGCTCCATTTATCCGCAAGATACGCCGCCAGGGGCGCACCAGCACCGAACAGAATCAACGAGGGAATGCCGTAAGGAATCATGTCCGCATAGGCCCCGTCTTCCGCAAGGCCGAACGCAATTCCGGCGCTGAACGCCGCCTTTGCGAAAATCAGCATGAAAAGATGGTCGAGAAAATGGCCAAAATTGAGATAGGTAAAGCGGAGTTTCTCTTGTGTCACGGGGATTTCCTGTCCGAAATTGCGGCGCGTCCCTGGCCGGTTGCTGGCTGTTATTATGCTCTAAACTACCATGAAGGGAAATAAAGTGTCACAATAGTTTTGTTGTCCTTATGGATTAGTTTTTCTAATTCCAAAATTCCATTGCAAATCCGCGTCCGGGCCTTAAGATGTGAATTACTCATCGGGGTGCCATGATGGCTGAGAGGCAAATCGCCGACCCGCAGAACCTGATCCGGTTAGAACCGGCGGAGGGAATTGAGGCCGGTTCATCGTCATACCATGTAATTCGCGCCCCTTTCCCCGAAAAATGGAAGGAAAGAAGATGCGTGATGACAAGATACTGGCGCTATTGAAAGAGGTCGGCACGCACCAGCCGAAGGTGCATTGTCTCACCAATACTGTTGTCCAGGCCCTGACCGCCAATACGCTTCTCGCGATCAACGCCATCCCGTCAATGTCCTCGGATGTCACAGAAGTCGCCGATTTCACGAAAAGCGCGGATGCGCTTCTTGTCAATATCGGCACCCTTGACGGCGATTTAAAAACTTCGATCAAAGTGGCGATCGAGGCCGCGCGGGAGAATGGAGTGCCATGGATTTTCGATCCCGTATTCATAGACCGGTCAACACCGCGCGCCACTTACGCAAAGAAACTGCTCGCGCTTGGTCCGGCGCTGATCCGCGGCAATGCGGGGGAAATCGCAACGCTTGGCTTGCCGCCCGTTGAACTCGCCCGGGAAACCGGCGCCATTGTCGCCATGACCGGCGTCACTGATCTTGTCACCGACGGAAGCATGGAAATCACCGTTGAAGGCGGCCATAAGCTGATGAGCCAGGTGACCGGTATCGGCTGCGCGGGAACAGCGCTGCTGGCGGCCTGTCTCGCGGTCAGCAAACCGGACACGCGGCTTCAGGCTGTAACGACCGGCCTTGAACTGTTTGGCAAAGCGGGAGAGCGGGCAGCATGTGAGAGTGCCGGCCCCGGAAGCTTCGCCTTTGCTCTTCTCGATCATCTCTATCAATTCAGTCAGACCAGCCTTCAGGAAAGGAAGGATTAATGACCTTAAAAACTGTTTCACGCCGGAATTTTCTTGCCACCAGCGCCGCCGGCTTCACCGCCGCGGGGAGCTTTGCAAGCCCCGCCCTCGCCAGCGGTGTGCGGGAATGGAAAATGGTCACTTCCTGGCCTAAAAACGCACCGGGCGTTGGCGTAACGGCGGAGCGGCTTGCGCAGCGCATCACCGAGATGAGCGGCGGCAGGCTGACCGTCAAGCTTTATGCCGCCAATGAAATTGTTCCCCCCCTTGAAGTTTTTGATGCTGTCGGCCGGGGCACGGCGGAGCTTGCCCATACGGCCTCTTTCTTCTGGCAGGGCAAGGCGAAAGCCAGCGTTTTCTTCACCACCCTCCCCTTCGGCCTCGCCCCCCATGAGCATATGGCCTGGATTTATCAGGGCGGCGGGCAGGAGCTTTGGGACAAGCTCTACCAACCCTTTGATATCAAACCTTTTATGGCAGGAAATTCGGGCAGCCAGATGGGTGGCTGGTTCAAGGATGAGATCCGTTCGCTCGCTGATATGCGGGGCGTCAAAATCCGCAGCGCCGGTCTCGGCGGCGATCTTTTCGAACAGCTCGGCGCGACCAGCGTGCTCCTCGCGCCCGGGGATATCTACCCCGGCCTACAAAGCGGGCTGGTCGATGCGGTGGAGTATCTTGGTCCCTGGAGTGACCGGGCCTTCGGCTTCTTCAAGGCCGCGCCCAATTACTACTGGCCGTCCTTCAACAAACCGAACGGCACAGCGGAATGCCTAGTCAACCGGACGGCCTATAACGGGCTTGAGGAGGATTTGAAGGCCATCGTTGCCAATGCCTGTGCGGCGGAAAATGCCTTTGGACTGTCGGAGGCGGATTGGGAAAATGCCCGCGCTCTTCGCGAACTCGCCGCTAATGAGGCGGTAAAAATTCGCGAATTCCCCGCCGACCTTCTGAAACGGGCTGCCGAAATCGCTCCCGACCTTATTCGCGGCTTTGTTACCGGAGATCCACTTGCCGAGGATATCCTCGCCTCCTACGAACAGGCCCGCACATTATCGCGGGGCTGGTCGAAGGTCGGACGGCAGGCTTTTTTCGCCGCGCGGGATCTGTAAGAGCGGACAACCATTATGGTAAACAGTCCGTTAATCTGAAACCATTATGGTGCTTTTTCTGCCCGCATCTTGTCAGAAGGACACCATAATGGTTGTTTTACATGGAATTCCGCCTTGACCCGTCTCTGCCCGCCGCTCACAATCCCGATCCCGACCAAGCGGACCGGGAAGAGGAGGAACAACATTCATGACGATCCAGAACGGCCTGATCATTCTTGGCGCCGTCATTCTCCTGCTCATTATTGCGGGCTATGGCGCACTGCATCTTTTCTATGGGTCCATTTACAGGTTCGGTCAGACGGCGGATGGTCCTGAAAAATACAATCTCGATGGCGTGCGCGAAGTGACATTTGCCTCCGAAGATGGTCAGCGCGTTGCCGCCTGGATCAAGCCGCCAACCGGAAATGCGCCGGTTATTCTCTATTTTATGGGGAATTTCACATCCATCGGTCCGTCTGTCGGTCGTCTGGCGCCCTTTCTGGATCAGGGATATGGCCTTGCGGCCCTCGTCTATCGCGGCTCCAGCGGGCAAGACGGCACTCCGTCGGAAGAAAATTTCGCTGCCGACGCCCGCGCCCTTTACGATCAGCTTGATGCGCTGATGGGCACCCCCGTGCCGCCGCAAAACCGTATTGCCCATGGCTATAGTCTGGGAAGTGGCATCGCTGTCCGGCTCGCCACGGAACGTCAGATCGCCGCCCTCACGCTGGAGGCCGCCTATGCCCGTTTCTGCGACTATTTCACGGACAGATATTACCGCCTGCCCTTCTGTCGCCTCATGACACGGGAACGCTATGACTCCATGGATCGCATTGCCCGTATCAATGCGCCCCTCATCCAGTTTCACGGAGAGCAGGACAGCGCCATTTCAATGGCGTCGGGGGAACGTTTGTTTGAGGCCGCGGTGCAGCCGAAGGAATTTCATGCCTATCCGCAGGGAACGCATGTGAACCTGGGAGAAGCCGGTCTATATCGGGATGCGGTGGCCTTCTATCGCACACATGTCACGCATGACCGCCTCACCGATTGAGCAACAGCTCATTCACGATCTTGCCAATCTCGCCAATCGTCGGATCAATCATCATATTGAAGTGATCGCAATCAAAGACCATCACATCGATATTGCCTGAAATATATCTGTCCCAGCCGAGATAGGTCCCCGCACGGAGAAATTCGACACTCGCCTCGCTCCCCTTGAAGAGCAGCACATCCTCCGGATAGTCTTCAGGGCGATATCGGCCTTCCGCTTCAAGATAGGCCTGGGTCATCCGCCGGCCGATCAATTCGTCAGGGATATGCTTCCCCTCTGCAAGCAGGGCCGAGATTTGCGCCATTTCATGCCGGGCGGCGCGGCTCTGCCATTTACGCAGCGGCCAGCGCAGCGCGAAGCCAAGACTCCAGTGGCGGGCCATCCAGATTTTTTCCAGCAGGGTGATGCGGTGCGGTTCGATTTCCGGCGCCAGCGTGTCAAAGAAGATCAGATGGCCAACCTCATGCCCGGCACGGCGAAGCTGCTGCGCCATTTCAAAGGCAATCACGCCACCACCCGAATAGCCGGCGAGATGATACGGCCCTTCCGGCTGGTTTTTGAGAACCGCCTCCACATAACAGCTTGCCATCTCTTCAATGGTTTGATGAATCTCCGCGCCCCCGTCCGAACCGAGCGCCCGCAGCGCATAGAACGGCACGCGCGGATCGAGATAGCCGGAAAGAGAGCGGAAATTGAGCACATTACCACCCGCGCCATGTACCAGATACAGGGGTTTTATTTCTGCCGCCCCTGCCTTGATACGAACCAGCGGCGACCAGGCTTCTTCCTCCGTCGCCAGAGCGTCATCGGCCACAGCAACCTTCGTCACTTCCAGATTTCCTTTCTGGATCACCATATTGGACAGCAGGCGCAGCGTCGGCGCCTGGAACAGGGTGGCAAGCGGCAGATCGGTCGCATATTCCTTACGGATTTTCGCAAAAAGCCGCACGGCAGCCAGCGAATGCCCGCCAAGATCAAAAAAGTCCGCTTCTGGCTCCGGCTGGTTGACCCCCAGAAGGTCTGACCAGAAGGTCGCGATTTTCTCTTCTACCGTGTTGGCATAAACGGCCGAGGGGGCACCCTCTTCCACGGCTGCCCGCGCCGTCTGCTTTTTGCGGTTCGCGCCAATGCGGGCCATTTCGCGCGCAATATCTGCCATGGAGGTCGGAGAGACAACCAGGGAGTTCGCATCGGAATTGAACAAGCGGTCAAAGACGGCCTCCGCCTCTGTTATGCCAATGCCTTGTGCGATCAGCACATCGACAAGCTGCTCGGACGTGCTGGCCTCATCAAATGACTCTCCCTCGATACGGCTGAGCGCGAACCCTTCCCAGATCATCAGCACCGTGCCGAGATCATCTGTGAAGATGACATCGAAGCTGGCATACCGACCGGGCGTTTCCGCGACCAGCCGGGCGCGGGTTTTAAACCAGCGCGGCAGGGAGCCGAAAATACGCAAGCGGTCAATGGACATGGGCGCATAAAATGCCCCTTTCCGGCCGATATCGGAGAGAAGATACAGCCCGATTGTCGCCGCCGTATCGGTCAAACCCGGATGCGCCGAATAATCTTTCAGGTCTGATGCGAAAGCCTCAGGCAAAGTAAAATCGGCTTCGATTTCGCCCCTACCTGTGCGAATTTCCCCGATATTGTCCCAGCGAGGGCCAAAGTCGATCAATTCTCCTTGCGAATCCCGGCCACTGTAATCTGCAATGGCAAGAGGGCCCGTCGCTTGTAACGAACGGGGCGGGCGGCGGTCATACAGCCGTTTCAGAATGATTTGCGCGCGGGCATGCTCTATCAGCGGCGCCTCCGCCGATTTGCTGCTCATCACCTGAAATTCAAATCCGCGTTCAGTGGGGGTCAGGGTCACAACAACCCGCATCCGCGCACCATCCGGAAACACCATCGGACTCATCAGCGACAGGGAATGCAGTTCCCATTTCCGGCCCGCCGCCGCTGCGCTCATCGCGGCGCAGGCGATTTCCACATAGGCCGTTCCGGGCAGGACGGGCACCCCGCCGACCGCATGTTCATTCAGCACCCAAAGCGCCGCCGGATCATAATAGGACGTAAAGGAAAGCACCCCCTTTTCCTGCGTTTCCATCGGGCCGAGCAGGGGATGCGGCCCTGCGGCAGTCTCATCCATATGACGATAGGCGCGCGCCGCCATGCCGACATCGCGCCAAACGCCCCATGAAATAGCCAGCCCGTCACGACGTGCGGCGGCCAGGCTTTCAAGATAACTGTTTGCGGCCACATAATCGACCTGCCCCGGCGGCGCCGTGACAACGGAGGTCGAGGAGAAAACGGCAAAGAAATCCAGAGATCCGTCGGGGAGAAGCGCGGCCAGGTTGGCGCCGCCCGTCACTTTTGGCGCAAGCACGCGATGCGTATCCTCCAGGCCTTTGCCCAGCATGGGCGCGTCATCCATAAGGCCCGCGCCATGAAACAGCCCGTCAATGCCCCCAAAGGCCTCCCGAATGGTCTCAAGAGCCGATTTGAGCGCCTGCCTGTCCGTTACATCGGCGGAGACAAGCAGCACCTCGCCGCCCGCCGCCTCAATCTCACGGATGGCCTGAATAACAACGGACTGCAACGAGACCGAAGACCGGGCCAGCAGGCCCTCCCACTCCGAACGCGGTGGGAAGGTCGAACGGCCGATCAAGGCAATTTTCGCCCGCGCCCGAACGCCCAGATAGCGGGCCAGCGTTATGCCGATGCCGCCCGCGCCGCCGGTAATCACATAACGCCCGTTTTCTTTCAGGCGTTTCGGCACCTCATCTGCCGGGGATACGGAAAGCTTTTCAAGAGCCTGCGCATAGCGTTGCCGCCCCCGGAAAGCAATCAAATCATCGGATGTCGCGCCGTCCTGTTCATCCAGAATGGCTTTGGCCAGCCAGAACGGATCTTCCCCCGCTTCACTATCCACATACTGGCAATGCAGGCCCGGCACTTCGCGCGGCGCAACCCGAACCGGGCCGATCAGTGTGGCAAGGGCGGGATAGGGAATGTCCTCGCCCTTCACGGAAACGCCGCCACTGCCAATAAAGGTAACCCGCACATCCTCGGCCGGATCAACGGACTGAATAGTCCGGACAAGACAGAACGCCGCATCAAACAACCCCGCCTGCCCATCCACGGCAGACGCCATAGGCCAGCCATCGAGGATATGGACAGGCATCTCCCCAAGGGTTTCAAACAGGGTTTCGAAATCCTCAACGCTATCCGGCGCCACGCGGTATTCATTGTTTTCTTTGGAAAAATTGTCTCCTGGCCGGACAATGGCGACCGTCTCCCGTCGCTCCGCCAGCAACCGGGCCAGCGCTTCCGACACCGGATCCCCGCCATGAAACAGCAACCATAGCCCGCCATGACGCACTTCCGCTGGCGGTACCGGCGCCAGATTCCAGCGCTTGGTGACAAACCAGTCATCCAGATTTTCACTCCGGGTCAGGTGAATGGCGCTGTCGGCCTCCACTTCGGCTGTCTCGGCCAACAGGCCTTTTCCGGGCTCGATCCAGTGACGCTCCTTGGCAAAGGCATAGGTCGGGAGGGACACCCGGCGGCCCTTTGATCCGGGGAGGGCGTGCCAGTCAATCTCCCCGCCCGCCGTCCAGATGCGTCCCGCCGCCGCAAGAGCGCGCGCCATATCATCATCCGCCTCTTTCGGTGGGCGACCGGCGGAGATGACGGCAAGTGGATCATATTTCCCGGCGCTCATCTCGGCGAGCGGCCCGAGTGTCTGCCCCGGCCCGACTTCCAGCAGGATACGGCCGGGCTTTTCCAGAACGGTTTCCACGGTATCGGCGAACAGCACCGTCTGCCGCAGATGCCTGACCCAATAGTCAATGGTCGAGAAATCCCCGGCCTCCGGCCAGCGGCCCCGCAAGGAGGAGACAAAGGGAATCTCCGGGTCTTGCAGATTAATTCCCTCAATGCCTTTCCGGAAATTATCAAGCTGATCATCCAGAATACGGCTGTGGGCAGCGACATTGATACGCACCCGTGTCGCCTCATACTCCGTGCCCTTCAACCGGGTTTCGAGCGCCGCCACCTCCGCGACTTCCCCCGAAACAACGCACAGGTCCGGCGCATTCAGCGCCGCGATATCCAGGGCATCGCCGATCATTTCCCGCACTTTCTGATGCGGGGCGGGGATAATGCTCATGGCGCCTGCAGCGGCGGCATCCATCACCTTGCCACGCCAGACAACGACTTTCAGCGCATCGGCAAGCGACATCACCCCGGCGATGACCGCACCCGCATATTCCCCCGCGCTATGACCGAGAATAGCAGCGGGCTCGATCCCCCAACTCTGGAACATTCGGGCATAGGCATATTCGAGGATAAAAAGGGCGGGAATGGCATAGCCGGACATTTCCATCCGCCCCCGCGCCTCCGCATCCTCCAGTGTTCTTTCAAACATGGTCGCGCGCAAATCGGCCGGAGCATCCAGCGGAATTTGCGCAAAACAGTCATCAACAGCCGCACGGAAAGCATCCGAAGTGGTCAGCAGCCCGGCCCCGGCCCCCGGATATTGCGCCCCGCCGCCCGGAAACATGAAGACAACTTCCGCCGGGCCTTTTTCCGCCATGCCATTCATCACATGAGCCGGCGCCTCCCCCCACAGCGCCGCCTTCAGATCATCTTGCGTTTTCGCGACAACGGCGCGGCGCGCCGCAAATTCCCGACGGCCGTGCCGCAGGGTATAGGCCGCATCGGCAAGGTCCGGCATGCCGGGCGAGTTGACAAACTCCCGCCATTTATCCCGCAATCCATCCAGCGCCGCCACATTGCGCGCCGAAAAGGGAAACAGTCGCCAGCTTTCCTCCCGCTGTATGGCAGGGCGCCGCGGCGCCTCTTCAACAATCGCATGGGCGTTTGTCCCGCCAACGCCGAGGGAGTTGATCCCCGCCCGGCGGGGGACGGCGCCGCGCGGCCAGGGGCGACGTTCCGACACCACATAGAACGGGCTGTTCGCAATATCAAAGCGGCTGTTCGGTGTTTTGTAATGAAGCGACGCGGGAATGACCTCGTGACGCAGTGCCTCCACCACCTTGATCAGGCTGGTCGCCCCCGCCGCGGTATCCAGATGGCCGATATTGCTTTTGACCGAGCCGATGCCGCAAAAGCCTGTGCCGCCCGCCCCATAGACCTGCGACAGACCGGCCAGTTCGATCGGATCACCCACCGGCGTGCCCGTGCCATGCGCCTCCACATAGCTGACCGTTTCCGCAGGCACATTGGCAATGGCGAGCGCTTCGGCTGCCGCTTCGGCCTGCCCATCCACACTGGGCGCGAGATATCCGGCCTTCTGCGCCCCATCGTTGTTGACGGCGGAGCCGATCAGCACCGCCTTGATATCATCCCCGTCAGCAAGCGCATCTTCCAGACGCCGCAGCACCACAAGGGCCGCACCGGAACCGAACACCGTACCCTCGCTGTCATTATCGAACGGGCGGCACAGCCCGTCCGGTGACTGGATTTCGCCGCCCGCGAATTTATATCCATGCCGATGCGGCAGCTCGACCGTGACGCCGCCCGCAATCGCCATGTCGCATTCCATGGAGAGAAGACTGGCCGCCGCCTGATGCACCGCCACAAGCGAGGTGGAGCAGGCTGTCTGAATGGCAACCGACGGGCCCTGAAGGTTCAGGATGTAAGACAGCCGAGTGGTGAGGAAATCCTTGTCATTGCCGGTATGACGGAGCAGGAACATACCGATTTCCGCCACCAGATCGGGGTTGGTCAGCAGGTTGAACGGGAGATAAGCCTGCATGCCGGACCCGGCGAACACACCGATGCGTCCGTCGAAATGCTCCGGCATATGACCGGCATCTTCAAGCGCTTCCCAGGCGCATTCCAGGAAATGCCGATGCTGCGGATCGAGAATGGAGGCTTCCCGCGGCGAAAACCCGAAAAATCCGGCGTCAAAGCATTCCATATCGGAAAGATAGTTCGCCGCCCGTACATAAGCAGGGTCAGCCAGCTCTTTCGGACTCACCCCGTTCGCAAGCATCTCCTCATCGGTGAACCAGCGCGTCCCGATGCGCCCTTCCGAGAGCAGATTCCAGAGTTGCGAAACGGTGCGGGCAGAGGGAAACCGTCCCGCCATTCCCACAATGGCGATCCTGTCAGATGCCTCTGCTGCCCCTGTATTATCTGTCATATCCTGCTTTTACCATGTCCGGGTGATCCGCCCCCCTGACGGGAATCATCCTGCCAAAGATATTTATCAATGTACAGCCGCCCTGTTTCTATTGTGTGGCTGTCCCGCCCCGTGCGGCGAGCCGGGCCCGGCGGGCGGCGGCCCGCTGTGCCCCGCGCATGGCTGCGGTCGTCTCTCCTTCTCCCGTCCCGCCGTCAATACGCCGGGCCAGCGCCTGAATGGTCGAGAAACGGAACATATCGGTAATGGCCACTTCCTTATCGAACAGCTCCTTCAGGCGGCGCTGCACCTGCACCACCAGCAATGAATGGCCACCAAGGTCAAAGAAGTTGTCGCTGACCCCCACTTCGCCAAGGCCCAGCGCCTCGCACCAGATTTTGGCGATGGCCGCTTCCGTATCGCTTTGCGCCGCTTCCGTCGCCGCGGATGTCTTGCCTTGCGGTTTCGGCAGGGCCTTGCGGTCAATCTTGCCATTCGGTGTTTGCGGCATCTTGTCGAGGACAACCACCTGCGACGGCGTCATGAATTCCGGCAACACCTCTCCCAGTTTCTTGCGCACTCCTTGCGGATCAATCGTATAACCCGGCGCGGCGGTCGCAAAAGCCACCAGTCGCTTGTCGCTGTCACCTGTCTCGAACACGGTTACTGCCGCCTCCTTGATTTCTTCCAGGGCGCCGAGCTTCGCCTCGATCTCGCCAAGTTCGATCCGGTGGCCGCGCACCTTCACCTGATTGTCCATCCGCCCATGGAATTCTAACCGCCCGTCCGGCATATGCCTGACCAGATCACCGGTCCGGTAATAACGCCCTTCGGATGTCTCAAGAAAACGCTGCGCCGTCAGCTCCTCACGATTCCAGTAGCCTCTCGCCACGCCGTCCCCGCCAATCCAGAGTTCCCCGGCAACGCCGCTCGGCAAGGCCTGACCGAATTCATTCCGGACGGAATAAATGGTGTTGGCCATGGCCTCTCCCAGCGGGATGGTGTCGCCGATTGCTTTCAAATCGGCAACGGAGGACCAGACGGCCGTTTCCGTCGTGCCATACATATTGAGCAGCGATCCTTTCAGATGCGTGCGCAGGTTACGCGCCAGCTCCGGCGGGAAGCCTTCGCCGCCCACCATCATCACCTGAAGCCTGCCAAGCGCCGTCCGGCCCGCCGCTTCCGCAACCAGAAAAGACGCCATCGACGGCGTGCACTGGAAATGGGTGATGTCATGCTCGGCGATCTGCTCGGCGACCGATGCCTGGCGGGCCACGCCGCCCTCGGCAATCAGGTTGTTCTTCAGGTCATTGATATAGGTGAGATGCTTCAGCACCAGATCCGTATCCACGCCGAAGTCGATCAGGCAGGCAATTTCGTCAACGCCCATGCGGGCAATCTCGCGCACCAGCTCCTGGCAGCTTTCCGGTGTTCCAAACAGACCGCTTGTCTCGTAATAACGCTCAAACGCATGGGTCAGGAGCGCATCCATCTCTTCTTCTGTAAGCTCCTGTTTTTCAAACACTTCCTGCGGCGTGACCCCGGTTGCATCGGCCTTCTGCTTGAAGGTCGGTGAACTCCAGGACGCGCGGCGAAGCAGATCAACAGAGCTTTTCAGATACTCCTTCATCGGTCCGCGCACGGTTTCGCGCACCCAATCCTCATCCTCACCGACAAAGGTATGCAGCATCAGCGAGACCTTGCCTGTGCCGGGATGCCCCGACTCCCGCCAGGCCATCCGGTAGGCACGGATTTTCTCCGCCACATCCTCGAATTTCTGACCCAGCAGATGGGTCAAGACATAACAGCCCTTGCGGGCCGCGGCCGCGAATGTCTCCGGATTGCCTGCCGCCGTGATCCAGAGGGGGATTTCCCCCTTGACGGGGCGCGGCAGCGTGGAAATTTCCACCTCTTCCCCCTTGTGGTTCGGCAATCGGATACTCTCGCCACGCCACAGCTTGCGCAAGGTATCAATGCCGTCCAGCATCACATCCTTGCGGTTTTCAAAATTTTCCGGTTGCAACACGAAATCATTAGGCTGCCAGCCGCTGGCAATCGCAATCCCGGCGCGCCCGGCGGAGATATTATCTACCAGCGCCCAGTCCTCGGCCGCCCGCACCGTGTTATGCAGCGGCAAGACGCAGGAACCGGCGCGGATATCGACATTCTTCGTCATCGCCGCGACGGCCGCCGAACTGATCGCCGGGTTCGGATAGAGCCCGCCAAAGGCATGGAAATGCCGCTCCGGTGTCCAGATCGCCTCAAAGCCGTTGTCATCGGCAAATTTTGCGCCCTGCAGCAGCAGACGATAGGCTTCATGGCCGCTACCCGCCACTTCGGAGGCAAAATAGAACAGGCTGAATCCCGGCACCGGCGCGGACGCCGCGCCATCCGTCTGCAGCACAACCGTGAAGCCGCGCGCGAGTGACCAGAAAATTTCCAGAACGGAAATATCGAAGGACACAGAGGTAATGGCCAGCAGGCGCACTTCTCCATCATGCGGGACCGTCAGATCGGTTCCGGTAAAGAAGTTGACGATATTGCGATGCGTCAGCATCACGCCCTTCGGCAAGCCGGTGGAGCCGGACGTATACATCATATAGGCAAGATCGGCCGTCTCTCCGTCCGGGACCGTGAAACTGTCATTCCCAGCGGCATCTGGGTACACCACTTTTCCCGGATCAAGGCGGAACTTGAACTCGGTCGTCGGGCTGGCGACAACAATCGGGGTATTGCTGTCCTCGATCATGAAGGCAACACGTTCCGCCGGATAGGCCGGATCAAGCGGCAGATAGCCCGCGCCGGTTTTCAAAATGGCCAACAGCGAGATCACGAGATCCGTTCGCCGCTCCATGCAGAGCCCGACAATGACGCCCCGTTTCGCCCCGCGCGCCGCCAGCTTCGCCGCCAGCGCATCGGCCCGGCGGTCCAGCTCGGCATAGCTCAGCACATCTTCATCCGCTTTCAGCGCAATGGCGTCCGGCGTTTTCCGAACCTGCTCCCGGATGACCTCATGGATGCGTTTGTCGCGCGGATAATCGACCCCCATATGATCCATGCCGATCTTTTCTTCAGACGGATCGGTGAGCGGGAGGGTTTTCAGCGCCGAGGCATCATTCGCGGCAAAGGCATTCAGGAAAAAGCCGAGGTCGCGGGCGATAAAGCCAAGCATTTCGCGCCCATATAACCCCGTACGCACAATAAGCCGCGGGTTCGGCCCAACGACCAGCAGCAGGTGCCGATCCTCCAGCAGTTCCGCATCGGCGCCCTCTTTTGACGTGACCGCGACCCGCAGGGACCGCAACGCGGCGTCACGGGCGGCAAGATCAGGTAGACGGGCGATAAGATCAACGCTGCGCGGACCCGCTGTAACACCCTCCGCCTTTGCCTTGCGATAGCTGTTGATCGCTTCGGTAACAGTCGCGGCGGCATCCACCTCCAGGGTGACAAGCTGGCTCGGCGCAAGCAACGGATGCGCCCCGGCCTCACTATCGACGCCGCAAGAAACCGTCTTCGCCCCCATCAGAAGGGAATGCCAGACAAGAAACGCGGCAGCGGCCTCATCCATATCAAGCGCGCGGTCAAGCGACAGCGGCGTCGCCACCGCGCCCACCGCCAGGTCGCGGTTTGCGGAATAGGGCGACTGCGGCGGCTGAGCTCCAGCAAGAGCCTTCTGCCAGTAAACTTCCCCGCGCGCGGTTGCGTCAATCATCTCGGCGTCAAGCGTTGGCAAGGGCGGAATCTGTCCGCCCGGCTGCAATCCCAGGGCATTCGGATGGCGTGGTTCCCCGGCGAGGCACCGGAAATTCCCTAAAACCACATCGTGATCTGCGGCAGAAACGGTAACCGTCTCATCATCCACAGAAACAACATGCCCGGCAGGGGCGGAGGCAGGCCCGTCCTTGACTTTCAGGCTTCCAACCAGAGAGATACCCTTGCCAGACCAGATTTTCGCCGCCCCGAGCGGATTGGCATAAGTGCCAAAATCAAGCGCGCGAACCAACCGGTCGAGCTCAACTGCGGGCTTGGTGAAATCGAGCGCCCCCAGGTTTGCCGGGCGCATATCGGCGGTATAGACATTCTTTTCCACGCCCTGTTGAACGGGCGCAAGGCGGTCTTCTTTCAAATCCTGCACCAGCAGGGCGAAGGAGGCGAGCCCGGCCTCATAACATTTTGCATTGAGGCTCATGGATGTTTCATCGGGAGAAATCTCGACCGGTCCGGATTTCAGGAGACGCCCTGCATCCGGCGTTTCCTTCATTTCATGCCAGGTGACCGCATGCGATGTCTCGCCGTTCATCAGCGCCCAGGACGTGACATTGATGCCGGTATATTTGGGTAGCGGACCATCAAAAAAGTTGATGGCGAACTTCCGCGCCTGTACGGGCAGATGCTGCGGGAAGATCGTCAGATTGACGATGCTGAACAGATAATCGAAGGCAAGATCGCGAAGACCCGCATCCTCCGGCGATCCGAAAAGCGGCAATCCTTCCGCCACTGCCCAGGCGCGGACCCGTGGCTCACTGCTCAAAACTCCGGAAACTGCCCCGCCTGCACGTTTGAATTCCTCCACGCACTGGACGAGAAGGGTTCCCTCACCCACGAAAAAACCGTTCATTGTCTTACTCGGACCTTCCGCCTTTTATACTTTTTTTAGGGATTCAACTCCTGCACACAACATATAAAACAACCTGTTTAATATCCCTTAACGGGAGAGAAAATTTCCTGTGCCCCACAGTGAGGTTAACGAGGAATATCGGTAACGAACGCCGGAATATGATATCCTTTCTGCACGGCGGGACGATCGGCAATCCGGCCGTACCAACCTTTCACGTTAGGATATTGGTCCAGATCAATGGTTTGCCATTCAAACCGGGAAACCCAGGGCCAGATGGCGATGTCGGCAATGCTATACTCCCCGGCGACGAAATCCCGCTCCGACAAGGCTTCGTCCAGCACCGTGTAAAGCCGTTTTACCTCATTGAGGAACCGGTCTTCCGCATAGTCCGACTTGCCGGGGTTGAAATGCACAAAATGATGCACCTGCCCGCACATGGGGCCAAAGCCGGACATCTGCCACATCAGCCACTCCATCATCTGACAGTAAGATGTTTCATCCTGCGGGATGAGTTTCCCGCCTGCCTTTTTTGCAAGATACAGCATGATGGCACCGGACTCCATCATACGGATGCCCGTCTCGGAATCGAAGATCGCCGGAATGCGTCCGTTGGGCGAAATTGCCAGAAATTCCGGCTTTTTCTGCTCTCCCTTCGTGATATCAATCGGGATCACCCGGTAGGGCAGATCAAGCTCTTCCAACAGAATGGAAATCTTGCGCCCATTCGGGGTTGTCCATGTATACAGATCAATCATACTAATATGTTCTCTTTATGAAACACGCGGAATTCAGTCGGCCTTGGCCATCTTACCCTGCGCGCGGACGGCGGCAAGACTCTGTTCCGGCGTCAAAGCCTCACTATCCACAATCAGTTCGATGACCGCCGCCTTGCCTGCCGCCTGCGCCGCCTTGAAAACGCCGGCAAAGTCTTCTGTCCGGGTGACTTTCTCGCCAAACGCCCCATAGGCGCGGGCCAGCGCCGCAAAATCCGGATTGGCGAGCGTTGTCGCATGCACCCGTTCAGGATAGCCCCGCTCCTGATGCATCCGGATGGTGCCCAGCATCCCATTATTGACAATTATGAAAATAACCGCCGCATCGAACTGCATCGCGGTCGCCAACTCCTGCCCCAGCATCATGAAGCAGCCATCGCCATTGAAGCTGACCACGGTCCGCCCCGGCTCCGTCAGCTTGGCGCTGATGGCGGCGGGAACGCTGTACCCCATCGCGCCGCTGGTTGGCGCAAGCTGGGTGCGGAATTTTTTATGCTGGAAAAACCGATGTGCCCAGACCGCGTAATTCCCCGCCCCGGCCGTGATGATGGCATCTTCGGGCAGGGTTTCATTGAGCCAGGCAACGATTTTCCCGAGATTGACCGGGCCCGGCACCTCGGTCGGACGGATTCGCGCCAGATAATCTTCGCGCGCGGCGGCAACCCAGTCGGCGCGGCTCTCCGCCCGGCCGCCCGTGAGGCCGCGCGCCGCCGCCGCAAATTCCGGCATGCGGGCGTTTATGGCAATATCGGGAAGATAGACCCGGCCCAGCTCCGCCACGCCCGGATGCACATGCACCAGCGACATGGCCGGATTTGGCACCTCAATCAACGTGTAGCCCTGCGTCGTCATCTCGCCAAGGCGCGGACCGACGACAATCAGCAGGTCGCTTTCGCGGATGCGTTGTGCCAGCTTCGGATTGAGCGCAATGCCGACATCGCCCGCATAGTTGGGATGGCGATTGTCAAAACAATCCTGCGAGCGCAGCGACGCCCCGACCGGAATGCCGTGAGCGGCGGCAAACTCCTGAATATCCCTGACCGCCGCCTCTGTCCATGTCGCCCCGCCGACAATCATGAAAGGCCGCTCCGCCGCCGCCAGCCGCGCCTCCAGCGCCATCATGTCCGCCGCCGCCGGGGCGATGGAGGGCGCCGTTGCCGGATGCGCGATATCGGCGACGGCAACCTCGTCTGTCAGCATATCTTCGGGCAGGGCCAGCACCACCGGGCCCGGACGCCCCGACAGGGCGGTATGAAACGCCCGGCTGATATATTCGGGGATACGGCGGACATCGTCGATTTCAGCAACCCATTTCGCCATTTCGCCGAACACCCGGCGATAATCCATTTCCTGAAACGCCTCCCGGTCGATGGCATCGCGCCCGACCTGCCCGACAAACAGGATCATCGGGGTGCTGTCCTGAAAGGCGGTATGCAGCCCGATCGACGCGTTGGTTGCGCCGGGCCCGCGCGTTACCATGCAGATGCCCGGCCGCCCCGTCAGCTTGCCATAGGCTTCCGCCATATTCGCGGCGCCACCCTCATGGCGGGTATTGATCATGCGGATCCGGTTGGCGTGATTATACAGCCCGTCAATGACGGCAAGATAGCTTTCGCCGGGCACGCAGAACACCGTATCCACCCCCTGCAACGCGAGTTGATCGGCAAGAATATGACCGCCTGTCCTGACTTTCAGCGACTCTGACATGAAGACCCCTTATCCTGATACAGCTAACGAATAGGCGATCCTAGCAGATTGTAAAAACAAACCAATGGCAAGATTAGAAAATGATAAAAAACAGCGCGCTAGGCGCGCCGCCGAAGCGCCGCGAGGAACGAGAAGACGGCAAACAATATCGCCGCCGCCGTCACGATACTGGGGCCGGAGGGGGTATCCAGCTCGACCGAACCGGAAATACCCAGCATCACCGCAATGACGCCGAACAGCGCCGCGCAGACGGCCATGCTTTCGGGCGAGGTAACAAGCTGACGCGCCGTTGCCGCCGGAATGATCAGCATCGAGGTGATCAGCAGAATACCGACGATGCGGATGGAAACCGCGACGACAATGGTCATCAGCAACATCAGCAGAATATTGGCCCAGACCGTGTTCACCCCTTCGGCGCGGGCGAGGTCTTCATGGATGGTCATCAATGTCAGCGCGGGCCAGTTGATCACCAGCAGACCGATGACGATGGCGCCGCCGCCGAATATCCAATACAGATCAATCATCCGCACAGTCAGGATATCGCCGAAAAGATAGCTGTAGAGATCGAAGCTCACATTGTTGAGGAAGCTGATCGCCACCATGCCGATGGAAAGCGCGGCATGGGCAAGAATGCCGAGCAGCGTATCCGTCGCCAGCACCCGGCGCTGCTGAAGCCAGACCAGCAGCAGCGCGAACAGCGTGCAGACAATGACGGTCCCGAGGTTGATATTGATCCCGTACAGCAGACCAAGCGCGATACCGAGCAGCGCGCTATGGGCAAGGCTGTCGCCAAAATAGGCCATGCGCCGCCAGACCACGAAACAGCCGAGCGGACCGGCAATCAGCGCAACGCCGACACCGGCCGCCACGGCCCTGACGAGAAAATCATCCATCCTGCTGTTCCTTCTGGCGGTCTCGTCCGGTATGGGACGGGTCGCGATGCGAATGACCATGATGGTGGGAGGCATGGTTGGAATCGCCACCATCATGGTGTGGGTGATCGTGCTCTTGGCTGTGGTCATGCCCGTGGTCATGACCATGTTCATGATCGTGGCTGTGATTATAGACCGCCATCAGCCGCGCCATATCCTGTCCGAAAAGCCCGATAAACTCTGGATCGCGGGTCACCAGATGCGGCTCTCCTGAACAGCAGATATGATGATAGAGACACACCACCTCCCGCGTGCTCGACATCACCAGATGCAGATCATGGGATACCATCAGAATACTGACATTGCGTTCGGAATAGATGCGGTCGATCAGCTTGTAAAAGGCAAGCTGCCCCGTCACATCGAGATTCTGCGCCGGTTCATCCAGCACCAGCAGGTCCGGATTATCGAGCAGCGCCCGCGCCAGCAGCACCCGCTGCAACTCCCCGCCCGAGAGGACATGCAGCGACTGATCGAGATAATCGCTGATCCCCGTCTCTTCCGCCACCCGTTCGATATCCGCGGGCCTCGCCTTCCGGCGTAATGTGAGAAAACGGCGCACACGGATCGGCACCGTGTGATCGGCAACGAGACGCTGCGGCACATAGCCGATTTTGAGCCCGTCGCGACGGACTACCGCCCCTTCGGACGGCGCATAAAACCCCATCATGCATTTCAGCAGCATGGATTTTCCCGCGCCGTTCGGGCCGATAATGGTGATAAAGTCCTTTTCCCCGACGCCGAGCGAGACATCTTCGAGAATGGTTCTGCCGTCGCGATAAACGCTGACATGCCGGGCGGCAAGCAATTCAGTCATCTGTCAGTTGACCTTGCGGCATTCCCGGCAAAGGCCGGAAATCTCCAGGGTAATCTGTTCCGCCCGGAAATCATTTTCACGGGTGATTTTGCCGATTGCCGCGACAATATCGGGATTGCAGCATTCCTCCGCCTCGCCGCAGGCCGTGCAGATCAGGAAATAACATTCCGGATGCCGCAGCGGATGGCTGCACCCGACAAAGGCGTTAAGGCTGCTGATCTTGTGCACAAGGCCATTTTCCGTGAGAAAATCGAGCGCCCGGTAAACGGTCGGCGGTTTGATGGCGGCAATCCGGTGATCCAGCTTTTCCAGAAGATCATACGCCTTTACCGGGCCGTGGCTTTCCCAGACCAGTTCCAGTACCTTTCGCCTGAGCTCGGTAAAACGCAACTCCCGCGCGGCGCAGATTTCTTCTGCCTGTTGCAGGGCATCGGCAACGCAATCATCATGAGTCGTGCAATTATGCATGGGTCTTTTCCAGAAGGTGGATTGACATGATCACGTTATAATATAACATTCGCCCCTTTCGCAATCCCTAACTTCCCGAGCCGCCCTGACAATGCGTCTGATTTTTTCTCTGATTTGCCTTGTTTTCATCGCCACATCCGCCCAAGCCACGGAGACGAAAGGCATTGTTGTCACCATAAAACCGCTGCACTCCCTGGTCGCGGGCGTTATCGGCGAGACGGGAGAGGCAACGCTGCTTGTCGATGGCGCGGCATCTGTGCATGGATTTTCCCTGAAACCATCGCAAGTGAAAAGCCTGCAAACCGCGCGGGCCGTCTTCTATATAGACGAACGCATGGAAAATTTTCTGAAAAATGCGCTTGATTCCCTGCCCTCCAGTATTCGCAAAACCGCCCTGTCAGAAGCGGATGGGGTCAAGCTGCTGGAACGGCGGGGAGGCGGGGCATGGGATGCCCATGATCACGATAACCATCACACCCATGCCCATGAACAGGCGCATGATGATGAAGAACATAATCTGCATATCTGGCTTGATCCGGAAAACGCGCGCCGCATGACGATCGCGATCGCCGCCACTCTCGGGGCAGTTTATCCCGAAAACCAGGCCATCTATACGCAGAATGCAGAGCGACAGTTGCAGCGGCTGAAAGCACTGGATCAGACACTTACAGACCAGTTGGCCACCGTCCGGGACATCCCTTTCGTGGTGCTGCATGATGCCTATCCCTATCTGGAAACGCGTTACCGGCTCAATGCCGTCGGCTCCCTGACGTTGGAACCGGATGCGCCGACATCTGCGAAAAAGCTCGGCGATATTCGCGACCGCCTCCGGCAAAGCGGCGCCCGCTGCATCTTCCGCGAACCGCAGTTCAATGATCGCCTGCTTTTGACCGCGGCAGAGGATCTTCCCGTGAAAATCGGCATCCTTGACCCACTCGGCGCGGATCTTGCGCCAGGATCAAAGCTTTACTTCCAGTTGATGACAGCCCTCGCCAACAATCTCACGGACTGTCTGCAAAGTTAGCTGGCGTCATGGCGCCACTTCATTTACTGGCGCAGGCGATACAAAGCGTCGTATAGGGCAGGGCTTGCAGCCGCGCCGCCGCGATTTCATCGCCGCAGGAGGTGCATATGCCATATTGCCCCGCCTCGATCCGCTCAAGCGCCGCCTTGATGGCGTCAATCTCGCGGATGGCGCCTGCCTCAAGCTTTTCGTCCACCTCGTCAGACTCGCGTTCAATCGCCTGTTCACCGAAGGAGGCGCTGTGCGCGCCCCTCAGCCGAGCCTGAACATCCTCCAGCTGTCTGATCGCTTCGCTCAGCTTCTCCCGCAATTCCGCCTCAACCCGTCCCGTATCCATCAAAGACCCTCCTGAACCGACGTCAAATGTGGACAGTCTACCGCCCGGCACGGCGGGACGCATTGATATCAATCAACGTCACAGAACAATGCCGGAGCTGAGAGAATAAATTCCTGTCGCTATAAACACGGCCGCCGCCGCAAGCCGCGCCAGCTTGAAGGGAATAATCCGCATCAGGGCGGCCCCCATGAACACGACCGGCACATTGGCGAGCAGCATGCCGAGCGTCGTCCCAATGGTGACCATCACGGGCTGACCGAAATTTGCCCCCAGCAGAACGGTCGCGATCTGGGTCTTGTCGCCGATTTCCGCAAGGAAAAAAAGGATGCAGGCCACCAGAAACGCCCCATAGCCATCAAATCGCGATGTCGGCTCCTCTTCCTTATCGGGAACCAGCAGCCACAGCCCGACCGCAATAAAGCTGCCGCCGATAATCCAGATACCCGCCTCGCTTTGCAGAAACTGACCAAGCCAGACCCCGGCCCCCGCCGAAACCGCGTGGTTAATCAGCGTCGCAATAAAAATTCCGGCGACAATGCTCCAGGGCCGGTTAAAGCGGGCAATCAGAAAGAAGGAGAGAAGTTGCGTCTTGTCGCCGATTTCAGCAACGGCAACGGTCAGGACAGAGGTGAACAGGGCTTCCATACTATATTCCGGCGGGACAATCTAACCAAAGACAAACGCCGGTCTCCCGCGTGCAGGACCGCCATTCGTCTTAGGTCTTGTCGACATCATACGCGCTGTATGATGCGAACCTGCCACGGATCTTGAGGACCCGAGTGTGTTGACAGGTTCAACCACGGAAAGTGGAACGGACTACTCCCCTAAAACAGGCGGGAAGCTAGCAATGCCAGAACCCCCTGTCCACCATAAAATGCGTCCGTGATTTGATCCCTGATTTCGGATATTTTATATCGAACGCCTATGCAAGGCTCCCGTGTGGATGTCATTGCGGAGATAAATCATGTCATTGCGCGCCTGGGGAATTCTCGTCACGCTGTCCGTTTTGTGGGGGGGCACCTTTTTCTTTACCGAGGTGGCTCTTGCAGAAGTCACCCCGTTTACGCTTGTCGCCCTGCGCGTCGCCATTGCCGCCCTAACGTTATATGCCTATCTTCGCATCAAAGGCATAGTCATCCCCCGGGATCCGGGTCTCTGGGGGGTCCTTTTCATCATGGGGCTGATCAATAATGCCATTCCGTTCAGTCTGATTGTCTGGGGGCAAACCCATATCACGGGCAGTATTGCCGCCATCCTGAACGCCACGACACCGCTTTTTACCGTTATCCTTGCGCATTACTTTACCACGGATGAAAAGCTGAACGGCCGCAAGCTGGTCGGCATCCTTGCCGGATATCTCGGCGTGATCGTCATGATGCAGCCCACTCTCAGTGGAGGCTTCAGTATTGAAAGCTACGGGCAGCTTGCCATTCTGGGCGCCGCCTTTTCCTATGCAATCGCCGGCATATGGGGGAAACGCTATCTCGGCCGGACATCCGCCCCCGTTAATGCCTTCGGCATGCTCACCTGCTCGAGCCTGATCATGCTCCCGGTTGCCTTGATAGTCGAACGACCGATTGATCTTTCTCCCTCGCCCCTGCCGCTGGCCGCCGTTTTTGCGCTGGCTCTGCTCTGCACCGCATTTGCCTATCTGTTTTATTTCCGGCTGCTGGCCCTGGCGGGCGCGGTCAATCTGCTGCTGGTGACCTTTCTCATCCCGGTGACGGCCCTCTTTCTCGGGATCACCATCCTCCATGAGACCGTGCATCCCCTTGCTCTTGTTGGCACCGCGATTATTTTTGCGGGGCTCGCGCTCATTGATGGCCGTATTTTGAGGCTGTTTCGCAAACCGGCCTCACAGGCGGACGGATAACCCCGCCGGGCGGCCAATGGCTGGCGCCAAAGCAAGGCGGATATATTAGGCAAGGGCGCATTTACATATGGTTTTTGCATTTCACAATTGATATCATTCCATATTAATTGAGATGACCCGCCGAAGCCCGCTCTTTTCCCAATGCAGGCCCGATCCGGCCGGGCAGCCGGATAAAAAAAGGAAAACGCTGTGGACGCCGGAATTTTCGCCATGGGAGCCTTTGCGCTTTTCCCGCTTGCCGTTCTCCTTTTTGGCATTGGTGCGGTGATATGGTTCGCCGTCAAAAGAACCTGGTGGGGAAATGTTTTCGCGACGCGGGGAAACCCCGATACTGCCTCATTCACACGCAGCCTTGCCGCCGATGGCGCCGCCGTTTACCAGACCACCCCGGCGCGGACATCCAAAGTCGGCTTTGTGCTGGCCATTATCGGACTGCTGCTCATGTTTATCCCCATCATCGGGATTATTCCGCTGCTGATCGGGGTTGTGGTGCTCAGTATCGGTTCCCGCCATCGTGCGCCCGCGACGATCACGGTGAGCGAAACATCCCTTGGGACTGGCGCGAACAGATGGAATCTCGCGGATATCGTCGCACTCAATATTCGCACCGACAGCGACCTCAACACCAGCGACCCCACCCCTTATGCGCGATGGGAAAACGGGCAGTGGACGATTAACAGCCAATCGACAACGGTGATGTTTTCAAAAGCCTTCAACCGGCGTGCTGTCGAACGCTCCTATGTCATTACCCTCACGCTCCGGCAGGGCGGTGCAGAAGCGGTTCTGGCGGGGGGTCTCACGCCTGAGACGGCCGAGGCGCTTTGTAACAGTCTTATGGAAGAAATCGGCAAACGCAGCGCAACCGCCCGGACGTGAACACCCGGCCTCTGACGGGGGCACCCTGCATTTGCCCAACTCGCCTACCGACAATGGCGAAAGCGCAAAGCGGCCAATGCGCAAATCCCCGGAAGTCGGGCTATTTCTTCTTGTCGCCCTCCCCTGAAACGGGCTAGGGTTGCCCCTTCTCACCGGACTGTTCGAGAGGGAGAATGCGCATGTGGCCAAACCGCAGATTGCTTGATTTGCTTGAAATCGACTTGCCGATCATCCAGGCGCCCATGGCGGGCGCGGGCGGCTCGGCGCTGGCCGTCGCCGTCAGCGAGGCAGGCGGGCTCGGCTCTCTCCCGTGCGCAATGCTGAGCGAGGACCAGATGCGCGCAGAAGCGGGGATCATCCGTCAACAAACGGCAAACCCCTTCAATATGAATTTCTTCTGCCACACGCCCGTTGCCGTAACCGCCGCGCAGCAGGCCGACTGGACCGCGCGGCTCGCGCCTTTCTATGCCGAAGCCGGGCTCGACAGCCGCGCCGTTGCCCCCGCGCCGCTTCGGCGACCCTTCGATGCGGAGATGTGCGCGCTTGTCGAGGATATCAAACCGGAGGTCGTCAGCTTTCACTTCGGCCTGCCGGAGCCCGCGCTGCTCGACCGGGTCAGGGCGACCGGCGCGCGGATCCTGTCGTCCGCAACAACGGTTGCCGAGGCGCGCTGGCTTGCGACACACGGCGTTGATGCCATCATCGCGCAGGGTTATGAGGCGGGCGGCCATCGCGGCATGTTTTTAACCCAGGATATAACCGCCCAGCCGGGCGTCATGGCGCTGGTGCCGCAAATCGTTGATGCGGTCGATGTTCCGGTTATCGCCGCTGGCGGCATAGCCGACGGGCGCGGCATTGCGGCCGTCTTCGCGCTGGGCGCGGCGGGCGTGCAGATCGGAACGGCGTATCTGTTCACGCCGGAAGCGACCATCAGCGACATTCACCGCGCCGCCCTGCACCACGCCACGGATGATCAGACTGTGCTGACCAATGTTTTTTCCGGCAAACCCGCCCGCGGGCTGATAAACCGGGTTATCCGGGACGTCGGACCCATCGCGGCGGAAGCACCGCCCTTTCCGGCCGCCGGTGCCGCGCTCGCCCCTCTGAAGGCCGTCGCGGAGAAGGCCGGATCGGGCGATTTTTCATCACTATGGTCGGGACAGGCCGCCGCCCTCGGGCGCGACCTTGAAGCGGGCGACCTCACCCGCGCGCTCGCTTCCGATGCCAGCCAACGCCTCGGGCTATTGACGGGCGGTCCCGCGAAGGATTGAGAGGCGGATTGCCGGACGCTTGCCGCCGCCCGTGCCGGAATGGCGCAGAAACCTGCCGCCATTCCCGCCAAAAGGCCTTTACCGGGCGATGCCTTAAAAAGGACGGTCGCCCGCAATTGTCACCCGCTCCATCAGGCGATGCTCGGGAAAGAAGTCGCCAACCGCGTAATGCTGGGTACTGCGATTGTCCCAGAAGGCAATGGACCCAGGGGCCCAGCGGAAGCGTACCTGATAATCCGGAACGGAGGCGGTCCGGTAGAGCCGGGTCAGCAATTCCCGGCTTTCTTCCCGGGTTTTGCCCGCGATATTCGTTGTGAAGGGATCGTTGACATAGATCGCCTTGCGGCCGGAAACCGGATGCGTGCGGACGATGGGATGCTCCGACGGCGGGTATTTGGCTTTCAGGTCCTTGATCAACTGCTCAGTGCCCGGCTTGCCATACATGGATTGACGGAACGGTTTCCAGTCATGCATGGCGGTCAGCCCTTCTATTTCCGCCTTGGTTTCCGCATCCAGCCCTTCATAGGCCGCCTCCATATCCGCCCACAGGGTATCCCCACCAACTCTCGGGGACACAATGCACCGCAGGATAGAGCCCAGTGACGGGTCTTTCCGCCAGGTCACGTCGCTGTGCCAATGATCCGCCGTGATCGGCGTTTTCGCCGTGCTTTCGACGACCATGATTTCGGGGTCAATATCCTGCGTCTTGAACCCCTCCTTATGTTGCGTGAGCGGATGAATTTCAAGTTCGCCAAAACGGCGGGCGAAGGCAAGGTGTTGTGCCCGTGTAATATTCTGGTCGCGGAAAAACAGCACCTTGTATCTGACAAGCGCATCGGAGAGCTGGTCGATGATTTCCTGATCCAGGGTTTCCCGCAGATCCACCCCGGAAACAACCGCCCCCAGCCTGACGGTCAGCGGTTCATACTGCAATTTACTGGCAACGACGTTCAACAGCACCATATCCCTCTCCTTATTTTTTGAGCGCTTTAATGAATATTGATTAATTGATTGTGATTAATGTGTCAAGCGGATAGTATCTAGTATGCAATCCGCCGGGGATGGGCGAAAATTTTCTAGTAATCACGGCGGATTATTGTACCCTGCCGACCGGCCCGGCGGATGACTGCGCTGATGAGGATTGATAGAAGCATTGACCAATTCAATGACCCACATGAATGACCCGGAAATGATGACGGTCGATTATCCGGATGTCACGGACGGGGAATCTCTTGCGCTTGCGGGAACGAAGCTTCGCATTGTGACAGCGGCGGAACGGCTGTTCGCCCTTCACGGTATAGACGGCGTGACCCTGCAGCAGATCCTGAAAGGCGCAGGCCAGCGCAATTCATCGGCCATGCATTATCATTTCGGCTCACGCGAAGCGCTGATCGAGACCCTGCTTCTCTGGCGGGTCACCAAAATCAATACCCACCGCAACCAGATGATCGATGCCTTGCTGGCCGCCGGTCGCGGCAATGATATCCGCGGTATTGTCGAAACCGCCGTCATCCCCTTCATCCGCCCGATCGAGGAATCGGCACAGCCGAGCTTCTATAACCGCTTCCTGCTGGAAGTGCATCGCAGCCCGACCGTCAGCTTTGATGCCATCATTGCCGGAAAAGCCGATAGCGGGATCCGGCGGATGAATGAGCTGCTGCTGAAACAATTGAACGATATCCCCGCCGAACTCCGCATGGCCAGGATCGCGACGTTAAGATCAATGCTTATCTTCGCCGTCGCCGATATCGAGGCGGTGCGCTCCCGGAAACTGAAGGAAACCGGCGCGTTCAACTTTGATCGCGCGGTTGAAAATCTGATCGACATGGCCAGCGCCGCCTTTATCGCGCCGGTGTCCGCGGAAACCGCGGAACGGCTGACAAACCATCCGCAAGATTAGACGATCCGGAGAAACATCAGAGTTTGCTTGATTTTCCAGTAAATTAGCGTATATATACGCCATTGCCGAAGCGACGCGGAGAAGTGTCGCGTTGCAGTCTTTCGCATGGCGCCAGTTTCGATTGCCAAAAAAATCCTTTCGAAACCACCCCCCGAAACAGCAATCAAAAGGGAGCAGTCGACAGTGTCGGCCAACCGCTCTTGTTTGTGTTCGGCGAATTGCGAGATTGACTGCACCCGGTTTAACGAATTGAAAGACAAGTATAAAATGACAAAATTTACGGACTTCGGTCTGAACGCCTCCCTCCTTCGCGCGATCAAAGAAGGCGGTTATGAGGACACAACGCCGATCCAGAAACAGGCCATTCCCGCCGTTCTGAACGGCAAGGATATGATTGCCATTGCGCAGACGGGCACCGGCAAAACCGCCGCCTTTTCGCTGCCGCTGATCCAGAAGCTGCTGGCAGGAGAAGGCAAGCGCACGGCCCGCAGCGCCCGCGCCCTGATCCTCGCCCCAACGCGCGAACTGGCCCTGCAAATCTCGGAAAATATTTCTGCCTTTTCGAAATATCTCCACCTCAAAACCGCCGAGGTTTACGGCGGCGCCTCCGCCAATCTGCAAATCCGGGCGATGGCGGCCGGTGTTGATATTCTCATTGCAACGCCGGGCCGCCTGCTCGATTTGATGACGCAGAAACACGTCATCCTCGACAAGGCCGAGTTTCTTGTGCTCGATGAAGCGGACCGGATGCTCGATATGGGCTTTATTCGCGATATCCAGAAAATTATCGCCCGGCTTCCGTCATCGCGGCAAACCCTGCTGTTTTCCGCCACCATGCCGACATCGGTCGAAAAGCTGGCGAACAGTATCCTGCGGAACCCCCTGCGCATAGAAATCGCCCCGGCGGCAACGACAGCGGAAAAGGTGACGCAGCATGTGCTGATGGTGCCCAAGGACCAGAAACGCGCGCTGCTCGCCCATGTGCTGGAAGATAAAAACCTGAGCCGCGTGCTGATCTTCACCCGCACCAAGCATGGCGCCAACAAGGTCGCCCGGCAACTTAACACAATCGGCGTTCCTTCCGATGCCATCCATGGCAACAAATCGCAGAATGCCCGGCAAAAAGCCCTCGAAACCTTCCGTGCGGGCGGTATCCGGGCGCTTGTCGCGACCGATATTGCGGCGCGCGGCATTGATGTTGACGGCGTGACCCATGTCATCAATTTCGAACTGCCGAACGAGCCGGAAAGCTATGTTCACCGCATCGGCCGGACCGCTCGCGCCGGCGCCGCGGGCGCCTCGCTCTCCTTCTGCGATCCGGAAGAACGCGTCCTGCTTAAAAGTATCGAAAAAAGCATCCGCCAGCCCGTGCCGGTTTTGGCGGACCACCCCTTCCATCTGGAAGCGATAAACACCCACCCGGCCGAAAAAGCGGACCGTGTGAGAGGAGAAAATGGGAAAACCGGCGACGCAGGTGACGGTCGGCGACGGAATGGCAACAAAGCCCGCCGTCCTCATGCCGCGGCAAGCAGCAAACAGGCCGCCGCCCCACAGGCCCGCCCGAACAAGCCCCGCCGCAACAGAAATCGCAACCGCGGAGCGCAGCAAGTCGCCGCGTAATATTCTATCGCAGAACCAGACGCAAAAAAGGCCTGAGAAATCTCAGGCCTTTTTCAAATTCTGGTGGAGCCAATCGGGATCGAACCGACGACCTCTTGAATGCCATTCAAGCGCTCTCCCAACTGAGCTATGGCCCCATACTGGCGGGAATTTCCGCCGCGGGATCGGAACCTATGCCGAAGCCCGCTCTAATTCAAGTCAAAAATGCAGCGCCGTCAAAATCAGCTTTCATCATCTGATTTCGGGGCGCTGATGACACCGGAAAGATCGTCGTCATCATCATCGTCGTCGGCCAGATCGACCGTATCCGGATCAATCAGATCATCGTCCAGATCGGTATCGAGATCATCGTCCGTATCGTCCTCCAGCTCTTCACTGGATTTTTTCTTGACGGCCGCCGCCTTTTTCGCCGTTTCAGAAGAGGAGACACCGACGGACCGCCGCGGCTTCAGCAAGCGCTCCGGCGTATGTTCTGCCCCGCATGCCGGGCAGGTAATCGGCGTTTTCTTCATATCGTAAAAAGGCTTGCCGCAAACACCGCATCGATGCTTCTCGCCCCATTCCGGTTTTGCCATAGTCACCTCACTTTCTAGCAGGCGCCATGCCTGTCGAAATGGCGCCTCGACTCACCTTTGAAGGGGGTGAATTGCCAGAATAACGGGTCGCTGTCAAAAGTTTCTTTCATTTGGTTGCAGCTTTATGTGACATCGGGGGAAAAGCTTGCTACAACCCCGGATCAGCAGTTTCCATTTTCTTTGAATACCGGCAGCAAATCCGGCTCTGTACCCATGACCCCTGATTCACATTCCGTTGTTCCGGCCGCTGTTCCGGCCGCTGGTCCCGCCCCCGTTCAGGTGACGGCCCGCTCATCCGGCCCGCTTAGTGGCGTGGCAACGGTTCCCGGCGATAAATCCATCTCTCATCGCGCCCTGATTTTCGGCGGCACCGCCATCGGGACAACGCATATTTCCGGCCTGCTGGAGGGGGAGGATGTGCTCTGCACCGCCGCCGCCATGCGCCAGCTCGGCGCAAATGTGGAAAGGGGCAGCGACGGCAAATGGCGCGTCACCGGCAACGGCGTCGGCGCCCTGGCCGAGCCGGACGGTATTCTCGATATGGGCAATTCGGGCACCGCCGCGCGCCTTCTGATGGGCATGGTGGCGAGCGCGCCCTTCACGACATTCTTCATGGGCGATGCCAGCCTGCACAAGCGGCCGATGGGCCGCGTGCGCCTGCCGCTGGAGGAAATGGGCGCGAAAATCATCAGCCGCTCCGGCGGCCGCTTTCCGCTCGCCGTCAGCGGCAACGCCCTCATGCCGATTGACTATGAACTTCCCGTCGCCTCGGCGCAGGTAAAATCGGCCATCCTGCTGGCGGCGCTTGACACCCCCGGCCTCACGCGGGTGCGGGAGCCGAAAGCCACCCGCGATCATACGGAAAACATGCTGCGCCATTTCGGGGCAGAGATTTCCGTCCAGGAGGAAAAGGACGGCGGCCGCCTCATCGAATATATGGGGCAGCAGGAACTCACCGCCGCCGATATCATCGTACCCGGTGATCCCTCCTCCGCCGCCTTTATCGCCGTTGCCGCCGCCATCCTGCCGGGCTCCGATGTGACAATCACCAATGTCGGGCTCAATCCGCTGCGCGATGGGCTGTTCACCACCCTGATCGAGATGGGGGCGGATATCGACATTATGAATTTGCGCGAGGAAGCGGGCGAGAAAGTTGCGGATCTGCGTATCCGTGCCCGCCAGCTTCACGGGATCGAAGTGCCGCCCGAACGCGCGCCGTCCATGATTGATGAATTTCCGGTGCTGTTCGTTGCCGCCTCTTTTGCAAAGGGGCGCACCGTCATGCGCGGGCTGCATGAATTGCGTGTGAAGGAATCAGACCGCCTGTCGGCCATGGCGGCGGGCCTCAAATCCTGCGGCGTCACATTCGAAGAGCTGGACGACGGCCTGATCATCGACGGGGATGGCAATGCTCCGGCGGGGGGCGGGTTCATCGAAACCCATCTTGATCATCGCATCGCCATGTCTTTCCTTGTCATGGGGCTCGCAACAAAGAAGCCGGTCACGGTCGATGATGGGCGGGTGATGGAGACAAGTTTTCCCGGCTTTATCGAGCTGCTCACCTCCCTTGGCGCGGAAATGACGCGTGGCTCGGCCAAATGATCATTGCGGTTGATGGCCCCGTTGCCGCCGGGAAGGGGACTCTGGCCCGGCGAATCGCGGCGCATTACGGCCTTGCCTATCTCGATACCGGGGCGCTGTACCGGGCAGTTGGGCTGAAACTTCGACGCGAAGGGCTTGACCCCGCCAATTCCGACGCCGCCGTCCAGGCCGCGCAAGATGTCGGGGAGATTGCCCTTGATGATCCGGCCCTCCGGGAGGAAGCAACGGGAGAGGCCGCGTCAATCGTCGCGGCGAATACAAAGGTGCGCGCCGCGCTGCTTCAGTATCAGCGGGACTTCGCAAAACGGCCGGGCGGCGCGGTTCTCGACGGACGGGACATTGGCACGGTGGTCTGCCCCGATGCCGATGTGAAGCTGTTTGTCACCGCCAGCGCCGAAATCCGGGCGCGCCGCCGCTATGATGAACTTGCCGCAAAAAATGTCCCCGCAACATATGAAGATGTTCTGGCCGATCTGATCGCGCGGGACGCCCGCGACAGCGGCCGGGGCGCGGCCCCGCTTAAAAAAGCCGATGATGCCCACTTGCTAGATACCTCGAAATTGGATATAGAAGCGGCATTCAGTGCGGCCTGCCATATAATTGACACGGCCTGAATTTATGTAAGGAGTTACGGTTCCGACCACGCCGGAACAGATATCAACAACGCTTCTCTCGCGTGCGTATCCAGATTTGGAGAAGCAAGTGGCCATGGATCCGCCGGATGACCGGTTTGGCCTGATAGCAGGATCGTTAAGGAAATCAAATATGACAGACACATCACTTGCCGACGAAGGCATGCCCGCCATTGAGGATTTTGCCGCGCTTCTCGATGAATCCTATGGCGCCAGCGACAGCCTTGAAGGCACCGTCATCAAAGGGACGGTTATCAGCATCGAAAACGACCTCGCCATCATCGACGTTGGCCTCAAATCCGAAGGTCGGGTTCCGCTGAAGGAATTTGCAAGCCCCGGTCAGGACGCCGACCTTAAAGCCGGCGACACCGTCGAGGTTTTTCTGGAAAGAATTGAAAACGCCGCTGGCGAGGCTGTCCTCTCCCGCGACAAGGCCCGCCGCGAAGAAGCCTGGGAAAAGCTGGAAGTCGCCTTCGACAAGAACGAACGCGTCGATGGTATCATCTTCGGCCGCGTCAAGGGTGGCTTTACCGTCGACCTTTCCGGCGCCGTCGCCTTCCTGCCCGGCAGCCAGGTGGACGTTCGCCCGGTCCGCGACATCGGCCCGCTGCGCGGTATTCCGCAGCCCTTCCAGATCCTGAAAATGGATCGCCGCCGCGGCAACATTGTTGTGTCCCGCCGCGCCGTTCTGGAAGAAAGCCGCGCCGAAGCCCGCTCCGAGCTGATCGGCACGCTGGAAGAAGGCCAGACGCTGGAAGGCGTCGTCAAGAACATCACCGATTACGGCGCGTTCGTCGATCTCGGCGGTGTGGACGGCCTGCTGCATGTGACCGACATTGCCTGGCGCCGCGTGAACCATCCGTCCGAAGCGCTCAGCATCGGCGAGACGGTCAAGGTTCAGGTGATCCGCCTCAACAAGGATACCCAGCGCATCAGCCTCGGCATGAAGCAGCTTGAGGAAGATCCGTGGGAAGCGCTCGAAGCGAAGTACCCGGTCGGCGCCAAATTCACGGGCCGCGTCACCAACATCACCGACTACGGCGCGTTTGTCGAGCTGGAAGCCGGTGTTGAAGGTCTTGTCCATGTCTCCGAAATGAGCTGGACGAAGAAGAACGTACATCCGGGCAAGATCGTCTCCACCTCCCAGGAAGTGGAAGTGATGGTTCTGGAAGTCGATCAGGCCCGCCGCCGCATCAGCCTCGGCCTGAAGCAGTGCATGGACAATCCATGGGACAGCTTCGCCCAGACCACGCCGGTTGGCTCCACCATTGAAGGCACCGTCAAGAACATCACCGAATTCGGTCTGTTCGTCGGTCTTGAAAATGACGTGGACGGCATGGTTCACATGTCCGACATCGACTGGAGCACACCGGGCGAACAAGCCATTCAGAACTACAAGAAGGGCGACGTCGTCAAGGCCAAGGTTCTCGATATCGATGTTGAAAAGGAACGCGTTTCCCTCGGCATCAAGCAGCTCGGTGAAGATCCCTTCGCCGGTGCCGCGGAACTGAAGAAGGGCGCCGTTGTCACCTGCACGGTGTCCAAGATTCAGGATGCCGGTCTTGACGTTGAAATCAGCGATGGCGTGGTCGGATTTATTCGCAAGAATGACCTGAGCCGCGACCGCGCCGAACAGCGCCCCGACCGGTTTGCCGTTGGCGACAAGATTGATGCCAAGATCACGGCCATCGACAACAAGACCCGCAAGGTCACCCTGTCGATCAAGGCCCGCGAGGTTGAGGAAGAGAAGGAAGCCGTCGCGCAGTATGGCTCCTCCGACGCCGGCGCCTCTCTTGGCGATATCCTGGGCGCTGCCATGCGCAAGGCGGCCGACGACAACGCCGGTTCCGAATAACAGGATATCCGCATATGAAGATCGCAACCGCCCATCCGTTCCTGCGAAAGGCCGAAGATGTCAACCGGTAGCGATCATGATACCGTCAGGCGCCGTCTCAAGCGGCGCCTGACTTTTTGGCGCATTGTCGCCCTGCTGCTGCTGATCGGCATCGGCGTCTGGATTTTTGCCGACTGGCAGTCGGATACGCCAAGAGATCACATCGCCCGTCTCGATGTGACGGAAATCATTGTTGAAAATGACCGCCGCCAAGACGCTCTTGATCGCATCTTGCGCGATCCGTCCGCGAAGGCGCTGATTGTCTATATCAACAGCCCCGGTGGCTCCACCTACGGCAGCGAACGCCTTTACAAGGCGCTGCGCCGCGTGAGCGAGGAAAAGCCGGTCGTTGCCGTGATCGGAACGGTTGGCGCCTCCGGTGGTTATCTGACCGCGCTGGCCGGAGATCGTATTTTCGCGGGCGAATCTTCCATCGTCGGCTCCATTGGCGTGATTGTGCAGCTGACCGAAATTTCCGAGTTGATGAAAAAAGTTGGCGTCAGCGCGACCGCCATCACCTCGGGCGCGCTGAAGGGGGAACCGTCCCCCTTCAAGCCTGTCTCCGAAGCAGGCCGGGAAAATCTTCAGGCGATGGTGAGTGCTACCTATGAGTGGTTCCTCGGCCTTGTCACAGACCGCCGCCCGATTGCGGAAGAAGACGCGCGCAAGCTGGCCGACGGACGCGTCATGATCGGTCTGATCGCCGTGGAAAACGGCCTGATTGACGAGATCGGCGGACTTGAGGAAGCGAAACGCTGGCTGGAATCGGAACGTGATGTCCCCGCAGGATTACCGCTTCGGACCGTCGACTATAGCGAGCCAAAACCGCTGATTGCCCGGCTTTTCAGTGAAATGATGGGGAAAAGCGTTTTACCAGAAAGGCTTACACTTGACGGACTGCTTTCCCTTTGGCAACCTGAATAAATATCAGAAAATTCCGGACTAAACGGCATAGGCATTACTGACGGGGGAGAGTCAAATGATAAAGTCTGAGCTCATAACAATCATCGCGGAAAATAATCCCCATCTTTATCAACGGGATGTGGAACGGATCGTCACCACGATTTTTGACGAGATATCGGATGCCCTTGCGCGCGGCGATCGGGTCGAGCTGCGCGGTTTCGGGGCCTTTTCCACCAAAGAACGCGCCGCCCGTGTCGGTCGCAATCCGCGTACCGGAGAGGCCGTTCAGGTGGACAAGAAATATGTCCCCTATTTCAAGTGCGGTAAGGAACTCAGGGACAGGCTTAACGGCAACGACTGACCGGCTTTACCGGCAGCCCTCAATTTGTTAAATCTGGTTGCGATCCTTATCCGAACCGGAAGGCTGGTATGCTGAAATTCATTTCCCTGATCCTGTTTTTGATCATCGCTCTTGTCGTCGCTATGCTCAGCATCGCGAACCGGGAAACCGTCACCTTCTCGCTTGATCCGCTTCCCTTCGTGTTTGACCTGCCGCTTTATATCCTGCTGCTGGCCGCCGGGTTTCTCGGTCTGATGATCGGCGCGCTGTCGGGCTGGCTGCGCCGGACCTCCGCCCGGATGGAAAGCCGCAGCCTGCATCGCAAGCTTGACGAGATGACCGCCAGGAATGAAAAACTCGGCACGGAGCTGGAGCAGGAACGGGCCAAAGGCCCGGCCCCGGCCGCACCGCCGCCTTCCACGCCCGCGCGGCAGCTTGAACATCACGCCGCGTCCTGATCCAGCGATGCGGATTATTGAAAATGCGGAAATTGCCGCCGCTTTACAATATCCCGCCCTGATTGAGGCGCTGCGCCGTATGTTTCAGTCGGGCTGTACCCAGCCGCTGCGACATCATCACGCGCTGGAGCCGCAGAACGACAAGGGCGGCACGTTACTGATCATGCCCGCCTGGCAGGCGGATGGCTATCTCGGCCTTAAAACCGTGACCGTCATGCCGGAGAATGGCGCAAAGGGTCTTCCGTCGGTTCAGGGGACCTATCAGCTTTTTGATGCCCCGACAGGCAGCGCCCTTGCCCTCATGGATGCAGGAGAGCTGACAACCCGCAGAACAGCGGCCGCCTCGGCCCTCGCCGCGGGCTACCTGTCCCGCAAAAATGCCACAAAAATGCTGATGGTCGGCGCGGGCGCCATGGCGCCCTGCCTTATCCGCGCCCATGCCGGTGTCCGGGATCTTTCCGATATCGCCATCTGGAACCACCGGCCGGAACGCGCCGCGAACCTTGCGGCATTGCTCGCAAAGGAAGGGTTCCCGACCCGCGCCGTCACCGATCTTGAGGCCGCCACGCGCGCAAGTGACCTTATCAGCTGCGCGACGCTTTCAACCGAACCTCTCATCCATGGGGACTGGCTGCAAGACGGCGCGCATCTCGATCTTGTCGGCGCCTTCACCCCGGCCATGCGCGAAAGCGATGATACGGCCGTCCAGCGCGCCAGCCTTTTTGTCGATACCCGGGAGGGCGGCCTTAAGGAAGCGGGCGATATCGTGCAGCCGCTGGCCGCCGGGCTGATCCGCGAAAGCGATCTCCGCGCCGATCTTTTTGATCTTTGCCGCGGCGCCCATCCGGGCCGCGCCTCGGATCAGGAAATCACCCTCTTCAAATCAACGGGCGCCGCGCTCGAAGATCTGGCGGCCGCCATTCTCGCCTTTGAGTCAGGCAGCGGCAAATAACCGCAAAAATGCGGCAGGAAAGCGTCTCTACCGCTTTTCATTTTGGCAAAAGCCTCTATTATCGCGGCAGATTTCGCCTATATCTATGCGGAAGAGGGTCCGGACATGAGACAACCGCCGAAAAATGCCATTTTCACCGCCATCGACACGACCGATCTGGCGGCGGCGACGGCGCTCGGCCAGACGCTCGCCGCGATTTCCGGCGGGCTGAAACTCGGTAAGGAGTTTTTCACCGCCCATGGACCGGAAGGCGTGATGGCCGTCGCGGGCGCGGAAACACCGCTGTTTCTCGATCTTAAATTTCATGACATCCCGAACACGGTCGCAGGCGGCGTGCGCGCCGCTGCATTGCGGATGAATCCGTCCATGATGACCATCCATGCGAGCGGCGGGCCCGCCATGATCCGCGCCGCCGCAGAGGCCGCGGCGGAGTTTGGCGACCACCGCCCCCTGATCCTTGCGGTCACCGTCCTGACCAGCATGGATGATGCGGACCTGGCCGCCATTGGCGTGGCGGATACCGCAGAAGCACAGGTTCTGCGTCTCGCCGAACTTGCGCAACAAAATGGCGCCGATGGCGTTGTTTGCAGTCCGCGCGAAATTGCCGCGCTGCGCCGCGCCTGCGGACCGGACTTCAAGCTGGTGGTTCCGGGCATTCGTCCAGCCGGGAGTGATATCGGCGACCAGAAGCGCGTGAAAACCCCGGTCGAAGCGATCCGGGACGGGGCCAGCTATCTCGTGGTCGGTCGACCGATTACCGCAGCGGATGATCCGGCCGCCGCCGCCCGCGCCATTGTCCGGGACATTGCCGCCTGAATGGCCGTCCTTGCCAAAATATGCGGACTGAACGACGCCGCCTCCCTTGATGCCGCCCTGCGCCATGGCGCTGCCTTTGTCGGCTTTGTCTTCTATCCGCCCTCCCCGCGCAGTATCCGCCCCGAGCAGGCCGCGGAACTGGCCGCCGGAGCCACGGAAACCGCGCAGAAAGTCGGACTTTTCGTCGATCCGGACGATACCGACATTACAGACGTGCTGGAAAAAATGACCCTCGACTGGATCCAGCTCCATGGCAGTGAAAGCCCGGAACGGGTTAAAGACATCAAAACCCGCTTCGGCCTTCCGGTCATCAAGGCGGTGAAAATTGACAGCGCCGCCTCCCTTAAGGCCATTCCGTCCTATGACGGCATTGCGGATATGTTGCTGTTTGATGCAAAAGAGCCTAAAAACAGGGAAAATGCCTTGCCGGGGGGGAATGGACTTGCCTTCGATTGGGAATTGCTGGCCGGGATCCGGATCTCAACACCCTGGATGCTGGCGGGCGGTCTGAATGCGGCCAATATTGAGGACGCCATCCGCATTTCGAAGGCGAGGATTGTCGATACCTCCTCCGGTGTGGAATTTGAACCGGGACGCAAGGATCCCGCCGCGATTGAGGCTTTTCTGAAAGCCGTCGCAAAGATTGAAACAGAAGAATGACGTTTGAGGCATAAAGAGGCATGTCGAATTTGAACAGCTATCGCACCGGGCCGGATGAAACGGGCCATTTCGGCATTTTCGGCGGGCAGTTTGTCGCCGAAACGCTGATGCCGCTCATCCTTGAGCTGGACGCCGCCTATGAGGCCTCCAAAAAAGACCCGGAATTTGCCAAGGAGCTTTCCGGCCTGCTGAAGCATTATGTCGGCCGCGAATCCCCGCTTTATTTTGCCGAACGGCTGACCGAGCACTACGGCGGGGCGAAGATTTACCTCAAGCGCGAGGACCTCAACCATACCGGCGCGCACAAGATCAACAACTGCATGGGGCAGATCCTGCTCGCGCGACGCATGGGCAAAACCCGCATCATCGCGGAAACCGGCGCGGGGCAGCATGGCGTCGCCACCGCCACCGTCGCGGCGCGCTTTGGCCTCAAATGCGCGATATATATGGGCGAGACGGATATCGAACGGCAAAAGCCCAATGTCTTCCGCATGAAGCTGCTGGGGGCAGAGGTTGTGCCGGTCAAATCCGGCGCGCGCACGTTGAAAGACGCCATGAACGAAGCCTTGCGAGACTGGGTGACGAATGTCGAGGATACCTTCTATATCATCGGTACGGTGGCCGGGCCGCACCCTTATCCGCAGCTTGTCCGCGATTTTCAATGCATCATCGGCGAGGAAACCCGCCGCCAGATGATGGAAGCCGAAGGCCGCCTGCCCGATACGCTGCTTGCCTGTATCGGCGGCGGATCAAACGCCATGGGGCTATTCCATCCCTTCCTTGATGACGAGACTGTCGAGATCATCGGCGTGGAGGCCGCGGGTCACGGGATCGACACAGATAAGCATGCCGCGTCGCTGAAAGGCGGGCGGCCGGGCGTGCTGCATGGCAATCGCACCTATCTGCTTCAGGACGACGATGGACAGATTCTGGAGGCCCATTCCATCTCCGCCGGGCTGGACTATCCCGGCATCGGACCGGAGCATTCCTGGCTCAATGATGTCGGGCGGGTCAAATATGTGAATGCCACGGATCAGGAGGCATTGGACGCATTTCAGCTTTGCTGCCGCCTTGAAGGGATCATTCCGGCGCTGGAATCCTCCCACGCGCTTGCCCATCTTGAAAAAATCGCGCCGGACCTGCCGAAAGACCACACCATCGTCGTCAATCTTTCCGGGCGGGGCGATAAGGATATTTTCACCGTTGCCAGCGCATTGGGGGTTGATCTGTGAGCGAAACACGTATTGACCGCCGCTTCCGTGCGCTGAAAGCCGAAGGCCGCGCCGCCTTTGTCACCTATGTCATGGCGGGCGATCCCGACCTTGAAAGCGCCCTCGAAATTGTCAAGGGACTGCCGGCGGCGGGCGCCGATATCATTGAAGTCGGCCTTCCCTTCACCGATCCAATGGCCGATGGTCCGGCGATCCAGCAGGCGGGCCTGCGGGCCCTTGCGAGTGGAACGACTCTTCGCAAAACGCTTGATCTTATTGCGGAATTTCGCAAAACAGACGATGAAACACCGATTGTCCTGATGGGATATTACAACCCGATTTATTCCTATGGCGTGGATCGCTTCCTCAAGGATGCCCGCGCCGCCGGAATTGACGGGATGATTGTTGTCGACCTGCCGAGCGAGGAGGACAGCGAACTATGCCTGCCCGCCCGCGCCGCCGGATTCAACTTCATCCGCCTGGCGACCCCGACGACAAACGACAGACGCCTTCCCAAGGTTCTCGCCAATTCTTCGGGCTTCCTTTATTATGTTTCAATCGCCGGAACGACGGGAGCGGCCGCCCCAAAGCCCGCCGATGTCGCCACCGCCCTTCAGCGCATCCGCAAGGCGACGGACTTGCCGATTGCCGTCGGATTTGGCATCCGGACAGGGGCGCAGGCGGCGGAGATTGCCAAAATTGCCGATGGCGCCGTTGTCGGCACGGCGCTGGTGGAACAGGTCGCCCTTGGCAGCGACAATAAAGATGCGGTAAAACGGGTGCTTGATCTGGCGCGGGAGATTTCCGCGGGCATCCGGAGTGTAAAAAAGACGTAACAGGACGCGATTATGAACTGGTTGACGAACAAGGTCCTGCCGAAATTCCGGCAATTGACGACGAAACAGGAAACGCCCGACAATCTCTGGGTCAAATGCCCGGATTGCGGCCAGATGATTTTCCATAGCGACCTTGTGGCCAATCAGAATGTCTGCACTCATTGCGACTATCATATGCGTGTCTCGCCGAAGGAACGCTTCGATGCGCTGTTCGATGACGGCAAATATGACCAGATCGAACTTCCGGAAGTCCCGCTTGACCCGCTGAAATTCCGCGATTCCAAGCGCTATACGGACCGTCTGAAAGAAGCCCGTCACAAGACCGGCGATAAAGACGCCATGAAAGTCGCCCATGGTAAGTTGAAGGGCAATGCCGCCGTCATCGCGGTGCAGAATTTCGATTTCATGGGGGGATCGCTCGGCCTCGCTGTGGGGGAGGCCATCGTCGCGGCCTCCAAACTCGCCATCCTGCAAAAAGCGCCGCTTATCCTGTTTTCCGCGGCAGGCGGCGCCCGGATGCAGGAGGGCATTCTCTCCCTCATGCAGATGCCGCGGACAACCGTTGCGGTGCAACGCCTTAAGGAACATCGCCTGCCCTTCATCGTTGTCCTGACCGATCCGACGACCGGCGGCGTCACGGCGTCCTACGCCATGCTGGGCGATATCCAGATTTCCGAACCGGGCGCGCTCATTTGTTTTGCGGGGCCGCGGGTGATTGAGGAAACGATCCGCGAAACCCTGCCCGAAGGCTTCCAGAGGGCGGAATTCCTGCTCGATCACGGAATGCTGGACATGGTTGTCCATCGCCGGGAGATGCGCGATACCCTTGCCCGGCTGGTCGATCTGCTCGCCAGCAAGCTGAAACTGCCGCCCGCGACAACAAAGGGAAATGGCAAAAAGGCAGCGACGGAGAAAATCTCCGACATAAAAGGCGGAACTGTCCAGCCTGCATCCGGGGACAGCAAATAGAGACCTTTCCCGCATGACGGAAAATGAGAGCGACCGCATCCTCACGCGGATGATGTCGCTGCATCCGAAGATTATTGATCTGACGCTGGATCGGATGATGCCGCTGCTGGCAAAGCTGGATCATCCGCATCTTCGCCTGCCGCCCGTTATCCATGTGGCGGGCACAAATGGCAAGGGATCCCTGCTTGCCTATCTTCGGGCGATGCTGGAGGCGGCGGGCTACCGTGTGCATGTCTACACCTCCCCCCATCTCGTCCGCTTTGCCGAGCGAATCCGCCTCGCCGGACAGATTATTGATGAGGAAGACCTCAGCCGGTTCTTGACCGAGTGTGAAACGGCCAATGGCGACACGCCCATCACCTATTTCGAAATCACCACCATCGCCGCCTTCACGGCCTTCGCCGAGACGGAGGGCGATATCCTGCTGCTGGAAACCGGACTTGGCGGGCGCTTTGACGCCACCAATGTGGTGGCGCAGCCCGCCCTCACGGCCATCACGCCCATTTCCCATGATCATGCGGATTTTCTCGGCACCGATCTTGCCGGTATCGCCGGGGAAAAAGCCGGTATCATAAAGCGGGACGTTCCTGTCATAATCGGGCCCCAGGTCCCCGTTGCTCTTGAGGTGCTTGAAAAAACAGCAGAAACGCTAGCCTCCCCCACTTATATATATGGCCGGGACTGGTTCGCGGACCCCATGGAGGACGGCTGGCGCTACCGCAACGACGGCGGCGTTCGGACCTTTCCCCTGCCCGCCCTTAACGGGCGTCACCAGATTGCCAATGCCGGGACGGCCATCGCCTGCCTCGATCGGTTAAAAGGGTTTACCGTCTCTGATGCTGCCATTGCCGAAGGGCTTCAACGGGTCGAGTGGCCGGGCAGGATGCAGCGTCTGACGCGCGGTCCCCTGATCAACAGCCTGCCCGATCATGTGGAAGTCTGGCTCGATGGCGGCCATAACCCTGCTGCCGCAACGGAAATCGCCGCCAGCTTCGATGAGTGGAACCAAAAAGACAGAAAACCCACCTTTATGGTGGCAGGGATGCTGAAAACGAAGGATCAGACGTCCTTTTTCAGAAATCTTTCCCCCGTGATCGCGCGGGGATGCTGCATCGCCATTCCCGGCGAAGCGAATACCACCCCGGCAGAGGAGCTGGCAGCCCTTGCCCGTACGAGCGGGATCGACGCGGCGGCGAAGCCCTCCCTCATGGCGGCGATGACGGCCCTGCAAGACGATCTGAAGCGCGCGCCCTGCCGCCTGCTGATCACCGGCAGCCTTTATCTCGCCGGGCAGGTCTTGCGGGAAAACGGTTAGCCCGCCCCGTCCGGGGCAAGGCGATAACCACCAGGCTCCGTAATCAGGATCGTCGCGGCGGAAGGCTCCTTCTCAATCTTCTGGCGCAGGCGATAGATATGGGTTTCCAGCGTATGGGTCGTGACCCCGGCGTTATAGCCCCATACCTCATTCAGCAGGATATCCCGCGTCACCACCTTGTTTCCGGCGCGATAGAGATATTTAAGGATAGAGGTTTCCTTTTCCGTCAGCCGGACTTTCTGGTTTGTCTCCTTGTGCAGCATCAGCTTGGACGCCGGGCGGAAGCTGTAGGGACCAATCGTAAAAACGGCATCTTCGCTCTGCTCATGCTGGCGGAGGTGGGATCGCAGTCGCGCCAGCAGAACGCCAATACGGAACGGCTTGGCCACATAATCATTGGCGCCCGCCTCAAGACCGAGAATCTGGTCAGCATCGCTGTCCTGCGCCGTCAGCATGATGACCGGCGTCCGGTTACCGCCCTTGCGGATCAGCTTGCAGGCTTCCCGCCCGTCCATATCCGGCAGGCCCACATCCAGCAGGATCAGGTCGAAATGGGCGTCCTTGATCCGGGCCATCGCCTCGGCCGCCGTGCCCGCCTGGCTGATGTCAAATTCCTGGTGCAGATCAAGCTGCTCTGCCAGCGTCTCCCGCAGGGCGGCATCATCATCCACCAGAAGTATTTTCTTGGCCCCCGTCATCGGCTTCCTTCCCGTTATGAACTTACAGGGCTTTTCACCCGTTCTGTTAAAAAATTGGTAGCATAACGGGATATTCAAGGGCAATAACGCCTTGGAACAATGCTTTTTCACAGTTACGTGATGGGAAATTCATAAATCCCGCAGCATCGCCCCTGTTACAATAAGCCGGAAAATCCCGCCTGCCCCATATATTGTTATAACTTAACATTTGCGGCGGGCGGCCCCGTCCTGCTAATACTCTCTCACCAACTCAGCAAATCTTCCATTGGCACCGGGTTCAGGCACAATGACCAGGAATAAAAACGACGAAACAGATCTTGGACGGCTGCGCGCGGTTGACCGCGCCCTTGCGGATTTACGCCGGGGCTTGAGCCTCATTGTCCGCGGAGACAATGAGGCCGCGCTCATTCTCGCGACTGAAATGGCCTATGACCCCGAGCTGTCCGCCCTTGGCGCCCGCAGCGGTGAGGCCCCTGTCCTCGTGCTGACGGCCCATCGCGCCAATGTGCTGCATATCCTGCCGACCGGCGATGACGCCGTGTCTATCCGCATAGATGACTGGATGGATGCGCCGATGATGCGCGGACTTGCCGATGCGGTCTATGATCTCGACCAGCCGCTGCGCGGCCCTTTTACGCGGCTCAAGGGTCCCCTGCCGCCCAGCTATTCCGCCGCCGTCAAGCTCGCCAAGCTTTCGCGCCTGCTGCCGTCCGTTCTGGCGGCCCCGCTCGATCTGCAACAGGTGGCGGGACTGGCCGAAGATCATGGCCTGATCGTCATTGATATCGAGGATATCCTGTCCTTTGAGGAAACGGCGGCTCTGCGGCTTAAAAAAGTCGCCTCGGCCAAAGTCCCGCTTCAGGCATCGGAGAATACGACCTTTCATGCCTTCCGCCCGCAGGATGGCGGGATCGAGCATCTGGCGATTGTTGTTGGCGACCCTGATCGCCGCTCGCCTGTGCTTGCCCGCCTGCATTCGGAATGTTTCACCGGCGATCTTCTCGGCTCCCTCAAATGCGACTGCGGGGAGCAGCTTCGCGGCGCGCTTAAAGCGCTCGGGGATGAAGGCGGCGGCGTTCTCCTCTATCTGGCGCAGGAAGGCCGCGGCATCGGGCTGATCAACAAGCTGCGCGCCTACAAGCTGCAGGAACAGGGATTTGATACCATTGACGCCAATGAACGGCTCGGCTTTGATGCGGATGAACGGATTTTTCACCCGGCGGCGGAGATGCTGAAACAACTTGGCATCACCAAGATCCGCCTCATGACCAACAATCCGGAAAAGGTCGAGGGGCTGGAACGGCAGGGCATCGAGGTGACGGAGCGCGTCGCGCATAAATTCCCGTCCAACACCCATAACGAGCTGTATCTGCTTACCAAGAAAAAGCGAAGTGGGCATTATTTGTAAGGCGACGCGCGCGGGACGGCAGTTTTTGCCGCCCCTTCTCTCTATCGGTTCTGCCCGTCCCGGAAAATCGGCAATCTGGCTGGCATCCTCCTTGCATAGACAGGCGGGAGGAGAGTGATATGTATACAGATGCCATAACCCATGACCCCTATGCCTATCTCGGCCGTGCGCTGATGGGCGATTCCTTTGCGCGCTATGTGCCGGAAGAATCCGGGGCCGCGAAGGGGGAGACGGTGGCCGGTAAAGACGGCTTTGGCGAAGATGGGTTCGGATTTGCCGACTTCCTCGATATCATTAATCCGCTGCAACATATTCCCGGTCTTTCAACCCTGTACCGGGAACTCACCGGGGATGAGATCAGCCCCGGATCGCGCATGATCGGCGGCACTCTTTACGGCGGCGCGATCGGCTTTGCCGCCTCGCTTGTCAACTCCGCCATTGAAGAGGCCACCGGCCTCGATGTCGGGGAACATGTTGTCGCCTTCTTTTCCGGAGAGGACGAAACCGCGCCGGAGGGCGAAAGCGACGTGTTGATCGCCGATACGCCTGCGACAAATGCCCCTGTTGAGAATACGGTCGTCGCCCTGCCTGCCGACATGACCGGAAACTCCCTTGCCGGTGGCGCCGTGACGCCTGCCCTGATGTCGACAGCGGATGGGACCACCCCTTCCCTGATTGCCCCTTTTGCCCCTCCCGCATCTCTGAAAGCGCCCGAAAGGGCGATGCCCCCGGCGACCGCAGGCCTTGCAGCAACGGAAGCCGCCGCCCATGATATGCCAGGCGGGCTTGAATGGCGGGGGCAGAAGCCGCTTATCCTGCAACAGGTTGAACAGGCCAAAACGCCGGAATTGACGGAAGAGCAGCTTCATGCGGTCTTCCAGAGTTTCCGTGCCCAGCCGCCCGCCACGCCCGGTAGTCCGGCAATCAGCGCGGAAGCCGCGAGCGCCGCCTATCAGCAGCGCAGCAACGCCATGAACCGCGTGGTTCCGGCGGAGTTCATCGCCGACACGGATGCAGGCGGTGTTTCGCCATAATCGCCCGCATGGATGACTTTTCATCATCTTGCGGATAGACTGCGCCCATGGATATGCATGTAACCGCCACTGACGGCACGCGCGGCAGGCTCCGCTTTGGCGAGCTTGCCTTTGACTGCGCCCTTGGCAAATCCGGCATCACCCTGCAAAAGCGGGAGGGCGACGGCGCCACCCCGGCCGGTCGCTTTCCGCTGCGTGGGCTGCATTTCCGGGCGGACAAGATGTCTCCGCCCGCAACCTCCCTGGTCTCCCGCCCTATTGAGCCGGAGGATGGCTGGTGCGATGATCCGGGGAGCGAGGCCTATAACCGTCCTGTCCGCCTGCCGTTTGCGGCGCGTCATGAAACCCTGTGGCGGGGAGATGATCTCTATGACCTTGTTGTCGTGCTCGGCCATAATGACGATCCGCCCGTGAAAGGCGCGGGAAGCTGCATTTTCATGCATGTGGCGCGCCCTGATTATGGCCCGACGGAAGGCTGCGTTGCCCTTAAAAAGGCGGATCTTCTCGCCCTCCTGGCCGCGCTTGAGGCAGACAGCGCCCTGCATATCCATGCCGGATAAGCGCGCCATGCCCCCGCCGGGGATTGCCCTTGCCAAATATTCCATCTTCATCCGCGGCGACGCATCCGGCGAAGCCTGTTCTGATGCTGCCGGGAATCAGCCCTCCCGCAGGCCGAACAGCGCCGTTCCGACACGCACGGAGGTGGCGCCAAACTGCACCGCCGTTTCAAAATCAGCGCTCATCCCCATGCTGAGGCGGGAAAGGCCATTGCGCTCCGCGATCCGCGCCAGCAGGGCGAAATGTGGTGCGGGCTGTTCCTCCACCGGCGGGATACACATCAACCCCACGACATTCAGGCCAAATTCTTCCCGGCACTGCCGGATAAAGGCATCCGCTTCTTCGGGGAAAATACCGGCTTTCTGCGGCTCCTTTCCCGTATTGATCTGAATATAGACCGGCAGAATGCGCCCCGCCGCCTGCATTTCCGTGGCCAGAGCGCGGGCAATTTTCACTCGGTCGACCGTCTCGATCACGTCGAACAGAGCAACGGCCTCTTTCGCCTTGTTGCTTTGCAGGGGGCCGATCAGATGCAGCTCGATCCCTTGATATCGTTCGCGAAAGGCGGGCCATTTGCCCGCGGCCTCCTGCACCCGGTTTTCGCCGAACAGCCGGTGACCGTTTTCCAGCGCCGCCGCCACCAGCTCATCCGGCTGGCGCTTGCTGACCGCGATCAGATCAATTCCCGGCGCGCCTCGCCCCCATTTAGCCGCCGCTTTTGCAATGCGGGCGTTGATTTCTGAAAAATTGGCGGCGATTTCTTTTCTGATGCTGGTGGCGTCGGCGGCCATGTGACGGACCTTTCGCTAATGTGAAAACTCTGCAGTATCCTGCATTAAAAGAGGCAGATTGCGTAAAATCGTCCCGCTTACGACTATTTTTCTGCAAAAAGCCTATTTATAGCCGGGCGGCAGATATTTGAATTTTCCCATCATATCCCGATGCGCCGCGACAATGGCGTCAATCTGCGCCTTGTTCAGAACGGTTTTCCACTGTCCGGCCTTGCCGACCCGGAAGAATTTTTCCGCCTTGTCTGACTGTTCGACGAAGCCTTTTTCCTGTTCCTGCTTTTGCGATTCCTTGAAGGAGGAAAATTTGATCGCCCGCCGCAGCCGGTCCTTCGGCGGCTTTAATCCGAGAAATTTCGCGAGGCCGCCAAACGCCGCCTCCGGCTTGAACAGCATATCCTCATACCGCATGACATGCCGCCGCGATTTTTCCATGGTCAGCCAGGAGGTGACATGGGTCGTCCAACAGCCGAGATAATCCGCCAGCTTGCGATCCGTCTCGGCGCTGAACGCCTCGGGGTTGGTGATCATCTCGACGCCCTGATCAATGTCCGTGCCATAATGATCGGACAGCGAAATCACCACGTCGAGCGGATTGCGCAGAATATAGACCGCGCCCGCCGTATATTCCGGCGTGATCAGCGGCACATCATGAATTTTGCCGAACATATTGTGGGTTTTGACGAAAACGGAATCGGTTCGCGACAGGGCATAAGCCCGATGCACCTTCGGGATCAGGGCGGCGATTTCTTCGGGGCTGAAACTGGCGAAAGGCTTGCCCGTCACCTGCTCATACCAGCCCTTGTTGCCATCCCCGATGGTGAATTTTGAGAGTTCGTTAAGGTCCGCCGGCCGGTCAGCATTGAGCAGCAGGTTATGCAAAAAGGTGCGAACCCAGGTATTCCCCGATTTCGGATAGGATGCCAGCCAGATTATTCCGCCCATAGTATTGCCGTTTCCCTGATGATCGTTTCTATGGAGAAAATAGTCAGCCAGATGAGTGCAAACAATAAAAAAGAAGGGCAGGAAAACCTGCCCTCCTCTATCTCTAGCGACCTTCAGATTAGAAGGAGAGAGCTGTACCAACGAAGAACGTATTCGTCTCGCCAGCCATACGAGTTGACGAGCTTGCAGTCAGGTTGTTGTCGTCCATCTGCACACCACCGAAGGCCGTGATTCCGGGGCCGAGTGTGTACTGACCACCGATGATCCAGGTATCCTGATCATCAAGAGTGCCCGTACCAACAGTCTGAAGCTGATCGAAAGTCGTCTTGGCGTACTGAACACCAACTGCCCATGGACCCATGCCGTATTTCAGACCTGCGGACCATACCTTGCTGTCATTATCAGAAATACCGGCTATGTCCTTTACCTGTTTATAACCACCACCGATTGTGAAGCCTGCAACGCCAATAGAAGTACCAAAAGAGTATTCGCTCATATCTTCAGCAGCACCAAAAACTTTCCCCTCCTGATAACCTGCGGAGAACGCTACGTCAACAGCACCAAATTTGTTGACATAGTTGGCCGCAGCTGACCAACTGCGATCAAGACCGGCTTTGGGGTTCGGGGCCGAATACTGGCTATTTCCAAGGGAACCCGTTTCAGAGGTTCCATCGGGAACATAAGAACCACCCAACTGGAAGCCGGCGAAACGCGGTGTGAAATAGGTAATCTTGTCCACGTCCCGGAATCCGAACAGGTTCGGACGGGTGGTGTTCACCTGACCCGTCGGCCAAATGTTGGGCGAATCAGCGGAGTACATCGGAACCGGTGACGGACTGTCGTAATGCATCAGGTATGCAGCACTGTCTTCTGAACCGATCAGAACGCGACCGAAGGAACCTTCAATAAAGATGAAGGTTTCGTCAAGCTGGTCGGCATTTGTATAGGCTTCGAGCTGGATGTTGACGCCGAATTTGATACCGTTATCGAGCGTCGTTTCGCCGGTGAAGAAAACTTCGCCTTCCTGCGTTACCCGGTCAGATGCACGGTTCGGAGTGCCAGCCGGCTCATCTGAATCCTGATAGAAGTATGTGGATTGCATATAGCCGCCAACATTAAGTTTGATTTTTTCAGCGGCCAAAGCAGGTGATGCAGCCAATGCACCAACTGCGACAAGCGCTGTTGTACCCAAGATTGCTTTTTTCATTTTGTCTCCCCTCTGCTCATCACAAGCTAGAGAACTAGATTAAAATACAGACGCAAGGCCGGTTGGCCCGTTAGTCAAGACGGAGTAAAGAAGGTTAATGGCCTCCCGGTCAAGCGCAAGACGATGGCGTTTTTACCAAAATTACCGGACTGTGCTTAAAAAGTCACATTTCTGCCGCACTGCGGATTTGCGGGGCGCGGGCCCGGATGCCAAAAAGACGGCAATTCCTTGATTTTCTGCTGTTGTCGGCGCTAAAAAGCTGGCATAAACTCACGTTTCTTGATTTTGCCCAATTTCAAGGGTCTAGTAGCCAAAAATATGAGGGTTTTGACAGATATGACACAACGAGGAAAATTTGCATTGGCGGGCGGATGCTGCCTGGCGCTTTTGCTGGCGGGGTGTGAATCTGATATGAGTTCGAATTCGACCTTTCCGACCTCAAGTCGCGGTCAGGTCTATCAGACGGGAAATGCGCCGGATGACACGATCTTCGGCAAGGGCGGTCTTTTTGGCGGTGATGAGAAGGACCTTCAGGATGGCCTTGGCGGCGGCGGCGGGGGTCTCGGCGTCAACGCCTATCTATGGCGCGCCTCCCTCGATACGCTGTCCTTCATGCCCCTCTCTTCGGCGGATCCGTTCGGCGGCGTCATCATTACGGACTGGTATACCTCCCCTGATTCGCCGAGCGAGCGCTTCAAGGTGACCGTCTATATTCTCGACCGGCGCCTGCGCGCCGACGGCCTGCGCGTCACCGCCTTCAAGCAGAATCTCGACGTGTCAAACCAGTGGGTGCCCGTTACCCTGTCACCCACCGTCACAACGGATATCGAAAACGCTATCCTTGCCAAGGCGCGGGATCTCCGCATCGCCCGGGAAGGCGAATAACTCTTTAATAAAAAGGTCGCCTCCCTTTTCGTGCCCTTGCCTGCGGCAGGGTGATGTGAGGCGGCCTCATATTTTATCATCGACTGATCAGGATTGAACGGGAAGCAGCTATGTCCCGCTATAATGCAAAAGAAGTAGAAGCCAAATGGCAGGCCATCTGGGCCGACAAGCGCAGTTTCGAGGTTGAGGCCGACCCCTCACGCCCCAAATATTACGTGCTGGAGATGTTTCCCTATCCGTCGGGGCGCATCCATATCGGCCATGTCCGCAACTACACCATGGGCGATGTGGTTGCGCGCTATAAAAAGGCGCAGGGCTTCAATGTACTGCATCCCATGGGCTGGGATGCTTTCGGCCTGCCCGCCGAGAACGCCGCCCGCGACAAGGGCGTGCATCCCGCCGACTGGACTTATGCCAATATCGCCAATATGCGCGACGAGCTGAAGGGCATGGGCCTCTCGCTCGACTGGAGCAAGGAAATCGCCACCTGCCACCCCGGCTATTACGGGCATCAGCAGAAGCTGTTCCTCGATTTCTTCAAAAAGGGCCTCGTCTATCGCAAGGAGACCTGGGTCAACTGGGACCCGATCGACATGACCGTGCTCGCCAACGAGCAGGTGATTGACGGCAAGGGCTGGCGCTCCGGCGCGGTGGTCGAAAAACGCAAGCTCGATCAATGGATGTTCCGCATCTCCGACTATAGCGAGGAGTTGCTGACCGCGCTCGATACACTCGACCGCTGGCCCGACCGCGTCCGCCTGATGCAGCAGAACTGGATCGGCCGCAGTCAGGGCGCGCGGATCGCGTTTGAGATCATTGGCGAACAGGACCCGCTCGATATCTATACCACGCGGCCCGATACGCTGTTCGGCGCGAGCTTTATGGCCATCTCCGCCGATCATCCGCTGACCCAGCAGCTTGCGAAGGATGATGCGAAGGTCGCAGCCTTCGTCGCCGAATGCCATCAGATGGGCACCAGCGAGGAAGCCATCGAAAAGGCGGAGAAAAAAGGCGTCGATACGGGCCTCAAAGTCGCCCACCCCTTTATTCCCGGTAAGACGCTGCCCGTCTATGTCGCCAATTTCGTGCTGATGGACTATGGCACGGGCGCCATCTTCGGCTGCCCCGCCCATGACCAGCGGGACCTTGATTTCGCGCGGAAATACGGCCTTGAGGTCACGCCGGTTGTCTCTCCGGACGGAGAAACCGCGCCGGATATCCTTGATACCGCCTATACCGGCCCCGGCAAGATCATCAACTCCGATTTCCTGAACGGGCTGGAGGTGGAAGCCGCGAAGTCCGAGATTATCCGCCGGCTGGAGGAGATGGGCAAGGGCACGGAAAAGATCAACTACCGCCTGCGCGACTGGGGCCTGTCGCGGCAGCGCTACTGGGGCTGTCCGATTCCGATGATCCATTGCGCAAAATGCGGCACGGTGGCGGAGCGGGAAGAAAACCTCCCCGTCAAACTCCCCGATGATGTGACGTTTGATAAACCCGGCAACCCGCTCGATCATCATCCGACATGGAAACATGTCAAATGCCCCGAATGCGGCGGCAAGGCGGTGCGCGAAACCGACACGATGGATACCTTCGTCGATAGTTCCTGGTATTTCGCGCGCTTCTGCTCCCCCCGCGCCGATCTGCCGGTGGAGCGGGACAAGGTGGATTACTGGCTGCCTGTCGATCAGTATATCGGCGGGATCGAACATGCGATCCTGCATCTGCTCTATTCCCGCTTCTATTCCCGCGGCATGATGGAAACCGGCTGGTCGCATGTGGCGGAACCCTTCGCCGGGCTGTTCACGCAGGGCATGGTCACCCATGAGACCTATAAATCGGCCAGCGGGGAATGGCTGCTTCCGGACGAGGTGGATCATAACGACGCGGGAGAACTGGTCGAACTCGCCACCGGCAAGCCCGTCACCGTCGGCGGTGTCGAAAAAATGTCGAAATCGAAGAAGAACGTCGTCGATCCGGGGGCGATTATCGAAAAATTCGGCGCCGACGCCGCGCGCTGGTATGTCCTCTCCGACAGCCCGCCGGACCGCGACATGGAATGGACCGATGCGGGCGCCACCGGCGCCTGGCGGTTCAAACAGCGGCTTTTCCGTTTCTATTCAGAAACTCAGGCAGTTATGGGTATATGCGCGGTCGGCGAGAGTGCTCCATCTGAGTTTAATGAGAATGCAATAAAGCTCCGCAAAGCCACCCACAAAATCATTGCGCAGGTTACGCAGAATATTGAGGATTTGCATTTCAATAATGCCATTGCCCGGCTTTATGAGTTCATGAAAATACTAAATGATTTTATGTGGGATGATAGTCAGGGCACTAAGTGGGCCCTGCGCGAGAGCATGGAAGTCATGCTGCAACTCGTCGCTCCGATGATGCCTCATATCGCAGAAGAACTTTGGCAAATGCTGGGCCATGACACCATCTTGGTGGAAACCCGCTGGCCAAAGGCAGACCCTTCGCTCATTGTGGAAGACAGGGTCACCCTCGCCGTTCAGGTCAAAGGCAAGCTGCGCGGCACCATAGAGGTGGCGGTTGACGAGACGAAGGAAAAGATCGAAGAAATTGCACTGGCGCAGAAAACGGTCCAGAATGCGATTGGCGATGCCGCCATTCGCAAAATCATCATCGTGCCAAACCGGATCGTCAATGTCGTTATTTAGGGTCGGCCTTGTTTTTCTTACCTTAAGCCTGCTGTCGGCCTGCGGGTTCCAGCCGCTGTATGGCAGCGCCACCCGCAATGCCAATGTGCAGGAAAAGCTGGCGCTCACCTATATCGAACCGATCCCCGGCCGCACCGGCCAGACCTTGCGCAACGAGCTGCTGGATCTCGCCAATCCGTATGGCATTCCCGCAAAGCCGTCCTATCGTCTGATGATCCGGATCGAAGAAATGTCCGAAGGCCTCGCCATTCAGAGCGATGATACCACGACCCGTTATAATATGCGGCTGAACAGTCATTTCGACCTTGTTGATCTCACCACAAAACAGGTGATCTATTCCGGATCAACGCAGAATCTGGCCGCCTATAACGTGGTGGAATCGGAGTTTGCCAATCTGTCCGCAGGCAACAACGCCCGGCGCCGCGCCGCGCTGGTGGCGGCCGAGCAGATAAACCAGCAGCTGTCGGTTTTCTTCTCGGGGCGCTGATCCGGTGGAGATGAGCAGCAGCCGATTCCCCGCCTATGTCAAAAACCGCGACGCGACGCATCGGGTTTTCCTGTTTTTCGGGCCCGATGAAGGGCTGGTGCGCGAACTCGCGCGCGCCCTTTGCCTCTCCGTCCTGGACAGTCTGGATGACCCCTTCCGCTATAGCGAGCTGGAGGCCGCCGATATCGCGGCGGATCCGGCCCGGATGATGGATGAAGCTACCTCCCTTTCCATGATGGGGGGCGAGCGGGTGGTGCGCCTGCGCGGCGCGAACGCCAACTCAAAAAGCTATATCGAACCGCTGCTGGAAATCCCCCTGCCCGACAGCCTCATCGTGATCGAAGCGGGCGATATCCGCAAGGACAGCGCCCTCGTCAAGGCGGTCAGCAAGGCGGATCAGGGGGTTGTCATTCCCTGCCAGCATGACAGGGGTCAGGATATCCTCACGCTGATCAACGAGGTGCTGGGCGAGGCCGGGCTTGCGCCTGCGCGGGAGATTATCGATTATCTGCGTGAAAATCTCGGCAGTGACCGGGCGGTTTCCCGCCAGGAGCTGGACAAGCTTGTTCTGTATATGCACGGGCGCAGCGAACCTCTCACACTCGATGATGTGCGGGCGAATATCGGCGATTCTTCAGCCCAGAGCATTTTTGACATTGTCGATGCCACGCTGCTCGGTGATCTCAAGGGGCTGGAGAGACAGATGAACAAGGCCTTTTCCGCCGGGGAAAGCCCCATCGGCCTGCTGCGCATCCTGCAGGGGCAACTCAAGCAGCTGCACAAGGCGGCGGCGTTGCGCGATGCGGGGCTGCGCACCGAAGACGCCATCCGCAAGGCCGGGATTCCCTTTTTCAACCAGAAAAAGGCGGCGGCGCAGATCGGCGGCCGGGCCAGCACTCATATGGCGACCTGTCTCGATATTCTTCTCGATGCAGAAATAAAATGTAAATCAACGGGTTATCCGGAAGAAGCAATTTGCCGCCGGGCCCTGATGCGCATTTCCATGGCGAACCGGAGACGATAATGCCCCGACCAAAACTTGTTATCTTCGATTGTGACGGCGTTCTTGTGGATACGGAACCGGTTTCCTGCGCCGCGCTGGCCGTCAATCTGCGCCGTTATGGCCTTGATCTCACGACGGAGGACTGCCTCCGTCTTTTTACCGGCTGGAGTATGCTCAATATCCGCCCGGCCGTCGAAAAAATGGGCGCCGTCCTGCCGGACAACTGGATCGACGAGGTATATAGCGAGGAATTCACGCTTTTAAAACAGGGCGTTAAGGCCATTCCCGGCATACACGATGTGCTTGACCGGCTGGAGGCGGCCCGCATTCCCTTTTGCGTCGCCTCTAATGGGAGTGAGGCGAAAATGCAGATCACCCTCGGCCTTCCCGGCCTGTATCCCCGCTTTGACGGGGCGATTTTCTCGGCCCATAGCCTCAAGGTGTCAAAACCCGATCCGGCGCTGTTTCAGGCGGCGCTCACCGCCTTTTCCATACCGGCCCATCAGGCCATCGTGGTGGAGGATAGCCCGCTTGGCGCCACCGGCGCGGCGCGGGCGGGCATCCCCTGCCTCGGCTATGCGCCGCATGGCGACGGCGCGGCGCTCGCCGCCGCAGGCGCAACGATTTTCAAGGATATGAGCGCGCTGCCGGCCCTTCTCGGGGTTTAATCCGGAAATTTCGCGGCGAAATCCTCTGCCTCGATACGGGCGATATTAGCGACCGAGCTGATCGTGTGATAGGTCCCGCAAAGGGCAATGATTTCAAGCTGTTGTTCGGCGGTCCAGAGGGACTGGAACTCTGCGCGGGTCGTTTCGCTCAAATTGGCGCTCGCGCATATTTCATCGACCACCCGAATGAGAAGCCCTTCTTCCGCGGACCAGCAGGGCGCATCGCCGCCCGCCTGATGGGTTGCGTGGATCTGATCGGACGTGAAGCCCGCCGCAGCCGAAAAGGCGGTCACATGAACCCCCCATTCATAGGCGCAGGCCCGCTTGGCGGTGACCCGCAGGATAACGATCTCGCGTGCGCGCAGGGAAAGCGGGCTCGCCTTATCCAGAAGATTGGGCACGCCTTTCTTCAAAAACCGGCGACTGTTAGCAAAAACGCGGAACAGTTTCAGGATATAGCCATTCCGCTGCGGATATGTTGTAAATATCTCTGCGATTTCCGGTGAAAAAGGCGGCTCGACCGGGGTTAGATAATGGTTCATTCCTGTCTCCGTTCATGCTATGTAATCTGTAGCGCCTGGCCGCAACGCTATGCTACTAATAATGTAGCGTCAAGGAGAAACAGTAATGACGGTAAAAAAACCGGGGATGCCGGTGCGCGGATCGACGACCGGACGGCCGGTCATGGTGCTGTTCGATAGGCTGGGACAGCGCTGGACTCTGCGTATTCTTTGGGAGCTTCGGCGCGGCCGGATGACGTTCCGTGAACTACGGGGATATTGCGATGAAATCTCCCCCACTGTCCTCAACCAGAGGCTCAAAACCCTGCGAGAGCTTGGTTTTGTCAATCATGAAGAGGGGGGCTATGGCTATACGGAAATCGGGGCTGACCTTGCGGAGAAACTGGGCCAGTTCGATAAATGGGCAGAGGAATGGGCCAAAACCCTCGATATCAAATAGAATTGCCCCATGCACCGCCAATTGGTTACTCCGGTTTTTGAAAACAGGGTTGGGTTCAGATGATAAACTCCTATGACATCACCTCGATAGAGGCCTTGGAAGGGCTATATGATGCAGCCAATCCCAATTCCATCGCCAAAGAAACGGCGGCGCTGACGCCGGAATACCGCCGCTGGCTGGAAAAGGCGCCCTTTTTCGCCCTTGCGACCAGCGGGCCGGGCGGGCTTGACTGTTCCCCGCGCGGCGATGCGACGGGGCAGCTTCTCCGCATCCTCGATGACCGGCATATCGCCCTGCCCGACGGGCGCGGCAATAACCGCATCGATTCCTTGCGCAATATTGTTACGGATCCGCGTGTTGCGCTGCTGTTTCTCATCCCCGGAATCGAGGAAACATTGCGCGTCAATGGCCGCGCCCGCCTGACCACCGATCCGGATCTTCTGGAGAGTTTCACCTTCGGCGACAAGGCGCCGGTGACCGTGCTGATAGTCGAGATTGAGGCCGTTTACTTCCAATGCGCGCGGGCGATCAAGCGCGCGAAACTGTGGGATTCGGCGATGCAACTACAAAAGGGGGATGTCCCGACGGCCGGGCAGATGACCAAAGGCGCCCTGCCCGGGTTTGATGCGGATGCGTATGATGCGGCGCTCCCCGTCCGCCAGCAATCCACCCTCTGGTGAGGATCGACAGGTTGAGTGGCGGACAGGGCCACCAGCGGGCGGCTCAGGCGGCAGTCCTGGACCCGGCTACTGCCGCAAAGCCCTGATCTGTAAGGGAAAAGCTGCCCTTGATCAGGCCCGTCTGGTTGGAGAATTTAGCGCCGAACTTGCGGGCGAGGCGGCGCATCGGCGTATTATGCGGGACGAAATTCACCTCCAGCATCTTCAGCCCATGATCGCGCGCGAGACGAAAGGCGAGCGTCATCAGCGCCGTGCCCATGCCCATATCCCGCCAGTCGTCTTCGACGCTGATGGCGATTTCCGCCGCTTTTTCCGGCAATTCGCCGCCAAAGCGCAGCTCGATCACCCCGCGCAGCACGTCACCGACAAAAGCGCCGCAGATAATCGGCAGCGGCTGGTTTTCATTGGCGCAATAGCGGCTGACCGTATAGTCGGATGTCGGATATCCGAAGCGCAGGATCCGGCTTTCCGGGCTGAGCCGGAAAATATGATCCTGCAACAGGCCATGTTCGGCCGGGCGCAATTCGCGATAAAAAGGCGCGAGAGGGCCCGGCCGCACAGGGAAGCCGGTTATTGCCGCTTGGCTATTCATAGAACATGCCCGTTTTCTGCATGCGGGCGGCCTTTGTTTCCATGCTGGAAGCAATCCGCCTGCCAAAAGCCGTAAATCCTTTTCCAACAGTGGTAAATCCTTTGCGAACCAATGCGTTAAAGCATCCCAGCAGCCTGTGCGCTTCTTCACTGCGCAGCCGCCGGCCCTCCCGGATGTGTCGCGCAAGGTCCGCAATCGTAATCTCGTCAGCAGAACGATCCTGATAGATATTCGTCATAATATGCTCCTTTTACTCTTGCGAATGACCTTGATCGCAGCCATAGTTATGCTGCATTGCACAATCAATGTATGTCGCAGCGCAGCATCTGATAAGCCCCTGTTTTGTCATAGCTGCTTTGCCTCAGAGGAATAGATGGAGGTCTCGATGGATCTCGCCAGCCAGATGATTTTGTTCGCCAGCGTGGTGGATCACGGGAGTTTTTCAGCGACCGCCCGCAGCCTTGGCCTGACCCCTTCGGCGGTCAGCAAGCAGATCGGCCAGCTTGAGGACAAGCTCGGCGTGCGGCTGCTGAACCGCAGCTCACGGCAGGTGTCGATGACGGCGGAAGGCCGCTCCTTCTATGAGAGCTGCGCGGAAATTTCGGCGGAAGTCTCCCGCGCGGAGGCGCTGGCCCTGTCATTCAGCGGCACGCCAAAGGGCAATCTGCATATGGCGGTAACCGTTGCCTTCGGCAAGGCGCGGCTTTTGCCGATCTTGCCGCTTTTTACCGCGAAATATCCGGAGGTGACGATCACGCTGGAGCTGACGGATCGCGCCGTCAATCTCCAGGACTCCGATTTTGATCTCGCCATCCGCTTTCCCGAGCAAATGACCGACAGCTCCGCCATCGCCTGCAAACTCGGCAGCAGCCGGCGTATTCTCTGCGCGGCCCCCGCCTATATCGCCGCCCATGGCGCGCCGGAGACGCCGGACGCGCTGACGGACCACAACTGTCTCTCCGTCTCGACGGTCGCGCATTGGAATGACTGGCATTTTCGCCAGGGCCCGCACAGATGGACCGTCCATGCAGACGGGAATTTCGCTGCCAACAGCGCCGATGCCGTGTTTCATGCGACCCTCGCCGGGCTCGGCATTGCGCAGCTTTCCTCTTATCTGGTGGAGAAAGACATCGCCGCGGGGCGTCTGATCCGGCTCCTGCCCGGATATGAGGAGGAGCCGACGGATATTTTCGCCATATATTGCACCCGGCGGAATCTTTCCCCGAAAGTGCGGGCCTTTCTCGATTTTCTGCTGGAAAGCTTCCGCGAGCCGCCTCACTGACCGGGGAAATCACCCTTATGGGTTGATTCAGTCTTTCAGCGCCTCATCAAGGGCGTCTCTGATTTCATCTTCAGGGCTGTCATCGTCCGGTACGTCCTCACGGCTCGCCGCCCTGTCACCCCGCGGCAGGTTGGGATTCGGATAATAGCCGTTTTCATCCGGCTCATCATCGAGATATACGCCGTCATCCACGCTGCTGTAGCCCGGCTCGAGAGGATCCTCCTCGCGGATCATATGCAGCGGCTCCCGCGTCAGGCGGCGGCAGGCATCATCGAGCTGGTCCAGATTGGTATAGAGAATGGTGATTTTCCCGTGGCCGTCCGGAAAATGATCAATATCCACCTCCATGCCGACGGCGTTGGACAGATCATATTCAAGGGCGCGCACATCCGCGCTTTTCGCCATTTCCTTTGCGAATTTGCGCGCCATCTTGCCGGGCGGGCCGGAACCGTCGGTGGTCAGAGGGTCTATCTTCTTGCGCTGCGCCAGCTTTTCCGCCGCCCGCACGCTAAGACCCTCGGCCACGATCTTTTTCGCCAGCGCCTCGGCATCGTCATGATTGATCAGTGTCCGCGCCGCCCCGGCGGACAGCTTGCCCTCACGCACCAGCCGCTGCACCGACCCCGGCAGCGTCAGCAGCCGCATGACATTCGCCACATGCGCCCGGCTTTTCCCGACATGCAGCGCCAGGCTTTCCTGCGTATGGTCAAACTCCCCCATCAGCCGCTTGTAGGCTTCCGCCTCCTCGATGGGAGAAAGGTCCTCGCGCTGGATATTCTCGATCAGCGCGATTTCCATGCTTTCGGCGTCGGTCAGCTCCTTGATGATGACCGGCACCTGGTGAAACTGCGCAATCTGCGCCGCCCGCCAGCGCCGCTCGCCGGCGACAATTTCATATTCGCTGTCGGACGTTGGGTTCCGCCTGACAAGGATAGGTTGCAGAACGCCTTTTTCCGCGATAGAGGCCGCAAGATTCTCAAGCGCCTCCTGATCCCAGTCGAGGCGCGGCTGATAGCGGTTGGCGCGCAGCTGTTCGACCGGCACTTCCTTGGTCGAGCGGACTTTGTCCAGATCCGCATAGTCGCTGGCCATATCATCGCCGAGCAGCGCCGACAGCCCCCGCCCGAGTTTTTTCTTTGAAATATCGTCGCTCATATGGTCAACCGCATTCAGGCCCGTCAGGCCGCATTGAGATGTCGTTCGCGCCGGATCACTTCACTGGCAAGGCGGATATAGGCCTGGCTTCCGGCGCAGCGGTGATCATAGATCAGCACCGGCTTGCCATGGCTCGGCGCTTCCGACACCCGGACGTTGCGCGGAATTACCGTCCGGTACACCTTATCGCCGAGAAAATCACGCACATCCTGCGCCACCTGAATGGACAGATTGTTGCGCCTGTCGAACATGGTCAGCACCACGCCCTGGATTTCCAGCCCCGGATTGAGGGTCGCGCGCACCCGTTCGATGGTCTTGATCAGCATGCTGAGCCCTTCAAGGGCGAAAAACTCGCATTGCAGCGGAACAATCACCGCGTGAACGGCGACCATCGCGTTCAATGTCAGCAGATTGAGGGACGGCGGGCAATCCACCAGGATATAATCATAATCGCCGCGCACTTCGGACACCACATCATAAAGACGGTGGCTGCGGCGCGGCAGTTCAATGAGTTCCAGCTCTGCCCCCGACAGATCGGCGGTGGAGGGCACCAGATCAAGCTGCGGAATCTTGCTTTTGTGAATGGCGGCGCGGATCGGAGTCTCCCCCATCAGCACGCCATAGACATTTTTCTCCCGGTCATCGCGCTCGATCCCGAGCCCGGTCGAGGCATTTCCCTGCGGGTCAATGTCGATAATCAGCACCCGCTGACCAACGGCCGCCAGCGCCGTCGCCAGATTGATCGTTGTTGTGGTTTTGCCGACGCCGCCCTTCTGATTGGCAATTGCCAGGATACGCGCCGTTGCCGGAACCTTGAGACCTGCCTTGTCCAGTGTCATGATACTGCCTCTGTTGAAGGTGAGCGGCGGCGCAAATTGGTGATTTTCAGGATTGTGCCGTCTTCACTTGTTACACTACGGTGTTTTTCGACCTCCATAATCCAACATTTAGAAGCTTTGGTCAATTCCTCATCTACATCTTGACCCTTTAAAAACAGAAACTCTGTCTCCGCATGGGCAAAAGGGGTCGCCAGCTCCAGCAGCTTTTCAAGCGGCGCGAGGGCGCGGGCAGAGATGACATCGGCGCGAAAGGGCGGAATTTCCTCAATCCGGCCACGATGCACGGTGAGATCGGCCAATGTTTCACGTGAAACATTTCCCATGAACAGGCATTTGCGCTGGTCGCTTTCAATGGCGTGAACATCATAATTGCCGCAGATCGCCACGACGAGCGCCGGGAATCCCGCGCCGCTGCCGAGATCGAGCCAACATCCCGCCCCGCGCCCGGCGAGCGCCAGAAGCTGATAACTGTCGAGCATATGTCGCCGCCACAGGTCCGGCAGCGTCGATTTTCCAACGAGATTAATGGCCTTCTGCCACTTTTCCAGCAGCCCGGCATAAATCCGAAGCCGGTCCAATGTTTCACGTGAAACATTGCTGGCGGCCTGAAATCCCGCCGCGCCTAACAGGGAATTGCCCTCACCCATGCTGGCGATGGACGCCGCGCTTGACATAGGAGAGCAGCGCCGTCAGCGCCGCCGGGGTGACGCCGGAAATACGCGCGGCCTGGCCCAGTGTTGTCGGCCGCACCTGCGACAGCTTCAGACGGATTTCCGTGGACAGCCCCGCCACCTCTTCAAACCGGATGTTTTCCGGCAGCGTCAGCTCCTCGTCTTTGCGGAAATCGCGGATATCCGCCTTCTGCCGCTCCAGATAGCCGCTATACAGCGCGTCGATGGCGAGCTGTTCGCGAATATCCGGGGCAATTTCCGCCACCTGCGGCCAGATGCGGAGAATATCCTCCCCGTCAATATCCGGATAGGCCAGCAGGTCGAAAGCCGAGCGCCGCACCCCGTCCTGATTCACATTCAGCCCCTGCTGGCGCGCTTCATTAGGGGTCAGCTTCAGCCCGTCAAACACCGCCCGCGCCCGGTCCAGTTCCAAGCTTTTGCGGTTAAAATGCGCGGCCCGCCCCGATCCGACACAGCCAAGCGCGATCCCGAGATTTGTGAGCCGCTGATCCGCATTATCGGCGCGCAGAATCAACCGATATTCGGCGCGGGAGGTAAACATGCGATAGGGCTCCGTCACCCCGCGCGTCACCAGATCGTCAATCATCACGCCGATATAGGCGTCGGCCCGGTCGAGAACAACATCCGCCCCGCCACCGGCCGCCCGCGCGGCGTTCAGTCCGGCCATCAGGCCTTGCGCCGCTGCCTCTTCATATCCGGTTGTGCCGTTGATCTGTCCCGCCAGGAACAGATTTTTGAGCCGCCGGGTTTCCAGCGTCGGCTTCAACTCCCGCGGATCGACGAAATCATATTCAATGGCATAGCCGGGGCGAAACCATTCCACCTTTTCAAGCCCGGGAATGGTCCGGAGAAAGGCCATCTGCACATCTTCAGGCAGAGAGGTGGAAATCCCGTTGGGATAAATCGTGTCATCATCCAGCCCTTCAGGCTCCAGAAAGATCTGATGCGCCGATTTATCGGCAAAGCGCACCACCTTGTCTTCGATGGACGGGCAATAGCGCGGCCCCGTCCCCTCAATCTGGCCGGAATACATGGGCGCGCGGTGCAGATTATCGCGAATAACCCGATGCGTCGCCTCCGTCGTGGTCGTAATATGACAGGAAATCTGCGGCGTGGTGATTCTGTCCGTCATAAAGGAGAAGGGGACCGGCACCTCATCGCCCGGCTGCTCCTCCAGAAGGGACCAGTTGATGCTGTTCCGATCGAGACGCGCGGGCGTGCCGGTTTTCAGACGGCCGAGCGTGAATCCCGCCGTCTCCAGCGTGTCCGAAAGCCCCATTGAGGGGGCATCGCCAATCCGCCCTGCGGGAAAAGTCTTTTCCCCCATATGGATCAGGCCGCGCAGAAAGGTGCCGGTGGTCAGAATGACTTTCGCGGCGGAAATTTCCGTGCCGTCGGCGGTAATCACACCCGCGACCGCGCCGTCCTGAACCATCAGATCCTCCACCGCCGCCGCGCGGAGGGTCAGATTTTCCTGATCCATGAGGGCCGCCTGCATGGCCTCCCGATAGAGCTTGCGGTCCGACTGCGCGCGCGGACCCCGGACGGCGGGCCCCTTGCGCCGATTCAAAAGACGAAACTGAATGCCCGCCGCATCGGCCACCCGGCCCATCACGCCGTCCAGCGCATCAATTTCCCGCACCAGATGTCCCTTCCCCAGCCCGCCAATGGCCGGGTTGCAGGACATTTCGCCAATAGTCTCCAGCTTATGGGTGATCAGCAGGGTCTTCGCCCCGAGTCGCGCGGACGCCGCCGCCGCTTCGCAGCCTGCGTGCCCTCCTCCGATGACGATGACATCAAATTTGCTCATAAAAACTCCGCAATATCTGGCTCTAAATATAGAGACTCCGCTTTTTTGACAAGGGCAGAATCGACCCGGGAAAATGTTTCACGTGAAACATCGACGGCAGCGGGGGTCAAAATGTTTCACGTGAAACATCAAAACCACCTCTTTCCGTAAAACCAATGTTTCACGTGAAACATTGCATGGGGGTTTCAGGCCAAAATCCTATTTGCCGATACAGAAATCCCCGAAAATCACATCGAGGATATCTTCCACATCCACACGCCCGGTGATCCGCCCGAGGGCCCGCACGGCGAGGCGGACATCCTCCGCCGCCAGCTCCGGCGCGGCGGCCCGCTCAAAACGATGCAGCGCCTCCACGCATTCTTCGAGGGCCTGACGATGACGCAGCCGCGTGAGCGCGGGCGCGCCCGAAAGATCAAGCCGCTCCGTCACATCGGCCTCCAGCGCCGCGAGGAATGTCTCAAGCCCCGCCCCGGAGGTAACGGAGAGGGGAAATATCCGCGCATCGCCGCCCTTCGTCGCCGTAAAGGCCGCAAGATCGGTCTTGTTGACCAGATGATAATCGCCTGCGCGATATAACTGGTGAAAATCGGCCGGGATGTCCGGGTTTTCCGCCGTGGTCATGAAAAGGCGGATATCCGCCCGCGCCGCCCGCGCCTCCGCCCGGCGCACCCCTTCGCGCTCAATCGCATCGCCCGAGGCGCGCAACCCCGCCGTATCGGCAAAGGTGACCGGATAACCCGCGAGATCCATGGGCACCTCGATAATATCCCGTGTCGTGCCCGCCTGATCTGAGACAATAGCCGCATCGCGCCGCGCCAACGCATTGAGAAGGCTGGACTTTCCTACATTCGGCTGGCCCAGGATCACGATATCCAGCCCCTCGCGGATTTTCTCGCCGCGGTGCCCATCGGCGAGATGCGCCGTGATTTCCGCGCGAAGAGCGGCAATTTTCGGGGCAATCGCCGCCGCCACCCCGTCCGGCAGATCCTCATCGGGAAAGTCGATATCCGCCTCCAGATGTGCGAGGGCGGCAATCAGCGCGGCGCGCCAGCCCTCATAAAGCCGCCCGAGCTCCCCCTGCATCTGGCGCAGCGCCTGGCGGGCCTGCGCTTCTGTTTCGGCATTGACAAGATCGCCGAGCCCTTCCGCCGCGGTCAGATCCATCTTGCCATGCTCAAACGCGCGGCGGGTAAACTCCCCCGGCGCCGCCGGGCGGAACCCGTCAAACGCCGCCAGCTCGGCAAACAGTGCGGTCAGGATGGCCGGGCCGCCATGCAGGTGAAATTCCACCACATCTTCGCCGGTAAAGCTGTCCGGCCCTGGAAATGTGATGACAAGCGATTGATCTATAACGGAATTGTCCGATGTTCTATATAAGGCGCGAAGGCTCGCGCGGCGTGGCTCCGGCCCGTCTTTGCGGCTGATTCTGGCCAGCGCCGAGAGCGCCTCCGGCCCCGACAGGCGGACAACCGCCACCCCCGCCCGGCCCCGACCACTGGCCAGCGCAAAAATTGTCTCTGAGAATCCCATGCCAGCTCCCGAGGGCGACGCCGTTACTTCCCGGCTTTATCGGGGGTATTGAACTGCGACCAGAACATCTTCTGCATCTGCTCAAGCCCCTGCATCCCGGCGGGCACCCAGGTTTTCATCATGGATTCCGGGTCAAGATTGGCGATATTTTCCAGCATCTTCGCCTGCAGCTCCTTCATGACGGCTTCCTGCATGCGTTCCACTTCCGGCAGGCCGAGGAAGGTCCGCGCCTCCTGCGGCGTGCAATCAATATCGACAGTAATTTTCATGAACGGGTCACTCCTCATTGATCCGGCGGCGGCGGCTCTGCTACAACTGGATAATATAACGCCCCGAGAGGCAATGCCACCAGCAAAACAGGATGCCGCCATGAAAAACATGCTGGGCGCGGAAACGAGCCCCTATCTCCTTCAACATGCCGACAATCCCGTCCACTGGCAACCCTGGAGCGCGGAGACCCTCGCCCTTGCGAAAAGAGAGGGCAAGCCGATCCTGCTCAGCGTCGGTTACGCCGCCTGCCACTGGTGCCATGTGATGGCCCATGAAAGCTTCGAGAATGACGCGACGGCGACGCTGATGAACGAGATGTTCATCAATATCAAGGTGGACCGGGAAGAACGCCCGGATATCGACCAGATATATCAGAGCGCCCTCGCACTTCTGGGGGAACAGGGCGGCTGGCCGCTGACCATGTTCCTGAACTCAAACGGGGAGCCCTTCTGGGGCGGCACCTACTTCCCGCCCACCACCGCCTATGGCCGCCCGAGCTTTCAGAATGTGCTGACCACGGTCGCGGAGATTTTCAAGAACGAGCCTGAAAAGGTCACGAAAAACCGCGACGCCCTGAAATCAGCGTTGAAAAAGCTCAATGAAAGCAATGACGGGGAGCGGCCGAAGCTGACGATCGAGGTGCTGGACCGCATCGCCGCGCGCTATGCGGAGGAAGCCGATCCGGTGCATGGCGGTCTCGGCTCCGCCCCGAAATTCCCGCAGGTTTATGTGCTGGAAAATATCTGGCGCAGCTATCTGCGGACCGGCAATACCGCGCTTTCCGAAGTGGTGATCAAAGCGCTGACCGCCATGTCGCAGGGCGGCATCTATGATCATCTGGGCGGCGGCTATGCCCGCTATTCCACCGATCAATACTGGCTCGCGCCGCATTTTGAAAAGATGCTCTATGATAATGCGCAGATCCTCGATCTGATGCTGACCGTGCATCACGAGACGAAATCGGAGCTGTTCGAAGCGCGCATCTATGAGACGGTCGGCTGGCTGCTGCGCGAGATGGTGACAGCGGAAGGCGGTTTCGCCGCCACGATCGACGCGGATTCCGAAGGCGTGGAAGGCAAGTTTTATGTCTGGTCACAGGAAGAGGTTGAGGAAATTCTCGGCGATGAGGCCGCGCAATTTTGTGAAATTCACGCCATCCTGCCCGAGGGGAACTGGGAAAATACCAATATTATCAACCGTTTGAAATATCCGGAACAACTCGATGACACCATGGAGGAACGGCTGGCGTCAGGGCGCCAAAAGCTGTTTGAAGCGCGGGAGAAGCGGATCCGGCCAGGCCTTGATGACAAGGTGCTGACCGACTGGAACGGCCTGATGATCGCCACCCTCGCCCGCGCCGGGCATTATTTTGACGAGGCGCATTGGATCGACGCGGCGGAGAAGGCCTTCGTCGCCCTGACGACCCATTCCATGGAAGCCAACGGCCGCCTCTCTCACAGCTACCGTCTTGGCCGGGCAATGCATACGGGATTGCTCGATGATTACGCCAATATGGCGCGTGCCGCCCTCACCCTCCATGAGGTGACCGGCAAGGGATTTTACCTGACCCGGGCGGAGGAATGGACGGAGATTCTGGAGCGTCACTTCGGGGATGACGCGGGCGGCTATTTCTACACCGCCGATGACGCGGAGGCATTGATCATCCGCACCAAGAACGCCATGGATAACGCCGTCCCCTCCGGCAACGGGGTGATGCTGGAAGTGCTGGCGAAGCTGCATCTGCTGACCGGCGCGCGGGCGCCGTTTGAGGCGGCGATGGCCTCGATCCGCTGCTTTTCCGCGGAGCTGGGGCGCAATTTCTTCCCGCTGGCGACGCTTCTCAATAATTTCGAGACGCTGATCAACGCCCGGCAGGTGATTATCATCGGCGAACGGAGCGAAGCGGAAGTCATTGATCTTGTGAATGTTCTGAAGGATTTCAGCCTGCCCGCGAAGGTTCTCAACATCCTCCCAGATACGGAAGCGCTGCCGTTTGATCATCCGGCGAAGGGCAAGGGCCGCCTGGACGGCAAGCCGACCGCCTATCTCTGCACCGGGCCGAGTTGTTCCCTGCCCGTCAATGATGTGATCGCCTTTAGCAGTCTTTTGAAGGAGACAACCGGCCATGGCGCAGCTTAGCCTGCACAGCCCCGTCGGCGACCTCACCGTGACGGAGGAAGACGGGAAAATCATCTCCCTCGACTGGGGCTGGGTGCCCGGGGAATGGCAGAGCGTCACACCATTGCTGGAAAACGCGCGGGATCAGCTAAACCGTTATTTTGACGGGGAAATCGGCGATTTTGATCTGCCGCTTTATCCGCCCGGCACGGAATTCCAGAAAAAAGTCTGGGCGGAGATGCGGAAAATTTCGGCGGGACAGACGAAAAGCTACGGGGAGATTGCCAAAATTCTGAAGTCCGCCGCGCAACCCGTCGGCACGGCCTGCGGCGCCAACCCGATCCCCATCCTGATCCCCTGTCACCGCATCCTGGGCGCGGGCGGAAAAATCGGCGGTTATTCCGGCGACGGCGGGGTGGAAACGAAGATTGCCCTGCTGCGGCTTGAAAAAGCCTTGCCAGCGGCGCAGCAATCCTTTGATATATAAGACTGAACAGGGCGCAGGAAAAAGGAGAGGGAAATGGTAAAAGCAATTGTCCAGCAGGAACATGGCGGACCAGAAGTCATGAAATGGCAAGAGGTCACCCTCGGCAAGCCGGGACCGGGGGAGGCGCGTGTGCGCCATACGGCGGTCGGCCTCAATTTCATTGATGTCTATTTCCGCACCGGTCTCTACCCTGCCCCGCTGCCGCTGACGACGGGCATGGAGGCCGCCGGCGTGATTGAGGAGCTGGGCGATGGCGTCACCGGTTTCACGGTCGGCGATCGCGTCGCCTATGCGGGCCGCCCCATCGGCGCCTATTCGGAAGCGCGCATCATGCCGGTGGATAATCTGATCAAACTCCCGGACGGCATTGATGATGCAACCGGGGCGGCCATGATGCTGCAGGGGATGACGGCGGAATATCTGCTGCAACGGACGTTTCACGTGAAACAGGGCGATACGGTGCTGTTCCATGCGGCGGCGGGCGGCGTCGGGCTGTTCGTCTGCCAGTGGCTGCGCCATATCGGGGCGACCATGATCGGCACCGTCGGGTCGGAGGAAAAGGGCGAGCTTGCCAAATCCCTCGGCTGCAGCCATGTCATCAACTACCGGACGGAGGATTTCCAGAAACGCGTCATGGAAATAACGGACGGCAAAGGCGTGCCCGTGGTGTATGACGCCATTGGCAAGGATACCTTTGAAAAATCCCTCGATTGTCTCTCCCCGCGCGGGCTGATGGTCTCTTTCGGCAATTCCTCCGGCCCGGTAACGAATTTCGATCTCGGGGTGCTGGGCGCCAAGGGATCGCTCTATATCACCCGGCCGACGCTGATGACCTATAACGCGAAGCGCGCCGATCTTGAAAAATCCGCGGGCGATCTGATGGCGCTTGTCGAAAGCGGCGCGATCAAGGTCAATATCGGCCAGACCTACCCGCTTAGCGAAGCCCGCAAGGCCCATGAAGACCTTGAGGGGCGCAAAACCACGGGATCGACGGTGTTTACGGTGTGAGATTGCCTTGACAGTAATTACATTTGTAATTACATTAGGAGCAGATAATTATCGGATCGTGCGATGCTGAGGGACAACAGTAAAAAAACGGACGGCTTTGAAACCAAGCTGCGTAAAACCGGAAGCGCCGTGGGGGCGACAATCCCTGCGGAATTCCTGCGTCAGCTTGATTTGCAGGCCGGGGACAAGGTGACCGTCAGCGTCGAGAATGACAGCGTGAAAATTGTCAAATCCGATCCGGAATTCGATGCCGATATGGCGCATTACGACATTATCGAGGATCGGTTCGCCCCGGCCTTTCAAAAACTGGCGGAATAATGGCGTTTCATTTACCGTCAAAGGCGGTAATGATCGCTGTTCATAAAAGGCAACTGGCGCGGTTCGGCGGCGCGCCCGGCATTCGCGACGACGGCGGGATTGATGCCGCCCTCGCCCGGCCGTATCAGCTTGCTGCCTATAGCGACGAAGATGTCGATATTTTCCAGATAGCATCATCCCTGATGTACAGCATCACCAAGAACCGTCACCCCTTTGCCGATGGCAACAAACGGGTCGGCCTTGCCATGCTGCTGCTGACACTGCGCGGCAACGGCTGGTCTCTCGATATCACCAATGACCAGGCTATTCACATGACGCTTAAAGTCGCGGATGGCACGATGAGCGAGCGTGAGCTTGTCCAATATTGTCGGCAAAACTCTGTGCCTCTCATAGACTAAAAAAGGCGCCTCAACCGGGCGCCTTTTCTATGTAATAGTCTGATTTACATCACGTATTCATGGAATCGAAGAAGTCGTCGTTGGTTTTGCTGTGGCGCAGCTTGTCGAGCAGGAATTCCATGGCGTCGGTGGTGCCCATCGGGTTGAGGATGCGGCGCAGGACCCACATTTTCTGCAACGTTGCCTTATCGACCAGCAGTTCTTCCTTGCGGGTACCGGATTTGGTGATGTCGATGGCCGGGAAGACGCGCTTGTCGGAGAGTTTCCGGTCGAGGATGATTTCCGAATTGCCGGTGCCCTTGAATTCCTCAAAAATAACCTCATCCATGCGCGAACCGGTCTCAATGAGGGCGGTGGCGACGATGGTCAGCGAGCCGCCTTCCTCGATATTACGGGCGGCGCCGAAGAAGCGTTTCGGGCGTTGCAGGGCGTTGGCGTCCACACCGCCGGTCAACACCTTGCCGCTGGAGGGCACGACGGTGTTATAGGCGCGGGCGAGACGGGTGATACTGTCGAGCAGGATGACCACATCGCGCTTGTGTTCGACAAGGCGCTTCGCCTTCTCGATGACCATTTCAGCAACCTGCACATGGCGGGAGGCCGGTTCATCGAAGGTCGAACTGACGACTTCCCCGCGGACGGAGCGTTTCATATCCGTCACTTCCTCCGGCCGTTCGTCGATCAGCAGGACGATCAGATAGACTTCCGGATTATTGGTGGTGATGGAATTGGCGATATTCTGCAAGAGAACGGTTTTACCGGTCCGCGGCGGCGCAACGATCAGCGCGCGCTGGCCCTTGCCCTGCGGCGCGACAAGATCGATGACCCGCGCAGAATTGATGTTACTGGCGGTCGGATCGGGGGTTTCCAGCTTGATCCGCTCATCGGGATAAAGCGGCGTCAGATTATCGAAATTGATCTTGTGACGGGCCTTTTCCGGATCCTCAAAATTGATTTTCTGCACCTTCAGCAGGGCGAAATACCGCTCCCCGTCCTTGGGACTGCGGATATGCCCCTCCACCGTATCGCCGGTGCGCAGAGAAAAGCGGCGGATCTGGCTCGGGCTCACATAAATATCATCGGGCCCGGCGAGATAGTTGGCATCGGGGGAGCGCAGAAAGCCGAACCCGTCCTGCAAAATCTCCAGAACCCCGCCGCCGGTGATCTCGGCGCCATTTTCCGCTTCATATTTGAGAATGGCGAAAAGCTGTTCCTGCTTGCGCAGCGTGGAGGCGTTCTCAATCTCCCGCGCTTCTGCAAGTTCCAGAATTTCGGAAGGGGTTTTTTTCTTAAGTTCTTGAAGATTCATGTATTTTTTCTACGGCCTGAGGAAGGGAAAGGATTAAAAGAAAACCGTTATAATGGAAATGTTCAAAATTCGCTTATGCGACCGGTCCGATGGGGATTGCCTGTGAATGTAGGGTGCAATGAGATCGGTGAACAGGAAACGTTCGTAGATTTTTGGAGTTTAATGCCAGTTTTACCGGCATTAGTCAAATGAAATATGTGAGAGAAAACAGATTTCAGAAGGGTTTGACAACCACCAGAATGACGATTGCAATCACGAGAATGGTCGGTATCTCATTGACCATGCGATAGAATTTTGCCGGGCGGGTATTTCTGTCCGCCTCAAACTGCTTGCGCCATTTTGACAGTTCGCCGTGAAAGCCGCCCATCAGGAAAACCAGCGCCAGCTTCAACCAGATCCAGATATCGCCCCAATAGATAATGCCCGGCGTCAGCAGCAGCAGCCCGCCGAACAGAAACGTCATGATCATCGCCGGATTGATGATGCCGCGGAGGAGCCGCCGCTCCATGATCTTGAAGGTTTCGGACATCTCCGAGCCGATTTCCGCATCCGCATGATAAACATACAGACGGGGCAGATAAAACATGCCCGCCATCCAGGCAATCACCGAAATGATATGCAGGGATTTGATCCAGGGGTACATTTCTGCAAGAAAATCATGCATGATTTATGGCTCCTGTCCCCTGTTTCCCTGTTCGTGCTGCGGTCCCGCCGGATCGGAAATTATGTACGGGAATTTGCGTCATGACGCCAGCGGCAAACAGTCGCAGGGAATATCGGATGTAATAAAATCCGGCCGGTTTTTCATTTCCGGCGCGCCCGCAAAGGACAAAACCATCCTGACAAGCCCATTGATGAACTCCGGATGGATACCGAGAGTGCGGATGCGGTGATATTCCGCCACGCCCTCAACCCGCGCAAGCTTGCCATATTCGATATCCAGCTCGACCAGCGTTTCCGAATGCTCCGACACAAAGGCGATGGGCACAACGATGAGGCTGATCCCTTCCCCGCCGGCGCGGGCGATTTCCGCCTCCGTTGAGGGTTCCAGCCATTTGAGCGGGCCAACCCGGCTCTGATAACAGATGCGCCAATCGAGATCAGGGCGGTCCAGCGTCGCCACAATGGCGGCGGCGGTTTCCTCCACCTGTCGCTGATAGGGATCGCCCGCATCGACAATTTTCTGCGGCAGGCCATGGGCGGAAAACAGCAGACGCACTTTCTCTCCGGCCATTTCATCCAGCTTTGGTGCAATCAAGGCCGCATGGGCCGCAATAAACCCCGCCTCCACCGGATAGCAGCAGATGGCGCGGGTTGTCGCCGTCAGCCCCGCCGATTTTGCGGCGCGGGTCCAGTCGTTGAAGGAGGATTCCGTCGTCGTTGTCGAAAACTGCGGATAAAGCGGCAGAAGAAGCACTTCATCAGGTTGCCAGGCTTTCACTTCCTTTGCCACCTCCGCCGCGAAGGGATGCCAGTAGCGCATGACGATAAAAACACGATAGCTGTCCGCCCCGCCCGGACCGGCAAGGGCGCTTTCAAGGGCGCGGGCCTGCGCCTCCGTCTCCGGCAGAATGGGGGAAGATCCGCCCAGCTCCGCATAGATATCCTGGGCAATCGGCGCCCGGCGGCGGGAAATCAGCTTCGCCACCAGCCAGCGCAGCGGTGTCGGCAGACGGATGATGGCCGGATCGTAAAACAGGTTGAACAGAAACGGCTCCACTGCCTCCGGGCTGTCCGGACCGCCGAGATTAAACAGAATGACCGCTTTTTTCGCCATAGGATCGCCTATTCCCCGCGGATCAGTGCCGCCAGCCGTGCCACATTTTCCGGCGGCGTCTGCGGCACGATGCCATGGCCGAGATTGAAAATAAAGGGCTTTTTCCCGAGCGTTTCAAGGATTTCCGCAATCCGTCTTTCCATCGCCGCGCCGCCTTCCACCAGCAGCAGCGGATCGAGATTGCCCTGCACCGGAACAAGCGACTGCACTTCCCGCGCCGCCCAGTGAAGCGGCGTTCCCGTATCCAGACTGACGGCGGTCACGCCTGTCTCCTTCACATAGTCGATAATATTGGCGCCCACGCCCTTGGGAAAGCCAATGACGGGCAAATCCGGATGGCGGGTACGCAGCCCCTCAACAATGCGCCGCGTCGGCTCTATAGCCCATTTGCGGAAGGCATCATCGGGAAGCACCCCGGCCCAGGTATCGAAAATCTGGATGACCTCCGCCCCCGCCGCGACCTGACGCAGAAGATATTCCGTGGTGGAAGCCACCAGAATCTCCATCAACTGGCCAAATCCGTCCGGATCGCTGTAAATCCAGTGTTTTGTATGGGCATAATCCTTCGATCCCCGCCCTTCGACCATATAGGTGGCGACGGTCCAGGGCGCCCCGGCAAAGCCGATCAGGGTGCAACTCTGCGGGATTGACTGCGACAGGCGGGAGACAGTCTCATACACCGGCGCCAGTGTCTCATGGATACGCGTCACATCAAGTTTGGACAACTCGGCGGCGGAACGGATGGGATCAAGAACCGGCCCTTCCCCTTCCCGATAGGCAAGCGGTTGACCCAGCGCATGGGGGATGAGAAGAATATCGGCGAACAGGATGGCCGCATCCATGCCATAGCGGCGGAGCGGCTGCAAAGTCACTTCCTCGGCCAGCTTCGGATTATAGCAAAGATCGAGAAAGCTGCCAGCATCGGCGCGTGCGGCCCGGTATTCCGGCAGGTAGCGTCCGGCCTGACGCATCAGCCAGAAGGGCGGTCTTGCCATCTGTTCCCCTTGCAGGCTTCTGAGCAGGGGCTTTGTTTCTGATACGCTCACTTGGGTCCCTTCCGGATAGTTATCCCTTACAATATATATTTATATAAAAAGGATGTTGTTGTTGTTTATTGCTGTGGGTTCCGGGGATTAAAAAATATCCCCGGCCTTTATAGAATTTCTGGGGATAAAATCCACCCTTTCCCTGTTATGGGGGTATCCATCTTGAAAACAAGGCCACCCGATGTTCAAAAAGATGGGGATATCGGGGATAAGTTTCATTTCTGATCCGCTCGGTGATGTTGTGCACATGATTAAACATGTAAAAAGAAGATCGTCCACAGCCGGATAATAGACGGCGAAAAAATCGGCGAATGGGGAGAAAATTTTTGCTCATTGCAAAAAAGCCGTGTTATCCCTGTTATTCACGTTATTCACAGGATTTTCAAACGGCAACATGGCGGAATTTCATCTTCATCTGGTTTCGGATTCTACCGGCGAAACGCTGCAATCCATGACCAAGGCCGCATTGGTCCAGTTTGAGGGGGTGACCCCGGTCGAACATGTGTGGACGTTGACAAGAACCGTGCGGCAGCTCGATGATATCCTTGAATCCATTATGAAAAAGCCCGGTCTTGTGCTTTATACCCTGGTCAGCAAGGAAATGCGTGATGTGCTGGAAATGGGCTGTCAGCGGGTCGGCGTGCCCTGCGTTTCCGTGCTCGATCCCGTTCTGACGGCCTTTTCCGACTTTCTGGGGAAGGAAATCCGCCGCCTTCCCGGCCGCCAGCATATGCTGGACAAGAATTATTTCAGCCGCATCGAGGCGCTCAATTTCACCATGGCCCATGATGACGGGCAGATGACCGATGATCTTTATGAGGCGCAGATCATCCTCGTCGGAGTCTCCCGCACTTCAAAAACGCCCACTTCCTTCTATCTCGCCCACCGCGGCTATAAAACCGCGAATATCCCGATTGTGCCCAGTATCACGCTGCCGGAATCGCTGTTTGCGCTGAACCGCAGGACCATGGTCATCGGCCTGACGACAAGCCCGGACCGTCTTTCGGAAATCCGCCGCAACCGTTTGCTCAGCCTCAATCAGACGGTGGAAACCGATTATGTGGACCGTGACCGGATCAAGGAAGAGGTGATTTTCGCCCGCAAGCTGTTCACCCGCGAAGGCTGGCCGATCATTGATGTCACCCGCCGTTCGGTGGAGGAAACGGCGGCGCAGATCGTCACGCTTTATAACCGCCGCCAGGAAGAATTGAGCCGATAGCCATGAATGAGGAAAAAGAGCTTGTTCTGGCATCACAGAGCGTGTCGCGGGCGCGGCTTTTGAAAAATGCCGGATTGTCCTTTCACATTCAGCCCGCCTTTGTGGATGAGGATGAAGTGAAATTTTCCCTGCAGGGGGCCAAGGCCTCCACCCGGGATGCGGCCGTTGCGCTGGCGGAGCTGAAAGCAACACGGGTTTCCACACGTATCCCGCAAGCCTTTGTCATTGGCGCCGACCAGATCCTGGAATGCAACGATATCTGGTTTGACAAGCCCGCCGATATGGAACATGCCCGCGCGCATCTGCTGTCCCTGAAAGGCAAAACCCATCGTCTTGCCAATGCGGTCTGCGTTGCAAAGGGCGGAACAGTTATCTGGCGGCATGTGGATATCGCGCGTCTCTCCATGCGTCATTTTGAGGATGCGTTTCTGGATGCCTATCTGGAACAGACGGGGGATGCGATCCTGTCATCCGTCGGCGCCTATCATCTGGAAGGGCTGGGCGCGCATCTGTTTGCGAAGGTGGAGGGGGATTTCTTCTCCATTCTCGGCCTTCCCCTGCTGCCGCTGCTGGATTTCCTGCGCGGTCACAAGATCGGATTGGCGCCATGACGCAAAAATCAAAAAAAATCGCCGGCGTGATGGGCTGGCCGATCAGCCACTCCCTGTCCCCGCGCCTGCATGGCTACTGGATTGAAAAATACAATCTGGCGGCGGAATATCACGCCTGGCCGGTCCAGCCTGGAGAACTTGGTGCGACATTGCAACGCCTGAGTGCGGAATATGCGGCGGCGGGGCATGTTTTTCGCGGCACCAACCTCACCATCCCCCTGAAAGAAGCCGCCTTTGATATTGTCGATATCATTGACCCTTCCGCCGCGCGGATCGGGGCGGTAAATACAGTGGTTGTGGAGACGGACGGTCGTTTGACCGGACGCAATACGGATGGCATCGGATTACTCGATTCTCTTGCAGAACATATTGATTTAACGGATATTTCTGGCGGAACGGCTGTTCTGCTCGGGGCGGGCGGCGCAGCGCGGGCCGTTGCTGTGGCCTTGACGGATCTTGGCATGGCGAAGGTGATTATCTGCAACAGATCGCGGGCGCGGGCGGCGGCGCTGGCCGGGCATATTGGCGCGGGCGCAACGGCGGCGGCGTGGGATTTGCGCGAAGAGCTGCTGGAAGAAGCCGATCTCCTTGTCAACTGCACCAGTCTCGGCATGACAGGGCAGCCGGAGCTCGAAATCCGTCTCGACCCCCTCAAAAAATCGGCGATTGTCACGGATATCGTCTATGTTCCCCTAGAAACCGGACTTTTACAGGCGGCGCGGCACCGGGGATGCCGGACGGTTGACGGGCTCGGGATGCTGCTGCATCAGGCAAAAGCAGGGTTTGAGGCGTGGTTCGGCGTCAAACCGGAGGTCGATGAAAATTTGCGCCGTCATGTTCTGGATGGATTAAAAGGATAAGAAAATGCTGCTTCTGGGACTTACCGGATCAATCGGAATGGGTAAATCGACGGTCGGAGAGATGTTCCGCAAGCTGGGCATTCCCGTCTATGACGCGGATGCGGAAATCCATAAGCTTTATGCCAAGGGCGGAAAAGGGGTGGAGCCGATCCGCGCCGCCTTTCCGGGTGTGGTGGTGGATGATCAGGTAGACCGCGCCCGTCTCAGCAAGCTGGTCGTCGGCAATGAAGCGGAAATCCAGCGGCTTGAGAAGGTCATTCATCCGCTTCTGGCCGACGGGCGCGCCGCCTTTTTCGCAGAGGCGGAAGCGGCAGGGCACCATCTGGTTGTCCTTGATATTCCGCTGATTTTCGAAACCGGCGGGGAAGACCGGGTGCATAAGATCGCCGTTGTCTCTGCCCCCGCCGATGTGCAGCGGGCGCGGGTTCTGGCCCGCCCGGCAATGACCGCGGAAAAATTCGAAGCCATCCTCGCCCGGCAGGTGGATGATGCGGAAAAACGCAAGCGCGCGGATTTTGTGATTGATACGCACAAAAGCCTGGAGGAAACTTTCGATCAGGTGAAAAAGCTGGTGGATGATCTGATAAATGCGTGAAATCGTTCTGGATACGGAAACTACCGGATTTAATCCGGAAGAGGGCGACCGGATCGTCGAGATTGGCTGTATCGAACTGATCAACCATATCCCGAGCGGCAACAGCTATCACCGTTACATCAATCCCGAACGCGACATGCCGGAAGCGGCCTTCCGCGTGCATGGCTTAAGCGAGCAATTCCTGCGTGGCCATAAGGTGATGGCGGAGGAAATGGAGGAATTTCTGGATTTTATCGGCGAGGCGCAACTCGTTATTCACAATGCGCAGTTTGATATGAAATTCCTGAATGCGGAGTTATCCCGCCTCGGCAAGCCTGTGCTGCCCATGGAGCGCAGCATTGATACGGTCGCCATGGCGCGGCAGAAATTCCCGGGCGCGCAGGCTAATCTCGATGCGCTCTGTCGCCGTTTCGGCATAGACAACTCGGCCCGCACCCGGCATGGTGCGCTTCTCGATGCGGAACTGCTGGCGGAAGTGTATCTTGAGCTGATCGGCGGGCGGCAGCATGGCCTGTCGCTGGATGCGGGGGATGAAGAGGCCAATGCATCCATTACCCTGGAAATCCGGGCGCCCCGCCCCCACAGGGCAAGCGACGCGGAACGCGCGGCGCATGAGATGTTTCTCAATAAAATCAAGGAACCTCTCTGGCGGCGGACACGCTGACGTGCAGATCTTCCCTCCCCGCCCTGCGGCGGGAAGCGGATATCCGGATCAGGCGTGCCCGACCGGCGGCTGTTGTGCTATCCCCTGGCTCTTGTGATCGCGATAAAGCTTGGCGAAGTCGATGGGTTCCAGCATCAGCGGTGAGTAGCCGCCATCGCGCGTCACGTCGGCGACGACGCGTCTTGCAAAGGGGAAAAGCAGCCGCGGACATTCGATCATGCAGACCATTTCGAGGGTTTCCGGCGGGAAATCCCGCAGCACGAAGAAACCGCCATAGACAAGCTCGACAATAAAGGCGGCCTGTTCGCCATGGTTGGCCTTGACTTCGATCCTGAGTTCCACCTCATACAGGTCATTTTCTCCGGCGCGGGCCTGGATATTGACGCCAAGCTGCACTTCCGGCGCGCCTTTTTCCGGATCCAGACTGCCGGGCGCGTTGGGGTTTTCAAAGGAAAGATCCTTTACATACTGGCGGATAATGGCAAGCGCCGGTTGCTTTTGTGCGGCCTGCCCGTCGGCGCCCCCATTGGCGGCCTTGGCCTGTCCTTCCTCTGACATGAACGGATATCTCCTTGAAAAGGCGGCTCTGAAAGCCGGTAAAATGTCGCCGAAATGGCTATCACGGATGTCCGCCAGGGACAAGGGCGAAGGCGCTATTTTTCTTTGCGCCAGGGGCTGTCGGGATTTTGCGTGTCTTCTCCGGAACCGAGGCGCTCCGGATCCTCATCAATCACTTCATAATCGCCGTCAATGACGGTATCGCGCGACTGGGCATTGCGGCCGTGAAAGCCCGCCGTGACAATCTTGGAATGGCGCGCCATATAGCCTGCGAACAGACGACGCAGCGGCGGGATCAGCAGCAACAGGCCGATCGCATCGGTGACGAAACCCGGGATCAGCAGGAACAGCCCGCCAATGGCGAGGAGAAATCCCTCGAATATTTCATTGACCGGGCTTTCCCGTTTATTGAGGGTTGTCTGCGCCCGCATCAGGACGTCAAGACCCTGCATGCGGATCAACGCAACGCCGACAATGGCGGTAACGATGGTGATAATAATGGTATTGAGGGCGCCGATCTCGCTTCCTACCTGAACAAAGACGAAAATCTCGATCAGTGGAATTCCGATCAAAGCCGCTAAAAACAGCAAAGCCAAGCTTGTTTATCCCCGATAAACTTCTATGTAACAAACAGATGCCAAGAAGCCGAAATGATACAAGGTACTGGACCTCGGACCCTTAACCCATTAACTTCTTGTACAGACCTATCCCTTACATAAGGGGTGTTGGAAGTTTTACCAAACCCAATTTGAAGATATCATTATGGACAACGGTTTTCAGTTCCTGGACATTATTCTGCTTGCGGCGGTGGCCGGGTTTATTTTCCTGCGCCTGCGCAGCGTGCTTGGCCGCCGGATGGGTCACGAACAATCCCGCCGTGAGGATAATTCCCGGCGCGTAAACGAAGGCCATAAAGGAAATTTTGAAGATAAGCCGACCGAGGATAATGTTATTCTTCTCGGCGACAAGGCGCGGCCGGACGAACAAACGCCGTTTGCCGCATCGCCGCTTCAGCAGACTCTGAATGATATCCACCGGCTTGACAGAAGCTTTGATCCCGTGACTTTTGTCCAGGGCGCGCAAGCCGCCTATGAAGAAATTGTCGTCGCCTTTGCAAATGGGGACCGTGATACGCTGAAAATGCTGCTGTCAGAGAAGGTGTTCGAGAATTTCGATGCCTCCATCCAGCAGCGCGAAGACCGCAATGAGAAAATGTCGACGGATATCGTCTCCATTCACTCGGCCGAGATTACCGATGCGATGCTTGAAGGGCGCGAGGCGGAAGTTACCGTAAAATTCGATGCGGAAATGATCACCATGACCAAGGATGAGGAAGGCGTTGTCATCGCCGGTGATCCGCAGCCCCATATGGTGCATGAACTCTGGACCTTTTCTCGCAATCTCAAATCCCGCAATCCGAACTGGCTGCTCATCACCACCCGCCGCGCTGAATAGCCCCGGGCGCGTTGCATGGGCTGGCGTAACTCACTTCAGTTGAACAGAAAATGGGGGGCGGGGATTGCCCTTGCTCTCCTCGCGCTTGCCGGGCTGGCCTATTGGCTGCTGCGGGAGGAAGCAATTTTCGAAGAGCCGGAAGAACGCCTTGTTCTTGTCAGCGCCGGATATACCGACCTTCCCGATTGGGATAAGGATGATCTTGGCGGTTTTGCCGATGCTTTCTTCAAATCCTGCGACACGCTCGAAAAACTCCCGGCCGCGCGGAAAATGGGCGGCACCGGTATGGCGGGCGTTGTCGGCGACTGGCAGCCGCTGTGCGAAAGCGCCCGCGCGCTTGCGCCGGAAACATCGGCATGGCAGCAGTTTTTTGAAGCAAACTTCACCCCCTTTGCGGTGCTGAACAACGATCGGCCCGCGGGGCTGTTCACGGGATATTATGAAGCCAGCCTCAAAGGCAGCCGCGAGCGGACCCCCCCCTTCCTGACGCCGCTTTACCTGCGCCCGCCGGAACTTGTGATGGTTGAGCTTGGCCGCTTTCGCGAGGAGCTGAAAGGCCACCGCATCGCCGGCAAGGTGGAAGATGGAAATCTGGTTCCCTTTGCGGACCGGGCCGGGATTGACAAAGGCGCCCTTCAGAACCGCGATCTGGAATTTGTCTGGGTGGACAGCGATGTAGACGCCTTTTTCCTACATATTCAGGGCTCCGGCCTGATCGAGATGGACGATGGCAGCGAACTCCGTGTTGGCTATGCGGCGCAAAACGGGCATCCTTATTTCGCCATCGGCCGCGACCTGATCGAACAGGGCTACGTCGCCAAAGAGGATATGTCCATGCAGGCCATCCGTGACTGGCTGGAGGCAAACCCGGACAAGGCCAGCGCCCTGATGCAGAAGAATGCGTCTTTCGTCTTTTTCCGTGAACTCGCGACCAGCGGGCCGATTGGCGCGCAAGGGGTGGAACTGACGCCGCTGCGCAGTCTTGCCGTGGATCGGAAATTCTGGCCGCTCGGGGTGCCCGTCTGGCTGTCAACGGAAGTTGCCCCCTCCTCCAGCCCGCTGGAAATTGAAAAATTCAACCGCTTGATGATGGCGCAGGATACCGGGGGCGCCATTCGCGGGCCCGTGCGCGGCGATGTCTTCTGGGGACATGGGGAATATGCCTATGACATGTCCGGCGGCATGAAAAGCGAGGGACGGCTGTGGATCCTGCTGCCCAACGCGCTGGCGCAGGCGATAAAAACGACCGCCTCCCGCTAACGGTCTGGTGAAAAGGGGCGCCAGGAGATATAGTTTCCGGGCGCATCAGGGAGAATTGCATGACCGACCCGGACACAAGAAAAAATGTGGCTCTGTTCGTGACCTGTCTGGTTGATTTGAACCGTCCGTCCGTTGCCTTTGCCGCCCTCCGGCTGCTGGAGGCGGCGAACTGCACCATTGTGGTGCCGGAAATGCAAACCTGCTGTGGCCAGATTGCCTATAACTCCGGCGACAAAAAAAGCACCAAAGACATTGCCCGCGCCGTTATCCGCGCCTTTCAGGGGTTTGACTATGTGGTTGTCCCCTCCGGTTCCTGCGCCGGGATGATCCGCCACCACTATGCGGAATTATTCGAAGATGAAGATACCATGATGGTGGAGGTTGCGGCGCTTTCAGAGCGAACATATGAACTCACCTCTTTCCTGCATGATGTCTGTGGCTATCATCCGGAGGGTATAAAATATCCGGCGACCCTCACCTATCATGACAGTTGCAGCAGCCTTCGCGAGATGAAAGTGCGCGACCAGCCGCGGGCTCTGCTCTCCGCCGTTGACGGGCTGGAACTGCGGGAGGCGGAGGATGCCGCCGCCTGCTGCGGGTTCGGCGGCACCTTCTGTCTGAAATATTCGGAAATCTCAGAGTCCATGGTCGATACGAAAATCGACAATCTGCTGAAAAGCGGGGCGGAGACGCTGGCCGCCGGGGATCTCGGCTGCCTGATGAATATCGCCGGGCGGCTGAAACGGCGGGGGGAGCGCATGAAAGTGCTGCATGTGGCGGAAATCCTCGCTGGTATGGGGGATGAGCCAGGTCTTGGAGAGGAGTCCCACTGATGCAGGTCACCGCCCGCCGCTTCAAGAAAAACGCCCATGACGCGCTTCACGACGACAATATCCAGAAGGCCTTTTCCAAGGTAAAGGGCGGCTTTCCGGTCGCCCGGGCAAAAGCGGCAGGCGAGCTTCCGGAATTTGACGCGCTGCGGGATCAGGCGCGCGATCTCAAAAACCATATCCTCGACCATCTGGATTATTACCTCGAATATTTCGAGGAGCAGGTGCAGCTTCAGGGTGGCAAGGTGCATTGGTGCAGCAGTTATGCCGAGGCGCGGGCCGTGGTGCTCGATATCTGCCGGGCGGCAGAGGCAAAGACGGTGACCAAGGGCAAATCCATGATCACCGAGGAGATGGCCCTCAATGATCATCTGGCGGCGAACGGGATTGAACCGATCGAGACGGATCTCGGTGAATATATCATCCAGCTTGCCCATGAATATCCGAGCCATATCATCGCCCCGGCGCTGCACAAAACGAAGGATCAGGTCAGCGATCTTTTCCAGCAGCATCATGAAAAATATGGGTTTTCCGAACGCCTGACGGATCCGCAGGCGCTGGTGAACGAGGCGCGGCGTATCCTGCGCGATAAATATGTTGCCGCCGATGTGGGCATTACCGGGGCGAATTTCCTGATCGCCGAGACGGGATCAACGGTGATCGTCACCAATGAGGGCAATGGCGATCTCACCCAATCCCTGCCGAAAACCCATATTGCGGTGTCCAGCATTGAAAAGGTCGTGCCGACACTGGAGGATGCGAGCCTGTTCCTGCGCCTGCTTGCCCGCTCCGCCACGGGGCAGGAAATGTCCGTCTATACCACCTTTTCCACGGGTCCGCGCCGGACGGATGATATTGACGGGCCGGTGAATTTTCACGTGGTGCTGGTGGACAGCGGGCGCAGCGACCTGCTCGGCACGAATAAGCAGGATTTGCTGCGCTGTCTCAAATGCGGGGCCTGCATGAACCATTGCCCGGTCTATCAGGCCGTTGGCGGGCACAGCTATGGCTGGGTCTATCCCGGGCCCATCGGCGCGGCGCTCAATCCGCATATGGTCGGGCTGGAGGAAGCGCGCCATCTGCCCAGCGCCTCCACCTTCTGCGGGCGGTGCGAAGAAGTCTGCCCGGTGCGCATTCCGTTGCCGAAAATCATGCGTCACTGGCGGGAAGAAGCCTTTCAAGCGCAAGTGACGGCGAAGCCGGAACGCTGGGGCATCGGGCTCTGGGCGTTTTTTGCCAAAAGACCCGCCCTTTACCGCCCCTTGACCCGTCTTTCCGCCCGCGCGCTCAAAATCATGGCGGGCAGGAAAGGCGTTATCCGCCGCCTGCCGCTTCTCAAGGGCTGGACCGATGTGCGCGATTTTCCGGCGCCGGAGGGGAAAACCTTTATGGAGCAATGGAAAAAGCAGCAGCGGGAGAGCAGATGATGTCGTCACGCAGCCGCATCCTCGGCCGGATCCGCCATAATCTGGGGCGCGGCCCGCTATCGGCGGAAAAAGCCGCGGAGCTGAAAACCCGGATTGAAGAACATAGATCAAATCTTGTGCCAAAGCGGACGGAAATTCCCCCTGCGGCGCAAGTCGATCTGTTTCAGGCCAAGGCCGAAGCCCTGGGCGCGACGGTAACCCGTCTATCCTCCCTGGACGCGGTGCCGGAGGCGGTGAGCCGTTATCTGAGCGATCATAATCTCGCAACAAAGATCAAAATGTCGCCGGAGGCGGCGCTGGACGCCCTTCCCTTCGATCAGACGCCGATGCTGGAAATTACCCGCGGTGCGGCGACGGCGGAAGATGACGTCAGCCTCACCCCGGCCTTTGCTGGAATTGCCGAAACGGGAACGCTTTGCCTGGCATCGGGCCCGGATACACCTTCCACCCTCAATTTCCTGCCTGAAAACCATATCGTGCTTGTCAGGCGGTCGCAGATCATCGGCACGATGGAGGAAAGCTGGGCGCGGCTTCGGGCGAAATACGGGGCGGGAAACCTGCCCCGCACCCTCAACTTGATTTCCGGCCCGTCGCGCACGGCGGATATTGAACAGACCCTGATCATGGGGGCGCACGGGCCGCGCCGCCTGCATATCCTGATTGTTGACGATGCCGAAAAAGACTAACCGGGCAAAGGGGCTGTCGAAAGCCGATCGCGATCTTTGGGACCATGTGGCCCGCAGCATTGACCCGATCGCCTCCAACCGCTTCACTGGACAGGAAGAAGACACCATTATGGTGCAGAACGATATTGGCGGTGGCGCGGACAGCACCAATATGGTGGCAGGAGCGGCGCCGAGCTCCCCTCCTCCCCGCCGCCCGCTGAGCGCGGATGATCTCGCAAAAGCAATGACGGAATGGCAGAATTCCGGGTTTTCTGCCGATAGCCCGGCCACAGAGTCAACTCCATCACGCCGCCAGAACGTGCCGGGCCTCGATCGCCGCACGGCGGAACGGCTGCGCAAGGGCAAGATGGAGATTGACGGGCGGATTGACCTGCATGGCTTGACGCGGGCGGAGGCGCATCGGCAGCTTCGCCGGTTTATCACGGCGGCGCAGATCCGGGGCTTGCGCTGCGTGCTGGTGATTACAGGTAAAGGTTCTTCCCGGCAAAAAACCGAGGATGCCCCTTTCATGGGAAGCGAACGAAGCGGGGTCCTCCGCGATGCGGTGCCAAGCTGGCTGCGGGCGCCGGATCTTCAACATCTGGTGATTGACATTCGCAGCGCACAGCCGAAACATGGCGGCAGCGGCGCGCTGTATGTGCTGCTCCGCCGCAGCCGGAAATGAGGCGCGGCGCAATTTGGGGATGGAAAAATGACACCTTTTGGCCTTCGCGTAAGAAGCCTGCGCAAAAGCCGCTCCATTACGCTGAAACAGATGGCGGCCGACCTTGAAATCAGCGCCGCCTATCTCTCGGCGCTGGAACATGGCCATCGCGGCCGCCCGTCCTGGAGCCTGGTTGCGCAAATCTGCGATTATTTCAACATCATCTGGGACGATGCGGAGGAATTGCAGCGCCTCGCCTCCCTCTCCCACCCCAAGGTGACCGTGGATACCAGCGGCCTCAGCCCGACGGCGACGGAATACGCCAACCTGCTCGCCGTTCAGATACGCCAGCTTCCCGAATTGCGACTGCGCGAGATGCTGAGCTATCTGAAGGGCACCGGCGGCACCCGGCAATGAGCGCGCCCCGCGCCGACAAGGCTGTCCGCCTCGCGCAAGGGGTGCAGAAGCTGCTGCTCGATATGGGATATGACAGCCTGACGGAAGTAAAATTGCGCATCCGCCGCCGGGTGGATGTCATGGGGATCGATGAGAAGGGCCGCATTATCATTGTCGAGGTGAAATCCGGCCCCGCCGACTATCGCGTCGATGAGAAATGGCGCGAATATCTCGATTTCTGCGATGAATTCTATTTCGCCGTCGATGCGGATTTCCCGCAAGGGCTGATTCCAGCGGAAAACGGCCTGATTGTCGCCGACAGTTTCGGCGGGGTCATTCTCCGCCCCTCCTCAGATTTCAATCTGAATGCCGCCCGGCGCCGCAACGTCACGCTGCGCTTCGCCCGCATCGCCGCCCGCCGCCTGTTTGACGCCGAAACCCCGATAAAGGAGAAATTCAATGTGCTCTAACGCCCCCGAGGGCACCGCCCTCCCCAGCGTTTTTATCGACAATCCCCGCACCCGCGTCACCGAATGGCGGTTCAAAAAACGCGGCGATGCCACGGGATGGCATACACATCAATATGACTATGTCGTCGTCCCGCTGTTCGACGGTTTCCTCGATATCGACCTCCCGGACGGAACCCGCACCCGCGCCGAGCTTAAAACCGGCATCCCCTATTTCCGCGAAACCGGCGTCGAACATAATGTTCTCAATGGCAACGACTTCGAATGCGCCTTTATCGAAGTGGAATTTTTAACGGCGGACCCGAAGGGGTTTTAGGGGTTAAAATTGGCGCTTACTACCCAAAAGGGATTTTAAACACGAATCGATTCGCTCAAAAAATCACTTTATAATTGAGGGAAGCAATAATTTCGCCAGTAGAAAACAGGAATTTCTTTCACCTAACCCATTGAATTATTTAAAACAATAATCAAGAACAAAAAATGAACATTTCAACAGGTTGTGGTGGTCTCAGATTTTTGCATACTATATAAAGCCATGGATGTTCGGCAGGCAAACCAAAATCATCCACGGCTTTTTTTCATCACCTTAAGAAAGGTAACAGTAAATGTACAGTACACGAGAACAAGATCTACTCAAGTTAAAAGTGTGGATGAAGGGTAACATTATTCTCAACCACGACCCCGCCGTATTTAGAAAAGACGATTTTGGAAACATAATTGAGTTTACAAAGTATGGTGATAGAAACGCCCAATACGGTTGGGAAATTGACCATATAGTACCTTCCGCTTTAGGCGGACCAGATTCTATAGAGAATCTCCGACCTCTTCATTGGCGCCAAAATGTTGGAATGGGTAACGCTCTACAAAAGCGTTTGGAAAATTCTCCTAGAAACAGCCTATTAAATTTGTTGAAAGGCTAAAATGGAAAGCGCAGGGCTCTCATTAATGATGTTGCCCTGCGCTACCGATAAATATCATCCTTCGCCAAATAGTTGGTGACATAATCGGTGATGCCGTCCTCTAAACTGCGGAAGTTGCCGCCGAAACCGGCGGCGCGGAGTTTCTGCATGTCGGCTTCGGTGAAATACTGGTATTTGTCGCGGATTTGCTCGGGCGTATCGACGTAAGAAATCTTTTCGGGCTTGTTTGCGGCGGCAAAAACGGCGGCGGCGAGGTCTTTAAAGCTTCTCGCCTTGCCGGTGCCGAGGTTGAACAGGCCGGACACCTCCGGCTTATCGAGCAGCCAGAGGATGACATTCACGCAATCCTGCACATAGACGAAATCGCGGAGCTGCCCGCCGTCCTCATAATCGGGGTTGTGGGATTTGAAGAGGGTGACGGCCTCCCCGCTCATCACTTTCGGATAGCATTGGGCGATGACGCTTTTCATATTGCCTTTGTGATATTCGTTCGGCCCATACACATTGAAGAATTTGAGCCCGGCCCATTGCGGCGGCGTTATGGCGCCCCGCTTTATCTCGCGGGCGACGAATTTGTCGAAGGCATGCTTGCTCCAGCCATAAAGATTGAGCGGATGCAGGCGCCCCAGCGCCTCCTCACTCTCCGCATCGTTGAAACCGGCGCTGCCATCGCCGTAAGTCGCGGCGGAGGAGGCATAGATAAACGGGATGGCGTTGTCGGTCGCAAAGCGCCAGAGCATCCGGGTGGGGGCGAAATTGCGCTTCAGGATCAGATCGCCATTCGTCTCTGTGGTCGCCGAGATCGCGCCCATATGAATAATGGCGCGAAACCGGCTGTCGTTTTTATGCAGCCAGCCTTCCAGATCGTCCGGATCGACAAAATCGCAAATCGTTGATTTTGCAATATTTTTCCATTTGTCGCCACTTTCCAGCCAATCGCAGATAACGATTTTCTCACCTCGCTCCGACAGCGCCGCGACGATGTTGGAGCCGATGAAACCGGCGCCGCCGGTGACCAGGACCAGATTTGCCATATTCCCTCCTTACCCGTCCTTTTTGCCGAGCATTTTCTGAATGGTGCCGGTGGTGCTGAACCCGTCTTTCAGCGTGGCGAGGAAAATCCGCCCGCCATAAGCCTCCACCATATCCGCGCCAACGACGGTTTCCCGCGTGTAATCCGCGCCCTTGATCAGAACATCCGGCTGGATCGTCTCGATCAGGCGGATCGGCGTATCTTCGGCAAAAGGCACGACAAGATCCACGTCGGCCAGCCCGGCGAGGACGACGGCCCGCGCGCTTTCATGGGTGATGGGGCGCTCCGGCCCTTTGAGGCGGCGGATGCTGTCGTCGGTGTTCAGCCCGACAATCAGCCGGTCGCATTGGGCTTTTGCTTGCCGGATCAAGGAGATATGCCCGGGATGCACGAGATCGAAGCAGCCATTGGTGAAGCCGATCTTGAGGCCGCGGGAGCGCCAGTTGGACACCCGCTCCATCGCGGTGTCCAGCCCCGTGACCTTCATCTCCAGCCCGCCAATTTCCATGTTATGCAGGGCTTGCTTCACTTCGGCCTTGGTGACGGCGGCGGTGCCGGATTTGGATACGGCAATGCCGCCTGCGAGATTGGCGATGCGGGCCGCCTCAACAAGTGACGCCCCGGCGGCGAAGGCAAGCGCCAGTGCGGCAACCACACTGTCGCCCGCACCGGAAACATCAAACACTTCCTGCGCTTCGGCGCGGATATGATGGGCCTCATCGGCGGTGACAAGGCTCATTCCCGCCTCCGACCGGGTGACCAGAATGGCCGAAATCCCCGCTTTCGCAATAAGGGAGCGCGCCGCCTCTTCCACCTGATAGTTGGTATCGCAGGGCATGCCACTCGCCGCGACCATTTCCTTGCGGTTGGGGGTCAGCAGCGTGACCCCGGCATAACGGCTGAAATCCCGTGATTTCGGATCGGCAATGACCGGGATGCCCTTCCCCTTCGCATGGGCGATGACATGACGCAGGACCGTATCGGACAAAACGCCCTTGGCATAGTCAGAGAGCACAATGATATCGGCGGATGTCGCAACCTCCTGAAAGGTTTTGAGAACATTCCCGGCGGTTTTCGGTTGCAGCGGGTGAGAGGCTTCATGATCGCCGCGCAACAGCTGCTGACCATCGGCGATAAAGCGGGTCTTGACGGTGGTCGGACGACCGACCGATTTCACCAGATGCGGCATCATGGCATTATGCGTTTTGAAAAGGGCTTCCAGTTCAATGCCTTCGGCATCTTCCCCGACGACGGAGACAAGACGCGCCCGTCCGCCAAGGGACGCGATATTCCGCACCACATTGCCCGCCCCGCCCGGCATCTGCGACTGATGGGTGATGCTGAGGATCGGGATCGGCGCCTCGGGAGAGATGCGGGAGGCACGGCCGTAAACAAACCGGTCGAGCATCACATCGCCAATGACCAGGGCCTCTATATCGGCGAGCTTGTCCATGATTTTCAGTAAAGAGGAACGGTTTTCCATCGGTCAATCAACCAGTTTCAGCGATTTTTCAAGCGCCCCGCAGAGCATGTGGCCAAGGGTGATATGCATTTCCTGGATCCGGCGGGTCGACGTGGCAGGCACGATCAGCGCCACATCGGCGAGCTCCGGCATCCGTCCGCCATCGCGCCCGGTGAAGGCGGTGGTGACAAGGCCTTGGCTGCGGGCCATTTCAAGGGCCTTCACCACATTGGGGCTGGTGCCGGAGGTGGTGATGCCGACAGCAACATCGCCGGGCTTGCCGAGGGCGTCAATCTGCCGGGCGAAAATTTCATCATAGCCGAGATCGTTGGCCCCGGCGGTAAGCGCCGAGGTATCGGTATTGAGGGCCAGGGCGGCAATGGGTCTGCGGTTATCTACAAAACGAATGACCAGCTCCGCCGCCAGATGCTGCGCATCCGCCGCGCTGCCGCCATTTCCGAAAAACATGATTTTGTTGCCGCTCTCAATCGCGGCGATCCAGAGGCGGAGCATCTTCTGAAACGGCTCCGCGAGCCCGGTCTGTGTGCGGGCAAGAATCTCGCGGTGATCGTCCAGCTCGCGGTTAAAGTAATCTAGCGGATCCAAGAAAAGCCTCGCGCCTGAAAATGAAGTAGACTGGACATAGTTAGTATAATCTTACCGCCCCTGCAAATGCCGAGTTGATGTGAACGTACTGCAAATTCATTCAATGCGGCGGAATCCGGCCCGCGGCAACATCTTTTATGAGACGAAGCTGGCGGGGCAGCAGCTTTTTAAGCGCATATTTTTCAAGTGCCAGCTTCCTCGCGGCATTGCGGATATCCTGAAGCTCCGGGGCATTATCCAGCACCTCCTCTATTTGCCGGGCAAAGGCTTCCGGATCGCCAAAAGGGGCAAGAAAACCGGTCTCCCCATGGCGGATCACCTCCCGCACGGGCGCGGTGTCCGATCCGACGACAAGCCCGCCGCAGGCCAGGCTCTCGATCAGGGACCAGCTAAGCACAAAGGGCACGGTCAGATAGGCGCGCACCGTTGAAAACTGCAATACCCGGACATAATCGCCATAGGCAAGCGGTCCCGTGAAATGCAGGCGGTCAGGATCGGGCTTCAGCTCGGCGACCATACGCTTGCCCCAGCCCTCCCCGTCGGGAAGCTTCGATCCATAGGCGACGCGATCTTCGCCGACGACCAGAACATGCAGCTTCGGCCGTCGTTTCATCAGCATTGCGGCGGCGCGCATAAATTCGGGAAAACCGCGATAAGGTTCCATTCCCCGTGTCGCGTAGGTCAGGATCTCACCGGCATGGGTGAGGTCAAGATTGCCGATTTTTCGGGTCGCGCCCGGGTCCGGCCTGAAAAAATCCGTATCCACCCCATCATGCAGCAACGAGAGTTTGGAATGAAAAACAGCAGGAATTTGCGCGCGTTGAAACCGGGTCGGCACCTGCCCCCAGTCGGCTGTGGCAAGATCCATCAGAAGGGGGATATTCTTGCTGTGAATGCGCGCGGCATTGTCATAGCTCATGGCCGACGGATCCAGATAATCCGCATCCGACCCGTGCGCGTGATAATACCATTCGACATAGCTGAGCAGTCGCGCCGTCGGAAAGACTTCCTTGACATACAGGCTGTTGCCCCATCCGGAATGCGCGCAGATGATATCCGGCTCAAACCCTTTCTTCTTTAGTTCCAGGCAATTACGGAAAACCGCCTGGGCGTTCAGAACGGCCGCTTCGGCGGGCCGCAGATAATGATGTGTCGCCTTATTTATTTCCCGATGCGGTTTGTAGATAATATTACTGACATTGGGAATCCCGGCAGGAACCCGTTGCGACATGAAAATGACCCTGTTGTTCTTGTCCGCCGCAAGATGACGCGCAACATGGCGGTATTGCGCGGGGAAATTATTATGCAAAAACAATATGTTCATCTGGGCGTTCCAGGATTTTTCGGTAGATCTTTGGAGACGCGTTCCGCGCGCGGATCTGTGCTGTCAAAGCCGCTGAAAGGCTGGTTGAGGCGGGTCTTCGCCATGGCGATGTAATCGGGATTAATATCAATGCCGATGCTGTTGCGGCCGAGGATGTGGGCGACGCGCGCGGTTGTTCCGCTGCCGAGAAAGGGATCAAGGATCATGTCGCCGGGATTGGAGGACGCGCGGACGATGCGCTCGATCAAGGCCTCCGGCTTCTGTGTGGGGTGCGGCAGCCGTTCCGCCGCACAGTAATGCACATGGCTGAACTGCCAGACGTCGCCGGGATTGGCGCCCGCCATATTATTGCGTTTGCGGTAATATTTCTGCGGCACCCGCACCTCATCGAGGTTGAAGCACGCCTCCGGTCCCTTTGAGAACCACAGAATATCCTCATGCCGCGGGGAAAACCCCCGCTTGCGCCCCATGCCTTGCGTGTAATGCCAGGTGATCCAGCCCTGCGGCGTCAGGCCCAGATCCTCTTCCATCATGATATACAGGCGGGAAATGAATTTGACGCCCATGAAACAATAAAGCGATCCGCCGGGCTTGAGGCTACGGACGGCCGCCCGCAGCCAGCTATCGGTAAAGAGGCGATAGGCGTCACGGGTTTTCAGATCGACATTATTGCCATAATTCTTGCCGAGATTATAAGGCGGATCGGCAATGACCAGATCGACGCTTTCCGCTTTTAGCCGGGCCATTTCCGACGCCGCATCGCCGGAAATCAGGGTGCTTTTCAGAACAGGCTGATCCATCCGGGCTATTGCGGAGACCGTTTCGCCATGATCCGTTGCAGGGTGCGCCGGTGCATGTTGAGGCGGCGCGCGGTTTCCGACACATTGTGATCGCAGAGCTCATAGACGCGCTGGATATGTTCCCAGCGGACGCGATCCGCGGACATCGGATTTTCCGGCGGGGTGGGCAGGGCGTCACTTTCGGCGAGAAGCGCGCTGACAATATCTTCCACATTGGCGGGCTTGGCGAGATAGTCGATGGCGCCGGCCTTTACCGCCGCCACGGCCGAGGCGATATTGCCATAGCCGGTCAGCATAACGATGCTGGCCTCCTCATTCACCTTGCGGATTGCCTCCACCACCTCAAGGCCGTTGCCGTCCTGAAGCCGGAGGTCGATAACGGCATAATCGGGGGCGCATTCGGCGGCGCGCCGCTTCCCTTCGCTTACCGAACTGGCAAGGGTCGGCGTAAAGCCCTTGCGCTCCATCGATCGGCCAAGGCGGTTCAGAAAAACCTCATCGTCATCAACGATAAGCAGTGATTTCCTGTCGTTCATTCATCCGCTCTTCTTGTTTTGAACTGGTCGACAACTCGGTGTCGCGGACAGATTAGCATATTTCTCAACTACTGAAAGGATCAGATTTTTCAAGTACACGGCGCGACCAGATAATCTCCACCACTGCGCCGCCCTCCCGGTGATTGCGAAAACTGAGATCACCGCCGCTGCGCCGGATCAGCATATCGGCGATGAAGACGCCAAGGCCCATGCCGCCCTTGCCCCGGCGGCTCGACATATAAGGCTCCCCCAGGCGGCCGAGAATTTCTTCGGAAAAGCCGGGCCCGTCATCATGAATTTCCGCCCGCACCAGCCGATCATTCCAGTAAAGGTCGATATCAATACGACTTCTGGCAAATTCGGCGGCGTTGCTGACCAGGTTGCCAAGGCCATGGCGCAGTTCCGCAGTCAGGAAAAGATGCGGAATATCCGACGGTTCCCCATGGGTCCGGATGACAAATTCCTTGCCGCTGTCATGATATTTCTCGGTAACGAGGGAGAACAGATTATCAAGGGCCAGGAAGTTGTGATGCGGGGAATCCTTGATAAATCCGCCGGTCTCCGGCCCCTTTGAAAGCTGCGCCAGCACCTCGGCGCATTTTTTCGCCTGATCGTGCAGCAGCGCCGCATCGGCCGCGGCATCGCTCCCCTCCGGCAGGGACTGCGTGAGCTCTTCCGAAACCAGCAGGATCGTATTGAGCGGAGTGCCGAGCTCATGCGCGGCGGCGGCGGCAATACCCCCGACGGCGGAAAGCTGCTGTTCGCGCGCCAGCTCCGCCCGGGCAATGGTCAGCGCGTCATATATTTTACGCTGGTCCGCCGCGATCATCCAGGCATAGCCGGACAGAAACGCAGTGCCGAGCACCAGCGCAGACCAAAGGGCCAGCAGATAGGTATCCGATAACAGAAGGGATTCCGGCGGCAGCGGTAACGGCTCAAAAAACCATGTCAGAAAGGTGATGCACGCAAATGTGGTCAGCCCGAGAAATACGGTGCCCTGCCGGGGCAGATTGTTCGCGGAAATCGTGACCGGCACCAGGAACAGGACGGAAAAGGGATTGGTCAGCCCGCCCGTGAAATACAGCAGCCCCGCCAGTTGCAGGATGTCGTAAAACAGATACAGGATGGCGCCGCGGTCCGGAATGCGGGCGGCGGGCTTGCGGTTCAAACTCACCAGAATGTTCAGAATCGCACTTGCCCCGATCAGCAACCCGACCGGGATCAGGGGCAATTGATATCCGAAGATAAAAAAGACGATAAGAACTGTCAGCGCCTGTCCGAGAACGGCCAGCCAGCGGATGTAGACGAGAGTTTTAAGGCGCATCCCGCTGGAGGCGAGAGAGATGGGGCTGCTGTCATCGGGGAGGGGCCACTCTCGGGCTCTGCTTGCCTGAATACTCATGGTGCCGGGCATCTCATTTTCGTCATCACAATAATATCAGACATATAAATGCCATCTTTGATCCCTTACTCTATAGCAGTATTCTGTTTTCCAACGAATAGTCAAAAGGGAAGAAGAAGATGCATACGACAATTACGGCGAGCCGCCGCAAATTCCTGACGCTTGCAGGGGCCAGCGCGGGCGCATTCATGCTGGGCTCCGGCAATGTCGCCCTTGCCGGTGAGGCGCAGGATCAGCTTGTGGAAAAAGCGAAATTCACCATTGCCGATCTTGCGGCCCGCTCGGAAATGGATCAGTTCCGCTCCCTTCTTGCGGTGGCCAAGGGCGTTGTTATTTTCCCCCAGGTTCTAAAAGCCGGTTTCTTCGTTGGCGGCGCGGGCGGCAGTGGTGTGCTGCTTGGCAAGGATGACGTAAACGGCTGGTCATCTCCTGCTTTTTACACCATGGGTCAGGGCAGCATTGGCCTGCAATTCGGGGCGCAGGTCAATGAACTGGTGCTGGTCGTCATGACGGAAAAGGGCCTGCAGGCGATTATCAACAATCAGGTCAAGCTGGGCGGTGATTTGAGCGCGGCGGTTGGCCCGGTTGGCACGACGCTCGGCGCGTCCACAACGACCAACATGAAGGTGGATGTGTTCTCCTTTGCGATTTCCAAGGGGCTGTTTATTGGCGCCTCGGTTGAGGGATCGATCCTGTCTTCCAACACGGATTCCAATGAATCCTACTATGGCCGCCCGGTCAGTGCGCGTCAGCTCGTGATCGAACGGACGATTTCAAATCCCCAGGCCGATGGCCTGAAGGCGGAGTTGATGAAGGTGGAGCGGAAATAACCGCTTCATCCGCGGTCACGATTTATGGCTGTCTAGCCTTTCAACAACACGGGAATGACGGTTCTGTCTTGCATGGTCAAGCGCCGTCCTTCCCGTGAAATCAGTCAGATTGGGCGATGCACCCTTCTCCAGAAGAATTTCCACAATTTCAAGGTTGCCCGTCTTGGCGGCCTTGATCAGGGCCGTTTCCCCCTGCTGATTTTCCTCATTCACCTTGGCTCCGCTTTCTATCAGCAAAAGCGCGGCCTTGGTTGAACCATAGGCGGCAGCCTGCATCAGGGCGGTATTGCCAAAAGGATCGGCAAGATCCACTTGCGCGCCGTGTTTAAGAAGGGTCTGCACCGTTTTCGGCACACCGGCAATGGCCGCATGGTGCAGCAGGGGCACCTTCTTGAGATCCCGGATATTGGGGTTGTTTCCCGTCAGCAGGAATTTTTCCACCGCATCGGCGTTGCCATAGGCGGCATTCTGGAAAACCGGGTCCTGGCCGAGCAGGGACGACTGGGCAACCCCTTGCGGAACAGCCACGAACATCAGGAAAATAATAAGAAAACAGAACCTCATAATGGTCCCTCATTCCAATTCTGTGTCGAATTCTCCACAATTACTGCCTAGATTCATAATCAATTCTCGGTAAAATCGCAAAAAATACTGACAATTACCGAAAGCTTTCCTATATTATGTTGCGGTGCAGCGTAATTTTGCCTGCAACAGATAACAGTTTTCCTCTGCAACGGGATCCTGTGACAAGAGGAGAGTAGGTCGTGCTTTACCAACTCAAAGAAATTCAGAAACTGGCGCTTTCTCCTGTGCGCATGGCGGCGCAGCTTTATTCTCATGTACTGAAAAGCCCCTATAATCCCATATCGGAGACGCCCCAGGCCCAGACCCTTGCGGCCGGTTTCGATCTGTTCGCCGAAACGACGCAGTATCACGGAAAGCCGGCCTTTGGCCTTACCAGCACCCTTGTCGATGGCAAGGAAGTCGCGGTGACGGAGGAAATTCTCCATCGCAAGACATTCTGCCAGCTCAAGCATTTCAAGCGCGAGACCAAAAACAAGGATCCCAAACTTTTGATTGTCGCGCCCATGTCTGGGCATTTTGCGACGCTGCTGCGCGGCACGGTCGAGCGGATGATGCAAAATCACGATGTCTATATCACCGACTGGCGCGATGCAGCGAATGTGCCCTTTTATGAAGGCCGCTTCGATCTGGATGACTATATCGATTATATTATCGAGTATCTCGATATCCTGGGTCCGGATACCCACGTCATGGCGGTGTGCCAGCCGGGCGTGCCGGTGCTGGCTGCCATTGCCCTGATGTCGGAGCGGAACAATCCGAATGTGCCGCGTTCCATGACGCTGATGGGAAGCCCCATCGATACACGCCGTCACCCGACGGAACCCTGTAAATTGGCGATGAATCACTCTATCGAATGGTTTGAAACAACGGTGATCCATCATGTGCCGGTCGGATATCCGGGCGCTTTTCGCCGCGTCTACCCCGGGTTTCTACAGCTTTGCGGCTTTGTCAGCATGAATTTCGGCCGCCATATGGAAGCCCATATCAAGCAGTTCGACCATCTTGTCGAAGGCGATGGCGACAGCGCCGACAGACACCGCGCCTTCTATGCCGAATATAATGCGGTGATGGACCTGACGGCGGAGTTTTATCTTCAGACCATCGAAACCGTGTTCCAGAAACAGTCGCTGGCCAAGGGAGAGATGATGTATCGCAAGACCCATCTGATCCGCCCCGAGCTGATTACGAAAACCGCCTTGATGACGGTTGAGGGGGAGCTGGACGATATTTCCGGCATCGGCCAGACCGTTGCGGCCCATGATCTTTGCTCCGCCCTGCCCGATGAGATGAAAACCCATTACGAGCAGAAAAATGTCGGCCATTATGGCGTCTTCAACGGCCGCCGCTTCAATGCCGAGATTGCCCCGCGGATCAGTGATTTCATTCGCCGTAGCGAGCCGGGGGCGCGGACCCGGAAAACGGCGGCAGAAACAGCGGTGATCCCTGTGAAAACGGAAAAGCCGCAAGTCGCACCGGCGAAGAAGAAGACAGAGGTTGCAAAAAAACCGATAACCGCTAAAACCGGAGCAAAGACGGCGGTGAAAAAGTCGGCGGTCAAGGCGAGTCCGGCCAAAGCGGTCGCCCCGAAACCGCGCCGAAAGACGACATCCACCGCCGCCAAAGGAACGACACAGAAGCAAACCGAAAAGGCCTGAGGTGGGGTGACGGAAAAACCATTCTGGGAGACGGTCGCACTTGCGGACATGACGCGAGAAGAGTGGGAATCCCTCTGTGATGGCTGCGGCAAATGCTGCCTTCTCAAGCTGGAGGATGAGGACACCCTCGATCTTTCCTATACCGATGTGGCATGTCGCCTTCTGGACATGGGAAGCTGCCGTTGCTCCCGCTATGAGGAGCGATCCCGCCTTGTGCCGGATTGCGTTACCCTGACGCCCGATATTATCCCGAACCTGCGCTGGATGCCGAAAACCTGCGCCTATCGGTTGATTTCCGAAGGCAAGCCGTTGCGCTGGTGGCATCCGCTCGTCTCCCATGACCCTGAAACAGTGCATCAGGCCGGTATTTCCGTGCGCGGACGCGTGGTTTCCGAACGCTGGGCCGGTGATCTGGACGATCATATTGTGGACTGGCCGGATGAAGACAGTGACTGATGCGACGGAGGCGGTTCTGGTTTCCGGGCCAAGGCCGCATCTGCTTTTCGGCGGACGGAAATATCCGCTGGAAGTAAAACATTCAACGCGCGCGGCGCGTATACGCCTCAGGATTGACCCGAAACGGGGCATCGTCCTCCATCTGCCACCGCGGGTTTCCGTGGTGGCGGGGCTGTCGTTTATTGAAAAGGAAATCGACTGGGTCGTTGCCAATCTCGACAGACTGCCGGAGGCGGTGCCTTTTTGCGATGGCGCCCTGCTGCCCATCATGGGGACGCCACACCGGATTACCCATGCGCCGGACCGTCGCGGCGTCGTCTGGATGGAAGCGGGCCGGATTTATGTGACAGGCAGGGAAGAGCATCTCCCGCGCCGCGTTCGCGATTGGGTGCGCAAGATGGCCAAGACGGAAATCAGCCGCCGCGCCGAGGCGTATGCCACCCGTATTGGCAAGAGTTACAAGGGTATCACCCTCCGGGATCAGGCGTCCCGCTGGGGGAGCTGTTCCTCTACCGGGCAGCTCAATTTTTCCTGGCGTCTGCTGCTGATGCCCGAAGAGGTGATGGACTATATCGTTGCCCATGAGATTGCCCATCTCCGCCATATGAACCATTCCCCGGCCTTCTGGCGGCTGGTGGATATGTTGCATCCGCGCGTGCCCGCTGCGCGAAAATGGCTGAAAATAAATGGCGCCGAGCTACATAAATATGGCGCTGACATACAGGAGGGGGTATGAGAGAGGCTTAATGAATGAATAGCCTCTCATATGAAATCCCTGCATCCCTCTTCTGTTCTTTTTACTCTTTTCCTTGCGTCGGCGGTGGCGCTTGGGCCGTTGTCGACGGATATGTATCTGCCGACATTTCCGAGCCTTGCGGAATTCTTCAGCGCGAGCGCGGCGGAAGTGCAGCTTACGCTCAGCGTTTTTTCCTTCGGCATCGGGGTTTGCCAGCTCATCTATGGCCCCCTGACCGACCGGTTCGGGCGGCGGCCGGTGATCATTCTCGGGCTGTCGATTTTTATCATCGCGAGCGCGGGCTGTGTGGTCGCGGATACTATTGAACAGCTTATTCTCTTCCGGTTTTTACAGGCCCTTGGCGTTTGCGCCGGGCTGGTGGTGCCGCGTGCGATGGTCCGCGATCTGTTTGCGCGGGAGCAGGCGGCGACGCAGCTTTCCCGCATGGGGACGATCATGGGCCTTGCCCCGGCGGTGGCGCCTGTCCTCGGCGGCTATGTGGCGGCGCTCTATGGCTGGCAGGCGGTGTTTATCGTGCCGGCCCTTGTGGCGATGATCATTGTGCTGGTGACGATGTTGTTTGTCGATGAATCCCATCAGAATCTCAATCGCAACGCCCTGCATCCGGGGCATATCATCCGCAATTACGCGGGCCTTCTCCGCAGCCGGGAATTTCTCGGTTATTCCCTGACCGGCGGCTTTGCCTTCGGCGCGCTCTTTTCTTTTATTTCCGGCTCGCCGCTTGTGCTGATCAATGTCTATGGCGTCGCGCCGGAAGTGTTTGGCTATTATTTCGCGGCCATGGTGCTGGGCTATATGACGGGAACGCTGCTCGGACCCTATTTCACCAAACGAAAGGGGCTGAATCCGTCCATCGGGATCGGCACGCTGATCATCGCGGCGGGCGGCCTTCTTATGACGCTCACCGCTTGGAGTGGGGTCGGCACGGAGTTTTCCGTCGTCATTCCCATGGTTCTTGCCGCGATCGGGATTGGAATGGTGCTGCCGCAGACGCAGGCGGGCGCCATGGCGCCCTTCCCCACGATGGCCGGATCGGCTTCGGCCCTGTCAGGCTTTATCATGCTGGGATTTTCCGCCCTGCTCGGCTATATCGTTGCGGCGTTTTACGATGGCACGCAATATTCCCTTGTCTATGCCATTGCGCTGACAGGATGCCTTTCCGCAATCGTTTTCCGTCTGCTGATCCGTAAGGGCAGACACGATGAGGCAGCCTGACCCACCATAGATCAGGGCCGCGGGCTGTCGCCCGGAAATGAGGGCGCGCTCGGACGCTTGGCGGGGGCGGCGGTCCCGGTCCCGCCCGTTTCCGGCGCGGTGGTCTTTGTCGTCTCGGCATTTTGCGCGGAAAATGCCTGGACAATTTTATCCCACAGGCTGCCGCCGTCCTTCTTTTCTTCTTCGAGACGGGTGAAAGCGACGGCCTGGCCGGTTTCCGAATGGGTGACGAAATCTTTCCATGCGACGGCGGGCAGGCTGCTGCCGGTGACCTGTTTGGTCGCGGAACCGTCGTCATTGCCGAACCAGACACCGGCAACAAGCTCCGGCGTGAAGCCAATGAACCAGGCGTCGCGGTAATCCTGCGTCGTGCCGGTTTTTCCGGCGGCGGCAAAGCCGGGGTTGGCGGCCTTTGCTGTTCCCCAGTTGATCGCCGCACTCATCACATCCTGCATCTTGTTGATGGTGGCGGCGCTGACGATGCGTCCCTGCCCCGATGACTGCCGTTTGTAAAGAACCTCCCCGTCCTTCTCGCGGATTTCAAGAACGCCGAACGGCAGGACTGCTATCCCGCCATTGGCAATGACCGCATTGGCGGCGGTCATTTCCAGAAGTGACACCTCATTGGTGCCGAGCGAGATGGACGGATGCAGCGGAAAATCGCCGCTCAGCCCCAGATTGCGGGCCATTGTCGCCACTTTGTCGCGGCCGACGCGTTCTGTCACCTTGACCGCAACAGTATTGATGGACCGGGCAAAGGCTTCGCGCAATGACATGTCGCCATTATATTTCCGGGTGTAGTTTCCGGGCGTCCAGCCGTTGATATTGATCGGCCCGTCATTGAAAACATCGTCGGGAGCGAGGCCGTTTTCAAAGGCGGCCATATAGACAACCGTTTTAAAGACCGATCCCGGTTGGCGGCGGGCCAGAGTCGCACGGTTATAAACCGACTTTGCATAGGAACGCCCTCCGACCATGGCCTTGACCGCGCCACCGGGCGTCATGGCGACAACTGCCCCCTGACTCACACCCATCTGTGCGCCATCGGCCTTCAGGCGTGCCTCCAGCGCCCGCTCCGCCGCGGCCTGCATGTCAAGGTCGAGCGTTGTCGTAACGATCAGATCTTTTTCGGTGCGTCCGATATAAGCCTGAACCTCGCTGACGACCCAGTCGGAGAAATACCGGACATTTCGGAAATCCTGACTGGCGTTGATAAGAACGGCAGGGTTTGCGCGCAGCCTTTCCGCTTCCGCTGCGGACAGATATTCTTCATCCACCATACGGGCAAGGACAACACTGGCCCGATCCTGCGCCCGCTTCAGATTGCGGGTTGGTGCGTAGTAGGTGGGGGCCTTCAAAAGGCCGGCCAGCATGGCCGCTTCGGCCGTGTTCATCTCTGTTGCCGGTTTCGAGAAATATTTGCGGGAGGCGGCATCAATGCCGTAGGTGCCGGAGCCGAAATACATGCGGTTGAGATAAAGCGCGAGGATTTCATCCTTTGAATATTCCGCTTCCAGCCAGAAGGCGAGCAGGGTTTCACGGATTTTCCGCCCCATGGTGCGGTCGGGAGTGAGGAACAGGTTCTTGGCGAGCTGCTGCGTGATGGTGCTGCCGCCCTGCACGATGCGTCCGGCCTGATAGTTTCGGATCGCCGCGCGGGCGAGGCTCATGGGGTTGATGCCGAAATGGCTGTAGAAATGGCTGTCCTCGGTAGCAAGGACGGCGAGTTTCATATTGTTGGGAATCTGTTCGATGGAGAGCATGTCGCCATACAGATCGCCATAGGTGGAATAGCGAATATTATCGCGTGTTTGCAGCACCATGGAGGGGCGCTTTTCAATCACGCCGATACCGGATATGTCGGGTAGGGTCAGGGCGAAATAGCCGAGGAAAAGCCCGCCGATCAGCAAGCACCAGACAAGCAGCGTTCCGCCCCAGTTGAGAAGTGGCGTCAAGAGGCCGCCGTTGCCCTTTTTTGATCCCTTGCGTTGCCGTGAACGGGGGTTGGACGTTTTTCTTGCGCCGCCTTTCGCGCTGCGCCGTGCCGTGCCGCCCGGACCCGGTCTTTTGTTGGCTGCGGGGCGCGCCCGTCCGGCCCGCGTCGGGCTGCCGGATCCTTTTGATGCCTTCTTCATACCAAACTCAATTGTTACTCATGGCTCCAGCCGCCAGAACGGGAGAAGCAATACTCAACATATAAGGCAAAAATGAGATTTTTCCCGCTTTCTATGCGTTGACGGGTTATCTGCCTCCCTGCCGTTGATGAAAGGCGATGCAGTTGCCGTCCTCGTCGAGAATGGAAAACTCCCGTGTGCCCCAGGGCGTTTCATGAAGCGGCGCATTGGGGTGAACAACCCCTTCCCTCTGGCATTTTTCATAAAGCGCGTCAATGCCGTCCACTTCGATGCGGCAGCTCGTCATCTTCGGAATTCCAGGGTCCGTACAATACCAGAAATGCAGTTCAATCCGGTCCCGCAGAGTGACCGCATATTCATTCGCGGCGGCATATATTTCCGTAAAGCCGAGCTTTGACGTGTAGAAATCGACGGTTTTCCGGATATCGAGGGACGCGAGAACCGGCGTCGCCGCAACCAGCGCTGCATCTTTCAGGGATGTCGATGACATGACATTTTCTCCTTTAGCTGATGCTTCCTCGATACAGGTGACGCCGGTCAGGCGTCGAGGAAGCTGACCTTCAAAGCATTGTCTTGAATAAAATTGCGTCGCGGCTCCACCACATCGCCCATTAACGTGGAAAAGACCTCATCGGCTTCGTCGCCGTGATTGATTTTAACCTGCAGCAGGGTGCGCGCTTCGTGATCCAGCGTGGTTTCCCAAAGCTGTTCGGGGTTCATTTCGCCAAGCCCTTTGTAGCGCTGGATCGTGAGGCCGCGCTTGCCAAGGGTGGTTACCGCCTCCATCAACTCAAGTGGCGAATAGATGACCTGTCGCCTGTCCTTATGAATGAAGGTTGACGCCTGGGCGTAAATCGCCTGCAACTCCTCCTTCATGGTGTTGAGTTGGCGTGCTTCGGCGGAATGGATCAGATTGCTGTCAACAAGCCGCACTTCAGTCACACCGCGGACTTCCCGGCTGAACTTCAGGCTGAAATCCGGCAGGATCTCCCCTTTCCATCCGCGTTCCGTCTCGGACGAGATGGCATCCAGACGGCGGGCGACAAAAGCGGCGGCTTCAGGTCCGCGGACGGCATCGCTCAAGACGTCGTCGCTGAGTGCGCCGGCAATGGCCACCTGCTCCACCACCGCGCGGTTCTGCACACGGGCGATGGCGTCGATCAGATCGCGGGCCTGGCGGGCGCGGCCGACAAGAGCGCGTAGGTCCTCCCCGCTGCGTTGTTCGCCGGACGCCAGTTCCAGCACCACCTCTTCCATACCCTGATCAATCAGATAATCATCCATCGCCTTCTGATCCTTCAGATAGACCGATGATTTGCCCTTCGTCACTTTGTAAAGCGGGGGCTGGGCGATATAGAGATAGCCCCGTTCGACCAGTTCCGGCATCTGCCGGTAAAAGAAGGTGAGCAGCAGGGTGCGAATGTGGGACCCGTCCACGTCGGCGTCGGTCATGATAATGATCTTGTGATACCGCGCCTTTTCGATATCAAACTCCTCCGGTCCGATGCCGGTGCCGAGCGCGGTGATCATGGTGCCGATCTCGGTGGAGGACAGCATGCGATCAAAGCGGGCGCGCTCCACGTTGAGGATTTTACCGCGAAGAGGCAGGACGGCCTGATTGAAACGGTCCCGCCCCTGCTTGGCGGAGCCACCGGCGCTGTCACCCTCGACCAGGAACAGCTCGGAAACGGCGGGATCGCGCGACTGGCAGTCCGCCAGCTTGCCGGGCAGGCTGGAGATATCAAGCGCGCCCTTGCGCCGGGTCAGCTCCCGCGCCTTGCGGGCCGCTTCACGGGCGGCGGCGGCCTCAACCACCTTGCCGATGACATTCTTAGCATCCGCCGGGTGCTCTTCAAACCACTGGCTGAGAGCCTCGAAAACCGAGCTTTCGACAATCGGGCGTACCTCACTTGAAACCAGCTTGTCCTTGGTCTGGGACGAAAACTTCGGATCAGGCACTTTGACCGAGAGAACGCAGGTCAGCCCCTCCCGTGCATCATCGCCGGTAATTGTCGCCTTTTCCTTTTTCGCAATGCCGCTGGAGGTGGCGTATTGGTTGATCGCCCGGGTCAGCGCGGCGCGAAATCCGGCAAGATGCGTGCCGCCGTCGCGTTGCGGGATGTTGTTGGTGAAGCAGAGCACATTCTCATGATAGCTGTCATTCCATTCCAGCGAAGCTTCTACCGTGATCCCCTCCTTTTCCGTTGCCAGATTGATGGTTTCGGACAGGAGCGCGTTTTTTGATCGGTCGAGATATTTGACAAAGGCCGCGATGCCGCCATCGTAATGCAGGTCCGTCTTTACCGGTTCGGCGGAACGTAGATCGTTGATCTGGATATAGACGCCTGAGTTGAGGAAGGCGAGCTCGCGCAGGCGATGCTCCAGCGTCGCGAATTCAAACTTGATATTGGTGAAAGTTTCCGGCGACGGGAAGAAAGTAATCTCCGTTCCCGTCTTGCCCGCCGCTTCGCCGACAATTTCGAGGGGGCCCAGGGCATCGCCATGCGCAAAGCTGATGCTATGTTCCTTGCCATTCCGCCAGATGGTGAGATCAAGCCGGGTGGACAGCGCGTTGACCACGGAGACGCCAACGCCATGAAGGCCGCCGGAGACTTTATAGGAGTTCTGGTCGAACTTTCCGCCCGCATGCAGCTGCGTCATGATCACCTCGGCAGCGGATACGCCTTCTTCTTGATGGATATCCACCGGAATGCCGCGCCCGTTGTCGCGCACCGTCACCGATCCGTCGCCATTCAGCGCCACATAGACCATATCGCAATAACCGGCCAGCGCCTCGTCAATGGCGTTGTCCACCACTTCATAGACCATGTGGTGCAGGCCCGAGCCGTCATCGGTATCACCGATATACATGCCGGGACGCTTGCGCACGGCATCAAGGCCTTTCAGAACCTTGATGGAGTCCGCGCCATATTCCTCTGTCTGCAACTGACCTTCGCTGTTACTCATTACGTCGTCTTTCCCTTTAGCGACCGGCCGTCTGGCAAAGCGCGCCATTTTCGACCGTCAGAAACTGCGCCCGGCTTCCAAGTTCGGAAAACAGGGCGTAATCGGTGCCTGTCATCCAGGCCTGTGTCTTCATATCCTCGATCTCGTCGAACAGCGCCGTGCGTCGCCGGGCATCGAGATGTGCCGTGATCTCATCCAGCAGCAAGACCGGCGCGCGTCCCTGCAGGCCGGCCTGCAATCGCGCATCGCCAAGAATGATGGAGATCAGCAGCGCCTTCTGCTCGCCGGTCGAGCAGAGCGCCGCCGGCATCCCCTTATCCTTGTGCAGAACGGCGAGGTCGCTGCGGTGCGGCCCCTGTCCTGTACTGCCCGTTATCGCATCCTGCCGTCGGGCGGTTTCGAGTTCCTCCCGGTATCTGTCTTCCACAGCAAGGGCGGACATCTCTTCCAGCCAGCCCTCCAATAATCCTTCTGCGCCCAGCTCCGCCTTTGGAAAGGCCCGAGCGGGGGCATCCTGCTCCGTCGCGCTCATGACGCCATTGAGCCGTTCCGTCGCTTCCCGCCGCGCCGCCGCAATGGCCGTCCCCGTCTGCGCCAGCGTCCGCTCCAGAGAGGCCAGCCAGTGCCGGTCAAAGCGCCCCTCCTTCAGCAATCTGTTTCGTTCCCGCATCACCTTTTCGAACGAGGTCATGCGCCGCCCATGGGCCGGATCAAGGCCAAAGGTGAGGCGGTCGAGAAAGCGTCGTCGCCCGCTCGCCCCTTCCTGGAACAGCCGGTCCATCTGCGGCGTCAACCAGCTGACGCGAAAATAATCCGCCAGGGCGGCCGCGCCGCTCATGGTCTGCCCGTCGATGCGGACCTGCCGTCGCTCCGTCGGCTCTCCTTCCGTGCTGCCGCCTCCCGCCAGAAGACCCGTGCCAAGTCGACACTCTCCGTCAGCGGAATGAACTTCTGCCGCCACCGCCCATCCGCCTGCGCCGTTTGTCTTGGCGACGTCCACCAGCTTTGCCCGCCGCAACCCCCGGCCGGGGGTTAAAAAGGAAATCGCTTCCAGCAGGTTCGTCTTGCCACTTCCGTTCGCGCCCGTGAGAACGACAGGACGGGCGTCAGTTTCTACCTTCAGATGCGTGTAATTGCGAAAATCTGTCAAAATCAGTCGCGTGATAACATAGGCGGACACAAACGGCTCCTCTATGGCGACACCCGGGATCCGGATACCCGTCTCAGAGGCGGGCAATGGGATCCCCTACACTCGCATCGGCATCAGGACATACAGCGATCCCTCATCGGCTGTGTCCCGGACAATGGTTGGTGATCCGGCGTCGGCAAACAGGAAGCGGGCATTATTCCCGTCGATCTGGCTCGTGATATCCAGCAGATATTTCGAGTTGAAACCGATATCCATGCTGTCCGCACCATAGGAGGCGTTGACTTCTTCCGTCGCGCTGCCTGCATCCGCACCGGTTGCCGACAGGGTAATCAGGTTGCTGCTGAGCGACAGCTTGATGGCGCGGGTTTTTTCTGTTGCCACGGTGGACACGCGGTCAACGGCCTGCGCAAAGCTTTTGCCGTCCAGCTCCAATACCCGGTCGTTGTTCGAAGGGATCACCCGTTCATAATCGGGGAAAGTGCCGTCGATCAGCTTCGAGGTGAGAATGGTATCATCGAAGGAGAAGCAGATTTTCGTTTCCGACAGGGAGATAGATACAGGGTCATCGCATTCATCAAGCAGACGCAGCAGTTCATTCACGGCCTTGCGCGGCACAATAACGCCGGGCATCTGTTCCGCATCCGCCGGGGCCGGCGTTTCAACACGGGCGAGGCGATGGCCGTCGGTCGCGACCGCCCGCAGCATCTGCGTACCGTCCGCCTCTGCCGTATGGAAATAGATGCCGTTGAGATAATAACGGGTTTCTTCCGTCGAGATGGCAAAGCGAGTCTTGTCGATCAGCCGCTTGAGAACATTCGCCGGCAGCACAAAATTCACAGGAAGCTGGCTTGTTTCCATGATCGGGAAATCATCTTGCGGCAAACAGGCCAGTTCGAACTTCGACTGTCCGCTGCGCACGAAAATCTTTCCCTTGTCGGAGGCATAATCAAGCTCTACCTGGCTGCCTTCCGGCAGCTTGCGGATAATGTCATAGAGCAGATGTGCCGGGACGGTTGTGGCCCCCTCACTGGTGACATTGGCGGCAACCTTCTCATTGATCGCAATGTCAAGGTCGGTTGCCGTCAGGCCAAGGGAGCCATCCCGCGCATCCATCAGGATATTGGCAAGGATCGGGATGGTATTGCGGCGCTCGACAACGCTTTGCACATGGCTCAGGGAGGTCAGCAAGGCGGTGCGTTCAATAGTCAGTTTCATGGGCTCGGTCGGCTTTGATCTTGTTACTCGTAAAGGTCCGCCATTATGCCCGAAAGTAGCCGCGAACATCAACTGATTTCTCCCCTTGATGCGGGATTTACAGTTAATGTTAAGAATTTGATTCTTAACCTTGAATCGAAACGGCAATGCAGTCGGACAGGGATGGCTGTTCCCTGTCGCAAGGGCGCTCGGCTCAGGGGCGGGCGAGGCGCTTGCGGGGCGTCGAATCCGGTCTGAAATTGCCATTGTTTTCAGGGGGTTGAAAGAAGTGCAGAGTAAGCTGCGAGAGACGGCCTGATCTACAGCCGCAGGCACGCCTGCTGTTCTGCGGCGGATTGTCAGACTTTCTTTCGGTCGCGAATGAAGGCAAAGGTGCCTAGCAGCCCAATGGCGGCAGCGGGGAGGCAGGCGGCCGGGATTAGCCAGGCGACGGTGAAAATGACGCTGCCGTCCGCCTCCCCACCCATCCCGGCGGCATTGGCAAGAATACCGGCATAGGCCGCGCCGATGGAAATACCGAGCCGTTGCAGCGTCGGAATGGCGCTGGAGACCCGCTCATGGTCCGCTGCCGGTGCAAGATGCATGGCACGGCGTAGAATAAAGGTCCAGGCGGCACCGAATCCGGCGCCCTGAAGAGCGGCGAAGACGGCAATCAGCCAAACCGGACCAAATGGCAGGCTATAGGCATATCCGGGCAGGCTGAGGGTGATCAGCAGCATGCCGACCAGAATCATCGCCCTGTCCTGCTTTTCCGGAACGCCAGAGAGCAGGAAGGAGGTGACGGACCAGCCGATGGACATACAGGCCATCACGTAACCGCCGACAATGGCGGGTTCTCCATGCAGGACCGTGATGACATAGGGGCCGTAAACGGAAATGGCGACCGTCGTGATCGAAAAACCAAGCACGAGGATCATGGCGCCGCCGATCGGATTGTTCAGCGACAGAGGCCTTCGCGGCAGGAGGCGGGTGTCATCTTCCCGCCCGTCAAAATATAAAAAGGCCATCAGGGCCAGGATCCCGAGACTGACCAGCAGCGTTGTCTCCAACGCGGCGACCTCAATCCCTGCATAGGCGATCAGCAAGACACCGAGAGATAGCCAAAGCAACCGCCAGAAGGGGAACCGAAGCCGGATTTTCTCGGCGGGCGCGCCATGGCGCCGCAGCGCAAGCCAGACCCAGAGAGTGAGGAAGAGCGCCTGCAGGGTGAAAAACCAGAAACCGCCCTGCCAGCTTCCATATTCGACAAACAGCCCGCCAACCAGCGGCCCGATAAAGGCCGAAACACCCCATAGCGTGCTGATGGCGCCCATGGCGCGGGCAATCAGCCGCCGCGGAAAAAGGGAACTGACCGCCACAAAAGACAGCGCCATCAGGCCGCCGCCACCAATTCCCTGCAATAATCGTCCGGCCAGCATGACCCACATATCCGGTGCCAGGGCGCTCACCATGCAGCCCAGCATGAACAGAAAGGACGCCAGCGTCATCGGCAGGCGCAATCCATATTGCAGGGCGAGAAGGCCGCTTGCCGCTCCCGCGACGATGGAGCCGATGCCATAAAGCGCGACGGTCCAGGAAATCAGCTCCTCCCCGCCGATATCGGCGACAATGGCGGGCACCATGGTGGCAACAAGCAGGCTATCCGCCGCATGCAGCCAGATGCCAAGGCAGACCAACGCCAATGACAGGCCGTGTTCGCGATTGAGAATCTCGCGCCAGCGGACGGCAGTGTCTTCCTGAAGAGAGGCCATGAATTTCCTGTCCGGTCATCAGACAATGATCAGGGGCAATGGATTTTCCAGCCCCGGTTGTTTCTGAAGCTATATCTCAGGGAAGACGCGAAAGCAAATCGGCGCCAGCTATTATTCGAGCATCCGGCGCAAGAGTTCGATATCTTCCGACAGAGCGATGTCCTGCTGGCGCAGCTCGTCGATCTTGCGCAGGGCGTGCATGACGGTTGTATGATCCCTGCCCCCGAATTTCCGGCCGATTTCCGGCAAAGAACGGGACGTAAGCTGCTTGGCGAGATACATGGCGACCTGACGGGGCCGCGCAACGGCGCGGGCGCGGCGGGCCGAATGCATGTCCGACATCCGGATATTGAAATGCTCGGCGACCTTTTTCTGGATCTCCTCGATGGTGATCCGCCGGTCATTGGCGCGCAAAAGATCGCGGAGCACTTCCTGTGTGCTTTCAAGGGTGACGGCGCGCCCGACCAGATCGGAATAGGCGAGCACGCGGTTGAGCGCCCCTTCGAGCTCCCGCACATTGGAGGTGATGCGGTGGGCGAGAAATTCCAGGATGCGGGGATCAATCTCGATTTTCCCCTGCTCGACCTTGGATTGCAGGATGCCGAGGCGGAGTTCATAATCGGTCGGGTGAATGTCGGCGACGAGGCCCCAGCCGAGGCGGGAGCGCATCCGCTCCTCCATCCCTTCAAGATCCGTCGGCGAGCGGTCGCCGGAGATGATGATCTGATGGTTCTGATCCACCAGCGCATTGAAGGTATGGAAGAATTCTTCCTGTGTACTATCCTTCCCGGCGATGAACTGGACATCGTCAATCATCAGCACATCGACGGAGCGGAACTGCTCCTTGAAATTCATAGTGTCCTTGTAGCGCAGGGCGCGAATGAAACGGTACATGAATTTTTCCGCCGATAGATACAGCACCTTCTTCTTTGGGCTGTTGGCGGCGATGGCATGGCCGATGGCATGCATGAGATGGGTTTTGCCGAGCCCGACCCCGCCATAAAGATAAAGCGGATTAAAAGGAACCGAATCCTTGGCTTCCGCCACGCGGCGGGCGGCGGCATGGGCCAGCTCATTGGACTTGCCGACGACGAAATTATCAAAAGTGAACCGCGGATCGAGCGGCGCCATCAGGGAGGGATCGGGGCTCGCCGTTTCGGACACGCCCGGGGCTTTGTCCTTAAAGGGCTCGTTTGCCTCCGCAAGGCCGATCGAGGTTTTTTGCGCGACACCATTCTTGCGATCAAGCGGCTTTACTCGAAGATTGACGCTTTTGATGGCGCCGTCGGCCGCGCACCAGAGCTGGCGAAGCCGGTTGGCGTAGTTGTTGAGCACCCAGTCCCGAAGGAACCGGGTCGGCAGCGTCAGCGAAACGGTATCGCCGTCAATCTTGTCCAGTTCGATATTCTTGAGCCAGGAATTGAAGGTTGCTTCGCCATATTCGGCGCGTAGCTTTTCCCGTATCCTGTCCCAATTTTCAGTGTCTGTCATTGCGGAAGCCCCGGAACCTGACGTCATCAGCTCTGTTTCCATTTCAGACCGGCGACCTTCCAGCCGCCTACCGTTCCGCGGTGGCCCTCGGGGTCCGGGCCGCCTTCGAATCCTTCAAGAACATTATAGGCGCGGCTGTAACCGGCGCGGGTGGCTGTTTCGGCGGCGGCGATGGAACGTACGCCGGATCGGCAGAGAAAGATCATCGGAGCGGATTTCTTCGGCTGGACCGCGGAAATTTCGTCGATGAAGCCCTGATTTTTGGCCATATCGGGAAACAGAACCCAGGAGACCCGTTGCACGGCTTTGCCAAGCGCCGACAGATCCGGCAGGCCGACATAGGCCCATTCTGCATTTGTTCTGACATCGATCAGGACGGCATCCGGATCGCTCTCAAGCATATCCCAGGCTTCCTGAACAGTGATATCTCCGGCGTAGGTGGCGCTGGCGCCGGACATCCCCCCGTTGGTCATTCGTAATTCCTTCGCTTAAAATTCGGAATAGTCCAGATATGTATAAACATGGTTGACGAGAACCCTATTTGAGCGGCCCCTCCCCCGAGGTCCGCCGACAATATACGCAACGCCTTCACTCATGACTTACAAGCTACCGGAGACAACCGGACCCGGACGGATTGTCCGTCCTTAGACCACTCAACCCTGTGTGTGATTGCGGTTAGGATGCTCTCCCTTAGAGACGGGGCAGAGTAATCTTATCCACAGGTGGGGCGCAAGGGAGGGGCGAGAAAATTGGCAAAAATAATTTTTGCAATTGGCCGAACAATCCCTTGACCTACAAGATATGGTGAGGGCTTCCACAGGAGCCGCGTTAACTGGTAAAAACCGGCGCGAAAAAGCAGATCTTCCCGCGCCTATTCCGCGTAATCGGACAATAAAAAACCGCGGGCCCAACAGGCGCCGCGGTTTGATTCTTCGATTCTCGCGTTCAGGCGGAAAGGGTTTTCACCTTCGCATTCAGGCGGGAAATTTTGCGTGATGCGGTGTTCTTGTTGACAACACCTTTGACAACGCCGCGGCTTAGCTCGGACTGTGCAGCGCGAAGGGCTTCGGTTGCTTTCGCGTGGTCCCCTTCGGTCACGGCCAGTTCCACCTTTTTCACAAAGGTGCGGATACGGCTGCGACGCGCCCGGTTACGTTCGGTACGGACCTCTGTCTGCCGGATCCGTTTCAGTGCAGATTTATGATGCGCCATGACAATCCTGTCTTTTAGCTTCGAAATTCGGAAGCCGGGTTATAACCAGCGGAATTTTCTCCGTCAACAGAAGAATGGGACTTTTGGCCCGATATCCGCAAATTTCCGGCTCCCTGTCGCAAAGATACCCGTTTCCGGCAAAATAGAGCAGAAAATTAGCGGTTCCGGAACTCCGGAGAACGCTTTTCGGCAAATGCGGACATGCCTTCTTTCTGGTCTTCCGTGGAAAAAGTGGAATGGAAAACGCGCCTTTCGAACATGATTCCTTCTTTCAGGGTCGTCTCATAGGCCTTGTTGACGCTTTCCTTGCACATCATCACGATGGGCTGCGACAGCTTGGCAATCTCGCCCGCGACCTTGACGGCTTCATCCACCAGATCTTCCAGCGGAACGATCCGGCTGACCAGCCCGGCACGCTCGGCTTCTTCCGCGCCCATCATGCGGCCGGTCAGGCACATTTCCATGGCCTTCGCCTTGCCGACGGCGCGTGTTAGACGCTGGGTTCCGCCCAGACCCGGAATCGTGCCGAGCTTGATTTCCGGCTGCCCGAACTGGGCGTTATCGGCGGCCAGGATAAAGTCGCACATCATGGCCACTTCGCAGCCCCCGCCAAGCGCATATCCCGCGACGGCAGCAATGACCGGCTTGCGGAAGGTGGACAGCCGTTCGGCGTCATTGGAAAGAAAGTTGCTCTTATAAACATCCATATAGGTCTTAGGCTGCATTTCCAGGATATCGGCACCGGCGGCAAAGGCCTTGTCGGAGCCGGTCAGAACAACGGCGCCGATGGCTTCATCCGCTTCGAAATTGTCCAGAGCGTCCGCCAGCTCCTGAAAAAGCTCCGCGCAAAGGGCATTGAGAGCTTTCGGCCGGTTGAGGCGGATGATCGCGACCGCGCCCTTGGTCTCGGTAATGATATTGTTATAGGCCATTCTTGATCCCTTGTTTCAGAATTTGATTGCCGCACATTATGGGCAAGCGCGGCCCTTTGTCCAGTCAAACCCCGGTTCTAGCGCTGGCATTTCGGACAGAAGAAGGTGGAGCGTCCGGCCTGCGGAATTCGCCCTACGACGCCATTACAATCGGGAGTCGTGCAGGCGGCCCCTTCCCGATCATAAACTTCAAAACGATGCTGGAAATAACCAAGTTCGCCCGAAGTGTGGCTATAGTTGCGTAAGGTCGATCCGCCTGAAGCGATGGCTTCCTCCAGCACCTGGCGGATGGCGGCGGCAAGCCGGTCGGCCCGCGCGCCTGTCACATTGGCGGCAAGGCGCTTTGGGGAAATACCGCTCCGGTGCAGGGCTTCGCAGGCATAGATATTGCCGACCCCGGCGACGACCCGCTGGTCCAGCAGCGCGGTTTTTATCGGTGTTTTACGGCCCGCGAGCCGTTCCGCGAGAACCGGCCCGTTAAATTCATTGCCAAGGGGCTCTGGCCCGATGTTGACAAGCTGCGGATGGGTTTCCAGCAGCGCCCTTTCGGTCAGCAGCATGAACCCGAAGCGGCGCGGATCATGATAGCGGATGCGCAGGCCCCTTTCCGTTTCGAACACCACATGATCATGACGATCAAGAGGGTGTTCGGGGATCGGGCTTTTCTCAATCCGGAAACTGCCCGACATGCCGAGATGGCCGATCAGGGCCGCCTCCCCTTCCATCTGCATGAGAATATATTTCGCACGGCGGTGGATTGTCTCAACCCGCCGTCCGGTCAGCGTCTCGATAAAGCCATCAGAGAAAGGAAAGCGTAAATTCGCCCGGCGCAGCGTGACGCGCGTAAAGCGGTCGCCGATCAGGGCGTCGGCGAGGCCGCGACAGACGGTTTCGACTTCAGGTAATTCCGGCATGGCGCGACAGTAGCCTTATTTTATGCCTTGCGCTATGCTCTTGTTTCGACCAAACAGAAGCATCGGATCGACGGGCGGACGGAACGGGCTATGGCTGCAACGGAAAATTCATCGGACAATACCCATTTCGGCTTTCGCGAGGTGCGGCGGGACGAAAAGGCCGGGCTGGTGCGCGGGGTGTTCGACAGTGTCGCGGATAATTACGACCTGATGAATGATCTGATGAGCGGGGGCATCCACCGGCTCTGGAAGTCAGCCATGATCGACTGGCTGATGCCGCGAAAGGGCCAGCATCTGCTGGATGTGGCGGGCGGCACCGGTGACATCGCCTTCCGTTTCCTGGATGCGGTGGCGGGGGATGGACGGGTGACCGTCCTTGATATCAACCATGCCATGCTGAGCGTAGGGCAGGACCGCGCCATTGATCAGGGGCGGCTTCAGGGCCTTGACTGGGTCAATGGCGATGCGCAGGCCCTCCCCCTTCCAGACAAGTCGGTTGATGCCTACACGATCGCTTTCGGCATTCGCAATGTGACGGATATTCCGGCCGCGCTGAAGGAGGCCCGGCGGGTGCTGAAACCCGGTGGACGCTTTATGTGCCTTGAATTCAGCAAGGTAGAGGCCCCGATCCTGAAGGAATTCTATGATTTTTATTCCTTCAAACTTTTGCCGGAAATCGGCGGTATTGTCGCCAGAGACAAACCGTCCTACCAGTATCTAGTTGAAAGCATAAGACAGTTTCCGGATGCAGAGAATTTTGCAGATATGCTGCGCGACGCGGGCCTGGGCCAAGTCAAATTCCGCCGCCTGTCCGGCGGCATTGCCGCGCTGCATTCCGGCTGGCGTCTTTAGGTTGGCGTATTGAGGAGCGGTATTCAGTGATCCGGACCACCCTTAATTTTCTGCGCCTGCTGTATGTCGCCCGCACGCTTGCGCGCCATGATGCGCTGTTCTTTCTCGACAGGTTCGCACGGCTGCCCCTGCCGCTTGTCGTTGTGCGCAAGGTTATGCCGGTGTTCGCTCTCGGTTCGCCCAAAAGCAAGGGTCTCAGGGAGGGAGAGCGGCTCGCAAATGCCCTGCGTGATCTCGGACCGAGCTTCATCAAGCTGGGGCAGGCGCTGTCCGTCCGCGCCGATCTGATCGGCGAGGATCTGGTGCAGGATCTGGGTAATCTCCGCGACAGGTTGCCGCCCTTCCCTTTCGAGAAGGCGCGCGAGACCATTGAATATGAATTGCAGACGCCGCTCGACAGTTTGTTCGTGGAATTTGACCGCGAACCTGTTGCCGCGGCCTCCATTGCGCAGGTTCATTTCGCAAAAGTGCGAGAGAGGCGCCCGGCCCCGACCGATGACGATCCGGACGCCGAGGAGGAAGTGCTGCGGGATGTGGCGGTCAAGATATTACGTCCGGGAATCGAGCTGGCGTTCGAGCGGGACTTGCGGCTTTTCTTCTGGCTGGCGGGCCTTGCGGAGAAATATCAGCCGCAGACGCGTCGCTTGCGATTGACAAAGATTGTCGAAACCCTGGCTGATTCTGTCGAGCTGGAGATGGATCTCCGGATGGAGGCGGCGGCGGCTTCGGAAATGGCAGAAAACTTTGCCGATGATGCGGATTTCGATGTTCCCGAAATCGACTGGCAGCGGACAGCGCGGCGCGTTATGACGCAAAGCCGGGTGGAGGGTGTCAGCGTTGCCCGGAAAGAAGAGCTGCTCGCCGCCGGGCATGATTTGACGGCGCTTGCCAATAATGTGATCCGTGTTTTTCTGCATCAGGTGCTGCGCGACGGATTTTTCCATGCGGATATGCATCATGGCAACCTGTTCGTCACGCCGGATGGGCGTCTGGTTGCCGTCGATTTCGGGATCATGGGACGAATGAACCGGGAAACGCGCCTGTTCATGGCGGAAATGCTGCACGCCTTTCTGACCCGGGATTACCGCCGCGCGGCGGACGTGCATTTCCGGGCCGGATACGTGCCGCCGCATAAATCCCTCGACAATTTTGCCCAGGCCTGCCGCTCCATTGGGGAACCGATCCTCGGCCGTCCGGTCAGTGAAATCTCCATTGCCCGGTTGCTGGTCCAGCTTTTCCAGATCACCGAAACCTTCGAGATGGAAACCCAGCCGCAGCTTCTCCTGCTCCAGAAAACCATGGTGACGGCGGAAGGCGTGGCCCAGACTCTCAACCCGGATATCAATTTCTGGGAGGCTGCCGAGCCGACGGTGGCCCACTGGATGCGGGAGAATATGGGCGTTGAGGCGCATGCCGCCGAAGTTGTGAAGGATGGCATTGCGCTGCTTCGGAAGCTTCCGGCCATCGTCAACAAGGCGGATGCGCTACTGCTCGAGATGGAAGCACGGGAAAAGGCGCGGGACCATATTCTGGAAACGCGAAGACAGCTTGCAAAAGAACGGCGGGACCGTCTCGCCTATATTTCTGGCGGCGGTGTCATCGGCGGGCTTGTTGTCTGGTTGATCGTCCTGCTGGCATAGTCCGGAGGCAAAAACAGGCGCCTCCACGCTTTATTTCAAAAAGCACAAAAAATTTCTTGCCTGCCCAGTGTGGAATATTTATTTTTCACATAAAAGACAAGTAAAATCATGAAATTGTCTGATCTGGGCGCAAATATGGAAAATAAAACAGTTCTGCTGATTATCGGGGGTGGCATCGCCGCTTATAAGTCCCTTGAGTTGATCCGGCTGCTTGCAAAGCAGGGAATTCGCAGCCGCGCCATCCTGACGGCGGCGGCGAAGGAATTTGTCACCCCCCTCTCCGTTGCCTCGCTGACCGGGGAGAAAGTCTATGATGATCTGTTTTCCCTGACAGATGAGGCGGAGATGGGCCATATCCAGCTATCGCGCAGCGCCGATCTCGTGGTTGTCGCCCCGGCGACGGCGGATTTGATGGCCAAGATGGCGGCGGGACTGGCCAATGACATGGCGACAACGGCTCTGCTTGCCACGGACAAGCCCGTTCTGATCGCGCCGGCGATGAATGTCCGCATGTGGCAGCACCCGGCGACACAGCGCAATCTCAAGACCCTGAAGAATGATGGCGTCCTGACGGTTGGCCCGGACGATGGCGACATGGCGTGCGGCGAATACGGGCCGGGACGGATGGCGGAACCGGCAGCGATTTGTGAGGCGATCACCGGATTTTTCCGCAAAACCGCCGAACAGCCCTTGCGGGGCCGGAAAATTTTGGTGACAGCCGGCCCCACCCATGAGCCCATTGATCCGGTTCGCTATATCGCCAATCGTTCGTCGGGCAAGCAGGGGTATGCCATTGCGGGGGCGCTCGCCAATCTCGGGGCGGAGGTAACGCTTGTTTCGGGCCCGACGCGGCTTGACACACCGCAGGGCGTTCAGCGCATGGAGGTCGAATCGGCGAAAGACATGCTGGCCGCCTGCGAGGCTGCTCTGCCCGCCGATGCGGCGATCTTTGCGGCGGCGGTCGCTGACTGGCGGGTCGCCACGGAAGCGACACAGAAGATCAAGAAGCAGGACGGATGCCTGCCGGATCTTTGCCTGGCTGAAAACCCGGATATTCTGGCGACGGTCGGCCATTTGACGGCGCGCCGCCCGGCGCTGGTGGTTGGATTCGCGGCGGAGACGGAAAAGATCGTCGAAAATGGCCGTGCCAAGCTTGACAGAAAGGGGTGCGACTGGATTCTGGCGAATGATGTCAGTAGCGGAACGGGCACCTTCGGCGGCGATGAAAACCGCATCTTCCTGATCACCCGTAACACAGTTGAGGATTGGCCCAAGCAGAGCAAGAGCGATGTCGCCCGCACTCTGGCGGACAAGATATATCAGTATTTTCAAGGTATTAAGTAGTATGAATGACGTGACCATATCCATCACCCGCCTGCCCCATGGCGCAGATTTGCCGCTTCCGGCCTACGAGACGGCGGACAGCGCCGGAATGGATATTCGGGCCGCAGTCGATGCACCCGTAAACATCAGGCCGGGCGGGCGGGCGCTGATCCCCACCGGGTTTAAAATGGCCCTGCCGCGGGGGTATGAGGCGCAAATCCGGCCCCGCTCTGGTCTGGCGCTGAAGAAGGGGATCACGCTCCCCAATACGCCGGGAACCATTGATGCGGACTATCGCGGTGAAGTCGGGATCATCCTTATGAATATGGGAGAGGAGAATTTCCGGATTGAGCGGGGTGACCGCATTGCCCAGATGATCATCGCCCCGGTATTGCAGGCCCGATGGCAGGAGGTGAAGACGCTGGATGAAACAACGCGCGGTGAGGGCGGGTTTGGTTCGACCGGAGTTGCGGAAAGGGCCGGATGACGATGCTGCATCTGCCAAAAAAAATGCTCTATGCGCTGGAAGCCGTGGTGGATATTGCCTTCAATGCGCGGCCCGACCCGGTTCAGTCCAAGGAAATCACAAAACGGCAGGGCATTCCGCTCCGCTATCTTGAACAAGTCATGCAGCAGCTTGTGCACGGGGGTATCCTGAAGGGTGTGCGCGGTCCGCGCGGGGGCTATCGTCTCGCGCGGGAGCGCCGCCGGATTACGGCGGGCGATGTGATCCGTGTGATCAGCTCCGCCGAGACGGAAGAGGAGGAAACGCAGATTTTCGCTTCTGAAATCGGTCAGAATGTCGTGGGGCCGCTCTGGGAAGAGGCGCAGGCCGCCCTGCTGGCGCAGCTGGATGCGGTAACCTTGGAAGATTTATGCCAGAGAGCGCTGGATAAGGGCCGGGTCGAAGCGCCGGGGGATGGCTCTCACTTTGAAATATGATAATTGAAATGGTTATTTGAGGCGAAAAATGAAAACAGATCCGCCGCGAGGCAAAATTTACGATTCGATCATTGATACCGTTGGCGCAACGCCGCTTGTCCGTACCCGTCGATTGGCGGCGGATATTCCCCATGAGGTTCACCTTCTCCTGAAGCTGGAATTTTTCAACCCGCTGGCCTCGGTCAAGGACCGCATCGCGGCGGCCATGATCGAATCCATGGAAGAGGCGGGCGTCATCAATCAGGATACGGCAATTATCGAGCCGACTTCGGGCAATACCGGGATCGGGCTTGCCTTCGTTTGCGCCGCTAAGGGCTACAAGCTGACGCTGGTCATGCCGGAAAGCATGTCGATGGAGCGGCGCAAGATGCTGAAGTTGCTCGGCGCTAATCTGGAGCTGACCGAAGCTGCCAAGGGCATGAATGGCGCCATTGCGCGGGCGGAAGAATTGAAGGCGGAGATCGGCAATGCGATCATCCCGCAGCAGTTTGAAAACCCGGCCAATCCGGCCATTCATAAGGTGACGACTGCGGAGGAAATTCTTGCCGATACCGGCGGCAGGGTGGATGTGGTGGTCATGGGGGTCGGCACCGGGGGAACGCTGACCGGCGTTGGATCAATCCTGAAGGCAAAGGATCCGGCCATTCGCATCATCGCGGTGGAACCGGAGGACAGCCCCGTCCTCTCCGGCGGACAGCCGGGCCCGCACAAGATCCAGGGGATTGGCGCGGGCTTTTCGCCGAAAAACCTGGATGAAAGCCTGATTGATGAAGTCCTGACCATCGGTAATGAAACGGCCTTCGAAACCGCGCGGGAAGTGGCCCGCCTGGAAGGGATCCCCGTCGGCATTTCATCCGGCGCGGCGGTTGCTGCGGCGCTGGAGATTGCCGAACGACCCGAGATGGCGGGCAAGACAATCGTTGTTATTATTCCGTCCTTCGCGGAACGTTACCTGACGACGGCGCTGTTTGACGGTCTCTGAGCGATGGCATTCAGCGACGATCAGCTCGAACGTTATGCCCGCCATATTGTCCTTCGGGAGATTGGCGGCGCGGGACAGCGGAAGTTGCTGGACGCCAGGGTCCTGATTGTCGGGGCAGGGGGGCTGGGTTCCCCGCTTACGCTTTATCTGGCGGCGGTGGGTGTCGGCACCCTTGGCATTATTGATGATGACCGGGTGGAGCTTTCCAATCTGCAACGGCAGATTGCTCACGGAATGGCGGAAATCGGGGCGTTCAAGACAGGCAGTATCGCAAGGTCGGTCGACCGAATTAATCCGGATGTAACGGTTATTCCGTATCGGGAGCGTCTGACTGCGGAAAATGCCCTTCCCATTCTGGCCGATTATGACGTGATTGCCGATGGCACGGATAATTTTGAAACGCGATATCTGCTGAATGATGCCTGTTACTTCGCCCGGAAGCCTCTTGTCTCCGGGGCGATGTTACAATTTGACGGGCAGGTGAGCTGTTTCAAGGCGTATGAGGCGGATAAACCCTGCTATCGCTGCCTCTATCCGTCGCCCCCGCCGCCCGATATTGCCCGGACCTGCGGTGAGGCAGGCATTCTCGGGGCGCTTCCCGGAGTGATTGGCTCCTTGCAGGCGGCGGAAGTGGTGAAAGAGATTCTCGGTGTCGGGGAGGGGTTGGCGGGCCAGCTTCTCCTGTATGATGCGCTTACGGCGGATTTTCGCAAAATCCGTGTGCCGAAAAACCCGGCATGCCCGCTTTGTGGCGAGAATCCCACGATTACGGACTTGCCCCGGCTTACATGAAATAGGCGGCCGCGAGGCTGAGCGAGAGGGGGAGGGTGACCATGGAGATCAGCGTCTGGATGGTGATAATGCCGGCCATCACTTCTGCATCAGCGCCCAGCAGCTTGGCCAGCGCATAGCCGGAGCTGGCAGTCGGGATCGTCCCGTAAACGATGAGGATCATTGCAGTAACTCCTTCAAGCCCGGTCAGGATAACGGCGCCCGCGACGATCAGCGGAAAGATGACCAGCTTGATCACCGTTGAGAGGGCCACATAACCCGCCCCGGTATGAATGGAGCGGATTTGCAGCCCGGCCCCGACACAGAGCAGTGCGAAGGGGAGCGCGGCCTTGGACAGCAGCCCGGCAAAATTATTGATAATAGGCAGCGGACCGATACCGGACAAATTGAGAAAAGCGCCCAGCCCGATGGCGATCAGCAGGGGATTGCGTAAAATCTCCTGCGCCAGACGCCGTTTGAGGGAATGCCCCCCTATCTTACCCTGATAACCGACAAGCACCGTGATGCAGAAAAGATTGGTCGGCGGCACCAGAACGGCCGTTGCCACGGCCGCGAGCAGCAGACCCTGCGGTCCGAACAGGTAATCGGCAATCGCAAAGGCGATAAAGGTGTTATGACGCACCGCCCCCTGAAAGACCGAGCCGCCAATGCGCGGATCAATTTTAAGCAGCCGGACAGTCAGCAGGGACAGCAGACCGGTGATCACAAGCGCGCCGAGAAGGGCGAGGGCGTAGCTGCCGACCAGATCGTCCTTGAACGGGGCCGTGGTGGTGTTGAAGAAGAGAAGCGCCGGGAACAGTACCCAGTACACCATCCGATCGGCATGATGCCAGAAGTCCCCACCCGGGAAGCCGTTTCGCCGGAGCAGGTTGCCAAGCACCAGCAATAGAAATATCGGCATGACGGAGAGCGATATTTCCCACATACTCAGGAATCCTTTGCAATTCTCGTGTTGCGATTTTGGCGATCACCCTTTTGTGAGCCAAAATGCGGCGTCTGGCCAGAAAAATATGCCGGTTATTGTTTTTCAGCTTTGGGGAAAACGAAGGCTTTTTCCTTGTCATCATAAAGGGCCGGGTTCGGATGATATCCGGGGCCGACTGTCAGCGCAACTCCGGGCAGATCCGCCTGATTGAGACTGGAAGTATACTCCTTTTCATAGACGGCAAGGGGTTGAACCTCTCCGGGTGCCTTGAGCGTTATAACAACTTTGTAGGGGCGATCCTTGACAACGCCTTCAACGCCCGGCGTGCGCAGTGTGTATTGAAGTTGTGATGCTTTTGCCTTGGCTGTCACGGTAATGGGCGCGCCGCCTTTGGGGTTTTCGAACTCAGCGATTATTTCAGTTCCCTCGGGTATGTCGCGGCGTGGTTTTGCAACGAAGCCATAAAAGGCTTCCCCGATGCGGTAATTGAAAATGAAACCACCGCCGGTAAATTCCAGATAGGGCTTGTCCGCCTCCTCACCGCAACCGGAGAGCAGGAGGCCGACAGCCAGTATCATGAAGGCCATTCTTTTCATTGCGGGAATCTCTCTGGCCAGTAACGGGGAATATGATACGCTTCCTGCGGGATACTGTCCACAAGAGGGAAGGGACGTCTCGCTTGTCCTTGCTATATATCCTGCAACAGCTTCTGAATGCGCTACAGGTGACGGTGATATATGCGTTGCTGTCGTCGGCATTTGTTCTTTTTTACGGGGTCACGAACCGCATCAACCTCGCGTTCGGGGCGCTGGCCATGTGGGCGGCGTGTCTCACCATCATGATGGTTTCCCTGCTGGAAGGCGTGACTTTCTGGCCTTTGATCTGGGTGATCCTCGCGGGCGGCGCAATGGCTATTTTCAATACCGCCCTGCTTGGTTTTTCAATCCATCACCTTGTTGTGAAAAAGCTGATCGGCGGACGGATGCAGACCATGCTGATTGCGACCATTGCCATCGCCATCATACTGGAAGAGGCCATGCGCCTTATCAATGATTCCCGGGAATTATGGCTGCGGCCTGTCTTTGCGGATCCGGTGCCCCTGGTTACGGGAGGGGCCTTTCCCATTCAGATAACGCCCCTGCAAATTGCGGTACTGCTGCTCGGGTTCGGTATGGTGTTGCTGCTGATCCTGATGATGAAGCGGCATCCGTTCGGCCTGCGCTGGCGGGCCGTGGCGGATGATCTGCGGATGGCGGCGCTCTGTGGCATCAGCCTGTCCGCTGTCATTGGCCTATCCTTTGTGCTTGCAACCATAATGGCGGCACTTGCCGGATCGATGATCGCGCTTCTGTATGGCAGCGCCAGCTTCGCCATGGGAACCATCATTGGTCTCAAATCCATGTTCATCGCGGTCATTGGCGGGCTGCGGTCGCTTCAGGGCGCGCTGGCGGCGTCAGTGGCGCTGGCGTTTTTCGAAACATTCTGGTCGGCCTATTTCGAGATTGCCTATCGCGATGTGGCGGCCTTCTGCGTGTTGACGCTATTTCTGATTATAAAGCCGGAAGGCTTGCGCCGCCGCTGACATGAAAAAGCCCCGCCACCTTTATGGTGGCAGGGCTGGTTTAGTCATCGCCCGACCCGTTCAGGCAGTTTTGGGGGCGGATTGCAGCACGTCTTCATCCACATAATCGGTGAATTGTTCAAAATTCTTGATAAAACGGGCGACAAGATCACGCGCCTTGGCGTCATAGGCGTTCTTGTCCGACCAGGTGTTGCGCGGATTGAGAATGTCCGATGGGACGCCGGGGCAGGATGTGGGCATGGCAAGGCCGAAGAACGGGTCTTTCTCCGTCTCCACCACTGCCAGCGTGCCATCGAGGGCGGCATTCACCAGGGCGCGTGTATGCGCGATGGGCATACGGTGGCCCGTGCCATATTCACCGCCCGTCCAGCCGGTGTTGACCAGCCAGCAGTTGACGCCATGCTTGGCGATCTTTTCGCCGAGCAGCTTGGCATAGACAGCCGGATGACGCGGCATGAAGGGTGCGCCAAAGCAGGTGGAGAAGGTTGCCTGCGGCTCATTGCCGAGGCCTTTTTCCGTACCGGCCAATTTGGCTGTATAGCCCGACAGGAAGTGATACATGGCCTGTTCCGGGGTCAGTTTTGAAATGGGCGGCAGGACGCCGAAAGCATCGGCGGTCAGCATCACCACATTGGCCGGATTTCCGGCAACGCCGGTTTCAGAGGCATTCGGGATGAACTCAATCGGATAGGAGGCGCGGGTATTTTCCGTATAGCGGTTGTCATCCAGATCCAGCTCGCCGGTTGCCGGGTCCATCACCACATTTTCAAGAACGGTGCCGAAGCGGCGCGTGGTCTCGAAAATTTCCGGTTCCGCCTCTTGCGACAGCTTGATCACCTTGGCGTAGCATCCGCCTTCGAAATTGAACACGCCGTCGTCCGACCAGCCATGTTCGTCATCCCCGATCAGCATCTTGCTGGCATCGGCGGACAGGGTGGTCTTGCCGGTGCCGGAAAGGCCAAAGAAAACGCTGGACGCGCCATCGCCGCCAACATTGACAGAGCAATGCATGGGCAGAATGCCTTTTTCAGGCAACAGATAGTTCAGGATGGAGAAGACGGATTTTTTGATTTCCCCGGCATAGGATGTGCCGCCGATAATCACCAGCTTCTCGGCAAAATTCGGCAGGACGAAAACTTCGGACCGGGTGCCATCCACTTTCGGATCTGCCTCGAAGGAAGGGACCTGCAAAATGGTGAATTCCGGTTTGAAATCCGCCAGCTCCGCGGGATCAGGCTGTATAAACATGTTGCGGGCAAAAAGATTGTGCCAGGCGCATTCGGTAATGATCCGCACGCTCAGCCGGTTACCGGTGTCGGCGCCCGCATAGCAATCCTGTATAAAAACATCCCTGCCGGTCAGATACTCCTGCATTTTCTTGTGCAGGCCGTCGAATTTTTCGGGCGCAATGGGTTTATTGACCTTGCCCCACCAGATATTCTTCTCGCTGCTTGGTTCCTGTACGATGAATTTGTCATTGGCGGAGCGGCCGGTATGCTGCCCGGTCAGCGCGACGAGCGGACCGCCCGCAGCGAGGGAAGCCTCCCCCCTCCGGATTGCCTCCTGATAAAGGGCGGGCGTCGACAGGTTCCAATATGCCCTGCCAACCTTTTCCAGGCCGTTTGTTTCCAGCCCGAAACGGCTTTTATGGTGTCCCAATTGCTCCACGTTCATGTCTCCACTGCTATATTTTAGGGGCCCTTCAAAAGGCTTTCATTACAGAATAATGGGGGCAAAATAAAGGCGCAACCAATCTATCGCGAAAGCGACCCCCAATCAGAAATAATTCCCTGCCGGGCGGATCAGTTGATCCGATACGGGGAAAATTACCATGGAGTAGCTGAAATTTTAGTTAATTTCGGATCTTTTTCAGCAGGTGGATCATCTGGATTCGCATCTCTTCGGCGCTCAGGGCGGGTTTTTCAAACAGAAGACGTTCATAATTCCATCCGCTGCGGAAATCCATTCCCTCTTCATCCAGACCACAGATTTCCCATTCGCCGCCGATCTCGGAAACCGAGGAGGCAAGTTCCTGCACCGCATTGGCATGGTCCGAATTCATGTGATCCATGACGCCAATTTCGACATCGGCATCATCCAGCGCCTCAGGGCCAAGAATAAATTCCGGCGCATCCACCCAGTGAATATCGCCAAATCCGGCGACCAGATGGCCGCGGGTCACATTTACACGGTACAGCCTGAAATCCTTGAATTTCGAAAACATCCGCGCAGAGGGGAAGCGACGGACATACCGTTCCAGCAGGCGGACATCATCAATCACCTCGGCGGTTCCTTGTAACGAAACGCGGGAGAGCGTGAGCGGGTCGCGGCCCTTCGGGTCTTCCGCCACCAGCAGGGAAATTGCCGGGTCTTTGGCGATATTCCGCCCATGAACCGCCATGTCGGACAGCAGCAGGAGCGGGCGGCCCAACGGATCCGTTGCCATCAGGACAAGGGAGGCATAGGCGCTGCCATCCTCGGCCATGCGGGTGCCAAGGGATACGGTGGAGGCTTTTCTGATCAGGCCGCGAATGTTGCGGACGCGGATTTCGGATTTGGATAAGTCAGTCATGAGCCAGTAATTGCGAATAATTCGCAAAAATGCAAAAGAAAAATTATGCAATGCGCAAAATCTTCTTTTGATGGGAGTTATTGCGCTGAAAAGCGGGCCTTTTGGGCCTTGGACATGCAATTGCCTTATTTTGATTAAATGTAATGCAAAGAACAGCGACAGATCATAAAATAGGGTGATGACATGAATCTGGGGACTGATATGGCCACAAAGGTTGCTCTGGTCGATGATGATCAGAATATTCTCACCACCGTTTCCATTCTGCTGGAAAGCGAAGGATTCGAGGTGGACAAATATTCGGACGGCGAAGAAGCGCTGAAGGGCCTTGCGGAAAATCCGCCGGACCTTGCTGTCCTTGATATCAAGATGCCGCGCATGGACGGAATGGAGCTTTTGAACCGTCTCCGCCGGACCAGCAGCCTGCCGGTTATCTTCCTGACGTCGAAGGATGACGAGATTGACGAGTTTCTCGGGCTGAAGATGGGCGCCGACGACTATATCCGCAAACCCTTTTCCCAACGCCTTCTGGTGGAGCGCATCCGCACGGTGTTGCGCCGGCACGGGGCGGCGAAGGAAAGCAATGGCGAGGTGGAAGAGGATGTGCTGATGCGCGGAAAGCTGAAGCTTGACAGTATCCGCCACGCCTGTTTTTGGGATGGCAAGGAAGTCACGCTGACGGTGACCGAGTTCATGCTGTTGCACGCCCTTGCCCTCCGGCCCGGCCATGTGAAAAGCCGCGATCAGCTTATGGATGCGGCCTATGATGACAATATCTATGTGGATGACCGGACGATTGACAGCCATATCAAACGGTTGCGCAAGAAGATCAAGTCGGTTGATTCCGAGTTCGCCGCCATTGAGACACTCTATGGCGTTGGGTACCGGTTTAAGGAAAAATAAGCCCGGAGCTGTTCCTATTCTATGAACGCAGAAGCGAAGCCCTATGTCGGAAAATCCGTACCGGACATAAAAACGGAAAAACGGGAAAAGGAGAAGGTGCAGAAGGGTCGGCGTGGGCCTTTCTCTTCCCTTGGCCGACGCATCATGGCGATCAACCTGTTTTCCGTTGTCTTTCTGGCGGGCGCCATTCTGTATCTGGATCAGTTCCGCGATGGCCTGATCGAGGCACGCTTCCAGGCACTGACCACCAACGGGCGGATGATTGCCGGCGCCTTGGGCGAAGCGGCGCTTCAGGAGGTGTCAATTGATGGGCAGGTGCAGTCCCTGACACTTGATTCACCCCAGATAAAACGGGTTTTGCGGCGTCTTTCCATCATCACCAATACCCCGGCGCTGCTGTTTGACCGCGAAGGCATACTGATTGCGGACAGTCGCAGGCTTATCTCGGCGGGTCGAAATATTGTTTCCGAAGAGTTGCCGCCGCCCGAGGTGAAAAGCCCGATCCGCCTGTTTTTTGAGGAGCTTTATGACGGCTGGGAAAAGCTCTTTCCCGACAAATATGACTATCCGATTTTCCCGGCGAATCCGGTGCCAAGCGGGGTGGATTTTCAGGAAATCGGGGTTGCCATCAATGGCGATAATGCCCGCATGACCCGGCAAACCCAAAAGGGGGAGCTGATGCTCTCCGTATCGGTGCCGGTGCAGGGATTCAAGCATATTCTCGGCGGGCTGCTGCTGACGGAAAATGGAAATGGTATCGATGATGCGGTGCGATCCGCACAGGTCACGACGCTGATCGTTTTTGCCGTGACCCTGGTGATCACGCTGCTGTTGTCGCTGTTTCTGGCGCGGACCATCGCGGCGCCCATTCACATGCTGGCGGAGGCGGCGGACAAGGTGCGGCGCGGTATCGGACGGCGCATTGTTATTCCGGATTTTTCCAAGCGGAAAGATGAGATTGGCGATCTCTCCACATCGCTCCGGGCGATGACGACGGCGCTGTATGACCGGCTTGACGCCATCGAGGCCTTCGCCGCAGACGTGGCGCATGAGCTTAAAAATCCGCTGACCTCTCTCGGGACGGCGGTGCAGGCGTTTGAGCGGGTAAAGGATGAGGCAACGCGCGAGAAATTACGCGCCGTTATTTCCAGCGATGTGAAACGGCTGGACCGGCTGATTACGGATATTTCCGCCGCCAGCCGGATCGATGCCGAGCTGTCCCGATCCGAAGGGGAGCCGGTTGATCTGGTCAAGCTGATTGAAGGGGTGCTGGACAGCTACCGGACGACGCAGATGTTCTCATCGCTGTCATTCGATTTTGACCGTCCGGCGGATCCGATTGTGATCAATGGGTTGCCGGGTCGCATCGGACAGGTGATGCGGAATCTGGTTGATAACGCTATTTCCTTCTCGCCGGAGAACGGACATGTCGTGATCCGCCTTGTTTCACGTGAAACAGGGGTGGAGCTGACGGTGGAGGATGACGGTCCGGGCATACCGGAGAACAAGCTCGACGCCATTTTTAGCCGGTTTTATACCGAACGTCCGAAATCGGAGGGATTCGGCCGTCATTCCGGCCTCGGTCTCAGCATTTCCCGGCTGATTATCGAGGCACATGGCGGCAGCATTACCGCGCGCAACCGCTGTGATGAAAAGGGCGTGATCAAGGGCGCCGCCTTCCTAATAAAGTTGCCAAAATAGGGTGGCTGACGTACCTTCGGCGCATGATCAGATGTCATGCGAGTTCCGTTGAAATCGACGGCAGGGGTGTTCTGTTGCGGGGGCCGTCGGGAGCCGGGAAATCCGACCTTGCCCTTCGTCTTGTGGACGGTGGCGGACGGCTGATCTCCGATGATTATACAGACATTCATGTCGCGGACGGCAAGGCGCTGCTGACAGCGCCTGATGAGATTTGCGGCCGAATCGAGGTACGCGGTTTTGGTCTGATGTCTCTTGAGGCCATCTCCGACATTCCCCTGGCGCTGGTTGTTGATCTGATGTCTCATGACAGGATTGAGCGGATGCCCGAGCCGGACACCGTGGCTTTTGAAGATGTCATGGTGCCGCGCCGGGCAATTGACCCTTTCATGGCATCGGCCCCGGCGATCATTCGTCTTGCCCTCCGGCAGGACCCATTGCTGACAGGATACGAATGATATGAATACGGCGCATCCGGTGCCAAATCAGGTGGTTATTGTCTCGGGGCTGTCAGGCGCCGGGAAAAGCACGGCCCTGCACCAGTTTGAAGATATGGGATGGGAAGTTGCGGACAATATTCCCTTGTTTCTGCTGACCAAGATGGTGGAAGAGGCGGGCAGGGGCGGCGGCGTCAATCTGGCCATCGGCGTCGATCTGCGGACACGCGGCTTTTCGACCGAGCAGGTGCTGGAGGTGATCGGGGAGCTGCGCGCTGCCGGGAACAGCCCCGTGCGGCTGCTGTTTCTTGATTGCGATGAGGCCGTTCTGCAGCGGCGCTTTACGGAAACGCGGCGCAAACATCCGCTGGCGGCGGACCGTCCTGTCGGCGACGGTATCCGTCAGGAAATTCAGCGGCTTGCCGGGCTCAAAACTGCGGCCGATGTCCGCATCGACAGCACCAACCTGTCCTTACCGGAGTTGAAACGCATCCTGACCGGGTTTTTCAGCCTGCAACGCATGGCGCGGCTTAATGTTACGGTGATGTCCTTTTCGTTCGTAAACGGCATCCCAAGAGAGTCGGATCTGATGTTTGATGTTCGTTTCCTGCAAAACCCGCATTACATAGCCAATCTTCGCCCCCTGACAGGGCGGGACCGGGACGTGGTGGCGTATGTTTCCGCCGATCCCGCCTATGATGAGTTCATGGCGCAGGTTGAAAGGCTGATCCTGTTTTTACTGCCGCGCTATGTGGAAGAGGGGAAGTCCTATCTGACTATCGCCTTTGGCTGCACGGGCGGGCGGCATCGTTCTGTGTGCGTTGCAGAAAAAATCCATGACCAAGTTGCAAAATCCGGCTATTTTGCAAATCTTGCGCATCGGGACCTGCCCGAGGCGAAAGATAATAACGCGATATAACTTAGGCCATTTCAATAAATAACGGGGGCGATATGATCGGAATGGTGCTGGTGACCCACGGGCGGCTGGCGGAAGAGTTCGTCAATGCGACGGAACATGTGGTCGGACCACAAACCCAGGTGCGCGCCATATCCATCGGACCGGATGACGATATGGAGCAACGCCGCCAGGATATCCTGAACGCGGTTGCAGAAGTTGAAAGCGGCGCCGGTGTCATCATTCTCACCGACATGTTTGGCGGCACGCCGTCCAATCTGGCCATATCCGTGATGGACAAGGCGAATGTCGAGGTGATTGCGGGGATCAACCTGCCGATGCTGATCAAGCTGGCGAGTGTGCGCGGGGACGACAATATGCCGAATGCTGTTGCCGCCGCTCAGGAATCGGGCCGCAAATATATCAATGTCGCGTCGCATTTGCTGGCCAGCAAATCCTGAAATGTCCATGCCCCATACCCCCATAAAAGGGCCTGTGACCGTGAAGCGTGAGCTTGTTATCTGTAATGCCCGTGGCCTTCATGCCCGGGCGGCGGCGAAATTCGTCAAATGCGCCGAGCAGTTTGATGCGGATATTCTCGTGACCAGGGGAGAGAATGAAGTCTCCGGCGTTTCCATCATGGGGCTGATGATGCTGGCGGCCGCCAATGGATCGACCATCTCCGTTTCCGCTTCCGGCCCTGACGCCGAAAAGGCGCTTACCGCCATTTCCGGGCTGGTCTCTGACAAGTTCGGGGAAGAGTGAGGCGCTCTCAACGTCAGCACAGAGAAATTCTTATAATGATATAAGTATTTCTTTATATCGCTATTGATAATGTAAGGCAGGGTTGCTATACAGTCAGCCAATAGGCCAGCCCCGCGGGGGCGGGTGCTCCGCTATGTTCAGAAAGAAGGCGAAAGATTTAACATGACGAAATTTGATGACTTCAAGGTTGCGGATATGTCGCTGGCCGACTGGGGGCGCAAGGAAATTGCCATTGCCGAGACTGAAATGCCGGGCCTGATGGCGCTGCGCGAGGAATTTGGAAACAGTAAGCCGCTGAAAGGCGCGCGCATTGCCGGCTGCCTTCATATGACGATCCAGACGGCGGTGCTGATCGAGACGCTGACGGCCCTCGGCGCGGAAGTCCGCTGGTCCTCCTGCAATATCTTTTCGACGCAGGATCAGGCCGCCGCGGCCATTGCCGCCGCGGAAATCCCGGTCTTTGCCTGGAAAGGCATGACGGAGGAAGCGTTCAACTGGTGTATCGTGCAGACGATTGAAGGACCGGGCGGCTGGCGTCCCAATCTCATCCTCGATGACGGGGGCGACCTGACCCATATGATGCATGCGGATTACCCGGAGCTGCTCACGGACGTTCGCGGACTGTCGGAGGAAACCACCACCGGGGTGCACCGGCTTTATGAAATGGCGAAGGCCGGGACGCTGAAAGTTCCGGCAATCAATGTCAATGACTCCGTCACCAAGTCGAAGTTCGATAATCTGTACGGCTGCCGTGAAAGCCTCGTCGATGGCATCAAGCGCGCGACGGATGTGATGATTGCGGGCAAGGTTGCCGTTGTTTGTGGCTATGGCGATGTGGGCAAGGGATCCGCCGCGTCACTGCGCAGCCAGGGCGCCCGGGTGCTGATCACCGAAATTGACCCGATTTGTGCGCTGCAGGCGGCAATGGAAGGCTATGAGGTGGTACATCTTGATGATGTCACGAAATATGGTGATATCTTCGTCACCACCACCGGCAATATCGACGTGATCACCCTCGATCACATGCGGGATATGAAAGACCGGGCGATTGTCTGCAATATTGGTCATTTCGACAGCGAAATCCAGATCGGGGCGCTGCGCAACTACACCTGGCACAATGTCAAGCCGCAGGTGGATGAAGTCGAATTCCCCGATGGCAAGCGGCTGATTGTTCTGGCGGAAGGGCGTCTGGTCAACCTCGGTTGCGCGACCGGCCATCCGAGCTTTGTGATGAGTGCGTCTTTCACCAATCAGGTGCTGGCGCAGATCGAACTGTGGGAACGGCACGAGAAATACAAGAATGAAGTCTATGTGCTGCCCAAGCATCTTGATGAGAAGGTCGCGCGTCTGCATCTTGGCAAACTTGGCGCAAAATTGACCGAACTCAGCGCCGCGCAGGCAAAATATATCAGCGTTCCGCAGGCCGGTCCGTTCAAGCCCGATCATTATCGCTATTAAGCCGCTGGCGGGCTGAAATTGCCACATTAAGAGAAATGGCTGGTGGGGCTATCCCTCCGGCCATTTTTTTTCTATTCTTTGGCGCATCTATACACCAAGGGGGTGGCGGAGACATCACAATCGGCGCCATAATGGTGGGGAAGCAAGGGGGATACAGATAAGGCCATGTACCGACAGGTATGATAGAAGAATTCACTACAACGCAGCTCATGCTTCTCTGGGTGCTGTCGCTGGCGGTTATCGGCTTGCTGATGGCTGTCTATGTGATGCGGAAAAAAGCGCTGTCGCTGCTTGCGCAGAGTGATGGTGACAGCGAGAAGTTGCACGCGTCCGGACGAATGATTGATACCTTGAAAGCGGAACGTGAGCAGCTTGGCTCCGATATCATCTCGCTTAAATCCGCCCTTGCTACGGCCCGCGAGGAGCGGGACAGCTTTATCGAGCTGCTCGATGCGGCGCCGATTCCGATCTGGCGTCGGGACCAGAATTCGAAAATCATCTGGCAGAACCGCAAATACAGAGATGTTGTCGAGCTGGAAGAGGGGACGGAGCAGGTTCCGGAGCTTGCCTCTAGCCGCGATCCGGATCAGGCGCGTAAACTCGCGACAAAGGCGCGGGTCACCGGACTGACACAGAGCGAGACGCGGCGCTATATTGTCGACGGGGACAGGGTGAGCTTCCGGATTGTTGAGACGCCGCTTGAATTTGACAACGAGCTGGCGGGGTATGCCCTGGATACGACCGCGGAGGCGGAGCTGGCGGCGGAGCTGAAACGGCATGTCGACGGCCATGCCGATGTTCTGGAAAATATAGGAACGGCCATTGCCATCTATGGGCCGGACCAACGCCTTGAATTTTTCAATCAGGCCTATGCGACGCTTTGGCGCATCGGGAATGATTTCCTCTATGCCAAGCCGACAATCAGCGAAATTCTTGACAAGCAGCGCGAATTGCGCCGTCTTCCGGAGCAGGCGGACTTTGCCTCCTACAAGGAAAAACGCCGGGCTCTTTTTACCAATGTGATCGAAACGCGTGAAGAGCTGGTGCAGCTTCCTGACGAGACAGTTCTCAGAACGATCATCACGCCGCATCCTTTTGGCGGGCTTTTGTTCCTGTTTGAGGATGTGACGGACAAGGTGGCGCTGGAGCGGGCGCGCAACACCCAGATTGCCGTGCAGCGGGCGACGCTTGACAATCTTTACGAAGGGGTGGCGGTGTTCGGCTCCGATGCGCGGCTCAAGCTGTTCAATGCGGCCTACTGCGCCATCTGGGAGCTGGAGGACGACTTCCTGCGTGGGGAAGTCCATATCTCGCAGCTTATCGATAGGCATATCGAAAAAACGGGAGAAAACTGGCCTGCGGAGCTGCGCGAAAAATATATTGCAAATGTCACCCGGCGCGATGCGGCGAGCGGACGGCTGGAACAACCGGGCGGTACCATCATTGATTTTAACCGGGTGCCGCTGCCGGATGGCAATGTCCTCTTCACCTATGTCGATGTAACCCATGAACTCCGCGCGCAGCGGGCCCTTCGGGAGCGGAATGAGGCGCTGGAAGCGGCAGACAGGATGAAAACCGAATTCGTGGCAAGCGTCAGCCATGAACTCCGCACGCCGCTGAATACCATTATCGGCTTTGCCGAAATTCTGGTGAAGGAATTTTTCGGCCCCCTCAATGACAAGCAGGCGGAATATGGCAAGGGAATTCTCGACAGCTCCGGCCATCTTCTGTTGCTGATCAATGATATTCTCGATATGGCGAATATCCAGGCCGGGCGGATGGAGCTTGAAAAGGCGCCCGTCGATCTGCAGACGGCGCTTCAGAATGTGGTTGCCATGGTGCAGGAGCGGGCGGCAAGGCGGCATCTGGAAATCCGCACCGAGATTGATCCCGACATCGGCCTTGTCGAGGTGGATGAACGGCGCATTAAACAGGTGATTTTCAACCTGTTCAGCAATGCCATCAAATTTACGCCGTCCCGGGGGGAAATTATTCTTGCCGCACACAAAACAGCCGATAGCTTTGTGATATCCGTGCGTGACAATGGCAAGGGGATTGCTGAAGATCAGGTCGCGCATATCTTTGAACGTTTCACAAAAGGCGATACGACCAAGCAGAACGCCGGTGCCGGCCTTGGCCTGTCGCTGGTCAAAAGTTTTGTCGAGCTGCATGGTGGATATGTGGAGCTGACCTCCCGCGAAAATGTCGGTACGACGGTTTTCTGCCATCTGCCGCTTTCCGTTGCCGTCGCTGAAAAGGCGCTGGCGAATAATTCCTGACGGTGGGCATGACAGACTCAGCCACCTTCCGTTTTCCTGCTCCCTCTCTATCGGAAACCTCCCGCCTGGCCACGGCTTTGGCCGGGATATTGCAGCCCGGAGATGTTATTGCTCTCGGCGGTACGCTGGGCGCAGGGAAGACGGCTTTTGTCAGGGCGCTGGTGCGGGCCCTCGCCGGGCAGGAGATTGACGTGCCAAGCCCGACATTCAACCTGCTACTGACCTATGATTTTCCCGACTATTGCCTTTATCACTATGATCTTTATCGGCTTGAAAGTCCGGAAGAGGCGTTGGAGCTGGACATTGACGAAGCGTTCGATTACGGGGTTTCCCTGATCGAATGGCCGGACCGGCTGGGCCGGTATCTTCCCGCGGGTCATCTTCAGATCGACATTACGGTGATGGAAGACAGCGGGTCGCGCCTGTTCGAATTGACGGGTGATGAAAGCTGGCGTTCACGCTTTATGACACTCGAGGAGATTCTTGGTGCGTGACAACCTGATCGTCCCCTTCCTCAAATCGGCAGGATATGCGGGGGCGGAGTTGAGACCGATTGCCGGGGATGCTTCATCCCGTTGCTATGCCCGGTTCTGGACGGACACGGGTAGCCTGATTCTGATGGATGCACCGCCGCCCGAAAATGTCGGTATGTTTGCCGATATGGCGACCGCGCTGCGCCTGCGTGGCTATAGCGCCCCCGAAGTCATGGCCGAGGATCGGGAAAACGGGTTGCTGCTGCTGGAAGATCTGGGTGATGATATCATCGCCCGGCTGATTGAAAAGGGCGCTCCGGAGGAGGTGTTATACCGCCTTGCCGTCGATTTCCTGATTGATCTTGCAACCTTGCCGCCGCCCGAATTTCTGCCTGATTTTTCGGATGATTATGTTATGGCGCAAAATGAGATGTTCCTCGATTACTATGTTCCGGAAAAGCTTGAAGCGCCGTTGTCCGCCACGGCGCGGGAGTTTTACGATGATATCTGGCGCAATCTTCTTCCGCGCCTGCATGTCGGACCGAAAGTGATGCTGCTTCGGGATTTTCATTCGGAAAACCTGCTGTATCTGAAGGATCGCGAGGGCGTGAAAGCGCTTGGCCTGCTTGATTTTCAGGATGCCCTGAAAGGGCCGCCCGCCTACGATCTCGTCTCGTTGTTGCAGGATGCCCGCCGTGACGTGAATTACACACTGGCCGAGGAAATGATGTATCGCTATCTCGACCGGACAGGGCTGGAGGAGGAAGCCTTTCGTTTGTCCTATGCGGCTCTCGGGGCGCATCGGGCGTTACGCATCATGGGGATTTTCATCCGCCTTGCGAATGAATACGGCAAGCCGCGATATCTGGAAATGATCCCCCGGATGCGAGGGCATCTTGCCGCCAATACCGCGCACCCGGGGCTGTCAGCCCTGCAAAACTGGCTGTTGCTGACGGTCGGGGAGGGGAGAGCATGAAGCCATTGCCGGAAATTGACAATATGCGGGCCATGATATTGGCGGCGGGGCTTGGCACGCGGCTTCGTCCCATTACGGATGTCACCCCGAAACCGCTGGTCAGAGTGGCGGGCCGGGCGCTCATTGACTACTGCTTTGATCTTCTGCGAATGGCGGGCATCCGGCAGGTGGTGGTCAACAAACATCACCTCGGTGACCAGATTTCCGACTATCTCTCGCATGTGACCGGCTTTGATTTTGCAATCTCGGATGAAACAGAGGCCCTTCTTGAAACCGGGGGGGGGGTTAAAAAGGCGCTCCCCTTTCTGGGCGCGGATCCGTTTTTCGTGCTTAACTCGGATGTGATCGTTCGTGACCGGGCGGCCAGTTCCCTTGGGCTGATGCATGATCGCTGGGACGACCGTGAAATGGGCGCGCTTCTGTTGCTGCATCCGGTGGGAACGGCGGTTGGCTATGCGGGAAGCGGAGACTTCCACCTGGAGGAAAGCGGGCGGATCAGGCGGCGGCGCGAAGGGGAAACGGCGCCGTTCCTTTTCACCGGAGTGCAGCTTCTTGATCCGGGGCTGTTTGCCGAGACGACGATGGATGCCTTTTCCCTTAACGTGATCTATGACAAGGCGCTGGCGTCCGGACGGCTTTACGGGCTTGTCCATGACGGGGAATGGCTGCATGTGGGAACGCCCGATGCGGTGGAGGAGGCAAGCCGGAGGATTGGCGGGAAATAATGCTGGACAGGAAACGCAAGCCGCAAGTTTTCAACATTCCGCCGGAATACAGTTTTGTCGATGTGCTGGCGCGCGAGTTGTTGCGGCGCCATGGCGTCAGGGCTGCGGATTTGAGCGATGTGACCATTCTCACCACAACGCGCCGCGCTGCCCGGGCCTTGCAGGAAGCGTTTCTGAGAGAGACGGCCGGCCGGCCGCTGATCCTGCCGCGGATGCGCCCGATCGGCGATGTGGAGGAAGACGAGCTTCTGCTGGAAAGTGAGCTGGGCGTTGAAGGTGTGGGGGAAATCCTGCTCTCCCTGCCGCCGGCCATTGACCCGATGCGTCGCCAGCTTTTGCTCGGCCGTTTGGTTCAGGCCCGAATGGACGGGGGGACGGGAATTGCCGAGGCAGCAGGCCTTGCGGCGGCGCTGGCCCGGTTTCTTGATCAGGTCCAGACGGAAGGGCTGGATTTAAAGGATCTCGAAGAGCTGGTGCCATCGGAATATGCCGAACACTGGCAGGTCACCCTTCGCTTTTTGGAAATACTGAGTGTCAACTGGCCTGCCATCCTGTCCGCAGAAGGCGCCATTGATCCGGCGCTTCGCCGGGATTTGCTGTTGCGGGCGCAGGTGCGCCACTGGCAGGAAAGGCCGCCGAAGGGTCCTGTCTATGCGGCCGGCTCCACCGGATCAATCCCGGCGACGGCGCTGCTCCTGCAGACAGTGGCAGAGCTCGAAAATGGGGCAATCATCCTACCGGGTCTTGATCGGCATCTCGATGATAAAAGCTGGCAGGCGGTGCAACAGGATGCGACCCACGCCCAGCACGGCCTGTCTTTATTGCTCGAACGGATCGGTATAACCCGGGATGATGTGATCGACCTTGGGGATGAAAATGCGCTTTCATCCTCACCCGCGCGGATGCAGTTTCTGGCGGAAGCCCTGCGCCCTGCCGCCACCAGCGACCAGTGGCAGGCGGCAAGCAAACCGGACATGTCGGCGCTTGCAGGCGTGCGCCTGCTGGATTGTGAAAATGCCCAGAGCGAGGCGCAATCCATCGCCCTGCTGATGCGGGAGGCGTTGGAAACACCCGAGAAAACGGCGGTTCTCATCACGCCGGATCGCGATCTGTCGCGCCGGGTGGGCGCGGAGCTTCGGCGATGGAATGTAGAGGTGGACGACAGTGCCGGGATCAGCCTTGCCCAGTCGCCACCGGGTGTGTTTCTGCGGCTCGCGGCGCGGATGATTGAAAGCGAGGCGGAGCCTGTTGCGTTGCTTTCCACCTTGAAGCATCCTCTTGCCACATTCGGCGGAACGCCTGACGTCTTCCGCCGTTATGTGCGTGATCTGGAGATGACCGTTTTGCGGGGACCCCGGCCCGCGCCGGGCTTTGATGGCATTGCCCGCGCTCTTGACCATAGTGAGGCGACTGAGGAGATGAAAGGCTGGTTTGGTGGCCTTTGTGATCTTGCGGCCCCGATCGAGCGATTGTCCCGCGAGAAAAGCGTTGATTTCAAAGAATTTCTGACCGTTTTTATCCGGTTTGCCGAACAGCTTTCCACAGTGGAAGAAGAGAAGAACTCTGCCCTCTGGCACGGCAGTTTCGGAGAGGCGGCGGCGAATTTCCTTTCCGAATTGCTCCGGGCGGCGGATGTGCTGGATGATTTCAGCCCGGCGGCCTGGCCCGAGCTTCTCGATAATCTCATGCTTGGGCGGATGGTCCGCCCGCAATATGGCCTGCATCCCCGGCTTCGCATCTGGGGGCCCATCGAAGGGCGGCTTGGCCGCGCCGGTCTTGTGATCCTTGGCGGCCTGAATGAGGGGAGCTGGCCACCGGATGCGGGCAGTGATCCGTGGATGAGCCGCCCGATGCGGCAGAAATTCGGCCTGCCGCTGCCGGAACAGAAAATCGGCCTGTCCGCCCATGATTTCCAGCAGGCATTTGGGGCGGCGGAGGTGGTGATGACCCGCGCCGCCAAGGTGGATGGCACACCGGCTGTCCCTTCGCGCTGGCTCTTGCGGCTGGAAACATTGCTCGCCAAGTTTGATCTTTCCCTTGATAAATCAGAGGCATCGCGCATTCTGGGCTGGCAACGGCAACTCGACCAGCCGGAAGACTACGCGCCCGTCCTCGCCCCGCGCCCGACGCCGCCGGTTGCCGCCCGCCCGCGCCGCTTGTCCGTGACTAGAATAGAGAAATGGATCAAGGATCCTTATTCAATCTTTGCCGAACAGATCCTGAAGCTCTCCCCACTCGATGATATCTCCATGGATCCGTCCGTTGCTGACCGGGGCACCTTCATTCATGCGGCGCTTGAGAATTTTATCAAAGCATATCCGGACCGGATGCCAACGGACGCACGCGAAAAACTGATCGACTTCGGCCGCGAGGCTTTTGGGGATGCGCTCAGCTATCCGGCGGTCTGGGCCTTCTGGTGGCCAAAATTTGAACGGGTCGCCGACTGGTTCGTCCGCTTCGAGACGGCGCGGCGTAAAAAATACAAACCTTTCAGGACCGAAGCAAAGGGGGTTGTTGCAATAGCGGCGCCTGAGGCGGAGTTTATTTTAAGCGGCACGGCGGACCGGATTGACAGGACGCTGGCCGGAGATAGCTATTCGATCCTTGACTACAAGACTGGCGCGCCGCCGTCGGTGACGGAGGTGACAACCGGTGTCGCGCCGCAGCTTGCCCTTGAGGCCGCGATGCTTGCGCGCGGCGCATTTCCGGATATCCCACCGGCTCCAGTCACGGAACTTGCCTATGTGCAGTTGAACGGACTTGATCCGGCCGGAAAATTTACCAATGCGGGCGGCGCAAAATCCCCTCCGGCGGAGGAGCTGGCCGAGGCGGCCTATGAGGGGCTGCAACGGCTGATTACGCAGTTTGACCGGCAGGCGACGCCTTACCTGAGCCTGCCGCGGCCGGATCTGCCCTATCGGTTCAATGAGTATGAGCATCTGGCCCGCGTCAAGGAATGGTCCAGCGGCGAAGAGGGGGATGGGGAATGAGCCATAACGCGCTTGTCGAAGACGGGATTGCGCGCCAGAAGCGGGCGGCTGACCCGGCCAGCTCCGTCTGGGTGTCCGCCTCTGCCGGGTCGGGCAAGACGCGGGTGCTGGTGGAGCGCTGCCTTCGCCTCATGCTCGCCGGGACGCCGCCTGAGAAAATTCTCTGCATCACTTTTACCAAGGCGGCGGCAGCGGAGATGTCGAACCGGTTGAACGGCATACTCGGCGGCTGGTCTGTTATGGAGGAAGAGGCCCTGGATAACAGCCTTGTCGATCTTCTGGGCCGCGTACCAAAAGACCGGGAGCGGGTGTGGGCGCGCCGTCTGTTTGCGAGCGTCCTGGACGCGCCGGGCGGGCTCAAAATCCAGACGATCCATTCCTTCTGTGAATCCGTTCTTGGCCGGTTTCCGCTGGAAGCCCGGCTCACGCCCAATTTTGAAGTGATGGATGAGCGGACGGCCGATGAAATCATGCAGATTGCCCGCGATGATACCTTGCGTGCCTGCCAGCGCCCTGAAAATGTCGCGCTGGGGGAGGCGCTGGGCCTGATCAGCGAAAAGGTAAGTGAACAGGATTTCGCAAAGCTGCTGAAGATCGTCAGCGGTAAGCGCAGCCGTTTTCTCGGCCTGCACCGGCGCTTTGGGGGCATGAATGCGGTGATCCTTGCGCTGGCAGACAAGATCGGCATTGATGCGGAGGAAACGGAAGCGCATCTCATCGCCCGCGCCAGTAACGAGACGATGTTTAATGGGGCTGCGCTGCGCAGGGCTGTGGATTACCTGTTGATGGGAACGGATACAGACGTAAAAAGGGCGGAAAAGATGGCGTCCTGGCTCCGTCAGCCGGACCAGCGGGCGGAATTGATGGAGGATTATTTTTCGGCATTCCTCACTCAAAAGGAAGAAATCCCAAAGCGTCTGGCGACCAAAACTGTCGCCGAAGCCTGGCCGCCGATCCTTGATGTGCTGCAGGAAGAGGCGGAACGGCTTGTTGTGCTTCTGGAACGAATTAAAAAGGCGCGGGTGCTGGCCTCGACATCGGCGCTGCTGCGGCTCGGCTTTGCCTTGATTGATCGGTATGAAGCGGAAAAGGCGCGGCGCGGGCGCCTTGACTATGACGATCTGATCCTGAAAACCCGCGATCTGCTGACCGGTGAGGATGTGACACCCTGGGTCATGTACAAGCTCGATGGCGGGATCGAACATATCCTTGTCGATGAGGCGCAGGATACAAGCCCGGAGCAATGGCAGGTGATCGCCGCCCTGGCGGAGGAGTTTTTCTCTGGGGTTGGCGCGGTGGAGGTGGAGCGCACGCTTTTTGTCGTGGGCGATGAAAAACAGTCCATCTACTCCTTTCAGGGGGCGGACCCGGCGACATTCGATGTGATGCGTAAACGATTTGAAGAAAAGGCGGGTGCCGCCGCACGGGAATGGCGCAACGTCCCCCTCGACCTTTCTTTCAGATCGACGGAGCGGGTGCTCGATCTCGTGGACCGGGTTTTTGAGCCGGTCGAGACCCGCCGAGGCCTCACCTCGGCGGGGGAAGAGGTCCGGCATCTTGTCCGCCGTATGGGTGCCGCGGGGCTGGTCGAAATCTGGCCGACGGTCAAACCGCCGGAAGTAACTCATCCCGATCCGTGGGAGATGCCGGCGGCGCAGTCTCCGGACGGCAACCCCGCGGCGGAACTCGCCCGTCTCATCGCGAGCCAGATCAGCCACTGGCTGAAGAGCGGTGAGATGCTAAGCGCCACCGGTCGCGCCATCGCGCCGCGAGACATCATGATATTGGTGCAGAAACGCAACGCCTTTTTCTCGGCCATGGTGCGGGCACTGAAGCTTGCGGATATTCCGGTTGCGGGCACCGACCGGATGGTGCTGACGGATCAGCTTGCGGTGATGGATCTGATGGCGGTCGCAAAATTTGTCTTGCTGCCGGAGGATGATCTCAACCTGGCCGTTGTGCTGAAAAGTCCCTTTGTCGGATGTGATGATAACCAGCTTTTCGAGCTTGCCTATGGCCGCAAGGGGAGCCTATGGCGGGCCCTTCGGGAAAACAAAACCGGGATTTCACTGTTTGAGACCGCGCGGGGCTTTCTGTCCGATCTCCTTGCCCGTGCCGATTTTGTGCCCGTCTATGAATTTTTCGCCGATATTCTGGGGCGGCTCGGCGGGCGGCGTAAGCTGCTGCGTCGTCTGGGACAGGAGGCGGCGGAACCGATTGAAGAATTTCTCTCCCTCGCGCTTGCCTATCAACGGACGGAAGCAAGCTCGCTTCAGGGGTTTTTGCACTGGATCGAGGCCGGTGCTGCCGAAATCAAGCGTGATATGGAGCAGGGACGGGATGAGGTCCGCGTCTTGACGGTTCATGGCTCAAAGGGGCTGCAGGCGCCGATTGTTTTCCTGCCCGATACCTGCCAGGGGTCACGCATGGATCAGGCGGTATTCTGGACGGAAGAGGAGACGGCTTTCCCCCTATGGCCCGTGAAGTCGATAAATGATGATCCGCTGACCGCCAGAATGCGGGAAAGTGCAAAAGAACGCCAGCTTGATGAGAAGAAACGTTTGCTTTATGTGGCCCTCACCCGGGCGGAAGACCGGCTTTATATCTGCGGCTGGGAGGGCCGAAAAAAGCGGCCCGCGGATTGCTGGTACGACCTGATTGATCCGGCCTTCGGAGAGGGAGTTGAGGAGGTGGCGCTTCCCTGGGGAAAGGTGGCGCGACGCTGGTCAAGCGGGGGAATTGGCGAGATCGTACCGGAAAAGACGGAAAATAAAACCATAATGGTGCCACTTCCAGCATGGATCTCCGAGAAAGCACCAGATGAGCCGGTCCCGCCCCGACCCTTGACCCCGTCGCGTGATGAGGATGAAACGGCGAGCAGCTCTCCCCTCGGCGAAGATGGGGGCGGGCGCTTTCATCGCGGCTTGCTGATCCATCGCCTGCTCGAGATATTGCCCTCCATTGAGCCGGAAAAACGGGAGCAGGCAGCGCGGCTATGGCTGGCGCGGCCGCTGCATGCGCTGGATGCGGCGCGGCAGACAGAAATTCTGAAAGAGACGCTGACTGTGATCAACGATCCCGAATTTGCCGCCATATTCGGCCCGGGCAGCCTTGCCGAGGTGCCGGTCAGCGGTGTCTTCGATGGACGGGTCATGTCTGGCCAGATAGACAGGCTGCTGATTGGCGAGAGGGAAATACTGATCATTGATTACAAGACAAACCGCCCGTCGCCGCGCGACATCAAGGAAGTTCCCGCCTTATATATAAGACAGATGGCTCATTACCGGCGGGCGATGCAGGACATGCATCCCGGCAGAGATGTCAAATGCGCATTGCTGTGGACAGAGGGCCTGCATCTGATGGTCCTGCCGCCGGAATTTATGTGACCTTGTTCACTTGACGTTACGATATGTGATACGTACATTCTTGAGTAAGGAGTTTCCGTTGGGGAGCAGGAGGCTCAGAAATTTTGCCTGAAAGAGGATAATTATGAGCACTACGAAAGTCACCGACACTTCCTTCAAGGAAGATGTCCTGGAAAGTTCCGGCCTTGTTCTGGTCGATTTCTGGGCGGAATGGTGCGGTCCCTGCAAACAGATCGCCCCGGCGCTTGACCAGATTGCCGAGGAAATGAATGGCAGCCTGAAGGTTGCGAAGATCAATATTGATGAAAACCCGCAAACGCCGACGAAATATGGCGTCCGCGGTATTCCGACGCTGATGCTGTTCAAGGATGGACAGATTGCGGCGACGAAAGTCGGCGCCTCGCCGAAAAGCGCAATTGAGGAATGGATCAAATCCGCCGGTTGACGGGGGGATGATCTCCGGGAAAAATGAAAGCGGGCCTTCGGGCCCGCTTTTTTATTCGCTGAAGGACCTGATAGATGACGAAGCTGATCTGCAACGGTATTTCCCTTGACTATGAGATGTTTGGGGAGACCGGCAATCCGGCGGTTATCCTGATTGCGGGTCTCGGCTTTCAGCTGATCGACTGGCCCACCGCCTTTTGTAAGGCCATTGCGGAAAAAGGTTTCCGTGTTATCCGGTTTGATAACCGGGACATCGGCCTGTCCCAGAAAATGGAGCAGACGGGCCTGCCCGACATGGCGCGCATCCTGCAACAGTTGCAGATGACGCAGGCGCCGAGCGTTCCCTATCATTTAAGCGACATGGCGGCGGATGTCGCCGGGCTGATGGAGGCCTTGCATATTGAACGCGCGCATATCGCCGGGATGTCCATGGGGGGGATGATTGCGCAGCTTATGACGATTTTTTATCCGGAAAAACTTTATTCTCTCACCTCTATCATGTCATCCAGCGGCAACCGTCATCTGCCGCCGCCGACGCCTGCCGCCACATCAGTCCTGATGTCCGCCCCGGCCAGCCAGAATGAGGATGATGTGGTTGCCTTCGGCCTGCAGGTGAATGATGTGATCGGCAGCCCGGGCTTTCGCTGGGACCGGAAGGCGCTGGAGGCGCATATCCGCGCCTGTTTCCGGCGCAGCTATAGCCCGAGCGGTTATATGCGGCAATATGCGGCGGTGCTGGCCTCCAACCCGCGGGTGTCGGAGCTTCCCCATGTCACCGCGCCGACGCTGGTTATCCATGGAAAGGATGATCCGCTGGTCCCTTGTGCGGCGGGGGAAGATACGGCGCGGCTTATCCCAGGCGCGCGGCTGGAGTTGGTGGACGGAATGGGACATGATCTGTCGCCTGCGCTGTGCGATCATCTTGCGGGCATTATTATCCCCCATCTTGTCGCCAACCGGACCGGCTGATGGGATCGCTCCTACCGGAAGGCGGGCTCGTCAAAACTCCTGAGTTTGCGGGAATGCAGGCTTTCCACGCCCTGATGGCGGAGATGTTGCAGTGTATCAATGCCGATATGCAGATGCTTGGCCGTCCGGTCCTGATAGAATTTGTTGGCCATGCCGGGCAGTTTGATTTCCCCATGGACCGGCTTGTCGGAAACGCAGAGAAGAGTGCCGTAGGGCACACGGAAGCGGAAGCCGTTGGCGGCAATGGTCGCGCTTTCCATATCCACGGCGATGGCGCGGCTCTGGTTGAAACGGATGGCGAGTTCCCGGTGTCGTAACTCCCAATCCCGGTCGTCGGTCGTATAAACCGTCCCGGTGCGGAAATATTCCTTGATCCCGGCGCCTTTTGGCGGGCTGTCCTCCGCCCGGGCAACGGCTTCAGTCAATGCCACCTGGATTTCCGCAATGGCGGGCAGCGGAACAGAGGGGTGAATATCTTCATCCAAGACATGATCTTCACGCACATAGGCATGGGCAAGGACGAAATCACCAAGCCGCTGGCTGTGGCGGAGGCCACCACAATGCCCCACCATCAGCCAGCAATGCGGCCGGAGAACGGCGATATGGTCCGTGATTGTCTTGGCGTTGGACGGGCCGACGCCGATGTTGACCAGTGTGATGCCCATATGTTTGTCCGCCACCAGATGATAGGCCGGCATCTGCGGCAGATGGGCGGGGGCCTGGCCGGTGGGCGGGGCATCGGTGAGGCGGGGGTTGGGTGTCACGACATTGCCCGGCTCCACAAAGGCACTGTATGCCGTTCCTTCCGTCACCTGCTTCTTGCCATAGTCGATGAATTCATCCACATAGCGCTGATAGTTGGTGAACAGCACAAACCGCTGAAAATGCTTCGGGATGGTGCCGGTGTAATGGAACAGCCTGGCAAGGGAATAATCCACTCTCTCTGCCGTGAAAAGCGCCAGCGGGCGGGGTAGACCGTCAACGGGAACATAGGTGCCGTTGGCGATGCTGTCATTGATATTGCCCAGTTCCGGCATGGTGAAAATGGATTGCAGGGCGGGCATGTCATCGGCGGAAACGCTGGCGGAGGCCGCTTCGATCACAAAAGGCAGCGGCATCGCTCGATCGCTTAAACCGACATAGACGGGACGTTGATGATTGCCGATAATCAGACGAATCTGCTCCTTCAGATAGCTTTCAAACAGTTCCGGCTGCGTCAGGGTCGTACCGAAAGTGCCCGCTGCATCAATTTTGCCATAAGCGCGCTTGCCGGACCTACGGATATCGGTGTTTTCCACTGTCAGCCCGAGATAGGGATAGAAACCGGCCTCGGCGGGGCTTGTCTTGTCTCCGGCCTCAAATTCTGAGAAACGCCGTTTTACTTTTTTGGCGTTTTCCGCGTATAGAGTTCTGATGCGCTCATATGCCGCCGTTTCATCGGTGAATTCCTGAAGGTCCGTGACATTTCCATGAGGGCCGGTGAGGCCATTCAGCAAATCACTCATTTTCTGCTTTCCTTTGCGTTGAACTGCCCCTATGACAGCTCGTATCTTTCACTCTCTGGAGAGTCCTGATTCTAGCATTAAACGCAAGCAGGGAAAACAAGGGAAACAACCGGTGGCGACCCTGACGCTGGCCCCGATGGAAGGGGTTGTCGATGTCTATATGCGGGATATGCTGACGCGGATCGGCGGATTCGACCTGTGCGTGAGCGAGTTTGTGCGGGTTAGTCAGCAGCGTTATCCGGCCTCCGTTTTTTATCATCTTTGCCCGGAACTCAAAAATGGCGGCAGGACGCCCGCAGGTGTGCCCGTGCATGTACAGATCATGGGCGGGGAAGCCGGGGTGATGGCGGACAATGCCGCTTTTGCTGCGGAACTAGGCGCTCCGGGCATTGATATCAATTTCGGCTGCCCGGCGAAAACGGTTAATCGGCATGACGCCGGGGCAACATTGTTGCAATGGCCGGAAAGGCTATATGGGATTGTTTCTGCTGTGCGCCGTGCCGTGCCGGAATGCGTCCCGGTCAGCGCCAAGATGCGCCTCGGCTTTGCGGATAAATCGCTGGCCCTTGAAAATGCTCTTGCGGTGGAGGCGGCGGGTGCCGGAAAACTCACCATTCATGCCCGTACAAAAATGGAAGGATATCGCCCGCCCGCCCATTGGGAATATCTGCGCCCGATCCGGGAGCGGCTCTGCATTCCGGTTGTGGCAAACGGGGAAATCTGGACCATGGCCGATTACGAAAAATGCCGGGAGATAAGCGGCTGTGATGATGTGATGGTCGGGCGCGGGGTGATTGCCCGGCCCGGACTAGGCTGCGAGATCATGGCATCCCGGAAGGGATCAATTCGCAGTCCGGCCTTCGGGTGGCCGGAAATTCTCACCCTGATCGGGGAGTATCGACAATTAATTACCGGAATGGGGAATCCGCCGCGTGAGGCCGGGCGCCTCAAGCAATGGACTAAACTGCTGGGCCGGACTTATCCGACGGCGACGGATCTGTTTATGGCAATCCGCCGTTTTGACGACCCCCGTGATATCATGACCGTCGTCAAAAAAATGGAACAAATGGCGATGGCTGCGGCATGACGGACGAAAAATGGATTCTCTGCGGCTGACACTCAGTTTCGCGGAGACAGGCGCCGTCGCGATCTGCGGTGCAGCAGAAATGTCATCATGCCCATTCCGGCGAGAATTCCGGACATATTTGCCACAATATCCAAAACTTCGAAATCCCGGCCCGTTAAAGGCTGGAGAAATTCAATGGTAATGCTTAACATGAGGCTGATCAGGCATAATATGAAACGTTCCGGCCAGTTTCGTCCTGCGTGACATGCGATGAGCGCCAGAATGGCGTAGGCCGTGAAATGACGTATTTTGTCATTAACAAGGCCCGCAAGGGAAGGCTCATTCCCTGGGGGGAGCAAGGACAGTATTGTCAGGGCGATCATGCTGATGACCCATAAATAAAAGGCAATATGGGACGTAGTGCGAAGTTTATTTTTTAAAACGAACATTTGAATTTACGATTACCGCCTAATTTTAGGAAAAATTAACGATAACATTGTACCATCCCAGCAAGTCATTTTTGGTTTGTAGTGTTTTTTCAGGCATCAGTCCAGACCGGGTTTCGCTGATAAATTCCCGAGCGAGAATTGAGGTTTCCATGACTGAATACCTGATTTTGGAGAATTTTGGTGAACAAGATATCTGAAAGCGGATTGAAAGATAAACATATCACCGTGAAAGAGATATCCCATCAAGGCAATGGATATCCGCTCTCGTCACGTGTTTTATCTCGTATTTTCAGTGTTCTTGATGTTTTCTGGCTGCTTGTTGCCGGGATTGTAACCCATTACATTGTCATCGGCAGCAACCTGTTCATGAATGAAAAATATCTGTATGCGGTTGTGCTTGCGGCTGTTTTTCTTCATTTTATTGGTCGTTACGCCCGGATCTATTCCTTTTCCACATTGCTGGCGCCGCTGACAAACCTGCCCAATCTGGCAATTGTCTGCCTGACGACCTTCATGCTCCTGCTGGCGGTTGGCTTTTCGCTTAAAGTTTCCGATGATTACTCACGCATCTGGATGTACAGCTTTGGTTTATCGTGCTTCATGGTGATTGTGAGTTACCGGCTTGTCGCTTTCTTTATTATAAATTATTTGGCAGAGCGCGGTGTTTGCACCCGTAAAATTGTGGTTCTGGGGGGCGGCAAGCAGACGGAGCAGCTCCTCCGCCAACTTGATCGTGAAAAGCCTGCAGTGAATAAGGTTGTCGGAATATTTGATGATCGTATTGGTCGTGTTGGACCAACGGTTGGTGGATATCCGCTGCTTGGCAATCTTGAAGCGTTGATTCGCTTTGTACGGGAACATCATGTAGATGATATCATTGTCGCGCTTCCCTGGAATGCGGATGAACGACAGCTCGAAATTGTGAGCCGCCTTCGCGAATTGCCGGCGCATGTGCATCTTGTCTCCGATCTGGTGGGGTTTCGCTTCCCCCACCGGCCTTCGCCGAACCATTTCGGCGGCCTACCGATGATCGAAGTCGTCAATTCGCCGCTTTCGGGTTTCAAGATTGTCATAAAGGCGTTGGAAGACCGTCTCCTCGGCGGGCTTGCGCTGCTCTTGTTTTCTCCAATCCCTATTCTGGTGGCAATTGCCATCAGGCTGGAAAGCAAGGGGCCGGTTTTATTCAAGCAGAAGCGCTACGGTTATAACAATAAGATTTTCGAAATCTATAAATTCCGCTCCATGTATCACAATGGAGAGATCCCGAAGAAAACCGTCCAGGCGTCAAAACAGGATCCGCGGATAACCCGCGTCGGCAAATTTATCCGCCGCACCAGCCTGGACGAGCTGCCGCAGCTTTTCAATGTGGTGAATGGCACCATGTCACTGGTTGGTCCGAGGCCTCATGCCATTGATCACAACGAAGAATATTCGGCCCTGATTGATGGGTACTTCGCCCGGCACAAAGTTAAGCCTGGAATTACAGGCTGGGCACAGGTCAAAGGCTATCGTGGGGAAACAGATACTCTTGAAAAGATGGAAGCCCGCGTTAACTACGACACTTACTATGTTGAAAACTGGTCACTGTTTTTTGATCTTCAGATACTGATAATGACTGTATTTGTTGGTTTTGTGAATAAAAACGCCTATTGATCCAACAATGGCACGATAGAGAGCTTCGAGCGTTTGATAAGTGAGAGTTGTTTTATAGTTTTTTTCTTGTGTATTCCCAATTTTGGGCGCCAATGGCGGATTGGAAAAGTAAAGTTTTAGGCAATGTTGCCAATTTATATCAGTTTCCAACCTTTCCTTAACCCTTTGGGCATAAGAAGGACATAATGATCTTTGTTAATCAATGCCGATGGATGTAAAATATTAACCATAATCATGCGCGATGGCGCCGGAAAATATTTTATGAATGCTGATTGATTTGAACGAATTTGAGCGGTGAATATGAGTCAGGAATTTAGCTTAAACCAAGAAGAAGCCTCGCCGATTAATTTCGAGCGAATACTTTCCGCAGCCAAAAGGCGGTTTCTGTTTTTTCTGATTCCGTTTGTTCTGATCTTGGCGGGTAGTGTTGCGGTGGCAATGCTTCTTCCCGCGAAATATTCTTCATGGGGTACGGTTCTTGTCGAAACCCAGCAGATTTCGCCGGACCTTGTTGAATCGACCATTACAACCGACCCGGATCAGCGCATCCGGATGATCCAGCAGCGGGTGATGACGCGTGAAAACCTGCTGAAGGTTATCGATAAATACAATGTCTATGGTGAGGATCGTAAAGTTCTAACGGTTTCAGACCTTGTCGGGAAAATGCAGGATGAAATCGCTATCGATGTGATCACATCATCCTCGGGCGATCGACGGCGTAACGAGACAACAATTGCTTTTACGGTTGGGTTCAATCATCAAAACCCGCAAATCGCAACCGATGTGGCCAATGAACTGGTCACGCTTTTTCTAAGTGAGAATGTCCGCACCCGTACTGAACGTGCCACTGAAGCAACCGCGTTTCTTGCTGAGGAAGCCAGCAAAGTTCGGCGTCAGCTGAGCCAGGTCGAAAATGAACTTGTCGCCTACAAACAGAAGTATGGGAATGCACTTCCGGAGCATCTCGGGTTGCGTCAGGACATGTTGGATCGATCAGAAACTGAAATTCGGGATCTTCGCCGCGATCTTCGTACGCTTGAAGAAGAAAAGCGTTATCTGGAGATTGAGCTGACATCCGCGCGATCCGGGCTGACGGCCAGCACAGGAGGACAGTCCGAGCTGGCCAGAAATCTATCCAGTCTTAAGGATCAGCTGCTGGAGGCCTCGACGCGGTTGACGGATAATCATCCGACAATCATTGCTCTCAATAAACGGATTGCCGCCCTGGAACAGCAGGTCGAAGAGGAAACCCGGCAGGCCATGGCAAGTGCTGCGCAAGGGTCCTCGGCAGGTAATGCTTATAATCCTGTCGTTGAGAGATTGCAGATACGTATTGCGGGAACGGATGACCGGATCCAGGCAATCCGTAATCAAATTGCCGCGACGTCCAAAAAAGTCGCAGAACTGGAAGCCATAATTATTGAGATCCCTCAGGTTGAGCGGGGGCTGGCGGGTCTTAACCGGACTTATGAAGACTTGCTGAATAAGTTGAATGATCTTGAGTCCAGGCAGGCTCAGGCTCAGCTATCCCAGAATCTTGAAGAAGGGAAAAAGGCAGAACGCTTCGTCTTGCTGGAGCCGCCAATCGTTCCGACAGATCCCTATTCACCAAATCGCAAAAAAATCCTTGGTGTGGGGGCAATGTTCGGAATTGCGCTGGGAATTGCCTGTGTTTTTCTGATTGAACTTCTGGATCGTCGTATCCACAGCGCGTCTGAACTGGAGGCCGTGCTCAAGCACCCGCCAATCGTTTCCATTCCATATATTCAGACGAAGATGGAAACTTCACGCCAGCGAATGAAAATTATTCTGTATCTGTTGTCGATTGTCGTCTTGTTTGCTGCGCTGCTTGTTCTTATTCATTTCTTCTATCGGCCCCTGGATGAAATTTTCTACCAGCTTTGGGTCTCCTTTGACAGACTCTTGTTGCAATTCTAAAGGGGGTTACCTTGGAACGTATTAAAGAAGCCATCGCCAAGGCACGGGAAAAACAGGACGGGGCTTTCTCCGGTCGTGAAAATACGGCGAGAACGGCCCTGAAAAGTGCCGAGGTGGTCGATGGTCCGATCGTCTATAAGGAAACGCGCGTTGTCGAGCTGGATCCGGGACATCTCGAAGATCACCGGATTATTACAATGGATACGGAAGATCCGAACTCTATCAGCTTTGATATTTTGAGAACGCAAATTCTGGCGAAAATGGAAGCGAATGGCTGGAAAACACTGGCGATAACGTCGCCGACCCCGGCTTGCGGGAAGACGGTTGTTGCGATCAACCTGGCCCTCAGTATCGCCAAGCAGACGGATTATACGGCGCTTCTGGTTGATTTCGATTTGCGTCGCCCGCAGGTTGCGTCCTATCTGGGATTGCCCAGAGAAAACGATCTGGCCGACTATCTGGACGGAAAAGTTGAACTGAATGACACAATGGTCAATCCGGGTGTTCCGCGGTTTGTTGTACTGCCGAACCGCCGCCCGATAAAGAATTCTACAGAAATATTAACGTCCCGCAAGGTAAAGTCCCTCGTGGCGGAATTACGCGACAGATATGAAAAGCGTATCTGCATTTTCGATTTGCCGCCCCTCAAATCGACAGATGATGCCATTGCCTTCCTTCCTCAGGTGGACTGCGTATTGATGGTGGTCGCCAGCGGCGAAACCAAGCCGGCTGAGGTCAAGGATTGCCGCCGTCAGCTTCAATCGAGCAACCTTTTGGGTGTCGTTCTGAACAAGTCTACTGAAGTGGCAAAGACATATTATTATTGAGCCCCGGGGACGTGTGACCCGGTTGAGGTCCGCCTCGAAGGAGTGTCGGCAAGACGGGGTGAGAGGGTGAATGGAACTGGCTTTGCAACGGATTGATTGGACGCGGCTTTTGCTGCCAGTTCTCCTCTGTCTGCTTTTTCTGCTGTATATCCCGGATGGCGCGCTTTTATGGAGCGCCTGGGTGAATGTCGAGGAATTCAGCCACGGCCCGCTGATGCTGGCTGTGGCGCTTTATCTTCTTTGGGCTCGGCGCGCATTGCTCGATTCTTTTGATACAAGGGGAAACTGGGTCGGGCTTGTCTTTTGCGGTATTGCTGGGGCGGTCTATGCCCTTGCTATCAAGGCAGGGGTTGAGAACCTCAGGCATCTCAGCCTGTTCCTCATGATTCTCGGGCTTTTTGTCGTATTTGGGGGCATAACCTATGGTCGTTATGTCTTGCCATCGCTCGTTCTCCTGCCGTTTGTCGTGCCGCCGCCGGCGTTTTTGAATGCCAATCTGACCTACGGATTGCAGCTTTTGTCGACCGATATGAGTGTTGGTATGCTGCGCTTTGCCGGTCTTTCCGTGTTTCAGGACGGAAATATCATCGACATGGGAAATATCAAGCTCGCCGTAGTCGAGGCTTGCGCTGGGCTTCGCTATCTTTATCCGATGATTGGCCTTGGTGTCCTGCTGGCGATGATTTTTGATATGCCGCTTTGGAAAAGGGCGCTGTTCGTTGTGTTGGCCGCCATTGTGTCCGTGATTATGAACAGTGTGCGTATATTCTTGACCGGTGCCTTTGCCGAATGGACGGATACCGCCATTTCAGATGGGTTTTTTCATTTATTCGAAGGATGGGTTTTCTTTCTTTTCTCCTTCATTGTAATGCTGGGGGTCTGCTATCTGACGCTGAACCGCAATGAAAAGGCAACGATTGGCGGTGGAGTGTTGAAGGTTTCCACCCCAAAGGAATTGCAATCGGAAAAGCCGATAAGGTGGGCGCCGATCATTGGTGTCATGATGTTTTTTGCAATTCTGGTGCCGGGGGTCCTGATGATCCGGAATATTGAGCCGGAGATTCCCGAGCGCCGCGCCTTCAACAGTTTTCCATTGAAAATTGATAATATGATTGCGGAAGAGGATGTCCTGCCCGGTGTTGAGCAGACAATCCTCAATATGAGTGATTATTTTCTTGGTCACTACCGCGAGGCAAGTGAGGCTCCTGTCACCCTGTTTGTTGCTTATTATGATCAGCAGTCGGCGGGCAGCACGCCGCATTCGCCGCGAGTCTGTATTCCATCGGGCGGCTGGGAGATAGAAGAGCTTTCCGAAATCACCCTGATGAATGGCCAGGCAACAGTGCCTGCCAATCGTGTCATGGTCACCCATGGTGAAAACAGGCTGCTTGTTTATTACTGGTTCAAGCAGCGTGGAAAGTATATAGCCAATGAGTATGCGGCAAAGTTCAATCTTTTGTGGGGCAGCCTGTCGTCGGAGCGAACCGATGGGGCGTTGATCCGTCTTACGATGCCAGTGGATGCCTCGACATCGGCGGCGGCGGCGGATGCAAAGCTTACAGAGTTCGCTCGGGAATTGTTTACCGTGCTTCCGGCATATGTACCGGACTAGAGTTGATTGGTTGAAGAGTGGATAACGTGTAATGTCGGATATGAAGTCTGTGATCAGAATCGGCCTGTTCGGAGCGGCTCCCGATACCTCGAATATGGGGGTTTCCGCATTATTTGCGTCAACCGTTGAAGGAATTACTCGCTTTCTTCCCAATGCGCGCTTTTCCGTTTTTGACAATGAGCTCGGAAAACGAACGAAGACTCATCATTTTTCAGAAGGTAACCATATCGAGGTTGAGCATATCGGTCTGCGGGGCGGGCATCGGTATTATCTGCAGGAAAATCTTACGACAATTTCCCTGTTATCTCACTTCGGCGGATTGGGGGCGATGTTCAATTCGGTTATTCGGGACATTGATCATTTCGATGTGATGCTGGATATTTCCGGAGGGGACAGCTTCAGTGACATATATGGCGTAAAGCGGTTTATGAGCGTTGTTCGCCCGAAACTGATTGCCCTGAAACGGCAGGTTCCGCTTATTCTGCTGCCACAGACATATGGCCCCTATAACGATCCGAAACTCGGAGAATTGGCAAACCAGGCCGTGCGGGGGGCGGATATGGCCTGGGCCCGTGATCCAAACAGTTTTGAAATTCTGAAATCCATGCTGGGCGAAAATTTTGATCCCGAAAAACATAAAAGCGGTGTCGATTTCGCCTTTTCTCTTGGCGCAAGAAGTGCGGAAGATCTGATTGATCCGTCGCTTGCCCGGCTGATCTCCGAAAGGGATGCGAATACGCCCGTTGTCGGCCTTAATGTCAGCGGCCTTATTTACAACGATCCGCAGGCGGCCACGTCGCAATATGGTTTCAAGGCGGATTACAAGGAAATCATTCATGGCTTCAGTAACTGGCTGCTGGCCGAAACCGGGGCGCGGCTGGTTCTGATCCCTCATGTGATGAGTCATCCCCTATATACCGAATCCGACTTTGCTGCCTGTGAGAAGGTTGCGGCCAGCCTCCCTGATGAATATCAGGAACGTGTCTTTGTATCCCCTAATTCGCTGGACCAGAATCAGGTCAAATGGCTGATCTCGAAAATGGACTGGTTCTGTGGCACAAGGATGCATTCGACCATTGCGGCGCTTTCCCGCGGTGTGCCAACAGCAGCCATTGCCTATAGCGACAAGACAAAGGGCGTGTTTGAAACCTGCGAGCAGGGAAATGAGGTGTTCGATCCGCGTGTATTGGAAACACAGGCGGTAGTAGAGGGCTTGATCGGCTCATTGTTACATCGCGGAAAAGTTGAAGACGAGTTGACAGCGGCCCTTCCCAAAACTATTGGCCGAGCAGACGATCAACTGCGCATGATTGCAGATAAAATCAAATTCCTGTCTTCTGCGCAATGACATTAAAATCGGAAGCATTTGAATGCAGCTAAACCAGTTCATAAAAGGCGGTATGTTGCTTTCATTGGGAAGTGCTATTGGAGCGCTTTGTACATTTGGCCGCAACATTGTGATAACCCGTCTCATTAGCGTTGAAGATTATGGTATTGCGGCAACCTTTGGGATAACCATGGCATTGATCCAGATGTCAACGGGGCTGGGGGTTGACAGGCTGATTGTTCAAGCAATTGATGGAAATGAGCCCCGTCTCCAGTCAACGGCGCAAGCTTTTAATATTTTGCGTGGTGTAATTCTGGCGTTGGTTCTTTATGTGGTTGCCAGCCCTGTGGCTCACCTGTTTAATCTGCCAGAGGTCGTTTGGGCGTTTCAGTGGCTTGCCGTTTTGCCTTTGATAACGAGCTTTGTCCATATGGATTCGGCGCGGTTCCAGCGAACGATGCGCTTCACTCCCCTTGTGGTGATTGAAAGTGTTCCGCAGGTCATTGCCTTTATTGTTTCCTTGCCTTTGGCCCTTTATTTTAAAGATTACCGGGTAATGCTCTGGATTATTACGATCCAGGCAGTAACGACGGTTATTCTCTCATTTGTTTTTGCCGAACGTCGCTTTTCGATAAGATTGAATAAAGTCTATTTAAATAGAATATTCTCGTTTGGTTGGCCTTTAATGCTGAATGGGCTGCTTATGTTCGGCATTTTTCAGGCTGACCGCGGCATTGTTGGCATTGCCTATAGCATGGAGGACCTTGGTTGGTTTAGTGCGGCATTTACTCTCACTTTGTTTCCTACGATAATCTTTATGAGAACCGCACAGAATCTGATGACGCCGATGATTTCCAGACATCAGAACAATACAGCTCAACTTGAATTGAGTGCGGTTGCCTCGATCAAGGCATTTTTGATATTAGGAATGCTGATATGTGTTGGCCTAGGTCTTGGAGGCCCCTCTCTTTCGGTCGTTCTCTTCGGTGAAAAATATCTGGCAGGAGCCTATATCATTCCCTGGTTAGCATTGATGCAGGGAATAAGAATGATTAAGGCAGGGCCAACGACTGTGGCGATCGCTTGCGGAATGACCAAATTGCCGCTTTATTCGAATATGGTTCGCAGCCTTGCTATCCCTCTTGCTTTGTTCTCGGTTTGGAAAGGATGGGGTGTTTTCGGGATAGTCATGAGCGGTATAGCCGGAGAGGTTCTCTCTTTCATGTGTTTTATGTATTTGCTTCGCCGTATAACTAAAGTCGATTTTTCACGTCTCTATTTGTTCTATTTTATCATTGCACTGCTTATAACTGTCGCCCTGTTTGTCTCTTTGGAGTTTGTGACGGCCTTGAATCCGGTTTTGGAAATCTTGGGGGCATGTCTTTTCTCTCTTTTCGCTCTGTTTCTATCCTTGGTTTTTGCGAGAGATCTTATCAACTGGGTAAGAACATCTGATCGAAACAATGACGCTGATTCTGTTATAAGCTAATTTTGTAAGATTCTTCCGCAAATTGATGGATCGGCCATTGTTTTGGCAATTTTATCTTTACTTTAACAAAGCTGTCGTAGCTTTAACCTTCTCGGACGAAGTGTACTGCTTATGGCAATGGCGTTTATCGGGATGATGCGCAGATATACACATTACTGATAAATATGGGTTGCCTTATAAAGACTGAAATGCTCGATGATGACATGCAGGGATTAAATTGTGAGTAAGCGTGTAACCCAAATAACAGATGTGACCCAAAATCAGCTTTGTACAGGATGCGGTGTCTGCGCATATCTTGAACCAGACAGATTTCAGATGGGCGATGCCCTGGAACTGGGACGCCGACCCTTTGTCCGTGAACGGGCTGCAGATGAAACAGGAAAGGCCTTAAATGCGTGCCCGGGCGCCAGCTTGATGCATGATTTTGATGTTCAGGATCCCGCCATAAACAAGGAACTGGTAGATGGCTGGGGGCCGGTCCTTGATGTCTGGGAAGGGTATTCGACAGACGGAGAAATCCGTAATGGCGGCTCGAGTGGTGGCGCGGCAACAACCCTCGCTTTGTTCGGGTTGGAGCAGAAGGGCTATGCCGGAATCCTGCATATAGCTGCCCGTAAAGACCATGCTTATCTTAATGAAACAGTGATGAGTAAGAGCCGGGCTGAAGCAACGACAAGAACAGGTTCACGCTACGCCCCGGCAAGTCCCTGTGACGGTCTTGATATGATTGTGCAGGAAGAGGCGCCGTCCGCGTTTATTGGGAAGCCTTGCGATGTGGCGGCAGTTCAAAAGGCCCGCAAAAGTGACCCTGAATTGGATAGTAAAATCGGGATTACCATAGCATTTTTCTGTGCTGGCGCTCCTTCTTTAAAAGGCAATCTTGAATTGCTTAAAAAGATGGGTGTTAAAGACCCGGAAAAGCTCAAATCCTTGCGGTACCGCGGTAATGGCTGGCCGGGAATGTGGACGGCAACCTATCTGGATGAGGCAGGCCAGGAGAAATCGACACAGATGACCTATGCGGAATCATGGGGGTTTTTGCAAAAATATCGTCAGTGGCGTTGTTATATTTGTCCTGATCACACAGGTGAGTTTGCAGATATCTCTGTAGGGGATCCATGGTACCGTCCGATTGAAGCGGGGGAGCCTGGGAAATCCCTGATTGTTGCCAGAACAGAAAAGGGGCGCCGATATATTCTGGAAGCGGCAGAGGCGGGTTATATATTACTTGAAAATCATGACGCGTCGCTTTTTCCAAGGTCGCAACCAAATCTTCTTGGTACGCGAGGAAGCGTTTGGGCACGTCTGCTCATGCTTCGTTTGTTTGGTGCGGCAATTCCAAAGTATACTGGCTTCAAGATGGCAAAATTCTGGTGGAGTTATCTTGGTTTGAACGAAAAACGAAGCTCGATAACCGGAACCATCCGCCGAATTTTTAGAAAGCACCTCAACAGGCGGATTAAAGTTGAGAGATGGACGCCGCCAACGTGAAATGAAGTAAATGCAGATGATAGAAACAATAACATGATATGACAGGAAGCTCCCCAACAGGAAAGGATGTCATGGATCGACATCCGATAGCAGACAGCATGATAAAAAGAATTTGTTCTGGTCGCTTCATCGGACTGATCATGTATTTCATCGCGTGCAGCACATACTTGACAGCCGAAATCGCAAGGGCGGAGCAGACAGGTCAGGATGCGCAGGTAATTGCACATTGGAATGTTGTGCCTTTTCAGGCAATTGATGCCCCCTTCAATGTTGGAGTTGTTGCATTTCATATTAATGGCATTGATCGGGTAGAGTTTCAGATCAATGGAGGAGAAATCCGTAATATAACGGAGATGTCTCATAATCCACGTACGGGAACCAGTGAGTATTGGACGACAGTAGATCCGACCGAAATAGGCGCCATTGATCCTCGAGAACCCTTGATTGAAATCCGTGCAACGGCTTTTCCTAAAAAAGCAGGCCTCAAGCGCGAACTACCTCGCATAAGCTTGAATGTGAAAGCCGCCGATGGTCGTCAGGATGCGAAAGTCTGGGTATCTGGAAATGGTGATGATGTTCGGGGCGATGGTTCGGAGAGCAAGCCTTTTCGTCAGCCAGCCCGTGCTCTGCGGTTGTTGAAAGAGGTTGAAGATCGCCGCAATGATGCCGTCTTCGGAACGATTTATCTGAAAAAGGGTAACTATATCTGGGGTTCTGCGGGGGAGCCCTCACCAACGGCAGATACGCGATGGGTAAATATATCCGCTGCCCCCGGGGTTAAACCGGATGATGTGATGTTTATGAGCACCAAAGGAGGGCGCTTCCAACCATTATTGCTTAAAATTACAGGCGCCAGTTTTGAATCGATCTCTGTAACGCCATCGAAAAATAAAGTCAGCCAATTATGGTTGGAAAATTCAAACATATATGGTGCCGGACCGTGGGAGGGTGAAGCATTTTACCATGGATCAAACTGGCAAGGCCTCTATTTTACTAATGTTTTCATCTCCGATTTTGTCAACGGCGCGACTCACCTCACTCTTGCGCGTAATGTAACCGTGTCCAATATTGGCTCAGACGCTTTCAGCGGCACACGTCTGGTTGTGAATAGCGAGGTAAACGGTATTGATCGCGGAGAAACGCAATTTCATCCAGATGTTTACCAGATTTACTGCGGGCGCAAGTCATTGGAGAACTTTATTGTATATGGTCTTGTTGCACGGGATGCAGAGGCACAGGGGATTTTCTCTGGGGGATGTTCTTCTCTCGACAATGTTGCCGTGGTCAATGCTCTTCTTGTCCGCCCGCTTTTCTCAAACCAGCCACTGCTGTCACAATGGAATGTTAAATCAAACCATCTTATTCTTTCTGGCATCACGATGCCGAATTCGACCTTTCTCTGGCGTAATAACGATGTACGCAATGTTTTGATTGAGGGATCTGTTTTCTACAGATTGAGTACGACTTTCAAAGGCTATGGTTTTGAAGAAGGCGCCATTAGCTCACGGCACAATCATATAATTGACACACGGGGCACCGGAATGCGTGTTAATGATACCGATATTACAACGGGAGATGCCGGGTTTGTCGATGATGACAAGGGGGATTTCCGGCCGGTGCCGGGATCGCCGTTACGTAATCGCATTGACAATCCTTTCAGCGCGGTGGATGCCATGGGCCAGCCGAGAAAAGTACCATCATCTATTGGAGCCCTTGAATAACGAGAGAGAGAATTGTGAGTAATCCAGAAGTTTCGATTATTGTAATCAGCTATAATACGCGCGAACTTACACTAGATTGTATCAGATCTGTTTTTGATCAGACGAAGAGTGTTTCGTTTGAGTTGATTGTGCTCGACAATGCTTCTAGTGACGGTTCCGCAGACGCCATTGCCAACGAATTCCCGGATATCCGTTTGATCGCTTCCCAGGATAATGTGGGTTTTGCCAATGGTAATAATCTGGCAATCGAACAAGCAATGGGGGATTTTGTTCTTTTGCTAAACCCTGATACGGTAGTGCTCGATCATGCAATCGACAATATCGTTGAATTTGCCAGATCCAACCCGGATGCCGGTGTCTGGGGTGGCCGGACATTATTTGGAGACCGTAGCCTGAATCCAACGTCCTGCTGGCATCGGATGACGCTTTGGTCTCTTTTCTGCTATGTCGCTGGCTTAAGCGGGATTTTCCCTTCGAGTGCCGTGTTCAATGTTGAAGGCTATGGCGGCTGGAAGCGGGATTCGGCTCGTGAGATTGATATTGTAACCGGTTGCTTTCTGCTGATTAAAAGAGACTTATGGAATGATCTCGGTGGTTTTGACCGTCGGTTTTTCATGTATGGGGAGGATGCAGATCTTTGCCTGCGAGCAAAAAACAGAGGGGCCCGGCCAATGATTACGCCGGAGGCGACAATTGTTCACTACGGAGGGCAATCGGAAAAAGTCGTTGCCGACAAGATGATACGACTTTTGACGGCGAAGGTAACATTGATGCAGCAGCATTGGTCACCTGGCGCAAAGGTTTTTGGCTATATCCTGTTTTACAGTTTGCCACTGAGCAAGATCCTGACGCATTGGCTTTACTCAACTCTGCTACGTCGGAAAGACCGGAAGACCAACGCCGATACGTGGAAGGAAATTTGGTCTCGGCGAAAGGTATGGCTGGCCGGTTTTGACGGTTAGCTCTCCCAGAATTCTTTAGTTACTCAACAAAAAGCCCCTTATGTTTTCTCATAAGGGGCTTTTTTAGCATTCGTAAATAATCAAGCTCACCGAATGGGTGAGCTTGATTATTATTTAGACGAGGAAATCGCTATTATCCAGCTCGCTTATCCCTAGAAGCTGTACTTCCATATCAATCACAAAGTCGCCATCCAGATCTACAGACAGCACTTTAGAGTTGTTGTCGAAAGAATAGTCGAAGTTATCGGTTGCCAGCCCTTCGAATGAGAGAATATCTCCCTCAGCTGAATTAAAGTCAGTAATGACATCTCTGTTCCCGGCACCGATGCCCGAGTCACCAAGGTCAGAGAAGACAAACGTGTCAGCGCCCTTGCCACCCGTTAGCTTATCGGCTCCATTACCACCGACTATAATATCGTCGCCGTCAAATCCGAACAGCTCATCGTTACCGTCAAATCCGAAGATTGCATCAACTGCCGATGTTCCTTCGATATAGTCATTGCCGCCTGTAGCGATGTCCCAGAGGTCATCGATGGAGTTTGTCGACAGATCGGCAAATGCTGTTGAAAAAAGGTCTGTAATGCTATTTGCGGCAGAAAGCAGATTGATATCTACACCCACGCTAAAGCGGGAACCCGTTTCGAAATCATCAGCATCAACGGATCGGATCGTTAGATTGCTGTTAAATAGCTCATCATAGGAGTATGCAGGGTTGCTCCCCACATTCCATGGCGGTGAATCAATGTAAGCAACAATATTGCCGTTGTCCGAGACGCTACTATTTTCAATGTAGTATGAGTTCGATATGTTGTTTTCGATAACACCGTTTGTTACACCATTAACCTGAATCCAGACAATATATCCAGATGCGCTATCGGGGGGTGAAATCACTGTGTTTTCAGAGATTTCAAGGCCGTCAGTAATCCCGACCGTAATGCCATGCCACCCAGACTGGTAGATAATGTTGTTGGTGATGACAACATTTTCCATCGGGAGAGCCGCCGTGGATGTCATGAATATGGCCTGTGCATCATAGCCATTCCCCTGAACCATAAGGTTGTTGCTGATGGTAATGTCCGTATTCGCCTGGAGCCCTGTTGTTGCATAGAACTGAACATAATCAGAATGGTCTCCCTCCACGTGATAGAAATCTTTAAAGGAGTTTCCATCAATCATGACATTTTGGACGCCGGTGAAGGTAGCACCATCCGTCCGCAGATCATGGAATTCATTACCGGTGACCGTCAATCCATTTGAATCACGGAAATGTGCGCCTGTGTGTAGGTTCTTGAACTCGTTATCTTCAACAGTGACGTCTTCCGATGCGGTTACCCTGATGCCGTAGAAACCGTTATACATTGCACCGTCAACATCGTTTCCAAATGTGTTGTTAGAAACAACAATGTCGGAACTGTTGTTGATTGAGAACATATTTTCTCCCCATGCGGCGGAGGCCGCATCGTAGGAGCTGATCTCAAGATTATCGAAAACCATATTCGAAGAATTGTTGACGGTGATCGATTCAAAATGGGCGGGGTTGTTCGGATTAGCTGATGTAATTGTTACCGGCGATGAAAAGTTATAACCGTTCAGGTTGATTGTGTTGTACTCGCCCGGTGCGAGAACAATCGTGTAGCCTGCAACATCACCAGAAAGGGCCTGGAGGAGTTCTGCTGTTGTACTGACCTGGATTTGTCCGGCGGATGGAGACCCACCGCCATTGCCGCCACCACTGCCGCCGCCGTTATTGTTTGAGCCGCCCGTATTGCTTCCCGGTTCGTCCCGCCCGTTAACATTTACAACCACTTCTGCGGTCGTTCCGTCGATAGTTTTAACGGTAAAGGTCTCGGTTACCGTATCACCCGTGTCGAGCCAGTCCAGATCATCTGATTCAGTCAGCGTATAAGTCCAATTGCCCTTTTCATCAATGACAAACTCACCATAATCTCCATCCATGGTGGCTTCCTGGAAGCCGCTTTCACCGGGATCCGGGTCAGTTGCCGTCAGTTTACCGCTGCTTGTCAGATCAACATCTTCAGTTACTTCACCAGTGTCGACCCCCGAAATGGTTGCTTCACTATTTCCGCCATCAGAACCATCCGGATCAGTTGTATTTCCATTATCCGGCTCTGGGTCGGTGGGATTTTTGGAGCCTGTTTCATTACCCTGGTCCTGAACGGATTGCATGCGTTCGGCAATACTGTCATTGGAGTCGATCGAAACAGCTTTATCCAATATGGTAACATCAGCGATTTGCCCATCGAGAGCACTGCCCCATGGCGTTCCGCCGACCGTGACATCCCAGTACTTGGCATTTTCAATCATAATGCCTTCGCTGGAGCCTGAATAAATTTCGCTTCCATCGAAATAGACTTTCAGCGTCCCGTTGTCCGCATCGACAATAACTTGAACATCATGCCAGCCAGTCTCGGTAACGACATCCTTGAATGTTAGTTTCGAAAATTGGCCGCTTTCTGTATTGAGCTGGACGATCAGATCATCATTCTGCATATAAAGAGCATATTGCATATGATTGTTTACAAGATACTGACGCCCGCCAGACAAATCGTTCAAGCTGAACGTGACCCCGATGGTCATGTTCGTCATTGAAAAATATTCTGCGCCCCGACCGAGGTTTTGATAACTACTGCCGAATTGAGAGGCCGCAGACTCCAGAATTTCGATGTCAGGCTTATTCGTGTCTGTTGGAGGGGTGACATCCGGCTGATCGGGATTTTCTTCCGGAGTTTCATCCGGTGTATCGGTTGAATCATCCGGAACCGACACATAAGCATCGTTCTTGATGTTTTCCATGCGTTCAACAAGGCTGTCATCAGGATCAATTGTCACGGCATGGTCCAGAACGGTGACATTTGCAATTTGACCGTTCAGCTCGCTCCCCCATGGCGTTCCACCAGCGGTTACATCCCAATAAGAGGCGTTTCCAACCACATAATCGGCGCCGGAACCAGAATAGATTTCTTTGCCATCAAGCCAAACTTCCAGGGTTTCTGCTTCATCGTCCAGGATAACCTGAACATCATGCCAGCCGATGTCAGTGATGGCATCCTTGATAGTAATTTGCGGAAAAGAACCGTTTTCTGTATTGAGTCGAATAACGAGATCGTCATTCTGGACATAGAGAGCGGTTTGAAGGTGATTGTTATATATGTACTGTCGGCCGCCGGTAAGATCATTCAAACTGAATGTGGCGCTGAGAGTCATGCTCGTCATCGAAAAATACTTATCACCCCGACCGAGGTTCTGGGTGCCGGAACCGAACGCGCTTGCTTCAGTCTCCAAGTTTTCGAGGTCGGATTGTGTTAGTTCAATTGCCATTTTTTATGTGCTCCAAGCATCACATAGTGATATCGTTTAAATCATATAAACGGAAATAATTTAAGATCGGGTTACAAATTGCCGATAATTTTATTCTATTTTCCCTCGCCGGATATTTTCTGAAATTTTTCATCTCAATAGCCAGCAGCGGAAAGACATATGTAAAAAATTTAACAACCAGTAGAAATAAAATATTAACCTTAAACTTACTTTCCATTTTTTCTGTTAAATAATGCATTTTCAAAAATATTTAGTTGTCAGTTTTATAACAAAGAAAGATTTATTTAAAAAAATTAATGAAATTTAAATAAAATCGTTCATGTGCAGCATATGTATGTTGATTCCTCAACAGGCTGTCATACTCTTTTTCAAATTGGGCAACAATAAGGCCACATCTGATTGTTTTTTTGAAAAAACCAGTTTTTTTTTCGATTTGGTATAAAATTTGAAATTAGATTTTCCAATTTATATAAAAAGAACGACACAAAACTGACAAATATATAGATAATGGTAAATATATAATTAATCTATACTTAATATGGTTAAAAAATAGTAAACAAAAAATAAATAATATGAGATTATATGACTATATAATTTTTTAATATTCTTAAATATGTAAAATATTATATTTTATATCAATTTATTGTGGGGTAGGGATTGATTTTGTGGATCCGATTGTTGAAAGTGATTGCCTTATACTTTATTTTTTTATTAGCTATTTTTCCAATACTTGTTCGGATCAATATGGTTTTGGCCACTAAAATAGAAGCTTGCCATTATTCTTGCGCGGAACCATCGGCACCAGAACAAAATTGATATCGATTTCAGCTTATCAGACAAATGTGATAGTTTGTCCGTTCGCAAGGCCTTGATGCTATGCGGAATTGCAGACATTGCGGTTGCAAAGCAAAGAAGCGGCCATTTGACGGTAAAAAAGCCGCTCTTTTTTTGAGCATTGAATGTCATTGCGGACTGACGCTTCCACTTTGCTTTCAGCTCTTCAAATGTCGAACGAGCAGGATGCTCGACAATGCAATTATCGCCAAAGCGGAATTCAGCCCCAATTGCATAGGCGCGCCGACACCAGTCCGTGTCTTCTGCCATATCTGCAACGAATGGACCCACCTCGTTAAAAAGAGTCCGGCTTGTCCAGAGATTGCCCGTTGCGGCATCTCCTTTCAACGCATGGGATTTTTGATCCATTGCGAAGACGATATCGAAAGCTTCGATACTGTTTGGACGTTCACCTTTCGGACAATAGATAATCTTCCCTGCGAGCACGCCTCGTTCGCCTATATCCTGCATCTGGATCAGACCTTTTTCCACGAAATCAGGATGCGTCTTACAGTCGCTATCTGTGAAGGCGATAAATTGTCCTCGGGCGATGGCGACGCCTGCATTGCGTGCGGGTCCGGCGCCTCGCTTCTTTTCAATCACCAGCCGGAGGTTTAGGGCATATTGTTCCAAACCTTGAGGCGGTATGTCCGAGTTGTTATCGCAAATTATGACTTCAAACTTGCTTTTATCATATGTCTGCCTTTCAAGCGACGCGAGGCAAGCTGCAAGACCTGACGGATCATTATAATGCGGCACGACGATGCTGAGCTCAAAATCATTCATTGAGGTTTCCTTGCGCAGTTCCTTAAATTAACGAACCTCGCATTCATGGGACTGGATGATCAGGGTCGCAAAAATTCATGAATTTTTCATAAACACTTTGCTTGTCTTCACCTTTGGTTTCTTGGGTGAAGCGGCGGTTCCGAATTGAAGGCCGGTGCAGATTTCATTGCAGCAGGCTGGGCATTTTGAACCTCTTTCAGGAGGCGGCTGCGGCGTGTTTGTATTGCGGTTACCGCAAGAGAGACGCAGGCGCCGAGAAACAGGAAATATGCGCCTTCGGTCTGGCCAAAATAGGACACGGCAAAAAATCCTGCGACGTTAATAAAGACGAATGTGCCCGATGCCCACAAGACAATAAGCTCTGCCTTTGAATTTGCATGGCGCATCGCTTTTCCAAGAATCCAGAATATTGAACCAAGTAAGAGTACGTATAATATTAACCCCAGGATGCCACCTCTCACCCCTTCCAATACATACTGATTGGTCACATCGAACAGGCCCCAACCCCAATGTGCCGTTGACTGGACTCCGACAAGCCACCATTCCCAGAAATTTGATATCGCCTTATCCATCAGATGATAACGATGCCACCCGGTTGACCCGCCAACGATATTCATTCGGGCGATCAAATGCCAGACCGGCGCATTCATCACCAAATGGAGTGATATGACAAGCGCGACTAGGCCCCAGCGAAAGTAACTCATATAACGGCGGAAATAGAAGAAGCTAAGCCCAATGATTGTAAATATTATCGACATCACCGGGGTACTTGATGCCGTGTTGAAAATAATACCAAAGATACAAACCGTATAAAAAATGAGTTCCGCTCTCGAAACGCCGCGAGTAAACCACATGGCAGCCACCCATGGGAGTGTGTTCGCCCAAAATATTCCGGCCATGATCGGGTGGGAAAATGGCCCCTGGCAACGCAGTCGTCCTTGGCGTATTTTGGTAAACTCGGGAACCCCGCCAAACTGAGCAAACAGATTGCGTCCGCTAAGTCTCTCCATCATGAAGACTGCAAACATGGGAATGGATGCAATTCCAAGTACAACCACCAAGCGGCGCAAATCAAACATATTAACAAGATAAATCCGGCCCAGAAAATAGCAGCCGACAGCTTCAAGCATATAGCCGGAACGGGTTACAAATCCTGAGAATCCATTTATGAGAATGGTATAGGAAATAATTCCCCAGATCATCCAAAGTAAAATTATCTTATCTGGAAGCTGAAACGTAAACCCAACATAGTCTTTTCTGATCAGAACGCGTAAAAATCCCGCCAATACTGTCAGGCGAATGAAATTGAAATCGAGACCGGCAAGCACAAATCTCTGGGCGCTTGGTATTGCCATCATCAAAATGACAAGTGGAATTATCGCCCATTTTCGTGGAAGAATCAAAGTCGCGATGATACAGCACGCAAGAATTGCTATGCCTGCCGGCTGTGCTGTTGTTACGCCATACCAGCTATCCATGCTTATGCTCACGCCTGGGCATATCGATGGCCAACACCGTCCATGCCAATATAATTTGTGGGTTCGTCAAACTATTTCACCTGAATTTCGGATTGTTAATCAGACCAAATTGTCCTGATGGTTGCAATCGTCAATCACTGTAGTCCGTAACGTTAAAAAATATATTAACCTAAAATCATAATTCATTGCGTATTACATCAAACTATGCCACTTGAAAAGTTTTAAGCTAGAAATATGATCTTGTGCGACATTTGCATGAGTTCTCCCATGATTATACGCCATGTTTTCTGCATATGCGGCTATGTTGGCTTTCCTTCATTTGAGCGATATGATCAGGGGTTCCTGATCATTGATATTTTCGGCTGCCAACAGGCTTGTTATATATAAAGTGTCAGAGAGTTTATTAAGTAAATGGTAACACAACATTATTATTTTAATAAAATACAGACTGAAAATTATTTCCTAATATTCTAGGCATCCTAACCACTGTGTATCGTTGATACCGGGCTGGATCTTCTACGGAGCGACTAAGGCTAAGTAATGGCGAAAAATCCAAAAGTTCTGGCAATTTCCTCGGCCGGGGGGCATTGGGTGCAGCTTCAGCGCTTGCGTGTGGCGTGGGATGGCTGTGATGCGGCCTATGTCACGACCAAGGAAGGCTATCGGGATGATCTGATTGCGGATGCTGCTCATCGCGGTCAATCCGCGCCGCGGTTTTACCGGGTGGTGGATGCCAACCGCTGGCAGAAGCTTCGCCTCTTGCGACAGCTTTTCGGCATCGTGATTATCCTGCTGCGCGAGCGGCCTGACGTGATTATCTCGACGGGTGCGGCGGCAGGTTTTTTTGCTCTCCGCCTCGGTAAGCTGATGGGGGCCCGTACCATCTGGGTGGACAGCATCGCCAATGCAGAAACGATGTCCCTTTCCGGGAAGAAAGCGGCCGGCTGCGCCGACCTCTGGTTGACGCAATGGGAGCATCTGGCCGGAAGCGAAGGGGATAAAGGCCCGCAGTATAGAGGATCGGTGGTATGATTTTTGTAACCGTCGGGCACGAACTCCGCTTTGATCGTTTGATGCGCGCCCTGGATGAGTGGGCGGGGACAACCGGATACAAGGATATTTTTGCCCAGGTTGCCGATTTGGGGGACGATGGCTATGCGCCGCAGAATTTCCAATGGCAACGCTTTCTCGATCCGGACGCCTTCAAGACGAATTTCGATCAGGCGGACCTGATTGTTGCCCATGCGGGCATGGGAACCATCATTACGGCGCTGACCATGAAGAAGCCGCTGCTGATCCTGCCGCGCAAGGAGCGGCTGATGGAAACCCGCAACGATCACCAGCTTGCCACCGCTGAACAGTTCGCCCGGCGGGAAGGCATTTATGTGGCCAGAGATGAAACGGAACTGGGGGCGGAGCTTGATAAGCTGATCAAAAACCCGCCCCCGGCCATGAGTACCGCGGCAAGTCCCTTTGCCGATCCAAAACTGGTTGAGGCCATTCGCGGATTTATTCTTGATGGTCGCCCCTCCCCCTGACGGATCTGTGAATTTGTCATACGGCAAATTAAGCATATTTTGAGAAATCGGCTCTAGACTGACAGCCACGGAATGCGGTCAATTGTATTCTGTGTTTTTTGCATGGGGCAGCGTTTGATGTTATGCCTGCAAGGGGTCGGATTTTGCAGGAAAGATGGCCGCGGTCGTTATATATATGTATGCGTTCGGCCCTGCTGACGTAATGGGCAACAGAAAGTTTGATCGATGAGCCTTGGAAATTTTAATGCGTTTGTGAAATCGGGTTTTGCGGGCGCCGTGGCGCTTGTGATCATCCTTCTGACGCTCTCTGCCTGTGATACACCAGAGGAAAAGGCTCAGGCTCATTTTGAGGCGGGGATGGCTTTTGTTGAAGAAGGAAACTTCGTCAAGGCGGGCATTGAATTTCGCAATGCGCTTCAGCTCAACGAAAATTTTGCGGATGGCTGGTATGGTCTGGCGCTTGTCGAGGAGCATGAGGGCAATTTCCGAAAATATGCCGGTGATATTCTGAAGGTGATTGAAATTAACCCCCGTCACCTGCCGGCGCAGGTCCGCTATGGTAAAATCATGCTGCTTTCCGGTGAATTGGAGAAAGCACTGGAAGTCAGCGATCTTGTCAGTGAACTGGCGCCTGGCAGCGCGGAGGCGCTGGCGCTTAAATCGGCAGTCATGTTCCGGCTTGGCGACAAGAGCGGAGCGGTGGCCGCGGCGAAAGCCGCGCTTGCGGCGGATCCGTCAAATATCGATGCCGTTCTTGTTCTGGCGGCTGAGGAAATTTCCACCGGAACGGCGGAAGCGGCAGTCAAGATTATTGATGAGGGGCTTGTCCATAACAAGGGCAATGCGCAGCTTCAGATCGTCAAGATCCGCGCCCTTGAGGAATTGGGGCGCAATGAGGATGTCGTCCGGGTTTTTCAGGAGCTTATCCAAAGCAACCCCGAAGATATCACCTATCGTAAGAGCCTTGTTCATTTCTATCTGCAGCATGGCAGAAAGGAAGAGGCGGAAAAAGAGATCCGGAATATTGCAAAGGAGAATCCAGCGGATGCCAATGCCAATCTGGATGTGATCCGCTTTGTCAGAACCGTAAAAGGGGATGAGGCGGCCGCTGCCGAACTTGAGAGTCTGATAGAAGAGCATCCGGATGTTTTGGATTATCGGTTTGCTCTGGCGACGCTCGCCGAACTGACAGGGGATGATGAACGGGCCATGGTTATCCTGGGCTCCATCATTGATAAAGAGATCCCTATTGAAGACATGATGGCAGCGTACAACAAGCTGGCGCAGCTATATTTTTCAAATGGTGATTTTGAGGAGGCGCGCTACCTCGCCTACGATGTTCTGGAAATGGATTCGTCCAATACCGATGCCCTTATCCTGATTGGCGCCATCGAGATTGATGAGGGCAAGATTGATTCTGCTATTTCCAATCTGCGCTCCTCCATGCGCCAGCAGCCGCAGTCCGTCCGCGCCTCGCTTCTTCTTGGCAAGGCGCATGAAATCAACGGCAGCCTGGAACTGGCGGAAGACCGTTATGCCGCCGCCTATCGGTTCAGCAAGGAAGAGCCGAAAGTAGGCATTATTTATGCCCAGTTTTTTCTTCGCCATGGAGAATTGCAACGGGCGGAACGAATCCTTGAAAAGCTCTCCGAGAGACATCCCGAGAATGCGGATGTTTTGAAGCTGCTGGCAGAAATTATGCTGAAGAAGAATGACTGGATTGCGGCAGATGACCTGGCCGGCAAACTGCGCGCTCTCGATGCAACGGATTCGGATGCCTATCAGATCAGCGGCGCCGCGCTGGCAGGTCTTCAAAATCCGGAGGATAGCCGTCTCGCCTATGAAAAGGCTTATGAAATCACGCCGGATGCCGGAACGGCCATAAAGGCGCTTGTCGAATCCTATCTTTTGAATGGCGAGATAGAAAAGGCGAGAAGTTTTCTGAGCAGTGTCATGGAGAAAAGCCCGAATAATTATCTGGCGAAAACGCTGCTGGCGCGGATTGAGTTTCAGAACAACCGGACAGAGGCGGGCGAAAAACTGATCCGTGAGGCAATTGCGGGCGCGCCTACAGAGCCGTCGGGCTATGCCATGCTTGCCCGTCATTATCTGGAAAAGGGGCAGGTGAACAAGGCGGAGGCGATCCTGAAAGAAGGCCTGGAGGTGACGCCGGACGGGTTTCTCCTCAATATCACACAGGCCGGACTTCTGGAGAGTGAAGGCAAGATACCCGAGGCCATCGCAATCTATGAGCGGCTGATTGAAGAGCGGCCAAACTCTGAAATTGTGGCAAATAATCTTGCCAGCCTGATTGCCGAGACGTCCAATAATGAAGAAGATCTGCGACGGGCCTACACTCTTGCAAAAAGATTCCGCAACTCCAAGGTTCCGAATTTCCTGGATACGCTTGGCTGGGTCCATTATCGGCTTGGCGAATATGATATGGCAACGCCGCTCCTCCGCCGGGCCGTGGAGCTTGATCCGAATATGGCCTTGTTGCGCTATCATTTCGGTATGTCATTAAAGGCGGAAAACAACCGTGAACGGGCGATCCGGGAACTCGAAAAGGCGCTTGTTCTTGGCGGATCGCAGCAATTTGCAAAAACTGCCGAAGTGGAAAAAGCCCTTGAGGAGCTGAAGGCGGCTTCAAAAACGAATTAGTTGAAAACATTATAATATTCATTATTTGAAGATAATCCGGATAACGGGCGAAGGCAGCATAATGTACAGAGAATTTTACGGACTTACCCAGAAGCCATTTTCAATTCTGCCCGATCCCCACTATCTATATTGGGGGCACAGCCACTCCCTTGCCTACTCCATGCTTGAATATGGCGTGATGAACCGCGCCGGATTTACGGTCGTGACCGGCGAGATCGGGTGTGGCAAGACAACGCTGATCCGCCATCTGCTTGATCGTCTGGATGAGGATTTTACCGTTGGCCTCGTTTCCAACATTCAAGATGGGGACCTTCTGCAATGGGTGCTGATGGCCTTCGGGCAGCCCTATGAGGGTAAATCCCACGTCGGGCTGCATGATGAGTTGCAGCAATTCCTGATACGGGAATATGCGGAAGGGCGCCGGACAATCCTGATCGTGGACGAGGCGCAAAATCTGGGGCCCAAGCTGCTGGAGCAATTGCGATTGCTGTCCAATATCAATGCGGATAATGACCAGCTTCTTCAGTTGATCCTAGTGGGTCAGCCACAGCTCAAGGAATTGCTGCAGGCGCCGGAGCTTACCCAGTTTGCGCAGCGTATTGCCTCCGATTTTCACCTTTCGCCGTTATCGGTAGAGGATATCGACGCCTATATCAGGCATCGGCTGCATATCGCCGGGCGGGATCTGCCGCTGTTTACGATGGGTGCCTGTGAGAAGCTCTATGAGGCCAGCCGCGGTATTCCCCGTATCATCAATATTCTTGCCGATACCTGCCTGGTGTATGGCTTTGCGCGGATGGCGCCGGAGATAGACGGGACCATTGTCGGAGAAGTTATCCGTGATAAACAGACCCACGGCATTTTCGGCATTTCGGCATCAAAGGGGACCGAAGAGACAAGAAGCAGCCGTTTACCGGTTCAAAGCAAGGATGAATCCGAAGAGGAAGAATCTGAACTGGTCATCCATGACAAGGAGCTGGCAAGGCTGATTTTCAAAAAACTTCGTTCAGACAGATAAACATGAAAATGCCCGGATATCCATAGCGGACATCCGGGCTCAAATCAGGATATTCAGATTAGATCAGAATTCTTTTCTGACCGAAATCGAAATCGTATTTTCCCGATAACTGTCAAAACTGTTCTCGCTGTCCTGGTTGTAATGGCCATAGGCAAGGCTGCCGATGAATGTCGGCGTGAACTGATAGCTAAGGCCGGTCTGGCCATAGAAGGATTTTTCACGGCTGCCCGCAACCTGGGCATCCAGAATTTCGGCATAGCCACCGCCGAGATTCCATTCCAGCCGCCGGGAAAGCTGCCGGGTAAAATTGCCGTCGAAGGAAACAACCTCTTCATCCGCACCGGTATTCAATATTGTCCGGGTGATATAGCTGGCCGTTGCGGAGTAGGTGTTGCGCCCCTTCTCTCCGCTTAATCCCATGGAAAAGGTTTTTGTCTTGGCAATAGAATCCGAGTAGCCGCCAGCAAAAGTGTTCGGGTTCACCAGATCACCATTCTGATCGAGGATACGCGCATTGGCAAAAGATGAGCCGGAACCCGCCACATCAACATGATACCCGGCAATGAATCGCGCTTCGCTGGAAATAAGATAGGTGAAGTCCGCATCAACAACGCCGCCGCCGAAACGGTGCCCGACCTGCACGCTGAGATCGGTGCGCGGCCCGGGCGTCAGACGGACGCCGGCGCCATAGAACGCCCCGCTGATTTTGTCATTATTAATATTGTCGCCATCAAATTCATCCCAACCGCCAGAGGCCAGCAGCGCCACATACCGATTGATCGGCACCTGTCCGTCCGCTTTCATGGTGCTGCGTTTCAGATCGTCGCCGTTGTCGACCTGATTGTCGAAGGCAAATGCTTCCACCGCCCATTTGGTGCGAGAAAATTCACGGCCGCTCTGCAGGGTGAGATCAATCCGGTTGGTATCCGAATCATTCGGCTCCGAACCGGAGATGCGGGAATTTGTATTGGTAAAACTGACCATGCTGTGGGTGTAGCGGATAATACCCGTCGCATAGCCGCCAAAATCATGCTGGTAGTAAGGGCTGATGCGGGTATTTAGAACCCGCGTATTGTCGCCGGTGCCGGAACGGTCGGAATAGGCGGTTGTTCCGTCACTGGAGTAACGTTCTTCCGTCAGGGCGACGTCGGTTTCAAGAAACAGGTTGTCAGAAATGAGCTCCGCATTCCCCGATGCCAGCAGGTTATGGTCGAAACCGTTCAGTTCCGAAAACCGGGCATAGACATTATACCCGACATCATAAGCGGCCCTCAGTTGCAGGCGGCGACCGATCCCTTCAACTTCAAAGCCGGCACGGAGGGTTGTGATGGCGTCGTCTTGCTCGTCACTTGCCGTACCATAAGCGTTGTCCGTATAAGTTTCACTCATGCCGATATATGGATTGAAAATCCATTCTGCGGCCTGAAGATTTCCGGCCATGATCAGGACCCCGCTGGCGACGGCACATCCGAGCGCCAGCGAAGAGCATGAATTTTTTCCGAAAACTAGCTGGTTTGCATTTAACACAATGCGACTACCTTCTATCTGTTTCCACCCTCAATACATACGGCAATCGAGATTGCCGCCACGCTACTAGAACCAGCTTTGCGGAATAATCAGAATATCCCCCGGCAGGAGCGGTACATTGGCGCTTACATCGCCGCCGACGATCAGGTCATCAAGACGGACGTTATAGGACATCTGCTCTCCGCCTTCCTTGCGGACGATGACAGCCCGGTTGCCGGCTGCAAACTCCGTCATGCCGCCAACGGCAATGATCGCGTCCAGAACCGTCATATCGTTGCGATAGGGGATGGCTTTTGGCTCGGCGGCCTGTCCAACGATACGGATCTGCTGGTCATAGGGACCATTGAAAGTCTGAACCGTAACGGTGACGAGCGGATCCTTGACATATTTGGCCAGCTGCTTCTCGATATCGCGGGCGAGTTGCTGCGATGTTTTCGAAGCGGCCATCATGTCATCAACCAGCGGGGTCGAGATCCGGCCATCCGGGCGGACCGGGACAGTGACGGAAAGATCCGGGTTCTGCCAGACGAAGACATTGAGTTCGTCCTGCGGGCCAATCACATACTGGGGTGCCTCGGCAAGTGAGCTCGGAGCGACCGAGGATGCCTGGTTCTGAGCTGCACATGCAGAAACGAACAGCGCCAGTGAAATCAAGGCGGTCCGGGCGGCAACGGACTTTATCTTCAGAAGTGTAAACACGTTAAGTGCCTCCCCCTATTTCTCATAATATTCTGATATAGGTATCAGAAATGGTTAATTCCGACAATATGACTTTGTAACACAGCTATAACGGCTTATCTAAGGGTAACGCCATATTTTATTCCACTATTCCCCTAAAAATGGCCATAATGCAACAATAGTATATGGCCATGTTCGGGTGATAGCATCACATTTTCAATTGCCAGAACGTTTTATCACTAAAAATCTTGGGTATTCGGATTAGCTGGTTGATTTTCTCTTTGGCGTGCAATCACAGATTACACTTTCCCAACGGAAAAACTGGTTGGCGAGGCCTGGAACAAATGCGTAAGGATTGTGGTACTAGAGAATTCATCGCGCATCCTTCTGTCTACCTCGAACGCTCCCTTAGCGCGAATTTGTCCGATGTGCCACTGACTGCTGACAACACTCGTATGGAGTTTTCAACCTAAACCCGGATTCGATGTTCCCGTAAGTACTGGGTGTGGTAACTATGCATCAGGAAATTTAGCGCTTGACCTTCCCACAATAGGAAGGTTTATCTTTCTGGAATATCATCAGGAGATGCTTGTGGAGAAGACGAATGATGCATACTCAAGACAAATTGAATCCGTCGGCTGTGACGGTGACAAGCTTTCCCATCGAAGGTATGAGTTGCGCTTCCTGCGTCGGGCGCGTGGAGGCTGAACTCAAGAAGGTCGAGGGCGTTGACACTGTTACGGTGAACCTGGTGACCGAACGTGCCGATATCCAGTCCGCTTCGCCACTCGACCGCGGATCACTCATCAACGCTATCGAGAAAGCTGGCTATTCGGTGCCTGCTGAGACCACAGAGCTTTCCATCGAAGGTATGACCTGCGCGTCCTGTGTCGGTCGCGTCGAAAAGGCGCTCAAGGCTGTGCCCGGCGTCACCAGTGCCGTTGTCAACCTTGCGACTGAAAGAGCCACGATCCAGGGCAGCGCCGATGCGACCGCCTTGGTGACGGCTATCGAGAACGCGGGATATGATGCCAGGGTAATCGCGGCTGCTACGGGTAGCAGTCGGGGCGAGACCGATGAGCGCACCGAGAAGAAGGACGCGGAACGCCGTGGACTGACACGTGATTTCACGATTGCAGCGGTGTTGACCGTGCCTGTCTTCATTCTGGAGATGGGCTCACACCTCATTCCTGGCATGCACGACCTGATTGCCTCAACGATCGGCATGGAGACGAATTGGTATCTCCAGTTCGTGTTGACAACCATCGTTCTGTTCGTGCCGGGCATCCGCTTTTACCACAAGGGGTTTCCGGCCCTCGGGCGGCTTGCCCCCGACATGAACTCCCTGGTCGCGGTCGGCACCATGGCAGCCTATGGCTATTCGCTCGTGGCGACCTTCGCGCCGGGGTTCCTGCCCGACGGAGCCGTCAACGTCTACTTTGAGGCCGCCGCTGTTATCGTCACTCTCATCCTGCTCGGCCGGTTGCTGGAGGCTCGCGCCAAGGGACGCACCTCCGAGGCGATCAAGCGCCTGGTCGGCCTTCAGGCCAAGATGGCCCGTGTGCGCAGGGACGGAAAGACGGTCGAGTTGCCGATCGATTCCGTCCTGTCGGGAGATATCGTCGAGGTTCGTCCCGGCGATCGCATCCCGGTGGATGGCGAACTCATCGAAGGCGAAAGCTATGTCGATGAATCGATGATCACCGGCGAGCCGATCCCCGTCTCCAAGACGAACGGCAGCGAGGTCGTGGCCGGAACGGTGAACCAGAAAGGCGCGTTCGCCATCCGTGCGACGGCTGTCGGCGGCAACACCGTTCTGTCGCAGATCATCCGCATGGTGGAAGAAGCGCAGGGGTCGAAGCTGCCGATTCAGGCGCTGGTCGACAAGGTGACGATGTATTTCGTGCCGGCGGTCTTCGCCGTGGCCGCGCTCACCTTCGCTGCATGGCTTTATTTCGGCCCGTCGCCCGCGCTCACTTTCGCGCTGGTCAACGCCGTTGCGGTCCTGATCATCGCCTGCCCTTGCGCCATGGGGCTGGCCACACCGACCTCGATCATGGTGGGCACCGGCCGCGGTGCCGAGCTGGGCGTGCTCTTCCGCAAGGGCGAAGCGCTGCAACTGCTCAAGGACGCCAAGGTCGTCGCCGTTGACAAGACGGGCACGTTGACGGAAGGCAAACCCGCCTTGACCGACCTGGAACTGGCTGCTGGATTCGAACGTGCAAACGTCCTGGGTCTGATCGCGGCCGTCGAGGCCAAGTCCGAACACCCGATCGCCCGTGCGATCGTGAACGCCGCCGCGGAGAACATCTCACTGCCGGACGTGTCGAACTTCGAATCGGTGACGGGTTTTGGCGTGAAGGCTGAGGCCGGTGGCAAGCGGGTCGAGATAGGTGCTGACCGCTACATGAGCGAACTCGGTCACGACGTGGCGGCGTTCTCCAAGGTCGCCAAACGCCTCGGCGACGAGGGTAAGTCTCCGCTCTATGCTGCGATAGAGGGCAAGCTTGCGGCGATTATCGCCGTTGCCGACCCGATCAAGGAAACGACGCCTGCTGCCATCAAGGCCCTGCACGATCTCGGGCTCAAGGTCGCGATGATCACCGGCGACAACGCCCACACGGCCAAGGCCATCGCGGCGCGACTCGGGATCGACGAGGTGGTGGCGGAAGTGCTACCGGACGGCAAGGTCGACGCGGTGCGCCGCCTTAAGGGAGAGCACGGCAAGGTGGCGTTCGTCGGTGATGGCATCAACGACGCTCCCGCTCTGGCCGAAGCGGATGTAGGTCTTGCCATTGGCACAGGTACGGACATTGCCATTGAAGCGGCTGATGTGGTGCTGATGTCGGGTAACCTGCAAGGTGTGCCAAAGGCGATCGCCTTGTCGAAGGCAACCATCGACAACATCCGACAAAATCTGTTCTGGGCGTTTGCCTACAACACGGCTTTGATTCCGGTCGCGGCAGGTGTGCTCTATCCGGCCTACGACATCCTGCTTTCGCCCGTCTTCGCTGCCGGCGCCATGGCACTGTCGTCGGTGTTTGTACTCGGCAATGCACTGAGATTGCGTCATTTCCGCTCACCCATGGGGACGGACGACAACGACGTGTCGCAGAGACAGGTGGAATTTGCACAAGCGAAATAAGGACAACCGAGCCTGCCACAGTGCAGGCTTGATGTTATCTGGAGAGGCATGGCTATGAATATTGGAAAGGCAGCGGAGGCATCGGGTGTATCGGCGAAGATGATCCGCTACTACGAATCGATCGGCTTGATTCCGGAAGCGTTGCGAACTGAAGCTGGATACAGGGATTACTCGGACAAGGATGTGCAAACCCTGCGCTTCATCCGGCGCGCACGGGATCTCGGGTTTTCGGTGGCGCAGATGAATAAACTGGTTGCGCTCTGGCGCGACCGGGGTCGTGCGAGCGCCGACGTCAAACGTCTTGCGCTTGAGCATGTCGCGGAGCTTGAGCTCAAGGCGCGCGAACTCCAGGAAATGAGCCGTGCACTCAAGCACCTGGCGGAAAACTGCCAGGGCGACGCTCGGCCGGACTGCCCGATTATCAGCGGTCTGGCCGGGGATGGCGTAGTGAAAGGAACGCCTAAGGGTGAGCGAGAACTTAATTCCACGCGCTTCGGGGCTATCGGGATTGAACCCAATTGCACGCAACGTCGCGGGAAAGAGAAGCGCTGACGCGTCTACTTCAGAAGCGGCGTCCTTGCCCTGACCTGAATGATTACCCGGCAAGGTGCTGATTATCGTACCCAGCCTCGCGGATGGCATCACTGATACGCGCCTCATTGACCTGGCTGCGCACGGTGACCTCGGCGTGTTCTATATCTGTAGATATTTCCGCCTGTGGGTCGATACTTTTAATGGCTTTTTCGACGGCGGATGTGCAGTGGCCACAGGTCATGCCGTTAACGTTGAATCGATACATATCGAACTCCTTCACAGAATCAGAGAATTGAGGAACCTGATCGTCCCAGCGACCAATCTAGTCTTTCCAACGCTGGTAAGGTCAACTGCGGAGCCTCAGACTTTGATTTGTCGAGTGCTCTGTGCCGACGGGCTGCCAAATGCACGGCTATTGATAAGACCTGGCCGATGCCGACAGTCTCTCTGTGCAAGGCATGCAAACGCAGCCTTGACCTTCCAACCATTGGAACGATTACCCTTTTGTGAAAAGTCAGCGCAACCGGTGTTCGGTAATCGCACTAAACACAAAGGAGTTAATCGATATCCACAGAGTCCCCTTCTCACTCAGGCAGACCAGAGCGCCCACTCGGTCTGGCCTTGGCCGTTATCGCCACCGCCCAGCTCATGGTGGTGCTTGACGATACGATCGCAAATATTGCGTTGCCAACACTCCAGAATGACCTCGGAATCTCGGCAGCGAACCTGCCTTGGGTGATCAATGCGTACATTCTCGCCTTTGGCGGATTGCTCCTGTTCGGTGGCAGGCTGGGCGATCTGTATGGACGTCGGCGTATGTTGCAGGTCGGCATGGCGATCTTTACGGTTGCATCGCTTCTCGTTGGCCTGGCCCAGGACACCGTGAGCATGATTGCCTCGCGCGGCCTCCAAGGGTTCGGCGCAGCATTGACAGCGCCCAATGCCCTGGCGTTGATCGCCACGACCTTTCCGGAAGGCAAGGAGCGCAACAAGGCCATGGCCGTCTACGGAGCAATGTCTGGCCTTGGCATTATTGCTGGATTGATTCTTGGAGGATTTCTGACAGGCCTGCTTGGCTGGCGTTGGGCGTTCTTCATCAATGTACCCATCGGTTTGGCGGTGCTCACTGGTTCGAGAACACTTGTCGAAGCGGAATTGCACAAGGGACGCCCCGACCTGACGGGAGCGCTTTCCAGCATCATCGGCATGGCAGCACTCGTCTATGGAATTACCCGTGGTGGTGAACATGGCTGGACCGATGGCATTACGCTCATTGCATTCGCCACTACGGCTATCCTGCTGCCGCTGTTCTTGGTTTTACAGTCGCGCAGCAGTGATCCACTTTTGCCGCTCCGCTTGTTCAAGGATCGCAACCGATCCGGTTCGTACCTGGCCATGCTGCTGCTGGGCTTCGGCCCCATGGGCATGATCTATTTGCTGACGCTCTATTTGCAGCACATCCTCAGCTATAGCCCGACCCTGACCGCCATGGCGTTTCTGCCCTTTGGGGTGGGTATCATCATTGGTGCTGTTGTCAGTTCAAAGCTTGTCATGCGCTTTACGCCGCGCGAGGTCGCAGCTCCGGCTGCGCTGGTCGCTAGCGCTGCATTGTTCTGGCTTTCGACCATCGGGCAACAACTCGACTATAGCTGGCACTTCATGCCAGCCGCCTTCCTCACCGCCTTCGGTTTCGTGGGAGCGGTCATTGCGCTGGCATTGACGGCCGTGAAGGGTGTGCAAGCACAGGAGACCGGCATCGCATCGGCGTTGTTCAACGCGTCGCAACAGATTGGTGTTGCGTTGGGGCTGGCTATCCTTTCGAGCATTTCTGTCTCCGTCACGGCCAGTCGGATGCCCGAGGCATTTGCTTCTCTGTATCGCGGTCGGGAAGTCGGCGATGCCGAACTGGTGCAGTCAGCCGGTGATGCGCTGATTCAGGGTTATGGCTTGGGACTTGCGGCGAGCGGGGTTGCTCTTGGCATCGCAGCCATCATCGTGGCCGTACTTGTCAACGCCAGGAAAGGACAGGTTTCCACACTTGGCGATAGTCCCTTGCATTGACCGGTTCTTCTTCCCTTTACGGCGCAGTCTGCCAAACCCGTACTGCGCCACACTGATGATTAATGGGAATCTGTCGCAATAGCTATGGAGCTTCCACCATGAGGAGAACACCGCATGACCGAAATGCCCGACAACATCCTGCACCTGCCTGAGTACCAGGTGCTGGGCTGCAAATCCACCGACGACGAAATGCACTTCCAGGTGGACGCGCCCGATCCCATCGCCTGCGAGGAATGCGGCGTGCAGGGTGAGTTCGTACGGTTC